>JBAZRB010000009.1:0-184384 GCA_041663105.1 Rhodanobacter sp.
GCGGACACCATCGCCTCGCCATACCGTGCAAAGCGTGCCTCCAGACTCGTGCCCATGACCCACCTCCTTGCGTGTTGCTCGAAGATGGCGTCATCATGCCATAACTTTCATAACACAGTAGAATTAGGTTCCCTCCGTTTCCAGGGCTGCCATGCGCACGTCGATCTCGCCTCGCCTCTCGTCGCCGAGCCATCCGGAAACAGCGACGTCATCGCCGTACGCCCCACCAGGTAACACCAGCCACGGTGGAGCAGGAGTCGCCGAACAGCTATCGAAATAGCTGTATACCAGCAGCCCGCCATCGGATGCCCCCAACAAGGCGGCCAAGGGGCACGCATGCTGATTCGCGTCGCCCGATGATAGAAGGCCGGGAAGCTCATCCAACGACATCCTTATTGCGCGGGCAATCCGACGATACCGAAGTCGATCACGACGGCTTCCGGGCCGCGCTCGCGATAGGTCACCGTCAAGTTCTCGCCAAGTCGATTGCGCAGTTGCACAATGAGAGGAAGCGGATCGCGATCATTCACGAAGCGCATGGTCTCCCCCGAGCGTAAAACGCCTATCGCACCGATGATGGCCGAATGACGGAACCGACGCGCCAGACCACGCGCATCAAACATGTGGGTGTGCGATTCGAGAACAGGTTGCGCGTGCATCGTAATGGTTCCTGCCAATGGAGAGTCAGCCTAAAATACGTCGTCATCCGAGTTGGGCCATTGATCCAGATCAAGTACTGATTACGGGAACAATCTGCTCTGCCTCGCTGGAAACGCGAAGCGCCAAGTTCAACGCTATCTCGTTCGACAATAGTCCAACCAATCTGCCCAAGCTTCAAACCTGCGACCTGCACTGGTTGAGTTGGTTTGATGCTCGTTATATGGCTTTGCATATTGCGCTTGTGCATGTCCGCCGCCCACTACAAAGCGGGCGGTCGGCTGTGACCGATACCGTTCGTCAATAACGCAATCGACCACGGGCGCTCCGATCTTCTGGAAGGCGTCCATCCCAGCGGTTCGATCAGGCTGGCTCCCCGGGATATGGAAATTGGCTACAAGGCGGCCCGGACCGCGCGGTCGAGACAATGAACAGACTTGTAGACAGCACGGTGCAGGATCGTCACCCGCGATAGCGTCAAGTCGATGAATCGGCAAAACGCACCTATCTGCGCATTGATCAAATGCCTCCCACACGGAGATCACCGTATGCGTCTGAGTTGATGTCGCTGCCCCGACACACCCTGACCAGCGCGCGCGAACCACTCACTGCAACCACGTATCCAGGCAACGACTCAGGCCGCTACCACGAGCACAATCGGTCGTCATGGCACCAGTCTGCACACGCCAGGCGTTGCTCTGCCGTCAATCTTCGGCATGCAACCGCGCCCACCTGACCCAAGTCAACGCCACTGATCGGACCGAAGCGTAATCTCGCTCCGATGACGCAATCACTCCGGAGATGTTGATGTCGTTTGATGTCGTTGTTGTCGGTGCCGGCCCTGTCGGGCTCTGTTTCGTGCGCTCGCTGGCGGGGAGCGGCCTGCGTATCGCTCTGGTCGAGCGGCAGGACGAAAAAATGCTCGCCGACCCTGCGGAGGATGGCCGGGAAATTGCGATCACCCATCATTCCCGGCAACTGTTGCGTGAGCTTGGCTTGTGGCAGCGATTTCGCGAGGAAGAGATCGGCACCTTGCGCGACGCCATGGTGCTCAACGGAAACGCTTGTACTGGCCTGATGTTTCGGCATGCCGAAGCCGGCAAACAGCAGCTGGGATGGCTTCTGCCCAATCATGCCATTCGACGCGCAGCCTACGCCGAGGTAGCCGGGATGACCGAGGTACGGCGCATCACAGGCATGGGCGTGACCGCGGTAAAAAATGACCGCGATGGTGCGGAAGTGATCCTGGACGATGGCGAGGTCCTCCATACTGCTTTGGTGGTTGCGGCCGACAGCCGATTTTCCAGCTTGCGCCGATTCGCAGGTATTCCCGCGAGCATGCATGACTTCGGCAAGGTCATGCTGGTATGCCGGATGACGCATGAGCGAGAGCATGAACATGTCGCATGGGAGTGGTTTGACTTTGGCCAGACCCTTGCGCTGCTGCCGCTGCACGATCCATGCACATCGTCAGTGGTGCTGACGCTGTCGCATCAGCAGATGCAGGCACTGTTGTCGCTGGATGATGGCGCCTTCGAAATCGACATGGCCCGGCGATTCCAGCAACGCCTGGGGCGAATGACCGTGGCTGGTCCGCGCTGTACCTATCCGCTGGTGGGCGTGTATGCCCGGCGTTTCGTCGCCGAGCGCTTCGCAGTGATTGGTGACGCTGCCGTGGGCATGCATCCAGTCACCGCGCACGGTTTCAATTTCGGCCTGCTGGGACTGGAGGTGCTGGCGCGAGAGATGCGTGCAGCGAATGCAGCCCAAAAGGCCATCTGGTCGCCAGATTTGCTGCAACGTTACGAGCGCGAGCACCGGCGGGCCACCTATCCGCTCTACATGGCCACACAACTGCTGGCGAACCTGTACACCGATGCCCGCCGCCCGGCGCGGGTCTTGCGCAACCTGGCTCTCGCTGCGGGTACACGCCTGGGGCCCCTCCGGCGCATGATCATGGCGGAGCTTACTCGCGCCGACGACAATCCCGCTCCACCGATCAGTCGAGCCATACGCGCACTGCGGCAGTCACTGGCAACAGGCTCCTGATCCATGCTGCTTCATGACGCCGACAGCCCTGCTCCACGCTGCCTGCGCATGTTCATCCTGGAAAAAGGCTTGCCATTGCCGGCTACAAACGTGGACGTATTCACTGGCGAGAATCGCCAGCCGGCGTTTCTCGCGCTCAATCCGGCAGGGCAGACCCCCGTACTTGAACTCGACAACGGCACCACCCTCGCCGAAGCGAGTGCGATTGCCGAATACTTCGAAGAGCTCCACCCGACACCGGTGCTCATCGGCAGCAACGCGTACGAGCGGGCACAGACAAGGCAATGGTGGCGGCGTGTCGAATTCAACGTGACCGAATTCATCCACAACGCCTATCACTACGCCGAGGGATTGCCACGGTTTGCCGAAAGAATCCCTGTCGCGCCAGAGGCTGCCGCAAGCCTGAAACGGATCGCACAGAATCGGATCGTCTGGTTGGACGGCATGTTCGGCGACGCTCCCTACCTTTGCGGCGAACGCTTTACCGTTGCGGACATCTGGTTATACGTCTGGCTGGACTTCGGCGTTGCCGTGCAGCAACCCTTTGAACGCAATCTGCCACGTATCAGCCGATGGCTCGACAGGATCGCGGCCCGATCCAGTGCCCAGGCGAGCCGTTCTCCCTTGTCGAACTAGCCCGTGCCTTCTGTGCTGTTTCGCATTGAGGTGCGCATGCAAATCCCAAGGAAGCCCGCCGCTGGCTTGCCGCGGTAGGCCAGTACGCAGGGAGGCCACAGGTGTGGGTCCCCGGGCCAGATTCGACCGTGTCGCTGCACCATGGGTCCTGCGACAATTTGTCATCCCCTGTTTTGCTGATCGCTGATCCAGATCAGGCTGATTGCGCTGCATGCGCCTAGCATTTGCCACGCCAACCCTCGCCTAAACAGGAATGTTCATGAGCAAAACCATTCTCCCTGCCGGCCACGCCGGCCCCCAGGATCGCACCAGCAAGGTGCTGATCTGGGTGCTGCTGTTTACCGTCGTCGCCTGTTGGCTCGGCATGGCGGCGGCCACCCGCAGTACGTACCAACAAGCGGCTCCCCTACCTCGGCAAATGGTCACCGGCAGCGGTACCAAGGTGATGAGCTATGCGGATATCGTTGACGGCAAGTCCGGCTTCCAGAAAGCCGACCTGATGGACTACGGCAGCCTGTACGGCATGGGTTCCGCCTTTGGCGAAGACTACACCGCCGAGTACCTGGTGCAATTGGCGAAGGAGGTGCAGAACAACCTCGCGCTGGCGCGTTACGGCAAGTCGTTCGATGCCATCGACGCCGACCAGCAATCGGGTGTCACCAACAGCATGCGGGAGCAATTGCGCGGCATCGACCTCAGTCAGTCGCAGGTCGTACTGCCCGACGCCGTCGCCAAGGCGATCGAATCACTACGCCCGCGGATCGTCACGGCACTGCTCACCGATGACTTCAGCAAGGGCTACACCGGCGCGCGGGCACTGAACCCGACCAGCGCCAGCCAGACGGCAAACTTTCTGATTTACTCGTCGTTGACCACGGTAGCGCGTCGTCCCGGCAAGGACTACTCGTGGACCAGCAACTGGCCGTCCGAACCGCTGGTGGGCAATGCGCCCACCAAGGCGACCTTCGTGTGGACATGGGCCTCGTTCACCATGGTGTTCTTTGCCATCGGCGCGGTGCTGGTGATCTTCCGCCTGTGGATCGAGCCAAAGGCGACCAATGAAACCTTCGAGCCGGTGCTGAACAAGTTCATGGCGCCTACGCCGAGCCAAAAGGCGCTATGGAAATACTTTCTGGTGGTCGCAGGTGTGTTGCTGGTGCAGATTCTTGCCGGCTCGATCATGGCCCACTACTACACCGATCGGGTCAGCTTCTACGGCATCGACGTCGGCAAGTGGCTGCCGTTCGCGTTCCTGCGCAGTGTGCATCTGCAGGCGCCGATCATCTGGATCGGGGTGAGCTGGATTGGTGCGGGCCTGTTCCTGGCACCGCTGATCGGCGGGCGCGAACCGGCAGGACAGAAGCTGCTGGTCAATCTGATTTTCTGGGTATTGGTGACGATCGTGGCCGGAGCGCTGATCGGCGACTATCTGGGCGTGATGGGTCTGATCGACAAGAACTGGTTCTGGTTTGGTAACCAGGGACTGTCGTACCTGGAACTGGGTCGCTTCTGGCAGATCAGTTTCTTCATCGGTCTCGCGGTATGGTGCATGGTCCTTCTGCGAGCGTTCTGGCCCACCCTGAAAGCGCTGTTCAAGCAGGGTGGCGGATCGTTGTACGGGCTGTTCCGGATCGAACATTTGCTGTGGATCAGCACACTCACGGTGGCACTGTTCTATGTGTTCGGCATGATTCCGCTGGGCTCGCCCAACCCCTCGTTCTCGATCACCGACTTCGCTGGCTCCCTGCTGGTTGTGCCATCGCTGATGCCCTGGCGATGGCACAACCCGTCGATCGAATGACCTCGTTTTGCCGTCGGGCTCATGCTTTACTTGCGGGCCCGATCCAATCTCACGAGGTGCAGCATGTCCACAGTCACATTCAAGGGTCAGCCGATCAAGGTTGAAGGCACGTTTCCGACCGTCGGTTCGTCGGCCCCTGCGTTCGCATTGGTCGCCGGTGATCTGTCCGACGCCACGCTGTCCCGCTTTGCCGGCAAGCGCAAGGTGCTGAACATCTTCCCCAGTGTGGACACACCGACCTGCGCCACTTCGGTGCGTCGCTTCAATGAGTCGGCCAGCATGCTGGAAAACACGGCGGTGCTTTGCATTTCGGCCGACCTGCCGTTCGCGCAGGCGCGTTTCTGCGGCGCGGAAGGCCTGGACAAGGTCACCAACCTGTCCCTGATGCGCGGTCGTCAGTTTCTCAGCGACTACGGTGTGGCGATTGCCGAGGGTCCGCTGGCCGGTCTGGCTGCTCGCGCCGTGGTGGTGCTGGATGAGCGCGACAAGGTGATCCATGCCGAACTGGTCAGCGAGATCGCAAACGAGCCCAATTACGATGCGGCGCTGAAGGCACTCGGCTGAGGAAGCTGTGAGCGCACCCTGTGCGCGATAGCTCTTCGTCACGTAACGGAAGGCTCGCGCACAGGGTGCTCCTACGAAGTGCTCATGATCGGTACGCCGAACGGCGTCGCCTGCGCGTGCAGGCCCAGCCCGTATTTCAGGCTGCGGCCGATGCGTTGCGCGTATTCCAGCATCTGCGCGGCATGGACCTCGTCCAGCTCTTCGTCGCAGGTTTCCTGCCACAACGCCAGCCAACGATCGAAATGTTCGCTGCGGATCGGGTGTGGCCGATGCGCCGCCATCGGGTTGCCGCGATAGCTGCCGGCATGCAAAGCCACCGAGGCCCAGAACGAGGTAAGCAGCTGCTTGTGTTCGTCCCAGTCGTGCACGGCCGCGTTGAAGACCGGACCCAGCTGCGCATCGCGGCGCACCTTCTCGTAAAAATGATCGACCAGCCTGGCGAGGGCTGGTTCATCCAGTGGCGACTGTGGGTTCATGCGGGGCATTGTGGATCCTTGCGCGGACAGATGTCTGGGGGTGGCATCAAATAAACGCATCGGATGAAGACCGTCGGATGCGTTGCAGGTCTGCATGGTGCGGTACTCCGGTTGGGTTTGAGCGCTGCCCCGGATTCTGCAGGGACAGGTCGGCGGCAGCCCTGATCTGTGTCAAGGCCACCTCGCCAGCGTTGATGGAGACTGCAGCGAGTATCGAGCGGCCGACACGCCACCACGCCGGGGAAACACGTTGACTCACGTCGTCACCGACAACTGCATCAACTGCCAGCACACCGACTGTGTCGAGGTGTGTCCGGTGGACTGCTTTCACGCTGGCCCGAACTTCCTGGTGATCGATCCGGACGAGTGCATCGACTGCACGTTATGCGTGGAGGAGTGTCCGGTCGGAGCGATCTTTCCCGAGCTCGATGTGCCTGCGGGGCAGGAAATCTATCTGGCGATCAATGCCGAGCTGGCGCCGCAGTGGCCGGTGCTCACCAGCAAGATCGCTGCGATGGAAGATGCGGCGAAATGGGATGGCGTGCCGAACAAATTGGCGTTGCTCAAGCGCGAACTCGATGAGTGAACTGCGCTGGTCGTTGGCCGCGATCAATGGTTGCCGGTGCGGCGAAGACAGATTGCCGGCCATTGACGGATCGTAGATGGATCGGCGTAAGCTGCGTTGGATCAGCAGGCTTACGGCCTGCCTGAGTCTCGTGGCCATTTGCCACGCTCGGGGAGAACATCATGAATGACGCGGCACAACCCTTGACCGATGAGGACACGGCGCTATCGCCATGGTGGTTGCGCACGATCGCAATCGTCATGGTGCTCGGCTTCGCCGGATTGCTCGCCATTACCACGCTGGCATATCACAACGCGCCACCGATTCCATCCCGGGTGGTGGATGCGCAGGGAACCAGCCTGTTCAGCGGCGACGATATCCGCCACGGTCAGGCGGTTTTTCTCAAATACGGCCTGATGGACAACGGCAGCATCTGGGGCCACGGCGCGTATCTCGGGCCGGACTACTCGGCTGAAGCCCTGCATCGACTGGGCGAGGACACCGCCGCCGCCATCGCCCTCGGGGAATACGCCAAGCCGATGGCCGAGTTGAATGCGCGGCAGCAGGCGGCGGTGCAAGCCGAAACAGCGGTGACGCTGAAGACCAATCGTTACGACGCGCAGACTGGGGTGTTGCAGCTGATCGCACCGGAGGCGACGGCCTATCGCCAGCAGACCGGCTACTGGACGACCTATTTCAAGGATCCGACCAAAAACGGCGGCCTCAAGCCCGACCTGATCACCGATCCTGCCGAACTGCATCAGTTCAGCGCCTTCGTCAGCTGGGCGGCATGGGCCTCGGTGGCGACCCGGCCCGGTACGCAAGCTTCCTACACCAACAATTTTCCATATGACCCCAGCGTCGGCAATGTGGCCACGCCTGGCGCCTTGCTGTGGAGCGCGCTGAGTTTGCTGGTGCTGCTGGCCGGTATCGCCACGGTACTGCTGGCGTTCGGCAAGTTCGACTACCTGGGCTGGATCAGTCGCGGGCACGACATGCATCCGCAGGTGATGGCGGGCCGGTCCAGTGCGGGTCAGCGCGCACTGGTGAAGTTCTTCGTGGTGGTGACGTTGCTGTTCCTGATGCAGGCACTGGTCGGCGGCGGCGTGGCACACTTCCGCGCCGATCCGGGCAGCTTCTATGGCTTCCAGCTGGAGAATATCTTCCCCAGCAACCTGTTGCGTGCCTGGCACCTGCAGACCGCGATCTTCTGGATCGCCACGGCCTATGTCGCCGCGGCGCTGTTCCTGGGGCGCACGCTGCGCGCCGACGAGCCACGCTGGCTGGCCGGCTGGATCCATCTGCTGTTCGCCGCCTTCGTGGTGGTGATCGGTGGCAGCCTGCTCGGCGTATGGGCCGGTATCGCACAGAAGCTGGGTACCTGGTGGTTCTGGCTGGGCGATCAGGGCTGGGAGTATCTGGAGCTGGGGCGGATCTGGCAGTACCTGCTGGTAGTGGGCCTGCTGGTCTGGTTTTCGATCTTGTGGTGTCTGGCGCGTCCACGCGCGGTGGCCAACGTAGCGGCACGGCCGCTGGCGAGGATGTTCCTGTTCGCCGCGATCGCGATCCCGGTGTTCTATGTGCCGGCCCTGTTCTTTGGTGCCGAGACCAATTTCACCGTGGTCGATACCTGGCGCTTCTGGATCATCCATTTGTGGGTGGAGGGGTTCTTCGAGTTCTTCGCCACCACCGTGGTCGCGCTGACCTTCTATCAATTGGGGCTGGCGCAGCGCAACGTGGCGCTGCGGGTGATCTATCTGGATGCGATCCTGTATTTCCTGGGCGGCCTGATCGGCACCGGGCATCACTGGTACTTCAGCGGACAGAGCAACTTCAACATGGCCATGTCGGCAATGTTCTCGGTACTCGAAGTGGTACCGCTGACCCTGCTGACGCTGGATGCATGGGACTTCGTCAAGGCGACCAAGGGCATGGTGGACATGAATGGCAAGCCCGTTCGCGTGCCGCACAAGTGGACGTTCTACTTCCTGATGTCGGTGGGTTTCTGGAACTTCGTCGGTGCCGGCATGTTCGGCTTTTTCATCAATCTGCCGATCATCAGCTATTACGAGGCAGGCACCCAGATAACGCCAACCCACGGCCACGCCGCCTTGATGGGAGTGTTCGGCATGCTGGCGCTCGCGCTGATGGTGTTCGTGTTGCGCCAGACCAGCAGTGATGAGGGTTGGCCGGGCATCGAGAAGTACATCAAGGTCGGGTTCTGGGGAACCAACATCGGCCTGGCGATGATGCTGCTGTTCAGCCTCTTTCCCAGCGGCGTGTTGCAGTTGTGGGACGTGGTGCAGCATGGCTATTGGCATGCGCGCAGCATCGACTACATGAGCATGCCGCGCTCACACATGCTCGAGTGGCTGCGTCTGCCCGGCGATCTGGTCTTCATCATCTTCGGAGCGGTGCCGCTGGTAATCGCCTCGATCAAGGGTTGGTTGGGCGTGCGGGCAACTGCAGCGGCCGAGCGTCGCTGAGTCGCCATTGATGGGTGGGAAACCCACGCCGGTTTGCCTCGGCGTGGGAGTTCCTCCGAGGTATCGATAGGGATGCTTGCGCAGCGATGACGTGAGGGCTGCGGTCAGGGCACGCAAGCGCTACCGACTCCGGTGGATGTCCACGCGCGTACCTCGCCGGCAGGCAGGCCTGTTGGCTTGACATGGCACCACTCGAACGGGCTTTGACGGATGGCGTGTCGTTTGTGCGTCAATCGCCGGCACGGTCTCGACGCTGGCGCAGATTCCAGGCAAAACCCAGGATCAGCAGCACAAGCACCAAAGCCTGAGCCAGCATCGATTGCGACGTGGGATAAACGCCCAGCAGTCCGATGCGCGGCAGCGGCAGCGGGCTGACCGCAACCCAGCCTGCCTCCTGCAGTGCAGCGACACCCTTGCCGGTGAGTACCAGCGCCAGCACGGCGATCAGCGCCGAACTGGCAGCAAAGAAGGTAGCCAGTGGCAGGCGCCGGCTGCCGCGCATAAGCACCCAGGCAACGGCGCCCAGCACCAGCGCGCCGGCGGCGATGCCGCCCAGCAGCCAGCCATGCTCGCCGTCGTTCCACAGCGCGGCATAGAACAGGATCGTCTCGAATACTTCACGGTAGACCGAGATGAAAGCCAGCGCGAACAGAAACCAGGCCGAGCGCCGGCTCAGCGCTGCGGTCATTTTTTCCTTCAGGTAGCGCTGCCAGCGACCGCCGATGCTTTTCTGGTGCATCCACAGTCCCACACTGATCAGCACCGCGGCGGCAAACAGCGACGAGAGCCCCTCGGTGAGCTCGCGGCCGGCACCGCTGATCGATATGACGTAACTCGCCGCAGCCCAGGTCAATCCACCGGCGACCAGCGCAGACGTCCAGCCGGCGTGGACGTATCGAACTGCTGCGGTGCGACCGGCCTTGCCCAGAAAGGCCAGTAGCGCCACCACGACCAGCAGCGCCTCCAGACCCTCGCGCACCAGGATCGTGAAGGCACCGAGGAAGACCGCGGCCGGTTCGCCGGCGCTTTGCGTGGTGGCTAGCTGCGCACGCTGCAGTAGCGCATCGATGCTGGCTGCGCGATCCCGGATTTCCCCGACGGGGGTCTGGCGCGAGAGCGCCGTCCGGTATGCACCCATTGCGGTTTCGACTGTGACGCGCAGTTCCGGGTCACGGGCATTGAGCACGGGTTCGACCGGTTCCACGCCGTCGAGGTAGGCAGACAGCGCCAGCCGGGTGGCTTCACTTGAGTTGCCCGATTGATAGGCCTTGACGCTCGCGGCCAGCTGGCTGCGTGCCAGCTCCAGCCCGCGCGATGAGGTCTGCAGTGTTTCCGGATGGCGGCGCAGCTGGCCAACAATGGCACGTGCCTGTTCGGTGCCGATGGTCTCTGCCAATGCGTTCACGCGGACATGCGAGAGATCTTTCAGATCGGCAATGCGCTGGCGTGTCGTGGCATCCCCCTGCCACGCGGCGGCAGCGGTTGCAGTGGCGGCCGGATAGGCCAGCGAGCCCACGTAATACGCCAGCGCCCAGCGATCCTGCGTCGAAAGCTGCATGGCATAGCTCGTCATTGCCGTACCCTTCACTCCCTGGCTGATCACTTCGTACAGAGACAGGGCGCTGCGCTGGTCGGCGCGGGACTGGTCGGTGAAATCGATCGGCGGTGGATCGAGCTGTCGGCCAGCTGGCCCGTCGCCATGCCCGCTTGCGCCGTGACATGCGGCGCAGCTCTGCTGGTACAACATGGCGCCGCGGGCGAGATCCGGTGCCTGCGTGGGCGCGGTAGTCACTGGATAGTTCTGCAGCAGAGCGTCGCCCAGCGCGTGCGCCATGCGCGCCACCTCGGGCGCCGGTTTTCTCGCGTCGATCGCGTCGATCAGCGCGTCGGCCTGGGTCAGCAGCGTGGCCGAACCGTTGTCGCGGGGCAGGCTGCGAAGGCGCTGGCGAGCGGTGCCGGCGAACTCCTGCATCTCGGCGTATTCGGACGGGCTGGTCACGGCGCCATCCTTCACGGCACCGGCGTAGTCGGTCGCCAGATAATCAAGCATCTGCCATGTCTGCTGCACGACAGCGTCATTGCCGGGGGCGCTCAACGAAAGCGCCCGGGCAGGCGCAATGGCGAGCAGCAGCCACGCGGCCATCACAAATTCACAAATGCGATTAGTTCTCATTTGATGAGTATACGCCGGGCACCCGTGCGCGCAAACAGCGGCATGCGTACCTCTTGGGCCAAAAAAAACCGCGCCCACAGGCACGGTCTTTTCCAGATGGCGTAGCGAGTGGACTTAGCTGTTCGCGACAACCCTCACCATTTCCAGGCACTTGTTCGAATAGCCCCACTCGTTGTCGTACCAGCTGACCAGTTTGACGAAGGTGCTGTCCAGCGCGATGCCGGCATCGGCGTCGAACACCGAGGTGCAGGTCTCGCCGCGGAAATCGGTGGCGACGACCTTGTCCTCGGTGTAGCCGAGCACGCCCTTCAGCGCGCCCTGGCTCTGTGCCTTCATTTCGGCGCAGATCTCGGCGTAGGTCGCGTCCTTCAACAGCTCCACGGTCAGGTCGACCACGGACACGTCCGAGGTCGGCACGCGGAAGCTCATGCCGGTGAGCTTCTTGTTGAGTTCGGGGATCACCACGCCGACGGCCTTGGCGGCGCCGGTGGACGAGGGGATGATGTTTTCCAGGATGCCACGGCCACCGCGCCAGTCCTTGTTGGACGGACCATCGACGGTTTTCTGCGTTGCAGTGGCGGCATGCACGGTGGTCATCAGGCCACGCTTGATGCCCCACTTGTCGTTGATCACCTTGGCGATCGGCGCCAGGCAATTGGTGGTGCACGACGCGTTGGAGATGATCGCCTCGCCCTTGTAGCTCTTGTCGTTGACGCCGAACACGAACATCGGCGTGTCGTCCTTCGACGGCGCCGACAGGATCACCTTCTTCGCGCCCGCATCCAGATGCTTCTGCGCGGTGACCTTGTCCAGGAACAGGCCGGTGGATTCGATCACCACGTCGGCATTCACCTCGTTCCACTTCAGGGCGGCGGGGTCGCGCTCCTGGGTCAGGCGGATCTTGCGGCCGTTGACCACCAGCTGGCCACCCTCCACCGACACGTCGCCCTTGAAGCGGCCATGCACCGAGTCATAGCGCAGCATGTAGGCCAGATAGTCCGGCTCGAGCAGGTCGTTGATCGCGACAATCTCGATGTCGTTGCCGAAGTTCTGCACGGCAGCGCGCAGTACGTTGCGTCCAATGCGGCCGAAGCCGTTGATGCCTACCTTGATCGTCATTACCGGAAACTCCTGCGTGCAGTGGGGCTGGTGGATCAGGCTGAAGATTCTAGCAGGGGAGTCTCACGGATGGATTGAGCTCACGCCGACCCGGTTTGCGTTGGGCAATGGCCGCGCCCTGGTCATACTGGCGGGCGGGACTGCCGTGGACGGCATGTCGGTCACGCGCCTGCCATCGAACTGGCGCCGGACTGTGGCAGTCTTGCAGACCGTTTCCCCACGTTTTCGAGTGATCATGAACCGCCCTAGCCGCCGACTTCTCCCCGCGCTTTGCGCGACCGCCTTGCTTGTCACCAGCTTCGCCAGTCAGGCCTGGGGGCCGGAAGGGCACGCCATCGTGGCGGACATCGCCCAGCAGCACCTGGACCCGGTGGCCTCGGCCGAGGTGGCTGCCTTGCTCAAGCAGGAAGGCCTGAGCCGGCTGGATGAGATTTCTTCCTGGGCCGACGCCAACCGCAAGGCCATGCCAAACACCGGTGGCTGGCATTACGTCGACATCCCGTTGCACGTCGACGACTATGTCGCGGCGCGCGACTGTCCCCAGGGCGACTGCGTGGTCGTCAAGATCGATCAATATGCGCACGTGCTGGCGGACAAATCCGCCACGCCACAGGCCCGGCTCGATGCGCTGAAATGGGTGGTTCATCTGATTGGTGATGTCCACCAGCCACTGCATGCGGAAGACAACAACGACAAGGGCGGCAATACCGTGCAGGTGCAGTTCTTCGGTCGGGGTACCAATCTGCACTCGCTGTGGGACGGCCAGATCATCCGCAAGGCAATGGATCTCACCCCCGGCCCGAATTACACCTTCGACCATGCCATCGTGCAGTCCGACGCGATGATGCTGGACGCCGGCATCACCCCCGCCGAGCGCGAAGCGTGGACGCCAACCGGCCCCTTGTCTGGCCTGGGCAGCGAGGCCATCGGCTGGGCGGATGAGTCCCATCGGCTGGCACAGCAGGTGGCCTACACCGATCTGGCCAAACCCTCGGGTGAGGCGTGGTCCCAGCGCTATCAGCTCAAGGCGTGGCCGGTGGTCGAAACACGACTGGAGCAGGCCGGTGTGCGGCTGGCTGCCGTGCTCAACCAGGTGCTGGGCGGTTGAGCGCGCGGGTGTTGCAGAAAAATTGAAACTTTCGCTGCTGCGCTGCAGCAGCATGATGCCACTGCCGCGTCGTCATCGCGTGGTCTGGCTGACAAGCATCCGCACCGCGCTGTCGCGATGGGACTGGTATGGTCGACAAGCCGAGCAGACCACTGTCGGCAGCCGGTTGCGGGATCGCCGTTCGGACGTCCAAATGGCTGAAATATCGAGGGCTGGCCCGTGGCTAGCCGCTCATCTTGTTGTTACGCTCGACCGATGACCAATCAAGAAACCCAAACCCGCCGCACCAAGATCGTCGCCACGCTCGGCCCTGCCACCGATGCGCCCGGCATGCTTGAACGCATCATCGCCGAAGGCGTCAACGTGGTTCGCCTGAACCTCTCGCATGGCACGCCGGATGACCATCGCGCCCGCGCGGTGGCGGTGCGCGAGGCGGCCGCCTCGCTCGGTTGCGAGGTGGGCATTCTGGCCGATCTTCAGGGTCCGAAAATCCGCGTCGAGACCTTTGCCGAAGGTTCCGTGCAACTGGTCGAAGGCGCGCCGTTCGTGCTGGATTGCCGCGATGGCGTACCGCCGGGTGACGTCACCCGCGTCGGCGTCAGCTATCACGGCCTGCCGCGGGACGTGTTCGCCGGCGACGTGCTGTTGCTCGATGACGGCCTGCTGGCCATGACCGTGCAGGACGTGGTGGGCAGCGAGGTACGTTGCCAGGTGTTGATTGGCGGCAAGCTGTCCAACCGCAAGGGTCTCAACCGCCAGGGCGGCGGCCTCTCCGTCACCGCGCTGTCGGACAAGGACAAATCCGACATCAAGCTGGCTGCCGAGATCGGCGCCGATTTCCTCGCGGTTTCCTTCGTGCGTTCGGCCGAGGACATGCACCAGGCGCGTCGCTTGCTGAAAGAGGCGGGCGGCAACGCCGCGCTGGTGGCGAAGATCGAGCGCGCCGACGCCATTCCGGTACTCGGTGAAATCATCGATGCTTCGGACGTGGTGATGGTGGCTCGCGGCGATCTGGGCGTGGAGATCGGCGATGCCGAGTTGCCGGGGCTGCAGAAGAAGATCATTCGCGAGTCGGTGCAGCGCAATCGTGCGGTGATCACCGCGACCCAGATGTTGCAGTCGATGGTGCGCTCTCCGATCCCCACCCGCGCCGAGGTGCTGGATGTGGCCAATGCCGTGATCGACGGCACCGATGCGGTGATGCTGTCTGAAGAAACCGCCGCTGGAGCGCATCCGGACAAGGCGGTGGCGGCCATGCGCCGGATCTGCCTCGGTGCCGAGCGTCAGTTCGAGCCGAAAGAGGATCTCAAGGCGGGCAGCCACCGGCTGGATCGTACCGACCAGGCGATTGCGCTGGCGGCGATGATGCTGGCCGGTGAACTGGGCGTGCGCGCCATCGTGGCGTTGACCGAATCGGGTGCCACCGCGCAATGGTTGTCACGTTATCGCACCGCGGTACCGATTTATGCGTTGTCGCCGCTGGCCGGTGCCCGGCGGCGGATGCTGATGTTGCGCGATGTTCATCCGGTGGCGTTTGATCATGAGGGGCTCGGCTCGGCCGCTACCGCTCGCACGGCAGTGCAGCAGTTGTTTGGGCAGGGCTTGCTGGTCGAGGGTGACCGCGTGGTGCTGACCCACGGTGATCATGTCGGCCAGGGTGGCGGCACCAATACCCTCAAACTGCTTTCGGTGGGTACCGAAGGCATGGTCGAGAGCCTGCGCGATCTTTGAGGCTGACGGGCGGCTGTCCCGCCAACGGGGCTGGTGCCGCCCCGACGGGGCGGGGCAGTTACACTGGTGCCAGTCCTTCCGTACTGGAGATCGTGATGAAAACCAAGTTCCGTCCGCTTCGTCAGGCCTTGCTGTTCGCGTTGACCCTGGGCTTCGTGGCGCCCGTGCTGGCGCAGGCCAACAAGGTCGACCAGAAGGACCTCTATCGCCATTGGATTCTGCTCAACACCCAGGTGCAGATGGACGCGCCCAACAGCGGGCAGAACCTGCTCAAGCCCGGTTGCGTCGCGGTGACCTATACGATCGGTTCCGATGGTGTGCCGATGGATGTACAGGTGGCCAAGGTCGTGCCGAAGAGTGACCTGGGCCCGATGGCACGCAGCGCCGTCAGCAACTTTCGCTATGGCCCCTCGCTGAGCAACAAGGTCGGCCAGCCCATGGCTACCTACTACATCGTGCCGTTCAACGCGCCCATGGACCCGGCGCAGCGAAAGGAGCTGGTCGATGCCTGCAAGTTGCCTGGCTACGCACCCTGAGTCGGCGGTGGCACGGGGTCGAGCTGCGGCTTGACGCGTGCGGTGGCCAAACTGGCCTATAATTTCGGTTTTGAACCATGCCGCCCCGTTTTCGAGGCGGCATCAACCTGTGCCGGCTGTACCGCCCCCGCACCACGGAGTCATCATGAGTATTGAAGATCTCGAAAGCATTGCACTGGCCATGGTGGCACCGGGCAAGGGCATCATCGCCATCGATGAGTCGACCAACACCATCAAGAAGCGCTTCGAGGCGGTCGGTATCGAGAATACCGAAGAGAACCGCCGCGCCTACCGCGAGTTGCTGCTGACCACGCCGGGCCTGAACGAGCATATTTCCGGCGCGATCCTGTACGACGAGACGATCCGTCAGTCGACCAAGGATGGCGTGCCGTTTCCGCAGTTGATGAAGAAGCTCGGCATGATCCCGGGTATCAAGGTCGACAAGGGGCCGCAGCCGCTGGCGGGCTTCCCTGGTGACGTGGTCACCGAGGGTCTTGACGGCCTGCGCGAGCGTCTGCAGGAATATGCGCGGCTTGGCGCGCAGTTCGCCAAGTGGCGCGCCGTGATCAACATCACCGAAGAAAACCCCAGCTCCACCGCGATCGAGGCGAACTGCCATGTGCTCGCCCGTTACGCCGCGCTGTGCCAGGAAGCGGGTATCGTGCCGATGGTCGAGCCCGAGGTGATCATGGACGGCGATCACACCATCGAAGTCAGCTACGAGGTGCATGAGGCGGTGCTGCGCAGCCTGTTCAATGCCCTGTACGAGCAGAACGTGATGCTGGAAGGCCTGATCCTGAAGGTCAGCATGGTCATCCCCGGCAAGGACTGCGACGAGCAGGTCGACGCCGAGGAAGTCGCCGAGGCGACCGTGCGCGTGCTCAAGTCCACCGTGCCGGCCTCGTTGCCGGGCATCGTGTTTCTCTCCGGCGGCCAGACCGACCTGCAGTCCACCGCGCACCTCAACGCGATGAACCAGATCGGCCCGCATCCGTGGCCGCTCTCGTTCTCCTACGGCCGTGCCATGCAGCAGGCGGCGCTGAAGTTGTGGGCCAAGGACATGAAGGCGAACTACGCCGAGGCGCAGAAGACCGTGCACGCGCGTGCGCGTGACAACGGCCTGGCGGCGCTGGGCCAGTGGAACGGCTGATCGATTGATCCAGGGTGTAGCCACGCAGTCAGTTCGATCAGACAAAAAAAGGGCGCCTTTCGGCGCCCTTTTTTGTTTCCGTGACTTCAATCCGGGATCAGAAACGGAATTCAGCGTTGGCTGAAACCACGTTGGTGTCCAGATTCAGGTGCTGCTTGTTGGCATCGTAGTAATCGTAGTTCAGGCCGACACTGATGTTGCGGGTAACGTTGTAGCCCACGCCGGCGCCGGCGTACCAGCTGTTGTCGTTCAGGCTCTTGCGCACCGGGTTGATGTCGTTGCTGAGGCCGTGGCCGGTCCAGCTGTACAGGCCCGCGCGACCGCTGATGTACCAGTTCGGGTTGAGGTCGAAATGCGCGTTGGCACCCGCTGTCCAGCCATGCAGCTGGGACTTGTTGTCTGCCACGACGGGCTGGTTGTTGAACACATTCTTGGCGTGGATGTTGCCCAGATCGTTGTAGCCCACTTCCGCACCGAGCGAGAAGTTCGGCGCCAGCGACCAGCGGTAGCCGCCATTGATGGCGTAAGCCGTGGTGTTGTCGTCATACGGGCCGTTATTCAGCGACGCGCTGCCAACGTTGCCGTTGACGAACCAGCCGGCATTGTCAGCCGGGGCGCTCTGCGCAAAGGCGGCAGGGATGGCCAGCACGCCAGCGGTGGAAAGGGCGAGGGCAAGCAGGGTCTTTTTGATTTTCATGATGATGCTCCAGTTGTCATGGCAGTCGGCCCAAAGGGGGGGGATGGCCGCTGCTGAAAGTGCGCCGCCCGGAGTGAGTGGCTGCACGTGATCACTTAGATGAGGCATTCACCGGAAGATTCAACACCGATGAGTTCAGTATTAAGTTGTGGTTAATACAGGTCTGGGGAGCGCCCGTGGCGCGGGCGTCCCCAGCATGTTCAGCAAGGCTTAGAAGCGGTATTCGGCCGTAACCGAGGCGGTGTCGGTGCTCAGATTGAGGTTGTTCTTGCTGGCGTGGTAGTAGTCGTACGACAAGCCGACACCGAAGTGCTGGTTGAAGTCGTAACCCACGCCGGCGCCGCCGTAGTAGTCGACCTTGTTCAGGTGGTGGCGGTTGATGTCCTGGTCGCTGTAGCCATCGCCCTTCCAGCCATAAATGCCGGCGCGGCCACTGATGTACAGGCCCTGCCAGACGTTGATGCGACCATTCGCACCGGCCGTCCATCCGCGCAGCGCCTGACGCTGGGTGGTCAGGTTCACCGGATTGCTGTTGAAGGCGTTCTTGAGCTTGAAATTGCCCAGATCGTTGTAGCCGACATCCAGGCCCAGGCCGAGATCCTCACCGACCTTCCAGCGGTAGCCACCACTGAGTGAATAGGTGGTGGGATGCGAGCCGTAGGGGCCCTGGTTGATATGGGCCTGGCCGACACTGGCATCGATCAGCCAGTTGCCGCTGCCGATGGCCTGGCTCGGCTGATAGTTGCCACCGGCCGCAGCGCTGGTGGTGGAGGTGTCCTGCGCCAGGGCCGGCAAAGTGGCGGACGCAGCGGCGACGAATGCAAGGGCGAGTAGGGTCTTTTTCATGAGGGTATTCCTTCTTGACGGCTTATGACTTCGCGTTGCACGGCGCTTGGGGACGGGCCGGCAGCGACGCGTGGACACCACGCGCCGGGGCATTGGACGGCTTTGAGCCTGAAGCTCCGCGATATCTGCAAATGAAAAATTAAGGTTGAATTAATGAATGCCCGGCAGGCGAGTTGCCGCGGGCCTTGCGGTCGGCGCGACATCGGCTGGCCGGATCGGCGACAATGCCCGTTTTTCGCCCTCCGGAGATGCCGATGACCACCCGCCGCGAACTCGCCAATGCCGTGCGCGCCCTTGCCATGGACGCCGTTGAAGCGGCCAAGTCGGGTCATCCGGGCATGCCGATGGGCATGGCTGACCTCGCCGAGGTGCTCTGGAACGATTTCCTGCGCTTCAATCCGGTCAACCCGAAGTGGTTCAACCGCGACCGCTTCGTGCTCTCCAACGGCCACGGCTCGATGTTGCAGTACGCCTTGCTGCACCTCACCGGCTTCGACCTGCCGATGGATCAGCTCAAGCGTTTCCGCCAGTTGCATTCCAGGACGGCCGGTCATCCGGAGGCCAGCGAAACCCCCGGCGTGGAGACCACCACCGGTCCGCTCGGCCAGGGCCTGGCCAATGCGGTGGGCTTCGCGCTGGCAGAGAAAGTGCTGGCCGCGCATTTCAACCGCACCGGGCATGCCATCGTCGACCACAACACCTATGTGTTCCTCGGCGATGGTTGCCTGATGGAGGGCATCTCGCACGAGGTGGCCTCGCTGGCCGGTACCTGGAAGCTGGGCAAGCTGGTGGCGATCTATGACGACAACGGCATCTCGATCGACGGTGAAGTGCACGGCTGGTTTACCGACGACACGCCGGCCCGGTTCGAGGCCTATGGCTGGAACGTGATTCGCGGCGTCGACGGCCATGACGCGGAAGCGATCAAGCAGGCGATCACCAAGGCCACCGCGCAACACGACAAGCCCACCCTGATCTGCGCCAAGACCATCATCGGTTTCGGCGCGCCGCACAAACAGGGCAAGGAAGAGAGCCACGGCTCCCCGCTGGGCAAGGACGAGATCGCCGCCGCACGCGATCAGCTGGACTGGCGCCACGCGCCGTTCGAGATCCCGGCCGAGATCTATGCCGGCTGGGATGCGAAAAAGGCCGGTGCAGCACGCGAACAGGCCTGGAACGACGCCTTCGCAACCTATGCCGCGGCCCACCCTGAACTGGCGACCGAGTTCAAACGTCGTCTCGCCGGCGAGCTGCCGGCCGAGTGGGCGGAGAAGTCGCAGGCCTTCCTGGCCAAGCTGCAGCTGGAGGGGCCGGACGTGGCCTCACGCAAGGCCTCGCAGATGACCCTGGATGCCTTTGGACCGTTGCTGCCGGAACTGATCGGCGGCTCGGCGGATCTGGCCGGCTCCAATCTCACCAAGTGGAAGGGCAGCCTCGACGCCGCCAATGGCAACAGCGCAGATGGCAAGGGCAACTACGTTTATTACGGGGTGCGCGAGTTCGGCATGAGCGCGATTGCCAACGGCCTGGCCCTGCATGGCGGCCTCGTTCCGTACGACGCGACCTTCCTGGTGTTCTCCGATTACGCACGCAATGCCGTGCGCATGAGTGCGCTGATTCCGGCCCACGCCATCCATGTCTACACCCACGACTCGATCGGTCAGGGTGAAGACGGCCCGACCCATCAGCCGGTCGAGCACGTGGCCAGCCTGCGTTACATCCCCAACAACCAGGTGTGGCGCCCCTGCGACGCGGTGGAGTCGGCGGCTTCGTGGAAGGCGGCCATCGAGCGCAAGGGCGGCCCCGCCTGCCTGATCTTCTCGCGGCAGACCCTCAAACATCAGCCACGCAGCGAGCAGCAGCTGGCCGACATCATGCGTGGCGGTTACGTGCTGTCCGATCCGCTGGACACCACGTTCCAGGCCATCCTGATCGCCACCGGCTCGGAAGTGGAACTGGCGATGGAGGCGATGCGCGCGCTGGCCCAGCAAGGTGTCGGTGTGCGGGTGGTGTCGATGCCGTGCACCGAGATTTTCGACGCGCAGCCGCTGGAATACCGCGAGGGCGTGCTGCCGGGCTGGTGCCGTGCGCGCGTGGCGGTGGAAGCGGCAACCGCCGATTTCTGGCGGAAGTACGTGGGTCTGGACGGCGAAGTGGTTGGCATGACCACGTTCGGCGCCTCGGCCCCCGGGCCGCAGTTGTTCGAGCACTTCGGCTTCACCGTCGCCCATGTGGTCGACGCGGTGAAGCGCGTGGCCAGGTAAGCCCGTTTTCTTTCACCTCACCTCGTCGCCGAGGTGAGGTGAAGTCGGGAAGGCGTGCTTGTTGACACCGTACAAGGTGCGGCACGTGTGGTGTCCGCAGTCAGGCAGCGAATTGTCCATTTGCGTGGTTATTGCAGCCGCGAGAGCTTTCCGGAGTTTTCGGGCTGCCCCTCGACTGCGTCGGCGTCACATGCGGCAACATCTGGCAAGTTGCTGGTGATGCCGCTGTCCATCTCTGGTAAAGATCATGGTTAGATGGGTTGCTTACTGAGCGCGATCAGTTGTGGCATGGCTGCATGCAGTCGCGGTATTGGGTGCCTGAAAAGGTGATTGGTGCGCGCGCATGCGCACGAACGTTCGCCAATCCAGAGGTAGTGGTGATTCACTTGAGGTCAGTTTGCCGGTGGCCTGTGTTCATGAGACGTCCCTCATCATCATGTTTTGGCAAGTCGGCAGGTGGCGACGGTGAGACTGCATTGCAGCACATTGCTTGGCGATCGCCATGATAACGTAATCCCTGAGCGGGCTTACGTTTCGCCCTTGTTTTTGACAATGGATTGACGTCAGAACAATGCAGAAAAATCCAGTACTCATTGCTCTTGCGGATATCGCCGCAGCCACACTGCGATATCCGTTGGTAGGCATGCTTGGCTGGCAGGATGTTCGTCAGCGGTATCGCAGGTCTGCCCTGGGGCCATTCTGGTTGACCATCAGCATGGGTGTCATGATCGGCACCATCGGCCTCGTCTTCGGTGAAATTTTCAAGACACCCTTGACCGAATTTTTGCCGTTCCTTGCTGCCGGCATGATTTTCTGGAATTTCATTGCCTCGGTGGTCACTGAAGGTTGTGCCAGCTTCATTGCGGCCGATGGCATCATCAAGCAGTTGCCGATCCCCCTGTTTGTGCACGTGATGCGCATGATCTGGCGCAACATTCTGATCCTGGGCCATAACATCGTCATTTTTCCGCTGGTTCTCCTCGCGGTGGGGCGCCCCTTGAGCTGGCTGGCCGTGGTCAGCATTCCGGGCTTCATGCTTGTCGTGGTGAATTTGACCTGGGTCTCCCTGTTGCTGGGTGTCCTCTGCGCCCGCTACCGCGATTTGCCACAGATTGTCGCCAACGTGCTGCAAGTGTTCTTCTATCTGACACCCATCATGTGGATGCCTGCCAGCTTGCCCGGTCACACCGCCACATATCTTCTCAAATTCAATCCGGTCTACTACGTCCTGTCTGTCGCACGCGCCCCCTTGCTGGGTGAGTTGCCGACGCTCAGCGACTGGATGGTATCGCTCGGTTTGGCCGTTTTTGGATGGTTGGTAGCGTTGCTCGTCTATGGTCGCTACAAGCGCCGCATCGCCTACTGGCTCTGACAAGAAGAAAAATACGTCAATGGCACTCATCGAATTCCAGAACGTCAACGTCGACTTTCCGATTTACAACGCCAGCGGCCGCTCGCTGAAGAAGCGGCTCATGCAGGTCGCGACCGGTGGTCAGCTGGGTGCCAACGAGCAGGGGCGGGTGATTGTTCGAGCGCTGGAAAACCTCAATTTCACGTTCAGGGATGGTGACCGGGTAGGTCTGCTTGGGCACAATGGCGCTGGCAAGAGTACGTTGTTGCGATTGCTGAGTGGGGTGTATGAGCCCTCGTCAGGTACGGCCCGGATCGAGGGTGAAGTCGGCTCGCTGCTGGACATTTCCCTGGGTATCGACCCAGAGGCAACCGGGCGCGAGAACATCTATATCCGTGGCGGATTGCTGGGTCTGAAACGCAGTGAAGTGACCCGCCAGATCGAAGAAATCATCGCATTTTCCGAATTGGGTGATTTCGTCGATATGCCGGTCAGAACTTACTCCACCGGTATGCACATGCGCCTTGCGTTTGCCGTATCCACCGTCGTGAGGCCAGAAATCCTGCTGATGGACGAATGGCTTTCGGTAGGCGACGAAGGGTTCAAGCACAAGGCCGAAGCACGGATGAATGAGGTCGTGAAATCCACCAATATCCTGGTCATAGCCAGTCATTCACGAGATCTGATCTTGCATACATGCAATCGGGCGATTTGGCTCGAGCACGGCAAGGTGCGTCAGGATGGAGATCCGGACACGGTTGCTGCGGCTTACTTCGGTGGATAATTTGAGGCAGTACAGGGGCGGGTGGTACACACAGGAAGGCTTTATATGCGGCAGCGTCTGAAAGTCCTACTTCGATGGCCGGCGAAAGTCGTCTATCGCTTGCTGAAGCCTTTCGTGCGCCCCATTGGCTTCCGACTTCGTGCATATCTGCTCAATGCCATGCGGGCGGATATAGGTGACCTTCGGCGCGATTTGAATGAGGCTCGTCGGGAAACTCACGATTTGAGCTCTCAGTTGCGACAAGAGATCACCCAGTTCAGGGAAGAGGCTCGGGGCACGCAACAGGAGATCACCCAATTCAGGGACGAAGCCCGGAGTACACAGCAGCAGACTCTAGAGGCAGTCCACGAGGTGCGACAGCAGGCCGATGATATCCGGCACTACCTGCGAAGCGAAATGGAGTCGCTGCAGCATGCATCGCATGCCGAACGGCTTAGTCACTCGGCCAGCCTGATTCAGGAGTTGCAGGCGACAAGAGATTTCCTTCGAAGCGAAATGGAGTCGCTGCAGCATGCATCGCATGCCGAACGGCTTAGTCACTCGGCCAGCCTGATTCAGGAGTTGCAGGCGACAAGAGATTTCCTTCGAAGCGAAATGGAGTCGGTGCAGCATGCATCGCATGCCGAACGGCTTAGTCACTCGGCCAGCCTGATTCAGGAGTTGCAGGCGACAAGAGATTTCCTTGAAGCCGATATTTTCAAGCTGTCCGCGAATCTTGCTCTGCAACTTCGGGCCAGTGCAGAACAGCCGGAGGCAGATCCGTTGGCGTAGGCTCACTGGCGCGCACATGCTCAGCCACGACGCTCTGATCCGCGACGATCACCACGCGCTCGGGATATAGCCGCACGCTGACGCGATGCCCGGCTCAGGCACACGGCACCGAGTAGCGATTGCGTGCCACGCTGACCAGGCTGGTGCTCGACACCCGCGCTGGCACCTCGACGTAGCCATCAAAAGGCGTCTGGCATGGGCATCAGTTGCGTCCGCTCATGCTCCCAAGCTTCCTGGATGCTCAGGCCACGAAACTCCGGGTGCGGCGCCCGGCGCGCTTCCACACACTGCGTCGCCAGCCAGACATTGAGCTCGGCGAAGCTGGCAAAGCGCTGATCCAACGCCAGCTGCCAGATCCGCCGTCGCGTGTCCTGTACGTTCTTCTCGACACGGCCCTTCTCCCAGCCGGAGGCGACATTGCAGAAGTCCGGATCAAACAGGTAGTGCGCCGGCATCGCCGCAAAGCGGGCATTGACGATGCGCGCCTTGCCGCGGCCAGGTACGCGATCGACCGCCGTCTTCATGTTGTCGTAGATGCCCCGACGAGCCACGCCGCCCAAACCGGTCAGGCAGCGAGTGTGGGCATCGAACAGCATCTCGTGGCCCTGGCTCGGATACGCCACGAGCCAGAACGCACGGCTGGCACACAGCTTCATGTGCGCCAGCTGGATCTTGCGCCAGATACCGCCAATCACCAGGCCTTCTTCGCTCCAGTCGAACTGGAATGCCTCGCCCCACTCAAAACGCAGCGGCACGTAGGCCGATCGGGCCGTCACCGCACCGCACTGCGCCCGCCAGGATCGGATGAATGCCGTGACCTGACTGTAGCCCCCGCCGTGGCCTTGCTCCTTCAGCTGTGCCAACAGCCGCAGCGCCGTGCGGCGTTCCTTGCTTGGCCGCCGTGAGTCGGTCTCCAGCGATTTCCGAAACCACTCGGCATAAGCGTCAAGCTTGCACGGCCCGCTGGGCCGCGCATACGTCATGTCACTGCGCACCGGCTCGTTCAGCCACTTCTTGACGGTGTTTCTCGACAGACTCGTTCGGCGTGTGATCTCGCTGATCGACAGGCCGTCCCGAAACCGCATGCGCCGACTGCTGGGCTAAACCCCGCAGGCTAGTGAAGAATGCGCTGGTCAATTTTCAATCGGAAGCAACAGGCACGGGCGCCCCTCGGCCACCGCTGGGGCGTTCGTTCGGCTGACGACCGGAGGCATTCGTATTCGGGCTGCGCCTTGCACAAAGCTTACACAGCTCTATGGGCTAGTGTGTGAGCGTGGAGCGAATTCAGGGTGACGGATCAATGAGAAATGGCATCGTCGTAATCGGTGGGGGTGGGCACGCAAAAGTCTGTGTGGAACTTCTGCGTGCCATGGGGGAGATTGTCGACTATTGCATTGGTGGAGAGGACAGCGCGGACGCTTGCGCAGGCGTGCCCGTGCTCAAGGGAGATGAGCATATCGAGCGGTTGCGCGAAATCGGCTATCAGGAAGCATTCGTGGCCATCGGTTGCAACCGGCTTCGTGAACGTCTGGCCGCGCTGGCGGTAGGGCAAGGTTATCGCCTGGTCAACGCGGTCAGTCCTGGGGCTTCGATTTCACCCAGCGCCCGACTGGGCTTGGGCGTGGCGATCATGGCCGGTGTTGTTATCAACGCGGATGCAACGATTTCCGATCTGGCGATCATCAATACAGGGGCGACCATCGATCACGACTGTCATATCGGCCGTGCGGCCCATATTGCGCCGCAATGCGGACTGGCAGGAAATGTCACTGTGGGCGCCGGAAGCTTTCTTGGTATCGGCTGCAAGGTTATCCCCGGACTATCCATCGGAGAGCATGCAACTTTGGGCGCTGGAAGCGTGGTCATTTCACATATTCCGGCAAGCGTGATTGCTGTCGGTGTACCAGCAGGAATCATCAAGTCGAAGCATCCTTTAGGGGGCAAAGATGAAGCGCATCTCCGTGGCACAACCGAAACTGGCGGGCAATGAACGGAAGTACGTACTCGATTGTCTCGATACCAACTGGATTTCGTCGAACGGCAAGTACATCGGGGCGTTCGAAGAGAGCTTTGCGAGGTTTTGCGGGGTCAGTTACGGGATAGCCACCAACAACGGCACTGCAGCCCTGCATCTCGCGCTGGTGGCACTGGGCCTTCAGCCCGGCGACGAAGTCATCGTACCAACGGTGACCTACATCGCCACGGCCAATGCAGTCCGCTACTGCGGAGCCACGCCCGTGCTGGTCGATGTGGGCGCGGATATGATGAACATCGATCCGTCTGCCATAGAAGCCAAGATCACTCCGCAAACACGTGGGATCATCCCTGTCCACCTCTACGGGCATCCTGCCGAGATGGACGCGATCAATGAGATTGCCTACCGTCACGGTCTTTGGGTGGTCGAGGATGCGGCCGAGGCCCATGGTGCCAAATTCCAAGGCCGTCGGGTTGGTGGCCTGAGTACCTGTGCCGCGTTCAGCTTTTTCGGCAACAAGATTGTGACCACCGGCGAAGGCGGCATGGTCACGACCAATGACGCTGAATTGGCGGCAAGGCTGCGTCTGTACCGCGGCCAGGGAATGGACCTGCAGCGCCGCTACTGGTTTCCGGTCATCGGTTACAACTATCGAATGACGAACATCGAGGCTGCCATCGGCCTGGCCCAGATGGAGGGCATCGATACCGCACTGGCAGAGCGGCAACGGCTGGCCGAATGGTACGGAGATGCACTGTCGGGACTCAGGGGAAGCATCATCCTTCCGGTTCGGCAAGTCTGGGCCGATGAGGTGTACTGGATGTACAACATCTTCCTTCGGGAGGGCGCGGGTGAAAGACGTGATGCCGTGATGCGCAAGATGGACGAGATGGGCATCGAGACGCGGCCCGTGTTCTATCCGATGCATGTCATGCCGCCCTATCAGGAAAGCGCGAGTTATCCGGTTGCCGATCTGTGGAGTCCGCGCGGCATCAATCTGCCGACCCACCAGGACCTGACTCGCGAGGATGTACAGAGAGTTGCAGAAAGTCTTGCCGCTGCGATGGGTTGATCATGCGAATTGCGCTTTGTTCGACCTACGTGCCGTTCATCAATGGCGGTGCGCGGAACATCGTCGAATGGTTGCAGGCGATGCTGGAGAAAGAGGGGCACCAGGTGGAGCGTATCTATCTGCCCCAGTGGGATGCCCCGGATATCCTGTTCCAGCAGATGGCTGCCTTCAGGTGGATCGATTTGAGTGCCGCCGACAGGGTCATCTGCTTTCGCCCCCAGGCACACCTGATTCAGCATCCGAACAAGATCCTCTGGTTTATTCATCATATTCGGGCCTTCTACGATCTGTGGGACAGCGAGTACCGGGGTTTTCCTGATGACATAAGGCATCGGGGAGTACGAGATGCCTTGATTGCGGCCGATGACGCGGCGTTGAACGAGGCACAGCGGACCTTCACCAATTCGAAAGTCGTGTCATCGAGGCTCAAACAGTTCAATGGTGTCTACAGCGAAGTGCTGTATCCACCCGTGCTTGCTCCCGAGCGATTCCATTGCCGTCGTTTCAACGACGAGATCGTCTGCATCTGCCGCATGGAGCATCACAAGCGGCAGCACTTGCTCATCGATGCGATGAAGTACACCGGTACGCCGGTGCGCCTGCGCCTTTGCGGGCGAAGCTCAGGGCCTGGCTACACCCAGCAGTTGACTGATGCCATCCGGGACAACGCGCTGGATGAGCGGGTGATTCTCGAAGACCGCTGGATCAGCGAGGAGGAAAAAGTCGACTTGCTTGCCGACTGTCTGGCGGCCGCCTACCTGCCCTTGGACGAGGACTCCTACGGCTACCCCAGTATCGAGGCAAGCCATGCCTGCAAGGCCATTTTGACCACGGTTGATTCAGGTGGTGTGCTTGAGCTTGTCGAGGACGGCGTCAATGGTTTCGTGACCGAGCCTGATCCGCGCTCGCTCGCCGCCGCCATGGACGCGCTGTATCTGGATCGCGACAGGACCCGAAGCATGGGTGAAGCCGCACAGGCACGGCTGGCCGAGCTCAATATCTCCTGGTCGCACGTGTTGCGGAGGTTGCTGGCGTGAAGGTTCTCGTCGTCAACAACATGGCGCCCTTTGTCTGGGGCGGTGCGGAAGAGCTGGCGGTCCATCTGCAGCGCAACCTGATTCTGGCAGGGCATGAGTCGGAAGTCCTGCGCATCCCGTTCCAATGGGAGCCGGCAACGCGGATTCCCTCGCAGATGCTCATGGTTCGTGCACTCGAATTGTTCAACGTGGATCGGGTGATTGCCCTGAAGTTTCCGGCCTATCTGATCCGGCAGCCACACAAGACGCTCTGGCTGCTTCACCAGTACCGCCAGGCCTATGACCTCTTCGATGCGGGGCAGACCAACTTGCCGGCAGGTGAGGAGGGCGAGGATCTGCGCAGGCTGATCCGCCATGCAGACGACGAGAGCTTTCGGGAGAGCAGGAACATCTTCACCAATTCCGATATCACCCGTACGCGATTGGCCCGATACAACGGCTTCGACGCCAAGGTCCTGTTGCCGCCGATCAACGACCCGGAGCGCTTCACCGGTGGTCCCGCAGAGGGCTACATTTTTGCCGGCGGGCGCATCAACGACATGAAGCGCCAGCATCTCCTGCTCGAAGCCATGTGCCATGCCGACAAGGAGGTGAGGCTGCTGATTGCCGGCCCTCCAGACAATCCAGTGGATGCTCTGCGGCTGGTCGAGAGCGTGGAGCGCCTTGGCTTGGGCGAACGGGTAAGGCTGGATCTTCGCTTTCTTCCCCGGGAAACCTACGCCCGGTACGTCAATCGCGCAGTAGCTGTGGCCTACCTTCCTTTCGATGAAGACTCGCTCGGTTATGTGACCATGGAGGCTGCAACCGCTGGGAAGGCGCTGATCACCGCCGCAGATAGTGGTGGTGTGCTCGGCCTCGTGCACGACAAGGCTACGGGGCTGGTGGCAAAGCCTGAAGCTGCATCGCTTGGAGAGGCGATGTCGACGCTCTGGCAGGATCGCTCGTTGGCGAATGCATATGGGTTGGCGGTTAGGGAACACTGGATGAGCCTGGGCGTCAGTTGGCCCGCGACTGTCGAGGCGTTGTTGCAATGAAGATCGTGATGTTCACCCCGGTGCTGAAAGCATCGGCAATTGGCCGGATGGCGCGACTCGTCACCTGCGAACTGATGCGACTCGGTCACGATGTTCTTGTGGTCAGGAGTGAAGAAGGAGACTTGCTTTCGCAGGAGGCTCATGACTTCGGGCTCGCACCGATTGCCTGGAATGATCATGCCGCCGTCACCACGGCGACGGCGAAGGCTGATCTGATCATCTACCAGGTCGGGGACAACACTTCGTTTCACCGGGGGTGTCTCGAATGGCTTCCGCACTGTCCGGGCATTGTCTGCCTGCACGACTTCTATCTAGGGCACCTGTTCAACGGGTGGGCGGCGCATCATCGAGCGGAGGCGGAGCTCATCCTGCGGCACTGGTACGGCAGCAGTGTCGCAGAGAGTTTTTTTGAGCTCGCCACCAGCGCCATGTTCATGGAGAGAACGTGGGAAGCTGCGCCCATGACCGAGTGGATATGTGCAATGGCGACTGCCGTCATTACCCATAGCAGTTGGGGCATCGGCCGACTCCAGCGGGCCTGTGCCGGTCCTGTCAGGGTTGTGCCGCTGGCCTACGACAGGGGGTCAGTTGATATTGGACAGGAGCGTCATGGTGGTGACGACGGAGAGGGCATGCTCAATATCCTGACCGTTGGCTATGTCAACGCCAACAAGCGGGCGGCCAGTGTGATTCGTGCCATTGGTAGCAGCCACCTGCTGCGTGATCGAGTGGTATATCGACTGGCTGGACCCATCAAGAACACCATCGTCCACGAGCTTGCCGCTCTGGCGAGAAACTGCAAGGTGAGACTTCGCGTGATGGGTGAGGTGGATGAGGCTGAGCTGTCTCGGGCTTTCCAGCAAGCCGACATTGTGTGCTGTCTTCGCTGGCCAAGTCTTGAGGCTGCGTCGGCGTCCGCAATCGAGGCGATGTTGTACGGCAAGGCGATTGTGGTGACCGATACCGGGTTCTATCGGGAGTTGCCGAATGCATTTGTCACCAAGGTTGTTGCTGAGGATGAGGCTGCCACTCTCCGCTCGGCACTGGAGCGTCTGGGCACCGACCGGGCCCTGCGAAACGTCCTGGGTGAACTCAGTCGCGACTGGGCTGCCGAGACCTTTACCGCACAAAATTACGTCGAGGAAATCGTCAGCATGGCCAACACCTCGGCTAGGATCAGACCGGTGCTTGAGGCTACGGCCTATTTCAGACGGGTGATGGCTTCATGGGGCAATGTCGACGTCGGCATTGATCCGGCTTCGGACCCGCGTGCGATGTTTCTCAATATCGCAAGTGCTGACGGCGCGGGGCCTGCTGCGTAGATCCATCCACCTTGTCATTCCGGCCGCTGACAGAAGACTCAAGAAAGCCTTTATGTACAAAAGAAACAAACGCGTACTGTGGCTGCTGAACCACAAGACACTGATGCCCTATGAGGCGAACCTCTTGTGCGACCTCGGCTTCGAGGTCTTCACTCCGAAGGTGATCCCGGAGTCCAGAAGTTTTCGCAGCAATCTGGTGGACTACCGCTATGACGCCAGCCTGTCGCTTCCGAAGCGCGTGCTCGATCGCCTCAATGCGTTCAATTTCTACGATGAGAAGTGGCCTGACGATATCGTTGCGCTGGTCAATCGCTATTTCGGAACGATCTACATCATTCCGTATGGTGTGCAGACCAGGGAGGCGGTAGACAAGTTCGAAGGGCAGATCATGTTCCGGGCATTCGGCCTGGACAATTCGAAAACCTACACCGAGGTGCTTCAGGTGATGTACGGGCCGGAGATGCTGGTGGATCTCGGCGAGCTCGGCGAGCGCTTCAGGTTCGCCCAAGGGTATGAGCAGTTGCAGGAGTGCGAGGTTTCACTGTTTGCCGCCCGGGCGGTTACCCTGCCGATAGGAGTACCCGACTCGTTCTGGGATACGGCCGATTCCTATACGGGCGTAGATAGGCGCATGCTGTTCGTGTGCCCCAATTGCGTTACAAATCCCTATTACGCGGAAGTCTATCGGACGTTCAAGAAGGACTTTGGCGATCTTCCTCATTTCATCATCGGAGCGCAGGATGTGCCGGTCGATGATCCGTGTGTGCTTGGATTCGTTTCTGACGAAGAGCTTGCCCGGCTCTACCGCGAATGTGCGGTACTCTACTATCACTCGACTGAACTGAGGCACGTGCACTATTCGCCGGTCGAGGCGGTCATCAACGGCATGCCTGTGGTGTATTTTTCCGACTCGCTGCTGGGACGGATGACCCCGGAGATATCGCTCGGTCGGGTCGGCACACTGGCAATGGCGCGCCAATCCGTCGAGCGGATTCTGGCTGGTGATGACGACTTCGTTGCTGCCATTCGCGCCGATCAACGGGCGCTCGCCTACAAGTTTTCCGACGATTACTGCAAGGCGATATGGAAGAAAAGCCTGGCCGAGTGTGGATATATAGCTTCGCTGCAGCCGGAGCCGTTCGTCGTGGTGCTGTTGCGCGAGGCGGCAAGAACCCTCGCGCGGCCCTTCATGCACGGATTGAGCCGTTTTCGCCGAGAGTATTCGTTCACTTTGGATGAGGACGACCACGAGTCGACGTTCCTGGATGGGATCGACTTTGCCAAGTTGCGTTACCCGGCGTTTGTTCGACGAGTGCTTGGCGTGTCGATGCCGGAGTCCGGTGGCCGATGGAGCGTCGGGAAGACGATTGAAATATTCCTGTCCCAGCCGTTGCCCAAATCCTTCAAGCTCGTGATCAAGGGTGGGGCATATGGTCCGAACATCGGTGTGCCGATCGAAATCAGGATCGGGCGCGCGCGGCGCTCGTTCTGCTTTCCATGGGAACCCGGCGGTGAAAACGAAGTTGTCGTGGACTTTGCCATGCGAAAGGCGCAGAACGCGATTCAAATAACCATTCCAGAGCCGACGGTGCCGCCCAACGACATCCGGACGATTGGCATTGCGCTGCGGCACATGAGGATAGAGTTGGACTAGGCGTTCCGGTCGCATGCTTGACCGGCATCGGCTCATGGGTTGGGTGCCTTGCAGGCGACTCGATGTGGATGGAGTGGTCGCTACCGAGACCCTCCATCGACGTCGTCGCTCTCAGCGGGGAGCTACTTCATGGCCTTCACCGGGCACGAATATCGAATCGCACCAGCCCAGCCGAGAGTCCGTAGTATTTCGGGTCGCTGATCGACTGGAACACTATTTCGTTGTTCATCGATCGCAGCACTCCAGCCGGGATGTCTGCCTGGAAAGCGTTGTCCTTTTCCCAGTGGATGGGCAGCGTGACACCGTTCAGGTGGATGGCCATACTGCGTCGTACGGCTTGATTGACGATGGCGTTGAACTTGCCACTGAGGACATGTGGGCCTGGTGATGGTGACATGTCGAAATAGAGCGAGCCCTTGTCCTGGACCTTCCATGCGGCTGACTGATGGAAAAATCCGTGTGAGTTCCATTCGGGTTCACGCCATCCCGTGCCCCGCACAACCACGTCCAGGCTCCACCACTTGCCGAAATTCCAGTGAAACTGATCATGCCGCGGGTGATCCCTGAACATATGCGTGACGTGATGCTTTGCGAGAAGCACATGTCGATAGCGTCGTGCTGCGGTGCTATTAGTCTCCATCAGGCTGCGACGATACGAGTCCAGCGCGGGATTTTCGACGGCCGATCCATCGGGATTGATCGTCACCATGACCACCTTGTCTTTTGCTAGATGGATATCTGCCGCCCTGGGGCGCGCGACATAGCTAGGCCCGCTTATCGGGCTGGCGGGACGAAGTATCCATTCGGAGGCCGTCTCCTCGCATGAGCCTTTGCGGCCGAGGTTTTCGGACTGCTCCCACTCGGCATTGGGCATTCGGCATACCTGTACGGGGCCAATGAAATGCCCGTACAGATAGGTAAGCGCCATGTCGAGGTTGCCATCGTAGAGCATCCAGGTCTGGTCCAGCTGATTGCTGCCATCGAGGATCAGCAGGGTCTTGCCGTCCAGCTGGCCGTCGAAGTTCTGCATGATGGATTTCAGCAGTGTCTGCTGAACCTGCGAGATCCTGACGTAGTGGTGGAACTGCACGAGCTGTGCACCCAGGCCCACCAGAATCAGCAGCGATGCGGCCGCCAGGGTTGGCCATTTCGCCAGTCTCCATCTCCAAAGCAGCATCAGCAACGCCACCCAGACCATCGCGGCGCCAGGCGTGGCAAACAGGAAGGTGCGCTGGCTTATCGCCATATGGGCGGGCGAAATAAGAAACGGCGCATAGCCAAGAAGTGTCATGACCACGCCAGCGGCTACCGCGCGCAACGCTGGCGACCAGGAGCCAGCGGTGGCTTCCGCTTCGTTGGAGGATGTCTTGCGGGATAGACGCGCCGCAACACCCAGCGTGACTGTGGCGATGATCGCCGTTGCCAGCAGGAGGTAGGGATAGGTCCGAAATTCCGTGGCGACCATCCTGAATGCATCGAACCAGCCTCCCAATAGTGCACGGAGGGCGCCCACGGAAAACAGATTGGGAAAGGAGGTCAGCAAGATCGAGAAGGCGCTTCTACCACCGAGAATAGACGTCTCGTAGCTGGTGATCTTGGGCGCGGTCAGCGCAACGTAGCCGATATAGCTCGCCGCACCAGCGAGCCAGAACAGCAGAACTGCCAGGTTCGAGCGCAGATAGGCAATCGACTTATTCAAGCCGCGTTGGGCGTAAATAACAAGAATCGGAACGACGACAAGAGGCAGGCTGGCTTCGTACATGCAGCTTGCAAGGAAGAAGCAAATGGCTGCCAATGTGGCGAGGAGGTGTGAGCTGAGCTTGTGCGTTCGCCTGCACGCCTCGATGAACAGGCTGCTACCTATCAGAAGAATCGCGAGCGCCCAATTGATATGGATGCTTCGGAATGCCAGTTGCATCGTGTCTGCAGGGTAAAGCAGCACCAGCACACCCATCAGTGCCCCCCAGCGCACCGAGCGGGTGGCCCTGGTCATCAGGTAGGCGGAAGCGCATCCCTTGACTATGAGCGAGAGAGCGAGCAGTACATGCCAATAGAAAAATGAATCGGGATCGAGGAAATAGGCAAGTGCCTGCGGAAATATAGTGAGTGGACGCAGCGCCTGGGCCTGCATCGGGCTGCCGATGCTGGTCAGGAAGAACAGATGGTCGACGTTGAAGACCCCCAGGACGCCCCATCCCTCGATCAGCGCCGTCATGGAAAATCCGAACGGCAGCCAGATCGCGAGTACGGTCAATATGACAGGAACGGTCAGGGCGACCGGCGTGCGCCAGGCTTGATGGTTTGGAGCGACGAGCGGGTTTTTCGCGCTATCCATCGGTTGTTCTGCTGTCATGGTTTGCTCTCTGGGCGCGTGCCGGTTTTGCCTGCAAATTGCAGCACGACTTTGCTCATGGCGTATGTAAGCGGGACCATGATCGCCGCAACGACAAGAGGGGCATACAGCTTCGGAATATGTAACAGCTCGACCACGGCGCCGAGGGCGGCTGCAGAAAGCAGGTACTGCGCGAGATAGACCAGCGGGTAGGCGAACAACCCGCGCCACGACAGCGGTGTTCCAAACACAATGCGTGCGTTGAACAAATATGAAAAGACAATGCCCAGCACGTAGGCAAAGAAATATGCCTGCTGGTAGTGCAGGACAGGGCACAGGCCAAGATAGACGCCATAGGTAAGGCCGGTATTGAGGCCGCCGCCGATCAGGAAAAGGAGCCAGCGCTTTGCCCTTGGCGTCACAATGCGTCCGATCCGGACGGCTGGTCGGCGTTTACGGCCTGCGAAAACTCCGCGTAGTTGCGAATGTAGTCATCGGCATCGTAGTAGTCGGACGTGAACACGAGCAGCACGGCGTCAGGCGAATACTTGTACTGGATGCCCCAGGTCATGGGTGGTAGATAGATGCCTTTGTCGGGTGAATCCAGGAGCGCTTCGGCACGATGAAATCCATCGTCCACGACGACCGCACAACTGCCGCGGATACAGATCAGGAACTGGTGGCATGTGCGGTGTGCATGTTCGCCACGCGTCTTTTCACTGGGAACACCGAAAACGAGAAAGTAGCGCCTGGGCTCAAAGGGAACCTCCCGACCAAACTCGCCTGCCGACAGGTCGCCGCGCATGTCACGGATCAGCTTGAATCGATGCAGGGTGACATCACCGACACCGAGCCGGGCCACTGATGTGCCGGGCGTGAAGGTTGCCTGCAGCGCTGGCGATGCATTTTCGCCGTCGGAGTCCAGTGACTCGACATAGCCAGTGATGCGCGCAGGCGATCCTGCAACGATAGCGTATGGCGGGACCGACTTGGTCACCACCGCACCGGCGCCGACCATCGCTCCCGTGCCAATGGAAAGGTCTGGCAGGATGACTGCGCCGCCGCCGATCGACGCCCCGCGCTGGATTCGCGTATGTGCGAGATCGTCTGGATAGACCTTTGATCGCGGAAATTTGTCGTTGGTGAACGTGACATTGGGACCGACGAAGACGTCATCCTCGATATGAATGCCGTCCCATACCTGGACCCCCGACTTGATCGTGACCCGATCGCCAATCACGACATCATTCTCGATGAAACAGTGCGAACAGATGTTGACGTCGTTGCCGATCCTGGCCTTGGGCAGAACCACGACGAATTGCCAGATCGTCGTGCGCTCGCCGATGTGGCTGCTCTGGACATCGGCTGACTCGTGTATTTGCGGGGCTGCATCCATGATCTAGTTGTCCTGATCGTTTTTGTGCCGTTTGGCGACGACGGCCAGTGGGCGCCGCTTGCTGTTCTCATAGGCGCGCCAGGCATAAGTGCCTACCAATCCGAGGCCGAACAGGTTAATCGCGCCGAGAAACAGTACGGCAAGCATCGTGGGGGCATAGCCAGGAACTTTTATGGAGCCGGTGATGCGGGCAACCAGTACGATCAACCCGGCCAGTCCAGAAATCAGTGCGCCACCTGCACCTACCCTTATCAGCAAGCGAATAGGGTAGTCCGTGAAGGCGAAGATGTTATCCATCATGTAATCGATTTTCTTGCCCAGCGTCCACGCCGACTTGCCCTCATGACGCGGTTGGCGCTCATACCTAATAAGCTTCCTGCGGAAGCCGAGCCAGAAGATCAGCGCGATCAGGGAAGATCGGGATTCCTCAAGCTGAAGAAGGTGATCGCGAAACTCCCTGTTGCAGCCGAAGATATCGACTCCTCCTGCAGGCATGTCAGGCACCACCAGCCGACGGTAAAGCGCCCAGAATATCGTTGAGGCGAAGCGCGACGACCATGGATCGTTGCGGCGGCCTGTTCGCGTACCCACCACAACATCGCATTCATCGTTGCCGAGCATCTCAAAGAAGGTCACCAGGAGTTCGGGGGGTTCCTGGAGGTCGGCTGCCATGACCGCATAGTAGTTGCCGCGGGCTGCCCGCAATCCGGTGCGAATGGCAGGAAACGAGCCGAAGTTGCGCGAGTGGGCCAGTACCTGCGCGGGAAACGTGAGATCAGCCAGTGCAGCATGCAAGATGGCATACGATTGATCGGGGCTGCCATCGACCACAAAGACGGTCTCAAGCGTACCGTCAAGCCTGTCGTTTATATTGGCCAGTACCTGCAGCAGTCGGGGGATGGATGCCTCGTTTCGATAGACAGGGACGACGACGGAATATTTCATGCCTGCCATCCGTTCACGGCAGCGATGACCGAATCGACTGCGTTGTCACTCATTTCGGGGTAGCAAGGGAGGGTGAGTATTTCATTCGCCAACCGCTCGGTGACCCTCAGTCTGTCGGTAGCATATGCTTCACCATATAACGCTTGCATATGGTCCGGAATCGGATAATGGATATCTGATGCGATATCGGCCAGACGAAGGTGTTCGCGCAGATCGTCGCGCCGCGGACTGGTCACGACATACAGGTGGCTTACATAGCTCTCGCCACCATGGTCGGGCACTTTCACCGACCGATGGGCAATGCCCGAGTTGTACTTCGTGGCTATTGCTCTTCGCCTCGCATTGGTTTCATCGAGGAGTGGCAGGAACTCCGACAAGATAGCTGCCTGTATCTCATCGAGGCGGCTATTGCGGGCGCCAGCCTCCTGCACGCGATATTTCGCTGTCCATCCATATTGGCGAAGCAATGTTACCTTGTCTGCAATGGATGGGTTGTTGGTTACCACGGCACCACCATCACCCAGTGCGCCAAGGTTCTTGGTGGGGTAGAAGCTGAAAGTAGCGGCGTCGCCAAATGTTCCGGCACACCTGCCTTCAATGCGTGCGCCATGAGCCTGCGCACAGTCCTCGAGCAGCCTGATCTTTTTGCGTTTGCAGTATTCCGCGATGGCGCCGATGTCCGGTGTGGCGAGTCCATAAAGGTGCGTAACCACAACAGCCTCGACGCCCGATTCCAAGGCGCGAGCCACCTCGGCCAAGGTAACGTTGCGGCTGGCAAAGTCGACATCCATGAACCTGGGCAGGGCACCGATCGCTGCCAGCGCCGTTCCGGTATACATGCCTGCGTTCGCCACGGTGGCTACTCGATCGCCCTGGCGAACCCCTAGTGACCGGAGTGCGAGTTCGAGGGCATCGGTGCCGTTTGCAGCCGTCACACATTGGCTGACACCGAGGTAGTCGGCGAATGACCGTTCAAAGCGCTTTACCTCAGGCCCCAGGACCAGCCAGCCACTGTCCAGGACGCGATCAATGGCCGCCCTGATTCGTGGGCCATGACGGGCGATCCTCGCCGAAAGGTCGTTGATTTGCTGCACAGACATCTCCTGGGTAAATGTGCGCGCACACTATCGACTTGCGACTCTGTCAACCGTGGTCACTCAGGCCGACAATCTCACCCCATCCGGTCTCTGCTTGCTCGGAGGATCTCATCTTAACCAGTTGCGTGCGCCTCCAGCCGGCCAGCCTGAGCTTGCTCGGATTGAGGTGAGGAGGCAACGGGATTGTTTTCGTCGGTCCTGGAATGGCATTCGGGGCTCAATCATTGTGGCCTGGGTATCGACGTGCGAACCACAGTCCACGTCAGATGGCAGGCAGCTCGTTTTGCCCGGGCCGCTTGAAGCGGTGTGCCCTTGACGTGTCAGGCACGGGTTGGGCGTTCGGCCCATGCGCAGGCGGTCACGCTTCCCCCATCGGAGGGGAACACTTCCTGTGGCGAGCGAAACATTCCCCCGGAGCAGTCAATACCTTGACTCGGTGTCTGTGAAACCGGCGACAGTCCAGTGCCCTCGTTTTGGGGGCATCTTGCGACTCATGCCATGTCGCCGGTGGGCCTGATTGAGTCAATGTTGGATCCATTCAGGTCGGGATGCTTCACCCGGCCCGAGATGATTGGAGTGTCGTCGGGATCAAGCAGACAGAATATCGTTGACGGCTCAGTGCGTCGTAGCGCGCGCCTTCAAAGCGGTGACCGCCGGCAGTTCCTTGCCTTCGAGGAACTCCAGGAAGGCGCCGCCGCCGGTGGAGATGTAGGAGACCTTGTCGGCAATGCCGTACTTGTCCACAGCGGCGAGGGTGTCGCCGCCGCCGGCAATCGAGAAAGCCTTCGATTCGGCAATCGCGTGCGCCAGCGTTTCGGTGCCCTTGCCGAAGGCGTCGAACTCGAACACGCCGACCGGGCCGTTCCAAACCACGGTACCGGCCCTGGCGATCAGTTCGGCATAATTCGCCGCGGTCTGCGGGCCGATATCGAGGATCATCTCGTCATCGCCGACCTGGTCGACTGCCTTCACCGTGGCTGTCGCCTGGGCAGAAAAGTTCGAAGCCACCACCACGTCGACCGGCATCGGCACGGCGACGCCGCGGCGCTTGGCATCGGCCAGGATCTTTTTCGCTGCATCGACCAGGGCCGGCTCGACCAGCGAGTTGCCGACCGAGTGGCCCATCGCCACGATAAAGGTATTGGCGATGCCGCCACCGACAATCAGCTGGTCGACCTTGCCGATCAGGTTGTCCAGCAGGGTCAACTTGGTCGATACCTTGGAGCCGGCCACGATCGCCAGCAATGGATGCGCAGGATGCTCAAGCGCCTTGCCCAGCGCATCCAGTTCCCCGCTGAGCAGCGGGCCGGCTGCGGCGATCGGGGCAAACTGGATCACGCCATGGGTGGAGGCCTGGGCGCGGTGCGCGGTACCGAACGCATCCATCACGAAGATATCGCACAGGGCGGCGTACTTTTTCGCCAGCGTCTCGTCGTCCTTGCCTTCGCCCACATTCATGCGGCAGTTTTCCAGCAGCACCACTTCGCCGGGCGCCACCTCCACGCCGTCGAGATAGTCGGCGACCAGCCGCACGGGCGCACCAAGCTTTTCATGCAGCCAGGCGGCGACCGGCGCCAGCGATGAAGCGGCATCAAACTGGCCTTCCTTCGGCCGGCCCAGGTGGGACATCACCAGCACGCGTGCGCCGGCGTCGCGCGCCGCCTTTATCGTGGGCAATGCGGCATCCAGACGCTGGGTCGAGGTGATCTGGCCGTGGTCATCGAACGGTACATTCAGATCCTCGCGGATCAGCACGCGCTGATTGCGCAAATCGAGGTCACTCATGCGGATGACGGACACGGCTAATCTCCGGTATGGGCTTGGATCGTCCGGGATGGGCGATAACCGCCTATTGTCCCGGCCGTTGTGCCCGGATGCAAACGTGGACCCGGGCCTGCAGGCGACATCGCCATGAGGCTACACTGGCGCTCACCCGCAGGTGAGAGGACAGCTCATGGATACCGGTTTGGTGCTTTATGGCTATTGGCGCTCCAGCGCTGCCTATCGGGTGCGCATCGCACTCAATATCAAGGGACTCGAGTATGAATCGCGGCCGGTACACCTGGCTCGTGATGGTGGCGAGCAGCATGCGGCAGCCTTTCGCCAGATCAATCCGCAGGAACTGATTCCCTGCCTGCTCGACGGTGACCGGGTGATCACCCAGTCGCTGGCGATCATGGAATATCTGGACGAGAAGTATCCCGAGCTGGAAACGGCCCTGCTGCCGATCGACCTGCGTGGCCGCGCCCGCGTTCGCGCACTGGCGATGGTGGTGGCCTGCGACAGCCACCCGTTGGGCAATTTGCGGGTGCTGCAACGGCTGGAATCGCAGTTTGGTGCCGATGAGGCTCAGCGTGCTGAATGGGTCCGCCACTGGATAGCTACCAGTTTCAACGCACTCGAGGCGATGTTGTCGGACCATGCCGCAACCGGCCGCTATTGCCATGGCGATACGCCGGGCATGGCGGACATCTGCCTGGTGCCGCAGGTCTACAACGCCCTGCGCTGGAAACTGCCACTGGATGATTACCCGATGGTCACCCGGATCCATCGGGCCTGCATGGAGCTCGAAGCGTTCCAGCGGGCTGCACCCGAGCTTCAGCCGGACGCGACTTGATTTGGAACAGGGCGCTGGAAAAAGGCGGTCAAGAGCACTGCCGCACTAAGCCTTGACCGTTAACTTTCTGCTTCAGAAGCCCATGCCGTAGGGATCGTTGCCAGCCAGTTCGGGCCCGCTGGTACCGCCTTCGGCGAGTCGGATCTTCAATGCCAGTCCGTCGCGCGAATCGGACTTGTTGAGGACTTCCTCGAGATCCACTCGCCCTTCCTTGTACAGCCGGTACAGCGACTGGTCGAAGGTCTGCATGCCTTCCTGCAGGCTGCGATCCATCGCCTCCTTGATCTCGTGGGTCTGGCCACGACGGATCATGTCGCGGATCAGCGGCGTGTTCAGCAGCACTTCGGCCGCGGGAATGCGCCGACCGTCCTTGCCGATCACCAGGCGCTGGCTGATCACCGCGCGCAGGTTCAGCGCCAGGTTCATCAGCACGTTCTTGTGCGCCGATTCGGGGAAGAAGTTGAGAATGCGCTCCAGCGTCTGGTCGGCGTTGTTCGAGTGCAGCGTGGCCAGGCACAGGTGGCCCGTCTCGGAAAACGCGATCGCTGCCTCCATCGTGTCGGTGTCACGAATCTCGCCGATCATGATCACGTCCGGCGCCTCGCGCATCGCGTTCTTCAGGGCCTCGTGATAGGTATGCGTGTCCAGCCCCACTTCACGCTGGTTCACGATCGACTTCTTGTGCCGGTGCAGGTACTCGATCGGATCCTCGATGGTGAGGATGTGGCCTGCGGAATGCGAGTTGCGCTGGTCGATCATCGCTGCCAGCGTGGTCGACTTGCCCGAGCCGGTGGCGCCGACCACCAGGATCAGTCCGCGCGGTTCCATGATCAGGTCGCGGAAGATGCTGGGCAGCTGCAGCTGGTCGATGCTGGGGATCTCGCTCTTGATCGCGCGGATCACCATGCCCACTTCGCCACGCTGCTTGAAGACGTTGATGCGGAAGCGGCCGGCTTCCTTCACCGCCAGCGCCATGTTCAGCTCCAGGTTGCGCTCGAACTGGGGTACCTGGCCTTCGTCCATCAGGGAGTAGGCGATTTTCTTGACCATGCCACTGGGCAGGCCGGTATTGCCCAGGGGGTAGAGTTTTCCCTCGACCTTGATGTTCACCGGGGCGCCGGTGGTCAGGAACATGTCCGACGCACCCTTGTCTACCATAAGCTTGAGGAAGTAGCCGATATCCACGTTATGTCCCCTGATTTTTCAATGCGCACTACAATGTTGAATTATGCCTGTCCACCATACGACGCGACACACCATGAGGAATGTGATGTACATCTTTTCACCGTTGGCCCGATCCCCCAGGCGGATCTGCGGGGCCGCTGCGGCCCTGGTCATGACCCTGGCGCTGGCCAGTTGCGCCTCGGTGCCGCCGCCCAATGATTCCATGAGCCTGGCGCAAACCCAGTTGCAGTCCGCCCGCGATGCCGGTGCGGCCGACTACGCGCCGGTTGACCTGGGTTTTGCGCAGGACAAGTTCCAGGCGGCGCAGGCTGCCATGGCCGAGCGCAAATACGCGGAGGCCGCCAATCTGGCCGGAGAATCCGTGGCCGACGCCGAACTGGCTCGGTCCAAGGCCCGTCTGGCCGCGGCGCGCAGCCAGATCCAGGCCAAGCTGGATGAAAACAACCGCTTGCGCAGCATCGGTGAACGGGCCCAGGCTGCCGATCAGCAGGAAGAGCAGCCCGCTCCTTCAGCAGCGGCTTCGTCGATGTCGCCACCGCCCATGCAGGACATGCCGGCGCCCTCATCCTCGGCACTCTCCGCGCCGGCGGCCGATGGTTTCCAGTCGGTGCCCAGCACTGCACCCCAGCATCCTGATGCGAATACCCTGGGAGGTCAGCCATGAAGCGTTCACTAAGCCTGCTTGTCGCGCTCCTGCTGGCACTGGTTGTCGCCGGTTCGGTCCATGCACGGCAGGACGACATCGACATCAATCGGCTGACCAGCAGTCTGGACCAGCTCTCCAACGACCCGATCCTGGGCAGTTACGCGCAGGCCGAGCAGGCGCGCGCGCGCGACGCGATCAGCCGGCTGGCGCAGGCCGGTCGCAGCGATCGGGCCCATGCGCTCTATATTGCCGAGCGTCGAGTGGATCTGGCCAAGACATCGGCGCAGTTGCAGGACGCCCAGGTCAAGCTGAACCAGCTCGACCGCGAGCACGACCAGATCCTGCTCGACAACAGCCGGCGTGACGCGGAGATGGCGCGCCATGAACTGGAGCGTCAACGCCTGCAGAACCAGCTGGCGCAGGAAGAGACCGCGCGGCTGCAGCAGCAGGGCCAGGCCTATTCCGAGGCAGCCCAGCAGGCCCAGGCTGAGGCCGATCAGGCCAGGAAATTGGCGGCGGCCCAAAGCAAGGTGGCGAGGGCAGCCAAGCATGAGGCGGCCCTGGCGGCCCAGGCCGCGCGGGCAATGCGCACGCAATTGCAGGATGGGGAAGCGCCTGCTGCACACAAAAAGTCGGACAAGAAATCTCAGGGTCATCGCTGAAACCCTCGTGTACTCGAAGCGGGTCGGCGAATGTTCGCCGACCCGTTTTCGTTGGCGGTCATGTCAGCAAAGCAGCGCGTTAAATACTGTTTTGACAGGTACTTCACACAGCCTGTCTCCGGCTGGCAAAACTGCGGCGGCCGAGGTTGCGGGCCCCAGATTCGAAGAGTAGGGTCAAAGCCCCATGAGGCACCCCCGCCGCATGGGTTGCCGAGCTGAACCATGCGCTTATTCCGCGTTCAAATCTCCACTTGTGCCCGGCATGCCGGCACGGGGCGTGATGGCGTGCGCGCGGGTTCAACCGTTGGCGGTCGCACGCGGTCGCGGCAGCCGCCAGTCCACTCGTGAGGAGGTCGAATCATGTTTGAAAACCAGCAGCGTGATGATGTCGAGGCGTTGATGAAGGCTGATGCGGAATTTCGTCGGCTCTATCAGCACCACAAGCAACTCGACAGCAAGGTGCACGACGCCGATATCGGAGTATTGCCCATCGACGATGCCACCCTGGCCAGCATGAAGAAGGAAAAATTGCTGGCCAAGGCGCGACTCGAGCGCATGTGGGCAACCCGGGCGCAGCGCATCCACTGAACCTGCGGTTTCGTTTCAAGACAGCGGCCCCGGCCCTCTGCCAACTTGTTGCAGGGGCCGGGGCCGCAGCGTTTTGGTGGCGGCAGCCGGGTGTTTCGGTCGGCTCGGTTATCATGATGGTCCTGCCGGCGACATTCGCTGCATGCGTAACCGGCGCCCCCTGCCACGGAGTCTCCATGACGGTCCACCAGAGTGTTCTTGAACTGATCGGGCATACGCCGATGGTGCGCGCGCAGCGCCTGGATACCGGCTTGTGCGAATTGTTCCTCAAGCTCGAGAGCACCAACCCCGGCGGTTCGATCAAGGACCGCATCGGCATGTCCATGATCGAAGGCGCCGAGAAAGACGGGCGCATCCGGCCCGGCGACATCCTGGTCGAGGGTACCGCAGGCAATACCGGCCTGGGTCTGGCGCTGGTCGCGCAGCAGAAGGGTTACCGCCTGATCCTGGTGGTTCCGGACAAGATGAGCCGGGAGAAGATCTTCAACCTCAAGGCGATGGGCGCCGAGGTGGTGCTGACCCGGTCGGACGTGGCCAAGGGGCATCCGGAGTACTACCAGGACATGGCCGAGCGCATCGCGCGCGAAACGCCGGGCGCCTACTTCATCAATCAGTTCGGCAACCCGGACAACCCGGCGGCGCACATCGCCACCACCGGGCCGGAAATTCTCGAGCAGATGGACGGCAAGGTGGATGCGATCGTGCTGGGCTGCGGCTCTTCCGGTACCTTGAGCGGGTTGTCGACGTATTTCGCCGAGCATTCGCCGCAGACCGAGCTGATCCTGGCCGACCCGGTCGGCTCGATCCTCACCGAATACATCAACGAAGGCACGCTCTCGGCCAAGTCCGCCAGCTGGATGGTCGAAGGCATCGGCGAGGATTTCCTGCCGGCCATCAGCGATTTCACTCGGGTGAAGAAGGCCTACGCCATTCCCGACAAGGAAAGCTTCCTGACGGCCCGCGAGTTGCTGGCCAAGGAGGGACTGCTGGGCGGTTCCTCCACCGGCACCCTGGTTGCCGCGGCGCTGCGTTATTGCCGCGAGCAAACGGTGTCCAAGCGCGTGGTCACGATGGTCTGCGACACCGGCAACAAGTATCTGTCGAAGATGTACAACGATTACTGGATGCTCGACAACGGCTTTATCGAGCGCGAGCAGCATGGCGACCTGCGCGATCTGCTGCTGCGTCCGTTTGCCCAGCGCGACACCGTGGTGGTCGGTCCGAACGAGCTGCTGATTACCGCCTACAACCGCATGAAGTTGTACGACGTGTCGCAGTTGCCGGTGATGGATGGGCGCAAGCTGGTCGGCATCGTCGACGAATCCGATGTGCTGCTGCATGTGCATGCCGACGAGGCGCGCTTCCGCGACTCGGTAGCGAGCGCGATGATGACCGATCTGCAGATGCTGGCGATGAGCGACTCGATCGAGTCGTTGCTGCCGGTGTTCGCGCGCGGTCACGTGGCGATCGTGATGGATGGCGACCAGTTCCTCGGCCTGATCACGCGTATCGACCTGTTGAACTACCTGCGTCGCAAGGTGAACTGAAAACCTGATTCAGACCGTGCGCATGGGTGCTGTTTCCATGTCACGAAAGACTGCCGCAATGCGGTCACCTGAAAATGTTCCTCCATATCGGAGCCGCGCTGCGCTCCACCTTCATCAAGGGAAGCTCTGCCCATGTGTGGAATTGTTGCTGCCGTAGCTCAACGCGATGTCGCGCCATTGTTGATCGTGGGTCTGAAGGCGCTGGAGTACCGCGGCTATGACTCGTCCGGCGTGGCCGTGATCGATCATGGCGTGCTGCGGCGGGTGCGTGCCAAGGGCAAGGTGCGTGAGATGGAGGCGCTCTATCTTGCCGATCCGTTCCCCGGTGGCACGGGCATCGCACACACGCGTTGGGCCACCCACGGCGTGCCGAATGAGGCGAACGCACACCCGCACGTGATCGGTCGCGTCTCGATCGTGCACAACGGCATCATCGAGAACTACGCCGAATTGCGTCGCGATCTGCAGGCGGCCGGTCAGGTGTTCACCTCGGAAACCGACACCGAGGTGATGGCGGCGCTGATCAATCGACGCATCGACCAGGGCATGCATTTGCGCGAGGCGGTGCTGGCCACCGTGCGTGAACTGGAAGGTGCCTATGCTATCGCCGTGATCAGCAGCGCCGAGCCCGATCGGGTGGTCGGTGCGCGGCGCGGCGCGCCGCTGCTGGTCGGTGTCGGCATCGGCGAAAATTTCCTCGGTTCCGATGCGCAGGCCTTGATCCAGGTGACCAACAAAATGGTCTATCTGGAAGAAGACGACGTGGTCGAGATCACCCGCGACGAGGTGCGTGTCTATGGCCTCGACGGTCAGCCGGTGGAGCGCGCAGTGCATGAAAGCGAGCTGTCCTCCGACGCGGTGGAGCGCGGCGAATACCGCCATTACATGCAGAAGGAAATCTTCGAGCAGCCGCGCGCCGTGGCCGACACGCTGGAAGCACGCATCGGCCCGCACGGCGTGTTGCCCAATATTTTCGGCATCAACAGCGGGCCCTTGCTCAAGGCCACGCGCGGCTTGCACATCATTGCCTGCGGCACCAGTTACCACGCGGGCATGGTGGCCAAATACTGGATCGAGGAGTACGCGCGGCTGCCGGTCAGCGTCGAGGTGGCCAGCGAATATCGTTACCGCGATGCGGTGGTGCCGCCGGATACCTTGTTCGTGGCCATTTCCCAGTCGGGCGAAACCGCCGATACCCTGGCCGCGCTGCGCGAATCGCGCCGCCGCGGTTATCTGGGCACGCTGGCGCTGTGCAACGTGCCCGAGTCATCGCTGGTGCGCGAAGCGGACCTGAAATTGATGACCCGGGCCGGCCCCGAGATCGGCGTGGCATCGACCAAGGCGTTCACCACCCAGTTGGCCGGCCTGGCCCTGCTCACGCTGGAGCTGGCGCATCTCAACGGGCTCGCGCCGGAACGCTACGCGGCCTTGTGCGCCGAACTGCAGCGCCTGCCGCGTGCGATCGAGAACGCGCTCAAGCTGGAGCCAGCCATCATCGAGCTGGCAGGCAGCTTCATCCATCATCAGCATGCGTTGTTCCTGGGCCGTGGCGCCAACTATCCGGTCGCGCTGGAAGGTTCGCTCAAGCTCAAGGAAATTTCCTACATCCACGCCGAGGCTTACCCTGCCGGCGAACTCAAGCATGGTCCGCTGGCACTGGTCGACGAGCACATGCCGGTGGTGGCGGTGGCGCCAAACGGTCCGCTGCTGGACAAGCTGAAGTCAAACCTGCAGGAAGTGCGCGCCCGTGGCGGTCGACTGATCGTATTCGCCGAAGGCTCCGCTGGCGCCGACGACATGGCCAGCTACGGGACCATGCTGCGGGTGGAATCCGGCGGCAGCTTCATCGCGCCCGCCGTTTTCACCGTACCGCTGCAGCTGCTGGCCTATCACGTGGCCGTGCTGCGCGGCACCGATGTCGACCAGCCGCGCAATCTCGCCAAGTCGGTCACCGTCGAATAACTCGCAAGGAGCTCTGCAATATTTGTGGTAAGACCTAATAGAAAGTCCAACTCAGTAATAGAGTGTCCAACTTCTTTCGAAACTTGGGCGCTTTTGAAGTAATAGAGTTTCCAACTCCATTCTCGCCAGCCTCCTGTTGTGTTCCCTCGATCCCGCCGGTGGCGATGGCCGGAACTTACGGTCCCGTGGTTGGCTCGGAGTGAGACTCCGATTGGTGCTCACAAACAGTCTCTCCTAAAATCCGACTGGTCTGGTGCCGACACGCCGAGCACCGCCACAAACCGCTCACCATGGCCCATGACGCACCAGTGATATCGCCGATGCTGGCAGGATGGGTAGACGAGTGCTTTCGGCGAGCGCGCTTGGCGCAGTGCACGGGCAGAAGCCGCGCAAGCTCAGTCTGGGGCAAGGTGATCAAGCAGATCGAGTCTGAGCGTGAGCCGGGAGATCCGGGATGAATATCGGGATGAATAAGGTTTCCCGCATTCCGGTCGGGAGTCGCGCGGCATGAGCTTCGCGGTGCAGCTGACGCCCAAGGGGCATCTCCAGTTTGGCGTGGAACCGGATGCACCGCACTTGGCCGATGCCGTCGCCGAGCGGCTTGCTGTGGCCTTTGCGCGAGGCGCTGGGCATGCACTGTTGCACCTGGGTGCGGTAGAGGTTGCCAGTGCGTTGCCAGCGCCATGGGCGTTCTGGCGTGACTTCGCGGTGCGTTTTGTGACGGCTCTGGCCGCGACGCCGGAAGCCGGTGAGATTGACGTCAACGCCCCCGATGAGCTGGCCATGCACACTCTGTGCATGGATGCGCCGCCGATGACGGGCGCGGAGTATCTTTCGCCGGACATTTTCCGTGCGCTGTGGGCGGACATCGATGCGGCCGTAAAGACGGAGCTGGCGGCATCCGGCGTATCGTTGCAGGATTTTCTCAAGTCGAAACATCCGGCCTGGAATCTGGTGGGTCGCGTGCATTTCAACCTTGCCGAAAACCGCAAGGATGCAGAATGCCCATTTGCTTTTCTCGCCACCTACACCTCGCGCTTGTCGGCGCACGGCACTGCACAACACCTTCCACTTTCGCAAGCCCTGGAGGAATTCTCCGGCGGCAGGAAGAAGTCGCAGCTTCTGTCCCTGCTTGTGCCCGTGCAGAAGGCAGCAGAGAGCTGCGATTGGCTGACGGAAATGGTCAACCAGGGCGAGATCTATCATCCCATGCGCTGGAAAGTCGAGGAGGCGGCGCGCTTTCTCAAGGATGTGCCGCATCTGCAAGGGGCCGGCATTGTCGTGCGGATGCCCAAAACCTGGGCTACAGATCGTCCCGCCCGGCCCAAGGTTTCCGCTACCGTCGGCACCAAGAATCCCTCTCTGCTCGGCATGGAGGCTCTGCTCGATTTCCGCATGGAAGTCACGCTCGACGGGCAGCCGCTGACTCCCGCCGAAATCCAGTCCCTGCTGGAAACCAGCGCCGGTTTGCAATGGATACGCGGCCAGTGGGTTGAGCTGGACCACGACCGGCTCGCATACCTCATGGCGCGTTTCCAGGGTATCGAGGAAGCGGCAGCACACGGACTGCCCTTCGGCCAGGCCGTGCGCCTGCTGGCGGGTGCTGCGATTGACGATGCGCAACCGGCCGATCCGGACTGGTCGGAAATCATCGCCGGACACTGGCTCGCCGAGATGCTCCAGGGCTTGCGCTCGCCGGAAGGATTGGCCGCCGTCACGCCAGGCCCCGCGCTGAAAGCGAGCTTGCGACCCTACCAGCAGGCGGGGCTGCGCTGGTTGCACCTGCTCACCCGGATGGGGTTGGGGGCATGTCTCGCCGATGACATGGGGCTGGGCAAGACGATCCAGGTGTTGGCGCTACTACTCACTTTGCAGCGAACCCGCCCCAGCCTGTTGGTGGCGCCTGCTTCGCTGCTGGCCAACTGGCAGCAGGAAGCCGAACGCTTCACCCCCTCCCTGCGTTGCCTCATCGCTCATCCGTCGGCGATGGCGCAGCAGGAGCTGCGCACGTTGGACGCCGAGAAGCTGGCGGGAACCGATCTGGTCATCACCAGCTACGGTACCTTGATGCGCCTGCCGAATCTGCTGGCGATGCGCTGGCAGCTGGCGGTAGTCGACGAGGCGCAGGCGCTCAAGAACCCATCCGCCAAGCAGACCAAGGCGGTCAAGCAACTCCAGGCTGAGGCGCGCATCGCGCTCACCGGCACGCCCGTGGAAAACCGCCTCACTGATCTCTGGTCCATATTCGACTTCACCCACCCGGGCCTGTTGGGATCACAGAAGGCCTTTGCGGGACTCACCAAAAACATGGCGCATTACGGTCCGCTGCGCACACTGGTCAACCCGTACATCCTGCGTCGACTGAAGAGCGACAAGCGCGTCATCGACGATTTGCCGGACAAGACGGAAATGACGGCCTGGTGTTCCTTGCGTCCCGCTCAGGCTGTCCTTTACCAGGACGCGGTCAAGGAGCTGGCCAGCAGACTGCAAACGGCGGAGGGCATCGATCGCAAGGGACTGGTGCTGGCCTTTCTAATGCGCTTCAAGCAGATCTGCAACCATCCCTCCCAATGGCTCCGCGATGGTGCCTGGACGCCGGAAGACAGCGGCAAGTTCGCACGGCTGGCCGAAATCGCGGATATCGTCGCCGCCAAGCAGGAAAAGATGCTGGTCTTCACTCAGTTCAGGGAGGCTACCGTGCCGCTGGCGGCTTTTCTGGGCAAGATCTTCGGGCGCGAGGGCTTGGTTTTGCATGGTGGCACGCCGGTGGGCAAACGTCGGGAACTCGTCAAGCGCTTCCAGGACGATGAGCAGTGCCCTTTCCTTGTCCTTTCGCTCAAGGCGGGCGGAACCGGGCTGAATCTTACCGCAGCCTCTCACGTGATCCACTTTGATCGTTGGTGGAACTCCGCCGTGGAAAACCAGGCCACCGACCGCGCCTGGCGTATTGGCCAGCACCGCAATGTGCTGGCGCACAAGTTTGTCTGCCGCGGCACCATCGAAGAGCGCATCGATGAGCTGATCCGCTCCAAACAACAACTGGCCAAGGATGTGCTCGAAGGCGGTGCGGAAATCAACCTGACCACGATGAGCGACGCGGATCTGTTGGATCTGGTCAGACTCGACATTCACTCGATCGAAGACTGAGCGCATGAGTTACGGATACTGGAAACCCTATGTGCCGGTCGCCAGGCGGCGGGCGCAGGCCGAAAAGGCGGTCACCAAGGCGAAGAAGGCCGGGCAGGACATGCGCCCGGTAGTCGTTGCGGGCCGCACGATCGCCAAAACCTTCTGGGGCAAGGCCTGGTGCGACAACCTGGAAGCCTACAGCGACTTCGAGAATCGTCTGCCACGTGGGCGCACCTATGTGCGCAACGGCTCGGTCATTGATCTGAAAATCGAGCCGGGCATGGTACGCGCGTTGGTCGTGGGGTCCAGCTTGTACCAAATCAAAATCGGCATGCCCGCCGTGCCGGATGACCACTGGAGGTCGCTGGCGAAGGAATGCACCGGCTCCATTGCCTCGCTGGTCGAGTTGTTGCAGGGCAAACTCTCCAAGGCAGTGATGGAGCGCATTTGTCAGCCGAAGACGGGCCTGTTTCCCGCGCCCAAAGAGATCCAGCTTGAATGCTCTTGTCCTGACTGGGCGACGATGTGCAAGCACGTCGCCGCCGTGCTCTACGGCGTTGGCGTGTGTCTGGATACGCAGCCTGAGCTGCTCTTCACGTTGCGCCAGGTGGATCCCCAAGAGCTTGTGACTCAGGCGGCGGAACTGTCCGTCAAAACCGGGAAATCGCCGGCAAGGGGCAAGCTGCTCGACGATACTCAACTTTCCGACATGTTCGGTATCGAGATGGAAAGCGCACGGGTTTTGCCGGACACGAACAAGAAGAAGGTGGGAACCCGCCGGACGAAGCCGTCGGAAGCGCCTGCCGTCGTCACGAAAGCACCAGCCAGGGCAACCACGACCAAGAAAAGCTTAGCCGCAGGGGCGGCGAAGAAGGGCGTGGCTGCAGTGGCGGTGAAGAAGGGCGTGGCTGCAGGGGTGACGAAGAGGGGCTTGGCCGCAGGGGTGACGAAGAAGACGACGGATCCACGGCCACGGAAAAAAAGAACGCAGGTCACAGTGGAGCCCGCCGTGGTCCGCAAATCGGCCAACGCCAGTACCCGAAAACAGACCCCTCAGAAAGCGACCTCCAGCAAGACAGCATGAAACCGCTGAGCCCTGCGCAAGGGATTGCTCAGCTGTGCAGCGGCCGACCCGCGACTGTCCCGTCGCAGGCGGTCGCCTGCGACGCCCGTAACTTCGTCTTCGCAAAGCCGCCGCCGGCTTGACGCCTGCGCGCAGTGCGCGGCCCCGGCTGGAGCTTCCATCAGGTACCAGCAGTGCGCGAAGCCTTTGCGCGGCATGACGAAAAGCATCGCGCACGCCCGAAGGAAGTCCCCTTTTTGGGACAGGGTGCGCTCCTGCAAACAGACATTACCCAATCACGCCCGGCCGTAGACGTCGTCGTAACGCACGATGTCGTCTTCGCCGAGGTAGCTGCCTGACTGCACCTCGATCAGCTCCAGCGGCAGCTTGCCCGGGTTGCGCAGACGATGCGTGCTGCCAAGGGGAATATAGGTGCTCTGGTTTTCGCTGAGCAGGAACACCTTGTCGTCGCAGGTCACTTCCGCGGTGCCGGAAACCACGATCCAGTGTTCCGCTCGATGGTGATGCTTCTGCAGGCTCAGGCTTGCGCCGGGCTTGACCTGGATGCGCTTGACCTGGAATCGCTCGCCGGCCTCGATCGAGTCGTAGTTGCCCCAGGGGCGATGCACCACCCGGTGCAACGCGTGCTCGCTGCGGCCAGCGGCCTTGAGCTGCTCCACGATTTTCTTCACATCCTGCGCAGCGTCGCGGTGAGCCACCAGGGTGGCATCGGGCGTGGTCACCACGATCAGGTCGTCGACGCCTACCGTAGCCAGCAAGTGACGCTCGTGCGAGCGCAGCAGCGAGTTGCTGGTGTCGATGGCGAGGGTATCGCCTTCGCGAAGATTGCCGTTGGCGTCCTTGTCGCCGGTCAGCCACAGGGCCGCCCACGAGCCAATATCGCTCCACGCACAACTGACCGGAATCACCGCCGCGCGACGGGTTTTTTCCATCACTGCATAGTCGATCGAGTCGTCCGGCACGGCGGCGAACGCGTCACGGTCGATGCGCACGAAGTCCAGGTCGACCGAGGCGTTGGCGTGGGCCTTGCGCACGGCGGCGAGCATCTCCGGCGCGTGCTCGGCCAGTTCCTCCAGATAACGCGATGCCTTGAACAGGAACATGCCCGAGTTCCAGTCGTAGTCGCCGTTGGCGACGTATGACTGCGCCGTCGCCAGATCGGGCTTCTCGACGAACTGCCTGACCTGATAACCGTTGCCGTCGATGGCTTCGGCGCGGCGGATATAGCCGAAGCCGGTCTCGGCACGCTCGGGGCGGATGCCGAAGGTCACCAGCCAGCCCTGCGCGGCGAGTGGCAGCGCCTGCTTCACCGCCTCGACAAACGAGGCGGTGTCACCGATCAAATGATCGGCGGGTAGCACCAGCAGCGTGGCGTCAACATCACGCTGCAGTGCCTGCAACGCGCCCAGTGCAATCGCCGGCGCCGTGTTGCGGGCCAGCGGCTCAAGCACGATGGTGGCGTCCTTGATGCCGGCCTCCAGCAACTGATCGGCTGCCAGGAAGCGATGGTCTTCGCTTGCCACCACGATCGGTGCTGCAACATCCGCAATATCTCGGGTGCGCGCAACCGTCTGTTGGAACAATGTGCCACTTCCGGCAAGCGCGAGGAACTGTTTGGGCAGGTTCTTGCGAGAGACTGGCCATAACCTGGTGCCGCTGCCACCGCTGAGAATGAGGGGGATCAACATAAGATCAAACCTGTCCTTTTCTAAATAGTGAATTTTTCAATTGTGGCTCAAATAGGCGCGGTATGTCTCTCGGTCGATACTCCGGCCGTGACCTGGTTCGTGACCAAGATGATTGATTCCAGCAGATATTCAGTGGCAATAGGGTGCCGTTAGAATTCCTGTGCGCGATTGCAATGCCCGGAATTTTCTTGCTTCTCAACTAGTCGGTCGATGACTTCAATCAAGCCTTTGCGCCAATCGGGCAAGGGAAAGTCGAAGGTCGTCTCAAATTCCGTATTGTCCAGCAACGACCACGCTGGACGGGTGGCCAGTGTCGGGTACTCAAGGCTGCTGATGGGTATGACGCGCGGCAGCTGGTGAATCAGCCCCAGCTTGGCGGCATCCTCAAATATCGCACTGGCGAAGCCGTGCCAGGTGGTGGCACCGGTCGAGACCAGATGATGAATTCCGATCAATTTGGCGCGTTGCATTGAGTCGGCCTGTTCCCAGCGATCGAGCGCAGCCAGACTGCCGCGAACGATCAGCATCGTGTCGGTTGGAGAGCCGTGCTGGTCAGCGACCACTCGCAGCTCGTCGCGCTCTGCGCCAACCCGCAGCATCGTGCGCAGAAAGTTCTTGCCATGCGCGGCATAGACCCAGGCGGTACGGAAGATCAGGTGATCCGCGCCACTGTCGTGCAGGGCGCTTTCGCCGGCAAGCTTGCTGCGGCCGTAGGCACCCAGCGGGCCGGTGGGCGCATCAACAGCATAGGGTCGTGACTGGCTGCCATCAAACACGTAGTCGGTCGAATAGTGGACTACCAGCGCACCATGTACTTTGGCCCACCGACCGAGTACGCCGACCGCCTCGCCATTGGCGCGGGTCGCCAGCGATCCTTCCTGTTCGGCACGGTCGACGGCGGTATAGGCGGCGGTATTGATAATGACGTCGGGTATTACGCGATCGAGCAGTGCAGTGAGTGTCGCGGGCTCGGCCAGGTCCGCCGCCTCGCAGCCATGCTCGGTTCCGCCGAGGGAGCCGTCGCGGGTTGCCAATGCCAGATCACCCCGGACGGCCAGGCCCCCGTGCTCCACAAAGGTGCGGCCGAGCTGACCGTTGGCGCCGAGCAACAGGATCTTCATGCCTGAAACACTGGCAATCTATCGAGTGGAACATCCTGCAGCAGTGGAGTCTTGCGGTCCTTTTCTGAAAGCAGCGGATCGCTCACCGGCCAGTCGATACCCAGTGCGGCGTCATTCCAGCGGATGCCGGCATCGGCCTTGGCGTCGTACAGCGCGGTGCACTGATAGGTAAATGTGGCGAACTCGGACAGCACGCAGAATCCGTGGGCAAACCCCTCGGGTATCCAGAAATGGCGATGGTTCTCGGCGGTAAGCATCACGCAGGCGGACTGGCCGAAGGTGGGCGAACCAGATCGGATATCCACGGCCACATCGTAGACCTCGCCCTCGAGCACGCTGACCAGCTTGCTCTGTGGGTTTGGCCACTGGTAGTGCAGGCCGCGAAGTACGCCTTGTGCCGAACGCGAGACATTGCTCTGGACGAACTCGGCATGGATGCCGGCTGCAGTCCATTTGTCCTTGTTGTAGCTCTCGTAGAAGAAGCCGCGGGCATCGCCAAACACCTGGGGTTCAATGATCAAGGTGCCAGGCAGGCATGTTTCAATAACCTTCATTGGGCATACCCCAAGTGAACCAGATTCTGCAGATACTGTCCGTAGCCGGTCTTGGCCAGCGGCCCTGCGAGGCGCAGCAGCTGCTCATCGTCGATCCAGCCTTGTAGATAGGCAATTTCTTCGGGGCAGCATACTTTCAGGCCCTGCCGGTTCTCGATCGTTTCGATGAAGTTGCCTGCCTCCATCAGCGACTCGTGGGTGCCGGTATCGAGCCAGGCGAAACCGCGGCCCAGCTGCTCCAGGTGCAGTGAACCGTCATCCAGATAGCAGCGGTTGAGATCGGTGATCTCCAGCTCGCCGCGCGGCGAGGGCTTGAGTTCGGCCGCATAGTCACAGACGCGCTGGTCATAGAAATACAGGCCGGTAACCGCATAATTGGATTTGGGCTTGGCCGGCTTCTCTTCCAGCCCGATCACGCGGCCCTCGGTGTTGAATTCGGCCACGCCGTAGCGCTGCGGGTCGCGCACCCGGTACCCGAATACGGTGGCGCCCTGCTCGCGTGCGGTTGCGTTTCTCAGGCTTGTGCTCAAACCATGGCCGTAGAAAATATTGTCGCCCAGTACCAGGCAACTGGGCCGGTTGCCAACGAACTCACGCCCGATCAGGAACGCCTGCGCCAAGCCGTCGGGTGAAGGCTGCGCGGCGTACTGGATGTCCATGCCCCACTGCGAGCCATCACCAAGCAGGCGCTGGAACAGTGCCTGCTCGTGCGGCGTGTTGATGATCAGCACTCCGCGAATGCCGGCCAGCATCAGCGTGGCCAGCGGGTAGTAGATCATCGGCTTGTCGTACACCGGCAGCAGCTGCTTGCTCACCGCCTGGGTGATCGGGTACAGCCGCGTGCCCGAGCCACCGGCGAGAATGATGCCCTTGTGCTTCACGTCGGCTTGATTGCTCATGAGCCCAGGCGCTCCATGCGGTAGCTGCCATCGAGCACGCGCTGCACCCAGGGCTGGTGCTCGAGATACCAGTCGACGGTCTGCGCGATACCGGTCTCGAAGGTCTGCGATGGCCGCCAACCCAGTTCGCCTTGCAACTTGCCGGAGTCGATCGCATAGCGGCGATCGTGACCGGGGCGATCCTTTACATAGGTAATGAGCGACTCGCGTGCTCGACCATCCGCAAGCGGTCGGCGTGCGTCCAGCAGGGCGCAGATGGCCTTGACCACCGTGATGTTCTCGCGCTCGGCATTGCCGCCGACGTTGTAGGTTTCACCGACGCGGCCAGCTTCCAGCACCCGACGGATCGCGCTGCAATGGTCGCCGACGAAGAGCCAGTCGCGGATATTGAGGCCATCGCCATAGACCGGTAGCGGTTCGCCGGCCAGCGCCTTCTGGATCACCAGCGGAATGAGCTTTTCGGGGAACTGGTATGGGCCGTAGTTGTTCGAGCAATTGGTGGTCAGTACCGGCAGGCCGTAGGTATGGTGAAAGGCGCGCACCAGGTGATCGGAAGCCGCCTTGGAAGCCGAGTAGGGGGAATTGGGCGCGTACGGCGTCTGCTCGGTGAACTTGCCTTCGTCTCCCAGCGAGCCGTAGACCTCGTCGGTCGACACATGCAGAAACCGGAAATCGTCACGGGTGGCACCTTCAAGGCCGCGCCAGTAGTCGCGCGCAGCCTCCAGCAAGGCAAGCGTGCCCACCACATTGGTCTGCACGAACTCTGCAGGACCATCGATCGAGCGATCAACATGCGATTCGGCAGCGAAATTGACGATGGCATGCGGCCGGTGTTTGGCCAGCAGGCGCGTGACAAGCTCGCTATCACCGATATCACCGTGGACGAAGACATGACGTTCGTTGTGCCGCAGCGAAGCCAGCGTGTCGGGGTTGCCAGCGTAGGTCAACTTGTCAAGGTTGACCACGTGAATTCCGTTTGCAATCGCTTGCAATACGAAATTGGCGCCGATAAATCCGGCTCCGCCGGTCACCAATAGTGTCTTCATGTATTGCTCCTTATGAATCTGCCGCATTTTGTCATACCGGGCCAGTCTAGTGTCGTGGCGTAAACCCATCTCTATCGACGACGTTCAGCGGCAGATTCCTCCTTGCGGTTTGTGGTGTGCGCCACAGGTGTTGGATCCTGGGCTCAGACAGGGCCGTATCCGGGGTCCATTGCGGCCAAGTCATTGCGGAATGGCCCGCTGGTCGTGGTCATCTGCCGCACGGCGGCTACAACGTTCCAGTGGCGGAGTATGAATACTTGGAACGGAGGCGCTTTGGCGCTTTAAGGTGAGCGGGTAAGATGACGCACCTTCAGGCTCAACTAGAGCTGCTTTCGGATACTTCAACAGCATGAAGAAGTCGACCAAGAACCACCTGCATGGTCTGGGCACGCGTGCCATTCACGCGGGGCAGCATCCGGATCCCAGCACTGGCGCCATCATGACGCCGATCTATGCCACATCGACCTATGTGCAGGAGAGTCCGGGCAAGCACAAGGGCTACGAGTACTCGCGCACGCAAAATCCTACGCGCATGGCCTACGAGCGCTGCGTGGCGGATCTGGAAGGTGGCGTAGCGGGCTTCGCCTTTGCTTCTGGTCTGGCGGCGGCGGCAACGGTGCTGGATCTGCTCGATTCGGGCAGCCATGTGATCGCCATGGACGATCTGTACGGCGGCACCTATCGCCTGTTCGAGAAAGTGCGTCGGCGCTCGGCGGGACTGGACTTCAGCTTCGTGGACCTGAACGATGGCGGCGCCCTGAAGGCTTCGCTCAAACCCAATTCCAAGATGATCTGGGCCGAAACGCCCACCAATCCGATGCTCAAGTTGGTTGATCTGACCAAGGTCGCTGCGTTTGCCAAGAAGCATGGCTTGATCCTCGTGGTCGACAGTACCTTCTGCTCGCCGATGATCCAGCGCCCACTGGAATTCGGTGCGGACTTGGTGCTGCACTCGGCCACCAAGTACCTCAACGGCCATTCCGACATGGTCGGCGGTATCGTCGTCGCCGGCAGCAAAGAGCTGGCCGAGCAGATGGGCTTTCTACAGAACTCGGTCGGAGCCGTTGCCGGTCCGTTCGATTCCTTCCTTGCGATGCGTGGACTGAAGACCCTGCACCTGCGCATGAAGGCGCATTGCGAAAGTGCGCTGGAGCTGGCCAAGTGGCTGGAAAAGCACCCGGCGGTCGAGCGGGTGATCTACCCCGGCCTCAAGAGCCACCCGCAGCATGCGCTGGCCAAACGGCAGATGGATGGCTACGGCGGCATCATCAGCATCGAGATCAAGGGCGGGCTGAAAAAGGCCAAGCGCATGCTGGAGCGTTGCAAGCTCTTTGCGCTGGCCGAATCGCTCGGCGGCGTCGAGAGCCTGATCGAGCATCCGGCGATCATGACCCATGCCTCGGTGCCGGCGGCCAATCGCAAACGGCTGGGTATCAGTGATGGGTTGGTACGGCTTTCCGTAGGCGTGGAAGATATTGCCGATCTTCGCGCTGAGCTCGCATACGCGCTTGGCAATCATCCATGACAGGTATCGCGGCCGAAGCGGATATGTCAATCGGAGACCTGCGGTGAGTATCGCGCGCAAACCCGGGGGTAGCGTTGGACTCATGCTCCTCAACCTGTCGGCGTGGATTCGTCAACAGGTGTGGTTGAAGGAAATCTATCGCCATTTTCCGCAGCCTTGGCGTAATAAGTTATCCGAAGCGCTTGCTTCACGTGCAAGTAGGCAAATCAAGTTTCGGCGCACACCAAACTGGGAACGTCGCACGCGGTCACCAGGTTCCACGACTGGAGAGGCGGTGCGCGACGGCAAGTTTGGGCCAATGGCCGGCATCAATGTATTTGCCTATGCACGTGGACAGTCCGGCCTTGGTGAGAGTGCGCGCCTCTACATACGTGCCTTGCTGGCTGAGGGTTACCCTGTAGCTGTGCACAACATAGACTTGGATATTCCGCATGGCATGGATGACTCCAGTCTGGATGAGCATATCGGCACCGACACGCCGTATGGTGTCAATCTGATTTTCGTCAATCCGGATTACCTCGAAAATGCCATTGCGAGCATCGGGCATGAACGCCTTGCCGGCCACCATACGATTGCCTGCTGGTTCTGGGAGCTGGAGAAATTCCCTGAAGAGTGGTTACCTGCCTTGCAAGTGGTCGACGAGATCATGGTCTCATCAACGTTCATCGGAAAAGTGATCAGTTCTGTTACGAACAAGCCTATCTTGCACGTGCCGCTACCTGTCGGCGAAATTAATGACAATGGTTTGGAACGTTCCGACTTTGGTCTCGACGCTCGTGCCTTCATCTTCCTCAACAGTTTTGATTTCAATTCATTCCTGCCTCGAAAAAATCCCCTGGCAGTCATTGAAGCATTCCGACGCGCGTTTGCAAATGACGGGGCGAATGTCCAGTTGTTGATCAAGTCGAGCAACGGCCATCGCCACCCCCACAAGCTGCGCGAGTTGCTCAATGCAGCAGCGGCTGACCAGCGAATTCTGATCCGCGACGAAGTGATCGATCGTAGTGATGTGCATGCATTGCAGCGCTGTACAGATGCCTATGTGTCGTTACATCGCGCGGAAGGTTTCGGGTTGGGGCTTGCCGAGTGCATGCGTCTGGGCAAGCCGGTGATCGCCACCGCTTGGTCCGGGAATATGGAATTCATGACGCCCGCCAATAGTTGCCTGGTCAACTACGAGCTGGTGCCGGTAGGCGAAGGCGAATACCTGCATCATGAAGGTCAGTCTTGGGCTGAGCCTGACATTGACCACGCGGCGATGTACATGCAACGCCTGGTGCAGGATCGGGCACTTGCTACAAAGATCGGCAGTCAGGCCGCGTCGGACATTCGTGACATGCTTTCGCCGAATACTGCAGCGCAGCGTATTATTCAACGCCTGTGCGCGTTGTCATCCAAGGTAAATGTGTCTCACTCCGTCAACATTGCCCCAGCAACCAACCTAAAATAAGGCACGCGTTTCATGAGAGAAATTCTGGCAGCGATATGGCGATATCGTCATTTTATCGTCTCATCGATCAAAAATGACCTGCGTTCGCGTTTTGCACGCAGCAAGCTGGGCGGCCTCTGGATGGTGCTGCAACCGCTTGCGCAGGTCGCAATCTACGCGCTGGTGCTGTCGCGGATTATGGCGGCGAAGCTGCCTGGCATCGATAACCGTTATGCGTATGTGATCTACCTGATGGCCGGCATGATCGCCTGGTCGCTGTTCGCCGAGGTGGTCACGCGATCGCTGACCGTGTTCGTTGACAACGGTAACCTGATGAAGAAAATGGCATTTCCGCGAGCCTGCTTGCCGATCATCATCGGTGGTTCCTCGCTGGTGAACAATCTGCTCCTGCTGGCGACTGCGATAGGCGTGTTCCTGTTGATCGGCCATCCACCGACCCTTGCGATGCTGTGGCTGCCGTTGCTGATCGGCATCAACCTAGCATTCGGCCTCGGCCTCGGTCTGATCCTTGGCGTCCTTAACGTATTCGTCCGGGATGTGGCCCAGGTGATGACGGTGGTGCTGCAGCTGGTGTTCTGGCTGACCCCGATAGTCTACATGCCGAGTATCATTCCGGACCGATTGCGTTCCCTATTGGAATTCAACCCGATGATGCATATGGCGGTGGCGTTTCAGGATGTCATCCTGTACGGACGTGCTCCCCCGATTGAAGGGCTGACGGTTATCGCTGTAGCTGCGACCGTACTGCTGCTTTTTTCATTGATCTTGTTCAGGCGCGCCGCGCCGGAAATGGTGGACGTGCTGTGAGTGAATCATTGCTTGCTGTGAGTGGCATTGGCAAAGCCTTTCGCGATTATGGGTCGGAATGGCGTCGATTCGCCTCGTGGTTTGGTTTCCATGCGCGGGCAAAAGCAGAAACTTGGGTCTTGCGTGGCGTTTCATTCAATGTCGCCCATGGCGAATCGATTGGTATCGTCGGTCAGAATGGCGCCGGCAAGAGCACACTGCTCAAGTTGATCACGGGCACGCTCAGAGGAACCGAGGGAACCATTGGCGTGCACGGCCGCATTGCGGCCATCCTTGAACTTGGCATGGGTTTCAGCCCCGATCTGACCGGTCGGGCGAACGTCCGTCATACGGCGGGATTGATGGGCTTTTCCCATGAAGACATATCAGGTGCCATGGCTGCCATCGAGGCATTTGCAGAGATCGGTGAATATTTCGACGAACCAGTACGTACCTATTCGAGCGGTATGCAAATGCGTGTCGCGTTTGCCGTGGCAACGGCGTTCCGTCCGGACATTCTTATCGTCGACGAGGCGCTTTCCGTGGGAGATTCTTATTTTCAGCACAAGTGTTTCAATCGGATACGTGAATTTCGCGAACAAGGAACCAGTCTGCTTATCGTTTCGCACGATGCGGGCGCAGTCCAGAACCTGTGCGACCGCGCGCTACTTCTGGAAAACGGTGCGCTGATTAAGGACGGCGATCCTGCGGAGGTCATGGATCTCTACAATGCATTGATTGCGGAGCGAGAGAACAGCACGATCACAATTTCAAATCACGCAAGTGGCCGCGCTCAGACCATTTCAGGTAGTGGCGAGGCCGTGGTTGAGACCATCATGCTCCTCAATGCGGCTCGCGAACCCGTGGAGTTTGTCGATGTTGGTCAGGATGTGACGCTGCTTATCCGGGTGATTGCGCGGGAAGATATCCCGCGGTTGGTGCTCGGTTACATGATCAAGGATCGGTTGGGCCAGTCGGTTTTTGGTACCAATACACACCATACGGAACAGGTGCTGGAGGACGTGCGGGCCGGCCAGCGCGTGGAATTTCGCATCAGCTTTCCGATGAATTTCGGGCAGGGAAGCTATTCCGTTTCGACGGCGTTGGTCAGCACTGATACCCATCTCGTCAATAACTACGAATGGAGGGATCTGGCGCTGGTATTCACTGTATCTAACCTTTCGCGACCGGTGTTTGTGGGTTCGGCTTGGGTCCCGCCTAGTATCGAGGTTCGCACTGTATGAGTTTTACCTCTTACGCGCAGAACTATGAGGATGTAATGCTCATCCGTGCACTGCGCGGAATTGAGCACGGTTTCTATATTGATGTTGGTGCCCAGGATCCAGTTGATGACTCGGTCACCAAAGCTTTCTACGAATTAGGTTGGCGGGGGATCAACATCGAACCGGTCACGCACTGGTTCCATCGGTTGGTTGCCGATCGTCCGCACGACATCAATCTGCAGATCGCGGTATCTGACAGTCCAGGCCAGCTGCATCTGTTCGAGGTGGAGGCAAGCGGACTGTCAACGACCGACCCTGAATTTGCGGCACGACATACGCAGGCTGGACACCAGATTCGAGAGTCGGATGTTGAATGCGTGACTCTGGACGAGATTTGCGATACGCATCGGTCCGGAGAAGTTCACTTCCTCAAGATTGACTGCGAGGGAGGTGAGACCGCAGCGTTGCGCGGCCTTTCGCTCGATCGGATACGGCCGTGGATTATCCTGATTGAGGCTACCGAGCCGAACAGTCAGAAGCCTGCGTACGCGGAATGGGAGCCGCTGCTAACAGGGCGCGGCTATCATTTCGTCTATGAGGATGGGTTGAACCGCTTCTACGTGGCTGATGAGCGCAGCGAACTGGATCCAGCGTTTTCGCATCCACCAAACGTTTTTGATTATTTTGTGCGCGCCTCCGAGGCCGCGGCGCGCGCTCACCTGCAGGTGGCGGAGGGCGATTTGTCGGCGTTGCGGGACGCTCAGCGCTTGGCACAGCTCGAATCGGAATGCGAACATTTGCGAATCGGTGCCGAATTCCTCAACAGTGAGAACGAGCGACGGGAAGCGGCCCTGGTTGAGCATCGACGGTTGGTGAGCGAGGCCGCCGAGCGTGAAGCGCGAAGTGCGGAGCGCGCGCAGGTCGAACGAGAGCAATGGCGGGCCGAGAGCGAGCGCTGCGAGGAAATTTCGCGGAAAATGATGAGTGATGCACACGAACGCATCAGTGAATTGAGTGAGCGGTTGGATAGGGAACGCACGGTTCGGCGCATTCTGGGACGGCAATATCGTTCGGCACAGGAGAGTGTTGATCTGCTGCGTAAGCAACTTGGCTCGGTCGAACTTGAGCGAAGCAGCTTCAATGAGCAACTGAAGGCCTTGCAGGCAGAACGGTTGGACCTCAACGAGCATGTTGCCGAGCTCATTGACTCAGTCGCGAATTCGCATTCCACCCACAGCGAATTTTTCCGCGATCTTCAGAACGCGCAGGCTGTGATCGGCGAGAAGGTTGCCGCTTGCGAGCAACTGCAGGCAAAGTTGCATGAGCTGCAGGCTAGCCATGCTCATGCTACCGATGAATTGTTGCGCCTACGCGCTGAACTGACCCGCAGCCAGGAACATGGCAAAACTCTGCAGTCGCTCCTGATCGAGGTCCAGGCGACCCGATCATGGCGCATGACAGCGCCGTTGCGTCGGCTTCGTCGTGGCTATCGCCAGGGTGCGCAAGCTAGTCGTTTTGCGATGGTTAAAATTGTTAGAATAGCGGTGCGCACAATGGCCCGTGTGCCCGGTATGCGTTTGATTGGGCGACATATTGTCGGGCGAAGCCCACAAATCAAGAATAGATTGGTTAGGCTGGGCTGGGGCCAGCCGACGCCTTCCTCAGTTCCCCGATCGGCAATTGGGTCCGCAACGGCGGAGTCCAATGGTGGACAGGAGATGCTCTCACGCTCGGCGCAGGAAGCGTTGGTGCTGTTGAAGGAATTTCGTTCAGGGCATGATGGGTCCAGGAAGGATCCCTGAAAAGGATTGGAAAACATTCATGCGTCTTGTATTGGATTTACAGGCTTGCCAAACGTCCGGCAGCCGCTTTCGTGGAATTGGACGCTACTCGGCGGCGCTCGCGGCTGCCATGCTGCGACAGGCGGGGGGGCATGAATGCTGGCTTGCACTCAATGGTGCGTTTCCTGAATCCGTCGAAGCGGTTCGCAAGGAATTCGCAGATCTCGTGCCTCCGGAGCGAATCCGGGTCTGGAACGCGATCGGGGCTGTAGAAGCATGTGATCCCGCAAATACCGGGCGCCGTCGTCTGGCTGAGGTTCTGCGAGAGGACTTCATGCGCAAATTGCAGCCCGACATACTGCATTTAAGCAGCCTGTTCGAGGGTCTTGGGGATGATGCAGTAACCAGTGTCGGCGGTGCGTCCGCGTCTGCGGTCACACTGTATGACCTCATTCCTCTTATTTATAAGGATATCTACCTGGCTAACCCGGTCGTGCGCGACTGGTACCAGGACAAGCTGGCCTCGTTGCATCGGGCGCGCCTCTTGTTGGCGATCTCCGAGAGTTCGCGGCGCGAGGCAATCGATTACCTGCAGCTTCCGGCAGCCAATGTGGTCAATATCTCCTCGGCGGCCGATCCGATGTTTCGACCGCTGCAGTTGTCAGTGGATGAAGAGCTGGCCCTGCGCTCGAAGTTTGGCCTGCATGGCCCTTTCGTCATGTATACAGGTGGCATCGACCACCGCAAGAATATCGATGGCTTGATTCGAGCGTTTGCCTTGCTGCCACCGGCCGTTCGCAAGCAACATCAGCTGGCGATAGTCTGCTCTGTGCAGGCGCAGGAGCGCGCGCGGCTGGAGTTGCTCGCCCGCGGTCTCGGCCTGCGCACCGATCAATTGGTCATGACGGGATTCGTCACGGATCACGAGCTGGTTGCCCTGTGCAATCTTTGCAGGCTTTTCGTGTTTCCTTCATGGCATGAAGGTTTCGGTCTGCCGGCACTGGAAGCCATGGCCTGTGGTGCACCAGTTATCGCGGCCAACAGTTCCAGCCTTCCAGAGGTAATCGGGCGCGAGGATGCGTTGTTCGACCCGCGCAGTGACAGCGGCATGGCCGCCGCCATGTATCAAGCATTGACCGACGAGGCCTTTCGTCTTGATCTGGCTGCGCACGGCCCGCAGCGGGCGAGTCTTTTCTCGTGGCAGGAGAGTGCACGGCGCGCGCTCGGTGCGATGGAGGAAGTATTCGAGTCGCGCCGTGTTCGTCGCACGGCGGTATCGATCGAGAAGGCCAGGCCGCGATTGGCCTTTGTTTCGCCTTTGCCGCCGGAGCGCAGCGGTATCGCCGATTACAGCGCGGAGTTGCTGCCTGCCTTGGCGACGTATTACGAGATCGAGCTGATTACCGATCAGCCAGCCATTGACGGCGGTGCCGTGGCTTCGCGCTTTCCCAAGCGCAGTGTGGATTGGTTTGCCGCCAACGCGGGACGTTATCAGCGGGTGCTGTATCAGTTCGGCAATTCGCCATTTCATGGGCATATGTTCAAGCTGGCTCGTGACATTCCGGGTGTCATCGTCCTTCATGATTTTTATCTGGGGCATATCCTTCGACATCTCGAGGTTGGCGACGAGATACCTTCGCCATGGGATCAGGCGTTGTTCCAGTCGCATGGTTACCAGGCACTGGTTGAGCGCTATCGATCCGGTGATTCGGAAGCGGTCGTTTCCAGATATCCCTGCAGTGGTAGCGTCATTGCCGCCGCCAACGGCGTTATCGTGCACTCCGAGTTCTGTGAGGCCCTGGTTTCGACCTGGTACGGCGGGTCAGCCTCGAAGCACATACGCCACGTTCCCCAGCTGCGGCAATCGGTGAGAAGCACGATTGACCGGGCCGGATCACGAAGGCACTTGGGGATAGCCGACGACGCTTTCGTCATTGCAACGTTCGGCATCATCAACCCTTACAAGCAGGTGCACCGGTTGATCGACGCCTGGGCTTCGTCCGGGCTGGCTGGCCGGGAGGATGGTGTGCTGCTGCTGGTCGGCGAAGCGCATGATCCGGAGTACGCCGAAACGCTCAAGAGGCGGATTGCCGCTGCCGGGGTTGGCACCTCGACGATTCGCATCACCGGATTTGTCGCCAGCGCCGACTATCAGCACTATCTGCAAGCCATCGATGTAGCGGTGCAACTGCGTACCGATACCCGTGGTGAGACGTCGCGTGCCGTACTGGACTGCCTCGCCTATGGGGTGCCAGTGGTCATCAACGCACATGGCTCGGCGGCCGAGTTGCCCGATAGCGTGGTGCTCAAGATCGCTGACGACTTCACCGATGCCGAGCTTTCGGCTGCTCTTGAGGCGTTGCACCATGATTCATTCCTGCGCGAAGAGCTAAGTCGATCTGGAATCCAGCACGTGGCCACGGAGCTCTCCCCGGAGCATGTCGCCGAGCTGTATCAGGATGCCATTGAGCACTTTCACCAGACTGGGCCTCACACGAGCTTGGCACGCTTGGTCAGGGACGTTGCCGATGCAACAACCGACCTGGCGCTGAGCGAGTCGCAGTTGTGTGAGATGGCCGCAACCCTGGCGCAATACCGGCCGCTTGGATCCATCCAGAAGCAACTGCTCGTGGATATATCGGAGCTGGCGATCACGGACGCGAAGAGCGGTATCCAGCGCGTGGTCCGCAGTGTTCTCGGTGAACTGCTGGCCAATCCGCCTGCGGGCTACCGGATCGAGCCGGTTTACGCGGACGGATCAGGCAGCTATCGCTACGCCCGCCGCTTCACATGTGCTTTCCTCGGGATTCCGCACGCGCCATTCCCCGACGAGCCGATCGAGGCAGGCGCAGGCGACATCTTTCTCGGTCTCGACCTGGCGGCGCATATCGTCCCAGCCATGGCCGGCTATTTCCAAGAGATGCGCAAGGCCGGGGTGCGAGTGCACTTCGTGCTCTACGATCTGCTGCCTGCGTTGCAGCCGCAATGGTTTCCATCCGATTTGGCAGCTCACCTGCAACGTTGGTATGCCGCCATTGGCGAGCTATCGGACAGCGTGATTGCCATTTCCAGGGCGGTGGCGGTCGAATACGGTGAATGGCTCGACATCAATCAGCCCGGACGCAGCGATTCATTGCGCATCGACTATTTCCATCTGGGAGCGGATATCGAATCAAGTGCCCCGACGCGGGGCTTTGATGAAGGGACCCGTGGTGAGATCGCCTCTCTGGCCGGTCGTCCGTCGTGGCTTATGGTGGGTACGGTGGAGCCGCGCAAGGGCCACGCGCAGGCACTGGATGCGTTCGAACAGCTTTGGGCTGAAGGTCTCGATGTCGTCTTGGTTGTAGTCGGAAAGCGAGGTTGGCGAGTGGATGAGCTGGCCAACCGCTTGAGTTCGCACGTCGAGCTTGGGCGTCGCCTGTTCTGGTTCGAAGGGATCAGCGATGAGGCACTCGAAGCTGTCTATCGAAGTGTATCCATGTTGCTGGCTGCATCGTTGGGGGAGGGCTTTGGTTTGCCGTTGGTGGAGGCTGCACGGCACAATCTGCCGGTGCTGGCGAGAGACATACCCGTATTTCGGGAGGTAGCCGGGGCTGGCGCAATATATTTTGTCGCCGATTCCGCAGACTTGCTCGCCGATGCATTGCGCGATGCCTTGGAGCGACTGCGTCAGGGCCGATGCCCCGATCCTCAGGTGATCGAGGTTCTTTCCTGGGCCCAGAGCACCAACCATTTGCGGAGAGCCATCGAAGGTGAGTCCGAGGTTCTCAGCTGGCAGCCCGGCAAGCGTCTCCTGTTTCCAGCAGGCCATACGCAGTTGCACTCCCAAGTAGGGTCACTCGACGATGGCCTATTGTCGACTACGTCCCTGAATGGGTATTTGGTATTTGGACCCTATTTGGCGTTGCCAGCAGGCAAGTACACCTTGCGTTTATTGGGTAGCGTGGAAAATCGTTCGCGCGCGAACTTCGATGTGGTTGCTGAGCGCGGCGAGAGAGAGCTAATAGCGGTATCCACCCTCGAGGACGAGATATCACTTGGGGTTATTGCCGAGCGAGAGCTGTTCCTTGACCGAGATGTTCAGGATATGGAGGTGCGTCTATGGGCGGATGCCGAGGCACGATTGCATTTCAAGGCGCTCGAGATACAGGTCACTGATGTCTCGATCGCCCTACTTCCAATGCCAAGCCTGGAAAGTATGAGTTGAGCTTGGGTGCGGGATACCAGTACCTTCTGGCTTCGTCACGCAACTCCCGTCCACTTTGGTTAAGCCTTTTCTTACCTCGGAACACCCGAACGAGTTTCTGATCGCGGATACTGCTTTCACCTACACCGACGATGACGGGCAATACGGTCAAGACCTTTCAGCCAGTTATCCACAAACAGTACAGGATAATCAAATTATGACTTCATTCGTCAAGCGCTTGGCCACAGTGGCACCATTCTTCTTGCTGGCTGCCTTGTCGGCGTGCGGCGGTAGCGAAAGCGGCGCGAACGCTACCGCAGGCAATAACCCCACCGCGATGACGGAGGTCGCCAACATCAGCGTTTCCGACAGTCGAGTGGGCACGCTCGTCGGCATCAAGAATCCTACCCGTGGTCTGACAAGCGACCAGCGCAGCGGGGTACTCATGTATGGCCCATATATCAAGATTCAGCCCGGCAAATACCAGGTCGTTATTCGTGGTCAGTACGTTGCTCCTACATCAACGGCACCCGTGACGCTCGATGTGGTGCATGACAAAGGTGCAACAACCCTCGTCACGACATCAATTGTCAAGCCGGAAGATCAAGCGAAAGGTGTTCTGGCTACACTGGATTTCGAAGCTCCCAATGGAGCGGAAGATCTGGAGGTGCGCGCCATTGTTCCCGCCAAGGCGGATGCCACGATCGGCGGTTACAGCATCTACAAATTTCAGTGAAGCCACACCTTGGCGATGATTACTTTGGAAATAATTGAATGAAAACAGCTCTTATCACAGGAATCACGGGGCAGGATGGTGCCTATCTCGCGCAGTTGCTGCTGGCCAAGGGGTACCGAGTCTACGGTACCTATCGCCGCACCAGCTCGGTCAACTTTTGGCGTATCGAGGAGCTCGGTATCGATCAGCATCCCGATTTGACGCTGGCCGAATATGACCTTACCGATCTGGGGTCCAGCATCCGCCTGCTCGAAATGACGGAAGTCAGTGAAGTCTACAATCTCGCTGCCCAGAGCTTTGTCGGCGTGTCGTTCGACCAGCCCATTACTACCGGCCACATTACCGGCATCGGCGCCGTGCATATGCTGGAGGCTATCCGCACGATCAATCGCCACATTCGTTTCTATCAGGCGTCGACCTCGGAGATGTTTGGCAAGGTGCAGGCTGTGCCGCAGAGCGAGGAGACGCCGTTCTATCCCCGCAGTCCCTACGGTGTCGCCAAGCTCTATGCGCACTGGATGACGGTCAACTACCGCGAGTCCTACGATATTTTTGCCAGCAGCGGCATCCTGTTCAACCACGAGTCGCCGCTGCGCGGTCGCGAGTTTGTAACGCGCAAAGTCACCGATGCGGTGGCCAAGATCACGCTGGGCAAGCTTGAGGTGCTGGAGCTTGGCAACCTGGACGCCAAGCGCGACTGGGGTTTTGCCAAGGAGTATGTCGAGGGCATGTGGCGCATGCTGCAGGCCGACGAGCCGGACACCTACGTGCTGGCGACTAACCGTACAGAGACCGTGCGCGACTTCGTCAGCATGGCATTTAAAGCGGCTGGCGTTGATATCGCGTGGCAGGGCGAGGGCGAGGCCGAGCGGGGTGTCGACGCCGCCACCGGCAAGCTGCGAGTCAGCATCAATCCACGCTTCTACCGTCCGGCGGAAGTGGAGCTGCTTATCGGCGATGCCTCCAAGGCACGTGAAAAGCTCGGCTGGGAAGCGAAGACCACGCTGGAGGAGCTCTGTCGCATGATGGTCACGGCCGACATTGCACGCAACGAACGTGGGGCGTCGTTCTGAGGTGGGCCGTCCACGCGCACTTCTGACCGGTCGCAACGGGTTCACCGGCAGGTATGTCGGCGCCGAACTTGAGGCGGCCGGTTACGAAGTCGTCGGCCTGAGTGACCGCCAGGAGCCTGACGACACAGGCTCGATCACAGTCAACCTGCTTGATCGCGAGACGGTGCTTGCGGCGGTGGCCGCGATTCAGCCCGAGGTGGTGCTGCATCTGGCCGCGATTTCGTTCGTTGCCCACGGTGATGTGGACGAGATCTACCGCGTCAACATCGTCGGCACCCGCAACCTGCTCGATGCATTGGCACAGCTTGTACAGAAGCCAAGGATTGTGGTGCTCGCCAGCAGCGCCAACGTCTACGGCAACGCCGAGGTCGAGCCGATCACCGAGGACACCCCGCCGGCGCCGGCGAACGACTACGCAGTGAGCAAGCTGTCCATGGAGTACATAGCCAGACTGTGGATGGATCGGCTGCGCATCGTGATCACCCGGCCGTTTAACTACACCGGCGTGGGTCAGTCGGAACAGTTTCTCATTCCCAAGATCGTCAGCCATTTCCGGCGCGGCGAGAAGGTGATCGAGCTTGGGAACACCCGAGTAGCACGCGACTTTGGCGATGTCCGGGACGTGGCGAGGGCGTACGCGGCGATTGTGCAGGCGTCCCCGGTGGGTGAAACCCTGAATATTTGTTCTGGCGTTGGGCACTCGCTAGGCGATGTGCTCGACATGATGGCCGACATAGCCGGGTATCCGATCGAGGTACGTGTCAATCCAGCCTTTGTAAGAAGCAATGAGGTGGCACGGCTCGTCGGATCGCCCGCCATGCTCGGGGCACTTGCGGGATGGCATGCGCAGCACACGCTGCCGCAGACGCTTGCTTGGCTTTATGCAGGCACGGTTGGGCGATGATGCGGCATTGCCGGCGCAGGATTTCGCTTGCAACACCACTTACTACCGGAATCAGGGAAACCATCTGATCATGAAGTGTTTCAAGGCATACGACATTCGCGGACGAGTCCCGGACGAATTGAACGAAGATGTTGCGTACCGCATTGGACGTGCATTCGCCGAACGTTTGCGGCCTGATGAAGTTGTTGTTGGACGCGATGTCAGGTTGGACAGTCCCATGCTTGCTGCTGCGGTTACACGTGGCCTGACGGACGCTGGCGTTTCGGTGATTGATATCGGGCTGTGCGGTACCGAGGAGGTCTATTTCCAAACTGCGAATCGTGGTGTTGGCGGAGGCATCATGGTAACGGCCAGCCATAATCCAATGGACTACAACGGCATGAAGCTGGTGCGCGAAGGTTCACGACCGGTCAGTGGCGATACGGGGCTGCGTGATATCGAGACGTTGGCCGAGTCAGGCAAGTTCTCACCTGCGCAAAGAAAGGGGGTTGTGCTTGTGGATGCCGACAAGTCGGCCTATGTCGAGCATCTACTGGGTTACGTCGATCGTGAGATCTTGCGTCCACTGAAGATCGTCGTCAACGCAGGCAACGGCGGTGCCGGGTTGGTGATTGACCTACTCGATAGGCATCTTCCATTCGAGTTCATCCGCATCCACCACGAGCCAAATGGCAGTTTTCCGCACGGGATACCCAATCCGTTACTCCCAGAAAATCGTGCCGCCACGGCCGAGGCGGTTCGCGCGCACGGTGCGGATTTTGGTATCGCCTGGGATGGCGATTTCGACCGCTGCTTTTTCTTCGACGCCGAAGGCCGATTCATCGAAGGCTACTATCTGGTCGGCCTGCTGGCGGCTCAGCTGTTGGAGAAGTCGCCGGGCGGGAAGATCGTGCACGATCCGCGATTGACCTGGAACACCATGGACATGGTCACGGCTGCGGGCGGGGTGCCAGTTCTCAGCAAAACAGGTCATGCCTTTATCAAGGAACGCATGCGATTGGAGGATGCCGCCTACGGCGGCGAGATGAGCGCCCACCATTACTTCCGGGACTTCGCATATTGCGATTCCGGCATGATCCCTTGGTTGTTGATCGCCGAGCGCATCAGCAGCACGGGCGTGCCGCTGGCACAGATGGTGGAGCGACGCATCGCAGCCTATCCATGTAGCGGCGAGATCAACTTCAAGGTGGGTGATGCTAACGCAGTGGTGCAGCGCCTGCATGACCACTATGTGGCGCAAGCGATCGTGGAAGACCGGACCGATGGTCTGACGCTCGAGTTTGAGCAGTGGCGCTTCAACGTGCGATCTTCCAACACGGAGCCGCTGCTGCGACTGAATGTGGAAACACGCGGAAACATGGCCGTACTGGATTCCAGAACGGCGGAGTTGCGTAGTCTGATTGTCGGTTGATACGAACAGGGGCAATTGATGCCCCTGTTCGCCGAGGCGATCACTTTGCAGGGAGCTGCGCAAGCGGCTTGCCATTCGCGCCACAGACCTTGCCCGCATCGCTTTCGCTGCAGCTTAGGAATGGGCCGACGACCAGTGGCTTGGTACCCAAACTATCGAACCATGTGACCTGCTCCTGCACCGGCAACAACTGCACACTGTAGTTGAGCGTCTTGTCGATCGGCAGCAGGATAGTCACTTGCGCGGAGCCGCCTGGAGCGATGATCGGAATATTGGCCCTGGCTAGGTCATTTTCGATGACCTTGCCGTCCGCGGCCATGCTATGCGCGCCCAAGTGCACGGGATACTTGCCTGTCGAACTTAAAGCAACTTTGCCGCTATTGCCCAAGTCAACTGTCACAGCGATGTCTTTGCCATCCGGGCTGACCGCCGCCGCACCCTGCTGTGAAAGATGGACGTTCACCTGATCCGCGGTCAGTGCCTGATTGATGCCTGAGGCATCAGGCGACGGCGCGGCTTCAGGAGCGGCCTGCTGCGTGCTGGCGGTGTCTTGGCCAGAACTACATGCTGCAAGCGTAAGGGCCGAGGAAATGGTCAGACTAAGCAGCAGAGAGCGTATTTTCATATCGGTTCCTAATGTGAAATATTACGCAAATTGAAGCGGCTTTGCGCATGAAGAAAGCATTAAGGTGGCCGAAACCCACCGCTCCGTTCGGCTTTAACCGATTACGGCAGAATGCTTCAAAAAGCAACTATAACGTGGTGTAACTGTACGTAGCAGGGTGACCTACCCCCGAAATTTCGGACACCTCGATAAGCGGCGTAGGCCAGCTAAAAATGCTGCGGGCTGAGATACCCCAGGGCTGAGCGGAGCCGCGCTCGATTGTAGCCAACCTCGATGTACTCGAACACGTGTGCCGTGGCTATCGCGCGTGGCAAACTGTTCGCCGTGGATCGTGTCAAGTTCGAGGCTGTGATTCCAACGCTCTATCGCCGCGTTGTCGTAGCAGTTGCCTCCGGAGCTCATGCTTGCAACCAAGCCGTGTTCGCGCAAGCAGTATCGGCTGCCGCGGTCAGTGCGTATGCTGACACCGCGCGGGATCTTGCATGCATACCGTTGCAGCAGCGGCCCGAATTCTAATGACACAACGTGCTTGACGTTTCTTGGTGGCATGGAGCGCTGATTATGCTCGCTTGTATCATAAGTATTCATAACTCATTCGCGATGTACTAGCTGATATGCCGAAAATCCTGCATTTTCACTTGCCAAAAACGGGTGGCTCAGCGATACGCCATCACCTTATGGAGCAAATGGGGGCTTCCCATGTTTCACCGACCGTCTTAGGTATGCGTTTAAAAGATGCCTTACTGCGGTGGGAGGGGATCGATGCCATCAGTGGCCACTTTTCCGTACATCAAGCGGACCGAATTCCTCCTGACCGCTGTGCGCTGACCGTTTTGCGTGACCCCATCGATCGATTTCTGTCCGAATATTTCTTTGCAAAGAGCGACAACGCAGGCCGTTTGCTGGACTCCAGAAAGCATGCCATGGATCTCGACGCTTACCTGGAAAGTCTATCACCGTTAGAGCGTGCAGCCTCTTCGTTGCAGATTGAAATGCTCTATCCGCTGGGTACTCATTCCCAATCGCCCCTATCGTCGGATGAAAAGCTTGCTGCTTCAGTACGTGCTTTGGACCTTTTTAAATTTATCGGCATTCAGGACGAACTGGAGGACTTCGCCAGCATGTTGGATGTCAGTTTTTCATGGCCAGCTAGGCCACTTAAGCAAATAAATGTCACCTCCCTCCGCTTCCATGTCGATTCGCTTAAACCCCACCAGAGGCACAACTTGCATAAAATGCTGGAGAGGGAGTTCGAGCTATACCAGCAAGCCCGAAGCAGATTTAGACGAGATCGTAGGAGATTCATAACCCGCGCTTTGACAACGTCCAGCATCATTTCGGAAAGCAGTAAAACGACTGATCCCACCAATAGTCAAAGTGTCACTGCCAATGTCCCCAGCGATTTCGGAGACATGCGTTGCGAGATCAAGAGTGTATCCGTGTCCGGCGAAATATCGGGTCGTGATTGCGTGGCGACCGGTGAACAGATGACCATATTGATCAACTTTTTAGCGAATGAAATAATCGATACACTAAACGTCGGAATTGCCGTGAAGGACGAACGCGGGCTTCTTATTTTCGGCACAAATTCCATGCTTCTAGGCAATGCTTATTCATTGGTATCGGGTTTATATACGGTGCATTTTCGTATGCTAAATCGATTGGCGCAGGGACGTTACAGCGTGGATGTATCGCTGGTGCGTACCTTGAGCCATCACGAAGATTGTTATCACTGGCTTGAGCAGGCGGCATTTTTCGATGTGAACGGGACTGCGGTCTCTCACTTCGATGGACGTTTTCTCATGGATGCCGACGTCGAAATGATTTCCGTATCCGGTGAAGCATCCTGGTCGCTTGCGCCGCGCGCGCAGTTAAGTTATCCGATATTTTCGCAGGGGCGTATTAACAAGCCACTGGAGAAGTTCGCGTCCATAATTACGCCAATGTGCCAACTCGAAAAACTCGATAGCGGTGCACGCGTGCTGTTGCCCATGCGCGTGGAGAATCTTGGTAGGGAGGTCTGGCCAACTTTCGGTCAGCAGCCAGTAGTGCTCAGCTATCGATGGCTGACATTGGATGGGGCAGTGATTGTCGCCGACGGTTTGCGCACGCGCCTTCCATCCGACATCCCTCCAGGCGGAGCGGTGATTATACCGCTGCAAGTTGTTGTGCCTGATGAGAAGGTTGATTGTCGGCTTTTGGTATCGCTGGTGCAGGAGGGGGTTGTGTGGTTTGCGGAAAGCGATCAGGACTCGGCCTGCGTCAGGTTAGTGAGCATCGTCTAGATATCAACTAAAAAAGGCGCCATCACTAGATCACTGTGCACTAGCACGTTTTCGATCACACGCGACGAGGCCACCACAGGCAAGGCAGGGCGTTTGCACCCAAAAAGCCGATGGATGAATACGCCGTCTTTGCGGTGCCGCCACACGGCCCCTCCTGATCCATCATTACGCACGAACGCCGATAGACGTCGCAGGTAGCCGCGAGGCCAAATGTAGTGAGGGGAATATTGTCATGCACGTTTCTTGAGCTCCGGATAGCGGATCAAACGAATAAGGCAGATGTAGCATATGAGGCTTCGTCGCTCGACAAAGGCACGCAGGCACAGACACTAAGTAACTGACGTTCCTGCGGGACCTTTTGTCTCCATTAGCGTTCTATTCGAATCTGATCTTATGAAAGAAAACGGATATGACGCGAGGATCGTTTGTACCTGCCTTTTTGCCGTCAGGAAACCTGAACCGTAGATTCAATTGGCCAGCGTCTACCTTTGGAATGCCAAAGCTGATCACAGGCAATGGAGATTGTTGGCTATACAAAAATGTTTGATATGGCCCACCGTTGACCGATACGAGCATATGCTGAGGGCCTGCCGGCAAATGTCCCTGAGCATAGATAAGCACGCGGGTAGGCAGAGGGGCTGCGGGATTAATAGTGCACGTGATAGAACTTTCCATACCATCGTTCCATCGCCCGGATGCCTCCGGTCCGCTGAAGCCTACCGCCGCACCAAGCGGAAGATAGCCACTTTCGGAAAAGTCGAAGCCATCCTTGCAGGACGTAGATTGATATTTGGGTATGGCACACGCGCCGTCGAGCACGACAAAGGCGCCCGCATACACATGTTCCCGACAGGCCGGGATGTCCCATGGCTTGGTATCAACATTGGTAATAATACGGCCAATTTTTTCTGGAGATTGGATTGACTTGCCGAAGATAAATTTTCGGGTGCTGTCATCTATCGGAGCCCTGAAAATACCAATCGAAAACAAGTAGTCATCGACCCAAGGAAGTCCAGAAAGGCCAACGACATAACTTTGTTTTCCCGGATCCGTCTCAACGCCTGCTGCCTGCATTGAAGTTAAAGTCCGCTCGATTGATACGAGCTGACCAACATTCTGCGCCTGTAAATTTTCTGGCGGAGAAAAAGCTAGAAGCAAGCCGAATAATACCAATAAGACAGGACTAAAGTTGACGACTGCCGATCGGAGCGAAGTACTTCGGGTCTGAGTGGCCGACAAAGAGGGATGCTTCGTGAAGGAGCAAGCTAGGAGCGCTAGATTGATAAGCGCGATGGATTGCAGCGCAAAAGCATATTTACGGCACGCGTACTCAGACCCAAGCCCCCAGTTAAGCAACGCCATCTGTAACAAACAGAGAAAGCCTGTTGCCATGCCAAAACACGCGAAATACTTGTAGGCGAGCAGCTGTCGACCATGATCCATCCGATCGGCGAAAAACCACCGTGATACCAGAGCAAGCGAGAGTATGATGACAAGAATCGTGAGCAGGGCCAATATTCTCAAATTCGGAACCAGCTGCAGGAGGAGCGCCCCGTTATTTACACTTAATCTCCGCATTGCTTCAAAAGCAGGATCGAGAACAATCGCTGCACAGCCCGCAAGTAACGCGACGGCTCCCTGAAACGCAGCACGCAAGCGCAGTGGTCGCGCTTCTTTAATTACGTCCAGTGTCACCAGTAGCCCCAGTGATCCAAATAGCTCAACGGTAGCCAGTAAGTGCACCCCTACGGAAACATGCAGAGCAATAACACAAAATGCATAGCGAAGAAGCTTTGGCGTACCTTGGCGCTCCATCAATAGCATAATTGCGTAGACCCAGGCACATAAGGCCTGTGCGACCAGCTCTGAAAAAAAGAAATTGCTAATTACTTCGTTTCCGAAAAGTTCTGCGTGAAGAAAGAATCTGTTGAGCGTAAGCAGGGCGACAAAAGCCAGAATGAAAATCGACAACTTGCGCTGCGGGAGGGTGACCAAGGACACTGCAAGCGCGGTCCAGAGGCTGTAAATTGACAGCAAAGTGACTAGTTGTATGCCCATCAAAGGAGAGGAAAAAAAGGAACCAAAAATCGCAGCCAAGGCATGGCTGTAGTGGGGGTAACCATTCATCTCTGCCAAATATGATGAATTTAATGGCGCTCGAAATTCCCTCTCGATAAAGGAAACAAGGGCGTAGTGGTGCGCCAGATCGATGCTTCCCGACCATAAGAGATTGAAGTACCTAACAGTAAATATTATGGCGCCGGCGACAAGTAGTGCCTTGACAGTGCCACTCCAAGCCGGGTTGATAGCTGGAAGTAAGAAAGATTCATTGGGCTGTTCGAATTCGCGCATGGGCTTGGCGTGCTCAGGATCTACTGTGGATCAGAGTGGCGATTTCATCGCTTGGCGGAGTAGCTGGTATTGCTGTGTTGCCGTCGAAAGCAATGGTCTCGGGTCAATTGGGGTGGAGGATAGTGTATGCCCGGATTTTCGCGTGTGTGACTGCTGGCTCATGTATCTGCCGAAAGAATTTCAGCCGCCACACCCTTGCCTTCACGAACCGCATAGTTCGTTCCTCGATCTTCCGGGTACACTTGCGCCATCGTCGTAATCCAGACATTTTCTATTGGTGTCTTGCGACCTGGTACCATCTGAGAGTAATGCTTCTCCGCTATTGGTTGGGCATAGTCTGCGCGCCAGATATGCACATCCTGGATCCAATCCCGTCTGAAATCAGGAAACATTTTCTGTAGATGTGGAAGAGAAAATTCCACAAGTTCGCTATCGCTCATTGTATACATTGAATGATCAGGCGGAAGGTACTTGGAAAGGTAAACGATATGGCGCCCGCCATATGAGCTTGGCGGCTCGAAGTTGGTGTGTTCGATAACCCCTACGTAGGGAAAGCCTGGATCATTCACATTCAGCCAGTAGGTATCCGAAAGACTCCGATCCAATGACAGCACCATGCAGACATTTGACAAGTAGCGTATGCGCCGCAGCTTCGTCAAGTATTCATCTGGTACAACATCCCGCAACATCTCCGCTGTAACCGGGAGCGGTGTCGTGATGAGCACGTTCTCGGCTTCAATCAGCGCACCATCCACTAATACGCCTGTTGCGCGCCCTTCATGTTGGACAATGCGATCAACGCTCGTGGAGACCCGAATCTCACCGCCGAGACGGGTGATTTCAAGCCCAAGACGTTCTGCCAGCGCCGCAAATCCACCGCGGTAGTAGGCTAGGACTTCATCCCCTGAGCTATTCCGGCTACCTCCGCGCAAGACAAGCTTCTTCCAAAACCATACGGCAGAAATATCGTCAGCAAGATCCCCAAATTTCCCTACCAATAGGGGATCCCAAACAACGTCATAGGCGTGTTGTCCGCAAAGTTTAATTAGCCACTCCTTTGCGCTCAGGCCTTCCAGGGATAGCCAATTTTTCACGGACCTTGCGCGTAACACCCCGACACCCAGACGCAGTCGATCAATGAAAGGCAGCGCTTTGAAGCGAAGCAGGTCCATAGGGGTGCTTAAGGTGAAAAATTGCTTCGCATAATACATTCCAGTCCGGGTGGGACGGAGCAGGATATTCTTATTTTCGCCGAGTTCACCAATAAGGTCGAAAATATGTTGATCATTATTAAACCAATGATGATAAAACTTTTCAAGAACGTCATTGCCGACCTTGAATCCTCCGGCTAATCCACCCAATTCCGCGTCGCGTTCGAATATAACGACGCGTTTCCCGGATTTTGCGAGATCATAGGCGGCGGCAAGGCCTGAGAATCCGCCGCCGACGATTGCTGTATGGTATTTTGTTGAATTAGTCATTTGTAATGGCATCGTTTGGCGAGGCGCGGAAAGTAATGGCGCGGTTGATGAGAAATTGAACGGCAAGGACCACAGCGAGGGTCATAAGTTTGGAAGGTATGGGATGAATGTTCATCAGTCCCACAAATATCCAAAGCATGGCGCTTGAAATAAGATAACCAACCCCTGCGGCACCAAAAAATAGAGCAAGCCGGTGAGCCGTTCTATCGTACGTTTTGAAGGTAAAGTGTCGATTCAAAAAGAAGCTTACCAGTGTACCTGCGGCGTAGCCAATCGCATTGGCCAGCTGATATTCAACGCCGGAAAAGACGAGTATTGAGTAACAAGTAAGGTCAACGCTTACGCCCGCACCACCGCAGATTGCATAGAGAACGAACTGGCGAAACTTGGTGCTACGCCATAGGGCAGGAACGGTTTGATGGAGCATTGTATGAACTCAGGAATTTGATGTGAAGTTGACGGTAGATTCAACAACTGCCTGGGGGCGACCATTAACATGTAACAGAACTCGTCCCACGTATTCGCCGATAATACCTAGTGCCAGGAGCTGAATCCCACCGAGAATGAGCACGGAGACGATGATCGAAGACCAGCCTACCGGCATGGCGTTGATGGTGAATCGCTGAATTACAAAGGCAATCGCCGCTACGAAACCGAAGCCGGAAAATATAAGACCAAGTAGCGAGGCCATACGAAGGGGCGTGATTGAGAAATTTGTTGCCATTTTCAACCACAACGAAATGGACTTTCGAAGGCTGTAGCCTGAGCGTCCATCAGGGCGGGTATGGTGGTCAACCTCTACCGAGCTGATACGACTCGTAGTGGATAAGATCAATCCGTCCAGGTACACGTGAGGGCCCGTAAACCGGATTACTTCATCTCGAACGCCTCGGACCATTGCCTTGAATGGGGAAAGGTAAAGGCCCTTAGGCTTCGCAAGTAATTGGCTTGCCACGATATCGTTGAAACGGCTCCCCAGTCGCTTCCACAGTGCATGCTTTTTTGAGCGGAAGCGACTGTAGCAGACGTCGAATTCTTCGCCGAGTTGTGAAACCAGCAGCGGGATATCCGAGGGCGAGTGCTGCAGATCGTCGTCCATGGTCACTATATATCGGCCTGACGCGCGCCTAAGGCCTGCCATGATGGCGTTATGCTGGCCAGAATTTTTACGCAAATTGATTGCTTTTAACCACGGTCGTGATTTGCACAGCTCTTGGATAATCTGCCATGAATTATCAGGGCTGAAGTCATTGACCAAGATGACCTCGAAAGCATCGCCATAGGAAGCCCGCAGAACCTTTTCGAGTCGCTTCGCCAGGCTAGCGAGGATGCCCGAGCTTCCATAGACCGGGATGACGACGGAAAGATCAACTTGCATGGCGGGATCCGTAATATTTACGTATCAGACGACGGGTGTAACCTGGGGAGAAATCTATACCAAGAAGGTTGCCTACTGAGATTGCTAGCGAGGGGTCGGGAATCGAGCCGCCGCCCAGAGGAAGGCGCTTGCATAGTGCCTTTATGTTGAGGGTTTCTTCCAAGGTCGCCACTAGTTCGTCCATGTTTACCGTTTCGGGAGGTGCAAGTTCTCCTAGACGGCTTGCACTGGCGTCGTGTTCGATAAGATGTTCGGTAATCCTGGAGACATCTTCTACATCGATGAGGCATCGTGTTGCAGACTGCCACACGGGGAACTCCTCAATAGCGCGTATTTTTTCGGCGAGAAAATTGGTTAACGTATGCGGATTGCGCGTATGCCCGACTACTTGGGGGAGGCGGAGGATAAGGTACCGATCCGCCTGTGTCATTACCTTCTTTTCCATCGCAAGCTTGTGTTGTACGTACAAAGTTGCAATGCGATCAGGGTCGGCGACGCTGCAGGTACTGAAGTACACAAAGAGCGGTCTCTGCATTGCCAAGTACTTGTCGAGCAAGGACGCTTCTCTAGCAAAGCACTCAGAACGCGTCTCGCCGGAGTTGGAAACCCCCGACGCAAATATAATCGGGTCGTGGCTTCTTGTGATTGTCGGATCAAAGACAGAGGCGAGCAGTCCGTTGCCCACGATCATGGCGTGCACCCGAGTTGGCACATTGTGAGTTGTCCGCTATGAGAGGAACTATTTTGCATCCGTGCTCTTCCGATTGTTGAAGAAAGGTTCGTCAATTATGCCTTATGCCTTTGGCGCCGTTATTGCGTCAAAGCGCCTGCTCCAGCTCCGGAATGATCTTGAACAGATCTCCGACCAGGCCAAAATCGGCGATTTCGAAGATCGGCGCCTCGCCATCCTTGTTGATCGCTACGATGGTGCCGGCGTCCTTGATGCCGGTGAGGTGCTGGATGGCGCCGGAGATGCCGATGGCCATGTAGAGCTCGGGGGCGATGATCTTCCCGGTCTGGCCGACCTGCATTTCGTTGGGGCAGTAGCCGGCGTCGACGGCGGCGCGCGAGGCACCGACGGCGGCGCCGATCTTGTCGGCGAATTTGTAGATGATGTCGAAGTTTTCCTTCGAGCCGACGCCTCGGCCACCGGAGACGACCTTGCTGGCGCTCTGCAGGTCGGGGCGGTCGCTGCTGCCTTGCTGCAGTTCGACAAAGCGGGTGTGGGTGGGCAGGGTGGCGTCGATGCTGAGCGCCTCGATCGGTGCGCTGCTGCTGCCATTGGCGGCGGCAGACCAGGAGGCGGTGCGGATGGTGGCGACCACGGTGTGCGCGGGATTCGCCTCGACCGTGATGATCGCGTTGCCGGCGTAGATCGGGCGCTTGAAGGTGTGCGATGACTCGACGCTCATGACGTCGCTGACCTGGGCCACGCCGAGCAGGGCGGCCACGCGCGGGGCGAGGTCCTTGCCGAAGGTGGTGGAGGGGGCGAACACGTGGCTGTATCCGGCGGCAGCCTTGGCGATCTGCGGCGCCAGCACGGCGGCGAGCGGGTGGGCGTTCTCGGGCCTGGCGACGGTGAGTACCTTGCTCACGCCCTCGATTTTCGCCGCTTCGGCGGCGATCGCATCGGGTGCATCGGACAGCACCAGAACGTCGATGCTGTCGGACTTCACCGCGACGGCGGCGCTGACTGCACGTGCGGTGGCGGAGTTGAGTTTGCCGCCCAGGTGTTCGGCGATGATCAGGATCTTGCTCATGGGTGTCTCCGAATCGTTTTTTTGTAGGAGCCCACCCTGTGGGCGATACTCTTGATGCGTGGTGAAAAGCATCGCCCACAGGGTGGGCTCCTACAGGGGCTGGGGTTATGTCTGCTCGCGTGTCATAACAAGAGTGTGGAACGGCCTTGTGCGGTGAGCAACGCGACTGCTTTTTGATCGAATGAGACAAAGGTTTCGCCGCCGAGCCATTGCCCCTCGAAGGCGATCACGCCATCGGCAAAGTCGCCGCCTGCATCGAGTACGGACAGGCCGACTTCAACGGCGGGCCGGTTCAGCACGATGTTTTGTGTATTCACCAGATGTCGAATGGCGACAGCAATGTCTGCCCGCGACACGTCATAACTGCGGTGCAGAACCCAGACCAGCTCGCAAAGCGCGTGCAGACTCACGGCTACCAGGTCGGCCTGTTCCAGCGCAGCCAGCGCAGCCTGACTTTGGCTGGCGTCATCGGCCACGATGACGCGCAACAGAACGTTGGTGTCGGCAACGATCTTCACACCTGGCCCGCACCCGCTGCCGCGTTCGCATGGGCTATCGCGGCGTCGATTTCCTCGATGGTCAGCACCTTGCCGTTGGTCTTGCCCTTCAGGAGACCGGCCAGGTTACGCAGTGACCCTTTCTGCCGGAGGGCCTTCAACTCGGCCCGCCCATCGGGCAGCAAGTCCAGCTCGATCTTCTCCCCCGGCTTGATGCCGAGATGTTGCAGCACCTCCTTGCGAAAGGTGACTTGCCCTCGGGCGGTGATGGTCAAGGTGGTCATGGTGGTGTCCTCGGTAGCCTGATATGCATAGTAATGCTGTTATGCATTATTCGCTAGTTAGCCGATCTGTTCTGGTCTGGGCCGACAGCCAACCCATGGGGCGTCGCTGATGTTCTGTAGGAGCCCACCCTGTGGGCGATGCTCTTGAGTGCGTGGTGAAAAGCATCGCCCACAGGGTGGGCTCCTACAGGGAGATGAGGGGTTACAGGAGGCCTTTTTGCTTGAGGGCGGCGACCAGTTCGGCGGCGTCTTTCACCATGACGCCCTTGCTGCGCTTGGCTGGCGCGGCGTAGTGGGTGGTCTTGAGGTGGTCGTGTGCTTCGACGCCCAGCGAGCCGAACTCGATCGTGTCGATCGGCTTGGCCTTGGCCTTCATGATGTCGGGCAGCTTGATGAAGCGCGGCTCGTTCAGGCGCAGGTCGGTGGTGATCACGGCGGGCAGTTCGGCCTCGATCACTTCCAGGCCGGCATCGACTTCGCGCGTAACGGTGGCCTTGCCGTCGGCGATATCCACCTTGCCGGCGAACGTGGCCTGCGGGCGGTCCCACAGCGCGGCCAGCATCTGGCCGGTCTGGTTGGCGTCGTCATCGATCGCCTGCTTGCCGAGGATCACCAGCCCGGGCTGTTCCTTCTCGACCAGCTTGAGCAGGACGCGCGCGGCGGTCAGCGGCTGCACGGCATCCGCGGTGACCACATGGATCGCGCGGTTGGCGCCCATGGCCAGGCCATTGCGCAGGTGCGCGGTGAGGTCGGCCGGGCCGATGCCGACCACCACGACTTCGCTGGCCACGCCTTTCTCGCGCAGGCGCAGGGCTTCTTCCAGCGCGATGTCGTCGAACGGATTGGCGGACAGCTTGACGCCATCGGTGACGACGCCGGTACCGTCGGGCTTTACCTGGATGCGGACGTTGTAGTCCACGACGCGCTTGTAGCCGACCAGAATCTTCATGCGTGGTTCCTTTATCTGCCGGGCGCCCAGGGGCGCTTGGTGGTAAGCAAACCGCTATTCTAACCCGGCAGGAGCAGGGCATGCGGTCGCGCACGGGCAGGGTCGGTAACATGCTCTGCCAGTCAGGACAGAAAGGTGTTGCCAAAGAAGGTTTTAGTGCAGGACTTGATGGATGAGTTTCATACCACGTTGCCAATCAATCCTTATAGGGCGCAAGCAAGTTGATAGTGGAGGCGATCTTTCCCCATGTTGCCAGTAGTTGAACGTCGCGCGGGCGATCCGCCCCATCCTCGTTGCATTGAGCGCCTGGGCCCGTGACTGGCTGTTTGGGGCGCTGGTTTGCTTGGGGCTGGAGGAGCTTGTCGGGAACAACTTGGACCAGGTGCCAGCATGCTGTCCATTGAGTATGTATGGCGGCGCCTCAGGGCTCGCTTTTTCCGAGGCCGTCGATGCGTCAGGCGCAAGGGGCAATTGGTGATCAGTCAAAGATGGGGGTCCGGTATTGACGTACGGGCAACGCCATGAGCGAGCTCTTTGAAGCAAAGATTTGTGCGGTTATCGTCAGCTACCAGCCCGAGTCGTCCATTCTTGTAAATCTGATTGCGGCCATTTCGGCGCAGACGGCTGCGGTGGTGCTGGTGGACAACGCCAGCGCTGGCGACTGGCATGACGGGATAGGTCGTGCCCTGTCAGCCGCCGGCGGCGCCCTGCTGCGGCAGGGTGAAAACATCGGGCTGGCGGCAGCGCAGAACATCGGGATCGACTGGGCGCGAGCTCATGGGTACAGCCATGTCTTGTTGCTCGATCAGGACAGTGAGCCGACGGAGGGCATGGTGGCCTCGCTGTTGGGCGCGTTGCACAGGCTTTCGACCATCGGTCGGGTGGCTGCGGTGGGTCCGCGTTTCCATGATCTGCGCGAGGACCGTGATGCGCCCTTCGTGAGGCTCGGCTTTCCGTTGAACCATAAGCTCTGGTGCGCCGAGGCGGAGCAGACGATTGCCTGTGATTTCCTGATCAGTTCGGGCATGTTGATTCCGCTCGACGTGCTTGATCAGGTGGGTTCGATGGACGCGGGGCTGTTTATCGACAACGTCGACCTGGAGTGGGGTTTTCGCGCCCGGGCGCGCGGTTTTGCGCTCTACGGCGTATGCGCGGCCATGCTGCATCACCACCTTGGCGACGCACGCCGTCCGTTGCCGTGGGGTCTCGGTCAGGTGGTTGTGCACGGGCCTTCGCGGCTTTACTACATGATGCGCAACCGGTTGTTGCTGTATCGGACGCCGCACGTGCCTCGCGTCTGGAAGGCCCAGGACATGCTGCGCGTACCGGCCAAGCTATTTTTGTTCGGTTTGCTGATCCGGCCGCGCCGACACAACCTGCGCTGCATGCTGCGAGGACTGTGGGATGGCTTGCGCGGTCGACGCGGTGCAGGCCCGTCCGACTTGTCCCGTCGAGGCTGACATTGCGCTGTTACGGGTTGCGGGGCGCCCTGGACGAGGCAAACCGGAGGTGCTTCACAACAGCGAAGCTGGTCATCCAGTGACTCGATCAATCACTGCCTGATGGGCGCCGACGTCAGGCCGCTGCCCATCGAAGCTTGGCCACACGCTTAAGATCCACGTGTTGCCGCGCAACCCAAAGATCATGATTGTCCTGCAGCAGAAGCCAGCTCTCGGGAGTGCGGCCAATCGCCCTGGAAAGACGCAGTGCCATCTCCGGGGTGACACGGCTCGTACCCTTCAAGATGCGACTGAGGGTGGAAGCGGCTATGTCAAGCCTGGCCGCAAGCCCACGGTGGGGCTCAAGGGAGATGTCCGTGATGAACTCGCCGTGATGGGGAGGGTTGTACATGGCAATTAGCGATAGTCCTCACAGTTCAGAACATAGGCGTTCCCATCCTGGAACTCGAACGTCAGTCGCCGTGCCATTGACCGAGATAGCCCAGTGACCGCGCATCTCACCTTGGCGAAGAGCTTTCGCCCACAGGGTGGGCTCCTACGGTTCGGCGCATCCCTGCGGGCTTACATGTTCTGATAGTTCGGCCCGGACCCGCCCTCGGGAGTGACCCAGGTGATGATCTGGTAAGGGTCCTTGATGTCGCAGGTCTTGCAGTGCACGCAGTTGGCAGCGTTGATCTGCAGGCGCTTGCCCTGGCTTCCATCGGCATGGACGTCGTTGACGATCTCGTAGACGTTGGCCGGGCAGAAGCGGGTGCAGGGGTTCTCGTATTCGGTGGCGCACTGGTCGACGCAGATCGAGGTGTCGGCTACATGCAGGTGGATCGGCTGGTCTTCGTCGTGTTCGGTGGCGGCGAAGTAGACACCGGCGAGGCGGTCACGCGGGGCCAGGGTTCGCTGCAGGTAGTCGCGTTTGGGTTCTTCCTGGGCGCCGAGCTTGTGCAGGCTGGACCAGTCGGCCTTGTTCTTCCACGTCCACGGCGACAGGCCGGCCGTGGCGGTTTCCCACGCGGCATTGAGCATGCCGAACCACAGGCCCTTCTTGAAGGCAGGCTTGATGTTGCGCACCTTCTTCAGTTCTTTCATGACATCCGAGCCGCGCAGCTTCGCGTCGAAGCCGGCGCAGTTGAGATCATTCGCGGCCAGATGTTCGGCGGCGAGCATGCCGCTCTTGATCGCCTGGTGCGTGCCCTTCACCTTGGGCACGTTGAGCAGACCGGCGGTGTCGCCGATCAGCAGCGCGCCGGGCATCTCGACCTTCGGCAGCGACTGGTAGCCGCCGGTGACAATGGCGCGCGCGCCGGCCGAGAGGATCGTGCCGCCTTCCAGCATCGGCTTGGTCAGCGGGTGGTTCTTCCATTGCTGGAAGGCTTCCCACGGCTGGTAATGCGGGTCGGTGTAGTCCAGCCCGCTGACATAACCGAGCGCCACCTGGTCGTTGTCCAGGTGATACAGGAAACTGCCGCCATAGGTATGCGTGTCGGCGGGCCAGCCGAAGCTGTGCACGATCTTGCCCGGCGTGACGCGGCCGGGCGGCAGCTGCCACAGCTCCTTGATGCCGATCGAGTAGCCTTGCGGGTCGCTGTCGGCATCGAGCTTGAAGCGCTCGACCAGCTGCTTGGTCAGGCTGCCGCGCGCGCCCTCGGCCAGCACGGTGACCTTGGCCTTGATGTCGATGCCTTCGGTGTAGCCGGGTTTGTGCGTGCCATCCTTGGCCACGCCCATGTCGCCGATGCGCACGCCGGCGACCGAGCCGTCCTCGTTATAGATTGTGTCGGCAGCGGCAAAACCGGGGAATACATCCACCCCCAGCGCCTCGGCCTGCGGCGCCATCCATGCGCACATCGCGCCCAGCGAGACGATGAAGTTGCCGTGGTTCTTCATGCCCGGCGGCACCATGATCTTGCGCCCGCCGGTCTTGCTGAGCAGCCAGAACTCATCCTCACCGGCGGCCACGCAGATCGGTGGCGGATTGTCGCGCCAGCCGGGCAGCAGGTCATCCAGTGGCTGCGGCTCGATCACCGCGCCGGACAGGATCTGCGCGCCGATGGTTGACGCTTTTTCGATCACGCAGACGCTGACCTCCGGCTTGAGCTGTTTGAGCCGAACGGCGAACGACAGCCCGGCCGGGCCGCCGCCGACGACGACCACGTCATATTCCATCGTTTCGCGTTCGCTCATGGCGGGCTCCCCGGGGCGGTTAAGGTGATTCGTCACGTCGGCGCCATGGGACGCACGATACTGTCGCGCATTGTCCGGTTTCGAGAGGCTCGCGGCAACGCGTGCTGCAGCACCGCTTGCAATCGCGGTGCGGGACACCGTGATAATCAAGACTCGTTATCAAGGAAGTGTTCATGAATTCGATGCCGCCCATTGCCGACCTCGACTTGCGCCGCGCCTCACTCTGTCAATTGCTGCACTGGCTGGCGTCGGGACGGGTCAAGGCCGAGGCCTTGACCGATGTCTACCAAGAGGCGATCGAGCGGCTCAATCCGCAGCTCAATGCCTATGTCGACCAGCGTTCGGGCCTGATGCAGGAGCAGGCGCACATGGCCGACCGGCGCCGCCGTGACGGTGCGATCGGGCGGCTGGACGGTATCCCGCTGGCGTTGAAGGACAATTTCGACCTGGCCGGCTGGCCGACCCGCGCCGGCTTGCCGGGTCGCTCCCGCCCGGTGGAAGGCGACTCCCACGTGGTGGCGCGGTTGCGCGCCTCCGGCGCGGTGCTGGTCGGCAAGACCAACATGGATGAGGGCGCGCTGGGCACAGCCACCGACAACCCCCACTTCGGCGCCACCCACAATCCGCACCGGCATGGCTTCAGTGCCGGTGGCTCATCCGGCGGCGCGGCGGCGGCGGTGGCCGCTGGCCTGGCGGTGGCCGCGGTGGGTTCGGACAGCCTCGGCTCGATCCGTATCCCGGCCAGCTACTGCGGCGTGTATGCGCTGAAGCCCACGCACGGTGAAATCTCGACGCGCGGGATGGTGCCGGCGGCGCGGCGGCTGGACGCCGTGGGCCTGCTGGCGCGCAGCGTGGACGACCTCACCGTGCTGTTGCAGGTGCTGGCCGGCTATGACGCCGACGACGCGCGCTCACGTCGTCGCCGGGTCGCGTTTGCCTTGCCGGACTGGGAGCCGGGCAACCTGCGCGCTGGCCTGCTGCCGGATCTGGCGGCCGTCGGCGTAGAGCCGGAAGTCGTCGACGTGTTCGAGGCAGCGATGGCCAGGCTGACGCATGCGCTGGGTGATCGGCGCACGGTGGATTTCAGCGATTGGGATTTCACGCGCACCCGCCGCGCGGGCCTGTTGCTGATGGAGGCGGAGATGCTGGGCACCTTTGCCGCTGATCTCGCCGACACCGCGTACCCGGTGTCGCCGCAGTTCCGCCAGATGCTGGGCTTCGCCGCTGGCAAGAGTGCGGCCGATTATGCGGTGGCCGATCGTGTGCTCGATGCCGCGACGCTGAAGATGCGCCGGCTGTTCGCCCAGGTCGACGTGCTGGTGCTGCCTACCACGCCTCAGGCAGCCTTTGCGCTGGAGGGTCCGGTGCCCGATTCGGTCGCGGACCTGACCAGCTTCGCCAGCCTGGCCGGTTGCCCGGCGGTGAGCCTGCCAATGGGCACGCTGGCAAATGGTTTGCCGGTGGGGCTGCAGTTGGTCGGGCCACGCGGTTCGGATCTGCGCTTGCTGGAGCTGGCCGCCGCCTGCGCGGCCACGCTGGATGCCGAGCCGGTGTATCCGGTGATCGCCTGAACCCCCTCGCCCTCGTAGGAGCGCACCCTGTGCGCGATGCTCTATTGTTGACGCTGGCGAAAAGCATCGCGCACAGGGTGCGCTCCTACAAGATCCCGACCAGCCTGGCTGTTCTTCCGCCTGCCGATGCCTTGGTTATCGCATGAGCTCATGTCGATATGGAAAATCATTTGGACGGCCGTTCTGTGGAAGTGGGGATGCAGGCTCTAGAATGGCGCCTCCCGCGTGTTGCCAGCTTGTTGCTGCTGCCTGTTCTGTTGCCGATTTCGAGTTCTTGATGCCATGACCCTGCCTTCCGCGTCGCACTCACACCTCGATGACCTCGAGGCCGAGAGCATCCATATCTTCCGCGAAGTGATGGCCGGCTTTCAGCGGCCGGTGATGCTGTACTCGATCGGCAAGGACTCTTCGGTGCTGCTGCACCTGTTGCGCAAGGCGTTTTATCCGGCGCGCTCGCCGATGCCGCTGCTTCATGTGGACACCACCTGGAAGTTCCGCGAGATGATCGCGTTCCGCGAGCAGGTGGCCGCCGCCGGCGATGTCGAGGTGCTGGTGCATATCAACGAGGACGGCGTGCGTCAGGGCATCTCGCCGTTGACCCACGGCGCCACCGTGCATACCGACGTGATGAAGACCGCCGGGCTGAAGCAGGCGCTGGACAAGTACGGCTTCGACGCGGCGATCGGCGGCGCGCGCCGCGACGAGGAGAAGTCGCGCGCCAAGGAGCGCATCTTCTCGTTTCGCAATGCACAGCATCGCTGGGACCCGAAAAGCCAGCGCCCGGAATTCTGGAACACCTACAACACGCATATCCGCAAGGGCGAAAGCGTGCGGGTGTTTCCGCTGTCCAACTGGACTGAAATGGACGTGTGGCTGTACATCCAGCGCGAGAACATCCCGCTGGTGCCGCTGTACTTTGCCAAGCCCCGCCCGGTGGTCGAGCGCGATGGCGCGCTGATCATGGTCGATGACGAGCGCTTCACCCTGCAAAATGACGAACAGGTGCAGATGCGCGAAGTGCGTTTCCGCACGCTGGGCTGCTATCCGCTGACCGGTGCAGTGGAATCCTCGGCCGATACATTGCAGAAGGTGATCGACGAGATGGCGAGCTCGCGCAGTTCGGAGCGGCAGGGGCGGGTGATCGACCAGGACCCGACCGCCTCGATGGAGCGCAAGAAGCAGGAGGGCTACTTCTGATGACCACCTCGAACCTTAGCCAGGCCGCCGTGCCCGCCAAGAGCCTGCTGCGCTTCATCACCTGCGGCAGCGTGGACGACGGCAAGAGCACCTTGCTCGGCCGCCTGCTGTATGACGCCGGCATGGTGCCCGAGGATCAGCTGGCCGCGCTGGCCCGCGACAGCCGCCGCCAGCACGCCGAGGCCGGCGACACCGATACGCTCGATTTCTCGCTGCTGACTGACGGTCTCGATGCCGAGCGCCAGCAGGGCATCACCATCGACGTGGCCTACCGCTATTTCCACACGGCCCGGCGCAGCTTCATCGTCGCCGACTGCCCCGGCCACGAGCAGTACACCCGCAACATGGCAACCGGTGCCTCGAACGCCGAGCTGGCGGTGGTGCTGGTCGACGCGCGCAAGGGCTTGCTGCCGCAGACGCGTCGGCACACATACATATGTGGCCTGCTGGGTATCCGGCAGGTCGTGCTGGCGGTCAACAAGATGGATCTGGTCGATTTCGATCAGGCCGCCTACGAGGCCATAACGACCGAATATGTCGCACTGGCGGGGAGCCTCGGGATCGACCAGGTGCATTGCCTGCCGGTGGCGGCGCCGACTGGCGAGAATGTCGGTTCGCGTTCGAGCCGGATGCCCTGGTACGACGGCGCCTGCCTGCTGGAGCTGCTGGAGACGATCGACGCGGCGGCGTTTCGTGCGGAAGACTTCCGCATGCCGGTGCAATGGGTCAATCGACCGGACCAGTCCTTCCGCGGCTACGCCGGCACCATCAGCGGCGGCAGCGTGGCCTGCGGCGACGAGATCGTGGTGCAGCCGGGTGTGCAGCAGGCCCGCGTCGAGCGCATCCTCGGCCCGGCCGGTGAGCTGCAGCGCGCGCACGCCGGCCAGGCGGTGACGCTATGCCTCAGCCGTGAGGTGGATGCCAGCCGCGGTGACGTGATTGCCGACGCGCTGCGTCCGGCGCCGGTGGCCGACCAGTTCAGCTGTCATGTGCTGTGGCTGGGCGATGCCGCCTTGCTGCCCAACCGCACCTACCTGCTGAAGGTCGGTACCCGCACGGTGAACGCGCGGGTGATGTCGATCAAGCACAAGGTCGACGTGAACAGCCAGGCCAAGCTGGCCGCGCGGCATCTCGAATTGAACGAGGTCGGTTACTGCACGATCGGGCTGGACGACGACATCGCGTTCGAGCCCTATGCAACCAACCGCACCCTCGGCGGCTTCATCCTGATCGATCGCCACAGCAATGCCACGGTGGCCTGCGGCATGCTGGATTTCGCCCTGGGCCGATCCTCCAACGTGCATTGGCAGCATGTCGACATCGACAAGTCGGTGCGTGGCGCCAGCAAGGGTCAACGCCCGCTGTGCCTGTGGTTCACCGGCCTCTCCGGTGCCGGCAAGTCGACCATCGCCAACCTGGTCGAGCGCAAGCTGCACGCGCTGGGCTATCACACCTATCTGCTGGACGGCGACAACATCCGCCACGGCATCAACAAGGATCTGGGCTTCACCCCGGAGGATCGCGTCGAGAACATTCGGCGGATTGCCGAGGTCGCACACCTGATGGTGGATGCCGGCCTGATCGTTCTGGTCAGCGCCATCTCGCCGTACCGAAGCGAGCGCCGCTCCGCCCGTGAGCTGTTTGCCGAGGGCGAGTTCATGGAGGTGTTCGTCGATGCGCCGCTGGCCCTGTGCGAGGAGCGCGACCCCAAGGGCCTGTACCGCAAGGCCCGTGCGGGCGAGATCCGCAATTTCACCGGCATCGATTCGCCGTATGAGCGGCCGGAGTCACCGGACGTGCATTTGCTGACCGAAGGTCGGCGTGCCGAAGAGATGGCCGAACAGGTCGGCGAGTGGCTGCTGACCACGCAGGGTGACGGCCAGCTGCCTGACTGATCCGGGCCTGGGATCGGCATGTTCCGCCGAGACAGGCTCGCCAGCGGGGCGTTGGGTCACCTCACCATTTTGTCGGATTGATGAGCCGCCGTGGCCCAGTCGACCACTTGTGCAGCCAGCGCATCCGCGGCCTGGCCGAACGCGACCACCACCTGCGGTACGTCCTTGCCGGCCACCGGCTGACGAATCTCGAACTGGCGGGTCGCCAGGATCGTTTGCGTGCTTGGCTGCACCAGTTGCGCGTCGTAGCGGATGACGACCACCGGCTTGCCGGTCGTGTATTCGGTCTGGAACGCACGCAGGTCGCCGGCCAGCTCAAGCTCGGCGCGCAGGTTGGCGTCGTCGCTGCTCACGGCGGCGTAGCTGGCGCTGGCGCGGAACGCATCGATCAGGCGATCACGCAGCAGGCGTGGTGCGCGATCGCTCCAGCGCGCACCCTGGTAGACGGTGATCACATTGCTTTTCGGGATCACGGCGATGCGCGTGCTGTCGAGGCTGCGTCCAGCCTGTGGTGTATCCACCTGCAACGACACGGTCATCGCCTGCGTGGCGGTGGCAATGGTCGGTGCCGGGGCTGCCACTGCGCCGGGCAGCAGGTAGATGTCCGGCGATTCGGCACGTGGCAGCACCGAACAGCCGCCGAGCAGCACGGTGAGGGCGATCGATGCGAAGCGCAGGCTCATGGCTTGAATTCCCTGGTCTGGTCACGGCCAAGCAGGAAGCTGGCCGGGTTGTCGTCGAGCTTGCGCGAAATCGACTGCAGCGAATCCAGCGTCTTGCGCAGTTCGTTCATCGCCGGCCCCATCTCGCCGACCCCGCGCATGCCGTTGTCGAGTGCATCGTGATTGAGCTTGAGCAGTTGATCGATGCTGGCGGTGGCTCGCTGCAGCGAGGCCATCGATGCCTGCATGCTGTCCATGGCCGCCTTGCCCTGGCCGCTGACCAGGCCATTCGCGTTGCGTGCAAGTCGTTCGGTCTGGGCCAGCGTGGCATTGGCATTGCGGCTGGCCAGTGTCAGCTGCTGCAGCAGCTGGCGAATCTCGTCGCGCTGGTCGGCGAGCGCGCCGGTGGTCTGATCCAGGTGTGCCAGCGTGTGGTTGATGTGCGCCACGTTCTCATCTGAGAGCAGTTGACTGGCGCGTGCCACCACTTCGTTGATGCTGGTCATCAGATCTTCGCCGTTGGCCAGCAGCTTGGTCAGCGGCGACGGATCGGCCACGATTACCGGCAGCTTGCCGTGTTGGCCGGCCAGCGGGGGAGAAGCCGGCGAGCCGCCGCTGAGCTGGATATTGCTGATGCCGGTCAGTCCGGTCAGTACCAGCTTGGCGTGGGTGTCCTGTTTCACCGGTGTGTCGCCGGCGAGGCGGATCCGCGCCAGCACCTTGCGCGGATCGACCGGATCCAGCTTGAGCTGGGTCACGTCACCGACCTTGATGCCGTTGTATTGCACCGGGCTGCCTTTGGACAGGCCGGTGACCGCCTCGTTGAAGACCACCTGGTAGTCGCGGAAGGCCTTGTCGGTGCTGGCCTTGGCCAGCCACAGCCCGAACAGCAGGGCGGCGGCGACCACGATCACGGTGAACAGTCCGATCAGCACATGATGTGCACGGGTTTCCATATCAATTCTCCTGCCGCAGGTTTTCGGCGGCATGTTCCGCCGCGCGGCCGCGTGGACCGTGGAAGTAGGCATGCACCCAGGCGTCATCGGCAGCGGCGACCTGGTCCAGCGGGCCGGCCACCAGCACCTTCTTCTGCGCCAGCACGGCCACGCGGGTGCATACGGTATACAGCGTGTCCAGGTCGTGGGTGACCAGGAACACGGTCAGTCCGAGCGCGTCGCGCAGGGTCAGCAGCAGCTGGTCGAACGCGGCGGCACTGATCGGATCCAGGCCGGCAGTGGGTTCGTCGAGAAACAGGATCTCCGGATCCAGCGCCAGCGCTCGCGCCAGTGCCGCGCGCTTGATCATGCCGCCGGACAAGGCCGCCGGATACTTGTCGGCGGTGTCCATCGACAGCCCGACCAGCGCCAGCTTCACCCCGGCGAGATAGGTGGCATCCTCGCGGTTCAGCCCGGCATGTTCGATGAGCGGCAGGGCGATATTCTCGGCCACGGTCAGCGACGAGAACAGCGCACCACTCTGGAACAGCACGCCGAAACGCTGTTCGATCTGCGAACGGCGTGGCGGCGGCAGCTGCAGCAGGTTCTCGCCGAACACCTTGACGCTGCCGGACGTCGGCCGCAGCAGGCCGACAATGGCGCGCAGCAGTACCGATTTGCCGGTGCCCGAGCCGCCGACCACGCCGAGGATCTCGCCGCGAAAGACGTCCAGATCCAGCCCATCGTGTACGGTCTGCGTACCGAAGCGGTTGACCAGGTCGCGTACCTCGATCAGCACTTCGCCCGGCACGGTCTTTTCAGCGACGGCGTTCACCAGCCCATCTCCATGAAGAACAGCGCGGCCAGCGCATCGATCAGGATCACCACGAAGATCGACTGCACCACGCTGGAGGTAGTGTGCTCGCCCACCGACTGTGCGCTGCCGCTGACCTTGAAGCCTTCCAGGCAGCCGATCACCGCGATCAGGAAGGCGAACGCCGGTGCCTTGCTCAGGCCGACCAGCAGGTGGCGCAGGTCGGTATCGGCATGGAATACCGACAGGAACATCGCCGGGGTGATGTCCAGCGTGAAGATGCACACCAGCGCGCCACCCAGGATGCCGGCCAGCATGGCCAGGAAACTCAGCAGCGGCAGCGAGATCAGCAGCGCCAGCACCCGCGGCAGCACCAGCAGTTCGATCGGATCGAGGCCGAGCATGCGGATCGCGTCGATCTCCTCGCGTGCTTTCATCGAGCCGATCTGTGCGGTGAACGCGCTGGCGGTGCGGCCGGCGAGCATGATCGCGGTGAGCAGCACGCCGAACTCGCGCAGGAAGGAAATCGCGACCAGGTCCACCGTATAGATGGTGGCGCCGAAGTCGGCGAGCACGGTGGCACCGAGAAAGGCCACCACCGCGCCGACCAGGAACGACAGCAGGGAGACGATCGGCACCGCATCCAGCCCGATCTGCTCCACATGCGCCACCAGCGCGGTGACCCGCCAGCGGCCGGGGCGAAACAGGGAGCGGGCCAGCGTCTCCAGGGTCAGGCCGATGAAGCCGAGCAGTTGCAGCACCTGGTGGAGGATATTCTCGACGGCACGGCCGATTCGCTCCAGCAGCAACACGATGCCGCTTCGCGCTTTCGGTCTGGTGGTGCGGCTGTATGTGTCCAGCGCCGCGCCGACGGTTGCCAACAGAGCACGGCGCGCCGGCGACAGTTGCGGTGAATCGGCGGCGATGTCGCGCAGGCGGGCGGCACCGAGCCATTCGGCCAGCAGGGCGGCGCCGGCGGTATCCAGCCTGGCGATGCCGTCCAGATCGACCGGGGTCTGCGCATCGACGTGTCCCCGCAGTTGCCCCAGTTCGCGTTCCAGCAAGGCGTAATGCGGCAGCGTCCACTCGCCGAAGATGCGCAGGCGTGGTGGCGTGAGTGCGGTATCGAGCTCGGTGAAGGTCGGCGCGGTCGCGGTCATGTGCCGAGCTTAATGTACTGCTGCGTTCAAGAGCAGTGATGGTTGGTGCTTGGATTGCACGGCGGCGCTGGCGATAATGCGGAACTTTCCCCGCAGGTTCCGCCGCAATGACCGACAAGACCGTGCTCAATGAAACCCACCGCGCGCTCGGCGCCCGCATGGTTGACTTCGGCGGCTGGGACATGCCGATCAACTACGGCTCGCAGATCGAGGAACATCACGCCGTTCGCCGTGACGCGGGCATGTTCGACGTGTCGCACATGACCGTGGTCGATCTTCATGGTGCCCGCACGCGCGAGTTTCTTCGCCACCTGCTGGCCAACAACGTCGACAAGCTCAAGGTGGTCGGCAAGGCGCTCTACTCATGCATGTTGAACGAGCAGGGCGGCGTGATTGACGACCTGATCGTGTACTACCTCGGTGAGGAATTCTTCCGGCTGGTGGTCAATGCCGCTACCCGCGCCAAGGATCTGGCCTGGATCGAGAAGCAGGCCGCCGCGTTCAACGCGCAGGGAAGCGCTAGTGTCGCGGAAGGCAGGATGCCGGGAGCGACCGAGGTGCAGGTGAAGGAGCGCCCCGAGTTCGCGATGATCGCGGTGCAGGGGCCGAACGCTCGCGCCAAGCTGATCGGGTTGCTGCATGAGGTGGACCGTCCGCGCATCGAGAAGCTCGGCAAATTCGCCGCCGCCGCCGCGCAGGGCCCGCATGGCATGGGCCTGTTTGTTGCGCGTACGGGCTACACCGGTGAGGACGGTTTCGAGATCATCGTGCCCGAAGAGCATGCCGTGGCGCTGTGGCAGGCGCTGGTTGCCGCAGGTGTGGCGCCAGCCGGGCTGGGTGCGCGCGATACGCTGCGGCTGGAGGCGGGCATGAATCTGTACGGCCAGGACATGGACGAGAGCGTCACCCCGTGGGAGGCGAATCTGGGCTGGACCATCGCGCTGGATGAGGGGCGCGCATTTATCGGCCGCGCCGCGCTGGAGCAGCAGAAGGCTGCCGGCGTGCCCCGCGTCATGGTGGGTCTGGTGCTGGATGAGAAGGGCGTGCTCCGCCATGGACAGAAGGTGCTGACCGCCCAGGGCGAGGGCGAAATTCTCTCCGGCAGCTTTGCACCGACCCTCGGAAAGGCAGTCGGGTTTGCGCGCATTCCCGCGGGCGAGCCCGGAGACCTGCGGGTCGACATCCGGGGCCGCGAGGTGCCGGTACGGCTGGTGAAGTACCCCTTCGTGCGCGACGGCAAGGCCTGCGAAGGCATCTGAACGGCACGGCGCATTTTTCATCACGGCGGAAGTGGCTAGAATTGCCGCCTGTACCCCTCAAAAACCCAACGACTGGACCCGATCATGAGCGAGATTCCTGGCGATCTGAAATTCCTCAAGTCCCACGAGTGGGCCCGCGTCGAAGACGACGGCCTGGTTCGTGTCGGCATCTCCGACCACGCGCAGGGCCAGCTCGGCGATCTGGTCTACGTTGAACTGCCGGAGCTCGGCGCGGCCGTGACGGCCGGCACCGGCGTGGCTGTCGTCGAATCAGTGAAGGCTGCCTCTGACATCTATGCGCCCGTTTCCGGCGAGATTGTCGAGGTCAATGAGTTGCTCAACGACAAGCCCGAGATCATCAACGAGGATGCTTTCGGCGATGGCTGGATCTTCCTGGTCCGTCCGAGCGACCGTGCAGAGCTGGACGAATTGCTTGACGCGAACGACTACGAAGCGCTGATCGAAGACGAAGATCACTGAGTCTTCGAGGCGACACCTGACACGTTGCCGGCCGCCTTGTGCGGCCGGCAACGTGTCAGGTGTCGCGGGGCGATGAAGTCGCCATGCTCGCCACGGCGAGTCGTGGCTGATGCACGCGAGCAACCTTCGCCGTCTCCATCGAAGATGGTTGCAGACGCGTTCGGCCGGTGTCTTCGGCGGCCCGGCCGTGCGGAGTGGACAACTTCCCGTTGCGATTGGTTCATCTCTCTCGGGGGAATGGGTTCGTCGCGTAAATCATGGTTCACGATGGATTTGTTCTGCCCGCTTGTTCAAGGCACTTCTGTTGAGTGCATGCTGAAAATGGCGATTAAAAAGCTGTTTAAGTGACATTTCGTTAATTATAAGAAAATCTATTTGGACGTATGGATGGCCGAACTCAATTGACCTTGGGATTACCACTGGCCTTGCGAGGTGGTTGTTGTGGCAGGGTTCGCCGGTTCGGGTGGCTGCGATGCATGGCTGAAATCAATTGACACCGGAAATCTTCGGGGATAGCTTTCGCATCAGATAACGGGGAATGCGTTTTATGGCAACAGCAAAATTCATCAAGCCTTATGTCGAACACGGTGAAAAGGCGAATGCAGTACGCAAGATCACTGTCTCGATTCCGCTACATGTTCTGCGGCGACTTTCTGATTTGCGCACCCACCGTCAAGTGAACAACCTTCGGCACGCTACCAACAGCGACTTGTTGGTTGAAGCGTTCCTGCATGCTTTTACTGGGCAACCACTGCCAACTGATGAGGAGCTGAGACGAACCATGGCCACTGCCAAGAAACCTGCTGCAAAGAAACCGGCCGCCAAAAAGGCCGCCGCCAAGAAGTCCACCGTGAAGAAGGTTGCCGCCAAGAAGCCGGTAGCCAAGAAGCCGGCTGCCAAGAAGGCTGCCGTAAAGAAGGTTGCCGCCAAGAAGCCGGCCGCCAAGAAGGTTGCCGCCAAGAAGCCGGCGGCCGCCAAAAAAGCTGCCGTGAAGAAGGTCGCGGTCAAGAAGGTCGCGAAGAAAGCTGCACCGAAGAAGGTCGCCGTCAAGAAAGCTGCGCCGGCCAAGGTGGTCAAGGCCACCAAGTCTGCCAAGCCGAAGGCTGCCAAAGCCAAGAAGTAAGCAACACTGTCGCAAGCGACATATCCAATAAGACACGTTGTCGATTTCTCTCCCCGCGGTGCCCAGCGCGGGGAGAGCACTTCGAGAAGTTTCGTCCCGGCCTGGCCGGGACGCTTCGTTTGCGGGGTCGGAAAGTTGGCCTGGGTGACGTTCCTGCGCCCAGACATCCATATCCACACCGCCAGGTACACCCGGAGTGGCCGCAACCGATGGTGAAACCGTCCATGTCGCATCCGGAAGCGTCCCGGCATTGCCGTGCCGCATCATTGGCGTTACCTTCTGCATATCCGCGCCGCGGCAAGTCCGGGGGACTCGCCGCTCCTACAGGGGGAAAAAGCGCGGGTATCTGTCCGCAACTCAGTGAGAGCCCATGGATACCCGATTCGTATTTCATTCACGCCAGCATGCGCGTGGCGCCGTCAAGCCCGTAGTCATTGCCATTATCGCTGTCCTCGCCGCGCTCGTTGTGGCGGCCTGGTTCCTGATCATCAAGCCGCATCAGGAACTGATGATGGAAGACTCTGGTGGACATCCTTCCACCCCCGTATCGGTGGCGACGCGCGCTGCTGCGCCGGCGCCAGCCAATGTGGCAGCGATGGACGTCAACGAGCTGATCAGCGAGGCGCGCACCGCGATGGGTCAGCAGCGTTATCTCGCACCTGCTGGCAACAATGCGTTCGAGTTTTATCTCCGCGTGCTGGAAAAGGACCCTGGCAACAAGGTGGCATCGGATGCCTTGCGCGAGACCTTCCCGTTCGCCGCGACATCGGCGGAGCAGGCGATCAACTCGCGTGATTTCAACGAGGCTCAACGTCAGATCGATTTGCTGGCCAAGGCTGATCCGACCAACTTTACCTTGACGATTCTGCGCTCCAAGCTGGATGCCCAGCGCAAGACGCTGGACAAGCAACAGCAGCTTGCGCTCGATCAGCAAAAAGCGCAGCAGCAGCAGGCAGAAAAGGCGGCCACGGACAAGTTGGCAGCTGACCAGCTTGCCGAGCAGCAGCGGGCCGAATTGGTCGGCAAGCAAAAGGCCGCCCAATCCCTGGCTGCACAGCAGGCCTCGACGCAAAAGTCAGCCGTGGCTGCTCCAGCTGGAGGCGCGGCCGATGCGGGGGCGACTGCGCAAAGTGCAGCGACGTCGGGGGCCACCAATCCCGCCGTGTTGACCAGATCGGCCACGCCGCATTACCCGCCATCGGCACTGCGCTCGCACCAGGAAGGCTGGGTGATCGTGTCCTTCACTATCGATACCGAGGGCAGGCCCCGGGACGTGAAGGTCGTTGATTCACAGCCTCGTCGTGTCTTCGACCGCGCAGCCATCGAGGCGGTGGACCGTTATCGCTTCAGCCCCGCCATGAAAGATGGCGTGGCGGTTTCGACGACGCGAGAGCAGCGACTGGAATTCAAGCTCTAGTCATTGCAACGCTTCATGTTGCAGCACAGAAAAAGGCGCAGGGAGACCATGCGCCTTTTTCGTTGGCCCCACCGCGAAGGGCTTCTCCAGTTGGTTTTGACGGGGCTTCAGTGCCGTCTTGATTTGTTCTTCTTGCCGCGTTTCGGTGCCTGCGATGGGGTTGGTGGCTCGCCCTCGATGTCGGCCCAGTCCACATGTGGCAAGCCAAGCAGGTCGTCGAACACCATCGGCATCAGTCCGCTGGGGGTGGGGCCGGTGGAATTCCACATGGTCACGATGCCGACGTGGTATTTCGGAAAGAAGCCGATCATGGTGCGATAGCCGGCCACGGCTCCGGCATGGTAGATCAGCGTCTGGCCGCCGTATTCATAGACGCGCCAGCCCAATGCGTAGTGGGCATCGGTGAGTCGGCCGCGGCGCCAGGGCGTTGCGCGCAATTCGCTCGGGGTGGAGACGCCGGGCGTGTGCAATACCTTCAGCAGTGACGCGGGCAGCACGTCCGGGCGGCCGCCCATCTGCGCAATCAGCCATTTTTCCATGTCGCGCAGGCTGGCATTGACGCCGGCCGCCGGAGCCACGCGGTAATACGTGTCGTTCGGCTCGAACGGAATCCAGCCATGGCTGGAGCCGCGATGCGGATGTGCCCAGCTCTTGCTGGACTCGAGTCCTGCCCGGCCGTAGCTTGCTGTCGCCATGCCGAGCGGATAGAAGATGCGCTTGTCGACCTGATGGTAGAAAAAGTCGCCGGTGCGGGCGAGTATCACGTCGCCGATCATGCCGAACGCGATATTTTGATAGCCGTAGCACGCTCCCACGCCACAGGTCATGTCGACCTCGTCGAGTTTGCGCACCAGCTCCTCGTAGGAAACGTCGTCTTCGAGCATGTTGTCGTAGGTGTTGCGTGGCAGGCCGATCTTCTGTCCCAGTATGTCGCCCACGGTCGCCTGGTCGGCGGCCTGCATATCCTTGAGCCTGAAGTACGGAAGGACGTCGACCAGCTTGGTGTCCCAGCTCAGCTTGCCATCGTCCACCAGCAGGCCGGCAAGCGCGGTGGCGAAGGCCTTGGACAACGATGCCAATCGAAATACCGTCTGCGGCGTGACCGGTTGCCTGGTGGCGGCGTCGGCGTAGCCGACGGTCCCTTCGAAGACCACCTTGTCATCGACCACGATGGCGGTGACCAGTCCGGCAACGGCATTGCGTTCCTCGAGACGCGCAAGCCAGCGCTTGTAGTCGGCGAGGGTCTGCTGGATGCGTGCCAGTGGCAGGTTGCCGGTGGCGCGGTGAGCACTTCCTGTGCTGATGGGTGGCGCGGGGGAGGCGGCGCAAACCGGTGTACAGGCTAGTGCAAGAGCACCCGCGATCGACAGGAAGATCATTCGAAACTGCATGGTATTCTGCTGGTATTCCGGCGTGGGCAAGCGCCTCAGGATGGAGAGCGTGATGATGGGTTTGATCATTTTTCTGGTTATTGTCGTTCTGATTGTCTTGTACTTCGTGGCCATCTACAACGGACTGGTCACCTCGCGTAACGGTTACAAGAACGCCTTCGCACAGATCGACGTGCAACTGACGCGCCGGCACGACCTGATCCCGAACCTGGTGGAAACCGCCAAGGGCTATCTCGCCCACGAACGCGGCACGCTGGAGGCGGTAGTGCAGGCGCGCAACGCCGCAGTCAGCGGATTGGCCGGTGCGAAGGCGAATCCGGGCGATCCGGCGGCGATGCAGCAACTGGCCAGCAGCGAAAACGCCTTGACGCAAACGTTGGGTCATCTGTTCGCGTTGCAGGAAGCCTATCCGGATCTGAAGGCGAACCAGACCATGATGCAGCTCTCCGAGGAGCTGACATCGACCGAGAACCGGGTCGCCTTTGCGCGTCAGGCCTTTAACGACTCGGTGCTTACCTACAATAACCGGCGCGAAATCTTCCCGGCCTCGTTCGTCGCCAACAGCTTTGGCTTCGTCGCTGCCGAACCGCTGAAAATCGAGGACCCGGCGGTGCGTGAGGTACCGAAGGTTTCCTTCAGCTGATCGCCGTGGCATCGCGGCTGCGGCCGCGATGCCCTTCGAACGCCGGAGTTCCGATGGATTTCTTTGCGCAGCAGGCGCGCGTACGGGGCAGCAGCCGACGACTCGTCGTGCTTTTTGTATTGGCGGTTATTGCCATCGTGCTGGCGATCGATTCCGTGGTCTGGTTGAGCATGGGCCACCATGCCGCCGACGGAGAAATCGCAAAATCGAATGTGCCGTTGCTGCTCGGCAGCACCGTGCTGATTCTGGCCGGCATCGGTTTCAGTTCGCTGTTTCGCATCATGAGCCTGTCCAGCGGCGGCAAGGCCGTGGCGGAGAGCGTGGGGGCGGTCCCGGTGCCGACGGATACCAGCGACCCGGTGCTGCGCCGCCTGCGCAATGTGATCGAAGAGGTGGCGATCGCGGCAGGCGTGCCGGTGCCGGATATCTACCTGATGGCCGACGAGCCCGGGATCAATGCCTTCGCTGCCGGCTACTCGGTCTCCGATGCCGCCATCTGTGTGACCCAGGGCTGCCTCGACAACCTCAGTCGTGACGAGCTGCAGGGCGTGATCGCGCACGAGTTCAGCCATGTATTGAATGGTGACATGCGCCTGAATATCCGCCTGATGGGCTTGTTGTTCGGCATCCTGGTGCTGGCGATCGTGGGACGTCAGGTGATCTGGTTTGGCGGCGGTCGCAGCAGTCGGCGCGATGGCGGTGGTGGCCAGGTCTGGATGATCGGGCTGGCGCTCATCGTCGTTGGCTATATCGGCTACTTCTTTGCACGCCTGATCCAGGCCGCGGTGGCGCGCTCGCGCGAATCGCTGGCCGATGCCTCGGCGGTACAGTTCACGCGCCAGACCGATGGCATTGCCGGTGCGCTGAAAAAGATCGCGATCCTCAATGAAGGCTCCCAGCTGCAGGTGGCGAACAAGCACGAGGTGGCACACATGCTGTTTGGCGAGGCGGACTCATTCAATGCCTTGTTCGCCACCCATCCCCCCTTGATGCAGCGGATCCGCGCCCTGCAGCCCGGTTTTCGGGAGGAGGAACTGGCGCAGCTTGCCGCGACGATGGAGCGCGCCAGCGAGGCTCCGCCGGTCGCTGCGGATGCGGTCAATTCGAACAACACCTTTGGCGTGCCGGGCATTGCGTTGCCGCCGGTATTGCCCGCCGTGGCTGTCGCTGCGGCCGGGAGCTCGGAGGCCACGTCGCCTTTCCAGCGAGCCGCGGCGCTGCATCAGGCGATGCCCCCGGCATTGAGCGAGGCGGCAAAGCAACCCGAGTCGGCACTGGCCTTGATGCTGGCGCTGGCGCTATCGATGCAGGAAGCGCTGCAGCCGACCCAGCGGCATATCGTTGCCGATGCCTTTGGTGATGATGTACTGCAGGGCGTGCAAACAATGGTTGGCGAGTTGTCCGACCTGCCGCCGATCGCGCGACTGCCGCTGACGGCACTCGCGTTCCCTGCCTTGAAGCAGCTGTCGGCGGGGCGTCAGCAGAGCTTGCTCGGCGCACTCGATGCGCTGGTCAAGGTGGATGGCCGCGTCGACATCAATGAATATTGCCTGGCCCGGTTGCTGCGCGTGCAATTGCTTGAAGCACAGCAGCCACGCGGCGCGCCGATTGATGGATTGAAGAAGCTTCCCGCCTGTCGCGACAGCGTGATCCTGGTCTGCACAGTGGTCGCGGCAGCAGGCTGTTCGGACGAGACGAGCGCGCGGCGCGCCTGGCTGATGGCCATGCAGCACGCGTTTCCCGGTGAGGCGATCGAGTGGGCGCCGCCGCCGCGGGCGTGGCAACTGCCGTTCGAGTCGGCGCTGGATGATCTGGACGGGCTGATGCCGGTGGCCAAGGAGCTGGTCATCCAGAGCCTGGCCCGCGCCATTCACGACGATGGCGTGGTCAGCGTGGAAGAAGCCGAATTGCTGCGCGTGATCTGCGCCAGCCTGCATTGCCCGGTGCCGGCGTAGCGCGTGGTACGCGTTGGTGGTACGCGTTGGGGCCGGAGGCAGTTAAGTTGCAACTTAACTGCCTCCGGCCCCACTCAGGATCAGCGCGCTGGCTCGTTCGGCGATCATGATCGTCGGCGCATTGGTATTGCCGGTGGGCAGGCTCGGCATCACCGAGGCGTCGACCACGCGCAGCCCTTGCACACCGCGCACGCGCAGCTCGCTGTCGACCACCGCGCGATCGTCCTTGCCCATGCGGCAGGTGCCGACCGGGTGGTAGACGGTTTCCGCCTTGCGCCGGATGAAGTCGGCGTATTCGGCATCGCCGTGTAGTTCACGCTCGGGGAATACCGGTGCGCCACGGTAGCGGTCAAAGGCACCCTGCGCGAGGATCTCGCGTGACAGCCGGGCGGCCTCGATCATCCGCTTGAGGTCGTGGCCTTCCTCGTCACCGAGGTAGTTGGCGTGGATAGCAATGGGTTGGGATGGATCGTTTGAGCGCAGGCGCAAGCGGCCACGACTGCGTGGATGCAGGTGGCAGGCGTGCACGGTGTAACCATCGCCAGGGAGGCGATGGCGGCCGTGGTCATCGAGCAGCGCAGGCACGAAGTGGAATTGAATGTCGCAGCGCGAGTCCTCCGCCAGCTGACTGCGCACGAAACCACCGGCCTCGGCGATGTTGGAGCTGCCGGGGCCGTCATGTTTGCGCAGCCAGCGCACGGCGGTGGTCAGTTCATTGAGGTGATCGTAGGTGAGCTTCTTCTGGTTGGCGCCGGTCAGGGTGCAGATGTCCAGATGATCCTGCAGCTGGCCGCCCACATCGGGCAGGTCGGCAAGCACGCCGATCGCATGCTCGCGCAGGTGGTCGGCCGGGCCGATGCCGGACAGCATCAGCAATTGCGGCGTGTTGATCGCGCCGCCGGCAAGGATCACCTCGCCGGCCTCGATCCGCTCCGACTCGTGGCGGCCGCGGCGCAGTTGCACACCCACCGCGCGACCGTGCTCGATCAGCACCCGTTGCACCAGGGCACGCGTGCGCACGTGCAGGTTGTCGCGATCACGCACGGGCTTCAGATAACCGGTGGCGGTGGAGCAGCGGCGGCCGTCGCGCTGGGTCACCTGGTACAGGCCGAAACCGGCTTGGTGGGGTCCATTGAAATCACTGTTGGGGGCGTACCCGGCGCTGTTCGCGGCCTCGATGAAGGCGGCTGAAAGCGGGTTGTGGTGGCGCAGGTCGGATACCCCGAGTGGGCCGCCGATGCCATGCATGGCGCCGGCACCGCGGGTGTTGTCCTCGCTGCGCCGGAACCAGGGCAGCACCTGCTCCCACGACCAGCGGAGGTCCCCGGTTTCCTGCGCCCAGCCGTCATAGTCGGCGGGTACGCCGCGTACGTAGCACATCGCATTGATCGAGCTGGAGCCGCCCAGCGTCTTTCCGCGGGGCCACCACAGCCGGCGCTGGTTGAGCGCGGGCTCCGGCTCGGTGTGATAGTTCCAGTTCACACTGCGCTGATTGACCAGACGCGCCAGGCCGGCGGGCATGTGGATCAGCGGACTCCAGTCGTTCGGACCGGCCTCCAGCAGCAACACGCGTTTGGCAGGGTCGGCGCTGAGCCGATGGGCCAGCACGCAGCCGGCGGAGCCGGCACCCACGATCACGTAGTCGTATGAGCTCACGGTAGTTCCCTGCGGGGTGGGCGAGGTGGTGACCATGCTAGTCTCTGCGCGTCCCCAACTGGATGTACCCGTGAGTCTGCCCCGTCCTCCCGTTGCGGAACAAGCCTCCGCGCCGATGCTTTCCGCATTGGCGTTTTTCTTTGTGATGACCTCGTACTACATCATCCGGCCGGTCCGGGATCAGCTCAGTGGTGCGGTGGGTTCGATCGAGCTGCCGTTGTTTTACGGCGCCGTTTTCGTGGTGATGCTGCTGCTGACTCCGGTGTTCGGCATGCTGGTGGCGCGCTTCCCGCGCAAGCAACTTATTGCCTGGATCTACGGGTTCTTCATCGTCTGCCTGTTGGCTTTCGTGCCTGCGTTTCTGGCGCAGGACCGGATCGGGGCACGCGAGCTCGGCGTGGTGTTCTTTGTCTGGGTCAGCGTGTTCAACCTGTTCGTGGTGTCGCTGTTCTGGAGCTTCATGGCGGACATCTTTTCGAGCGGTGATGCGCGACGGGTATTTTCGCTGATTGCACTAGGTGGCATGGCGGGTGCGATCTTCGGCCCGCTGGTCACCAAGTTCCTGGTGCAAGTGATCGGAGTGGCGCCGCTGCTGCTGGTTTCCGCCTTGGCACTGGGTGCCTCCCTGGCACTGTTGCTGCAGATTTCGATCCAGCACGAGCGCAAGCCCGGCGCCAGCGGCCAGCAAGCAATCGGCGGCTCGTTGTGGGCCGGGGTCAAGGAACTGTGGTCCCGTCCTTTTCTGCGCTACATGGCGCTGCTGATGTTGTTTGGCGATGGCATCGGAACGCTGGCTTATGCGCTGGTTGCTGACTACGCCAAGGCTCATTTCGACACGGCGGTAGCTCGCACGTCGTTCTACAACGATCTGGATCTGGCGACCAATCTCATCGGCGCCGTTCTGCAGTTGACGGTGACACGCTGGCTGCTCGTCCGCTGGGGCGCAGGGTGGGGGTTGCTGTTGCCGGCCTTGGTCAATGTGGCCTTGCTCGGGGCCGTTGCCATGTTGGGCGGCAGCCATCTGGTATTGGGTGTCAGCGTGCCCTTGCTTGCCGTGATGCTCGCTGTGACACGGGGTTTTGCCTACGGCATGACCAAACCGGCGAACGATGCGCTGTACACGCGGGTGCCGCGCGAAACGCGTTACAAGGGCAAGAATTTTGTGGAGACCACCGTGTGGCGCTTCGGCGACCTGGTGGTGACCAGCGGGGTCAGCGGGCTGGGCATTCTGGGGTGGGGTGTTGCCGGCATGGCTGTCATCGGCACCGCGGTCGCGGCCATGGCGACGGTGGTGGCGCAGCGCGCCGGCTGGTCGCCCGACCTGGCTCCGGAAGAACAAGCGTTGGCGAACGTGGCGGAAAAGCCGGCGGCCTGAAGCGTTCGGGCTCAGCCGGTGATGTAGCGCTCCAGATGCTCGATCTGTTCGGCCTGCGCATCGATCACCGCCTTGACCAGATCGCCGATCGAGATCACTCCGATCACCATGTCGTCCTGTACCACCGGCAGATGCCGAATGCGGCGATCGGTACACAGGCGCATGCAATCGAAGACGTCGGTGTCCGGGCCCACGGTCAGCGGTGTGCTGGTCATGATGTCCGATACCGCCGTTTGCGAGGACGAGCGCCCCTGCAGGATCACCTTGCGCGCATAGTCGCGTTCGGACAACACGCCGACGAGTTCGGCGCCACGCATGACCAGCAAGGCGCCGACCCGGTGTTCGGCCATGCGCTTGATGGCTTCGAGTACCGGTACGTCGGGGGCGATGCTGAAGATCGTGCTGCCCTTGCTTTCCAGCAGATGTTTGACCTGGCTCATGCTTGGGTCTCCCAAGGGCCCGGGCGGGCCGTATGGGGCGAGTCTAGCGCCGCTGACGGCCAGGCGTGTAGCAGATTCGTGAAGCCTGCCGACAGGCGCACTGGCCGGTGCCGACAGGCCTAATGTCGCCGCGCTTTCAGCGGCTTGCGGGCCTGCAGGTAAGCGGGGCCGCCCAACTGATCCATCTGCTGCTCGATCCAGCTGGTGCGGCGCTGGACGTAGGCGCTGGGTTGGTCGACATGCAGGCGTCGGGGGCTCGGCAGTACCGCGGCCAGGCGCGCCGCCTGTGCCGGTCCCAGTTGTGCCGGGGTGGTGTGGAAGTAGGCATCGCTGGCGGCACCCACACCATAGATGCCATCGCCCAGCTCGGCGATGTTCATGTACACCTCGAGAATCCGCTGCTTCGGCCAGGTCAGTTCGAGCAGCACGGTGAAATAGGCCTCCAGGCCCTTGCGCACGAAGCTGCGGCCATTCCAAAGGAACAGATTTTTCGCCGTTTGCTGGCTGATGGTACTGGCGCCGCGCAGGCGTTTGCCGTCGTCGGCAGCATCGATCGCCTTGTCGATGGAGTCGAAGTCGAAGCCGTGATGGAACGGAAATTTCTGGTCTTCACCGGCGACCATGGCCAGCGGTACCCAGGTCGATACCTGATGCCATGGCACCCAATGCTCGTGCAGCTTGAAATTCCGTTGCCCATGCACCCAGGCGCTGAGTTGGCGCTCCATCATCACGGCAGAAGTCCACGGCGGGATGAAGCGAAGTACCAGCACCAGCAGCCAGGTCAGGGCGACCCATGCCAGCAACAGGATGCCCGCTGCACGCAGCAGGCGAATCCGCTTGAACTGATGAAGGAGATGAGGCATGGCGGCACGCGAAATCGGAAGCAGGCAGTATAAGCGGCGTTGCATGGCCGCCGCCGCGACCCCATATGGATCGGCTGACCTGTAATGAGTATGCATACTGTGGAAACCCTGCCGCTGGATGATGTGATGCACCGCTTCATGCTCGAACGCGCCGGTGTGCGCGGTACCCTGGTGCGCTTGAGCGCGAGCTGGCGTGAAGTGGCTTCGCACGCCGAATATCCGGTCGCACTGCAGGTGCTGCTGGGCGAGACGGTGGCGGCGAGCGCCTTGTTGACGGGAAACATCAAGCTGGACGGCACACTGTCGATCGAGTTGAAGAGCTCGGGCAGCTTGCGCCTGCTGTTTGCCGAATGTTCCGATCAGGGTCGCCTGCGCGGATTGGCGCGCTGGAACGAGCCGTTGCCTCAGTCATTGGCGTTGAACGAGTTGTCGGATGCGATCATGGCCATCACCATCGGCAATATCGAACGTGGTCAACGCTATCAGGGGCTGGTCGAGCTCAAGCACGCCAGCGTGGCCGAATCGCTGGAAGCGTATTTTGTCCAGTCCGAACAATTGCCGGCGCGAATCGTGCTGGCCGCCAACGGCGAACATGCGATGGGACTGATGCTGCAGAAGCTGCCGCATGAGGGTGGTCACGACGCGGTGGACGATGACGATGCCTGGAATCGCATCGTGCATCTCACCGCTACCCTTGGGGCCGACGAGCTGCTGACCACGGCACCCGAACAACTGTTGTATCGGCTCTACCACGAAGAAGAGGTGCGCCTTTTCGAGGCGCGAGAGCTGACGTTTGGTTGCAGCTGCAGTCGCGAGCGCGTGACGGGCATGCTGCGCTCGCTCGGTCGCGAGGAGGTCGAGGCAGCGCTGGCCGCGCGTCATGACGAGATCGAGGTGATCTGCGAATTCTGCGCGCGGCGCTATCACTTTGACCGCATCGACGCCGAACATCTGCTCAGCGACGGGGCGCCACCGCCAGCGCCCCGTACCGAGCAGTGAGCCGGCAGAACTGATCGGGGAGCGGAGGGAGCGGCGCGTGCACGGGGTCAGGCCAGCAGCAGCGGCCTGCACTTGCGTCGCAGCCATTCGGAGGCCGGCTTCGCCTGGGCAAACAGGAATCCCTGGCCGTAGCGACAGCCTACGCGGAGCAGCGCCTGGCGCTGCGATTCCTCTTCGATGCCTTCGGCGATGACCTTCATTTGCAGCGAATCGGCCAGCACCTGGATGGCACGTACCAGGGCCAGCCCCTGGGTTTCCTGATCGTCGACCGGCAGCTCGGTAATGAACGAGCGATCGATCTTCAGCGTTTCGAACGGGTACTGGTGCAGATAGCTGAGCGACGAATAGCCCGTGCCGAAGTCGTCGAGCGCGATGCCGACACCATGGCTGCGCAGATTCTTCAGCATCTGCTTGACCTGCTCCGGATTCTCCAGCAGCGCGTGTTCGGTGACCTCGATACGGATGCAATGGGTCGGCACCGCATACTGGTCGAACAGCGCCAACAGCCGCTGGTCCAAATCGATCGAGCGGAAATGCCGGCCGGAAACGTTGATGCTGATGAACCCTTCAGTGCCAATCAGGCGGACCGCCTGGGCGCAGACCTGTTCGAATATTTGCCAGTCGATGGCTTCGGCGCAGCCGCATTCCTCGGCGATCAGCAGGAAATCATTCGGCGACAGCAGACCGCGCTCGGGGTGGTGCCAGCGAAGCAGCGCCTCATAGCCGGTCACGCGACCGTCTGACAACTCGACGATCGGCTGGTAGAACGGTTCGAATTCGTTGCGGCTGAGCGCGTGGCGCAAGTCACTTTCCATATCCAGCAGCGAGAGCGCCTCGCGGCGCAGCCGGTCATCGAACATGGCGGCACGGTGACGGCCTCCATCCTTGGCGTTGTACATCGCCGCATCAGCGTCCCGCAGCAGCTCTTCGGGCTGACTGTAGTGCGGCGCGGAGAGGGCGACACCGATCGAGGCAGACGTGAAAATCTCCTTGGTGCCGAGCCGGAACGGGGTCTGCAGCTCACCAATGATTCGCTCGGCAATCTGCAACGCATTGCCATGATCGGCAATGCCTTCGAGCAGAACAGCAAACTCATCGCCGCCCAGGCGCGCAACCACATCGCGGGTCTTCAGACAGGCGCGAATGCGGCCGCCGACCTGGAACAGCAGGTCGTCACCCACCAGATGTCCGACCGAATCGTTGATCACCTTGAAGCGATCGAGATCGATGAAAAGCACGGCGAAGCGCTCATTCGGGTTGACGACGTAGCGCTGCATGGCCTGGTCGAGCCGTTGCAGCAAAAGTGTGCGGTTGGGCAGGCCGGTCAGCGAGTCATGCAGCGTTTCGTATTTGAGTCGCCGCTCGACGCGCTCGCGTTCAGCGATCTGTTCACGCAAGTCGCGATTGGCCAGGGCCAGCGCGCGGGTACGTTCGGTGACGCGTCGCTCCAGCCCCGCATAGGCCTGTTTGAGAGACGTGGCTGCCTGCTTGCGCTGCAACGCGTTGGCAATGTGATAGCTGACAAAGGTGAGCAGCTCCTGGTCGCGCTCGTTGTAGGTGTGCTCGGGGGAATAGCTTTGCAGCGCAAGCACTCCCATCGATTTGCCGTTCCAGCTCAGCGGGACGCCGAGCCAGCACACCGAGCGAGTGCCGAAGTGGCTGATTTCGCCGAGCGCGCTGAGCTTTTCGATTTCGGTCGGAGTCGCCAGCAGGGGTCTGCCGTGACGGAGTACGTATTCGGTCGCGCCGCGGCCGTGCGCGCGGGCAGGCCGCACGCTGTCCACTTCATCCACGGAGTACGGGAAGGTCAGTTGTCCATTGTCTTCGTCCAGCAGCGCGATGTAGAAATTGCGCGCGTAGAGCAGGCCGCTGATCACCTGATGGGTGGCTGCGTAGAATTTCTCCAGGCTTTCCGAGGTATTGGCGAGTTCGGCAATGCGGAACAGGGCGGCCTGCAGGCGTTCTCCGCGCTGGCGCTGCAGGACTTGCTGGCGAAGCACCCGATTGGCCTCGCGCAGGGCCGCTGTGCGATCGGTGACTCGTCGACCGAGTTCCAGGTGTGCTTCGCGCCGCTCGAGGGCGGTTTGCACGTGTTGCGCCACGTAGTTCAGCAGCTCCAGGTCATGCTGCGAATAGTGCGTGTCCGCGCGGTAGCTCTGCATCACGATGCCGCCCACCACGCGTCCGCCGCGCAGCAGGGGAGCACCCAGCCAATGCTCGCAACTTGGGCCTATCAACATGAAGCGGTTGCCCAGCTGCTGTCTGAGTTCCTCGATGGAACCCATCAGTGGGCGACCTTCCTGCAGCAGATTCCAGGTGAGGCTGTGCAGCATGTCGTTCATCGGCAGGTCTTGATCCGGAGCTGGCGGATCGGTGTCGGCGATGTCGACGTAGTAGGGGAAGCGCACGCTGTCGGTGACGGTGTCGTAAAGCACGATGTAGAAATTCTCGGCGTACATCAAGCTGCTGACGATGGCATGCAGCGAGCGCATCATCTCAGGCATGTCGTGTTCGGCGCCGGCCTGCTCGGCAATCGCATAGAGTGCACGTTGCAGGCGCTCGGCCAGGGCCAGGCGGGAAATTGCCTCGTACAGACGGCTGGTTTCGGCCAGCTGGCGCAAGCGCACGTTGGCCAGGCGGCCAAGCCAGTCCAGGCGATCCCGCACCTCGTCGGACAAGGGTTGATCGGTCCATTCCAGGGTCAGCACGCGACTGGTCTGGGGATCCTCGGCCAGGTCGTGCTGCAGCAGCGCGGCACCGATATTGCCCTGATCGCTCATGGGTCGCCAGCGCAGCGTGCCGACAACCCCGAGGCTGCTGATCATCAGTTCGCACAGCTCCATCACGCTGGCGGAGTCGCCGGCTTCGAACAGGCGCTCGATGGCGTGGTGCATGGGCGCAAAATCCCGCGCTGATGGCATCGGCTGTGGGGACAGGATCGTCGGCGTGGCGCTCATTGGACTGAGGTCAGTTCCGCGCCGATCTGGCGCGATGGGCATCGAATGCCTTCAATGGTGACGGTATCTTTAATCAAGGCGGTCCGGATCAATTCATGGCTGGCGGGAACCGGAGGGTGCGTTCGCAGGTCGAAGCTTGCCACAAATAGACACGATTCTGTGCGCTGGTAAGGGTTTTGGGGTGTTAGTAAAACGTAAAAATGGGTATACTGAAGTCCACATTTCGTTCATTTACCCGAGAGTGACTGGTTCACCGTCATGCGTCGATTTTCCGCCCTGCTGCTGATGTTCCTGCTCCCGCTTGCGGCGGCCGGGCAGACTGTGGGCGCCGAAGATGCCATGGCAAACCAGTTGCTCGCGCAGCCGCAGCAGCGTCCAGCTGGTGCGGCGGTGCCGTTGTGGCGTGATGCCAGGGGCCACCAGCTTTCGTTGAAGCTGGATGACGGCACCGGCCAGGACGCCTTGTTGAACAACTCGCTGATGGGCTTGCGGGCTGTCGACGCCGGCAAGGTGGCGACTACGGGTCTGCAGTATGGCGTAGAGCCGGGGCTGCAGGCTCATGCCGAAATCAGCCAGTATTCCTGGGCCAACAGCCGCGACTGGCGAGTGGTCGGCAGCGAAGTGGGTGCCACCTACGACGCAGGCCGGTACAGCGTGGGTTTGAGCGTCGGTTCGACCAGCATGCCCAACGTCAGCAACAACGTCGCATTACCGCGTGTGCTTCCGGGCGCCGTGCCCGGTATCGATGGTCTGTCAAGCTTCGACAGCAGCTCACAGCTCAAGGCGCGGGGTCGTCTCGCTCTGGGTAGCCAGAGCGGCATCGACCTGGGTGCCAGCGTTGGACGCATTCATCTGTTGCCTGGCAACCTGCTGGGCGTTGACGCACTGGATCAGAAGGCACTGAGTTTCGGTGTGGATCATGGCCCGTTGAGCGGTGTGTTGACCGGTCGCACGATGCAGCCGGAGGCTGGTCTGACCGGCAACTTCGGTGCCGACAGGCGCTGGAACAGCATCGATCTGGGTGTGACTTGGCGTTTGCCGTGGCGTGGTTCGGTCAGTGTCGGGGCGCAGAATTTGTGGTCGTCCGGCACACCTGCCAATACGCCGGTCGGTCCGGAGCCGGATCAGTCGCGTACGCCTTACGTGCAGTATCATCAGGATCTGTGAGGCAGCAGCTGATGCTGCCACTTTCCTGTAATTGACGCCGTCGCCAAAGCGACGGCGTTTTCATTGGGGCCAACAATCTGCACCCAAGTGGTGAGATCAGTCCTGCTTGCGAATGCGCAAGTCGCCGCTGAAAGTCTCGACGTTGATTTTTCCACGAACTCCACCAAGGCGCGCATCCAGTGAGCTGCCGGGGCCATGCTCTGGCTGCCTGGGCGTGCCGAAATCACTGCGCAGATCGCCGCTGAAGCTGCTGGCGTGCAAGCTGGCCGAGGTATTGGCGGGCAGCAGCAACTGCACATCGCCGCTCATGCTGTCGACGCTCAGGCTGCCATCCGCGGCGAGCCCGCCAGTCAGTTGCACGTCGCCGGATACGGTGCTCAGGGTGAGCTTCTGCCACGGCCCGCCGGCAGCCTGGATGCGCCCGGAAATCGTCTGCAAGGCAACGGTGCCGCCCAATGATGGCGCGAGGATCTCGCCACTGACCGTCTGCAGGTCAGCGCGCTCGGCGTGCCCGGCCAGCTCGATGCCGCCGCTGACGCTGTCTACCTTGATCGACGGGGTGCGCGCGTTGACACGCGCCTTGCCGCTGACGGTGTTCACCGTGATGTTGCCGCCGTCAAGACCATCAATTACCAAGGGCGCGCTGATCACATTGACGTCCAGCGAAGCGGCCTTAGGGACATGCAATTCCAGCGTGGTCGCGCCCATCCGGCTGTCGCCACCCCAGTTGAACCAGCTCGAGCCACTCTGCGGCTCGACCTTGATGATGAGGTCGTCCCTGTTGCCTTGGATCACCAGCGGCTTGGCACCTTCGCCGAGCTGGCCGGTGACCAGCACTTCGTTGCGATCCCAGGCAACCACGCTGACGGAACCGGAAATGTTGCTGACGTGGACCCTGGTCGTGGGCGTGGCGTCATGCTTTAACTGGATGGGGGTGTCAGCCAGCGCCCGGCCAATGCAGAGGCAAAGCAGCAGGGGGAGGTAGCGTGCGGTTTTCATGATCGTTCCTGTGGATTCAGCCGGCCCTGTTGGCCAGTTGGCGCAATTGCGTCTGCTGCAGCTCGGTACGGTCGAGCAGTCGCTGCAGCGCTGCCGAATGGGGGGCCTGCTGGATCGCCAGTTGCAGCTCCATGCGCGCGGCGTCCAGCTCGATGGCAGCACCGGCCAGACGGGGGTCGGCGGGCTTCCAGCGCGCCAAAGTGGAACTGGCGACGGTTGGCGCTGCAGGCGCGCGGACCTGCTGCCAGACCAGAGTCCCCGCGACCAGCAACAGCGAGGCGGCCAGGCCGGCAGTCAACAGGCGGCGCCATGGGTTTCCCGGCTGGATACGTGCAGGTATCGCCGCGGTGTCGACGCGTTCGGCAGCATCGAGCGCGGCGTCGATCGAAGTCCACAGATCCCGCCTTGGGCTGAGTGGCTGGCGCAGGTCGCGCAGCTGGCGACGCCATTCGAATTCATTCATGACCTTTCTCCCAATAGCTTGCGCAGCAGATGCCGCGCACGGTGCAGCTGTGCCTTGGAGGTACCCACCGCCATGCCCAGTTCGCCAGCGATCTCTTCATGCCGCCAGCCCTCGATATCGTGCAGGACCACGACCGCGCGGGCGCGAGGTGGCAACTGGCCTATGCAGCGTTCCAGCTCGTCACGTTCGGCGGCACAGAACGGTGTTTCGCCGTTTTCCGGCAGCTCGGCTTCGTCACGCGTGCTGACCGGGTCGGCGCCGCGGGCGCGAATATCCATCAACGCCACGTTCACCGCCAGCCGGTATAGCCAAGTGCCAAACGCGCTTTCATGGCGGAAGCCGGGCAGTTTCTGCCAGGCGCGGATAAATGCGTCCTGGGTCAGATCCTCGGCACGGGCATGGTCGTTGCCGGCCAGCCGATAAACCGCACCGTGGATGCGGCCAGCATGCAGCCGATAGAGGCGTTGAAACGCGTCGCGATCGCCGTTGGCAGCGGCGCGCACGTCATCGGTGTCGCTGGCTCCCGTGGCTACAGGCGACATGGAGCGTCCAATGGCAGGGCAGGCGGCAGTCATCTTGCCAGCTTGGATGCATCGTGGCGCGAAAGGGTTTGAATCCAGACTCCGCTACCGGTCGCATCACGGTCATGCGGCGGGCAGGTGCTGACGCGACCTGCCCGCGATTGGCCCGGATCAGGCGCGGGCAGCTTCGCAAGGCTGCCGTTTGGCAGCATCGATCAGCGCGCGGGTCACGCGCTGATGCTCCTGTCTCAGACGCTCGGGGAGGCGTGTGCCGAACTCCTCAAGGTATTGGCCGATCGCATGGAGTTCTTCCTGCCATGCCGGGTTGTCGACGGCAAGCAAGGCGTCCAGCTGAGCATGATCAAGCCTGCTACCGTCAAGCTTCAGCTCGTCGTGAGCGGGCAGGATGCCGATCGGCGTCTCGACGCCGCTGACCTGACCCTGCACCCGGTTGATCATCCATTCCAGCACACGCAGGTTGTCACCGAAACCGGGCCACAGGAACTTGCCATCGCTGCCCTTGCGGAACCAGTTGACGTGGAACACCTTGGGCAGCCGCGCCTGGGGCTGGTCGAACGACAGCCAGTGCGCGAAGTAGTCGCCATAGTGATAACCACAGAACGGCTTCATCGCCATCGAGTCGCGGCGCAGCACACCGACCGCGCCGGTGGCTGCAGCGGTGGTCTCCGAGCCCATCGCCGCGCCCATCAACACACCATGACTCCAGTTGCGCGCCTCCATCACCAGCGGCAACAGGGTGGGGCGACGGCCGCCGAACACGATCGCGCTCAATGGCACACCCTGCGGTGCTTCGGCCTGTTCCGACCAGGTAGGGCATTGCCTGGCACTTACCGTGAAGCGCGAATTCGGATGGGCTGCCGCCCCGTTGGCAGGGTCATATGCCCGGCCCTGCCAGTCGGTCACCGGGGTGCCCGGCATGCCTTCCCACCAGGGCTGGTTGTCGGCGGTTACCGCCACATTGGTGAAGATGGTGCCGTGCGAGATACTCTTCAGCGCATTCGGGTTGGTGGACTCGCTGGTACCTGGCGCCACGCCGAAGAAGCCGGCTTCCGGGTTGATGGCGTATAGACGTCCATCCGCTCCGGGGTGCATCCAGCAGATATCGTCGCCTACCGTCCACACTTTCCAGCCAGCCTCGCGGTAGCCTTGTGGTGGAATCAGCATTGCCAGATTGGTTTTGCCGCAGGCCGAGGGGAAAGCGGCGGCGACATAGTGCGTTTCGCCCTGCGGGTTCTCGATGCCAACGATCAGCATGTGCTCGGCCAGCCAGCCTTCGCTGCGGGCTTGATGGCTGGCGATGCGCAGCGCGTGGCACTTCTTGCCCAGCAGTGCATTGCCACCATAGCCGGAACCGTACGACTTGATGGTCAGCTCGTGCGGGAAGTGCATGATGAAGCGGCGTTCGGGGTCGAGCTCGCCGATGGAATGCAGGCCCTTGACGAAGATCCCCTCGCGCTCGATGCGCGCCTGGGCGGCGGCGCCCATGCGGGTCATGATCTTCATGTTGGCGACCACGTACGCACTGTCGGTGATCTCCACGCCGCAGCGGGCCAGCGGGGAATCGATCGGGCCCATGCAATACGGAATCACATACATGGTGCGGCCTTCCATGCAGCCGTCGAACAAGGCGTCGATCTTCCGGTGCGCCTCGGCGGGATCCATCCAGTGGTTGTTCGGGCCGGCGTCTTCCTGCTTTGGCGGGCAGACGAAGGTCAGGTGCTCGACCCGCGCCACGTCCGAGGGATGTGAGCGGTGCAGATAGCAGCCGGGGTGGGTTTGCTGGTTCAGTTCGACCAGGGTGCCCTCCTTCAACATCGTCTGCGTCAGCGCCGAGTATTCCGCCTCGGAGCCGTCGCACCAGTGAATCTTCGCGGGGCGCGTCAGCGCCGCCACTTCAGCAACCCAACGTTCCAGTGACTGCAGCGTGCTGGCCATCGCATTCCTTTGAGGTTTTTTTAAAAAATGAGCCGAAACGGTAGTTTGCGTCAACTGGTATTGCAAGGTTCGACGCAACAAAAAACGGCGCCCGAGGGCGCCGTTGGGTACAGTTCAGCGGAAAACGTGGCTCAGGCGGGAATCAGCGTCGCGATCATGTGCTCCACGTACGCCTCGAATTCCTCGTGATTGATGCGTGGCAGCCCCAGCGTGAAATTCAGCTGCAGGAAGCCAACATAGGCGGCGTAAGTCAGCCGCGCCCGGTTCAGCGCCTGTGGCGGCGGCAGGCCGGCTTCGCGATAGGCGGTGGTAAGGGATTCCATCCGCCGCTGCGAGACCCTGGCCATCACCGGAACGACTTGTGGATGATCCATCGCTTTCAGCAGCGCGGCATAGACCCGATGCGGTTGCAGTTCGTGGGCGACACGGCGGAATAGTTCCGGTAGCCGCTTGCGCGGATCGGCGATCTGCTCGATCTCGTTGATGACTTCACGCTCAACATATTGTTCCCACCGTTCCAGCGCCGCGTTGAGCAGCGCCTCGCGGGTACGGAAGTGCCAGTAAAAGCTGCCTTTGGTCACGCCAAGCTGGCGCGCAAGCGCCTCGACGGCCAATGCGCCAACGCCTTGTTCGGCGATCAGCTGCAGGGCGGCAACTTCCCAATCTTCCGCCGACAGGCGGGTACGTTCCGGTTTGGTGCTTACATTCATTCCCGTATGGTAGCCATACGTGGCGGATTTGTAATGCTGCGGTACGGGCCGGCAACTTCGTTGCAAGCGGGGTTGGGATGGTTGACGGCAGCTGCTCCAGCAACCCATACTCATCCGTATGGTTATTCATGACACGCTACCCGAACTGATCACGCGTTTTCCCGTTGCCGACCTGGGTCTGGCAGTGCAGACGCGCAATCCGTCGGGTGACCCCGCCCTGCTGTTTGCGCACGGCTTTGGTCAGACGCGTGGTGCATGGAACGGCGCCTCGAAGGCACTGGCCGAGGCGGGGTGTCGTTGCGTGACGTTTGACTCGCGCGGGCATGGCGAAAGCGACCGCCTCGCCGATGGCGATTACCACATGGATCAATTTGGCGACGACATGCTGCGGCTGGCCAAGGTGCAGCCGCAGCCACCGATCCTGGTGGGCGCCTCGATGGGCGGTCTGCTGGGCATGGTGGTCGCTGGCGAGGTTCGCCCGAATCCATTCCGTGCACTGGTGCTGGTCGACATCACGCCGCGCTGGGAGACGGCCGGCGTGGAGCGCATTCTTTCCTTCATGCAGGCGCATCCGAACGGTTTTGCCGACTACGTCGAGGCGGCCGAGCAGATTGCCGCTTATCTGCCGCAGCGGCGCGAGCGCAAGAGCGAGGAGCAGTTGCGTCCCCTGCTGCGCGAGGGAGCGGATGGCCGACTGCGCTGGCACTGGGATCCGGCGTTGCTGGCCGGCGTGGTGCATGAGAGCGAGCGCTACCAGCCGCGACTGCAGGCTGCAGCGGCGCGTATCGATATTCCCGTGCTGCTGCTTTCAGGTGCGCGCAGCGACGTGGTGTCGCGCGCCACAGTCGACGAGTTCTTGAAGTTGGTCCCGCATGCGCGGCACGTGGAACTGGCCGATGCCACGCACATGGTCGCCGGCGACGCCAATGATGCTTTTACCCGCGAAGTGATCCGCTTCGTGCAGAACCTTGATGTCATACCCGCTGTCGGCCGCGAGGCCGCCGCTGTTCAACCGTAATGAGGTGCTGAGATGTCCGTGATACTGACCTTGCTGACGGCATTGATTGCCGCTGGTGCCTGTGCCTACCATCGCACCAGCCTGCGAACCTGGGCGATTGCCACCATCGCCACCACCGTGGTGGTCGGCCTGCTCGTGCATGCCCCGTTGACCATGGTGGTCCTGTTGGTCATCGAGGCGGCCATCGCAGTGCCGTTGCTGATGGTGGGTTTTCGCCGCCAGCAGATCAGCGCGCCGCTGCTGAAGTTGTTCGCCAAGGTCACGCCGAAGCTCTCCGAAACCGAGCAGACCGCGCTGGAGGCCGGTACGGTGGGCTTCGAGGGCGAGCTGTTCTCGGGCAAGCCGGATTGGCACGAACTGCTGAAGCAGCCCAGGCCGGAACTGAGCGTGGAGGAGCAGGCGTTCCTCAACGGGCCTGTAGAAGAGCTGTGCAGCATGATCGATGACTGGCAGATCACCCACGAGCTGGCCGATCTGCCGCCGGACGTGTGGGCGTTCATCAAGAAGAACAAGTTCTTCGGCATGATCATTCCCAAGCGCTACAACGGCCTGGAATTCTCCGCGCTGGCGCATTCGGCGGTGCTGCAGAAGCTGGCCACGATGTCGGCGACGGTGGCCTCGACGGTCTCCGTGCCCAATTCGCTGGGGCCGGCCGAATTGCTGCTGCACTACGGTAGCGAGGAGCAGAAGAACCACTATCTGCCGCGTCTGGCCGTGGGCGAAGAGATCCCCTGTTTTGCGCTGACCGGCCCGTATGCCGGCTCGGACGCCACCTCGATTCCCGATATCGGCATCGTCTGCAAGCAGACCGTCGATGGCGTGGAGAGCGTCGGCATCAAGCTCACCTTCGACAAGCGCTACATCACGCTGGCGCCGGTGGCCACCGTGATCGGGCTGGCGTTCCGTCTGTATGACCCCGACAAGCTGCTGGGCGAGAAGGAGAATCTGGGTATCACGCTGGCACTGCTGCCGCGTTCGACGCCGGGCTTGCAGATCGGCCGGCGCCATTTTCCGTTGAACGTGCCGTTCCAGAACGGACCGGTCCACGGCAAGGATGTCTTCGTGCCGATGTCGACCCTGATCGGTGGGCCGCACATGGCCGGTCACGGCTGGCGCATGCTGGTCGAGTGCCTGTCGGTGGGTCGCGCCATCTCGCTGCCGTCCAACGCGACGGGTGCGCTGCGCGGTGCGGTGGCGTCGGTCGGTGCCTACGCGCGCATGCGCAAACAGTTTGGCCTGGCGATCGCCCGCTTCGAGGGCGTCGAGGAGGCGCTGGCGCGCATTGGTGGTCTTACCTACGCCACCACCGCGCTGTCGCGCGCTACCGCTGCGGCAGTCGATCGTGGTGAAAAGCCGGCGGTGCCGTCGGCGATCGCGAAGTACCACGCGACGGAGTGGGGCCGCCAGGTCGCTGGCGACGTGATGGACGTACTCGGCGGCAAGGGCGTGCAGCTTGGGCCAAGCAACTATGCCGGCCGCTCGTGGCAGGGCGTGCCGATCGCGATCACGGTGGAGGGTGCCAACATCATGACTCGCAGCCTGATGATCTTCGGTCAGGGCGCGATTCGCTGCCATCCCTACGTGTTGAAGGAAATGCAGTCGCTGGCGATCACCGATCGCGGCGAGCAGCTGAAGACTTTCGATCGCCTGTTGTTCGGGCATCTGGGCTTTGGTGTGTCCAACGCGGTGCGCAGCTTCGCGATGGCGCTTACCGGCTCCCGCATCGGCGAGACCGCAGGCGATGCGTATACGCGTCGCTACTATCGCAAGCTTGATCGTTACTCCGCGGCGCTGGCCTTGTGCGCCGACGTGTTCATGGGAGTGCTCGGCGGCAAGTTGAAGTTCAAGGAGAAGCTGTCCGCGCGCCTTGGCGACGTGTTGAGTCATCTGTACATCGCCAGCAGCATGCTCAAGCGCTACGAGGACAGCGGACGCCCGGAGTCGGATCGTCCGCTGCTGGCGTGGGCGTTCCACAACAGCGTGTGGCAGATGCAGATGGCGCTGGATGGCGCGATCCGCAATTTCCCGGTACGCCCGGTGTCCTGGTTGCTGCGCTTCCTGGTGTTCCCGTTTGGTCGCCGCGAAGTGCCGCCCTCGGACCGACTGGGTCGTCGCGTCGCTGCCCTGATCACCGCACCCGGCGAGGCGCGCGACCGCTTGATGGAAGGCGTCTATCTGACTCCGACCGCCAACAACACGGTCGGGCGCATGAACGCCTTGCTACCTGATGTGATCGCCGCCGAGCCGGTCGATCGCAAGTTTGCCAAGGCGCTCAAGAGCGGTCAGTTCAAGTCACACGACTACCTCGGCCAGCTGGCCGAGGCTGAGGCGGCGGGCGTGATCAACGCCAGTGAATCGGCCTTGCTGAAGCGGGTGCGCGAAGCCGTGTTCGAGTTCATTTCGGTGGACGATTTCGACGCCGATGAGCTGCGCTCTTTCAAGGCCCGGGAGAAGGTGATCGCTCCGACCGGCAACTAGTCGTTCCGTCACAGCAGCCGAGCACGTCCGATGTGCTCATCCGTCCTGTCTCTGTATCGTCGCATCAGCCGCTGGCCGGCCGGGAACTGGATCTTTTCACGGATGGTTTGCCTCAAGGCTCGCTACTTCGCCACGATCGCGCCCCGATTTGTTGCGCTGGAACCGGGGCGTTGCGAGGTGCGTATCCGCGACCGCTGACGCGTGCACAACCATCTCGGCACCGTGCATGCGATCGCGCTGTGCAATCTGGCCGAGCTCAGTGCCGGCGTGATGACCGATGCAGCCATTCCTCCGGACATGCGCTGGATTCCCAAGGGCATGTCGGTCGACTATCTGAAAAAGGCCGTGGGCACCCTGCATGGCGTGGCCACGCCGGAACACGCCCTGGTTGCTTCCGCCGATGGCCAGGAGTGGCCGGTGGCAGAGCAGGTCACCAATGCTCAAGGGAATGTGGTGTTCTGCGCCCGCGTGATGATGCGGGCGTCGCCACGCAAATGCGCGGCATGAGGGACGTCAGCGCAGCCAGCTCGGTTTGACGATCAAGCCCCCGCGAATGGCGATGAGCAGCAGGCCCAAGGTGCATAGCGAGCAGGCGATCAGCGCCACCACCGATGCTTCCGCGCCGAACACGCCGCCACTGAGCCAGTCCGGCCCGCTGCGGCTGGAGATCAGCCAGCCATCGGCGTGAAGGCCCGAGACTGGAATGCCGTAGACCGTGCCCTGGGTGAAGTTCCACGCGGCGTGTACGCCCATGCACAGGTAGAGCGAGCGCGTGACGTGGTACAGCAGGCCGAACAAGAGGCCCGCCTCGATGGCGATTGCTGCCGAGCTCCACAGCGTGGCGCCGGGATTGCCGATATGCACGGCGCCAAAGAACAGCGCCGATATGATCAGCGCGGCCCAGGTTCCGAGCCCTTCCTCGACGATGCGGTAGAGCACGCCACGGAACAGGATTTCCTCGCTGATGCCCGCTGCCAGGCCGAACACCAGCAGCTCGGGCAGCCAGTGGGCATCCGGATTGAACCCGGTGACGTGGTAGCTGCCCAGCAGGTACAGCACGCCCACGACCACACTGAACAGCACGGCCCCGACCAACAGGCCGGCGCCGCTGTCCGGCAGCAGTCGGTTCGGTGCGAGTTCGCGCGGATTTCGCCGCTCCACCATTTTTACCAGCAGCACGTAGGCGACAATCGCGGGAAGCACGCGGCCGATCAAAAGGCCCAGCGGGTGTTGCAGTGGGGAGCTGGACCACGTGTTCCATCCCAGCGGCTCCGCCAAAAAACCGACAAGAAAGCCGCTCAGCACAAACAGGGCCACGAAAATCACGATCCGCGCCAGCGGCGAAAACAGCAGCCAGCGTTTCCAGCGCGAGGCCTGTCCCGGTGTGGAAAAAGCAATCGGCGGTGCCTGCATGTGCAATCTCATTCCCTGAAAATCCGCGGTTCGTTGTGACGGGTCGGCTGAGCGCGGCCGATCCGGGCGGCATCAGGTCGGTCCTGGCTTAGACGGCGACGGCCGCCGCATGCTCGCGCGTGTTGGCAAAACGCACCTGCGGCCAGCGTTCCTGCGCCAGCTGCAGGTTGACCCGCGTCGGCGCGATGTAGACCAGTTCGCCGGCACCGTCGATGGCGAGGTTCATCGCGTTTTTCTCGCGGAATTCGGCCATCTTCTTCTCGTCGTCGCAATGCACCCAGCGCGCGGTGGTCACCGTCACCGGCTCGAAGCTGGCGTCGACGTTGTACTCATCCTTCAGCCGGTAGGCCACCACGTCGAACTGCAGCACGCCGACCGCGCCCAGGATCAGGTCGTTCGACATCAGCGGGCGGAAGAACTGGGTGGCGCCTTCCTCGGAAAGCTGGGCCAGGCCTTTCTGCAGCGCCTTCATCTTCAGCGGATCGCGCAGCCGCGCACGGCGGAACAGTTCCGGTGCGAAGTTGGGAATACCGGTGAAACTCACTGCTTCGCCTTCGGTGAAGGTGTCGCCGATGGTGATGGTGCCGTGGTTGTGCAGGCCGATCACGTCGCCCGGATAAGCCGTCTCGACGATTTCGCGATCGCTGGCCATGAAGGTCAGCGCGTTGGCTATGCGGATATCCTTTCCTGTGCGGCTCTGGATCATCTTCATGCCGGCGTGATAGGTGCCCGAGCACACGCGCATGAAGGCTACCCGGTCGCGGTGCGCCGGATCCATGTTGGCCTGGATCTTGAACACGAAACCGGTGAGCTTTTCCTCGGTCGGCTGCACCAGCCGGGTCAGCGTGTCGCGCGGGCGCGGCGAGGGCGCGTTCTCGACGAAGAAGTCCAGCAGCAGCTGGACGCCGAAATTGTTCACCGCCGAGCCGAAGAACACCGGCGTCTGCCGGCCTGCCAGGTACTCGTCGATGTCGAACGACGGCGCGGCACCCTGCACCAGTTCCAGTTCCTCGCGCAGCTCGCGCATCGCCTCGTCGCCGATCCTCTCCAGCAGGCCGGGCGCATCGAGGCCCTTGAAGATGGTGGAATCCTGCCGGGTGAAGTTCTTGCCCAGCTCGAATATATGCACCTCGTCCAGCACCAGGTGATACACACCCTTCAGCCGTTTGCCCATGCCGATCGGCCAGGTCACCGGCGCGCAGGCGATGCCGAGCACAGACTCCACCTCGTCCAGCAGCTCGATCGGCGAGCGGCCCTCGCGGTCGAGCTTGTTGATGAAGGTCATGATCGGCGTGTCGCGCAGCCGGCATACTTCCATCAGCTTGATCGTGCGCTCCTCCACGCCCTTGGCGCAGTCGATCACCATCAGCGCCGAATCCACCGCGGTCAGCACGCGGTAGGTGTCTTCGGAGAAGTCCGCATGTCCCGGCGTGTCGAGCAGGTTGACGATCTTGCCCTCGTACGGAAACTGCATCACCGAGGAGGTCACCGAGATGCCACGCTCCTTCTCCAGCGCCATCCAGTCGGACGTGGCATGGCGTGCTGCCTTGCGCCCCTTCACCGATCCGGCCATCTGGATCGCACCGCCGAACAGCAGCAGCTTTTCGGTCAGCGTGGTCTTGCCCGCGTCAGGATGGCTGACGATGGCAAAAGTACGGCGGCGGCGGGTTTCTTGCAGATGGGTGGACATGGGTAACGAGTCGGCTTGAGCGCTAACCGGCAATTGTAGCGTGGATCGTGGGCCGCCCGATTTCGCGGCGTGTTAGACTGAACGCCGGATATTCTTGGCGTTGCCGGGGGTGTCCACTTCCTTTGGGGAGTAGCCTGCCTCGTTTCGACGGGGCGTCTTCGTCAACATGCTCGGCAGGCCTGCCGTGGCGAAGACACCGATCCTGGTTGGCGAGACCAACGGCTGACGGCGCCACTGCGGTGGGGCGCGCCGTCATGCCGTTGCGCCTTGCCCGACCGATCTGGCCATCCATGAATCCCGTTTCCATCCTGTTGCTCGGCTTTGCCATGTCCACCGACGCGTTCGCGGCGGCGATCGGCAAAGGCGCGTCCATGGCCAGGCCACGGCTCAGTCAGGCACTGCGCGCCGGCTTGATCTTCGGTGTGATCGAGGCGATCACGCCGGTGCTCGGCTGGCTGCTGGGCAAGGGCGCCTCGCGCTACATCGAAGCCTGGGACCACTGGGTCGCGTTCGGCCTGTTGCTGGCGCTGGGCCTGCACATGATCTGGAACGGCGTGAAGCCGGAGACGGGCGAGCTGGTCGACGAGGCGAAGAAGCATGGCTTCGTTGCCCTCGCGCTCACCGGGCTGTCCACCAGCATCGACGCGCTGGCTGTAGGTGTGGGGCTGGCCTTCGTCGACATCCCGATCGCCGTCGTGGCGGTGGTGATCGGCCTGTGCACGTTCAGCATGGTCACCCTGGGCATCATGCTCGGTCGCGTGCTCGGTGCGATGGTGGGCAAACGCGCCGAAGTGATTGGCGGGGTGATCCTGATCGGCGTGGGTGCGGTGATCCTGTACGAGCATCTTGCAGCGTAGCCGGTGAACCCAGGTGCTCGGGATGCTCCCTGTATAAGTCATGCCAGGGCCCGTTAGGCTCGGTGGCTCCTGCTCATGTAGGTGTCGATGCCGGTGGCCGCAGCATACATGGACAAAAAAAGGCCCGGGGATTGCTCCCCGGGCCTTTCATTCAGGCGCCGGCCGTGAGGCCGGCGCCATGGCGGAAGCGAAGACTTACTTCGCTTCCTTCTCCATCAGCTTCTCGACCATGCTGGCCGGCACTTCCTCGTAATGATCGAAGATCATGCTGAAGTTGCCGCGACCGCTGGTGGCCGAACGCAGGAAGTTGATGTAGCCGAACATTTCGGACAGCGGCACGAAGCCCTGCACGAACGCCGAAATACCCTTCTGGCCCTGGTCGGTGATGCTGCCGCGACGACGGTTGATGTCGCCAATGACGTCGCCCAGGTAGGTCGCCTCGGTGACCACTTCCAGCGCCATGATCGGCTCCAGCAGCTTCGGCTTGGACATCTTCTGCGCTTCGCGGAAGCAGGCGCGGCCGGCGATTTCAAACGCCAGTGCCGAGGAGTCGACGTCGTGGTACTTGCCGTCGATCAGGCGCGCCTTGAAGTCCAGCACTTCATAGCCGGCGACCTGGCCCTGGCGTGCCTCGACTTCGATCGCGTGCTGCACGGATGGGATGTATTCGCGCGGGATGCGGCCACCGACCACTTCGTCGGAGAACACCACGCCGCTGCCTGACTCGCCCGGTTCGAAGATCATCTTCACTTCGGCGAACTGGCCCGAACCACCGGACTGCTTCTTGTGCGTGTAGGTATGCTCCACGGTCTTGCCGAAGGCTTCGCGGAAGCTGACCTTGGGCTTGCCCATGCTCGCTTCCACACCCAGCTCGGTGCGCATGCGGTCGATGGTGATTTCCAGATGCAGCTCGCCCATGCCCTTGAGCACGGTCTGGCCGGTTTCCTGGTCCACTTCCATGCGCAGCGACGGATCGGCCTTGACCATCTTGTAGAGCGCGGTGGACATCTTGTCGACGTCGTTGCGGCTCTTCGGCTCGACCGACACGCTGATCACCGGATCGGGGAAGCGCATGCGCTCGAGCAGGGCCGGGTGCGCCGGGTCACTCAGCGAATCGCCGGTCTCGGTTTCCTTCATCGACACGAAGGCGCAGATGTCGCCAGCGCGCACTTCGTCGATTTCCTTGGTCGCATTGGCCTGCACTTCCACGATGCGGCCCACGCGCTCTTTCTTGCCGCGGGTGACGTTCATCAGGGTATCGCCCTTCTTGATCACGCCCGAGTAGACGCGGCAGAAGGTCAGCGTGCCGAACTGGTCGTTGATGACCTTGAACGCCAGCGCGCGCGCCGGCGCGTCGTCGGTCACTTCCTGCTCGCCGATGATGGTGCCATCCTCGTCAACCATCGAGATGCCGCCGTTCTCGCCCGGGTAGGGCATGTAGTCGACCACGGCGTCGAGCAGCTGCTGCACGCCCTTGTTCTTGTACGACGAGCCGCAGAACACCGGAACCAGCTTGCCGGTGACGCAGCCCTTGCGGATGCAGGCCTTCAGCACTTCCGGGTCATGCTCGCCGGTCTCGATCAACTGCGTGAACGCGTCATCGTCCATCGCCAGCGCGGTTTCCAGCATCTCTTCGCGCAGCTTCGGCAACTGGGCGACCCAGTCGTTGTCGACGGTGGAACCGAACTTCAGGCGGTTCTTCGCTTCCTCGAAGGAAACGGTTTCCCACTTGCTGTCCTTGTCGTCGGAGGCCCAGATATAGGCGACGTTGGCGACCAGGTCGGCCATGCCGCAGAACTCGTCGCTGCTGCCCAGCGGAATCTGGCAAAGCAGGGCCGGCGCGTCCAGACGCTCGCGGATGCCCTTCACGCAATGGGCGAAGCTGGCGCCGATGCGATCCATCTTGTTGATGTAGCACACGCGCGGCACGTTGTACTGGTCGGCCAGGCGCCAGTTGGTCTCGGTCTGCGGTTCCACGCCGGCCACGCCGTCGAATACCACCACGGCGCCGTCGAGTACGCGCAGCGAACGGTTCACTTCAATGGTGAAGTCGACGTGTCCCGGGGTGTCGATCACGTTGATCTGGTGGTTCTTCCACTCGGTGGAGACAGCGGCGGACTGGATCGTGATGCCGCGCTTGCGCTCCTGCTCCATGTAATCCGTCGTGGTCGAGCCCTTGCCATCTTTCGTGTCATGCACGTCGATGATCTGGTGCTTCTTGCCCGTGTAATACAGCACGCGCTCGGTGGTGGTGGTCTTGCCGGCGTCGATGTGCGCGATGATGCCGATGTTGCGATAGAGCTTGAGAGGTTTCTGGCGGGCCACAGTCTGGATTCCGTTGAAGGTCGTGAAGGCAAAAATGCAGGAGGACAGAATGGGTGCCGTCCGCCGGGAATATTTTCAATGTGCCTGCGGGGTGCTGCCGGATCTGCGCGAGCCCGGCAGGCAGGGCGCGAACGCGTGAAACCCGGCATTATAGTGGCTGGATGGCAAAACTGCTTGATTCGGTGCAACCGCTGTCCGATGGGCGGGTTGTCGCGGGCCCGGTCGCGGCCTTGCCAGAGCGCCTGGAAATCCGCCGGTCCGCCTGAAAAGCCCGCCGTGACCGCGTTCATGGGCACCGTTGCCACACCGTCCGGCGGTGGCCGTCAGGTACGCCCGGGTCAGTTCTCGCGCAGGCTGTTCAGCATCGAGATCAGCTGGCTGGAGTCATAGGGCTTCTGCAGGATTTTTTCATCCTTCCAGGTCGCGGGCAGGCCGCTGTCGCCGTAACCGGAAGAGAACACGAAGGGAATGCCGCGCCGCCGCAATACCTCGGCCACCGGAAAGCTGAGTTCGCCGGCCAGGTTGATGTCGAGGATGGCCAGGTCGATCGGCGCCGACTCGGCCAAGGCCAGACAGGCGGTCAGTCGCGCCGCCTTGAGTACCTGGTATCCGAAGTGTTCGAGGCGGTCCTCCAGCATCATTGCCACCATCATTTCATCTTCGGCGAGCAGCACGCAGGCTTTCTTCGTGGTTTCGGCCATCAGCTGGTTCCATCGGAAAGTGGTACGTCAATCGCGCAAGTGACGCCGTGGGGCAGAAAGGCGAGCGTCACCTGGCCATCCAGTTCATAGGGCAGGCCGTCGCTGATCAGGCGTGTACCGAAGCCGTGGTGCTTGGGCTGCGCCACGGGGGGGCCATCGACCTCCACCCACTGCAAATGCAGCCGCAGGCCATTTACGGTCTTGCGGGTGGTCCATTCGATGTTGATCTGGCCGGCCTTCACTGACAGCGCGCCGTATTTGACAGCGTTGGTGGCCAGTTCGTGAATCGCCATGCTCAGCGCCAGCGCCTGTTTGGGCAGCAGGGTGAGGTCGTTGCCGTGCAGCTGCACACGCAGTTCGTCGCCGTCGCTGTACGGTGCCAGTTCGTTGTTGATGATGGCGGTCAGTGCGGCGCCGTTCCAGGCTTCGCGGGCGAGCAGGTTGTGGGTGTTCGACAGCGCCAGCAGGCGGGCCAGGAAACTCTCGTTGAAGCTTTCCAGGCTGGGTGCGTTGGCGGCGGTCTGCTGGGCCACAGCCTGCACCGTGGCCAGCGTGTTCTTCACCCGATGGTTGAGTTCGGCCAGCATCATTTCCGCATGATGCGTGGCGCGATGGCGTTCGGTGATGTCGCGCGCGATCAGGCGGCCGGCGACCGTCTCGCCGTTGATGTCGCATACCGGCGAGTAGGACACCTCCAGCGGCACCGAGCTGCCGTCCGGGCGCGTCCAGCTCATCTCGAAATCTTCGAGCTGCGGTTGCCGCGCCTGGCCGCAGAAGAAGGCGTTCGCCTGGGCTGAGGCCTCCGCAGGCAGCAGCATGTTCAATGGCTGGCCGACGACCTGGCTGGCCTTGAGTCCGAAGATGCGTTCGGCACTGGTATTCCAGCTATTGATGCGATCGTCCAGCGAAAAGCCGAAAATCGCATCGCGCGAGGAATTGACGATGGCCGCCAGGCGCGCGTGCTCATTGTTCAGCCGTTGCCCCTGGGTAATGTCGACGAAGGTCAGCACCACGCCGTCGACGACGTTGTCGATGGTCAGGTAGGGCCGCATGCGCAGCAGGAACGTCGGCGCGTTGTCGATGCCGCTCAGCGTGCGCTCGGTGACGGTCAGTTCGCGCAAGACGCGGGCCACGTCGTCTTTCAGTTCCGGGTAGGCGATCAGCGGCGAGATCTCGGTGATCGGGCGCCCCTTGTCACCGTCGCGCAGGTGGAACAGCTTGGTCATCACCGGCGTGTAGCTTCGGATGGCCAGATGGCGATCGAGGAACAGGGTGGCGATGTGGGTGCTGTCGAGCAGGTTGCGGATGTCGCTGTTGACCCGGTTGAGCGCGTCGTTCTTGCTGCTGAGCTCGGCGTTGACCGTTTGCAGCTCTTCATTGATCGACTGCATTTCCTCGGACGAGGTTTCCAGTTCCTCGTTGGCGGACTGCAACTCCTCGTTGACCGACTGGTATTCCTCGTTGGCCGACTTCAGCTCCTCGCTGGCGGTCTCATGCAGGTCGACCGCATTGTGCAACTGCACGCGGGTAATGCGCAGCTCGTCCTCCAGCGCGAGCAGGTCGGTGGCGTCGGCCGAGGGTTCGTCGCTGGTGGACGATCCGCTGGAGCGGGGTGCGTAGTCGATTTCATTGAACGCCACCATGCACATGTCGAGCTTGCCGTCGTCCGCTGTCAGCGGCTGCACGATCAGACGCAGCGGCCGCTGCTGGCCATTGACCATGGTGGTCAACCCTTCCCGCAGCACCCGCTGGCCGCTGGCAAACGCCTGCAATGTGGCCGCACGCACCACGCCACGCAACGGCTTGTCGAGCAACTGGAACAGGTTGAGACTGGCGGCGCCGGACGACGGTCCCAGGTAGCGTCCGGTGTCGCCGCCAAAGTGCAATACGTCGTGCTGGGTATCGATCACCACATAAGCCGGCGACCACGGTGCCAGCGCCTGGCGTACCTGCTGGTCGATCACGTTCTCGATGCGCCGTGTCGCAACCGGTGGGGCGGGTTCAATGTGATTGATCGGTCGAATCCTCGAGCTGGGGAAATTCCGTGGGTGGGTACGCACGTCTTCACGACGAACATAGAGCCGCTGCTTCTTGTCCAGCTCGGTGAACAGCTGGGCGCTCCTTGCCAACCGCTCGGAGCTGCCCAGCAACAGGAATCCATGGGGTCGCAGTGCGTAGTGGAACGACTGCACCAGCTGCTCCTGAAGATCGTTGTTCAGGTAGATCAGCAGGTTGCGGCAGGAGACCAGATCCATCCGTGAAAACGGCGGATCCTTGATCACGCTGTGCGGCGAGAAGATGCACATCTCGCGGATCTGTTTGCTCACCACAAAGCCGTCGCCATCCTTGCTGAACCAGCGCGCCTGCCGTTCCGCCGAAATGCCGATCAGCGGCGAACGATAGCGCCCGGCGCGTGCTGCGCCGATCGCCTTGTCGTCGATGTCGGTGGCGAAGATCTTCACCTTCGGGCCGGGTCGGTCGTCCATTGCTTCGCGCAGCGCGATGGCAATCGAATACGCCTCCTCGCCGCTGGAACAACCGGGCACCCACACGCGCAGCACGTCGGCGCTGGTCTTGTCCGCCAGCATCGTCGGGATCACGATGGCCTGCAGCGCATCGAAGGCGGCCGTGTCGCGGAAGAACTCGGTGACCCCGATCAGGAACTCGCGGAACAGCAACTCGTGTTCATTGGGATTCTGACGCAGGTAGTCGATATACGCCGACAGGGTTCCGGCCTGGACCATCAGCATGCGGCGCTGGATGCGTCGCAGCAGGGTCTTCTCCTTGTACTGGCCAAAGTCGTGGCCGGTCTCGGCATGCAGCAGTTCGCAGACGGTCTTCAACTGTGCTGCGGCCTCCGTATCACTATCCCCCACGGCATGCTTGCCATTCGGGCGAGGTGCTGTCCGCATCTGCTTTTGATAGGCAAGCAGCCGCTTGGGCATGTCGGCTGCCGGCAACACCGCGTCGACCAGGCCCGTGGCTGCGGCACTCGCTGGCATGCCGGTCATCGCCTCGTGGTCGAATCCCGACTGCGCCAGCGCCAGGCCACCATGTTCCTTGATCACGCGCAGGCCACGAGCACCATCGCTGCCGGTGCCAGCCAGCACGATGCACACGGCGCTATGACCCTGGTCCTCGGCCAGTGACGTGAAGAACGTATCGATCGGTCGGCGATGTTCCCGCGGCGGTGCCGGCCTGGACACCTGCAATACGCCGTTGGCGATGGTCAGCGTGGCGTTGGGCGGGATCACATAAATATGCCGCGCCTCAACCTTGGTTCCGGCGGTAGCCTCGAGCACCGGCATGCTGGTGCTGCGGCCGATCAACTCGACCAGCAGGCTGCGATGATCCGGTGCCAGATGTTGTACCAGCACGAACGCCAGTTCGCTGTCGGCCGGCATGTTCGAAAAGAATTCCTTGAACGCCTCCAGTCCGCCAGCGGAAGCGCCGATGGCAACGATCATGACCTGCTTTGGCGCTGTCTTGCGGATTTTTGCCGCACGCTGGCCACCAGCGATGCTCGGGGCGGGAGCCTTTACTGATTTTGACGGCGAGGGCATGCGTTGCAGCCTGGAATCCAGGCAAAGCCCGGATGATCAAGCAGCATAACCCGCCGATTGTCTATTCCATGCGACTGTCACCAGGCAGGTTGCTCCGCATGCGGGATCAGCTCAGCCAGCGTCGATGAAGAGCGAGTCGTTCTGCGCCGGGTTGCCCAGTTGGCTGAGCAGGATCGCGGTGCGCACGGTGAAGTCGCTCCAGTCCGGTAGTGCGGCTATTTCCAGCCAGTCGGTCCATGCGGGTGAATCAGGCGCCTTCGGTCGGCTGGCCGCCGCCTTGCGTCCGTCAACAATAGCTTTGCGGATCTCGGGCATGCGGCTGAGAAAATGACGCAGGGTGTTCTTCTGGTTGTCGGAAAGGTCGCTTGCCGGAGAGGAAACCAGCCATTCGGCGGCCATTTCCATCTCCCACTGGTATTCGCTGGCGAGAAACCAGGTGAAGCTGTCGCCTTCGGCGCGGCCACAGGCGACGGCACGGGCGTGCTCGTTGAACGAGTGCAGGGCTGCCGCGAACTGATTCGCTGCGTGGTTCGAAGAAATTTCAGTGATCGCCGACATGGGCATGTCCTCGTGCAGAAAGCACCAAATGACTGGCGTGGCAGTCCCCGGGAAGGGCTGCCTTGTCCGCCTCGGCGAACAGCTATGCATGAGTAGTGCCACGTGGCGAGCGCGCAGGATCGCTTTGAAGGCGGTGCCATCAGGCAGTGATTTGGTGCGCGGGCATGGGAAGTCCGTCCTGCGGGTCAGTCAGTGCTGCTGTGCCGCATTCTGCCGCGCTTCGTGCCGGCAACTCGGCATCGAAATGACCCCGCCGGGCACCTGGCTTGCGTGGTGCAGGTCGTGGGTGCTTTACGGATATCCATCGACGCCGGTTTTCTGGCAGCAGCCCGGTTGCGTCAACTTGTGACGATGGCGCGCTTCAGTCGGCGAGCGGAAGGCTCAGCAAGTCCTCGTGGAACGCGCCGAACGGCTCGGTCGGGTGGGTCAGCTGGATTTCCAGGATCCACAGCCCGGTGGATGGCGCGGATGGCAGCTCGCCGAGGTCGCCGCCCTTGTGGATGGCGTGGGGGAAGTCGCTGACACGATGCCCCTTGATGGCGTGGTTGAGCCGCCAGCCCATGGCCGCGGCGCGCTCACCGGCGAACGCATACAGCGCCTCCCCGCTGAGGCCCTGTGTACGCCAGGTAGTGGCCACGTCGTCGAACAGGGTGCGCGCGGCCTCGGCGCAGGCTTGCCGCTCCGGTGCATTTCCCACCACGAAGGTATCGCCGACATCACCTTCATGGCCACCGAACACGAGGCCGAGGTCGATGAAGTAGATGTCGTTTGTACCCAGTCGCACATCGGGGTCGGAGCGCTGCCGATAGGTCCTGGTGGTGTTCGGCCCGATGCGGATGATCACCGGGTGCCACGCCCGCTCCACGCCCAGTTCGCGAAACACCTCGGTCGCCTCACCTTTCGCCTCGTCTTCGCTGATGCCCGGGCGCATCCGCTGGTGGATGCCGCGCAAGACGGCCCAGCTGCGCTCGCGGGCGTGCTGCATCAGGGCGGGATCGAAGCGCTTGCCGACGGCTTCGCGGGAGGTGGTCATCGGGGCGGCCTGGGTGTTGACGGTGCGGATCAGTTGAACAGCACCAGCAGCAAACCGATCACCGCCGGTGCCGCCTGGAACAGGAGAATCTTGCGCGCCGCGGTGAGGCCGCCAAAGATGCCGGCGACCAGCACGCAACCGAGAAAAAATACTTTCACGTCGGCACCGGCCGAACCCAGGTACAGGCCCCAGACAAGGCCGGCAGCGAGGAAGCCGTTGTACAGGCCCTGATTGGCGGCGAGCGTCTTGGTCTGCTCGGCAAACTCCGCGGTGAGCCCGAATGCGCGGCGGCCGGAAGGCTGCGTCCACAGAAACATTTCAAGTACCAGAAACCACAGATGCAGCAGGGCGATCAGGGCGATCACGATGTTGGCGGCGATGGTCATCACTTGCTCGCAGGTCCGTCAGTGGCGGGCGGCAGTTTCGCAGCCGGCCGGGTCGATCTCAAATGCATGCGGTAGGCATGCTGTTCGTGCTGTCTGGCGTTACGGCAGCGCGGGGGCGGCATGCTCGCCCGTGATCACAGGACTCGACGCACCGAGTCGACGCAGCAGCCGGTAATGCGAGGCGATGCCGGCCGCAAAGGTGCGATGGGCGAGATAGGGCACGCCGTACTCGCGACAGGTGGCTTCGACCACGCGGGCAACCATCGGGTAGTGCACGTGCGATATGCGCGGAAACAGGTGGTGTTCGACCTGGAAGTTGAGCCCGCCGATCAGCCAGCTCAAGACGCGGTTGTCGCGTGCGAAATTCACCGTGGTCTGCATCTGATGGATCGCCCAGGGCGTCTCCATCTGCTGGCCGCTGGCGTCAGGCAGGGGGAACGCCGCCTCTTCGACCACGTGTGCCATCTGGAACACCAGCGCCAGCAGCACGCCGGCCACCGCCGCGACCAGAACGTAGAACAGCAACACGGTGCCGAGCGGGTGGTACAGCAGCGGGAGGCCGAAGGCGAGCGTGAAAAACACCAGCTTGCCGATCACCAGCGCCGCCAGATTCCAGCCGCGTGGGCGGCTGAAGGGGCGTTCGCCGATGGTGCCGGTGATCAGGTCGCGAAAATCGCCATACAGGTGCCAGCGGATCGCGGTGACGCCGTACAGCACCCACAGATAGACGTGCTGCCAGCGATGCCATGCCCGTCGTGGCTGTGCGGGCGACAGCCGGCCCAATACGCCCAGGTCGATGTCGCTGTCGTGTCCGGCCACATTCACCCAGGTGTGATGGAAGCGAGCGTGTTTCCATTGCCAGATGTACGAACTGCCGCCGACCATGTCCAGCGCCAGCGCACTCAGTCGATTGACCCAGGGCTGCCGCGAATAGGCCTGGTGTCCGCCGTCATGCATGATGTTGAAGCCGATCCCGGCCGTCGCCGTGCCCAGCACCAGGCCGAGCGCCAGCCCCTGCCACCCGTTGACGGCGAAGAACACCAGGCCGATGTAGGACAGTGCAAACGTGGCCAGGATGATGGCCGTCTTCAGATACATCTGCACGCTGTCGCGCTGTTGCCCGCCAAGCCGCTTGAACTCGGCGTCGACGCGTCGCCGCACTTCACGATGGAACGTGTTGTCGCCGCTGAACTTCAGGCGCTCTTCGTGGGGCGTTGTTGGTGGGGCAAAGGCGGGGGCCCTGCGATGTGTTGAATCGAGGGACATGGCGTGACCTGGTGAGCGACAGGAGGGCATTCTAACCTGCGGCGCGTTGGTCGGACGCTGCCTTGGGCTGATGCGCGTGGCTGGCATGTGGTCACCGTTACGTTGCGTGACAGGCCGCGTTGACAAGAACGGCGGCTGGTTGCGGCTGCAGTTGGCTCAGGGCAACGCCCTGAACGTCACCACCAGAACGTCCCGGTGTGCCGGTTTGCCAGGGTCGAGCGCCGTCACGGCGGTTACGCCGTGACTGACCCGGGCATCATCGACCAGGGCGGCGTCCAGCGGATGGCGCAGGGTGAAGCTGCCGAGCAGGCTGCTGTCCTCGGCGTGGATGGTGGTGGTGCCGCTTTCGATGTTCTCGCGGTCGATCAGCAGCACCAGCACATAGTCCACGCCATCATGGTGAATGCCTTCCGGGGTGGGTTCGCCCGGTTCGCCGGGGCGGGCTTCGATGCGGAACTGGTGGGTCTCCACATGCCAGCGCACCGGGGCGGCCCGCAGCGAAGCGAACAAGGCGTGGGAGAACTGCATGATGTGGCGAAGGCTTGCGCCATTGGCCACGGGCGGACGCATGGGCATGAACCAGCGCTGGATATCGCCCTGCAGCGGGTTGTTCTGCAGTGTCTGGAAATGCGCCTGATGGGGTTCGCGCTGCATCGAGCCATCGGCTCCCATCGAAAAGGTGGCATGGCGCCGGCGCCGGTGCCGGCCCTGTGCCGCCAGGTAGGTGTCGGGGGCGAGGTCGTTCCAACTGGCGGCAAATGCGGCCCAGTCACTCATGGCCCCTGCCTCCAGCAGCTCGCGCATGTGCTCGGCGGTGACAAAGGCAAAGCCATCCCGCCGTAATTTCGCGCTGAGGTTCGGTGTTTCGGTGCGGGAATTCATTCGGTCAGGTTAGCAGCACGATCGACTGGCGAGATGGTGTCGCCGGATTTGCCTGCCGCTGTCGTTCATTCGTGGTTTTGCGGCGGTCTGGCGCCCTCCGGGGGGCGCGTCGGCCTTGTACAGGGTGGCTCGGATCGTCCGCTCATGGTCTGTGTTTCGCGTCCCGCCGAGGACTTTTTGTCGATATGACATGAATGCATATACGTTTAGATGTTTAGACGTCTATTGACAATGCATATCCATCAATCCAGTATTCACGACACTCATCGAGACCGGCTGAGGGACAGGCCCTTTGAAGCCGGGGCAACCTGCGGAGCGTTTCCGTCATGGTGCCAACTCCTGCGGAGCTGCCTTCGGGCGGTCCGGTAGATGGGCGCCATCGGTCTCGCAGCAACGTGCTGCCGCTACCGGCTATGGCGACCGTTCCGGTGTTTCGCAGGGCGATGCCGACCGGAGAGTTCCATGACGTTCCAGCCCGAGACCAGCCAGGCCGAAACCACCCAAGCCGCCTTTGTCGAGGGGCGGCCGTCGACGTATGCGCCGCCGTTGCCGACCCGCTTGCGCAGTTCCCGCCGCCTGCTACTGCACGCCAAGCATGGCGCTGGCTTGCGCGAGGTCGAGGTGCGCTACCTGTGGTGCGGCGCCGTGGATGCGCCCACCGTGATCGTGCAAGGCGGCATCTCGGCCGACCGCGATGTCACGGCGCTGGACGGCGATGCGGCCGCGGGCTGGTGGCAGGAGCTGGTCGGTGAGGGTGCTGCCATTGATCTGTCCTGCTGGCGGGTACTGGCGATCGACTGGCTGACCCCGCAAGAGCTGGGCGCCGACGCTGTTTCCAGCGAGGACCAGGCGGACGCGCTGGCCGCCTTGCTGCAGGCGCTGGGTGTTGCCAGGGCGCATGCCTTCATCGGCTCATCCTATGGCGCCATGGTGGCGTTGGCGTTCGCGGCACGGCATCCGGCCCGAGTGGACAGGCTGGTGCTGCTGGCCGGTGCGCATCGCCCGCATCCGCTGGCCACGGCGCAGCGCAGCGTGCAGCGCGGCATCGTGCGACTGGGCCAGGCCAGTGGCCAGGTCGACGAGGCGTTGTCGCTGGCACGCCAGTTGGCGATCACCACCTACCGCGGCAGCGCCGAGTTTGCCCAGCGCTTCGCCGGTCCACCCGAGTGGCGCGACGAGCGTTTTCACTTCCCGGTCGAGGATTATCTCGCCCACCAGGGGCAGCGCTTTGTCGAGCGTTTCGATGCGGACCGTTTCCTTGCCCTGTCCGAATCGATCGACCTGCACAACGTGACTCCCGAGCAGGTTTCCACCCCGGCCACCCTGATCGGGTTTCCCTCCGACCGGCTGGTGCCGCTGGCCGACCTGTGCGAGCTGCAGCGCCGCCTGCATGGCTCGGCCACGCTTGAGGTGATCGAGTCGCCTTACGGGCACGACGCCTTTCTGAAAGAAATCGAGCAACTGGCACCGCTGCTGCGCGAGGCCCTCACCGTGTAGGAGCGCACCCTGTGCGCGATGCTCTTGCGCAACGCCGCGAAGGGCTCGCGCACAGGGTGTGCTCCTGCAAAGGACACCACGATGTTTGACCTGGAGATTCAGATGAGCAACACGCCAGCCCCCTGTACCCGCGCCGTGCGTGCCGGCATCGAGAGCGATACCCAGCACGGTGCCGTGGTGCCGCCGCTGCATTTGTCGACCAACTACAGCTTCGAGGGTTTCGGGCGCAAGCGCGCCTACGATTACTCCCGCAGCGGCAATCCCACCCGCGACCTGCTTGGCGAGGCATTGGCCGATCTGGAGCAGGGTGCCGGCGCGGTAGTGACCTCCAGCGGCATGTCGGCGGTGGCGCTGGCGCTGGAGCTGGTGCCAGCCGGCGCCACGGTGCTGGCGGCGCACGACTGCTATGGCGGTACCTGGCGCCTGCTCGATGCATGGGCGAAAAAGGGGCGCTTCAGCGTGGTGTTCGCCGACCTCAGCAATAGCGTGGCGCTGGCCGCCGGGCTGGCGCACAAGCCGGGCCTGGTCTGGGTCGAGACGCCGTCCAATCCGCTGCTGCGGATCACCGACATTCGCCTCGTCGCCCAGGCTGCCCACGCGATAGGCGCCTTGCTGGTGGTCGACAACACGTTCCTGTCGCCGGCACTGCAGCAGCCCCTGCTGCTGGGTGCCGACGTGGTGGTGCATTCCACCACCAAGTACATCAACGGCCACAGCGACGTGGTCGGCGGCGCGGTGGTGGCGCGCGAGGCGGCCGTGTTCGAGCAGCTGAAGTGGTGGGCCAACTGCAACGGCCTCACCGGCGCGCCCTTCGACAGTTACCTCACCCTGCGTGGGCTGCGCACGCTGTCGGTACGCCTGCGCCAGCACCAGGAAAACGCGACCCGCATCGCCGAACGTCTGGATGGCCATCCGGCCGTGCGCAAGGTCCATTACCCCGGGCTGGCACATCATGCCGGGCACGCGCTGGCGTCGCGCCAGCAGCAGGGCTTCGGTGCCATGCTCAGCTTTGAGCTGGCGGGTGAGGTCGACCATATCGAGGCCTTCGTCGAAGGCCTGCAGTACTTCTCGCTGGCCGAATCGCTGGGCGGGGTGGAAAGCCTGATCGCCCACCCGGCGACCATGACGCATGCCTCGATGGCGCCGGAGGCCAGGCGCAATGCGGGCATCGCCGACAGCCTGCTGCGCCTGTCGGTCGGCATCGAGGATGGTGACGACCTGCTGCGCGATCTCGATGCGGCATTGCTGCGCGCCACCGCGGTGGTGCCGTCGAAACGCCGGGTCATCGCATGAGCGCGGTATTGGAGGTTGCGACGAAGCAGGACGCAGCGGGGCGGGATCAAGCGGCCACGCCGGCGATTGCGATCGTGCTGCTCGGCACCGGCGTGGTCGGCGGCGCCCTCTTGAAACTGCTCAACACCCCGGCCGCGGCCAGCGTGCGACTGGTCGGTGCGGCCAACTCACGGCGCCAGCAGCTTGACTCCGCGCGTCTGGCCAGTCGCGGCCTGCGCGAGCAATTGAACAGCGATGGCGAGCGGCGCGACAACGTGCGCCTGCTGGCCGCGCTGGATGCCAGTGGTGCGGCGGACAAGGTGCTGATCGACGCCACTGCGAATGCCTCGCTGGCCGCCCGCCATGCCGAGTGGCTGGCGCGTGGCTATCACGTGGTTACTGCCAACAAGGCGCTGGCCGGCGGCGAGCTGAGCGGCTGGCGCGCGCTGCAGGCAGCGACCGCCAACGGTGGTCGCTACGGTGACTCGGCTACCGTCGGCGCCGGCCTGCCGGTGCTTTCGACCCTGCGTCGACTGCGCCTGTGCGGCGATGCCTTGCTCACCCTGGAAGGGGTGTTCTCCGGTTCGTTGTCGTGGCTGTTCAACCAGTACGACGGCAGCAAGCCGTTTTCGGCATTGTTGCGCGAGGCACGCCAGCTCGGCTTCACCGAGCCGGATCCGCGCTCGGACCTGTCCGGCGACGACGTCGCGCGCAAGTTGCTGATCATCGCCCGCAACGCCGGTTTCTCGCTGGGCGTCGACGAGGTGGTGGTGGAAAGTCTGGTGCCCGAGTCGCTGCGTGCGATCGACACGGAAACCTTCCTGGCCCGGCTGGAAGAGCTCGATGCGCCGCTGGCCGCGCGCCACGCCGAGGCCGCGTCGCGAGGCGGGGTGCTGCGCTTCCTCGCCCGCCTCAACCAGCGTGGCCATGCCCGCGTCGGCCTGGCCGAAGTTCCGGCCACCCATCCCGCCGCGCGCCTGTACGGTACCGACAACCAGTTTGCCCTTACCACCACCCGCTACAACAGCCAGCCGCTGGTGATCCAGGGGCCGGGCGCGGGGCCGGAGGTGACCGCGCAGGCGTTGCTGGGGGATGTGCTCAGCCTGGGGTGAGCATGACCTGTTTCGCCCGGCGGATGGCGGGAGTCGATCTGCGGCCGGGTCCGGGCATGCGCGACCCGGGCTCTGCCAAAGGTGGGGGCAGGATCTTGTCCATCACCTGCGGGGTTCCACCGGTGTAGAAAAAGGCAATGGACTGCCGCTCCGACCCCGCGATAGTCGTCATGCACACTTGCTGGCGTTATGGGCTGCGCTGTCGGGTTGCACCTCAATGGCGCGGGCATACCGTGTGCCCGCCGTGGTGAAGTAACCCTCGAAGTAATCCGGACTGCGAGTCTCGATATGGGTCGTTTGCACGTGCGCTCCCGCGCAGGGAGTCTCCTGGCAGGACACCGCGCCGGCCGCGCTGCACTTGTCGATATCGGCGCGAGCGCCGAATGACAACATCACTAGCATGCACAAAGGCATGCCCCGATTGGTCTTCGAGTTGACGCACCCATCCAGCACTTGCATGGCCACCCGCTGTGCTGACGAACGCAGCGAACAGTGCGGACGGTTGAAACTCAGTGCCCAGTCACCCGCTCCGCCTCTTCCTCATCCGGCGGCACCAGCGGCGCGCCCGGGTGGTCGTGGGCTTCCAGCTGGGCCGCTTCCACCGACGGCGTGCGCCAGCCGGATTTCACGCCCCACCGGTAGAACACCAGGCCGATCACCGCGACCACCACCAGATCCCAGCCGTAGGGCAGATAGCCGAGGCCGCCGAACTGGGTGCTGCCAATGCGCGAGACGATCGCCAGCGAGATCAGATAGAACACCAGCCACCAGGCACCCTTCAGCTGCTTGCCGAATTCGTGCCAGCCGCTCTTGTACTGGTAATACAGATACACCGGCAGGGCGACGACCATCAGCAGGATGATCTCGCCGGTTAGCGGCCACTTGGCCCAATACAGCAGTTCGGCCGACATGACGAACGCGATGCCGGCGATCAACGGCAGGCCACGCAGCCGGAACGGACGCTTCAGCTCCGGCGCGGTGCGGCGCAGGGTCATCACGCTGACCGGGCCGGTCAGGTAGGAAATGATCGTGGCCACCGAAATCACCGCGGCCAGCGAGTCCCAGCCGCGGAAGAAGAACAGGAACAGGAACGACACCGCCAGGTTCAGCCACATCGCCGGGCGCGGCACGCCCCACTTCGGATGCACCATGCCAAAGATCTTCGGCAGCGTGCCGTTGCGCTCCATGCCGTAGATCATGCGGGCGGTGGAGGCGGTGTAGGTCATGCCGGTACCGCTGGGGCTGACGAACGCATCGGCATAGAGCAGGATCGCCAGCCAGTTGAGGTTGACGATCACCGCCAGCTCGGCGAACGGCGAGCTGAAGTCGATGCCGTGCCAACCGGCCTTGACCAGCATGTCCGGCGGCACCGCGCCGAGGAAGGCGATCTGCAGCAGTACGTAGATCACTGTGGCGATCACGATCGCACCGATGATCGCGAACGGAATGCTGCGGCCCGGGTTGCGCGCTTCGCCGGCCAGGTTCACCGGGCTCTGGAAGCCGTTGAAGCTGAACACGATGCCGGCGGTCGCCACCGCGGTGAGGATGGCCGGGAAATTATTGGCGTGATGGCCGCCGTTGGCGCCAACCGAGAAATTCTCCGCATGGAAACCGCTGGCGATAAGCGCCACGCCGGTGGCCGCCGGGATCACCATCTTGATGATCGTGATCACGCTGTTGGAGCGCGCGAACAGCTTCACGCTCCAGAAGTTGAGCAGGAAGTAGATCACCACCAGCACCGCCGCGATGCCCAGGCCCATGTGGCTCAGTTCACCGTGCTGGCCGGGAACCCGGTGATACAGATCCTGCGCCCACTGCCACTGCCAGCCGGACATGTACTGCACCGAGGCCTCGGCCTCGATCGGGATCACCGAGACGATCGCGATCCAGTTGGCCCAGCCGGCGATGAAGCCGACCAGCGAGCCGTGCGAGTAATGGCCGTAGCGCACCATGCCACCGGATTCGGGGAACATCGCGCCCAGCTCGGCATAGGTCAGCGCGATCGTCATGATGATCGCCGCGCCCAGCACCCACGCCCAGACCGCACCCGGACCGGCCAGCTTGGCCGCGTTCCACGCACCGAACAGCCAGCCTGAGCCGATGATCGAGCCGAGGCCGGTGTACATCAGGGCCATCGGGCCGACATCGCGGTGAATCGCGCGTTCCTGGGACATGGAAACTCCTGTGCAGGCGGCTGATGCGCCAAAAGAGGCCGATGGTTGCAGAGTTGCCCGTGTCATGTCACCCACCACAGGTCACGGTGGGGGCATGAATCCATGGAATCAGCGGCTATTGAGATATCGCGACTGTAGGAGCGCACCCTGTGCGCGATGGCTCTCCACCCATTCGGGAGAGAACATCGTGCACAGGGTGCGCTTGTATGTCGATATGGGCGTACGGTGCTGGTGATCGTCAGTCCCCCAGTGCCAGGCCGCCCTGCGACTGGGCTGTTGGCGTGGCACGTGCACGCGAGAACGCCAGCAACTCGCCCAGCCGCGCGCCTTTCTCCCGCCAGTCGTAAAACAGTGACTCGCCGACCAGCGCGTAGTGCCAGACACGGTCGCCGCGCTCCCCGGCGTCGAGCGCATTGACCCGCTCGCACCAGGTGGTGGCCGCTTTCAGCTTGCGCTGCACGTTTGGATGACTGACCTGCTCCTGCGCCTTGGTCTCCACCAGATAGATGCCATCGGCCGTGCGCGCCAGAAAGTCCGGGATGTACAGCGCTGGCAAACCGTCGTCCTTGACGTAGCGCAACCGCACGAAGTCGTGGCGGTTCTCGCTGATCTTGCAGAACGCTTCAACACCGGCATCGGCCTGCGCCCATTCGATGAACGCGCGCTCCAGGCCGCCGCTGCGGGTGGGGTAGGGCAGCCGCGTGTAGATGCACTTGGACACGTCCAGCGAGGCGCTTTCGCGCACCATCAGTTTCGTCACCTCGGACAGGTGGCGATGACGGACTTCGGTGGCGCCGGTGGTGGTGTGCTCCTCGGCGCGCACCAAGGCCAGGCCGAAGATCCTCACGATGTGGTCGATCACCGGCTGCAGCAGCAACAGCCGCCAGCGTTCGTCCTCGAACGGCTCGAAGGCTTCACCGAAAAGCTGTTCGCGAATATAGTCGTCCAGCGCCATGGCCAGCGCGGCGGTATTCATCTGCAGGTAGGGGCGATCCAGGTTCCGCGCGATCTTGTTGCCCTTCGGCAGCGGGTGATTCAGGGCCTGGCTCACGCGCCGGGTCAGCCGCGACAGCAGCTCGTTGTAACCGCTGACATTCATCGCCACGCCGTCGACGCGGTAGTCGCCGAACAGCGTGCTGCTCTGCAGATCCTGCGAAGTGAAGGTGTCGCCCTTGCCCAGCAGTTCGGCCAGCTTGGCCTGGCTCATCGCGCTGAACGGCGGCAGCGTGGCGATGTCGATCGGCAGGTGTTCAACGTGCTCGTCCACCTCGCGCAGGATGAACGGAATCGCGAAATCGTACTTCTCGAAATCCTCGCGCAGCTCGGCGGCAATCAGATCGCCGGTGCTGCTGCCCTCGTCATCGTCACCGGTGGTACCGACCAGGCCCTCTCGCATCAGCTCGTCGTAGAAGCTCTGAAATGCCGGGTGCTCGACGATCGAGAGAATGTCGATCAGTGAACCCGGCTCCTCGCCGCGATTGATCCGCTCGCGGTTCTCACGCTTGATGTCGGCGTATTCCGGGTCGCGCCACATCAACCGCAAGCCGCGGCCGATGGTCTGCTCCAAAAGGATCTGCGCCTGACTGGAGCGCAGCGGCACGATCACGCAGATGTTGTTGACGTCGAAACCCTCGCGCAGCATCAGCACGCTGACGATGACGCGTGGCTGCGCGTGCTTGTCCACGTTGAACAGGCGCTGGCGCAGCGGCGCCCATTGCTTCTCGCCCAGTTCGGCCTTCCTGCCCGAGTCGACGGTGAGCACGTCCTCGTCATGCAAGCCTTCGTCGCGCAGGAAATCGGCAACCAATGGCGATACCGTGGTGTCCTCGCATACCACCAGCATCTTCGGATGTCGGGTGGCATCGACGCGGGCGAAATCCGCCTCCAGCTTGCGCAGCTTCTGCAGGCCGGCGCGCAGCATAACGCGCTGGCCCTCCGACAGGCATGCGTTGCCGTCCGCGTCGCGCTCGGCCTTGAACTCCAGCGGCAGCGCACCCAGCTCTTTGCGCTTGTCCAGCACCAGCGACTTTACCAGGCCCAGCCGCATCGCCGCCTTCAGGTCGAAATCCACCACGATGTGCGGGAAATACACCTTGTGCCGGCTTCTGCCGCCGCCGACGTCGTTGTACGGCGTGGCGGAGAAATCCATCTGCACGAAACGGCGCCCCTTGCCCTCGGCGATGATCGACAGGCTCTTCTGCCATTCGACCTCGCTGGTCTCGCCTTCCTTTTTCAACTCGTGGATGTGGTGTGCCTCGTCGTTGAACACCATCAGGTCGGGCAGATCGGCGAGATAGCTCAGCACATTGCCGCGCGCCCAGCGGCGATCCAGCACATCGAGGCTGTTGCCCGTGGCGCGGCCGGGCGTCAGCGGCAGCACGCTATAGGCCACGGCAGCCGCATCGGCGACCATGCCGGGCGCGTCGAACCATTCGGCTTCTTCCTGTTCCACCTCCTCCTCGGCCTCGCTGAGCAGGTGCCAGTTGGTGATCGCGATCATGCCGTTGCCGGTGGCCTTCAGGCCGATCTCGGTCTTGGTACAGACGTTGCCGCGCACGAACTGCGCGATGCGTTCGCGCCGCGCCGGCGGCGTGAACAGCTCGGCGGAGCTGGCGATGTCGGAGCTGGCGAAGTCGCGGCTCTTGTCCTCGTTCTCCTTGCCGAGAAACGCATCGAGCAGGCGCTCGTACACGATCAGCCCCGGCGCCACGATCAGGAAGCGGCGGGTGAAGCGTGGATCGTCGCGGCCCTCATCCAGCGCGGCGGTCCTGTTCAGCAGCTGCCACACCAGCAGCGCCTGCAGCACCCAGGTCTTGCCGGTGCCGGTGGCCATCTTCAGGCAGTACTTCGGATGGTCATGCTTGTCATGCGTGACCTCGGCAAGCCGCGTGCCTTCGAGCAGCACGTCGGCACACACCTGCCGGTACAGATCCTTCAGGTTGGGACTGGCCAGCACCTCGTGCGCCACGATCACATTGAGGATCGCCTGACGCTGGCCGGGATGGAAATTGAACGTGCGCGACTGGCAGGCGTCGTCGCCGAACCACCAGCGCAACAGTTCGGCGGTCACCGGCGTCACCAGTTCGTACAGATCGGCGATGCCCTGTTCAAGCCCGATGCACAGCTGTTCGGTGCGACGGGTCAGGGCGGCGGCCAGCGCCAGCTGCGGGTTCATCTCAGCCATGAGCCGTCCCCGACACGCCTGTTGCAGGAGCGCACCCTGTGCGCGAACCACGTGGCCGCGTGGCAACCTGTTTTCGCGCACAGGGTGCGCTCCTACAGCCACCGGTCCATTCCTGGCGAGACACGGTACTCATGCCTTGCCCTCCGATACCATCTGCACCACCTCGGCCTCGAAGCCGAACACGTCGACCACGCGCACGCAGACGCGGCGCTCGCCGGTCTTGCAGGGCACGTTGAAACGAGCCTCGGTGATAACGCGCAGTGGGTCGTCGTCGTTGGCGGTGTTGCCGCGGTAGTCCTGCCATACCGAGCGGAACACCTGGCCGTCGTAGTCCGGGTCCACCGCCCAGTATTCGATCAGCGCCAGCGGTTCGGCGTTCATCACCTTGTGAAGTTTCTTGCGGTTGTCCTCGTCGAGGTTGATCGCCTCGGGCGAGAGCAGCACGTAGTTGTCCAGCGTGACGTGCAACTGTTCCTCGTCGCCGTTGCGCTGGCGACGAGTTGGTTTGATCGTGAGGTACTGCAGGCTGGAGAAGCGCACCTGGCCGCGCAGCTTCTCGATGCCGCCCTTCTTGCGCAGGCGGTCGAGCAGGTCGGGCGGGATCACCAGCACTTCCAGCCGTGGATCGTTCAGCGCGGTGATGCTCTGGCCGATCGACGGCTCGAAGTTCCAGCCCAGCACCACCACCCGGTCCCAGCCGCCGAGCAGGTGTTCGCGCTGGGCGATCGCCTTGCGCAGGGTGGTATCGCCGGTAAGCTTGTTCGGCGAATCCACCAGCACCAGCGTCTTCTTGCCGGCGAACACCACCGCGCCGAGATTGCGCAGCGGGTTGTCCTCAGGTTGCAGCGGCAATGCGCCGTACAGCGACAACACGATGCCGGATAGATCGCCGACGCGAAACTTGCGTCCCATCGTGCTCTTCGCCGCCTCGACCTGATAGTCCCCGATGGCTTGATACAGGAACGGCTTCGCGCCTTGGTCGATCAGCCGCTTGCGCATGATCATGCAGGCGGGTTTGCCGAGATCGCTGGTGATCCAGCGGCGGCCAAGTTTTTCGGAAACGGCAGCGGTGGTACCCGAGCCACCGTTGAAATCAGCGACTAAATCATCTGGGCCAGATGACGCTTTGATAATTCTTTCCAGCAATGAAGGTGGCTTTGCTGTGTCGAAGTTGTAGCCAGCAGCACGGCCCTCTGCTCCGGTGCCAACGTCGTCCCAGAGATCATTCCATATGGATTGGACAGCACGCCCTTTTGTCTCGTGCTCGTAGTGCTTGCGTCTCACCAAGCCAGATGATGAGTAATGCAAGCGCTGGTCGCGCTCCAGTGCTTCCATGTTTTCCCGAGTGACCAACCAGCGCCTAGTTACCCCATTCCATTCGTACTCGGGGCCACGGCCACCAGGTGCGGTCAAGTCGACGTCCTGATAGCGCCCCTTCTCGTCGCTATGTTTGAAGGTCTTCTCCGGATCGTCGTAGTCCGCATGAGCACCGTACCAACGCATTTCCTCGCTCTTTCGATAGAAAAAAATGGTGTTGTGTATGCGACCGAACGCGCCTGCGTCGTTATGTGCATTGGCAGAGCGCCAGACAACCTCATTTCTAAAGTTGTCTTTTCCAAAAACTTCATCCATAACCAGCTTGACGTAGTGCCCAACATGCCAATCCAGATGCACATAGATCGAGCCGGTGTTCGCGAGTAGCTCCCGCATCAGGATCAGTCGCGGCGTGATCATCGCCAGATACGACGCCGTCCCATCCGACCACGTATCGGAATACGCGAACTGCTCGATCACCGTCGGCTTCTGCTCCAACTCGACCCCAGGCAGCGAAACCTTGGTGCGGTAGTCGGCCTTGGAGTCGAACGGCGGGTCGATGTAGATCAGGTCGACCTTGCCGCGCAGGCTGGGGGTGTGTTCGTCGCCGGCCAGCAGCGCGGCCATCGCCAGCAGGTTGTCGCCGTAGATCAGCCGGTTGGTCCAGTCCGCGCTGTCCTCGTCGCCCAGGTGCGCCTGCCGGTTCGCCGCGGTGATCCAGTCGCTGTCGCGCGTGTCCTTCGACGGCAGCACCCATTCGCGCGTCTGCAGGCTGACCCGGTGGCGCCCTTCCAGGCTCTCCAGGATCTTCTCGGCCTGCTGCCGCCCGCGGGCGACGATCTCCGGGAGCTGTTCCAGCAGTGACTTGGCCACGTGGCGTTCCCCATGAATTAACTACAAACGTTAATCATAGTGAACTAGACACGTGAACTGGTGAATCGGGCGGCCGCTAAGTTGCCAAGGGATGAGCAATGAACGCGCCGAATTCTCGAAACGCCTGGCTGCCGCGATGACGGCACAGGGCTATGAGCCGCGCCCGGGCGTGCTGTCAACGCAGTTCAACGTGAGGTTCAAGGGCACCTCGGTGAGCTTTACGACCGCTTCGCGCTGGTTGAAGGGTGATTCGATTCCCGAGTACGAGAAGCTGGTCGCGCTGGCGGACTGGCTGAAGGCGGATCCGTGTTTGCTGCTGTTCGGCGACCGTGCCTTGCGTGGCGTTCGCGTGGACAGGCAGATCAAGGAAGATGCGCCGATCTATGACCATCAGAAGATTTTCGAAATCTATGGCGCGCTGCCATTGGTGCAGCAGAAGGCCGTGTGCGAGGTGATCATGGCCTTTGCGGCAGCGTCCTCAAGGCGGTCGAGCACGGCCAAGCCCGTGGCAAGCGCCAAGTCACCGCGCCGCAGGTCCTAGCCCGAAACGTCCCGGCTTTTGTAGGAGCGCACCCTGTGCGCGATGCTTTTTTGCGGCGATGTAGAGAAGCATCGCGCACAGGGTGCGCTCCTACAGGCTTGAGGTGAGTCTGGGCGTCAGCACTCGATCACGTTGACCGCGAGTCCGCCGCGTGAGGTTTCCTTGTACTTGTCCTTCATGTCGCGGCCGGTATCGCGCATGGTCCTGATCACCTTGTCGAGCGACACGCGGTGCTTGCCGTCGCTTTTCAGGGCCATGCGGCTGGCGTTGATGGCCTTGACCGAGCCCATCGCGTTGCGCTCGATGCAGGGGATCTGCACGAGGCCGCCGATCGGGTCGCAGGTGAGGCCGAGGTTGTGTTCCATGCCGATCTCGGCGGCGTTCTCGACCTGCATCACGTTGCCGCCGAGCGCGGCGGTGAGGCCGCCGGCGGCCATCGAGCAGGCTACGCCGACTTCGCCCTGACAGCCGACTTCAGCGCCGGAGATCGAGGCGTTTTCCTTGTACAGGATGCCGATCGCGGCAGCGGTGAGCAGGTACTCGATGATGCCGTCGTCGTTGGCCTTGGGGCAGAAGCGCTGGTAGTAGTGACCGACCGCGGGGACGATGCCGGCGGCGCCGTTGGTGGGCGCGGTCACCACGCGGCCGCCGGCGGCGTTTTCCTCGTTCACCGCCAGCGCGTACAGGTTGACCCAGTCAAGAATGGTCAGTGGATCGCGCAGCGCGGCCTCGGGCTGGTTGCGCAGATCCTCGACCATGGCCGGGGCGCGACGGCTGACCTTGAGGCCGCCGGGCAGGGTGCCGGGCGAGCGCAGGCCGCGGGCCACGCAATCCTGCATGGCCTTCCAGATTGTCAGCAGGCCGGCGCGGGTTTCTGCCTCGGGCCGCCATACGCTTTCGTTCGCCAGCATCAGCTGGGCGATGGTCATGTGGTGCTGCTTGCACAGCGCCAGCATCTCGTCGCCGCTGGAAAAGGCGTACGGCTGTTCGGTGGTGTCGGCGACGATGCGGTCTTCAGCGGCTTCGTCGTTGTTGACCACGAAGCCGCCGCCGACCGAGTAGTAGTCGCGGCTGGCCAGTTCGTTGCCGTCGGCGTCATAGGCGCTGAAGCGCATGCCGTTGGTGTGGAACGGCAGTTTCTGGCGCTTGTTGAAGATCAGGTCGCGCTTTTCGTCGAATTCGATCTCGTGCTTGTTCAGTACATTCAGGCGCCGCGTGCCGCGGATGCGCTCCAGTGCATGCGGGATCTGGTCGGGATCGACCGTGTCCGGGTGCTGACCTTCCAGGCCCAGCAGCACCGCCTTGTCGGTGCCGTGGCCACGACCGGTCAGTGCCAGCGAGCCGTACAACTCGGCCTGCACCCGCACCACCCGATCGAGCACGCCCTTTTCTTCCAGCCAGCGTTCGGCAAAGCGCGCAGCGGCGCGCATCGGGCCGACCGTGTGCGAGGACGACGGCCCGATGCCGATCTTGAAAAGGTCAAATACGCTTACGGCCATGGGCTGTGCTGCTGGGTGTCAAGGAATAACCGGCTATTCTACGCGGCGCCCCAAGCCATTCGCAGCCGCATGTCCGACCTGATCCTGTACCAGCGCGATTATTGTCATCTGTGCGATCTGGCGCTCGCCGCCATGGCGGCGGCGCATGCGCCGGATTTCGAGAGCGTGTGGGTGGACGATTCCGCCGAGCTGGAGCAGCGCTACGGCACGCGCGTGCCGGTGCTGCGTGATCAGCTTGATGGGCGCGAGCTGGACTGGCCGTTCGATGCCGCGGCGATACGCGCCTTTCTCGATCACGCGCTGTAGGAGCGCACCCTGTGCGCGATGCTCTTCGCCGGCATGACCAAAAGGTAATCGCGCACAGGGTGCGTTCCTACCGGGTACGCGCCTTCAGGCGCTTGAGGATTTCCTCGCGCGCCTCGCGCAGGATCGAGTCGCGGTCCAGGCTGGCCACGATGTTGGCGACCGCGCGCTTGGCCCCGGCCTCGCCCCACGATTTGCCGGCGATGAGGTACTGCTCGGCGGCGCGGCCAATCAGCACCGTGGCATACCAGCCGAGTGCGCCCTGCGCGGCGGCGGTGACCACCACGGACAGGCCGGCGCTGACGCCCTTGAGCGCGGAGGCGACCAGTTGCATGCCCCAGATCGCGCCCATCAGCGCGGCCAGCTGGGCCGAGATCACCGCCACCAGGCGGCCGGATTCACTGCGTGTCAGTGGCAGTCCATAGACCCGCGACAGTTGCACCACCATTGCCGCATCCAGCCCGGCGGCGGCGAGCAGGTCGGCGATCGGGATCGGGTTCAGAGCTACCGCCACGCCCTTGGCCAGGCAGTACTGGCGGATCAGTTTGGCGGCCACCACTCGGCGCGTCTGTGCGATGCGCTGGCTGACCTGGTCGGTGAGGCGCCCTGCATGCAGGCCGGCGTTGATCGCCGACAGCGTCTTGCCCTCGCGCGCGGCGATCGTCAGCAGGCGTTCGCGCAGTGCCGCCACCACCGGTGCCCGAGGCTGCTCGCGTACCTGCTCGTGGCCGCGCGCATCGACCGCGACCAGCCGCTCCGGCGCGGGGTGGGCGGCGACCGCCAGCACGTCTTCCGCGCGCACCAGGCCGGCCACGCGCAGGCGCAGATGCTGCAGCAGATCGGCCAGCTCGTCGTTGCCATAGCGGTCGGCCTTGTTCAGCGCCAGCAGCAGCGGACGCTGGGTGGCGGCGAGCGTTTTCAGGGCGTCGAGTTCTTCGCGGATGAGGTCGCCGTCGCAGACGAAGATCACCAGGTCGCTGACCTCGGCCACCTCGAATGCCAGTTGCTCGCGTGCCTCGCCATCGAGTTCGTTGATACCGGGTGTATCGATCAGCACCAGACCGTCGTGCTGCGCCTCGTCGAGACTGATCTGTTCGGCTTCGGTGGTGGTGCCGTGCAGCACGCCGACGCGGAATGCTTCGCGGCCGAGCAGGGCGTTGCCCAGCGCTGACTTGCCGGTGGACACGCGGCCGAACACGGCGACATGCAGTTCACCGCGATCCAGCCGGGCCAGCATGCTTTCAAGACGGCTGAAGTCGCTGGCCAGCTCGTTGCGCACCGAGGCCGGGATGGTCGGGTCGTCGAGCAGATGACGCAGGCTGTCGGCGACCTGATTCGAGCCGTGGTTCTCGCCGCGTGGTGCGGGCGCCGTGATGGTGGGTGCGGCGGCCGGGGTGATCCAGCCACGCAGACGTTGCCACAGCGTTTTTGTCGCCATCAGGTCGGCAGGTTATTTCGACGCAAGCTGCACGTGGGCGGTGATCCGCACGGTCGGGCCGATGACCGAGGTATCGGCGTAGTCGCCGCTGCCCACGCCAAAGTCCAGCCGTTGCACGTGGCCGGCGATGTCCAGCGTGGCACTGGTCGGGCTCGCCGCGCGAAACACCACGCCGAGGCTGACCGGCTTGGTCACCCCGCGCAGGGTCAGCTCCCCGTCGGCGATCACCAGCTTGCCCTCGCGATGGAAGCCGCTGGTGACGAAATGCGCGGTGGGGAATTTCTCCACGTTGAAGAAACTCTCGCCGGGCAAGGCGCTGTCCTGGTCATGGTCGCCGGTCCTGGCGCTGGCCAGGGTCACCGTGACGTCGAACTTGGAGTTGGCCAGGTTGGCCGGGTCGTAGCTGATGGTGGCGGTCCAGTCCTTGAACTGGCCGTCGAACTTGGCGCCCTGATAGGTGCCCTGGAAGTTCAGCTGGCTCAGGGCGGGACGCACGGTGTAGTCGGTGGCTGCGGCGGCGCAGGGAAGCGCAAGGGCAAGCAGCAGGATGGCGAGTCGTTTCATGGTCGTTCTCCTTTGGAAGTCGAACCGTCGCGCAGGCGCGCGAATGGCAACATCCGGCGCAGCACGTTGTCATTGTCCTTCAAATGGTGTTTCAGTGCTGCTCCCACGTGGGCGACCAGTACCAGCAGCAGAAACCAGAACAGGTATTCGTGCACGCCATGGACCCAGCCGCTCAGCTCCTCGTTCTTCGCGGTCAGCGCGGGCAGGTTGAACAGCTTGAACCATTGCAGCGGTTTGCCAGCGACCGAGTTGAACCACCAGCCGCTCAGCGGCAGCGCCAATATCAGCGCATACAGCGTGCCGTGCACGACACGTGCTGCCCATTGCTGCCAGCGCGGTGCGACCTCTTCCAGCGGCCGCTGGTCCAGCCAGCGCCACAACACGCGCAGCAGGAGCAGGGCCAGCACGGTCAGGCCGATCGACTTGTGCAGGGCGATCCAGTTGATCTTCTGCATCGGCGAGCGGGCCAGGTCAATCAGCAGGGCGAACGTGCCGTTGCCGATGATCGCCAGGGCAATGATCCAGTGGAAGAATTTGGCGACCGCGCCCCATTGCCGGTCGTTGCTGCGCAGACTCATGGTTGTTCCCTGTGAAGTGGAATGGCGGGCTTCGTCGCGAATGGCTTTCAGCTGAAGCCACGGCTTGATCTGCCGTCACGACACCCGCGCCAGCCGTGCGGCAAGAAGCCAGACCGGGTGACGAGTGAGGTGCCGGCGGGACAGGGTTGGGAGTCTGTCCGATTGAGTGTGCTTCGGCCAGCATCGCTGGCGAAACGCTGGGTTTCTTCGCCGGCTTCAATGTCGGGCGAGGCCGCGCGCGAAGCGGGCACTCAGTGTGTGCGTTGCACCGAATAGTCAGCCAGCGTGGCCAGCGCATCGCGGTACGCCGAGGCGGGCAGGGCGGCCAGTGCCTCACGTGCCGCCTGCGCGTGGGTCAGCGCGCGGTCGCGGGTGCGCTCGAGGGCGCCGGAGTCGCGGATCGAGGCGATGATACGGTCCAGTGAATCGAGTCCGCCATGTTCGATGGCATGGCGCAGTGACTTTGCCTGTTCCGCATCGGCCTTTTCCAGCGCATAGATCAGCGGCAGGGTGGGCTTGCCCTCGGCCAGGTCATCGCCGATGTTCTTGCCCAGGGTGCCGGCATCGGAGATGTAGTCGAGCAGGTCGTCGGCGATCTGGAAGGCGTAGCCCAGCTCCATGCCGTAGCGACGCAGCGCGTCGACCTGGTCTTGCGGCAGTCCGCCGAGGATGCCGCCCAGTTCGGTGGCGGCGGCGAACAATACGGCGGTCTTGCGCTCGATCACCGCCAGGTAGGCTGCTTCGCTGACATCGGCATTGCCGATGTTGAGCAACTGCAACACCTCGCCCTCGGCGATCGTGTTGGTGGTGTCGGCGAGGATGCGCATGATGCGCATGTCGTCCAGTTCCACCATCAGCTGGAACGAGCGCGAGTAGAGGAAATCGCCGACCAGCACGCTGGCGGCATTGCCCCACAGCGCGTTGGCGGTCTTGCGGCCGCGGCGCAGGTCGGATTCGTCGACCACGTCGTCGTGCAGCAGGGTGGAGGTGTGGATGAACTCGATGATCGCCGCCAGCTTGGCATGGCTCTCGCCGTGATAACCGGCGGCACCGGCGGCCAGCACGTGCAGCATCGGTCGAAGCCGCTTGCCGCCGCTGGCGATGATGTGGTCGGCGATCTGGTTGATCAGCACCACGTCGGACGACAGTCGCTGGCGGATCAGGGCATCCACGCGTTGCATGTCGGCGGCGGCGAGCTCGCGCACCTTGGCAAAGTCGTGCGCGGGTCCGGTGATCTGTTCGACGGGCGTGCTCATGCGAGGTTTCGTGTAGGTGTGAAGGCGGATTATAGGGGGTTGCCGCGTATGCCGTAGCGGGGTCTGTTGCAGGGTTTGGCGGGTTGACGCGAGTCGGGCTTGACTGCTCGTGGCACTGTGTCGCATGAGGATGGAGCCATGGCTGCCTATAATCGACCACTTCCGTCGTCAATCAGTGTGGTGTGTTGCCGTGAGCAAACTCAGCAAAGGTGAATTGAAGACGGCCTTTGCCCTCTCCAGTGTGGTCGGCCTGCGCATGTTCGGGCTGTTCCTGATCATGCCGGTGTTCAGCGCGTACGCGCTGCACCTGGCCGGCGCGACGCCGCTGCTGGTGGGGCTGGCGATTGGCATCTACGGCTTTGCGCAGGCGTTGCTGCAGGTGCCGGTGGGGCTGCTCTCCGATCGCATCGGCCGGCATGTGACGATCACGCTGGGCTTGCTGGTGTTCGCGATCGGCAGTGTGGTGGCCGCGATGGCGCATGGCATTCACGGCATCATTCTGGGTCGCGTGCTGCAGGGCATGGGTGCAGTGTCGGGCGCCAGCCAGGCACTGGCCGCCGATCACTCGCGCGATGACAACCGCGGCAAGGTGATGGGAATCATCGGGGTCAGCATCGGCTTTGCCTTCGTGCTGGCCATCATCCTCAGCGCACCGCTGGCCAGCTTTGCTGGTCTGGTCGGCCTGTTCGGCCTCACGGCGGTGCTGGCCCTGGCGGCGATCGGGCTGCTGTGGTTGCTGGTGCCACTGCCGGCCGATCACCGCGCGCCGGCCTCGGCGCGGCCGGGGACGGTGTTGCGCATGCTGGTGACGCCGCAGCTGATGGTGCTGAACGTGTCGATCTTCATGATGCACACGATGCTGACCGCCGCCTTCGTGGCATTGCCGCTGATGTTGATGCGCAACACCGGCATGGCGCTGGATCACCAGTGGCAGCTTTATCTTCCGGTGATGCTGGTATCCGCCGTGATCATGGGCGGGGTGTTGCGCCGGGTGACCTCGGTGGCCGGCAACATGCGGCTGGTGGTGGTCTGTGCCTTGGGCCTGGGCCTGTCGCTGTGCGGCTTCAGTGAGGTCGGCGATGGCCCTCTGCTGTTGTGGCTGTCGGCGATCGTGTTTTTCAGTGCGTTCAACCTGCTGGAGGCCAGCCTGCCCAGCCTGGTGTCGCGGCTGGCGCCGACCCACATGCGCGGTGCGGCGCTGGGTGCGTATGCCACCAGCCAGTTTCTCGGTGCCGGGGTTGGCGGTGTGATGGGCGGCGTGATGTTGCAGCACACCAGTCTGCATGCCGTGTTTGCCGCGGCGGCGTCGCTGACCCTGTTGTGGCTGCCGCTGCTGCTGTGGGGGCGTTCGCGCGTGGTGGTGGCGGATACCGTCGTCTCTGCCTGAGTGCCAGCCGGGCTTGAATCACCGCCACAAAGCCCCAGAATGGCGGTCTGCGCGGCGGCTCCCGTCGCGCCTGCGGTGGCGCCCGAATGGCTCATGACATCATCCTGCTGATTGCCCACTATGGGTTGTTGCTGATCTTCTGCAATGTGCTGATCGAGCAGCTCGGCGTGCCGGTGCCGGCGGTACCCACCCTGATCGTTGCCGGTGCGCTGGCCGCGAGCGGCAAGATGCCGCTGACCGGTGTCGTGCTGGTGGCGGTGCTGGCCTGCCTGCTTGGCGATCTGCTGTGGTTCTGCGCCGGGCGTTACTACGGGGCTGGCGTGATGCGCACGATCTGCCGCATTTCGCTGTCACCGGACTCCTGCGTGAAGCAATCCGAGCTGCGCTTCCAGCGCTGGCGCGGCGGGGTGCTGCTGATCGCCAAGTTCGTGCCGGGCCTGTCCACCGTGGCGCCGCCGCTGGTCGGTGCGATGGGTCTGCGCCTGCCGGCGTTCCTGTTGCTCGATGGGCTGGGTTCGTTGCTGTGGGTCGGCATCGCGATGGGGCTGGGCTACGCGTTCGCGGCCCAGGTTGATCAGCTGCTCACGATCCTGGCCAGCGCCGGTACCTTCGCGTTCGAGCTGCTGTTGTGCCTGCTGGCGCTCTACATCGTGGCCAAGTGGTGGCAGCGCCGGCGCCTGTTGGTGGCTTTGCGCATGGCCCGCATCACAGTCGACGAGCTTAATCAGTCCATCGCCGAGGGAAAGCAGCCGGTGGTGGTGGATGTGCGCTCGGAGGCGGCGCGCCTGCTGGATACCCGGATCATCCCCGGCGCCTTGCTGGCCGACATGAATTCCCTCGATCGGGCCGTTGGGCATCTGCCGGCCGACAGCGAGCTGGTGATCTACTGCAGCTGCCCCAACGAAGTATCCGCCGCCAAGGCGGCCAAGCTGCTGATGGCGATCGGCTTTCGCCACGTACGCCCGCTGGCCGGTGGCCTCGATGCCTGGCACGAGGCGGGCTACGAGGTTCATCGGCTGGATCACGCCGTCAACTGAGCGCCGCGAAAGCGGCCTGTCGCCAGTCCGCGGATCCGTCCAGGCGCGAAAAATTTACGCGTTCTATACGCGGTGGGGTCGAATCGCTACCCCCTTCTTATGCCCCTGTTCCTAAAGTGCCAGCCTTCATTCAACGAGGCGGCACCGATGGACTTCGTTTACCTGCTGCTCCTGCTCGTGCTTTGCGCGGCCACTCTCGGCGTCGTGCTGGTCTGTGACCGGCTGGGCTCACGGCGGTGACGCCGGTCGGCATGCGTGACCCTGATCACCACTCCTGCATGAGCTTTCCGTCATGAATCTCCTCTACGTCATCGCCGCGCTGATCGCGGTCGCACTGGCCGTGTATCTGTGCGTGGCCCTGCTCAAGCCGGAGTGGTTCGAATGACCACCAACGACTATCTCCAGCTGGGGCTCTATCTGGTCGTGCTGCTGTTGCTGGTGAAGCCGCTGGGCGGCTACATGGCGGCGGTGTTTTCCGACACGCCCAACCGCGTCACGCGGATCGGCGCGGGCAGCGAGCGGCTGATCTATCGCCTGTGCGGCATCCGCGCCGACGAGGACATGGGCTGGAAGCGCTACGCGCTGGCCGTGCTGCTGTTCAATGTGCTCGGCGTGCTGGTGGTGTATGCGCTGCAGCGGCTGCAGCCGTGGCTGCCGCTGAACCCGCAGCACTTCGGCGCGGTATCGCCGGACTCGTCGATCAATACCGCGATCAGCTTCGCCACCAACACCAACTGGCAGGGCTACGGCGGCGAGTCGACGATGAGCTACCTGACCCAGATGCTGGGGCTGGCGGTGCAGAACTTCGTTTCCGCAGCCACCGGTATCGCGGTGCTGATCGCGGTGATTCGCGGCTTCAGCCGGCGCAGCGCGGCGGGCCTGGGCAACTTCTGGGTCGATCTGACGCGCAGCACGCTGTACCTGCTGCTGCCGCTGTCGTTGCTGCTGACCCTGCTGCTGGTGTCGCAAGGCGTGGTGCAGAACTTCAAGCCGTATCTTGATGTGCCGGTGGTGCAGACCAGCACGGTCAGCGAGCCGGTGCTGGATGCTTCCGGTGCGGCCGTGAAGGACAAGGCCGGCAACCCGGTGATGAAGCCGACCGAAGTGTCGACCCAGACCTTGCCGATGGGCCCCGCCGCCTCGCAGATCGCGATCAAGCAGCTGGGCACCAATGGCGGCGGCTTCTTCAATGTGAACTCGGCGCACCCGTTCGAGAACCCGACCCCGCTGAGCAACTTCCTCGAGATGCTCTCGATCCTGCTGATCCCGGCGGCACTCTGCTACACCTTCGGCGCGATGGTGGGCGACCGACGCCAGGGCTGGTCGCTGCTCGCCGTGATGCTGGCGATCTTCATTCCGCTGCTGCTGGCGTGCACGGCGGCGGAGCAGGCTGGCAACCCGCTGCTTGCCCATCTCGGTGTCGACCAGCATGCCTCGGCGCTGCAGGCTGGCGGCAACATGGAAGGCAAGGAAACCCGCTTCGGCATCGTCAACTCGACGATCTGGGCCACTGCCACCACGGCGGCGTCCAATGGTTCGGTCAACGCGATGCATGATTCGTTCACGCCGATCGGCGGGCTGATCCCGATGTGGCTGATCCAGCTGGGCGAGGTGATCTTCGGCGGCGTCGGCTCGGGCCTGTACGGGATGCTCGCGTTCGCCGTGGTCGCGGTGTTCATCGCCGGCCTGATGGTGGGCCGCACGCCTGAATACCTGGGCAAGAAGATCGAAGCCTACGAGATGAAGATGGCCAGCCTCGCGGTGCTGATTCCGTGTGCCCTGGTGGTGATCGGCACGGCCATCGCGGTGATGGTGCCGGCCGGCGTGGCAGGTATCGCCAACCCCGGTGCGCACGGTTTCAGCGAGATGCTGTACGCGGTCAGCTCGGCCTCCAACAACAACGGCAGCGCGTTCGCCGGACTGTCAGCCAACACGCCGTTCTGGAACGTGCTGCTGGGCGTGTGCATGTTCCTCGCGCGTTTCCCGTTGATCGTGGCGATGCTGGCGATGGCCGGCGCACTGGCCGCCAAGCGCCATGTACCCGCCTCGGCCGGCACGCTGCCCACGCACACGCCGCTGTTCGTCACGCTGCTGGCCTGCGTGGTGATCGTGATCGGCGCACTGACCTTCCTGCCGGCACTGGCCCTGGGGCCGATCGCCGAGCAACTCATGTCTGCCATGGGGCATTGATCGATGACTTCGCATACTCAAGTGACGAGCAGCTTCAGCCGCGAGCTGGTGCTCAAGGCCGTCGCCGATTCGTTTCGCAAGCTGTCGCCGCGGCTGCAGTTCCGCAACCCGGTGATGTTCGTGGTGTTCGTCTGCAGCGTGCTGACCACGGCGCTGTGGCTGGAGGCGCTGGCCGGCACAGGCGAGGCACCGACCGGCTTCATCTTCTGGGTCAGTCTGTGGTTGTGGTTCACCTTGCTGTTCGCCAACTTCGCCGAGGCGCTGGCCGAAGGTCGCGGCAAGGCGCAGGCGGATGCGCTGCGCAGTTCGCGCAAGGACGTGCTGGCAAAAAAACTGGCCGGCCCGGACCGCGCGGCAGCGATCACCTTTGTCTCTTCAAGCGACCTGCGCACCGGTCATCACGTGCTGGTCGAGGCGGGCGAGCAGGTGCCGGGTGACGGCGAAGTGGTGGTAGGCGCCGCCAGCGTGGACGAGAGTGCGATCACCGGTGAGTCGGCCCCGGTGATCCGCGAATCCGGCGGCGACCGCAGCGCGGTCACCGGTGGTACCCAGGTGCTGTCCGACTGGCTGGTGGTGCGCATCACCAGCAATCCGGGCGAGAGCTTTCTCGACCGCATGATCGCGATGGTGGAAGGCTCCAAACGACGCAAGACGCCGAACGAGATCGCGCTGACCATCCTGCTGGCCAAGTTCACCCTGATCTTCCTGCTCGCCTGCGCCACCTTGCTGCCGTACTCGATCTACAGCGTGCAGGCCGCCGGTACCGGCAACCCGATCACGCTGACCGTGCTGATCGCCCTGCTGGTGTGCCTGATCCCCACCACCATCGGCGCGCTGCTCTCAGCCATCGGTATCGCCGGCATGGACCGGATGATCCGTGCCAACGTGATCGCCACCTCGGGCCGTGCAGTGGAAGCGGCCGGTGACGTCGACGTGTTGCTGCTGGACAAGACCGGCACGATCACCCTGGGCAACCGCCAGGCGGTGGCTTTTCACGCGGCAGCGGGCGTTGATGAGCGCGCGCTGGCCGAAGCGGCCCTGCTGGCATCGCTGGCAGACGAGACGCCGGAGGGCCGCAGCATCGTGGTGCTGGCACAGGCACGCTTCGGCCTGCATGAGCCGCAGCCAGCAACCGCGCAGTTCGTGCCATTCACGGCACAGACCCGCATGAGCGGCGTCGACCTGGGTGAGCGGCAGATCCGCAAGGGTGCGATCGATGCGCTGGCGAATTATCTGCAGGCGCTGGGCAAGCCGTTGTCGGCGTCGGTCAGGCGCATCGCCGAGGACGTCGCGCGCCGAGGCGCCACTCCGTTGGTCGTCAGCGAGGGTGGCCGCGCACTGGGCGTGATCGAGCTCAAGGACATCGTCAAGTCAGGCATCAAGGAGCGCTTCGCCGAGATGCGCAAGATGGGCATCAAGACCATCATGATCACCGGCGACAACCCGCTCACCGCGGCGGCGATCGCGGCCGAGGCGGGCGTGGACGATTTCCTCGCCGAGGCCACGCCGGAAGCCAAGCTGAAACTGATCCGCGACATCCAGGCCGAAAACCGGCTGGTGGCGATGTGCGGCGACGGCACCAACGACGCCCCCGCGCTGGCCCAGGCCGACGTGGCGGTGGCGATGAACACCGGCACCCAGGCGGCGAAGGAGGCCGGCAACATGGTCGACCTCGACTCCAACCCGACCAAGTTGATCGAGGTGGTGGAGATCGGCAAGCAGATGCTGATCACCCGCGGCGCGCTCACCACCTTCTCTATCTCCAACGACATCGCCAAGTACTTCGCGATCATCCCGGCCGCGTTCGCAACCACGTATCCGGCACTCAACACACTCAATGTGATGCACCTGGCGACGCCGCAGAGCGCGATCCTGTCGGCGGTGATCTTCAATGCGCTGATCATCATTTTCCTGATTCCGCTGGCGCTCAAGGGCGTGAAGTATCGGGCGCTTGGCGCGGCGGCGCTGTTGCAGCGCAACCTGCTGGTCTACGGCCTGGGCGGCATCGTGGTGCCGTTCATCGGCATCAAGCTGATCGACATGTTGCTGGTGGTGTTGCGCCTGGCCTGAGTCGATCGATCGCGCGGCCGGCGGTCGTCGGCTGTGCGTAACCTGCTACGGGAAGTCCATGTCATGCAGACCCTCAACGTATCCGTTTCTTTCCCCGACGCCACCCATCCCGAGATGGAGCTGCGTCTGTCCGCCAACGATGCCGACTGCGACGTGGTGATCGCGCTGCCCTTACAGGCCGTTCGCGCGCCGCAGATCGTGCCGCTGCCGCGAACCGCGGTCGATGTCGCGGCCGGATGCGACGACGAGTACACCCTCGGCGGTTATGCCGGTATCTGATGCCGTTTCCCCTTGTCACGATGAGCGTCGCCCGAGCCGGGTTCGACGCCGGAGTTTCCACCATGAAAGTGCGTTCCCTCGCTGCAGCAGCCCTTTTCTCTCTCGCCGGCATCACGGTGGCACACGCTGATGGCGCGCCGGCCAGCCCGATCACCGGTAATGTCGCGGTGACCAGCGACTACATGTTCCGCGGTCTCACCCAGACCTGGGGCCGGCCGGCGATCCAGGGCGGTGCCGACTACGTCAGCCCGAACGGCTTCGCGGCCGGCTTCTGGGGTTCCAGCATCAGCGAGCGCAGCTACCCCGGCGGCGCGATGGAGCTGGATCTGTATGCCAGCTACGGGCAGTCCATCAACAGCGACTGGTCGTGGCGCGCAGGCCTGTATGGCTATGTTTATCCGGGCGCCAATCTGAATCAGGCCGGTCTGGCCTCGCGCTCGCTGAATACCCTCGAGGCGAATGCCGCGCTGACCTGGAAACAGGTCACCCTGAAATACAACCACGCGCTGACTGATTACTTCGGCGTGGATACCGAGCAGGGCTATACCGGCGATTCGAAGGGCACCGACTATCTGCAACTGGATGCGGCGATTCCGCTGAACGACGTGTGGAGCCTTGCCCTGCATGCCGGTCACACGCACTACACCACCACGCTGGTGGCCCCCTTGGCCAACGGGGCACGCAATCCGAGCTACAGCGATGTCGGCGCCACGCTGAAGGCCCAGCTCAATGGCCGCTGGTCGCTCAGCGGTGGTGTCACCTATGCGACCAACGCGGACTTGTACCGCCGTACGTCCAGCTTCCTCAACGCCAGCGACACCCGCAATGTCGGTGGCACCCGCGGCTTCGTGATGCTGCAAGGCAGCTACTAATGCGATCGATCCATGATCGCGAAGAGCAACAAGCGGCCATCCATGGCCGCACTTTCAAAAAGAGCGGTGACCGCCCATGAGCAAACTATTACGTCAATCCTTCATGCTGTTGCTGGTGCTGACCGTGATCACCGGCGTGCTGTATCCGCTGGCCGCCACCGGGCTGTCGCAGTTGCTGTTTCCGCATCAGGCCAACGGCAGCCTGATCGTGCGGGACGGCAAGCCGGTCGGCTCGTCGTTGATCGGTCAGTCGTTCACCGACCCGAAGTACTTCTGGGGCCGACCGTCGGCGACATCACCCCATCCCTACAACGCCGCCTCGTCATCGGGCTCCAACCAGGGCCCGACCAATCCGGCCCTGGCCGACGCGGTCAAGCAGCGCATCGACGCGCTGCGCGCGGTCGATCCGGCTAATACGGCGCCGGTTCCGGTGGATCTGGTCACGGCCTCAGCCAGCGGCCTCGACCCGCAGATCAGCCCGGCAGCAGCCAAGTACCAGATGGCCCGTGTGGCCCGGTTGCGCCACCTCAGCCTCGCCCAGGTGCAGTCGCTGGTGCAGCGCTATACGCAGGGACGCCAACTGGGCATGCTGGGTGAACCGCGGGTCAACGTGCTGCAGCTCAACCTGGCGCTGGATGCGGTGCGCGCCGCATCCATCTCCAGTCGGGCGGGGATTGAGTGAAGGGCGCGCACGTCCGGCAGGCTTGGGCCGGACGGTTCCGAGGGAATGCCTCGATGGATACCGGCGCAAGCCACGACGCGTCGATCCGACCCTCTCTTCCGGGCAAGGGACGGATGCCCGAGGGGGAGAGTGAAGTATTACGCCAGCATGCCTGCGATGATGTCGCCGCCGAGCCGAGAGCTGCCCATGACCGAACCTTCCCGTGAAGCCCGTGCCGACGCCCTGCTCAGCACCGCCGAGGATGCGCGCAGCGATCGGCTGAAGATCTTTCTCGGCGCGGCGCCGGGCGTGGGCAAGACCTTTGCCATGCTATCGGCCGCGCGCGAGCTGAAGCGGCAGGACGTGGACGTGGTGGTGGGCCTGGTTGAAACACATGGTCGCGCCGAGACCGCGGCATTGCTGGAGGGACTGGAGCTGCTGCCGCGCCGCGCGGTGAAGTACAACGATCGTGACTTCACCGACTTCGACCTCGACGCCGCGCTGGCGCGCAAGCCCGCGGTGCTGCTGGTCGACGAACTGGCCCACCGCAATCTGCCGGGTGGCCGTCACGAGCGACGCTGGCAGGACATCGCCGAATTGCTCGACGCTGGTATCGAGGTCTACACCGCGCTCAACGTGCAGCATCTGGAAAGCCTCAACGACCAGGTGCGCCGGATCACCGGCGTCACCGTGCGCGAGACGGTGCCGGATGCGTTCCTCGATCGCGCACGCGACATCGTGCTGGTCGACCTGCCGCCGCGCGAACTGATCGGGCGGCTCAAGCAGGGCAAGGTTTACATGCCCGAGACGGCGGCGGCGGCGCTCAACGCCTTTTTCTCGCCGACCAACCTGGCCGCGCTGCGCGAGCTGGCGCTGGAAACCATCGCTGGTCACGTCGACAGCGATCTGCGCGAGCACATGCTGGCGCGCGGCAGCGCCATGCCGGTGCGCCGGCATGTGCTCGCGGCGATCGACGGTCACGGCCAGAGCGACTACCTGGTGCGCGTGGCGCGGCGCATCGCCGAGCGGCGCGGTGCGCCGTGGAGCGTGGCGTTCGTGGATACCGGCGCCGCGCTGGACCCGGCCCGGCGCGAGCGACTCGACGCGGCGATGCGGTTGGCGCGAAGGCTCGGCGGCGAGTCGATCATCCTGCGTGGTCACGTGATCGCGGACGAACTGCTGGCGCACGCCGATCGCGAAGGGGTGGGTCAAATCATCCTGGGCCGCACCCGCGAACGGCCGCTGGCACGCATGCTGGGCACCTCGCTGACCCAGCGGCTGCTGCGCCGGGGCGCGCACATGGAACTCACCATCATCGCCACGCCGGCCGAACGCGCGCAGGCGCGTCGTCGCCTGCGTCTGCCAGGCGGGCGCGGTTCGCGCGGGGAGTATCTGTTCGCCACGCTCGCCACCCTGGTGGCTTTCGGCCTGTCCTTCGTTGCCGACCGCTACCTGTCGGTGGCCAACCTGTCGCTGATCTTTCTCACCGCCGTGCTGGTAGTGGCAGTGCGTACACGCATGGCCGTGGCCGTCTATACGGCCATCCTGTGTTTTCTAGGCTACAACTTCTTTTTCACCACGCCGCGCTACACGCTGGAAATCGCCAACGCGGACGACGTGCTCGCCGTGACGCTGTTTCTGGTGGTGGCACTGGTGTGCAGTCGGCTCGCCACGCGGCTCGCCAGCCAGGTGGAGTCGCTGCGCTCCGCGCAAGTGCGCGCGCGTGCGCTGCTTGGGCTGGGCCAGCGGCTGACCGCGAGCACCGACGCCGACGGCGTGCGCGAGGTCGGTGCGCAGGCGCTGGCCAGGGCGCTGGGCGTGGAGGCGGCCATCCTCAGCCGTGATGCCGGCCAGGTGCTGCTGCCAGTGGCTGCCGCGCCGCGGGGTCTGGCGCTCAGTCCGCAGGATCTCGCGGCCGCCGACTGGTGCGAGCGGCACGCCGAGCCGGCTGGCCGCTTCACCGATACGCTCAACGGTGCCGGGTGCTGGATGCTGCCGCTGGGGATGGAGGATCACCGCCTCGGCGTCGCCGCACTGCGCTTCGAGGTGGCCAAGGGCGAACCGGATCCCGACCGGCGCAGTCTGGCGCTGGCGATGGTGCAGGACATCGGCCGTGCGCTTGAGCGTGCGCGACTGGCCGACGAACTGGAGAGCGCCCGCGTGCAGGGCGAAACCGAGCGCCTGCGCAGCGCGCTGTTGTCGTCGGTGTCGCACGACCTGCGCTCGCCGCTGGCCTCGATGATCGGCGCCGCCGGCACCCTCGTCAGCTACGAGGAAAAGCTTCCGGCGGCGGAGCGTCGCGAGTTGCTGGAATCGATCCTGGGCGAGGGCCAGCGGCTGGATCGCTACATCCAGAACCTGCTCGACATGACACGGCTTGGCCACGGCACGCTCAAGCTCAACCGCGACTGGACCGATGCCGCCGACATCGTGGCGGCAGCGGTGAGCCGATTGCGCAAGCTGTTTCCCGATCTGCGCGTGGATGTGGTGGTGCCGGCCGATACGGTACTGCTGTTCGTGCATCCAGCGCTGATCGAGCAGGCCCTGTTCAACATCCTGGAAAACGCGGCGCGGTTTTCCCCGCCGGGCGAGCCGGTGCGGGTGAGCAGCCATTCGGTCGACGGCCACTGGCTGCTGGAGGTCAGCGACCATGGGCCGGGCATCCCTGAGGATGAGCGCGCGCGCATCTTCGACATGTTCTATTCGGTCTCGCGCGGCGACCGTGCGCCGCAGGGCACCGGGCTCGGGCTGGCGATCTGTCGCGGCATGATCGGTGCGCACGGTGGCAGCGTCGAGGCCTTGCCTGGCAACGGGCATGGCACCACCATCCGTATCAACCTGCCGCTGCCATCGCCACCAGAAACCCAGCCATGACGTCCAGTTCCCCGCGCATCCTGGTGATTGACGACGAGGCGCAGATCCGCCGCTTCCTCGATATCGGCCTGCGTGCCGAGGGTTACGAGGTGCTGCTGGCGGCGACCGCAGCCGAGGGGCTGGCGTTGGCGGCGACCCGCTCGCCAGACCTGGTGATCCTCGACCTGGGCCTGCCCGACCGCGAAGGCCACGAGGTGTTGGCCGAGCTGCGCCAGTGGAGCCAGTTGCCGGTGCTGATGCTGTCGGTGCGCGATGCGGAGAGCGAAAAGGTGCGCGCGCTCGATCATGGTGCCAACGATTACGTGACCAAGCCGTTCGGCATCCAGGAACTGATGGCGCGGCTGCGCGCCCTGCTGCGCAATCGCCCGGGCGAGCCCGAGGTGGCGCCGCGCTACGACGATGGCCACCTGGTGGTCGATCTGGCCCGGCGCGAGGTCTCGCTGGATGGGGTGTTGCTGGCGCTCACGCGCAAGGAATATGCGGTGCTTGCCATGCTGCTGCGTCATGCCGGGCGGGTAGTCACCCAACAACAGCTGCTGCGCGAGGTGTGGGGCCCCACCCACACCAGCGACAGCCAGTACCTGCGCATCGTGATCGGCAAGTTGCGGCAGAAACTGGGCGACGATCCGGCCAACCCCCGCTGGTTGAAGACCGAGCCCGGCGTCGGGCACCGCTTTGTGGCGACCTGATCGGCGGCGCGCCCGCGTCTGGCGCCCGGTCGGCGGGCGTATGGACCGTCCGGCAAGGCTTACGGGCGGGACCGGTCCGGGCCTGCCGCGATCAGTGCCTCGCGCGGCTGCACTCGGCCCCCGGCGCGGTTATCATAGCCAGTCAGCTTCATCATTCCGGCCGTAATCCACCTTGACGTACGGCTGGCTCAACGAGGACATCCCATGGCACGCGGCATCAATAAAGTCATCATCGTCGGCAATCTCGGTGCGGATCCGGAGATGCGCCACACCGGCGGCGGCACCGCGGTCACCACGCTCAACGTGGCCACCTCCGAAAGCTGGACCGACAAGCAGAGCGGCGAGAAGGTCGAGAAGACCGAATGGCATCGCGTGAAGCTGTTCGGCCGGCTGGCCGAGATCGCTGGCGACTACCTGAAGAAGGGCCGCCAGGTCTATATCGAAGGCTCGCTGCGCACCGACAAGTACACCGACAAGCAGGGCGTGGAACGCTATTCGACCGACATCATCGCCAGCGAGATGCAGATGCTCGGCGGCAATGAAGGCGGCGGTGGTGGTGGTGGCGGTGGTCAGCGTGAGCGTTCGCAGGGCGGCGGTCAGCGCCAGGGCGGCAATGCGCCGCGTGGCAACGACGACTACGGCTCCTCGCAGCGGGCACCGTCCCCGGCCCCGGCCGACAGCGGCTTTGCGGACGACGAGATTCCATTTTAATTACTACCATCGGTTGCATGCCCGCACTATCAGGCAGAAGCCCCTGTTTATCGCAGGGGCTTTTGCATTTTCGAGCTCGGGAAATTGCGACTTCTCTTGCTTACGCCTGCGTGCGACTGTGGGGCTTCGACAACACCTGGTGTTGGTGCGGTACCCGGTCTTTCGTTGCACCCGGTGATGTGCGGCTTTGTGCTATCCGACCGAGCGGGTTACTGCCGGCTGACGTACGAGCCATCCGGCCTGCCGACAGGGTCCGGCTGGCTGTGATGAAGAAAGGCGGGCGATGACCAGATGCCCATCCAGACGCCGCGGAACGCGTGAAAATAGAGCGCGCACTGTGGATCCCCCGGTGCGGGATGGCTGGTGTAGGTGACAAGCATCCCCGAGGGATGCGCTGCAGCCCAGATTCTTCCCTCCTGCGGGCTGGCCAGCGAGGTGATGGGCGCCGTCAGCCGGCCCAGAAAATGGAACTGACCGTCGTACTTTTCCAGGTTGGCGACCGCTCGCCCCTGTGACTGGGCGCGGGCGATCAGGTCGGCGGCGGGCTGCAGATCGAAAGCGGGCCAGAAGACGAGCGTGAACATCGCATTGGCGGCGGCGACGCCAAGCAAGGCCGCCGCCGCGGTGGTGCTGATCCGGCTTCCCGCCCTCAGCAACCAGGAAGCCAGCATCAGATAGACGAGGCCAAGCACCAGATGGAAAGGCCATAGCGCCGACAGTTCCTGCCGATGCGAGGCCAGACCCAGGTGCGCTTGCCCTGATATCCAGGGCAGCAGCAACAGCGCAACACCGAGCGCACCGAAGAGCAGGGCCAGCGGCCATGGCCCCAGCCAGCGGTTCTGCATGGGCGATGGATGCGTTTCCCGCAGCCGCACGAGGGCGGCGGCCAGCAGCAGGGCGAAACCGGCAAATTCCGGTAGCAGGTAGTACGCCTGCTTGCCGCTGATCAGCGAAAACGCCAGCAGCACCGGGGCCAGCCAGCAGAGCAGGAATCGCATGCCCGGATCGAACGGCCGGCCCAGCCTGGCCAGCGCCAGCCACAGGCCAGGCCAGAGCGAGAACGGAAAGATCAGCGCCCACAGGATCGGCAGATACCACCAGAACGGTTTGGCATGGGCGAAGGCGTCGACGACCCGGCCGGCGGTCTGATGAAACAGCAGTTGCTCTCGATAGACGGCGCCGCCAAGCCGGGATGCCGGAAGCGCCCAGGCGGCCAGGGCAGCGAGTCCGGCCAGCAACACGAGCAATCCGCCAAGGTACCAGCGCCGCTGGTGTCGGCGTGCCCAATCATTCCAGAGTGGACCGAGCAACCAGGGGAATGCCACGTGCAGCAGCATCACCGGCCCCTTGGTCAGCAGGCCCGCCGCCAGCGCCAGGGCGAACAGCAAAGGCCGCGGCGACTCCCGCCGCGCGCTCGGCAACAGCGCCAGCAGGGCCAGCAGCACGCAGTTTGCCAGCAGCACCTCGTACATGGTCTGCAGGCCGAACAGGAAGCCGTAGCTGAAGGCCATCAACAGCCACGGTGTTGCCCTGGCCACCGCGTCACTGCCGGGGAACAGCCGACGTCCCAGCATCATCGCCAGCCATAGCTCCGTGGCGCCGAGAGCGACCTCCAGCACACGTGGCCATGTGTCGCTGACGCCGGTCACCCCCCAGCCGAGCTGGATCAGCCAGAACAGCAACGGCGGCTTGTCGCTGTAGGGCGCGCCATTGAGGTAGGGCACCAGGAAGCTGTGCCGGTGCCACATCTCCCACGCCACCGAGAGGCTGCGCGTGGAATACATCGGCATCGGCCCATGCTGAAAAATGGTCAGCAGCGCAATGACCATCCAGATCGGAATGGCTGGCCACCACGGATGGCGTGTCGCAAAGCCGACGGGTTGCTTGAACAAGCTCATTGCTTCTCCGCAGCAGTCGCGCCCGAAGCAGAGCGTATGCGCCGAATCACCACCAGATTCCCCACTGGAGGATCGATCTCCTCGAAGGGTAGTCCGTCATCGCGAAACTGCTTCAGCAGTCCCGGCTTGACCACGGCCAGCGTGTCATGACTGGCCTTCCAGCGTGCCTCGAAGGTGGGCAGGTCGGCGATATAGCCTTCTGGTCGCGAGGCGAGCCAGGGTGCCAGGTCGTCGCGGTGTTCGTCGACCACGGTCACCAGTCGGCCCACGTAGAACGGCAGCCCGCCCTGGTAGGCCTGCACAACAAATATCTCGGTGTCCGGGCCCATCGCGGCCTTGACGACCCTGGCGACGGGAGCGGCCGACTTCAGGTCGACATAGGCTTGTGACGAGACGAGTACCAGCTGCCAGGCGAGCAGGGAGCTGAGCGCCAGCAGGTGGATGGCCAGCGGACGTCGTCCCCGCTGTGCCGCCCAAGCCCCCACCATGGCGGCCAGCGTGATCATCGCAAGGCCTTCGGCCCCACCACGCAGCGCAGCCCGGATAGCTTCCTCGCTGATGCTGCGTACCGTCAGTATGCCAATGACCGCGCCCGCCGCTGCACAGCCGGCGAGCGCAGCCAGCCACCACAGGCGCTGCACCATGGTTTTGACGGACATGCGCGCCACCAGCCAGGCCAGCAGCAGGGCGGCAGCGGGCCACAGGGGCAGCACGTAGAAGGTGAGCTTGGAGTGCGAGGCGGAAAAGAACAGGAAGGTCACCCCCACCCACACCAGCAGGAAGCGCCGGGCGGGATCGCGCAGATCCAGCAGCTTCCAGTCAGAACGCTGCCACGGCAGCATCAGCGTCCACGGAAACAGTCCCAGCACCACCACCGGCATGAAGAACCACAGGGGTTTGGAGCGCCCGTCGTCGCTGGTGAGGAACCGTGTGAAGTGTTCCCGGATGAAAAAGTAGTCGAAGAACTCCGGGTGCACCCGGCAGATCATGACGAACCAGGGGGCTGCGATCACCGCGATGACGAGCAGTCCGAGCCACGGCGACGTGCGCCAGATCATCCGGATATTCCGCTGCCATAGCGCGAACACGACCAGCGCCATTCCGGGCAGCACGACGCCGATAAGCCCCTTGGACAAGATCGCCAGGGCGAGCGAGGCCCACATGAGGACATTCAGCCATACGCGCTGATGCACGGCGGATGGATCGAACTGGGCCACCATGAAAAAGGCCATGCCCATGCCAAGAAAGGCGGCGACAGCGATATCCAGGGTATCGATATGGGCAGCCATGGCGAACACCATCGAGCTGCCCAGTATCGCCATCGCGTAACCACCGACCTCGCGGCCGAACAGACGCTTGCCGGCCCAGCCCACCGCGAGCATGGCCAGCAGGCCGGTCAGCACACACCACAGGCGTGCAGTCCAGGGATGAACGCCGAAGGCCAGGTAGGCAGTGGCACTGGCCCAGTAGTGCAGCGGGGGTTTGTCAAAGAACAGGAACCCGTCCAGGCGCGGTGTGACCCAGTCATGGCTGACCAGCATTTCCCGTGCTATCTCGGCATAGCGCCCCTCATCCGGCTCGCCGAGCGAGCGCTGCAGGCCCACGGCCCAGGCAAGCAACCACAGGATGGCCAGCAGCACGGAGCCGATCGGGGCCGGCAGCCAGGTGCGTCTGGCTGAATGTGGTTCAACGCTCAACGGTGTGCTTTGCATGCTTTTCCCTGAAGACGCGTGGAAGGCTGGATGAGCTGCGAGACCCGCGCGTATCCCTCACCACGAGCCGGTTGTCATGGAGCCAACCTCGGAACGACTCGCTACACCCGCGCAAGTGTCTTTCCGGAACAAGACCAGCGGATGAAATAGCGGACACAAGGCCTGGCTTCGATGGATGGACTTGTTCGGGCCTGGATGACCCGCCGCTAGCCCGGATGCTCGGGAAGCGCTTCCGCTGCCCGGGAGGTTTGCTTCTGCGCAGACATGGCAGCCTGGGCCTGAACGGGAGCCACGATGCGCCCATCGACGGGGCCCGCGACCGACGCCCGGGTCAGCAACCCGGCGTAGGCGTCGACAACCTTTTCGGCACAGTCTCGCGCCGAAAGACCGCCCGTCTGCAAAGCCCCGCTTTCATGCCCGTACGGCTCGTAAACCGCGGGATCGGTGACACAGAACAGGCCCAAGGTGGGTACGCCGGAAGCCACTGCCAGGTGCATGACCCCACAATCGGCACTGACCACCAGATCCACCGCCGCCATCACGGCACCCATGCGCCGGATGTCGGACGAGTAATACGCCGGCCATGCGCAATCCAGCATGGATTTGCCATGCATCGGCACGAACTCGACGATGCTGACGTGTGGAAGCCTTTGCATCAGGGCGGCGATGAACTCACGCCACCAGTCCAGCGGATAGCGCTTGGCACCAGTCGCATTGGCGAAAATGCCTACCAGCGGAGGGGTGAGTGGCCGAGCGACATCCGACAGGATCCCGGTCAGCATCCGTTTCCCCTGTTCGTGTTCGGGTGCGGTCAGGCGGATGTCCATCGAGGGGAACCCGTCGCCATCGCCGTCGCTGCGCTTGTTGATCCAGCGCACGAGGTTGATCGCCCGCTTGGCCATGTGTTGCATGGCAACCGAGCGCGGTACGGCATGGGTCAGTCCCGAGCCATCGAGCCGATCAGCAAAGCCGAGCTTGTAGCGGCCATGCAGAAACTTCGTCATCGTGCGACTGAAGCCCGAGCCGAGACAGGGGTCGATGATCAGGTCATAGCGGGTCTTGCGGATGCGAAGCAGCAACGAAAGGAAGGCCCATGGGTGCTTGAAGCCACGCCGCGGCAGGCAGTAGATGTTCTTGACACTGAATGACGTGGAGAAGACCTCCGCGGCGATCTGTCCTTCGGACAGGATGTCGATTTCGGCACCCTTGTACGCGTGTTCCAGTTCGGTGATCAGTGGCGTGAGCAGCAGCGTATTTCCCAGTCGGTGATTCGGCCGACAGAGCAGGACCCGGTAGATGCCTTTTTTTGGCATCGGTGGCTGGGTGGGGCTGACAGGAGAGGTGTTCAATGGATGCTTCCGACAAGAGCATTCATCACCGCGTCGGTGATCGAACGGGGACGGTTTGCGCGGCGTCCGGGATTCACGGCAGGCTGCCCGCATGCCGGCTGATCGCGGGGACCACTTTTTTCAATGAGAGATCGACGAGGCGTGGCCACAGGCTGTTGAGCCGGGCGAAGAAGCTCTCCGGAAACCCCAGGTAGGCCTCGTCCTTTTCCTTTTCGATGGCGTTGGCGATGTGCATGGCCACCCATGCCGGTTCGTCCATGTGCATCATTCCTTCGGCCGCCATCGCATGCACCGCGCGGGGATTGAACGCCGTGCGTACGCCGCGTGGCGACACATAGGTGACCCCGATGCCGGAGCCTGCCAGTTCGCGACGCAGCGCCTGCGAGAAACCACGAAGGGCGAACTTGGTCGCCGAATAGGTGGCGAAACCGGGGTAGCCGATGCTGCCGAACATCGAGCCGATGTTGACGATGCGGCCGCTGCCCTGGGCAAGCATGCCGGGCAGCACTTCCCGGGTCAGCTGCATCGGTGCCTGCAGGTTGATCTGCAGCATCTGCTGGATCATGGCGGGGTCCGATGCACTGAACAGCTGGAAGTCCATCAGGCCCGCCAGATTGATCAGTACGTCCAGACCCGCGTACTTCAGATGCATCCGTCGGATCGCACACTCGCGGTCTGCTGCCTGGGTGATGTCCGCCTGTACCACCAAGGCATCCAGGCCCTTCTCTTCCACCATGTGTCGCAGGCTGGCGATGGAAGCATCGGTGCGGCCGACCAGACAAAGTTTCGCGCCGCGGAACGCCAGCTCCTGGCACAGGTCCCTGCCGATGCCACCGGCGGCACCGGTGAGCAGGATTCGTTTGCCTCGAAGGTTCATTTTCCAAGCCCTTGTCGTGAATCAGTGAGTCGAGTTGATCGTCTGGATCAGCTGTTGGATCTGGCGGCGGCGCCCGGCGTCAGCGAGCGGCTGATCGGACCGTGGCGGCGCGGCCAACGCCTTGTGCAGCGCCGCCAGCGCACCCGGCCTGTCGCCGCTGCGGTAGAGCAAGTTGCCCTGGAAATAATTCGGGTCGATGCCGTCAGGGTTGAGTTGCAACGCTTTCTGCAACATGGCACGTGCCTTGTCCTTGCTGCCGAATCCAATCGGCCATCCGGGCACGCCGTCGTACAGGCTCCCGAGCGTCGTGTAGATCGAGCCGTGCATGACATCGGGGTCGATCTTCTCGGCCCGGAACAGCAGGTCACGCGCCTTTTTGGCCATGCCCAGCGCACCCAGCCCGCCGTGCTCGCCGGCGTGGCTGCTGAGGATGATCGCCTGCCAGACTTTCGGCTCGGCGCGCTGTGGATACTGTGCGGCCAGGGCGGAGGCATTGGCCTCCAGTGCCGTATAGGCATCGTCCTGGCCAGATATCGGGACTTCGTACGTCACGTGGGCCCAGCCGTGTTCGAGGCTGATTACCGCTGCATCGAGCGAATCGGCCCGGGCCGCGGGCGCCAGTGCAGCGAGGATCAACGAGCAAGCCGTCAGCCGCAGCAGGGAAATGATGTTCATCGCGCGGCCACCGGCTGACCACAAGCGGCGTCAATCGCCTGGAAGATTGCCCCATAGAGTCCGTAGAACCGGTTGGCGGCATGGATCACCGCGCGCTGGTCATCGGCGGCGTCCAGACGATTGACCACGCCTTCATAGAAGCCGGCATGTTGTTGGTCCAGCGTGCCGTGCGAGGTCAGGTAGCGCAGTGCCTCGGCCGGCAGATCCAGGGTGCGGCGGATCGCGTCGGCCGCGAGCGTGGCCAGCGCCGCACTGGTGCCTTCGAGCACGAACACCATGCCGAGAAAGCCGACCGGGTTGCCACGGCGGATGGTGTCGTGTGCATAGGCAACCATCATCTCCGTGGCAGGCAGCGGCAGACTCAGCCGCGCCGCACCCGAGTCGCCGCCGCTGGCGGCGATGTCATCGAGAATCCACTCCTCGTGGCCGATCTCCTCCTCGATGTATTCGGTCACCACCGGATGCATCCAGCGCAAGCGTTCGGGCAGGTGGTAGCCCATGCCCAACATCAGCGGCACGGTATGTCGCACGTGGTGGTATGCCTGCTGCAGGAAGGCAAGGTATTCCGCGCTTGCCACATCACCGCGCAGGGCTCGCTGGATAATCGGGATGGCGAGAAAGGTCTGGCGACTGGCTTCGGTCTCGTGTACCAGGCGTTCATACATCGACATGGCTTGTTTCGCTTGCATGGAGTTGTTCCAGGGCATCGGCAAAGTGGTGTGCGATCGCCTCGCGATCAGGCAGCCCGGTACTTCGCGCCAGACCATTGGCCCGCGAAAACGGCGCGTCGGCGAGATGCCAGGCGGCTACGCGTGCGTAGTCGGGCAAGCGGGCATTGGCCGCGGCCACGGCGGCGGCGATCTGCTCGGGCTGCGCCGCGGGATGCACCACGAGTACGGCCACGTTGCGGGCGTGCCCCTCGCCGAACACGGCGGCCTGCATCACGGTCGGTCCTGCTGTGAGTTCACCTTCGACCCATTCCGGCGACACGTTCCTGCCAAAGGCCGTGGCAAAGGCGGTCTTCTTGCGGCCGGTGACATAGAGGTATCCCTCGGCATCAAGATGACCCAGGTCGCCGGTCGGCCACTCGACCGGAGGCGTGCTTGCGCCGCCCAGGTAACCGCTGAACAGGTGTCCGGCGACAACGATTTCGCCATCCCCCGCGATGCGTACCGACGCATGCGGCAGCGGCATGCCCACGCTGCCCGGGCGCTGTGTCTCCGCTCGATTCATGCTGACGACGGAGCCCGCCTCGGACAAGCCATAGCCTTCGTACACCGGCAGGCCGAGCCCGCGCGCGCGCTCGATCAGCGTCAACGCGCACGGTGCACCACCTACCGCGACAAAGCGCAACGAGCCGGGCAGGCTTGCGCCGGCGGCAAGACATTCCACCAGCAGCTTCAGCAACTGCGGCACCAGGATGGTCGCGCTGGGCAGGTACTGGTGGAGGGCGGCAATCAGCATCCCGGGCTGCACCACGCTCGATCCGGCAAAGCCGCAACTGGCCAGCGATGGCACGGCCGCCGTGCTTCCGCTCAGCAGCGGTACGTAGAGGCCACCGATGTTTTCCAGCAGGGTCGACAGCGGCAACAAGGCGAGGCTGCGGTCGTCCGCAGCGGCATCCACCGCTCCTGCCAGCGACAGCGTGACGGCCTCGATCGCTTGCGCGGAGAGGCAAACCCCTCGGGGCTGTCCGGTGGTGCCCGAGGTATAGGTGATCTTGCAGGTATCTGCTGGCAGCGGGTGCTGCGCTGCGGCCGGAAGGGAGAACAGGAAAAGTTCGCGGCCGGCGACCTGCACCGATCCGATGGGTGAGAGCCCGGTCAGCAGGGTGATCCGCTGCGGCTGGTCGGTGATGATCAGGTCGGGTGCCGCATCGTCGATCAGGTGGTGCGCCTGCCCATCGCTGAAGAACGGCGGGATCGGGATGCTGACCGCCTCGTTGCGCGCCAGGGCCAGATCCACCACCGCCCAGGCATTGCTGTTGTCGATCATGCTGGCGACGCGCCGCGCCGTGAGGATCGACGCGGCATGCGTGATCGTGGCGGGCAGTTCCCCGTAAGTGAGGGTGCCCAGCTGGTCAACCAGCGCCACGTTGCCAGGGTGGTTGGCCGCATGCGTCGCAATGGATTCCAATACGAGGCGCATCATTCAGCCCCGCACGCGGCGGATTCCGGGTACGCGAACAGCCCTGCGCGTCGCTCCATCTCGTCCAGCAACGAACGCAGCAAGGGCTGGCCGTGGCCCACGTGGCGGTGAAGTTTCTGATAGCCCGAAGCGACGTTGCCGGCACAGACCACCGGCCCTGCCTGGTAGTAGTTGCCCCACTGCTCACCCTTGTCATCGAGCAGCAGCGGGCGCGCCTCACCCAGCGCAAGTGGCTGCAGTCCCAGTCGCTGAAAGGTATTGATCAGCGTGCGTGTCGCGGTAAACAGGACCCAGCGATAGCCCAGTGCGTGCAGGAAACAGGTGGACGCGGCAATGACCCAGCGTGCGTCGCCCGGGTTCTTCAGTGCGAGGTTGCCTACTTCAACCAGCTCTTCGCGCGTAATGGCCTCGCCGACGCGCTCGCCGATCAACGTCTGGGCCGATTCCTCGAGGTACTGCTCGGCGAAAAGGCGGCCGGCCCGGGCACCGCGAAAACCAGCCACCGCACGTGGATGTCCCTGATCGCGAAAGCTGAGCAAGCTGGGATAGAACGACTGCACGTCGGCACGATAGCGCTGGGCAAACACCTGGTGGATGAAGCCTTCCGCTTCCACGCGCTGGTCATGATCCGTATCCACCACATCGACGTGGATGGGCGCGTCAAGCTCCGAAAGCAGGGGTTGCACGCTCTCGAGGACACAGGGGTCGTTGCCGGATCGCTCGGCAGGAAAGTGCATGGATGCGTCGCTCGAGGGTAGGGGACTTGTGCTTCCCAAGCGATATCCATGCCATCAATTCATCCGATTGATTTCGCTATATATTTCATGAAATGGCCGGGGCGGGCACGGCGCGCAAAATCTGCAGCGTGCAAGAAATGTCTGCACGGATTGTTGGTTGATACGGGAATTCAGGGTGCCGCGTGCGCTGGACATGCCGTCGCGGTCGCGCTGGGCAAGCCGAACTCGAACACTACCCGCACGCTCGAATCCACGTAGCAGGACGTGACGTAGCCGATCGCGCCCGGGGTGGCGGCCACGAAGCGCACCACAGCCTGCTGCGAGGCAAGCACGTAAGGCGGGCTCACACCCTGGAAATACTGCCGGTTCCAGTAGTCGTCCTGTTGCGCGTCCGGCAGGTGGGTAACTTCCTGGACGAACGCTTCCCGCAGCGGCGAGCCGGCGGGCAAATTGACGGGAATCAGCCGTTGGCCGTCCTTGTCGACGAAGATCTTCCTGAGAAATACATTGCGCAGCGTGTAGCGATCAAACGAAAGCCGGGGCGCCTGCGGCGCGGTGATCACCACGATGTTCAATGATTCCGCCTGCGCGCCGCCGAACCCTGCGCAAAGGAGCCCGCAGACGACGAGTGCACACAACCGGAAGCGGGTGCCGAAGCCGGACATGAGTTAGAAGAGCACCGCAGCTGAGGCCAGCCAGCCAGGAGGCGAGGGCTCCGCGTCGCGATCGCCCTCGCTATGCTCGATCTTCAGCACGATGCCCTGCACGGGACGGTAGTTGAGACCGAAGGTTCGCAAGGTGGTGACCTTGGCCGACACCGACGTCTGATAGCGCTCGTATCGTCCGACCAGGTAGAGCTTCCGCCACAACGGTACCGCCGCCTGCAGGAAGCCGCCCTGCTCGGTCTGCACGCCCGCATCGGGGCTCGTGCGATGGATCGCTTCGCCAGTAAGGTTGACGTAGCGCGTCGTCCAGCTGAAATCCAGGCCAGCCAGCTGGAATCTCTGATGCGGCGCCTGCAAGGTGTAGTCGAGATAGGAGATGCCGATGCTGAAGCGGTCATCCAGCATGTGGTAAAGCAGTTGGCCACCAAAGGCCTGCCGAAAATTGTTGCGGATGGAGCCGTTCGCGCCGAACGAGCTGAAGGCCCGATTCTGCTCCGGGCCGATAGCGAGGTTCTTGCTGTCATCGGCGAAGACCCAGTAGTCGAGGTCGTGACCGTGCAGGGGCAGCGTGCCAAAGGCCATGGCGCCGCTGGCATGGCGCGCAAAGGCTGCCGATGTCGACAGCGGCCGGGAGACGGTCCAGGTCAGTGGGTCGGCATGGATCAGGTTCCACTGCCCCACCGGCGTGAGGAATTTTCCGAACCGCAACGTGATGGCCTGGTCGGCGTGATAGTCGAGGTACAGGCGTTCGATATCCAGTTCGGAGTCTTCCCCGCTGGAGTGGCCGGCGAGACTGAGGCTGTCGCCGGCATGCACTTCGGAGAAGAGCTGCCAACGCGTGCCGATATCCTTGGTGATGAACAGGCCGGTATCGCGAAAGCGCAGCGTGGCGGGAAACCCCTCCACGTCGTAGTACTGGAGGTTGGCGTAACCACCGATGCGCAGGCCCAGCTGCGGGAAATAGAGTCCCTGTCCGAGCGTGTATGGTGCCGGCTGCCAACTGCCGTCATCGGCGGCACGGGCCACGCTGCCGCATCCAAGCCCGCTGGCCAGAATGAGCAGGACCGCCAGGATCCTGCATCGCATCGTCAGCTTGCTGTGCATGCTCATGGGGCGTTCTCGGTGGATCAGGTGGGTGGAGCGCGGGTCACTTCGCGGCCCGCCGCAACAAGAACTGCCTGCGGTGCGGTCAGGGTGAACACCATTCATTCGCTCGGCGTGGGCTGCTGGTCGACACGGCGGATTCTGCGGCATTGCACCGATCGCAGCAAAGCGGCACTCCGCGTTGCTTGCCGTCGGTGCATCGCGTCGGCCACACTGGCGAGCATGAAGGTCGGCCACAACGCGCCATGACCCGCTGTCTTCCGGCTCCTCTCGGTATCCCATGAGCAAGTGCTTGTCCATCACGGGTGAAGGGTGCGCGTCGTGACCACCCGAACCGCCCTGTTGCGCCTGCTGGTCTTGATGCTGCTCGGTACGGTATCTGTTGTCGGCGCGTTGTCGTTCTACGAATTCCGCGGCGCGCTGCAGGCCGAAATTGCGAGCAACCTCGAGTTTGGTGCCAGCACCGTGATGCAGCGCGTCGATGTCTTCATGTTCTCGCACGTGGAGAACATGCTGGTCTGGCGCGACCTGGAGGTGATGCAGGACATTCGCATCAACGATGTCGACAAGCGTCTTTCGCATTTGCTGTCCAACCTCCGCGCAGGGCAGGGCACGGTGTATCGCTCGCTGCTTTGCACGGACGACAGCGGCCGCATCGTTGCCGCCAGCGACCCCGCCCTGATCGGTCAGCAGGTGCCTGCTGCTTCGGCCTGGATGTCGGTCCCCGGCGCACGACTGGGGGATATCTCGATCGCTCCTGTTCAGGGCAGCCAGGCTCGGGCCGCCATGCTGCGCACGCCGATTGCCAATGCGTTCGGCAAGGGAACGATCGGCTACCTCTACGTGCTGGTGAACTGGGACACCATCCGTGGCCTGCTTGACAGTGCCGTCGACAAAGGTAACCGCAGCCTGTTGCTGCTCGATCACGATGGCCAGGTCATCGCCGCCTCGCGCTCCCTGCGCGACAGGCCGGAGAACCGGCAGCTGCGCCTGCAGAACTGGACCCTGCCGGCACAGGGCGCGGTTTCCTATATCCATTCCGGCCGCGCGCTTGGTCTGGGCGAGCTGCTGGTCGGCGCGGCCACCTCCGGCGGGTATCAGCAGTTCCGGGGGCTGGGTTGGCACATCCTGATGGTGGAACCCACCGCGGTCTCGTTCGCACCGATCTGGCGTCTGCTGTGGGCGATGCTCGCGGTGCTGCTGCTGACCCTGCTGACCGGCATCTGGATTTCATCGCGGGTAGCCAGCCGCATATCGCGACCCATCGTCGCGCTCACCGAGTTCGCGCGGCAATTCCGCCAGGGCGCGGCGCAACTGCCGGCCGTGCCGGAGACAACCATCTCGGAGGTGGAGGAGCTGCATCATGCCTACGTCGAGATGATCGGCGCGCTGGAGCGATCCCGCGAGCAGATCGTGCGCGCCGGCAAGCTGGCGGTCGTCGGTGAGATGGCCGCCATCATGGCGCACGAGGTGCGTACGCCGATGGGCATCGTGCGCAGCTCGGCCCAGCTGCTGGAGCGGCAACCCAACCTGGGCGAAAAGGAGCGCGAGCTGATCGGCTTCATCATCAGCGAGACCGAGCGACTGAACCGGCTGGTGACGATGCTGCTGGAGTGCGCCCGCCCGCAGCCGCCCGACTTCAGGCCGCACGATCTGCATGCGATCATCGACGGCGTGCTGGGCCTGCTTGCCTCCCGCGCTGAAAATACAGGGGTCACGCTGAGCCGCGAAGCGTCCACGATGGAGATGGTGCTCGACTGCGACCGGGAGCAGATGATGCAGGTGTTTCTGAACCTGATCCTCAACGCGCTGTCTTTCGTCGGCGCTGGCGGCAGGGTCGCCGTGAGTACGTATCGTGATGCCGACGCCATGTGGATCAGCGTAGTGGACGATGGCCCGGGTGTGCCCGAGTTGCTGCGGCCGCGCGTCTTCGACCCCTTCTTCAGCCGGCGCGAAGGAGGCATCGGCCTGGGCCTGACCATCGTGCAGCAGATCGTGCAGGTGCATGGTGGAGAGATCAACGTCAGCGAGAGCGCCTGGGGTGGTGCTGCGTTCAACCTTCGATTCAAGACGCAATAGGCAAGTACAGATGAGCGTGAAGCGGATCCTCGTGGTCGATAACGAAGCCAAGATGCGACGCATCCTTGAGCTGGCGCTGAAGAACATGGGCCATCATGTGGAGCAGGCGGCCGATGGCGAGGAGGCTCTTGCTGCGATCGAGCATGGTGTCTTCGACCTGGTGTTGACCGACTTGCGCATGCCGCGCATGGATGGCATCGGCTTGCTCAACGCGCTGCGCGAACGCAAGGTCGAGGTGCCGGTGATCGTGCTTACGGCCTATGGCACGATCGAAACCGCCGTGACGGCGATGAAGCTCGGGGCGGTCGACTACATCATTCGACCGTTCGAGATGGAGACCATAGAGCTGGCGGTGAGTCGGGTGCTGGCGATGCAGGCCGTGCAACGCGAGAACCAGTTCCTCAAGGACGAGTTGTCCAGGGGCTGGGATGAATTCATCGGCGTCAGCAAGCCCATGCACGCGCTGTATGAACTGATCCGGCAGATCGCACCCTCGCGCAGCAATATCTTCGTGGTCGGCGAGACCGGCACCGGCAAGGAGCTGGTGGCGCGTGCGCTGCATCGGGAATCCGGACGCAAGGGCCTGTTCGTGCCGATCAACTGCGCCGCCATCCCGGCTGACTTGCTGGAGAGCGAACTGTTTGGTCACACCAAGGGTGCCTTCACCGGCGCCCTCAGCGAACGCATTGGCAAATGCGAGTTGTCCAGCGGCGGCACGATCTTCCTCGACGAGATCACCGAGATGCCGCTGGCGTTGCAGGCGAAGCTGCTGCGCGTACTGCAGGAAGGCGTTATCGAGCGGCTCGGTGCGAATGCATCCATCGCCGTCGACCTGCGCGTGATAGCGGCGACCAACCGTGACCCGCAGGCCGCCATCGACGCGGGTCAATTGCGCCGCGACCTCTACTTCCGCCTGAATGTGGTGCGGGTCGACGTGCCCTTGTTGCGCGATCGGCTGGGCGACATTCCGCTGCTTGCCGAGCATTTCCTGCACCAGTACGCGCTTGAGCTGGGGCGCCGCACGCCGCGACTGGCGGCGTCGGCAATGAAACAGCTGGAGGACTATGCCTGGCCAGGCAACGTGCGCGAACTGGAAAACCTGATGGAACGCGCCGTGGTCCTGTGCCGTGGCGAGGAGATTCTTCCCGAACATCTGCCCGCCGAGATTGCACCTGTGGTTGACAAGGTCACGCCGGTATCCCCACCGGAACCCATGTCCGATGTCGGCACCTCGCTATCGCTGAAGACCCATGTCGAGGCACTGGAGCGCCAGCTGATCGAGGCCGCATTGAAGCGCAGCGACAACAACAAGGCCGCTGCCGCCCGCCTGCTTGAAGTCAGTGAACGGGCGCTCTGGTACAAGGTCAAGCGCTACGGCTTCTGAACGGGATGTCAGTCTGGCTGTCGCACGATAATCCTGATGGCGGCGTAACGATCCGGGCCTGCGGCTGGCGTTGCCACATTCGGTCGCCAACCATTGATTCGAGGAGCTTGCAGGTGGAATTGCCATTGTCTCGAGAGAACTCCAGGAATGCCGGGATGCGGCACAGCGCGCGCGATGTGTTTGGCATCCTGCTGCTGTTGTATTCGCTGATCCTCTATCCCCTTTTGCGTGCGGATCGCTACTACAACGACGACCTCAAGCGAGCCCTGGTTGGTCGTGCCGGCTGGGATTCCAACGGGCGGCCGCTGACTACCCTGCTCATGCGCATGCTGCAGTGCTACGACCATGCGATGGTCGATATTTCGCCGCTACCCCAGATCGGCGCGGTCGCGATACTGGCCTGGGTGGGCGTTCTGCTGGCACGCCGATACTCGATCGGCTCGCCCTGGATCGCGGCGCTCGTCGCCTTTCCCCTGGGAGCGCAGCCGTTTTTTCTGGAGAACCTTTCCTTCAAGTTCGATGCCCTGAGCATGAGCTTGGCCATGCTCCTGGCTGTCCTGCCGATACTTCAGTTGCGCGAGGGCCGTCGTGCATGGTGGCTCGGTGTACTGGCTCTTTTCGGGAGTCTTTGTTTCTATCAGCCGGCGATCAATGCCTACCTCGTGTTCGTGCTGGTCGAATGGGTGATGCTGCAGCTGCAGCGGGTGTCTCCGTTCGTGCTGGCGAAGAAAGTCATCTGGCATTTCATGCAGGCCGGCGTGGCCATGCTGATTTACTACCTGGTTGTCGGCATCCACATCAGTGGCTGGGTGAAGCATTCCTCCGAGAGGATTCACGGTTGGCGCGAGTTGCCGCTGCTGTTGACCAATTTCATCGATTTCTACAACTACGTCGGGAGCAGTTTCAACGGGCACTGGTGGATGTATTTCGGTCCGCTGCTGGCCGCACTCGCCTTGTTCCCCGTCGTCATCGGCATACGCCACGCGCTCAGTTTCCGCACCGCACAGCGGGCGCCGGTAACGGTGCTGCTTTGCCTCGCCGCGGTGCTGATGCCATTGGCTACGCTGATCGCCGCGCTCGGCCCGATGCTGCTGTTGCGCCAGCCCGAGATCGGGCCACGCGTACTGATGGGTCTTGGCGCCGTGCTGGCCGGAGCGCTGGTCGTGATGCAGGCGGCCTTGCGTCAATGGCAGGGTTCGCCCAAATGGGTGGTCGCGGCGGCATGCATGTTGGCTCTGGGTATGTGCGTACTGGCCAGCGCCTACGGCAACGCCGCCCGTTCCCAGAAAAACTATGAAGACCACATAGCCAGCAGCCTGGCCGACGATCTTGCCCGGCTGAAGGCGAGTCGGGGCGTTCGTGCCTTTTTGCTGGACGGCACGGCGGGTTACTCGCCGGTGACCGAACATGTGATCGAGCAACTGCCACTGGTGCGCGCCCTGGTGCCGGCGTATCTCACCTCCGACCACAGTTTCCAGACCCCCGACTTTCTTGCGTTCTACATCTCGGGCGTGACCAATCTGCAGGCACACGACAAGGTACCCGCGCGCTCGCTGGTGTCGTCCCTGCAGGCGCGCGCCTGCCTGACGCCGGCTGATGTGATCGCCGCCCACTACCTGATCGACGTCGTCGGCGATACCGCGCTGGTTCGGTTGTCGGCCCCAGGCGAGTCGCCGGAATGTATCGGTGGCAAAGCGGCTGAAAGCAGGGCCGCAGGACGGCCGTGAACACTGGTTATCGATGAGGGGCTAACCAAGCTCCCTGCGAGGTGTCGGGCGACTCGAGTCCGACATTCCTTGCAGACAATACTTGCAGGCCGCAAGGAATGCAGGCAGAAAAAACCATTGATCAGGCGGGCAAAAGTCATCGATTCAATGACTTGAATGGTTGGCGCGAATCTCGCTTGGTGTTGCAGTCAAATCCTCCTCTTCCCCATGCCGCATGCCTGCCATCGATCACCTCGTCAGTTGAGATTCCTGCCTTTGCTTCCGGGCCATTGTTGTGCGAGCTCGCGGCACTTTTCGATGTCGATCGAGCGACGCACCAGCATTGCCGGCAAACGGCCAGCAGGGTCGCGGGGCATCGTGCCAAGCGAGAAGTCGCGGCAGTACACTGCGCACGAGAAACACTCAAGAACGCCGTATGGGAAACAAACTTTTGACTGCCATTGATAGCTCCGTGCGACCGTCGCTGATCTCCGTGGTCATGCCCGCCTATAACGAGCAAGATACCCTCGGCATCACGTTCGCGCGGCTGGAGCAGGCCTTCGCCGGCACGCCGCACGAATGGGAACTGGTCTTTGTCAACGACGGCAGCGAAGACCATACCCTGCAGAAAGCCACCAGCTATCGGCCAACGGCGTTCCGCATGGTCGTGGTGGATTTGTCACGCCATTTCGGCAAGGAGGCTGCGCTCAGCGCCGGCCTGCGCGCCAGCTCCGGCGATGCCGTGATTCCGCTTGACGCGGACCTGCAGGACCCGCCGGAACTCCTGCTCGAGATGATCGGGCGCTGGGAAGGCGGGGCCGAAGTGGTGGTGGCAAAGCGCGCCAACCGGAGTTCTGATTCGTGGGGAAAGCGGGTCTCGGCGAATCTGTTCTACCGCACGTTCAACATGATCTCGGACGTTCACATCCCGGAAAATGTCGGCGACTTCCGACTGATGGACCGCGCCGTAGTGGACGCCATCAACAACCTTCCCGAGAACCGGCGCTTCATGAAGGGCTTGTTCGCCTGGGCCGGCTTTCGCACCGAGGAAATGGAATACGTGCGCCCCGCTCGTGCCGCCGGGCAGACCAAGTTCAACGGCTTCCGGTTGATGAGTCTGGCGATGGAGGGCGTCACCTCGTTCTCCACGGCACCGCTGCGTCTGGTGACCTATGTGGGCGGCAGCGTCGCCATCGCGTCGATTCTCTATGGCGCCTTCATCGTCCTGCGCACCCTGATCTTCGGCATCGATCTGCCCGGTTTTGCGTCGGTGGTATCCCTCGTGGCGTTCCTGTCGGGCATCCAGTTGCTTGGCCTGGGCATTGTCGGGGAGTACGTCGGGCGAACTTATATCGAATCGAAGTCGCGCCCTCCCTATGTCATTCGCAAGGTGTACCGATCCGATGCCGACTGACGGTCACCGCTCGCCGATGCATTCCATTCGAGGCTTTCTGATCAGCCGGCTGAATCGGCACGGGATCGGCAGGCAGCTGGCCTTCTACCTGGTGGTCGGGATCACCCAGCTGGTCGTTGACTGGCTGTGCTTTGTCTTGCTGACTGCCTGGGGCATGCCGGTGGCGCCGGCCAACGTGATCGCGAGAGTGTGCGCCGCCGTGCTCGGATTCACCGCGAACGGTACGATGACCTTCAAGGCCAGGCTCAAGCGGGCTCATCTTGCCCGCTTCGTGGCAGCCTGGATTCCGCTGACACTGGCCAACACGCTGGTGGTCTGGGCACTCGAGGCGCTCGGCGGGCTTCACATTGCCTGGCTGATCAAGCCACTGGTCGACGCGCTGACTGCCGTCGCCGGGTTCGTGGTGGCGAGGCACTGGATCTTCCGGGTTCACCCGAACGAACCTGAAGGCACGACGGGGCAGCTCATCCCTCCTCAAAAGCATGAGCCGGTCAACGCCCGACCTGCGAGCGAGGCCGCGGCCGACAAATTGGATGTCAGCTAGGAAATTTGACCGCCTTGCTTGCGTGCGAACGGCCAGCCCGCTACCCATTTACGACGTTGAACCTGACCGCCATCGCCATCGGAACTGGGTAGGCTCGCCAGGAGTGCTGACCACGTTGGTCGACTGGCAGACTTCGGCCAACGGACTAAACCGCTATCGCGGTAGGGATCCGCGGCACCGTTGAGTGCCGCTATAAATCGGGTGGTAGCGCTGCAATGTTGTGGATCGAGGCATAAGCCTCGACCACGACAGGAGCACA
>JBAZRB010000010.1:0-179024 GCA_041663105.1 Rhodanobacter sp.
AGCCGCCCAGCCCGAAGCGCAGCCAGGTCAGCTCCAGCGCCCACCAGGTCATGCTCAGCATCACGGCGATCGCGCCAGCCAGAAACAGCAAACGATGCGGCGCGGATGCGATCAGCCGCGGCAGCTCGGCGAAGGTGGCGGGCCTGGCGCGGACGGAAGGAGATGCGGACATGTTGTGCGTGGCCACCCGATGAGAATGATTGCCCATGCTGACCTTGATCAGCGCCGACGACCTTGATCTGCATCAGGCGCCCGTGTGCAGGCTACCCACCTTTCAGCCCACCATGTGCTGCCGCCGCATCCACGCCAGCGTATCGGCCAGCAGCACATCCAGCGGGGGCTCGACATAGTCCAGCTCACGCCGCGCCTTGGACGAATCCACCTGCAGCATATGGCTGGTCAATGCAGCGGCCTCTGGCGTGATGTCAGGCTCATTGCCGCTCAGTCGCGACCAGGTGTCGGTGATCCGCGCCACACCCATCAGCAACCAGGCCGGCGTGGCGCCACGTGGCGTGCGCTTGCCCAGCGCCGCACCGACCCGATGCACGAAATCGACAAAGCTGGCCTGCTCGCCGCCGAGCAGATAGGTCTGGCCAAACCGCTGTCCCTGCCAGGCACGCAGCTTGGCCCGGGCAATCTCGCGCACGTCCGCAAACGCGCCGACACCGGGCGGAATACCGGGCAGCTTTTCGCGATCGACCAGCATGATCAGACGCGCCCAGTTGTGGCGGTCACCCGGCCCCAGGATATGGGAAGGATTGAACACGATCCACGGCATCGTGGCGCCACGGACCACCTGCTCACCCAGAAATTTCGTGCGCTCGTAGTTGATCCAGCTGCCGCCGCCGCGCTGCGCAGTGGATTCGGTGATGACGCCCTGCACGCGGTGGGAATACGCGGAGATCGAGGAGGTATGCAGGAAAGCCGTCACGCCGGCCGCCTCTCCGGCGCGCAGCAGATTCTCGGTTCCCTGCACATTGGTGGCGGTCTGCGCGGATGCATGCGGCCGCCACATGCTGGTGTCGGCCGCGGCGTGAAAAACCGCCTCGCACCCATCCAGCGCCCTCCGCAACGAGGCCCGATCGGCCAACGCCCCGCGAACGGGCAACCCGCCGCCGGCGGTGATCAACGCATCGGTTTCAGGGCGTCGCGACAGCGCCCTGACCTGCTGACCCGATGCCACCAGCTCGTGCAGGAGATGACCGCCAAGAAACCCGCTGGCGCCGGTGAGAAACACTGTCGTCATGATGGTTGCGCCTGTAAAGGAGTGCGTGGAGCCGTCGAATCACTCGGGCAGCAAGCCCTGCCCCAGCCCGCGCAAGCCTGGCGGATCCAGCAGCTCCAGCTCGCGCCCCTCGATCTGGATCAAGCCCTGGCTACGAAACCGGGTCAACACACGACTCACCGTCTCCGCCGCCAGCCGCAGGTAATTGGCGATGTCGCCGCGCGACATGCTCAGGTGGAAGCGGTTCGCCGAAAAGCCACGGGCGGCGTAGCGGCCGGACAGTTCCATCAGGAAGGCGGCCACGCGTTCGTCTGCGCTGTGATCGCCGGCCAGCAGACTGGCGCTGCCCAGCTCCTTGCTCAGCAGGCGAAACAGATGCTTTTGCAGTGCCGGGATGCGTGCTGCCAGCGCGCTCATCGCGGGAAACGAGAAGCGGCAGAAGTACGACGTATCCAGCGCCACCGCGTCGCAGGGGAAGTGCTCGGGATAGATCGCGTTGAGGCCGATGACCTCGCCGGGTAGATAGAAGCCGAGCACCTGCTCGCGCCCCTCCCTGTCGCTCATGCGGGTTTTCACCGTACCGCCGCGTACCGCAAAGATCGCCCGGAACGGATCGCCGGTGCGAAAGATGTGCTCCCCCGCATGAAACGGCCCCACGTGCTCGACCAGGCAGTGCAACTCGGCCAGCTCAGGCTTCTGATAACCCGCCGCGACGCAGGCACTGGAAAATGCGCAGGTACCACAGAAACGCGACGCGTCTCCATCGTCGGCCATCGGACTCGGCGGCTCGGGCAGGCGGCCTGCCGGTTGCTTTGACTGCATGGCGATAACCGGTTGAGACAGGTTGGGCCGACGCGCGCTCAAATCACACGCGAGAAGCGCGACGTCTGCGCCTGATCATCCAGATACGCATCGAAGCACATCGCGATGATACGCAACAGCAGCCGCCCCCGCGAGGTTACCTGCAGCTGCCGGGCGTTCTCTTCGACCAGACCGTCGGCCAGCAGGGGCAGCAGACGTTGCCGCTCGCGCGCGAAATAGGTGTCGAACAACAGACGATGGCGCTCGCCAAAAGCCTGCTTGTCGACCACCCCATGACACATCAGCTCACCGATCAATTCACGCCGGATCAGGTCGTCCTCGTCCAGTTGCATGCCTCGCACAATCGGCAGCCGCCCGGCATCCAGCGCGGCGTAATAGCCGATCAGGTCGCGCGCGTTCTGGCTGTAGCTGTCGCCCACGCGACCGATCGCACTCGCACCGAGGCCGACGATGTCGCAATCGCCATGGGTCGAGTAGCCCTGGAAATTCCGCTGCAGGGTGCCCGCGCGCTGTGCCACCGCCAGCTCGTCGTCGACCCTGGCGAAATGATCCATCCCGATATAGACATAGCCTGCGGCGCAAAGCCGCTCCAGCGCGAGTCCGAACAGCGCCAGCCGGGTGGCGGGATCCGGCAGTTGCGACGCATCAATCTGGCGCTGCGGCTTGAACATCTGCGGCAGGTGCGCATAGCCGTAAACCGCCACCCGATCGGGTGCGAGGGCGACCACCTGATCCAGCGTGCGGGCGAAGCCATCGAGGCTCTGCAGCGGCAAGCCATAGATCAGGTCCACGCTGACCGAGCCAAACGATGCAGCCCGCGCCGCCTCGATCACCTCTCGGGTCTGCTCGACACTCTGGATGCGGTTGACCGCCTGCTGTACTAGTGGGTCGAAATCCTGCACGCCCACCGAGAGGCGGTTGAAACCCAGCTCGGCCAGACCATTGATATAGGCCGCATCGGCAAAGCGCGGATCGATCTCGATGCCGTATTCGCGTTCAGCCTCGTGGCTGAAACTGAAGTGTCGCGCCAGCGACTCCATCAACTCGCGCATGCGCGGAAGATCGAGGAAATTTGGCGTGCCGCCACCGAAATGCAGTTGCCGCACTGGCCGATCACGGTCAAACAGCGGCGCCAGCAGTTCGATCTCGCGATACAGCCGCTCAAGGTACCGGTCGGCCTTGGCCATGTCGTGGGTGATCACCCGGTTGCAGCCGCAGTAGAAACACGGACTCAAGCAGAACGGCATGTGCACGTAGAGCGACAACGGTCGCGGGATCGGCTCCTCGTTGGAAGCGCGGATGGTCGCACGCAGTTCGGCTTCGCCGAATTCGACTGCGAACTGTGGCACGGTGGGGTAACTGGTGTAGCGCGGACCCGCCACATCGTAGCGAGCGATCAGCGCGGGATCGAATTCAGGCGGGGCGACGAGAGTTTTCATGGGGCCAAGTGTCATCACCTGTCCCCATGGCCGCCTTGATCAGGATCAACTCGGCGCACGTCTCCACAAGCGAACCGTTCACCAGCAGCGCATACCTTCAACTCTGGCGGGGTGCCACCCGCTGCTCGATCGAACCGAAGATCGACCTGCCCGCCGCATCGGTCACGTCGATTTTCAGGTGATCGCCGAATTTCAGGAACGGTGTGCTCGGCTGGCCGTCGCGCAGGGTTTCGACCGTGCGCTGTTCGGCAAGGCAGGAGGCGCCCTTGCCGGTGTCCTCGTTGGCGATGGTGCCGGAGCCGACCATGGTGCCGGCGGTCAAGGGCCGCGTCTTCGCCACGTGGGCAACCAGTTCGGCAAAGCTGAACTGCATGTCCACACCGCACTCGGCCTCACCAAACCACGCGTCGTTGAGCCAGGTGCGCATCGGCAGATGCAGCTTGTCGCCCTGCCATGCCTCACCCAGCTCATCGGGCGTCACCAGCACCGGCGACAGCGCCGAACGCGGCTTGCTCTGCACGAAACCAAAGCCCTTGGCCAGTTCGCCGGGGATCAGCCCGCGCAGGCTGACGTCGTTGATCAGCCCCACCAGCTGGATGTGATCGGACGCCTGCGTCGGCGTTACCGCCATCGGCACGTCATCGGTCACTACGACTACCTCGGCCTCAAGGTCGATGCCATAGGCTTCGCTGGAGACCACCACCGCATCGCGCGGGCCGAGGAAACCGGCGCTGGTCGCCTGATACATCAGCGGGTCGGTGTAGAACGACTCAGGCACCTCGGCGCCACGGGCGCGACGCACGCGCGCGACGTGCGGCAGGTAGGCGGACCCGTCGACGAATTCGTAGGCACGCGGCAGCGGCGCGGCGAGCGCGCCCATATCCAGCGCAAACGCGCCAGCAGCGCTACCTGCGTTGAGTTCCTCGGACAGCGCATTCAGTCGGGGCGCCGCATTCGACCAGTCGTCCAGCGCGGCCTGCAGTGTCGCGGCGATCGCGCCTGCCTTTACTGCACGGCTCAGGTCACGGCTGACCACGATCAGCGTGCCGTCGCGGCCGCCTTCCTTGAGACTACCGAGCTTCATTCAATTCTCCAGATGCGGTGCGGCGACGGTTACGCCAATGGGGGTTCGAAATGCCGGGCGATGCCCTGCCAGCACTCATGGTAGTTGGCCTGCAATTGCGGCAAGGACAGCGCCTGCCTGGTCGGGCAGATCACCTTGCGGGTCTCGAACATGAAGGCCATGGTGGCGCCAATCACGTCGGGCCTGGTGATGTCCGCCTGCGAGGCCTTCTCGAAGGTGGCCGCGTCCGGGCCGTGTCCGCTCATGCCATTGTGCAGCGACGACCCACCCGGCACGAAGCCTTCCGCTTTCGCATCGTAGACGCCGGTGATCAGGCCCATGTACTCACTGGCCACATTGCGATGGAACCACGGCGGACGGAACGTGTGCTGCGCCACCAGCCAGCGCGGCGGGAAGATCGCGAAGTCGATGTTGGCCGTGCCCGGGGTGTCGCTGGGCGAGGTCAACACGGTGAAGATCGACGGGTCGGGATGGTCGTAGCTGATCGAACCGATCGTGTTGAACCGGCGCAGGTCGTATTTGTATGGTGCGTAGTTGCCGTGCCAGCCGACCACGTCCAGTGGGGAGTGGCCGATTTTCGCCGACCATAGTGCGCCCTGGAACTTGGCAATCAGTTCGAACTCGCCCTCGACATCCTCGTACGCCGCGTGCGGGGTAAGGAAATCACGCGAGTTGGCCAGGCCGTTGGAGCCGATCGGCCCCAGATCCGGCAGGCGCAGCATCGCGCCGAAGTTTTCGCACACATAGCCGCGCGCGGCATCGTCCAGCAACTCGACCCGGAAGCGCACGCCGCGCGGAATCACCGCGATCTCCTGCGGCTCCATTTCCAGCACGCCCAGCTCGGTAGCGATGCGCAAGCGCCCCAGCTGCGGCACGATCAGCAGCTCGCCGTCGGCGTCGTAGAAGAAGCGACCCTGCATCGAGCGATTGGCCGTGTAGAGGTGGATGCCGATACCGGCCTGCTCATCCGCCCCGCCATTGCCGGCCAGCGTCACCAGGCCGTCGACGAAATCGGTGGCCGCCGTAGGCAGCGGCAACGGATCCCAGCGCAGCTGGTTCGGCGTCGCCGGCACTTCATCGAAGCGGTTATGCAAGGTGGCATGCGCCAACGGCTGGAACGGCGCGTGCACCGCCGCCGGACGAATCCGGTACAGCCAGCTGCGCCGGTTGGCATGCCGCGGCGCGGTGAACGCCGTGCCGGACAGCTGCTCGGCGTATAGCCCGTGCGCCACCCGCTGCGGCGAGTTCTGCCCCTGCGGCAAGGTCGCGGGAATCGCCTCGCTGGCGAATTCGTTGCCGAAGCCGGACTGGTAGCCGTTGCTGACGATCGTCGCCATGGGAACTTTATCCTTAAAGGAAGCCGCGCTTGATCTGGTCGCGCTCGATCGACTCGAACAGCGCCTGGAAGTTGCCTTCGCCGAAACCCTCGTTGCCCTTGCGCTGGATGATCTCGAAGAAAATCGGGCCGATCGCGTTCTGGGTGAATATCTGCAGCAGCTTGCGCTGCTTGGTTTCGAGATCCGCGTCGATCAGGATCTTGTTCCGCGCCAGGCGCGCCACGTCCTCGCCATGGTTGGGGACGCGCTCGTCGATCACCTCGAAATAGGCATCGGGCGTATCCAGGAACTCGACGCCGGCGGCGCGCATTTTTTCCACCGTGGCGTAGATGTCATTGGTGAAACACGCGATGTGCTGGATGCCTTCGCCGTGATATGCGTCGAGGTATTCGTTGATCTGGCTTTTCGGGTCGTTCGACTCGTTCAGCGGAATGCGCACGATACCGTCCGGCGCGGTCATCGCCTTGGACACCAGGCCGGTCTTGGCGCCCTTGATGTCGAAGTAGCGGATCTCGCGGAAGTTGAACAGCCGCTCGTAATAGTGCGACCACTTTTCCATGTTGCCGAAATACAGATTGTGGGTCAGGTGGTCGATGAAGGTGAGCCCGAAACCGGCCGGATTCGGCTCGACACCCTCGATCGGCACGTAGTCGGCGGCATACATGCTGCCCGCGTCACCGTAGCGGTCGACCAGATACAACATGCAGTCGCCAATGCCCTTGACCACCGGCGCGTCCACCGCCTTGCTCGCCGGCTTGTACTCGACCGCCTCCCCGCCATTGCCCAGCACCGTGGCAAGCACCTCGCTCGCCGGCTTCTGGAACCGGATGGCGAAGCCGCAGGCGCTGGGACCATGCCTGGCAGCGAAATCGGCGGCGAACGAATCCGGGTCCTCGTTGAGCAGGAAGTTCACCCCGTTTTGCCGGTAGACCGTGATCAGCCGCGATTTGTGCTTCAGTACCGCCTGGAATCCCATCCGCTTGAACAGGTCATGCAGCTCGTCAGCGCGACCGGCCGGTGCCGCGAACTCGACGAATTCGAAGCCGTCGATACCCATCGGGTTTTCGAACGTGGTGACCTGCATGCCAAGATTCGGCTGGGCGTTCATTGGCGCTCTCCTGTTTGTCGGTGCACGATGGTCAGGCACGCCAGCGTGCCACCATGAGAATTATTCCTTCGTTATAGTTACAAATGAAACCACTTGCAAGGAACTCCGCCACCATGCCCGCCAAACGCAAGCCAGCCCCGGCCACGGCCGAACACGCCCCCTTGCAGCTGGAACACTTCCTGCCGTATCGCTTGTCGATCCTGTCCAACACGATCAGCCAGGCGATCGCCGACGACTATCAGCGTCGTTACGACCTGTCGATGACGGAGTGGCGCGTGATGGCGGTGCTGGCGCGTTTCGAAGGGCTGTCGGCGCGCGAGGTGGCCGAGCGTACCGCGATGGACAAGGTAGCGGTCAGCCGGGCGCTGTCACGACTGGTCGAGGCCGGCCGCGTCAACCGTGATACCCACGACGGCGACAAACGCCGCTCGGTGCTGGGCCTCACCGAAGCCGGCTGGGCCATGCATGACGAGGTCGCCCCGATGGCGCGCGCTCGAGAGCGCGAAGTGCTGGCCAGGCTCGATGCCGAGGAGCAGATCTGGCTGGGGCGGATTCTGGACAAACTGCAGATGGGGAACAGGGAACGGGGAACGGGGAACAAAAGCTGAAGAGCCAGTGCCAGGCTCTTGCCGTTCCCCGTTCCCCGCTTCTTGCTACCTCACCCCGTGCATCAGCTTGTTGATCAACGGCGCGATCAGGAATAGCAGCACACCACAGCCGAGCAGTATCCAGAAGCCGAAGGTATAGCCGCTCAGCGCCGAGGCCACCGTCATACCGCTTTCGCCGCTGACGTGGCCGGCGAACAAGCCAGCCAGGTTGTTGCCGATCGCGGTGGAGAGGAACCAGCCGCCCATGCCCAGGCCGACCAGACGCACCGGCGCCAGCTTGGTGACCATCGACAGGCCGATCGGTGACAGGCACAGCTCTCCGGCGGTCTGCAGCACATAGCACAGCACCAGGGTCCACAGCGGAATCATGCCGTTGCCGCCGACCATGTGGGACAGCGCGAACATCAATACCGCGAAACCGAGCGCATTGCCGATCAGACCCAGGCCGAACTTGCGCGGAATCGACGGTTCGATGCGACGCTTGTCCAGCCACGCCCAGACCAGGGTAACCAGCGGCGCCAGCAGCACGATCGCCACCGGATTGACCGACTGGAACCACCCGACCGGGAACATCCAGCCATCGAACATCTGCCGATCGACGATGTTCTGCGCCAGGAAGTTGAACGAGCTGCCGGCCTGTTCGAAGAACATCCAGAACAGCACATTGAACGCAAAGATGATCAGCATCGCGATCACCCGCTGGATCTGCACCCTGCCGGTGCGGATCGCCTCGATCACCAGCATCGCGCCCACGCCGATGAACAGCACGGTCAGCAACCACTGGATCATCACCGCACCCGCACGGTCCATCAGCAGGTAGACCAGCGGGATTGCCACCAGCACCCCCAATGCGACATAGACCACGCGAACCTTGCTGGCGATTTCCGGTGCCGGGCGACCAATGTCACCGAGCTGGCGCCGGCCGAACCAGAACCAGACCAGGCTGATCAGCATGCCGACACCCGAGGCGGCGAACACCACGTGGTAGTTGTCCTGCTGCGGCGTGCCGAACACCTGCTCGGCCAGGTAGCTGGTCAGCACCGGCGCAATCAGCGCGCCGGCGTTGATGCCCATGTAGAACAGGGTGAACCCGCGATCGCGACGTGAGTCGCCCGGCGCGTACAACTGCCCCACCATGGAAGAGATATTCGGCTTGAACAGGCCGTTGCCAACGATGATCGTGGCCAGGCCGAGCATGAAGATCTGCTGGTTCGGCACCATCACCATGAACAGTCCCGCCGCCATCACCACCGCACCCAGCAGGATCGAACGCTGGTAACCAATCACCTTGTCCGCGATGTAGCCGCCGAACACGGCGGTGGCATAGACCAGCGCCAGATAGGCACCATAAGTGCGGCTGGCCGAGGCCTGCCCCGCCTCGTCGCCGCCGAAGAACTGCGACACGATGTACAGCGTCAGCGCCCAGCGCATGCCGTAGAACGCAAAACGTTCCCAGAACTCCGACATGAACAGCATCCACAACGGCCTCGGATGACCCAGCAACTGCGGATATTCAGGCACCGGCGTGTTCGCGCTGGTCGTGGTGTGGTTACCCATGCATTCCCCCTTGTTGACGTGCCGCAATATATTGCGAATCGCCAGATGTAACCGTCGGCGCGCCGTCCGTCAAATGCGCCGCCGCAAGGCGCGCACGCCAAGAGGGTGGTGAATCAGGTGCCGAGAACCGTGCGCACGTCCAGCAACTCCGGAAAAAACTCCAGATCCAGTGCCTTCTTCAGGAAGCTCACCCCGGACGATCCGCCCGTGCCGCGGCGATGTCCGATGATCCGTTCCACGGTTTTCATGTGGCGGAAACGCCACAGCTGGAAACTCCCTTCCACGTCCACCAATTGTTCGCACAGATGATATTCCGGCCAGAACTCCGCGCGCTCCTGGTAGATGCGCTTGAGCACCGGCAGCAGCGCCTGGTTGCGCTGATAGGGTTGGGTCCAGTCGCGCTGAAGCACTTCAACGGGCACCGCGTGGCCTCGCCGACCCAGGTAACCCAGAAATTCGTCATACAGGCTGGGCGCTTCCAGCAGGGCGCGCAGCGCAGCCTGAGCCGGCGGATCGTGCGCAAACACCTTCAACATGTCGGCGTTCTTGTTGCCCAGCAGAAACTCGATCTGCCGATACTGCAACGACTGAAAACCTGACGATGGCCCCAGCACGCCGCGGAACTCCAGATACTCTGACGGGGTCAGCGTCTCCAGTACCGCCCACTGCTCAAACAGCTGGCGTTGCACCTGCTTCACCCGCGCCAGGATCTTCAGGCAGGCATCGACATCATCGGATTGCAAATGCGCCAGCGCCGCCTTGAGCTCATGGATCAGCAGCTTCATCCACAACTCGGACACGTGATGCTGCACGATGAACAGCATCTCGTCGTGATGCGCCGGCTGGCTGAGCGGCTGCTGTGCCGACAACAGGGTATCCAGGTGCAGATAACCCCCGTAAGTCATCTGCCCATTCAGATCCGTCTGGATGCCCGCTTCGAGTTCACGCTGGTTGTCGATCATGGAATTTCGCAGCAATCCGAAAACCGCATGGTAGCCGCTGCGCGTCGGGAGGGGCCCGACAGCTCCTTGTCCGCAGCAGTCACCACGCGCCGGGCGAGCACCGCGAAAGCGTGCTCAAAGCCAGTTGCACGGCCGTTTCGCGCAAGCTTCGCGGGCCGTGGCGCGGCCTCCCGTACGCCGCCGAATGCTGCGCCGTACCTTGCAGCGCAACATGCCCGCCTGTTATCAAGAGCGGTCTTGTTTGCTCGTTTATGTGCTGCCGGACACCTCGGAAGCACGTCAAATCCTGCCTCTTTCATTCTTTCTCACTCCGGAGCGAGTCGTGACCATCGCCGCCACATTTGAAATCGAATATCTGCAGTACCTCGATGCCGAAGGCAACGAAGTACGCAAGGATCTGCCGGCCTTCGCCAGGGATCTCGACCACATGGTCGAGCTGTACAAGCTGATGCTGTCGACCCGCGTGTTCGACGCCAAGTCGATCGCGCTGCAGCGCACCGGCAAGCTCGGCACCTATGCCAGCTGCCTCGGCCACGAGGCCGCCCACGTCGGCATCGGCAGCGCAATGAAGCCCGAGGACGTGCTGGCGGTGAGTTACCGCGAGTACGGCGCCCAGTTGTATCGCGGCGTGCAGCCGCGCGAGGTGTACATGTACTGGGGCGGCGACGAGCGCGGCAACGACTACCAGAAAGAGCCGGCACGGCACGATTTCGCCTGGTCGGTACCGATCGCCACGCAGTGCCTGCATGCGGCCGGTTCCGCGCTGGCGTTCAAGATCCGCGGCGAGAAGCGCGTGGCCGTATGCACGATCGGCGACGGCGGCTCGTCCAAGGGCGACTTCTACGGCGCCATCAACATCGCCGGCGCGCAGAACCTGCCGCTGGTGGCGGTGATCGTCAACAACCAGTGGGCGATCTCGGTGCCGCGCAAGATCCAGTCCGGCGCGCCGACGCTGGCGCAGAAGGGCATCGCCGCCGGTCTGTTCTGCATCCAGGTCGACGGCAACGACATCATCGCGGTGCGCAAGGCGATGGAAGATGCGCTCGAGCGCGCCCGCAACGGTGAAGGCGGCAGCGTGATCGAGGCGGTCACCTATCGTCTGGGTGATCACACCACCGCCGACGACGCCCGCCGCTATCGCGGCGAGGCGGAAGTGAAGGAAGGCTGGTCGAAGGAGCCGATGAAGCGCCTGCGCAACTGGCTGGTGGCGAAGAAAGTGTGGGACGACGCGAAGGAAGAGGCCTGGAAGGCCGAGTGCGACGAGTGGATGGACAACGAGGTCAACGCCTACCTCGAAACCAAGACCCAGCCGGTCACGGCGATGTTCGACTACATCTTCGCCGAAGTCCCCGCCGATCTCGCCAAGCAGCGCGATTACGTCCTCTCGCTTGAAAACCAGCTCGCATCGAAGAAGGGCCACTGAGTCATGGCACAAATTTATCTTATTGAAGCGGTTACCCAGGCACTCGCCTACGAGATGGCCCACGACGACAGCGTCATGGTGCTGGGTGAGGACGTCGGCCTCAACGGCGGCGTCTTCCGCGCCACCCAGGGGCTGCAGGAGAAGTTCGGCGAGCTGCGCGTGCTCGACACGCCGCTGGATGAAACCACCATCGCCGGCGTCACCGTGGGCCTTGCCGTGCAGGGCATGAAACCCGTCGCCGAAGCGCAGTTCGAGGGTTTCATCTACCCGATGATGGAACAGATCGCCTGCCACGCCGCGCGCATGCGCAACCGTACCCGCGGCCGGCTGACCGTACCGGCGGTGTTCCGTGCGCCGTGGGGCGGCGGCATCCGCGCGCCGGAACATCATTCGGAAGCGAACGAGCACCTGTTCACCAACATCCCCGGCCTGCGCGTGGTGATGCCTTCCTCGCCCGCGCGTGCCTACGGCCTGCTGCTGGCGGCGATCCGCGATCCGGATCCGGTGATGTTCTTCGAACCGAAGCGGATCTACCGCCAGTACAAGGAAGAGGTGCCGGACGACGGCGAGGCGCTGCCGCTGGACGTGTGCTTCGTGCTGCGCGACGGCACCGACGTGACCCTGGTCAGCTGGGGCGCGCAGGTGAAGGAAGCGCTCGAGGCCGCCGACAAACTGGCTGAGCAGGGCATCAGCGCCGAGGTGATCGATGTCGCCACGCTGACCCCGCTGGACTTCGACACCATCGCCGAATCGGTACAGAAGACCGGCCGCTGCGTGATCGTGCACGAGGCCCCCAAGACGGCCGGCTTCGGCGCCGAGATCGCCGCGCGGCTGGCCGAGGAATGCATTTACGACCTGCTCGCGCCAGTAGAGCGCGTCACCGGTTTCGATACGCATATCCCGCTGTTCCGCCTGGAAATGAAATACATGCCGAGCGTGGAGCGCGTCGTCGACGCGGCGAAGCGTACGCTGGCCGCCAGCTGATCATTCAACGGACCCGACCCCATGGCTGATATCAAGACGTTCTACCTCCCCGACCTCGGCGAAGGCCTGCCCGACGCCACCGTGGTCGAATGGCATGTGAAAGTGGGCGACAGCATCAAGCTCGACGCTCCATTGTGCTCGATGGAGACCGCCAAGGCGGTCGTTGACGTGCCCTCCCCGTATACCGGCAAGGTCACCAGGCTGCACGGTGCGCCTGGCGACATCATCGAGACCGGCGCCGCGCTGGCCGAGTTCGAACCGGATCCGAACGCCAAGCAGCGCGCCGAATCCGAATCCACCGGTCACCATCACGGCCCGAAGAAGACCGAGGCCGCACCGGCACCCGCGCCCGCCCCGGCGGCCGTCGGCGGCGATCGCGAAGACGAGGGCACCGTGGTCGGCGCGATGGTCAGCGGCAGCCATGTACACGTCGAACAGGCCGCCAGCATTGGCGGCGTCAAGGCGGTACCGGCCGTGCGCGCACTGGCGAAAAAGCTCAAGGTCGACCTCACCCGCGTGCGCCCCAGCGGGGCCGACGGCGTGGTGACGATGAAGGACGTCAAGGATGCGGCGGCGAACGGCACGGCCGCACTCGGCGCCGCGCCGGCGCGCGCCGTCCCGGCGTCTGCCGGTCGCCACCTGGCGCCCGAACTGCCGCAGGGTGAACCTTCCCGCACGACCACCTCGCTGGCCGGCAAGCCGGTGCGCACCGCACCGCCGTCGCAATCGGCCAGCGGCCAGCCCGAGCAACTCAAGGGCGTGCGTCGCAACATGGCCCGGGTGATGGCCGACGCCCACGCGCAGGTGGTGCCGACCACCTTGGTCGACGACGCCGACCTGCATGCCTGGATCGGCAAGCAGGACATCACCGCGCGCCTGATCCGCGCCATCGTGTTCGCCTGCAAGACGGTGCCGGCGCTGAACGCTTGGTTCGACGGCAAGAACCTGACCCGCACCCTGCATCCGCATGTCGACATCGGCATCGCGGTGGATACCGACGACGGCCTGTTCGTGCCAGCCCTGCGCAATGCCGACATGCTCGACGGCAACGGCATCCGCGGCGCGATCAAGCGCCTGCGCAGCCAGGTCGAGGACCGCAGCATTCCTGCATCGGAACTCTCCGGCTACACCATCAGCCTGTCCAACTTCGGCATGTTCGCCGGCCGCTACGCCACCCCGGTGGTGGTACCGCCGACGGTGGCCATCATCGGCGCCGGCAAGCTCAGCCACGACGTGGTTGCGGTGATCGGCGGCATCGAAGTGCATCGGCGCATGCCGCTGTCGCTGACCTTCGACCACCGCGCCGCCACGGGTGGCGAAGCGGCACGTTTCCTCAAGGCCATGCTCGACGATCTGGCCTTGCCGCACTGAGACAGCGAAGCGTACAAACAGACAGGGCGCCCGCGGGCGCCCTGTCTGTTTGCGGCACTACTCAGTAATCACGCACATCCAGCATCACGAAGCAGCGCGCGCTGTAATCGACCCCACCCTGCGGCCACGCGACCGAGGTCAGGGCCAGCGTTCCCGCAGTCCACGGCTCGTTGTCGAACAGCGCCTCACTGCGTGACTCGCCCGCGGCGCTATGACTGTGCACCAGACGCAACCAATGCAACTCGGGTGTCAGTGCCTCGCGTTTCACCGCGGCCTCGATCGCCTCCATTGCCTCGGCCGGTATGCCGAGAGCCTCCGCGTTTGCTCCACGCACATTGAACGGGCCGATGAAAATATCCCAGCTGCGCACGCCGATATTCCAGTCGGCAATGCGCATCCTGCGATCGTCGGTGACATACCAGCACGCCGCAAGCAGCACGTGAAACGCATTCTGCTCGAAGGTTTTCAGGGCGTCGCGGCAACCGGCATCCGCGCCGCCGATGCCCGCAAAACTCTCCTCGATGCGCCGATCCTCGCCCAGCACCACGTCGATATCCAGCCGCCCGTGCTCGCCTGCCTTGCCTTCGTGCCACTCGGCGCGAATCGCCGGAAAGTCGCCATCGGTGACCAGCCAGCCCTCTTCATCCGGCTCAAGTTCGACGTCATGACGCTCGAACAGGCGCAGCAGGTATTTCTGTAGTGCCGCACTATCCATGCTAGTTCTCGTTGGTTTGTGTCGCAGGCAGTTCGCGCCAGGTCAGGTAGACACGCAGGTCGAACTCCCGTTGATGGTAGTCCGGCAGCATGTACTGGCAGAGCTGGTAGAACGCCTTGTTGTGATCAAGCTCCCTGAGGTGCGCCAACTCATGCACCACGATCATTTCCAGGAACTCGGGCGCGGCCGCCTTGAACAGGGCGGCAACGCGAATTTCCTTCTTGGCCTTCAACTTGCTGCCCTGCACACGTGATATCGCGGTATGCAGGCCAAGCGCTCGTTGCAGCACGTCCAGCTTGCTGTCGTAAAGCACCTTGTCGATCGCCGGCGCACTCTTCAAATAGCGCTGCTTGAGCGCGGTGGTATAGGCGTAGAGCGCCTTGTCATTTTGCACCTCGTGCCGCCCGGGATAGCGTTTGGCCAGGTGCTCACCCAGGCGCTCCTGTGCAATCAACTCGCGCACCTTGTCCTGCAAGGTGACTGGGTACGCCTGAAGATATTTGAGCACGGTCATGTGGCGTATTCTCGCACCGCGCACCGGCTTGGCGGATGTGCCGCGATCATCGACCGTATCTGCACCAGCGGTATGGATGGCTGACGGAAACCCTCAAATGCATCACGCCTGCACCATGCCAGTTCAGCGAATGAAATCTGCAGCCGCACATCAATCGCCTGTATTGAGGCGGCTCTTGTCAGAGACGGCTCGCGCGCGTCGCCCCCAGATCACATGACGCAGCCACATCGCCACCACCAGGCCGATGGTGAATGCACCATAGCCGCAAAGCGCGGGCAGCACCTGCTGCCAGATGGCGCCGCTGGCACGCCCCATCTTACCCAATGCAGGCAGCTCGACCTGATCGAACGCCATCAGCGCCGCCCCTATCGCCAGAGCCGACATCAGAAGCACCGCCAGCACGTCGTAGAGGCGTCGACCCGCGGTGCGCCGCAATTCCTTTGGATAGACCCAAAAAATGCCGCAGAGGATCAGCAGCCAGGGCGCCAGCAACAGAATCGCGAGATAACGCATCGACCATGCTCCCTTGAAGACTGCCGCGTCAGCCCTGCGCCGCCAGCTGATCGAGTGCTGCGCGCAGTCTCAGCATGGCTTCATCACGCCGCGCCACATCGGCGCAATCCGGCATGCTGGCCACCATATCGCCGTCCAGTTCCAGGCTCAGCCCGTGCGGCTGGATCTGCATGACGGCGGCCGTCGCACCCAACTGTCTGATCCGCTTCTGCAGCGCACCGGCCGCCTTCGGGTCGGCAAAGGGCATCGACAGCAACAACTCCTCGCCGTCGGCCGACAACAGGCGAAAACGAAACTGCCCGTCGGCGTCGCGGAAACTCGCAAACCTTGCTGCCTTGCCCTGCTTTGGCGCGGCGTTCGAGGCAGACGCCTTGATCGGCAGCGCAGTGGCCGAACGCAGCCCAAGCGCGTCGCGCAAGGCAGCCAGCTTCGGCGTAGCCACCGCACGCGCCTTCTGCGCACCTTCCTGCAGAATGCTCTCGATCGCCAGCGGATCGGCCATGAACACCTCGTAGCGTTCGCGCATGGGAGCCACGTCGGCTTCGACGCGCTCGTACAGCATCTGCTTGGCGTCGCCCCACCCCAAACCGCCCAGCAACGCCTGACGAAATGCCATCGTTTCGGTCTCGTTGGCGAATCCACGGAAGATGGTGAAGAGCGCGCTGTTGTCCGGGTCCTTCGGCTCACCGGGCAGACGTGAGTCGGTCACGATGCGCATGATCGCCTCGCGCAGTTGCTTGCTGCCACCGGCAAACAGGGGAATCGTGTTGTCGTAGCTCTTGGACATCTTGCGACCGTCCAGGCCCGGCAAGGTGGCCACCTGCTCTTCGATCAACGCCTCGGGCAACACGAAAAAATCGCGGCCATGCAGGTGGTTGAAACGCTGTCCGAGGTCCCTCGCCATTTCGATATGCTGGATCTGGTCGCGGCCCACCGGCACCTTGTGCGCATCGAAAGCCAGGATGTCAGCCGCCATCAAGACCGGATACATGTAAAGCCCGGCGCTGATGCCGGCGTCGGGGTCCTCGCCGCTCTCCGTATTCCGATCCACCGCCGCCTTGTAGGCATGCGCACGATTGAGCATGCCCTTCGCCGCGATGCAGGTCAGAAACCAGGTCAGCTCGGGAATTTCCGGGATATCCGACTGCCGGTAAAAGGTGACCCGCGCAGGGTCGAGACCGGCCGCCAGCCAGGTGGCGGCGATTTCCAGCCGGGAACGTTCGATCCGCGCCGCATCATCGCTCTTGATCAACGCGTGATAGTCGGCCATGAAAAAGAAGGCGTCGACTTCCTCACGCCGACTGGCTTCGATAGCCGGCCGGATCGCACCCACGTAATTACCGAGATGCGGTGTGCCGGTGGTGGTAATGCCGGTCAGTACACGGGTTTGCATGGCGTTCGCTTTTGAAAGGTTTGGGCTGGTTTAGCGGCGAATCAGGGTGGACTTGCCGAACAGGGATTCGACCAGATCCACCGCCAGCTTGGCCGTGGCATTGCGCTTGTCATATGCCGGGTTCAACTCGACGATGTCGAGCGAGGCCAGGTATCCGGTATCGGCGATCATTTCCATGCACAACTGCGCCTCGCGATAGGTCGGCCCGCCACGCACCGTGGTGCCCACGCCTGGCGCAATGCTCGGGTCGAGAAAATCGACATCGAAGCTGACATGCAGGTGGGTATTCTCGTCCATACCGGCCAGGGCCTGCTCCATCACCCGCTTCATGCCCTCTTCGTCGATGTGGCGCATATCGTAGATACCGACGTTTGCCTCACGCACCAGCTGCTTTTCGCCGTAATCAACCGAACGGATGCCGATCTGCCGGAATACATCAGGTGCAGTCGCCGGGATACTTCCACCAAGCTCGATCAGTGCCTTCGGCCCGTAGCCACACAGACACGCCACGGGCATGCCATGGATATTCCCTGAAGGCGTCGCCTGTGCGGTATTGAAGTCCGAGTGCGCATCCAGCCAAAGCACGCGAAGCTGCTTGCCAGCCTCCTGGCAGTGACGGGCAACGGCGGTAATAGAGCCAATCGCGAGGCAGTGATCACCTCCAAGCATGATCGGCAAACGCCCAGCCTTGAGCTCTTCATGAACCGCCGTATAGACGGCTGTATTCCAGGCGACCACCTCGTCCAGATGACGATAGCCATCGGTCGGCGGCAGCCACGGATTGAGCGGTCCCTGCAGATTGCCCTTGTCGACAACCTGCAATCCACGCTTCTCGAGCCTGAGCGCGAGATTGGCGACGCGCAATGCCTCCGGCCCCATCGATGCACCACGATGGCCGGCGCCGATATCGGTCGGCACACCAATCAATGAAACGGTCTGATTGCTCATGAACTCAGGCACCTGCTTGGACTTGCAAGGCAGGCGCATGGGCACAGCCATGACGCACCGCCGATGCCGGCGCGACGGACCCGCATCGAGCTGCGGCTGACCGCAGCTCAAGGGCGAAGCGCCATCGTCCGGATGGAAAAGACCTTCGCGACCAGCGTGGCCACGGACTTTCGAGTTTACCGGAACGGCCCCCGCAACGCCTGCAAGCGTGCAGTCGCCCAGGCGGGCGGAACGAGTTGCAAACAGACTCGGGATCAATAGGACGCAGCCCATCAACCCGAGAAACAGCGGCCGGAGGGAGTCGGGATGGACCCCGATATCGAGTGTAGTTGGCTGCGCCATGCGGGCCGGCAATCGACGATACGTCAGGGAAACCAGCTCAGACAAATATGCACTGCCGGCTGCATATCAATCGACGACCGATAGCCATTCCACCTCGGAGAAATGATGGTCAAAACCATCGCTTCAACCGGGGCTATACGGATGCATACCATGAATTTCCTGACCGGGATCGGGACAGCGACGCAACTGGCAGCGACGCGTGACGCCGCGCCTATTCCAACTCTGACTGGCGCTGGCGCGCCAACTCGTCCTCGCGGCGCGACTTGGCCCCAGAACACCAAGACACCAAGTCGTCACTCTTGAGCGACGAAATGTCAGTTCCTGCGTCCGTTGCAACCTTGGCTGCCAGCGTCCCTGCAAACAGCGCGAAACCGCGCCAAGCGGCGGGATGCGCAAAAAGCGTTTGCATGTCAATCACTCCCGGCTGCCCCTGTGCAACCGTCGACCGATCCTAGCAAGAATTTGTGCCAGCCGCACTCCTCCTTTCTCTGAAGGAGCAGGCCTCCTCCCATCGGGAAGCTGTCAGGAAATGGCGCGCAGGCGGTTGGCCGATCCGGGCACAAACGGGCGGGAAGAGATGATCCTGACTGGGGAAACGCCAGAATTTCGCTCTCCGTCGGGCAGTTTTCCCTGATCGCGACACGCGTCAGGTCGCCCATTGGTCAGATGACCCGCCGCGGTCACCGCGCTGAACTTCAACAGAGCAATGCTGAATTCGGAGCAGACCATCTCGACGCAAACGGTGCCCCCAGCCCGTTCATGCTCCACGCGGGCAAGGGCGCGGCTCAGCCGGATGGCATGGGCGAAACGCAGTTTGTCATGCACCAACACCGTACCGTTGGTGATGCACCACAAGCCGTGACTGCTTTCCTTGATCGCAAAAATAATTCGCATCGCCACAACCTCAGCCCGGGGAATTGCCGGAACCATCGATCGCCCCGGCACGGATGACTCAAGTCAGGCCGAATCTTCCATCGAGGGAGGTGGGTGGGTCTGTCAGCGCGCGCCTACCCAACCTGTCCGGTTCGGCCACTGTGTCACGGGTCCTTGTCCGGCCAGGGCATCACGCTCAGGGCTGACTCACGGGGTCCAGCCGTTGACGGTCGGGATGCGGCACCCGGCCATAGCACGCCAGAATGGTTGGCGACGAATATTCGCCCCGATCGGCATCCGCGCCCTGCGCATAAACGAGTACGCCGGCGCAACGCTCGGCCAGGGCCTGTCCGCGGCTTCGTGCCAGTTGTTCCATGCCATGAAGGATGGGTTTGTCGGCGATCACATCGCCCTCCACCTCGTGGAAACCTTGAACCACATAAATCGTTCCCATGACTTTGCCTTCGCTGTGCAGAACGCAAAGCATGCAAACAACGACGTGGAGGAACCGAGAAGGCCGCATCAACGCCCGCCAAGGCACCTTCTGGAAGCGCAGCCCGCTCACGCCCACCGCCGACTTGTGTGCCGAAGACGAATAGGGGGAATCAGGATGATGCACGGATCGGTCGCCGCAATGGCTGACGATGATCGGACGTGGTGCCGGCACCAGGAGTCGAACCCGGGACCTACTGATTACAAATCAGGCGACCGAGCCGGCGCAAGCCCGCGAATCTACACCAGAATCAAGCATTCGGCGAGTTCCACTATTCCGATTTTTGATGCCCTCGCAACCCGCATTCCTGCGTGTCAATGGTCGTCAAAGTGGATCGACTACCGGACCGGCTTCACCGGGTCGGCGAGCACGTGATAGTGCCGCTGCGTGACACGCGCGTCGTTGTGGCCCAGCAGCGCCTGGGCATGGCCAAGAGGAAGGTCTGAGCCGGCCTTGCGGCGCAGATCGTGCATCGTGACGTTAGCTACGCCCGAGCGCGTCCGGATGCGCGCCCATGTCGATTCTGCGCCGTCCAGGGTGTACGGGCCGCGCCGTCCGCGGAACAGCGCCTGAGTACCTGTGCGTGAGCCTGCGGCCGCATCCCATACCGTGCGCAACTCCTCGCTCCACTCCACGAAGCGTGGCTTCTTTGTCTTGCCTTCCTCCCAGGAGATGCCGCCGTCGCTGGCTGCCGTGAGCAGCAGTGTGATCGCGTCGCCAACGCGCATGCCAGTGAGGTAGATGAATCGTATCAACAGGTCGAAGGGCGGCCCCGCGGCCAGTATCAGGGCGGCCATTTCTTCATCGGTCACGTATCGACGGCGCGGCGCTTCGGTATTGCGCACCCGCATGCCGCTGGCCGGATTGCTGCCGCGATAGCCGATGTTTGCCGCGAAGGTGTAAACAGCGCGCAGCAAGTCGCGCTCGCGGTTGCCGGCAACATTGCCGCGCCTGCGCAGGTAGGTGTAGACCTGTGCCTGCGTGACATCCTCCAACCGCATCGCACCGAACACCGCGCCCAACGTGACTGCCTGGCGACGGTAGTCGACCAACGTCTTTGCCGATAGTCGATCCGCGCGATCATCCAGGTAGTGTGCAATGGCGTCTGCCACGGTCAGAGTGGGGCGATTCTTCTTTCCTTCCAGTTGCGCCCACTGCTGCAGGGCTTCACCGTAATCCTTGCCCAGCGGTTTCCAGACTTGCCGCCCATCGATGCGCGCAAGGTAGTAGTACGACCCCTTCCTCATCATGAGATGCTGCGGAAGGTGCGTTTGGCACTGACGTTTACGACCCATCAGACGGCACCCATGGCGTTCCAGTTCGGCTGGTCGCGCGCTCGCTCGGACCGTTCGCGATGGCGAAGCACAGCGGATCGTTCCACCAATGGTCGTCCCGCGAAATTTTCACGGAAGGGAATACCCATCTTCGCCAGCCGCAAGCATTGCGTGCTTCGGCGGCTACATTCGGTCAGCTCGGCCACTTCATCGGGAGTGAGCCAGACAGACTGCTCGCGACCGACCTTCCCTGCTTCGTTCCCGGTTGTCCTTGTACGGATTTGCCTCATGGGGAGCCATCCTTGTTCCGACTTCCGTGCTTGGCGATCGCTTTGGCCCGCTCCCGATCGCGCTCGTCGTCGGTGAAGCGTCCATACCTGTGCATTTGCTCGATGTAGCGCATTTCGCTTTGCAGCGGAGTCTCGATGGGATCCTTCATGCTGGTGCCACGATGACCGCGGTTCGCGGCCCCTAAATCCTTGCGCGCCTTGATGTTGCTTTGGATGGCGGCTTCGACGTGGCCCGGGTACGACTTGCCCGCGAGTAGCTGAGCTACCGCTGCAGCGACATCCTCAGGTTCGTACGTGGCAGCGATCCGCTCGGCATCTGCCACTTCATCCGCGCACCAGCACACCATTCCGTGGAGGACTCGTTTGACCTTGGATTTCTGCATGCCCGCAGCAGCAGGCGGAGCAGGTTCGCGCTCGCGTGCGATGCTGCTGCGTGAAGTAGTAATACATGGAGTAGGACTACGTGTATCCCCGGCCTGCCCATCCATGGTTCCACCATTCCCGGTTTCCGGGGGGATGGTTTTCGCGTTCGCCGGGTCCATCGGGATTTCATAGATGTGGTGTTGCCACTCCCACTTGCCCTCGGGCGTTCGCAATTTGACCGCGCGATAGTACCCCTGTGCCTCCAGCTCCCTGCGCACACTGACCCACTTGGCTTCGGTGATGTGCATCGCCCGTTGCACGTGGGCGATGTAGATCGTCCACCGCGGGCGGGTAGCCAGCGCCCGCAGGAAGATGCGGACCAGCCGCGCGGCAGGCGAGAGAGGCCGCTCCGGGTCGTACTCGACCATCGCAACGGGAGCAATCACGTAGGGCTCGGGTGTATCCGGTCGGTGATAGTGGACATGGGTAGCCGGGGATGACTTAGCCATGTGCCACCTCCGGCATCCAAAGGGTCATTGCAGCGAGGATGTAGGTCTGATCCATGGCATTTCCGCCCGTCCTTGAGGCTACGTTGTTGGTCAGCGAGGAAAAATTCCGTCGAGTTTTGCTATCGCGCCATGGGCGGCGATTGATGCCCCGTAGCTCGATCGGTCGATGCGTGTCACTGATAAGCCCGATAACTCAAACCGCTGGTCGAAGCACATTCCGGGCGCTACACGCCTGCGTCGCCACGCGACTGACGAAGCGGCGGTGGTGTCGGCATGATGCCCGGGGGCGATGCCTCGTCCGGCTGGGCAGCGGCAGGTGAGCGGTTTCCTCCCGAAGCGGCGGATCTCGACGGTGAGTCCGCCAGCCGCTGCAAGGTGTGCAGGAGCGCCGCTATTTTCGAAATTTCGCGAAACGATCGGCGCAAGCGGGCCGCACGGGTCTCGATGTCGATGACGAGATCCAGCTCCCACGCCCGCGCATGCTTGAGCAGGCTGGGCAGCGAATAGGACAGATCCAGTCGCTTGCCGCGCGCCAAGTAGCGCAGATGGGTTCGGCGCGGTTCCAAGCCGAACCGATACCGGCCATGATTGACCTTGCACCAATACAGCTCGTTGGACCCCTTGTGCTTGCGCGTGCGGAGCAGCAGAGGGGCATAGTGCCTAGCCAACTTGGTCTCCACGCCTACGTGACGGGCGGTGGCCTGGATACTCCGCTGCTGGAGTTCGGCGCGCTGGCTCAGGTATTCGTCGCACAGGGCCTGAGCCATCGAGACAAACATCTCTCGCAACGCCAGGGTGTCGGCGTAGAGCATCGCCGCAACAGCGCGCGGGTCGTTGTGTTCGTGGGTCATTGGTAGCTCCTTGCTGTAGTTGTGGGGAGAAAGGCTAGCCGTCCGCAATCAATTCGCGCGGGCAAAAACCCCCCGTTTCGAATCGAGTTTCGGGGTATTGGGGTCGCAGCTTTCCTTGACCCACTGGGTGCACTCGCTATGCTCCAAGCTTTGCCGGTGGGTTGGAGAGTCGGATGGCGGAGTGGAGCGGGTCGGCGGCGTCGCTGGCGGATTTCATCTGGAAGAACGCCGAGGATCTCTGGGGCGACTTCAAGCACACCGATTTCGGCAAAGTCATCCTGCCGTTCACCCTGCTGCGCCGCCTGGAGTGTGTGCTGGAGCCCACACGGCACAAGGTGGCGGAGGCCGGCGACGAATATCAGGGCAGCGGCATCGACGTGGATTTGATCCAGCGCCAGGTCACCGGTTATCCGTTCTACAACACCTCCAGCTACACCCTGGCAACGCTGGGCAGCACCAAAACCCGGCAGAACCTGCAGGACTATGTGGCGCGGTTCTCAGCCAACGCACGCGCCATCTTCGAGCAATTCGACTTCACCAACACGGTGGTGCGCCTGGACAAGGCGGGGCTGCTGTACAAGATCTGCCAGAACTTCGCCGGCATCGATCTGCACCCCGACGCCGTACCCGACCGGGTAATGAGCAATCTGTACGAGCACCTGATCCGACGCTTCGGTGCCGCGGTGAACGAAGGCGCGGAAGACTTCATGACGCCGCGCGACGTGGTGCACCTGGCCACCACGCTGCTGCTCGACCCGGACGACGCGCTGTTCGCCGAGCAGCCTGGCCTGATCCGCACCCTATACGACCCCGCCTGCGGCACCGGCGGCTTCCTGTCCGACGCGATGAACCACATGGCGGACTACGGCAGCCGCTACAAGGTGCCACCGGTGCTGGTGCCGCATGGCCAGGAACTGGAGCCCGAGACGCACGCGGTCTGCCTCACCGGCATGCTGCTGCGTACCCTGCCTACCGACCCGGGACGCGACCTGTCGCGCAATATCAAGCTGGGCAGCACGCTCTCCAACGACCAGTTCGCCGGTGAGCGCTTTCACTACGGACTCGCCAATCCGCCGTTCGGCAAGAAGTGGGAGAAAGACCAGAAAGCGGTCGAGACCGAGCACAAGGAGCGCGGCCATGCCGGCCGCTTCGGGCCAGGCCTGCCACGCATCAACGACGGCTCGATGCTGTTCCTGTTGCACCTGGCCAGCAAGCTGGAGCGAGTGGAGAAAGGTGGTGGCCGTGCGGCGATCGTGCTGTCCGGCTCGCCACTGTTCAACGGCGGTGCCGGCTCGGGCGAGTCGGAGATCCGCCGCTGGCTGCTGGAACACGACTTGGTCGAGGCCATCGTGGCGCTGCCGACGGAGATTTTCTTCCGCACCGGCATCGGCACCTATCTGTGGATCCTGTCCAACAAAAAGCCCAAGACGCGCAAACACAAGGTGCAGCTGATCAACGCCACCAGCCTGTGGACGTCGATCAAGAACGAGGGCAACAAGCGGCGCAAGCTCAGCGACGAACAGATTCGCCAAATTGCGGACATCTACGCGGCCGCCGAAACCGGCGAGCTGAGTCGCATGCTGGACTACCGCACCTTCGGCTACCGCCGCATCCGGGTGCTGCGGCCGTTGCGCATGCGCCTGCACATCAATAGCGAGACGCTGGCCAGGCTTCGCCAGGACAAGGCGTGGGGCAAGCTGACTGTCGCCCAGCAGGAAGCGTGGGAAGCCGCGTTGCAACCCCACCACGGCGACAGCAAGTCGTTCGACTGGCTGGAAACCCTGGTGATGGAAGCCGTCGAAGGGCACCCCGCCATCGGCAAGGTCAGCAAGACGCTGCTCAAGGCGATGCTCAAAGCCTTCGGCCTGCGCGACCCGGAAGGCGAGCCCGCGCAGGATGCCGACGGCCAGTCCGTCGCCGACAGCGAGCTGACCGACTACGAGAACGTGCCGCTCGCCGAAAGCATCGAGGACTACTTCACCCGCGAGGTGCTGCCGCACGGGCCCGATGCCTGGATCGACGATGGCTTCCGCGACGAGCAGGATGGCGAAATTGGCCGCGTCGGCTACGAGATCAACTTCAATCGCTACTTCTATCAGTACCTGCCGCCGCGCCGGCTGGAAGACATCGACGCCGACCTGAAGCAGGTGGAAGCGGAGATTGCGGTGTTGCTAGGCGAGGTGACTGAATGAGTGCCGCCGATTACCTCCTGATGCTGAACACGCTCGACGAGAACGAGCGCCTGGAAGCCAAGCGCGGAAGTGAAATCGGGCCGGCCGTATTGGAAACCATCTGCGCGTTCGCCAACGAACCCGGCCTGCAGGGCGGCACCCTGGTACTCGGCGTTGTGCGCGACGAAACCGACCTGTTCTCGGCCTATACCGTGGAGGGCGTTGCGCATCCGGACAAGCTCAGCGCCGATCTGGCAACGCAATGCCGCGAACAGTTCAACGTGCCGGTGCGCGTGCAGATCGCGAACGAATCGCTTGGCGACAAGGTGGTTCTGGTGGTCACGGTGCCAGAGGCACCGCCCGCCGACAAACCCATCTTTCTGAAAAGCCGCAACCTGCCGCGCGGTGCCTACCGGCGCATCGGCAGCACCGACCAGCAATGCACGGAAGACGACCTGCTTGCGCTGTACCAAGGTCGGCAGATCGAAAGCTACGACGGCATCGCCGTGCCGGACGCGGTGCCGGAGGATTTTTCCCCCGAAGCCATTGCCGACTACCGCCGCACCCGCGCCGAGGCCAATGCCGACGCCGAGGAACTGCGCTGGAGCGACGACGAGTTGCTCGAATCCATCGGCTGCACCCGTCGCCTTGCCGGCGACCAGCACCCTACCGTGGCCGGGATGATGCTATTCGGCAAACCGCAGGCCTTGCGCCGCCTGTATCCCATGACCCGGATCGACTATATCCGCGTGCCCGGCAAGGAATGGATACCCGATCCGGAGCGGCGTTTCGACTCTGTGGAAATTCGCGACTACCTGTTCCGCGCCATTCGCCGCGCGTTGTCGGCGGTGCTCGACGACCTGCCCAAGGCGTTCGGCTTGGCCGAAGGGGAAGCACAGCGCACCGACAAACCGCTGATCCCGCAGCGCGTCCTGCGCGAAGGCATTGTCAACGCCGTCATGCACCGCAGCTACCGGTCGCACAGCCCGGTGCAGATCATCCGCTATTCGAACCGCATCGAAATCCACAATCCCGGACATTCGCTCAAATCGCCCGAGCATCTGGGCGAGCCGGGTTCCGTGCCACGCAATCCCCGCATCGCCGCCGTGTTGCTGGACACGCGTTTCGCGGAAACCAAGGGCAGCGGCATCCGCGTCATGCGCGAGATGATGGTGGACGCGGGGCTGGAACCGCCGCTGTTCGAATCCCTGCGCAGCAACGACAGCTTCGTCGCGCGCTACTACTTCCAGCACTTCCTCAGCGAGGAAGCCATCCAGTGGCTCAGCCGTTTCCGCGACCTGCACCTGTCGGATGAGGAAGCGCGCGCGCTGGTGGCGGTGCGCGAGCAAGGTGCCATCGACAACGCCATGTACCGCGAACTCAACCGCGTGGACACCATCGGAGCGAGCCAATCTCTTCGCCGGCTGCGCGATGCCGGGTTGCTGGAGCAGAAGGGGCGCGGTTCGGCGACCTACTATGAACCGACCTCATGGCTGCTGGCGGGGGACGAAACGGGATCTGAAGCTGCGTCTCCCTTGCCTAGCAACCTCGGGCCCTTGTCTAGCAACCCTCCATCCTTGTCTAGCAACCCGCAGGCCTTGTCCAGCAACCCCCTTTGGCAGGCGCTACCTGCCCCGTTGCAGCAATTGGTAGCTGGCCTGGGTCAGCGTGCTTCACCCGACAAGGTGCGCGAGGCCTTGGTGGCCTTGTGTCGACATCGGCCCTGGCAGGCTTCGGAGCTGGCTGAGCTGTTTGACCGCAACGCCGACTACCTCGGCACGCAGTACCTGCGTCCGCTGGTCAATGCCGGTGTGCTCGCCTATACCCGACCGGATCAACCCAACCATCCGCTGCAGGCCTACCGGGCTACCGATACGGATGAGACTGCGCTATGAGCCACTACCGGCGCTATCCGGCGTACAAGGATTCCGGGGTCGAGTGGCTTGGGGAGGTGCCGGAGCATTGGCAAATAACCTCTCTGAAGCGGGCGGTTGTACTTCAGCGTGGGCACGATCTCCCCGACACTGACCGGCGCACGGGCAACGTGCCGGTGGTGTCCTCTGCCGGCGTCATCGGCACTCACGACATTGCGATGGCTCGGGCACCCGGTGTCGTGACCGGACGTTATGGCTCCATCGGTCAGTTCACCTTTGTCGAAGAGGATTATTGGCCGCTCAACACTGCGCTCTTCTCTGTCGAGTTCCACAAGAACGAGCCACGGTACATCTGGTACTTGCTGCAGAGCCTCTCTGACCTGTTCATTCTGTACTCCACGAAGTCAGCCATCCCAGGCATCGACCGCAATGACGTGCATCTGATTGATGTTGCATTTCCCGAGAGGTCTGAGCAACACACGATTGCCGCCATGCTCGACAGTGAGACCGCCCGCATCGACGCGCTGATCGCAAAAAAGGTGCACTTCATCAAGCTGCTCAAGGAAAAGCGCCAGGCGCTGATCACCCGCGCCGTCACCAAGGGTCTCGAACCGACGGTGAAGATGAAGGATTCCGGTGTGGAGTGGATCGGCGAGGTGCCTGGGCATTGGCGCGTCGAGCGCTTGGCTACGTTGTACCGGGAAGCAATCCGTCCGGGCGATCCGCAGTTACCGGTACTTTCGATTTCGATCCACGATGGCATCAGCGACGAAGAGCTTGCACCGGAAGACCGCGAGCGGCAGGTGTACCAGATCGAAGATCGCACCAAGTACAAGCGGGTGAAGCCCAACGATCTTGCTTACAACATGATGCGTGCTTGGCAAGGCGCGTTCGGGGCGGTGCAAGTGGAGGGTTTGGTCAGTCCTGCCTACGTCGTCGCAGAACCCTGTGGCGACATCAACTCAGCCTATGTCGAGCAGGTGCTACGCACGCCGATGGCCGTGGAAGAGATGCGCCGCTACTCACGCGGTATCGCTGATTTTCGGATGCGACTGTATTGGGAGTATTTCCGCGACTTGAAAGTGTGTATCCCTTCGGTTGCGGAGCAAGAGACCATCTTGTCTGCGATCACGGTCGCAACGACGCGCATCGACTCACTCACGGCCAAGACCGAACACAGCATCACCCTCCTCAAAGAACGCCGTGCCGCCCTGATCACCGCCGCCGTCACCGGCCAGATCGACCTACGCAAGGAAACCGCATGAACGGCGACACCGCGCATCGGGAAAAGTATTTCGAGGCCTATATCGTCGACCAGCTCCGCAAGCAGGGCTGGCTAGTAGGCGACACGAAGCACTACGACACCGAGCACGCACTGTATCCGGATGACCTGGTCGCCTGGCTGGAGGCGACCCAGCCTGAGAAGTGGGCGAAGCTGTGCAAGGACTACGCCGCCGACCCGCGCGGCGCGCTGATGGATCGGCTGACCAAGGTGCTGGAAAAGGACGGCACCGTGCAGGTGTTGCGCCGCGGTTTCGCTATCGCCGGCTGCGGCCACCTCGATCTCTCCGAGGCCGCGCCGGAAGACCAGCGCAATGCCGAGGTGCTGAAGCGCTACGCGGCCAACATCCTGCGCGTGGTGCCGCAGTTGAAATATCACCCGGCACGCGAGCTGGCGATCGACCTGGTGTTCTTCATCAACGGCCTGCCGGTGGCGACGGTGGAGGTGAAGACCGATTTCACCCAGTCCTCCGCGTCGGCGGTGGAACAGTACAAAACCGACCGACTGCCGTTCGACGCCAGAACCAAGCGCCGCGAACCGCTGCTGACGTTCAAGCGCGGGGCCGTGGTGCACTTTGCCATGTCCGATTCGGACATCCGCATGGCCACCAAGCTGGATGGCGAGAACAGCTATTTCCTGCCGTTCAACCTCGGCCACGATGGCCACGCGGGCAACCCGCCGCGCACGGATGGCGAATACCCGGTGGCGTATTTCTGGGAGCGGGTATGCCAGCGCGACGCCTGGCTGCGTATCTTCCACAGCTTCGTCTACGTGGAGAAGAAGGACGTCTGCGACCTGTACGGACAGTGGTCGAAGAAGGAAACCCTGATCTTTCCGCGCTTCCACCAGTGGGACGCGGTGAACGCGATGATCGCCGACGCCAAGGTCAACGGTGCCGGCCTGCCGTACCTGTGCGAGCACAGCGCGGGCTCGGGCAAAACCAGTACCATCGCCTGGACGGCACACGACCTGATCAAGCTGCGGCGCGACGACGGCGAGGCGATCTTCGACAGCGTGGTGATTGTCACCGACCGTACCGTGCTGGACAGCCAGTTGCAGGATGCGGTGAAGCAGATCGACCACCAGTTCGGGGTGATCGCCGCCATCGACCGGCAGAAGTCGTCCAAATCCAAGAGCAAGCAACTCGCCGAGGCGCTGATTGCCGGCACGCCGATCATCGTGGTGACGATCCAGACCTTTCCCTACGCGATGGAGGCCATCGTCACCGAGCCCAAGCTGCGGGACAAGCACTTCGCCGTGATCATCGACGAGGCCCATGCCTCGCAGACCGGCAGCAACGCCAGCAAGCTGCAGGCGGCGCTGTCGCTGGGCAGCCGTGGCGATATGGCCGGCATGAGCGTGGAGGAGCTGCTGGAGCAGTTGCAGAAGTCGCGCGTGCGGCCGAAGAACCTCAGCCACTTTGCTTTCACGGCCACGCCCAAGCACTCCACCTTCATGCTGTTCGGGCGCACCCAGGACGGCGGCAAGCCGAGCAAGGATGACCTGCCACAAGCCTTCCACAAGTACCCGATGCGCCAGGCCATCGAGGAGGAGTTCATCCTCGACGTGCTGCAGGGCTATGTGCCGTACAAGACCGCTTTCAACCTGGCCAAGCGGATGGAGGACGCCAAGCGTGTCAGCGGCAAGGCGGCCAAACGGGCACTGGCCCAGTGGATGGCGCTGCACCCCACCAATGTGACCCAGAAGGTGCAGTTCATCCTGGAGCACTTCAGCGCCCAGGTGGCACCGCTGCTGGACGGCAAGGCCAAGGCGATGGTGGTGACCAGCTCGCGCGCCGCGGCGGTGCGCTACAAGAAGGGCTTTGACGGCTACATCTCCAAACACCCGCAGTACGCGGGTATCCGCTCACTGGTGGCGTTCTCCGGCAAGCTCACCGGCAAGCAGGTGATGCACGCCGAGGACGAACGCCTCAAGGGTGATGTGTTCGTGGTGGACGAACAGGAGGATTTCTCCGAGGCCACCATGAATCCCGGGGTGACCGGCGACCTCGCCAAGGCGTTCGAGCAAGACGCGTACCGCGTGATGCTGGTGGCCGACAAGTTCCAGACCGGTTTCGACCAGCCCAGGCTGGTGGCGATGTACATCGACAAGAAGATCGCCAACGATGTGGAGATCGTGCAGACGCTGTCGCGGCTCAACCGCAAGGCCCCGGGCAAGGACCGAACCTTCGTGGTCGACTTCATCAACGACCCGGTGGCGGTGCGTGCAGCCTTCGCCAAATACGACGCCGGCGCGGTGATCGAGGAGGTGCAAGATCCCAACGTGGTCTACGAGATCAAGGCGCAACTCGACCGGCCCGGATTCTACGAGGCCGACGATCTGGAAGCCTTCAAGCAGGCGCGCTTCAAGACCATCCGCGACATCACGCAGGCGAAGGCCCTGCAGCACAAGGCGTTGTTTGCGGCCACCGAGCGTCCCACCCGCCGCTACAACGAAAACGTGAAGGCCATGCGCGAGACGCTGGCCAACTGGGAGCAGGCCTACGAGAAGGCACGCGCCCGAGGCGACGAGTCGGCCATGAAATCCGCCGAACACCAGCGGCAGGCGTGTGCCGAGCAACTCGCTGCCGTCACCGCCTTCAAGAGCGGCTTGGGCCGTTTCGTGCGCACCTACGGTTACATCGCCCAGTTGCTCGACCTGGGGGATGCGGAGCTGGAAAATTTCGCCGCGTTCGCCAAGCTGCTGCAGAACCGGCTGGATGGCGTGCCGCCGGATCAAGTGGATTTGCGCGGACTGTTGCTGTCCGGCTTCGATATCAAACTGCGCCCGGGCGAGACGACGATGGACGAGGATACGCCCGTGCTCAAGCCGATCGGCCCCGGCGGCGGCACAGGACGGGATGACCAGCTCTATCTCAAGGAACTCATTGAGCGGCTCAACCTTCTGTTCGGCGATGCCACGCCTCTGCGCGACCAGGCGGCGTTCGTGAACCACATTGCCTCAATTACCAAGGAGAGTGCGGTCGTCGCAGCGCAGGTGGAGAACAACAACCGCGAGCAGGCGCTCAAGGGCAACCTGCCCGGTGCCGTGCAACAGGCGGTGGTGCGAGCGATGGGTTCGCACCAGAAGCTCGCCACTCAGGTGCTCAAGGCCGACCGGCAGGGTATGGCGGCGCTGACCGACCTGATCTACGAGCTGCTCCGCCACGGGCGGTCCATCGACCTGGATGACTTGGGGGCGTGACGACAGTGACTGCGATCTAGAGCCGACAATGACATCGTGTCCGACAGGCCACTCCGGTTGGGTCAAGCTCCAGGTGGACCACATCGGTAACGGCACCAAGCATCCGAGTTCTCGGAGCCAGAGGCGGCTTACAAACAAGAAGTACTACTTGCGCTGGATCGACAGCAAGGACGTCCCAATTCGGGTCACGCGATAGATGCTGGCGATCGAAAACGTCGTGACACCAATCAATGCGACGCGAGCCCACATGGCATTGGGTGAATAGAACGCCGCGATCGCCACCAAGCACATGGCAAAGCTACCACCCAGTGCCTCAGCAAGGTAGCGGCGTAGATCCTGGAAGTAGCCGCTGTCCTTCAATCGCCCGTAGGTTTGGTCGCTCATGCCATACAGCAGGGTGTTAAGCGTGGCCATGAAACCGGTGAACACGCCGCCGAGCGACAACACTGCGGAGAAGAACGCGCTTGCGTCAGTGCGTGGCATTGCAATCCATCCGCGACGTTCGAACAGCGCGACCGCGAATGCCGACGTCACAGCCAGCACCCAAGGTGCCAGTTGCTCACGACGCAGAGGGGTCAGCCATTTTTGATGCGTGCGGCCCATTTGCCATATGCCCTACGAAGCGCCTTGAATCGATCCTCGACGGCCAGTCGTCGGCCCTCGCCAGGTTTGATGTTTTCGGAGCAAACAAGTTTCTCGTTGATCAAATCCACCACTTCAACTTGCCCGTCCGGGGTCTCACGGCCTGCGACCACGGCAGAGATGACGGAACCGTTCCCTTGCAGCCATCGAAGCAATTTCTTGGCACCTTTGAGATTACGTTCCCGATCATGACCCACCGAGATCACGAGCTTCATGCGCGTTGCATCGAGTTCGGCGGCGGCATCGGCCATGGCACCGAGGGCATTACCGTTTTTCCGGTCATCAGCCGAAAGCTGCGTGACATCTACACCGATTTCGAAACGCTTCAAGTATTTCTGATTCTTAAATCGCTGCTCGGCATCGGCGTCCAGGACGACGTTGAACTCGTAGACGTTGACCTCACCCTCAAGGTACTCAGAGAAGAAGGTCTCCATCGCCTTCGGCCGCACACCGAAGTGGTTGTACTGCACCAGTAGGCAGCCGTGGTCAGGTACATAAAGGGCGGCAGACTCCTCGCCGAAGAACTCGTCGGCGGCGATGTCCAGATCTTCGACCAAAGTGTTGCGCTTCGCTTTGCCAGGGCCATGCGTATCGCGAAGACGGGTGAAATCGAGTAGCCATAGTCTCGGCGTCTTGCCGTCGGCCGACAACTTTTCGATGACGTCGAGGCGAACCCCGGTGGCTCCGACAGTTCGTATCCGATCTTGGAGTGGATCGAGTTCTATCGCGTCGATCATCGCTTCCAAGGAACGACCATTAGCCGTCGTGTTGCCCACCTTGAATAGGTGAATGTGTACTGTCGCTTGATCCATGCATGTCCCCTTATCGTGTAAAGAGACGTGGCGAATAGCATCTTCGACAACGGCAACAGCCCTGTCCCCTGCGTAGAGCATACCCCACTCACAACCCCCGAACCCCACAAAGGGCATGAGAAAGCACTCATACACTGCTTCTACGAGAACGTCAGGAAGCACAAGGTCAACGGGCGCGAAATTCGCGAAGGCGAGCCTGAGTGCATTCTATGTCGAAAATCAGCCACCCGTTATGTTCGAAACCAGCCACCCGTAAAGCATCAAACCTCAATCCCGTATTGCTCCAAACCCGCCGCTCGTAATGTTCAAACCCACCACCCGTAATGCCGTGGTGCCGCCCACCCCTCATTCATTCAGAGAACAGTTGCCATGAAGAGGTGTTGACGAGTGGATGCTGGAAGGTGCACCGCCACTCCCTATTGGTCGAACTTGTTCTTCATCCGTTTTCACATCGGCTCACCCAACAGCGGCACACGCACTGAACCGGACACAAGCCGATCAAGAATTGCATCGGTCACTGTGGGGTTCCTTCAGCGCTGATCTTTACTGGGGAAGAAAGGTAGCAAGTTGACGCGCTGCACACCGAAGTGAGGCATGCGGTATCCGTAGTCAGCACAGCCCGCAGCTAGCCACGACCAACAACGATCTCCCCATCTTCTTTTGTGAAGGGATTGGTGATCGGCGGGAGGATGTCGAGCACGACTTCCGAGGGCCTGCAAAGCCGTGTACCACGTGGTGTGACTACAAAGGGACGATTGATCAGGATTGGATATTTCAACATGGCATTAATAATGATGTCATCGGTGATGCCAGCCTCGCCCAGCCCCAGATCAACGAAAGGAGTTCCTTTCTCACGCAAGGCTTCGCGTGGCTTGAGCATGGCTTCATCGATGAGCCTTATCAATTGTTCGCGACTCGGTGGTGTCTTGAGATATTCGATCACTGTAGGCTCGATACCGGCATAGCGGATCAGGGCCAGCGTATTGCGCGAGGTGCCGCAATCCGGGTTGTGATAGATCGTGGCGGTCATCGGTGTCACCGTACTCATCGTCAGCAGGCTCCACTGGCGCAGCAGCTTGTCTTGACCGGCTCCACTACAACCGGAGCCGGCGCAGCCACTTCGGTCACGCCTGCCGCTACTGACAAAGCTTGCGCCTCAGCCGCACCTTTGCGCTCGCTGTAACGGTCGACCAGGTAATCACTGCGATCGCGCACCATCAGGGTGAATTTGAATAGTTCCTCCATGACGTCCACGACGCGATCGTAAAACGGCGATGGCTTCATCCGACCCGCATCATCGAACTCCTGCCAAGCTTTGGCGACGGACGACTGGTTCGGGATGACCACCATACGCATCCACCGGCCAAGCACACGCAACGCGTTTACGACGTTGAAGGACTGCGAGCCACCGCTGACCTGCATGACCGCCAAGGTGCGCCCTTGTGTCGGCCGCACGCTGCCTTCTTCCAGTGGCAGCCAGTCGATCTGATTCTTGAAGACGGCTGTCACCGAACCATGACGCTCCGGGCTGACCCAGACCTGACCCTCCGACCACAAGGACAGCGAACGCAGCTCCTGCACTTTGGGATGCGTGTTGGGCACGCTGTCCAGAATGGGCAACTCATGCGGATCGAACACGCGAGTTTCCGCGCCGAACTGGCGCAGGATGCGCTCGGCCTCCAAGGCCAACTTGCGACTGAACGACTGCGGGCGCAGTGACCCATACAGGATCAGGATGCGCGGCGGATGGCCGGAGCTTGCCGGTAGCGCCAATTTGGCCAAGCTGGGGGTATCCAGTACATCGGCGGCAATGTGGGGCAGATCCTGCATCGTCATGAACACGGTCCTGTTGCTTTGATTAAATGATTCTATCATTATGGAAATATAGAATCCAATCCGAGACCGTCATGCATCCGTGCCGCGTTCTGTTCATCTGCACGGGCAATTCCGCCCGCAGCATCCTGTCCGAAGCGACCCTCAACCATTTGGGCAAAGGCCGCTTCGAAGCCTTCAGCGCGGGCAGCCAGCCGACCGGCCGCGTCAACCCCTATGCGATCGACGAGCTCAAGGCCCTCGGCATACCCACCGAAGGACTCAGCAGCAAGTCCTGGGATCGCTTCACGGGGGAAGGTGCGCCGCCGCTGGATATCGTCATCACGGTCTGCGACAACGCAGCGAATGAGACGTGCCCGGTGCTGTTCGGCGATTTTGTGAAGACCCACTGGGGCCAGCCCGATCCGGCGGCAGCCCACGGTGAAGGTGCCGCGATTGAAGCCTTCCGGCTTGCCCACACGCTCGTGCTTTATCGAGTCAACGCGTTGCTGAACCTGCCGGTGGAAACGATGAGCCGGGACGAGTTGAAGTTGGCCCTTGATCAGATCGGCACCATCACCGACGCCGAAGAGGAACACGCATGAACCAGTTGTCTGCTGAAGTGGTCGACGCCGGTCCGGATACGGCCAGTGGCAGCCGCATAGGCTTCTTCGAACGCTATCTCACGGTCTGGGTCTTGCTGTGCATCGTGGCGGGCACGGTCCTGGGTCACTGGCTACCGAACACCTTTGAAACCTTGGGGGGCATGCAAGTCGCTCAGGTCAATCTGCCGGTCGCCGTGCTCATCTGGCTGATGATCATTCCGATGCTGCTGAAGATTGATTTCAGCGCGCTCGGTGGCGTGCGCCAGCAATGGAAAGGCATTGGCGTCACACTCTTCATCAATTGGGCCGTCAAACCGTTCTCGATGGCGCTGCTGGGATGGATATTCATCCGCCATGTCTTCGCCGGCTACCTGCCTGCCGATCAGCTCGACTCCTACATTGCCGGTTTGATCCTGCTGGCCGCGGCACCGTGCACGGCGATGGTGTTTGTGTGGAGCAACCTCTGCCACGGTGAACCGAACTTCACGCTGAGCCAGGTCGCCTTGAACGACACGATCATGGTGGTCGCGTTCGCGCCCATCGTCGCGCTGCTGCTGGGCATTTCTTCGATCACGGTGCCGTGGAACACGCTGCTGTTGTCGGTGTTGCTCTATATCGTGGTGCCGGTGGCCATCAGCGTGGCGCTTCGCCGCTGGGTGCTTTCACGAGGTGGCGAGGCGCGGTTGCAGAAACTGCTCCAACGGCTGGGCCCGGCCTCCCTGTTTGCGCTGCTGGCCACCCTCGTGCTGCTGTTCGGTTTCCAGGGCCAGCAGATCCTGGCCCAGCCGGCGGTGATTGCCATGTTGGCCGTGCCGATCCTAATCCAGGTGTATTTCAACTCGGGATTGGCCTACGTGCTCAACCGTCGGTTCGGGGTGCCCCATTGCGTGGCCGGGCCCTCGGCGCTGATCGGTGCCAGCAATTTCTTCGAGTTGGCTGTCGCCACGGCGGTGGGTCTGTTCGGCGTGCACTCCGGCGCCGCGCTGGCCACCGTGGTCGGCGTCCTGATCGAAGTGCCGGTGATGTTGTCGGTGGTGCGCATCGTCAACGGCAGCAAGCGTTGGTATGAATCACAGCAGGCTTGATCGGAGCATCCTCATGCAAGGTCACTACAACGTGTTGTTCGTGTGCACCGGCAACTCGGCGCGCAGCATTCTGGCCGAAGCGACCGTGCATCACTTTGGCCGCGATCGCTTTTATGGCTACAGCGCTGGAAGTCAGCCCAAAGGTTTCATCTACCCCCAGACGCTGGACGTGCTTAAGGCCGTTGATCTTCCCATCGACGGGCTGCGCAGCAAGAGCTGGGCGGAGTTCACGACACCAGATGCCCCGGTGATGGATTTCGTGATCACCGTGTGTGACCAGGTGGCCGGCGAGGTTTGTCCCGCGTGGCCGGGTGCGCCGATCACTGCGCACTGGAGCATCCCTGATCCGGCGAAGGCGCAAGGCGATGAGGCCACCGTTTACAGAGCCTTTGTGCTGGCCCGGAACCTTTTGCAGCAACGGATCAGCCTGTTGCTCAATTTGAACGTGGTGGCCCTGGATCGGCTCGCGCTGTCCAGTCGGCTCGATGCGATGGGAAAGGCATCCAGCAACGACACGGCCGCTTGATCCGATGTTGCGCACTGGCATTACACTGCCCACGAAGATCACCGCACACCGTTCTGAAACGGTCACCCCCACCATGCAGACCAAACAAGCCCTCACGATCCTTTCGGCGCTCGCTCAGGAGTCACGGTTGGCGGTCTATCGGCTGCTGATTGAGCACGCCCCAGACGGTCTGGCCGCGAGTGTGATTGCCGAGAAGCTGGGGCTGGCCAATGCCACGCTTTCGTTTCATCTGAAGGAGCTGTCGCATGCCGGTCTTGTGACCAGCGAACAGAGTGGGCGTTTCATCTATTACGCCCCGGTGATCGAGGCGATGAACGACCTGATCGGCTATCTCACGGATCATTGCTGCAGTCAGTCCGACGGAAGCTGTGGCGTCGGCAAGACTTCGTGCAAGCCGTCAGTGGCCGCCGCCAAATCGCGGCGTAAGGTCCAAACAACCTAATACGCGCGTGATGGCGCCGACCATCGACAGACATAGTGATATTGTCGGCCAACTGCTGGGAAATCCGGCTGACCACACGCGAGCCCAAGCCTGGGCAGCCGCTCCATGAGAGGCCAGCAGTATCATGGCCCATGGCCTCTAAAACCATCTCTGTCGCCGACGATAGCGAGTTCAACGCTCTCATCCAGGCACTCGCTCGGGATGTGGTCGACGCGCACATTTTCTGGGATCAGCACAACGCACTTCTGGTCCAGCTGGAGAAGTGGCCGGAGGTGCAAACCGAGGGCTGGCCCTTCTGGCATTACACGCTGCAAGCGTATCGTCGGACGGCACTGGCGAGCTTGGCGCGCGTGTTCGACCAGGAGCAAAGCGCGCTTCACTTGCGCTCGTGGCTCACCAGTATCCGCGAGCACCTGCATCTCTTTGGAAAAGATGCGGTTATGAAACGACGTCCCGGGGACCCGTTTGTGCAGTGGATGAACTCAGATGCAGCGGTGCCGGACCCCATTGTGCTCGACCAGGACATCAAGTCGTGTTCGAAGTCCGACCCGGATGTCACGGCCCTGTTTGTGTACCGCCACAACGTGCTGGCACACCGAGGTGCCAAACTCTCCAAACAAGGCGAATCGGCAAAACTGCCCGAGTTGTTCGTTGAACAAATCGAGCGGTTGCTGAGTCGCGCCCATGACATCCTGAATCGATACAGTTACCTGTTTGATGCCTCGTTCTTCAGCATGACCCCATTGGGGCATGACGCGGTGGAGCGTGTGTTCGAGGGGATGCAGCGTGATCTCGATCGTCACAAGGCTGACATCGCTGCACAAGTCGCCGCCGTCGAGACCAAACGCTTGGACTTTGAATGCCAAATGCAGCTCATCAACGACACGGCCGATGGCCGTGAAGATGAGGCCAGCAAAGATCGTAAAGCCCTTGCGACGCGCTTTGGCTACACCATCGATTCCGATGGGCACATCACGGGTGTTGTGTTGTGGACGAATCCGGCCAAACACACGGGGGCTTAAACCAGTGGACGACAAGCAACTCGACACCACGTTGGCTACGGTCCATGCCTTGCTCCAAGCCGAAGGCATGAACGAAGCCGCCAATGTGGTTCGCACATACCCGGCCCGAGCCGAACTGACCGGGTACGACAACTGGAACGGTGGCACTGATCTCTGGGACGTACTCTTTGAAGTGCCCACTACCAACTACGCCCGCTTGGGGGCTCGGCGCGTGCAATTGGAAACGCAGATCACGGCGCGACTCAAGACCGTCTTGGAGCAGGAAACACAGAACTGGTACGCGGCCAAGATAGTGCCAGCACGGGAGACAAGGAAGGAGTGGCGAGCCGAAAGCCCCGGCATACCGCGCCAGACACGAGTCAACATCTTTGACGGGTTGCGAATGGACAGCTTGGCTTGGTGTGGTCAACTCGATGAGGTGGAGTTTTTAAGCCGACTGTACGACCTGCAGCAACTTTCTTCTCGGGACAGTCGATTCAAGGATGCGGCCGGGGACATTTGGCAGCACTGCATCAACAACAACGATTATGAGATGGACTGGGTGTATTCGGATGATCGGTTCCAGCTGATGGATGGGGCGGCCGAGACCTTTCTGCGGTTTCTGTGCGAAACCGTTCACCCTGTGGTTCGCCCCAGCCGCGAAGAAGCCATCAAGCTGGTGACGCATTACAACGATCAGCTTCAGCGGGTCGGCTGGGAGATCGTTGAAGAAGAGCAGATTGCAGGGCGCCCACGTTTTACCTACCGAGCACTGAGCAACCACGGTGGCCGTGCTTTGTCACGCGGGCGGGCGGTGGCCGACGCCCTGGAGGCAGGTTCCATGGCCCGGGCGATCGAACGGATGGAGCGAGCGGTTGATTCGGATCCAGAACTGGCGATTGGCACCGCCAAGGAGCTGATCGAGTCATGCTGCAAAACCATCCTCACCAAGCGCGGTGTGGAGTTCGGTAAATCCGACGACCTGAGCGATCTGACCAAGAAAGTGGCCAAGGAGCTGCAGTTGGTGCCCGAAGGCATCACCGATGAAGCCAAGGGAGCCGAGAATATCCGCTTGGTTCTTCGGAATCTCACCCAGCTCACCAACAACCTGGCCCAGTTGCGTGGTCTCTACGGAACCGGGCATGGTCGTGACGGGCAGCACCATGGTCTTCATCCACGGCATGCTCGACTTGCCGTTGCTTCGGCGGTCGCGTTTTCGGATTTCATCGCCGAGACCTATCGCTACCGCGAGACCACCAAGGATGGAGGGTGACGTTATTTTGTGGCGGTCATAGCCAGCCAACCACACGTAGCCCCCGCAGTGGTGATTCCAGAACACGCTCGATGAAATTGGCTGCCGAAAAAGCGTCGCGCAAAGCTGAAGGTGGTCGCTTTGGAAGCATTGCAACTGGTAGGTTTGCGACCGCAATTGCTGGTGGGTTTCAGCAGAATACGCACCATGAGTTGCTGCCCGTCAGTCGCAGCTATCTGCACCTGTTCCGTACGATGTAATCGGCCTATCTCACCAGTACCCGAACACGCATCAGAGGCGTGACGCTGGTAGGTTGTCCGCGATCCCATGTGGCTGGATGTGAATTCCGGGAGGATCCATGAGCAAACGGTTTGACGATTCGAGCGACCATGCCATCTTGCGACGCACGGTGCTTATCGTGGCGTTGCTCAACCTCGGCTACTTCGGGATCGAGTTTGCCGTCGCCCTGCGCATCGGTTCCGTCTCGCTGTTCGCCGACAGCGTGGATTTTCTGGAGGACGCTTCGGTCAACCTGCTGATCTGGACCGCCTTTGCGTGGTCGCTAAAAGCACGCGCGCGAACCGGTATGGCTATGGCCGGCATTTTGCTCATTCCTGCCTTAGCCACGCTGTGGGCAGCATGGGGCAAATTCCATGCACCGATTCCGCCCGCTCCCATCCCGCTATCGATCACAGCGCTGGGGGCGTTGGCGATCAACCTTTCTTGCGCACTGATGCTTGTGCGTTTTCGAGCGCATCGAGGGAGTCTGACGCGGGCGGCCTTTCTTTCGGCCCGGAACGATGCGTTTGCCAATGTGGCGATCATCATCGCTGCTCTTGCCACGATCTTTTACCCTTCAGCATGGCCGGATCTCATCGTGGGTCTGGGCATCATGATGTTGAATGCCGATGCAGCGCGAGAAGTCTGGCAAGCTGCACGCGATGAACATCGCACCGCCGATGGGGTTGCGTCGTAGCCTGGCTGCCGCTTTAGAGCAATTTGATCCCAAAGGGCTTGACGGCAAGCGCAAAAACACCAAAGCACACCACCGTGATGAGCGCGCTCAGTGCCAATGCAGGCCAGAAGCCGAAGCGGGCAAATAGGCGCGGAAAGATCAGGAACATCGGCAGTGTCGGCACGACATACCAAAACGTATACCAGGCGTGATTCGCAATTTTCTCCACCGGCTGCTTGTCCAGATAGAGCCAGGTCAGCGCGAGCAGTGTCACCAACGGGAGTGACGCGAGCAGCGCTCCCAGCCGATCACTGCGCTTGGCCAGTTCCGACACCGCCACCACGATGGCCGAGGTGATGAGGTATTTGGTGATGATCCAGGGCATGGAGACAACTCAATAGAATGGTTCTGAAAGACAGCGATGCCAGTCGGACCAGCGTCGCACGCAGGATCAGTGTTCCAGCAGCGCAACCGGTGGATGTGTGGCAGGCCGTTGACGATCGATCGGCGGAAGTAGTCGCGCAGAATTGAGGATGAAGGCCATCTCCGAAGCCACATGGATGAACGCGGCGGCCAACGGGTTGAGCAGGCCCAATGACGCCAGAACGACACCGATCACGTCGACGACGATGGTCCCACCGAAGTTGAACCAGATGATGTTACGCGTGCGCCGTGCAATCACCAGCGTATCGACGAAGCGCGACAGATCATTGCCCAGGAGCACCATGTCGGCACTCTCGCGGGCAACGTCGGTACCCGAGCCCATGGCCACACCAACGCTGGCTGCCGTGAGCGCGGGGGCATCGTTGATACCGTCGCCCAGCATGGCGACGATGCGGCCAGCGGCGACCAGGGCAGCCACCTTCCGATGTTTGTCCTCGGGCAGTAAATTGGCCTCGTACTCGGCGATGCCCAGATGCTCGGCGACGTTCTTGGCTACCGGTTGCGCATCACCGGTCAGCAGGATGGTGCGTAGACCGAGCGCTGCCAGCGCATCGACAGCAGCGCGTGCTTCGGGACGCACGGTGTCCGCCACGGCAATGGCACCGAGCAACTGACCGTTGCGTACCACGTACACTTCCGAAGTCGCTACCAAGCGTTCGATGAGCGACGCGGGTACGTCGACACGGTGATCGGTCATCAGCGTGCGATTACCGACCAGCAACATCGCGTTGGCCAGGGTGGCCGCAATACCACGGCCGGGGGTATAGGCAAAATGATCAGGTTCAGCGACGGTGAGCCCTTGCGCCTTGGCATAGGCGACGATGGCTTGACCTAGCGGATGCTCGGAGCGGATTTCGGCGGTTGCGGCGGCCTCAAGCACCTCTTCGATGAGGACACCATCCACGGGGAAGACGTGCTGCACTTCCGGTCGCCCGAAGGTGAGTGTGCCGGTCTTGTCGACGACCACCGTATCGACCCGACCAAGGGTTTCGAGGTATAGACCGCCTTTGATGATGGCGCCCAAGCGTGCTGCCCGCCCGATCGCTCCCAGGATCGCCAAGGGTGTACCCGCCGCAATGCCGCAGGCGCCGGCCACGATGATCACCGAGATGGTCGAGCGCATATCGCGGGTGATCAGCCACGTCAGCACCGCCGCCGCCAGCGCGAAGTACACCAGGTAACCGGCCAACTGGTCGGCCAGCCGCTGCACGGGGGCGCGCGAGCGCTCGGATTGCTCCACAGCGTCAATGATCTTGCCGTAGCTCGTATCTCGCCCCAGCCGCTCGGCCCGAATCTCGATCGCACCGGACTGGTTGATCGATCCGGCATAGACCGGTGCGCCGGCGGTGGCTTCCACGGGCATCGATTCGCCGGTAATGCGCGACTGGTCCAGAAACGAGTGACCGCTGAGTACGACACCGTCGACGGGCACCCGGCCGCCCGGATTGACCAAGATGGCATCGCCCACGACCAGTTCTCTGGCGTCGATCTCGGCGATGCTCCCTGCGCGACGCACGGTCGCCGAACGAGGAAGGAAATCGAGCAAGTCACGAATGGCCGTGCGACCACGGCTAACCGTCATGCCTTCGAGGACTTCAGCGATCAACACGAACAACGTGATGATCAACGCCGTGAAGAATTCGCCGATCGCCGCCGCCGCAATCAGAGCGATGCTCATGGATAGCTCCATGGTCATGCGACGCGCAAAGATGTTTTCGGCGGCTTCCCGGAAGATCGGCCAACCACCGACCAGGACACCCGCCACGCCAATCACGCTTACCGGCGCGAAGGGCTCCCACCACCGGAACCACACCGCGATGGCGGCAAGACCCACGAATACGATGCGAGCGGCTTCCCAGCGATCGAACGCATGCTCATGGTCGTCGTGGACGTCCGGCGCCGTGGTGCGCTTCTGCGCGGCATCAGCCAGCGCGTTGCCGATCTTCGGTTCGTGGGATGACATAGATATCCTGGATGACTATTTGAGGTACGCGTGTACGACGTCGATCAGCTCGCCGGCGGCCTTGGCTTTCTCCGGATCGCTTTCACGATCGGGATCGACGACATGAAAACGGATATGGTCTTCCAAGAGTTGCGCCATCAACCCGTTAGTGGCGCCGCGTACCGCAGCCACCAGCTGCAGAATTTGGGCACAATCGGTTTCGTTCTCCAGGGCGCGTTCCACCGCCTCGACTTGCCCACGAATGCGGCGCACCCGGTTGAGCAGTTTCGTTTTGTTGCGGGTGGTATGGCCCATGGTGATATCTCCATTTGATGCTAGTACCTTACCCCCCCAGGGTATATTTTGATACTCAGTACCTCAAGGCCATATCCGATGACGACCCGTACAGCTGCGCCGGAACCCGCCGATAGCCATCATTATTCGTGGGTGGCTTTCCTTCGCGACACGCTCGACTTTTTCGTCGGTGCCTTGAAGTACTACGAGGAACTGCTGTCCTCTGAGGTCGCTGAAATCGAAGGCGACCCGCACTTGAAGGCTTTCTTCACCGAAGAGGTCCGGCGGGAGATTCGCTTCGATCGAGGTCAACGCGAAGCCGCGCGCACCCGGCAATGGCTCGAAGATAGCCTGGCCAAGTCCACCGACAAGTTCGATTGCGACCTCGGCCTGGATCATGGAACCGTGCGGTACCTGAAGTCGGTCGGGCTGCTCTACTTGGGTTTCCTCAAGCAACGGCGAAACGATCTTTCGAGCAAGCCCAATGTGACCACCCATCTCTTGTCGGCGCTTGATCGGCAGATCACCTTGCGCGAAGAACAGTTAGCCACCCAGGGGATCTTTGCCAAGGCCTCGGTATTGCCACTCTTGGTTGAGCAGGAGCGGCTTGCCACTGTCGAACAGGAAAGGAACGATCCCTTGGATCATTCCGTGGCACACGCTCGACGGCCGAAGCCCGTCATGATCGATTCCATCGAGATCCTCGATACCGAACTCAAGCGACGTTGCCTGGATCTGTTCAATCAATTCGAGGAATCCGGTCAGTCCGAGCGACACGACACAGTCGTCACCGAAGCGACGCGCATTCTTGAGCATCGTCTGCGCGTATTGACCCGATCCAGCGATGCAGCCACCGGCGCGGATCTAGCCGCCCGCGCCTTCGCGGGTGGGACGCCGGCGATCCGCGTTAGCGAAATTCAGGGAGAGCAGGATGCGGTTCACCTGCTGTACCGCGGGGTGTTTGGCTTCATCCGAAACCAGGTGCACCATAAGTTGCTGTCTGACCTGGCACCCGAACGTGTGGTCCAGATTCTGGGTCTGATCGACTACTTGCTCTACGTGGCACATACCGGCGCGCCATCGGAAAGCACCAAAACGCCGTAATGGCGTCAGATCAGGGCGGTAGCGTTTCGCCTGCATGGTCGGTGGCATCGATCATCACGTCTCAGTTAAAGGACCTCACAAGCAATGGTCATGCGCGCAATGTCGGGGATTCGATGATGGTCAGCAAGCAACATTGGGAACGGGTCTACCAGACGAAGTCAGCGGATGCCGTCAGCTGGTATCGCGAACACCTGGATACGTCGCTCGACATGATCGCCGAAGCGTTACCCGATCGCGAGGCCGCCATCATCGACATCGGTGGTGGTGAGGCAACGCTGGTCGATGATCTTCTTGCCCAGGGGTACCGAAAGCTCACGGTGCTGGATATCTCGACCGCGGCCATCGAGGTAGCGAAGCAACGCCTCAGCAGCCAAGCAACCCAAGTGACGTGGCTGGCCGCCGATATCCTGCAAGCATCACTGCCTGAACAGCACTTCGACCTCTGGCACGATCGGGCGCTGTTTCACTTCCTGACCACGGCTGAGCAACGTGCCACCTACGTCCACCAGCTCACTCGATCGCTGAAACCCGGCGGGCACGTCATCATCGCCACCTTCAGCCTGCAGGGTCCCGAGCAATGCAGCGGTCTGGACGTGCTGCGCTACGACGCGGCGTCACTGCTTCACGCGCTTGGTCCACGTTTTGACCTGATCGATAGCGCGCTCGAACTGCATCGCACGCCCTTTGGTACCACGCAATCGTTCACCTATTGTCATTGCCGGTTGGCTTGAAATACCGCTCCCGCCACCCGGCCGCGCTGGGCTTTCTCTAGTTATAGAATTCCAGCGCGCCTCCTCGCGGCTACGAATGACAATGTCCGCAGCACGTGGCGGCGGCCGAGGCTTGGCTGCCGACCTCGGGCGCGGCGTGATACCCCGCCGCTTCCATCGCCGCGACGGCGGCCGCCGAAGTAAAACTGCCTTCTGTCTGAACCCTTCCGCTCGCCAGATCCACATCGACCTTGGCGTGGGCATCGAGGTTTTGCAAGGCGGCGGTGATGGCTCGGACACAGTGTCCGCAGGTCATGTTGTCGACTGAAAATTGCATGGTGATCTCTCCATCGTCCGGCAGGCTGCCAGTGAGGAAAAGAATGAGGCTTACCATGGTGGGAAGGTCAAGTCTCAGTGTCTTCAGTCGGCATGCTTGACCCTCCCATGATGGGAGACATCATGATGGCGCTCCCTCCCGGGAGTTCCTCCTCATGAACACTCACGCCACACCACTTTCCTCTCCCGACACGCCCTCCGTTGTTCGCTTTGGTATTGTCGGCATGACCTGCGCCTCGTGCGTCGGGCGCGTCGAGCGGGCACTGAAGGCAGTGGCCGGGACCATCGACGCGACGGTGAACCTCTCCACCGAGCAGGCGACGGTGCGGACATCGACGCCGCAGGCATTGCCGGCCCTACACGCTGCCGTGACGGCCGCCGGCTATGAGGTCGCCATCGACACGGTGGCCCTGCGGATTGAAGGCATGACTTGCGCGTCCTGTGTGGGACGCGTCGAACGCGCCCTGCGCGCGGTGCCGGGGGTCATCGCGAGCAACGTCAACTTGGCCACCGAACGGGCTGCCGTCACGATCAGCGCGGGGACCGATGCTGCCGTGTTGATCAAGGCGGTCGTGGACGCCGGTTACCAGGCCAGTATCGCGGATGCGGAATCATCTTCCGTACCGACTCCGATGAAGACCGCCGGTGCCGCCAAAGAGCGCCGTCATCTGATCTGGGCCACCGTGCTATCGCTGCCATTGATGGCGCCGATGCTGGCCATGCCACTCGGCATCCACCTGATGCTGCCCGGCTGGCTGGAATGGCTGTTGGCCACGCCCGTGCAATTCTGGTTGGGTGCCCGGTTTTATCGGGCGGCGTACAAGGCAGTGCGCGCACGCACTGGCAACATGGACCTGCTGGTGGCCTTGGGCACGTCAGCTGCCTATGGTCTTAGCGTCTTTCATTTGCTGCGCGATGGTGTCGGCCTCAGTCACGCGCCGCTGTATTTCGAGGCCTCCGCCGTACTGATTACCCTGATCCTGCTGGGCAAATGGCTGGAGGCGCGCGCCAAGCGACAGACCACCGAAGCGATTCGCGCCCTGCAGTCCTTGCGCCCCGAACAGGCGCGTCGGCGCGAAGGCGATCAGGAAATTTGGTTGCCGTTGGAGAAGATTCGCGTGGACGATGTGGTCGTCGTGCTTCCCGGTGAACGCATCCCGGTCGACGGTCTTGTGCTCGAAGGCATCTCACAAGTCGACGAGTCCCTCATCACCGGGGAAAGCGTGCCGGTGGCCAAACACACAGGCGATGCCGTCATCGGTGGTGCGATCAACGGTGAAGGCCGGCTCGTGTTAGCCACGGAGGCAGTCGGTGCGCAGAGCCGGCTTGCCCGGATCATTCGTGCCGTGGAGGACGCCCAGGCCAAGAAGGCGCCGATCCAGCGCATCGTGGATCGTGTGAGCGGGATCTTCGTACCCGTCGTCATCGTCTTGGCCCTGATCACTCTGCTTGCATGGGGTTTGAGTACCGGCGATTGGAGTCGCGCGATTCTCAATGCGGTGGCGGTGCTGGTCATCGCCTGTCCTTGTGCGCTGGGTTTGGCCACGCCCACAGCGATCATGACCGGCACCGGGGTGGCCGCCCGCGCAGGCATCCTGATCAAGGACGCCGAAGTGCTTGAGGTCGCGCAGTCGGTCACCGTCGTCGCCTTCGACAAGACCGGCACTCTGACCGAAGGTCGCCCGACGCTGGTGCAGCGCCTTGCGATCAGTGGCGACGACAACGCGCTGCTGGACGATGCCACCAGTCTGCAGGCCGGCAGCGAGCACCCGCTGGCAAAGGCAGTCCTGCAGGCAGCGGCTGACGGTCAGCGCCGCATCGTGCCGGCGACGGAGGTGGCGGCCGTGGTCGGTCGTGGTGTGCGTGGTCGCGTGGCAGGCCGCGAGCTCGTTCTGGGCAGCGAGCGCTGGATGGACGAGTTGGGTGTGGATCGCAGCGTGATGGAACGCATCGGCCTTGGGCTAGACGCCAGCGCGCAAACTACCGCGTGGCTGGCCGAGCGCGATGCGACAGGCATCGTGGTGCGCGGTGTTCTCACTTTTCGCGATGCGCCGCGTACGACAGCGCGCGAGGCCGTCACCCAGTTGCATGCACTCGGCTTGCGCACGGTCATGATCTCCGGTGACCGCCGCGCCGCCGCCGAGGCCATCGCCACTGAACTGGGTATCGAAACCGTGATCGCCGATACGCTACCCGAACAGAAGGCGGAGGCTGTCACAGCACTTACCGATGCCGGCGACCATGTCGCGATGGTCGGTGATGGCATCAACGATGCGCCGGCGCTTGCCGCAGCCGCCGTCGGCTTTGCGATGGGGTCCGGCACCGATGTGGCGATGGAAACCGCCGGGGTGACCCTGATGCGCAGCGACCCGCGCCTGATTGCTGATGCGATCGAGATTTCGAGGCGTACCACGCGCAAGATCCGTCAGAATCTGTTCTGGGCCTTCATCTACAACGCGATCGGCATACCGCTGGCTGCCCTGGGCATGCTCAATCCGATGATCGCTGGGGCCGCGATGGCGCTGTCCAGCGTCAGTGTGGTGGGCAACACCTTGTTGCTGCGCCGCTGGCGTCCCCACGCCCACAAGGAATAACCGGAGACAACGATGCCACGCCCTACGCTACGCCCCGAAGCCGCCGGTGCACGTGCCCAGGGACTGCATACCATCGGCGACGCCGCCGAGGCCACAGCGGTCAGCGCCAAGATGATTCGTCACTACGAGTCGATCAGACTCATGCCAACCGCGGGCCGCACATTTGCTGGCTATCGCCTGTACGCCGAGAGCGATCTGCATCGCCTGCGCTTCATCAAACGTGCGCGAACCCTGGGGTTCTCGATTAAGGAAATCGAGCAACTGCTAAGTCTGTGGGACGATCGGCGGCGGGCGAGCAGTGAGGTGAAGCAATTGGCGCTGCAACACGCCAGGGCACTGGAACAGAAGATCCGTGAAATGGAATCCATGCGCGCCACGCTCACAGATCTGGCCCGTCGCTGCCATGGCGATAGTCACCCAGATTGTCCGATTCTGGAAGATTTGGCGGGCACGGGCCGGAAAGCAACGAATTAACCGTCAGGATTGAGTTCGACCTTTGGAGTGTTCCGACACGAGGAGCACGCTTGGTAACGAGAACATTGTCTGGCGAACAACTGCTGACGAACTGTCGAAGGGCGGGTATCATGCATTAATGATAACGAATCTTATTCGCAGCACTTCGCGCAAACTGTCCGTTGCGGCGCTACTCCTGTGCAGTGTGACGACCTTTACAGTGATGGCTCAGAATGCCATCGCGACCGTTCCACAAACGTGGCAGATGCTGGATTACCTGGCGACCGATTACGCTGGTGCGGTGAAAGATGGCGCAGTGATCAGCGCATCCGAGTACGCCGAGATGCGGGAATTCACATCGACGGCTCGATCACGTATCGGCGCGTTACCACCGACCGCGACCACGCCCGCACTCTTGAAGCAGGCCGATACGTTGGTGGCCTCGGTGGATGCCAAAACGGCACCCGCGCAGGTGGCGACGCAAGCGCATGCGCTGGCCGATGCATTGCTGCAGGCCTACCCCGTACCGACCGCACCGGAACAGGCTCCCGACGTGGCGCGTGGCGCGGCGCTCTATCAGAACCAGTGCGCCACCTGTCATGGGTCGACCGGTCATGGTGACGGCCCGGCGGGTCTCTTGCTGTCGCCCCATCCGGTGAACTTCACCGACCAGACGCGGGCCGATCAGCGCAGTGCGCTGTCGTTGTACGAGGTGATCAGCCAAGGCGTGGAAGGCACGCCGATGGCGAGCTACGCGCAGCAACTCTCCTCCGAGGATCGTTGGGCGCTGGCGTACTACGTGGGCTCGCTGGCTTATACCAAGGAGGCCGCCGCCGGTGCCGATACGTGGCAGCACGACACCAGCGCACGGGCGCAGATCGCTGACTTGAAAGAGCTGTCGCGTGCTCGCGTCACGCAGTTGACGCCCACGCTGGGTGCGGAGCGCTCACGGGCGATCATGGGCTATCTGCGGGCCCACCCCGATGCCGTCCAGCAGCAGGCTTTTGCGGGTATTCCTCTGGCACGAGCGCGACTGGCGGCGAGCCTGACGGCTTACCGAGCCGGTGCCAAGGCGCAAGCCACTCAACTGGCGTTGTCCGCCTATCTCGATGGCGTGGAGCCGGTCGAGCCGCAACTCAATGCGCGTGACGGCGCGCTGCGCGCCAAGCTTGAAACGGCGATGGGTGCCTATCGCACCGCGCTGACGAGCAGCACCTCAGTGGAATCGGTGTCGAAACAGGCCGATGAGGTCGATGGTCTGCTGGTGCGCGCGCAAGAAGTCACCGCCGATGCCGCAGGCGATGCGGCCGCCACCTTCCTGGGTGCTTTCACGATCCTGGTGCGTGAAGGTCTGGAAGCCCTGTTGGTCGTGGTCGCACTGCTCGCCTTCCTGCGCAAGGCCGCGCGGCCCGAAGCACTGCGTTACGTGCACGCCGGCTGGAGCCTCGCGTTGGTCGCCGGGGGAATCACCTGGGCGATTGCCAGCTATGCGATTTCCATCAGTGGTGCCGGCCGTGAGTTGACCGAGGGGCTGTCGTCGCTGTTTGCGGCGTTTGTGCTGCTCGGGGTGGGTCTGTGGATGCACCAGAAGAGCATCGGCGGTCGCTGGCAGGCCTACCTGAAGGAGAAGATGGCGGCCGCGCTCAACCGGCGTTCGGCGTGGTTCCTGTTCGGGCTGGCCTTCATCTCGGTCTATCGCGAGGTGTTCGAGAGCATTCTGTTCTACGCGGCGCTGTGGAACGACGGCCAGGAAGCGTGGCTGCTTGGCGGCATTGCGGCCGGTGCGGCCGTGCTGGGGCTGATCGCTTGGGTGCTGCTGCGCACGAGCCGGCGCTTGCCGATCGGCACGTTCTTCTCCGCCAGTTCGGCGTTGATCGCTGTGCTCGCCATTGTGCTGACCGGCAAAGGAATCGCCGCGCTGCAGGAAGCCGGCTGGGTCGCGGTGAGCGTCGCCCCGATGCCGCATATCGAACTGCTTGGCATCTATCCGACGTGGCAATCCTTGCTGGCTCAGTTGACGATCCTGGTGCTGCTGGCGGTTGGATTCGTGTTCAATATCCGCCGTGGCCGCCAACCAGCCGCGTCAGTCACCGCGGCCAAGGAAATTCTCCCTGATGCGGAATGAAGGCGATAGAACATGAGTGACTGTGGCTGCCACGCAAAAGCCAGCAATGAAGCGGAGCGACGCATCCTGCGCTTCGCGCTGGGACTCAATGCCACGATGTTTGTGGTCGGCATCGTCGCGGGTCTGATCGCGCAATCGATGGGGCTGATCGCCGATTCGCTGGACATGCTCGCCGACGCGAGTGCGTACGGCATCGCGCTCGTCGCCTGGCAGCGCAGTGCAAGCTTCAAAGCATCGGCCGCCACCCTGAGCGGCACATTGCTGCTGATCCTCGGCGTGGGTGTCCTTGCCGGTGTGGTGTGGCGACTCGTCGCGGGCAGTCATCCCGAGGGTGGTTGGATGATGGGCATTGCCTTCATCGCCTTGATCGTGAACGCCACCGTGTTGAGATTGCTGGAACGGTTCCGTCACGGCGAAGTGCATCTGCGCGCCACGTGGCTGTTCACGCGGGTCGACGTCATTGCCAACCTGGCAGTGATCATCTCCGGAGTGCTGGTGCTCCTTCTGCACAGTGCGGTGCCCGATCTGGTCATCGGTGCGGCCATCGCCTGCTATGTGCTGAAGGAGGCGTTGGGTATCCTGCGCGAAGCAAAGGAAGCACGGATCGCTGCCCTTGCACCGATCGGCAAGCCATGACATCGCCGATCTCGGGGTTCGGCACCATGGCGTACGCCGTTGACCTTCGACTGTTCCACGCAATCCATCCGTCTACACCGCCATCGTCCGAGATGCTGCATCTGGCGCGCGGCCTGGCCGATGGGTCGTTGATCCTGACCGCCGTTCTCCTTGGGGCGATGCTGATGTTTCCTCGGTGGTCGATGCGACCGATCGCCCTGAAAGCATCGAGTGCCGCCGCAGCGGCATTGTTCGCGAACCTGGTCATCGGCTTGGTTTGGGATCGCGCGCGTCCGTTCGTGGCCGGTGCTGGTCAAGCTTGGGTAACTCATGCGGCCACCGGCAGCTTTCCCAGCGACCACCTGACTGTGCAATGGGTGGTGGCCAGTGTGCTTTTGCTGGATCGACGTACCCGAGCTTGGGGCCTCGGGATCGCGCTGCTCGGCCTGCCGATGGCATGGGCCCGCATCTATCTGGGCGTGCATTACCCCGGCGACATGCTGGGCGCGCTCGCGATGGGTGGGCTGGTTATGTTGTGTGGTTGGAGATGGCTTCGTCGCCCTGCGCTGACGCGCGTCATCGCGCCCACATCGTCACAGGCGTGAGGTTTCGTTCATCGCCAACGCGGCGGTGTCTTAATGCGCCCCGCCGGTTGAGGCAAAGCTGCAGCCCGCTGCCGCGCCAGCCGATTCGTCGGTGGTTCCATGATCGGTTTGCAGTGTCGTGTGCGTGATCTTGAAGCGATCGTGCAACATGGCTTCTACCTCACGACGCACGTCGTGGCAGTCAATGTCGTGGTTCACGTAGATGTGCCCCGACAACGCCGGCATGCCCGAGGTCACTTCCCACACGTGCAGGTCATCCAGCCGGGTCACTGCCGGCACGGCGCGAATCGCCTCGGCAATCGCTACCGGATCGAGGCCGCGCGGGGCAGCCTCCAGAAAGATGCGTCCCGATTCACGTACCAGCCCGATGCCGGCTTTCAGCATCAATCCGGCGACCACCAGCGCAGCGATAGAGTCCATCCGGTTCCAACCCGTCCACCAGATGATGCCGCCGGCAATGGCTGTGGCGATGAAGGCATAGAGATCGGTGAGGATGTGCTGGAAGCTGCCTTCGACATTGAGGCTTTGCCGGTTGGCCTTGCTCATCGCCCATACGGCCAGCAGGTTGACGCCGATGCCGATCACCGCAATCACCGTGACCAGCAAACCCTCCACGACCGGTGGATCGATCAGGCGACGAATCGCCTCGACGATGAACCAGACTGACAGCAACAACAGGGTCACGCCGTTCGCCTGCGCGCTCAAGATTTCCACGCGCTTGAGTCCGAACGTGTAGCTACCGCTGGCCGGTCGTTTGGCCAGGCGCATCGCCACCAATGCGAGCCCGATCGAGCCGACGTCGGTAAGCATGTGGCCGGCGTCGGAGATCAAGGCCAGCGACTTGGCCAGAATGCCGACCACCACCTCGACCGCCATGAAACCGAGCAGCAACAGCAGCGCGATGGTCAGGTATTTCTTGTTCGCATCCGGTGCCACGCCGTGGCTATGGTCGTGGTGATGATCGTGATCGTGTTTGTGTGGCTCTGACGTGCTCATCGAAGTCTCCCGTGCGGCGGTCACCTTACGCGACCGCCGCAGCGTTATGTAATGACACCCGGAAGGATGGGCGGGAGCAACCCGCCCATCGCCTTCAGTCCACGGCACCGTCGATGGGCCATGCCCGATCCACCGTGCTCTGATAGACCCAGCCGGCCACGCTCTGACCGGTGCGTCCGTGCAGACGAATCAGTTGTACCGCGCGTTCGGCCTGATCGTCCTCGCAGAACACTTCGAGCTTGATTTGCCGGGTGACCCGTTCGCCCAGCTCCATCGAATAGATCTGCTCCTGGGCGCTGAGCGCGGTCAGCAGACCTTTGACGTCACTGACGGACAGGTAACGAAATCCGCCTTCCTCCAGGGCATGGATGACGTCGACGATGCGGCCGCGGTGGATGAATGCCTTCACTTCTTTCATGGGGTGTTCTCCTTGGCCAGGCGCCGTGCGGCGCGTTCTTCGATCCAGTCGTACAGCACCGGCAACAGCACCAGCGTCAGCAGGGTCGAGGTGATCAGACCGCCGACCACCACGGTGGCGAGCGGACGCTGGGTTTCCGCACCGACGCCGCTGGAGAGCAGCATCGGCACTAAGCCCAGGATCGCTACGCTGGCGGTCATCATCACCGGTCGCATGCGCAATGCGGTGCCGCGGATCACCGCCTCCCGGACAGGCAGCCCTTTCTCACGTTGCTCGTTCAAGAAGCTCACCAGCACGATGCCGTTCAACATCGCTACACCGAACACCGCGATAAAACCGATCGCCGAGGGCACCGACAGGTATTGCCCGGTGATCGCCAGTCCGACGATGCCGCCGATGGTGGCGAACGGCACATTGGCCAGGATCAGCGTGGCGTGTTTCACCGAGTTGAAGGCGGTGTAAAGCAGTACGAAGATGAAGAAGATCGTCGCCGGCACGATCAACGACAACCGCTTCAATGCCCGCTGCTGGTTTTCGAACGCGCCACCCCATTCGCTGTAGTAGCCCGTCGGCAACTTCACCTGCTTGGCGATGGCGGCGTTCGCATCCTTGACGAAGCCGTCGATGTCGCGACCGCGCACGTCCATCTGGATGACGGCGTAGCGCTGCAACTGCTCGCGACGGATGAACGAATAGCCTTCCGCATCACTGACCTCGGCCACCTGCGACAGCTGCACCAGCGCGCCGCTTGGCGCACGGATCGGAATGCGCTGGATCGCCGGCAGGGACGCCTTGTCGGCATCGTCCAGCCGTACCGCGATGTCGAAGCGCTTCACGCCGTCGAGCAGCGTCGTCACCGGCTCGCCGCCGATGCCGTTCTTCACCACGGTCAGCACATCGTCGGCGTTGAGGCCGTAACGGGCCAGCGCATCGCGGTCCACCTTGATGCGGATCTGCGGCTTGCCGATGTTCGCCTCCAACGCGAGATCCGCCACACCCGGTACGCCGGCCAGCACGTTCTTGATGCGGCCACTGAGCCGATCGAGCTCACCCAGATCATCGCCATAGATCTTCAGCGCCAACGTAGCCCGCACGCCGGAGATCAGTTCCTCGATGCGCATCTGGATCGGCTGGGTATAGCTCACCACGGCGGTGGGCAACGCCGCCGACAATTCCTTCTGCATCGCTTCCTCGATACTTTCCAGCGTCTCGCCCTTGCGCCATTGATCCTTGGGCTTCAGCGGTGTGTAGACCTCCATGTAGTTCACGTCGGCGGTCTCGCCTTTTTCAGCGCGGCCGATCATCGCCAGTGTGGTGTCCACCTCCGGAAACTTCTGCTTGATCAGCGCCGACACCTGTTTGGAGATGTTGATCGACTCATCCAGCGAGGCCGAGGGAATCGAGGTGATGCGCCACATGATGGCGCCCTCTTTCAGGTTGGGCATGAACTCCTTGCCCAGGAACGGAAACAGCGCGAGGCTGCCGATCAAGGCACCGGCGGCGATGCCCAGCACGAGCTTGCGCCGTGCCAACGACCACGCCAGTACCGTGGCGTAATGGCGTTTCAGGAAGGCCACCAGCCAGGTGTCCTTCTCTTCCTTGGGCTTCAGGACCAGTGCGGCGAGTACCGGAATCAAGGTCAGGGCGAGGATCAGCGAACCGGCCATGGCGAAGCTGATGTTGAACGCCATCGGCTTGAACATCTTGCCTTCCAAGCCCTGCAGGCTGAACAGCGGCAGGAACACCACGATGATGATCAGGATCGCGAACGCCATCGGATTGGCCACCTCGCGGGCGGCCGCCAGTACGGCGGCGGTACGATCCACCGGACCACCGTGGGCCTTGCGTTCGGCCATGATGCGGTAGGCGTTCTCCACCATCACCACCGCACCATCCACCATCATGCCGATGCCGATCGCCAGCCCCGCCAGCGACATCAGATTGGCCGACAGACCGACCTGATTCATGCAGATGAAGGCGATCAGCATCGCCAACGGCAGCGCCACGACCACCACCAGCGCGCTGCGAAACTCGCCGAGGAACAGGAACAGCACGAGTGCCACCAGGATCGAACCTTCGATCAAGGCGCGCACCGCCGTTTCCACCGCCGCGTTGACCAGCTCGGTACGTTCGTACACCGGCTTGACCACCACGCCGGGCGGCAGCGCCTGCTTCACGGTATCGAGCTTGGCCTTGACCGCATCGACCACGCTCTTGGCATTCTCGCCGATGCGGGCCAGCGCCTGGCCCATCACCACTTCCTTGCCGTCACGCGTGACCGCACCGGTACGTGGTGCGCCCGCTTCGGTGATCGTGGCCACGTCACGCACATAGACCGGCGTGCCGTCTTCGGTCTTGAGGACGATGTTGCCCAGGTCCTTCGCGTTCTGGATCAGCCCGAGGCCACGCACCAGATACTGCTCGCGTCCCACGTCGACGAAATTGCCACCGACCTGCGCATTGTTCGCCTGCAGCGCCTCGATGATTTCCTTGAAACCGAGCTTGTGCGCGATCAGCTTCATCGGGTCGATACGCACCTGGAACTGCTTTTCCTGCCCGCCCCAGGAGGTGACGTCATCGACACCAGGGGCGGTACGCAGGATCAGGCGGATGGTCCAGTCCTGCAGCGTGCGCAGATCCATGTCGTTCGGTGCCGTGCCAGCTGTGGCACCCTTGAGCTTGTCGTCAGCACGCTCGACCGTGTACCAGAACACCTGGCCGAGGCCGGAGGTGTTCGGTCCCATCTCCGGCTTGCCGTAGCCGGCAGGCAGGCGATCACCCACTTGCTGCAACCGTTCGTTGACCAGCTGACGGGCAAAGTAGATGTCCATGCTGTCGTCGAAGTAGACCGACACGTAGGACAGCCCGAACAGGCTCACCGAGCGGATCTGTTCCACCTTGGGCAGACCGGCCAGCGCCGACTCCACCGGCGTGGTGAGCAGTTGCTCGACATCCTCGGCCGCGAGTCCCGACGCTTCGGTATAGACATTGACCTGCACCGGCGTGACGTCCGGAAAGGCGTCGATAGGCAACTGGCGCACGGCCTGAAAGCCGAGAAACCCGATCACCACGAAGATGATCAGCACCAGCACCTTGTAGCGCAGGGAGAATTCAACCAGACGTTCCAGCATCATTCTTCTCCCAGCTGCGAGCGCAACAGGCGCGCCTTCAAGGCGAAGGCGCCCTTGCGCACGTAGGTGTCGCCGGCCTTGAGGCCTTGCGTGATCACCGTCCAGCCATCGCGCGTGTCGCCGACCATCACCGGTGCCGGCTCGAACTGGCCATTCCCCTTGGCGAGGAACACGGTCGGCTGGTTCTGCAACAGCACGATCGCGTCGGCCGGCACTGCGAGCTTTTGCGAGGCGCTAGCCACGGCGATGCGCGCCTCGACCAGTTCGCCCGGATGCAACAGGTCCTGGCGGTTGTCGACTTCGATGCGCACGGGCACCGTGCGGGTGCGCTCATCGGTCTGATGCGAGCGCTGGACGACCTTGCCGGGTATCGCGGTGTCATGCACGAGGATGCGGACATCGGCATCGGGCTTGACCCGTTCGGCATCGGCCGGTGCCATCTGCGCGACAACCCAGACCGAATCTTCCTTAACCAGGGTGAACAAGGTGCGGCCCGGCTCCACCCGCTCACCGACCAGAAACTCATCGGTGGTGACGCGACCACCGGCCGGCGCGAGCAGCTCGAAGCTGCCATCTGCACCGGCGGATCCCTTGCGCAGCAGCCCACCGATCTGACCGTCGGACAGTCCGTAGGCGCGCAGCTTGGCGCGCGCCTGATCGCGCTGCACCTTCGCTTCGTTGTAGCGCCGTGCCGACACGGCTTGCGGCCCGAGCGACGCGATCCGTTGCCAATCCTGTTCGGCGACGATCAACGCACCTTGCGTGGCGGCCACCTCGACGCTGGAGAGCACCACCAGCGGTGCGCCGGTTTTCACGACGTCGCCAAGCCGGGCCTTGCGGGCGAGTACCTGCGATTCCACCCGCGGTGACACCAGCACCGTGGAGTACGCGTCAGCCTTCACTTCGCCGGGCGCTTTCAGTTCATCCGTCAGCGCACGTGGAGCGGCCTTGTCGAGGACAATGCCGGCGTCCTTGATCGCCTTGGCATCGAGCACCAGCGGATTGGTGGGAGCCGGTTCCTGCGCCATGACGGGGCCGGCCAGCACAGCGAGCAGCGCCATGCCCAGCAGGCTGCGTTTCAAAAGAGAGATATTCATCGGGTAATGTCCTGATTGCGGCCGTCCTGAGTGCGGCCATCGAGCCAGTCGGTCAGACGGCCCGCAGCGGTGAGGTAGTCGAACCAGGTCTGCCAGGTCTGGCTTTCCAGTTCCTGGCCGGACAACGCGGTATCCAAGCTCTGTTTGAGCTGCACGAGGTAATCGGAGGTGCTGATTTCACCGGCACGCCAGAGTTTTTCCAGCAATGCGGTGCGATCCTCGAACGCAGCGGCGCGACCGCTGCGAAAGGCCTCGGTGGCCCCCCGCAAGGCGGCATAGCGCGCTTGCACTTCCTGCAGCCCCGCACGCAGGACAAACTGGCGCGAGCGCACGCCCGCGGCGGCCGCATCGGCTTCCGCACGAGCGGCATCCACTTCGGCGCGTCCGGTATTGAGCACCGGCAAGGGAATGGACACACTCACGCCGATCACCTGATCGGTCCGTGGCCCGCTGCGCACCTGGCCACCCGTCAAGCTGAGTGTGGGATCGGGAATGCGTGCCCGGCGGGCAACCTGCACGCCGGCCTCGGCACTCGCTTGCTGGGCGCGGGCCTGACGCAGTTCCGGCAGCTCGTCGACGGGCAACGGCGCGGCACTGTCGAGTGTCGGTGACAGGCCCTTGGGCAACGGTGGCAGCGTGGTCAGTTGATCGCCGCTGATGGCCAGCAGCGCCGCACGGGCCGCGGCCTCATTGCTCGCGAGCGTCGCCTGTTGCACCTGCGCCTCGCCCAAGGCCAAGCCGGCCAGATCGCGCTCCGGACTGCTGATGTCGCCGACCTTCAGTCGCTGCGCGGCCAAGTCATCGAAGCGCTGCATCAGCGCCAGGCGACGCTGACCCAGCTCGCTCTGTCGGGCCGCAAGTGCGGCTGTCGACCACGCTTTCAGCCAGCGGGTGGCGACGTCACGACGCAGCAGGTTGTACCCAGCTTCGGCAGCCAGCAGGTCGGCCTCACCCTGGCTGGTCCGGGCACGACGCTTGCCGGACAGATCCAGCGGCAGGCTGATGCCGGCCGTGCGCCGATTGACGTCCGCGTTCTCGGCATCGAGCGACAGTGAGGGGTTGTACAGCGGCTGCGCAGCGGCACGCGCACGGGCTTGGGCAGCATCAAGGTCTGCCCGCGCGGCCTGCACCTCGGGGCTGGCTTGCCAGATACGGCGCACCGCATCCTGCAATGGAGACGTCGCCAACGATGTCGGCGGGGAAGCTACCGGTGAGGAAGGATGGGATACGGGGGCGGCACCGAGCATCGCCGCATACAACAGACACACGGCGCCGATCGGCACCGAACGTAAAACAGACATGAAGCCATCTCCTGAAAACGATCACGAGGCGACGCACCGCACAGGCGGTGGTGTCGCGAAACGGAACGGGTTCAGACGATGGGAGGGCGCAGCAGCGAGCCGGTCGTGGCCGGCGTGAATCCCGAATGGAGGGTGAGCGGTGCGAAGCGTGCTTCCATCATGGCGATGGGAAGCGGCGTGCTGGCCGGCAATGTCACCGAATGCGCACAGGCACAATGGCAGCTGCGCCCTTCACCCAGAAGACAGGGGTTCGCATCGTCAGCCGATACCGTACTGACGGCGGTATCCGCCAACAAGGTGGTCGAGGCAGCAGCGGTCGCCGAAGCGAATCGCGCCCCCGGTCCATCGGCCCCGCAGATCGATCCGCTGACCAGTTTGATCAGCAACACGGCCACGGCCAACACCCACAATCCGCGGTGGCGGCGCAGGCGAGTCAACAGTGATGGTGCAGACCAATACATCTTCCTAGTTTATACGACAGCCGCGCTGTTAGACAATTTCATTTGGGCGCCGGTCGTGATGGATTCAGACAGCCCCCTACCGGCACCGTTTGACCCCTATGAAGGATGGTCTACCCGCAGCACGACTTCTGTTGCTGGATCGGCGGGCACGGCACGCTGCCGTACGAGCAGAATACGCAGCAGTCGCCCGCCTTGGGCCGGAGCAATTCGCCGCACCCCTCACAGTCGTAGAAGAACTGGCAGGCATCGGTCGACATGGTCTCGCTGGCCTGGTGGCCGCAATACGGACAGGTCAGCGTGCTCTGCAGGATGAGCTCGGTCGTCATGTGTTTCGCCGGAAAAATGAGGGTGAAGTGTCGGCAGAGTCTTCGCTGTGCCGGTATCTATCGTGTCGATTCAGCGGCCATCCAAGGTATCGTTGACCGTGCGGCAGGATGCGCTGGGAGCCGGCGCCAGCAGATCGCGGATCGACACCGCCACCATCAGCAGCAAGCCCGGATAGAGCAGCCATCCGGTGCGATGGCCACTGGCCCGCATCACAAATACCGCCACCAGCACCAGCAACGGGCCGAGCATGCCGAGCGCGGCGCGCGGCCACTGCCGGTGACTGAGCCAGCCCAGCGCGTTGGCGAGCAGGGCGATGGCGGCAAACGCCGGCAGCAGGATGCGGATGAACAGGCCTTCATACGGGCTCAGTATGCCCAGTCCGATCGCCATGCCGAGGCTGGCCAAGGCGGGAAAGCAATTCACGCAGGCCGCGGCCGAGACGACACTGCCGATCAGTCCGGCCTTGTCGGCCAGCCGAGTGAGCAGGGACATAGGGTTCTCCTTTCGCGTGGAATGCCGATGGCCTAAGGTATTCCCGTAGTCAAGTACGGAGTCAAGCTCATGTCCTCCACGCAGAATACGTTTTCCATCGGTGCCTTCGCCAAGGCAGCCGGGGTCAATGTCGAAACGATCCGCTTCTACCAGCGCAAGCACCTGTTGGCGGAGCCCGTCCGTCCGCCGGGCGGCATCCGTCGCTACGGCAACGCGGAGGTAGCACGGGTGAAGTTCGTGAAATCCGCGCAGCGCTTGGGGTTCAGCCTCGATGAGGTGGCGCAGTTGCTGCGACTGGAGGACGGCACCCATTGCACGGAAGCGGCCACTCTGGCCGCGCTGCGGCTGACCGATGTACGCAGCCGGCTGGCCGACCTCACCCGCATGGAGACGGCCCTCGCTGCACTCGTCGAACAATGCGGTACGCGTCAGCGCAGCGTGTCCTGCCCGCTGATCGCCTCGCTGCATGCCTGCTGAAATGGCGGCAGGCAGAGTGCGACAGGCAGGACACCGGTGAAGCACTTCGGCTGGATGTTGTAGTCACGCCTTGGCCGCTCCGCTATTTCCCACCGCGGAGTATGTGGCCTTGGCGGTCTCGTCACCGCATCCGTTCAGCCCGCGAGACGCACGTGATCTGTCCGCTGTGCCGTGCCCTGGATCAGCTCGGCACGCACGCAATGCGCATCCGTAATCGACGTTACCGTGGCATACCCCGCCACCGCGAACTGTTGACGAGGCTGCCCCTTGTTGGGAATCACAAAGGATGTCCGCATGACCTGCACCCGCGCACCGACTGCTGGCAGCGGCGCGACACGATAACAGACGTCCAAACGCTGGCCATCCACATGGCCAACCCAACCGTCGGCATAAGCATCGGTGGCATGAGCTACGCGGTCGATGGTGAGGCCCGCGAGCAGCAGCGGGAGGCTGAGACAAGCAGCAAACGATTTCATGGTCGTTCTCAAACAATGACAACCGCAACAAACACCGCCACGTGCACGCATAACGTGCGTGGCGGCACTGCTTTCACGACCGCCGGCTAGCCCTCAACAGTTGGGCCAGCCGGCGACGTGGTCTGTCATCGTGCCGGACGGATCGCCGTCACCGTGCTGCCCGTGCTGGCCTGACGAAAGGTGAACTGCACCTTCTCGCCCACCTTCACGTGTTTCAGCAACTCGGGCGACGCCACCTTGAACGGCATCGTCATGGCCGGCCAGCCGATGGCGGCAATCGCCTCATGCTGCAGCGTGATGGCGCCTTTGGCGGTGTCGATCGCCTTGACCACGCCCACGCCCTGCACATCGGCGGGTGTGGCTTCGTGCATCCCTGCCATGCCCGGCATATTCGGATCCATCTGCTGAGGGTTGGCAAACACCGGAGCGGTGAACAGCGCAGCGGTAATCGCAAGGGTGATGAATTGCTTTTTCATGGGTCAGTTTCCTTGTGGGTTGGAGTGAAGTGTGGCGTTTGTCTTGCTGGCTTTACGCAGCCGATAACGGACCAGCAGGCGATACGCCGCGGGTATAACGAGCATGGATAGCAAGGGTGCAGTGACCATGCCGCCGATCATCGGGGCGGCTATGCGCTGCATCACTTCCGAACCTGCGCCATGGCCTAGAAGGATGGGAAACAGACCGGCCAGAATCACCGCGACGGTCATCGCCTTCGGGCGCACGCGCTGCACGGCGCCTTCACGGATCGCTTCGTCAAGCGCCTCTGGGCCGGCGTGGGGATTGAGCGCAAGCTGGTGCTCCCACGCATGGTGCAGGTAAAGCAGCATCACCACGCCGAATTCGGCAGCAACGCCGGCCAACGCGATGAAGCCGATGATCGTGGCCACCGACACGGCATGACCGAGCAACCAGATCAACCACAGGCCGCCCACCAGTGCCAGCGGCACACTGGCCATGATCAGCGCCGCTTCGCTCACGCGCCGGAAGACGGCATAGATCAACAAGAAGACGATGATCAGGGCGATCGGCACCACCACCTTGAGTCTTTCCATGGCACTGGCCAGGTATTCGAACTGACCGGACCAAGCCACGGTCGTACCCGGCGGCAAGGTGACCTGCTGTGCCACCGCACGCTGCAGATCCGCGACCACGCCACCGAGGTTGCTGCTGGCCGTATCGACGTAGACATACGTGGCCAACTGGCCACCCTCACTTTTCAGCATGGACGGTCCTGCAACTACGGCAATATCAGCCACCTGACTCAGCGCGAGCTGGGCGCCGTTGGCGGCGACAATCGGTAGCCGTCGCAAGGCCTCGACCGAGTCACGTTCGCTACGCGGATAGCGCACCACGATGGGATAGCGTTCGCGCCCTTCGACGGTCTGACCGATAGGGTCGCCGCCGACCACGGTCGCGATCAGTTGCTGCACGCGCTCCTGGGTCAACCCGTAACGTGCGGCGGCATCACGGCGGATGGCCACATCGACGTAGCGACCACTGGTCGGACGCTCGGCAATCGCCGAACTGACACCGGGCACGGTCTTCGCCACCGTCTCGATCCGATCGGCCACGGTCTGCAGCGCGGCCAGATCGGTGCCCAGCACCTTGATGCCGATCGGGCTCTTGATGCCGGTGGAGAGCATGTCGATGCGATTGCGGATCGGCGGCACGAACAAGTTCGTCAGTCCCGGCACGTGCACGGCCTTGTCCAGCTCCGCCTTGATCTTGTCCATGGTCATGCCGGGCCGCCACTGGTCCTTCGGCTTGAAGGTGATCGTGGTCTCGAACATCTCCAGCGGCGCCGGATCAGTGGCCGTGTCGGCGCGCCCCGCCTTGCCGAATACGTGATCGACCTCCGGCACGGTCTTGATCATGCGATCGGTCAACTGCAGCAACTGCGAGGCCTTGCCGGCGGACAGTCCCGGCAATGCGGTGGGCATGTACAATAACGTGCCTTCGTCCATCGCGGGCATGAACTCGCTGCCGAGCTTGGTCATCGGAATGATCGCGGTGAGCAGCAGCACACCGGCCAGCACCAGGGTCGCTTTCGGATGGCGCAGCACGGCTTCAAGAAGCGGCCGGTAGCCGCGGATCAAGCCGCGGTTGAGCGGATTGTCACGCTCGGCACGGATGCGCCCGCGGATCAGATAGCCCATCAGCACCGGCACCAGCGTCACCGCCAGCCCGGCCGCCGCCGCCATCGCGTAGGTCTTGGTAAACGCCAGCGGCTTGAACAGTTTGCCTTCCTGGCCCTGCAGCGCAAACACCGGCACGAACGACAGCGCGATGATCAACAGGCTCACAAACAGCGCGGGCCCCACCTCGGCGGCGGCATCGGCGATCAACGACCATCGCTGCGCGCCTTGCGGTTCACGTCCGTCGTTCGCGCTACGCCAATGTTCCAGATGTTTGTGCGTGTTCTCGATCATCACGATCGCGGCATCGACCATCGCGCCGATCGCGATCGCGATGCCTCCGAGTGACATCAGGTTCGCCGTGACGCCTTGCAGATGCAGGGCGATGAAGGCAACCAGTACGCCCAAGGGCAGCGTGATCACGGCCACCAGCGCCGAGCGCAGGTGCCATAGAAACAACACGCAGACCAGCGCCACGATCAGGAACTCTTCCAGCAGCTTGCCCCACAGGTTCTCCACCGCCGCATCAATCAGTCGCGAGCGGTCATAGGTAGGCACGATCTCGACGCCGGCCGGCAGACTGCGCTGCAGTTCCGCCAATCGCGATTTCACGGCGGCGATGGTGGCCTTGGCGTTCTTGCCCGTGCGCATCACGATGATGCCGCCGACCACTTCGCCCTGGCCATCCAGCTCGGCGAGGCCGCGGCGGAACGTCGGACCCCGCCGCACCGTCGCCACATCGCGCAATAGCACCGGTACGCCGCCGGCGTTGGTCGTGATGGGGACGTTTTCGAAGTCCGCGCGGCTCTTCAGATAGCCTTCGCTGCGCACCATCAGTTCGGCTTCGCCCTGTTCGATCACCGAGCCGCCGTTGGCGCCGTTCGCACCGCGGATGGCATCGACCAGCTGCGCCACCGTGATGCCTCGGGCGGCCAGCGCCTGCGGATCGGGCACGACCTGCCAGGCGCGTTCCATGCCGCCCAAAGTGGCCACCTCGGCAACATTCGGCACCGTCTTGAGCTGATAGCGCAGGAACCAGTCCTGCAGCGCGCGCAGCTGGCCGAGGTCGTGCTGGCCGGTGCGATCGACCAAGGCGTATTCGTAGATCCAGCCCAGTCCCGTGGCGTCGGGACCGAGGGCGGGCGTGACGCCGGCCGGCAGGCGATCGCGTGCCTGGCTCAGGTACTCCAGTACCCGTGAGCGCGCCCAGTACAGGTCGGTGCTGTCATCGAACAGCACGTCGACGTAGGAGTCACCGAAAAACGAAAACGCACGTACGGTCGTCGCGCCCGGCACCGACAGCATGGTGGTGGCCAGCGGATAGGTGACTTGATCCTCGACTACCTGCGGCGACTGCCCCGGATAGCTGGTGCGAATGATCACCTGGGTGTCGGACAGATCGGGCAGCGCATCGACCGGCGTGCGCGTCACCGAGAACATGCCCATCATGGCCAAGGCCAGTGCAGCCAACAGCACGAACACCCGATGTGCGATCGCCGCGCGAATCAGGGCGGCGATCATGGTTTGCCTCCCATCGGCATGCCCGGCATGGGCGTACTCGCCGCCCGTGCCGGATGCGCCGAAGTGTCATTCAGGCGTTCCAGCGCGCCGGACAGGCTCGCTTCGGAATCGATAAGGAATTGGCCAGAGACCACGACTTTCTCGCCGCCGCTGAGGCCGTCGAGGATTTCCGTATAGCCGGCGGCTGCGCGTCCGGCACGGACCGACACGGCACGAAAGTATCCGTCCCCCTCGGCGAGAATGACGCGTGTGTGGGTCCCCGTCGCGATCAGCGCGTCGTCCGGCACCACCGGCACCGCCGCGTCGGGAGTCGGGTCGAGTTGCACGGTGGCGAACATGCCCGGACTCAAGGCCTCGCCGGGATTGGCGAGTACGACGCGGGCGCGCTGGGTGCGCGTCATGGCATCGACGTCCGGCAACAAGGTTTCGACGATGCCGTGGAACGATCGACCTGGGAGTGCATCGACCGTGACGGTGACGGGCGTGCCGCTGTGCACTGCACCTGCCGCCGCCTGCGGCAGGGCGGCCTCGATCCACACGGTGGACAGGCCGTTCACGGTCATCAGGGTCTGGCCCGCACTGACGCGCTGACCTTCACGCACATCCAGTGTCGTGACGACGCCCGCCTGCGGGGCGTGCAGCGTGATCGCGGCCCCCGAACCATGACGAGCCGCCCGGATATCCTCGGGGGTCAGGCCCAACACCTGCAGGCGTTCCCGCGAAGCCGCGCGAAGGCCTTTTGCGTCGGCCGAGTGCGCCTGTTGAAGCGCAGCATATTCGGCCAGTGCGCTGCTCCATTGCGGCGCCAACAACTCCGCCAGCGGTTCGCCGGCTTTGACCGCGGTGTAGGGTGCGCGCACGTCCAGCTTGCTCACCACCGCATCGGTGCGTGCGCTGATGGTGGTGGCTTGGCGCAGATCCCAGGTGATGGTGCCCGGCACCCGGATCGCCGATGCCAGCACACGACGCTCGACCGAAGCGGTGCGCACACCCAAATTCTGCACCGTCGCCGGGTCGATCCTGACGACATCCTTGGCCACGCCTTCGTCGGCATACTTGGGCACCATCTGCATGCCCATCGGCGACAGGCCCGGCTTGTCGAAATGCTGCTGCGGCACCATCGTGTCGTACCAGTACAGGATTTTTTTGTCGCCGCCGTGGGCAGCAGGCATAGCGGACCCTGTCTGAGCGGACGACGCTGGCGGATGCCGACGACCGCCGAAGTACCCCACCAAAAGCAAAAGGGCTGCCAGCAAAACACTGGCTAGGATTATCGGTGCACGCTTCATGGCGTCGTCTCCGAGGTAGGCAACAGATAAGCCAGCGAGGCCCATAACCGGGCGCGGGCGGCAAGCGCATCGGCATAATTCAGACGCAACTCAATCTCGGCGCGACGGGCATCCAGCCACGGCTGCAACGAGCCGCCGCCGCGATAGCCGGCCAGCGCGGTTTGCGCGCGGTCACGCGCCAGCAGCAGCAGGGTGTCCTGATAGCGCTGGACTTGCTGATTCCATCCCTGCCACGTCGCTACGGCGCGTGTGACTGCCTCGCGCTGGGCGCGCCGCGCGTCCTCGTGATCGGCCTGCACCGCATCCCATTGCGCCTGCCGGGCGCTGATGCCGCGGTCCTGCCGGTTGCGCGTGAACAGCGGCAGGCTGACGCCCACCTCCAGCATCACCATGTCCGACAGGCCCGGGGCGCGCCGACCATAGCTGGCAGTCACGCTCCAGTCCGGGTGCTTGGCCGCACGCGCCTGCTCGAGCGCCGCCTGCGCAACTTGCTCGCGTGCCTGCCACGCCTGCATCGGCGCCTGTTGGTCGATGCGCTGCTCCAAGTGATCTGCGGTGACCGGCAGTCGACCAAAATCCGGGGCCTCGGCCAGATCGAAAACGCCCGGACCAAGCCAGCGCTGCAGGCCGGCTTGGGCGGCGACGAGATCCGCGCCAATCGCTTCCAGACGGTTATCCAGCGTGGCAGCCTCGGCTCGGACGGCCAGCACATCCGTCGCGTTGCCTTCGCCGCCGCGCAAGCGTGCCTGCGCTATCCGCACAGCCAACCCCGCCTCATCATGCAAGGCAGCCAGCAATGATCGCTGCTGCTCGGTCACCCATACGTCGATCCAGGCATCGGCGATGCGCTCGCGCACACTCTGCACGGTGGCCACGCGATCGGCCTGGGCCGCATCGATCCGGGCGCTGGCCAAGGCGCGCTCCGCGCGACGCGCCGTGCGTGATGGGATAGCCTGCATCACGCCGACGGTGCGCGCCGTCATCCCCTCCGAACGCAAGCTGAAAGCGCCCGGGCTGGTGACGGGAAAATTGGAAAGCCCGAACGTCAGGGTGGGATCCGGCAACTGCCCGGCCCGCGCGGCTTCCTCGCGGGCTGCCACCGTGTCGGCGGTACGCGCATCGAGTTGCGGCGCCCGCGCCAGGCCGTGCTGCACGGCCGCTTCCAGCGTCAGCGGCGGTTCGGCGGCCTGCGCCGCCGCAGCCACGGCCCCACACAGGAGCGTGGCCAAGCCCGCCACCATCAGGTGCCGAGCGAAATGAATGGACAACATGGATGAATACTCCGTCGATCTGCGGTTTGCGGCGCGCCACGCAGACGCGACGCCACGTACGTCAATGCCTCGACGTGTCAGATCAGATCAGGAGTGAGCAGAACAACAATATGGGCGGAGGTGGTGGCGCGCGCAAATGCCCGATCCGTTGGAGCGCGCGATTCGATGGCAGCGTAACGGCCGCGACCGATATCAGCATCGGCGGCATGGCCGGCAATGGGTTCAGCGGCACCGATGCGGTGTGCGCTTCAACCTGCGTGACGTGCTCGGGCACGCAATGTTTCTGGCACAACGGGCTGGCGGGGGTATCCTGATGCTGCACACAGCCGTCGTCCATGCCCGGCATCGAGTTTACCAACGCGGTCGCCGTCGCCGCTTCGGGCACAGTCGGACAGATATAAGCAGCCAGTGCCGTCTGCTGCCAAAGCATCAGCAGCGTCACCAGCCAGAACAGGCGGCGACGTGTGGTGCGATGCATGCGGAAAGGACGGGCCATGGACACCACTTTATCTCGGATAATATCAAGGTTTCCTTGACTTGAATCAACTACGGATTGTCCGTCGACCGGCGAAGGCATTGCGCCGGGTTCGCTCCGCTCGCCGGCGTTGGTCATTTCAGCCATGCCGCTTTCGGCCCAGCCGCAATGCGTTGGCAACCACCGACACGGAGCTCAAACTCATCGCCAAAGCGGCGATCATGGGGCTGAGCAGCAGGCCAGTCAGGGGGTAGAGCACGCCGGCCGCGACCGGTACACCCAATGCGTTGTAGAGAAATGCGAAGCCCAGGTTTTGCTTCATGTTGGCGACGGTGTCGTTGGAAATCGACCGTGCCCGCACGATGCCACGCAAATCGCCTTTCACCAGTGTCACCTGCGCGCTGGACATCGCCACATCGGTGCCGGTGCCCATCGCGATACCGACATCGGCACCGGCAAGTGCAGGTGCGTCGTTGATCCCGTCGCCAGCCATCGCCACCCGATGTCCCTTGGCTTGCAGCTCTCGCACGAGGTCGATCTTGTCCTTTGGGCGAACCTCGCCATGGACTTCGTCGATGCCCAGGGTGCGTGCGACCGCATGGGCCGTGGTAACGCCGTCGCCGGTGGCCATCACGATGTTCAAGCCCGCCTCGTGCAGCGCCGCGATGGCGTTGGCAGTGCTGGCCTTGATCGGGTCGGCGACCGCGAGCAGGCCAGCCAGGACACCATCGACCGCCAAATACATCACGCTGGCACCGGCTCGGCGCAGCTCCTCGGCCGGAACGGAAAGAACGGTGGCATCGACTCCGACCTCGTGCATCAGCGCGGTGTTGCCGATCGCCAGCGTGGCGCCTCCCACCTTGCCGCGCACCCCGATGCCGGTGGACGACTCGAAGCTCTCCGGCGTCTCCAGTGCCAGGCCACGATGGCGGGCTTCCGCGACGATCGCGTCGGCCAGCGGGTGCTCGCTGCCCTGGTCGAGGCTGGCCGCCAGGCGCAGCACCTCCTGCTCAGTGAACCCTTTGGCCGCGAGTGCGGTATGGAATGCCGGACGTCCCTCGGTCAGGGTTCCGGTCTTGTCCACGATCAGGGTATCGATCTTGCGCAGGTTCTCGATCGCCTCGGCATCGCGGAACAACACGCCTTCCCCGGCGGCACGGCCGGTCGCCACCATGATCGACATCGGCGTGGCCAGTCCCAGCGCGCAGGGACAGGCGATGATCAAGACCGAGATCGCGTTGAGCACCGCGAACGTCCACGACGGTTCCGGTCCAAACAGCCCCCACACGACAAAGGTGGCGACGGCAATCGCCAGGACCGCCAGCACGAACCAGAAAGCCACCTTGTCAGCCATGCGCTGCATCGGTGCGCGTGAGCGTTGCGCCTGGGCGACCAGTTGCACGATTTGCGACAGCACCGTCGCCGAACCGACTTTCTCCGCCCGGATCACCAGGCTGCCAGTGCCGTTGAGGGTCGCGCCGATCACGCTGGAGCCGATGGACTTCTCGACCGGGACGGGTTCCCCGGTCAGCATCGACTCGTCGACATGGGAGCGTCCCTCGATCACTTCGCCGTCCACCGGCACCTTTTCGCCGGGGCGTACCCGCAGGCGATCGCCGACGTGAACGTGGCCGAGTTCGACATCCTCCTCGCCGCCATCGTCGCGCAGGCGACGCGCAGTCTTTGGCGCCAGCCCCAGCAGGGCTTTCAGGGCAGTCGAGGTCTTGGAGCGGGCACGCAGTTCGAGCAACTGCCCAAGCAGGGTCAGCGAGACGATCACCGCGGCGGCTTCGAAATAGACACCCACGCGGCCATGTTCGTGAAACGACTCCGGGAACACGTCCGGTGCGAGGGTGGCAACGATGCTGTAGCCGAACGCCGCGCCAACGCCGATGCCGATCAGGGTCCACATGTTGGGACTGAGGTTGCGGATCGACTGCACGCAGCGAACGAAGAACGGCCAGCCTGCCCACAACACGACTGGCATGGTCAGTACCAGTTCGATCCAGGTTCGGGTGTTCACCGGCAACCGGGGTAAGTAATGGCCGAACATCGCCAGCACGAGCACCACCAGCGTCGCCGGCAAGGTCCACCAGAAGCGACGGCTGAAATCACGCAGTTCGGGTTGGTCCTCGTCGTCCAGCCCCGGCATTTCCGGCTCCAGCGCCATGCCGCAAATGGGGCAAATGCCGGGATCTTCCTGGCGTACCTGCGGATGCATGGGGCAGATGTACATCGTTCCCGCCGGTGCCTCCGCGGAGGCGTCATCGGGCTGCCCGGACAGATATTTGGCCGGATCAGCCACGAAGCGCTCCCGGCAGCGCGCCGAACAAAAGTGGCGCGTTACTCCTTGATACTCGGCGTGGTAAGCCGTTTGATTCGGATCGACTCGCATGCCGCAGACCGGATCAAGCGCGGTTGTCGCCGAGCCGGGATGGGCGCCGTGTCCGTGTTTGTTGGCGCCCGTGTGGTGATGGCGAGTGTTCATGTAGCCTCCCATGACGATGGCAATGGATTGACGTCGATTGATGTGCAAGCACGTGTAAGCGGCGAGGTGGATGTGGTGTCAATCGTGGGCGGCTCGACGACATGGGGCGGAACGCGGTCACAGGCGGCGCCATTCCCGAGGGATGCGGCCGGCAGGCCCGGAACGAGGATCTCGTGCCTTCGGGCGTCACGGCCAAAAGTCGCTCTTACTGTGGCGGCATTGGCAACGAATGTCCGTTGGCGTCGAGCACATCGAGCACCATCATCAAGCCGCCGCCGCCTTGCTGCTCCTGGTTGTTGTTGGTCGTATGGTGCGGGATATGGCAGTGCACCAGCCAGCGTCCCGGTTTGCGCGCGGTCCAGATCACGTCGTAACGCTGTCCGGGGCCGACATTCACGGTGTCCGCCTGGAACTGCGCATCCTTGGGTAGGTCAACGCCATCGCGTGCGACCACGGTGAACGGCCCGCCGTGGATATGCATGGGATGCACGAAATTGGTGTTGCTGCCGATGAAGCGGATCTTGATCGTTTCGCCCACGCGCATTTTTACCGTATCGGTCGACGGGTAGGCCTTGCCGTTGATGGTGAAGTAGTTGGGTAGACCGCCTTCCATGTTCATCGCCGGATAGGTGATGCCGTCACGAGCCAGCCATTCCTGCAGCAGGAGGGTGTACTCGTGGTCGGCTTTCACTTCTTTCGCCGGATCGGCCGCCGCCGTTACCTCTTCCGGCGGCAGGTGCAGCGCCGCGAGGCGCTTGAGGTTCTCCAAGTTGTGCGTGGGACGCACGATGAGTGCGCCGTAGAGGCCCAGGCTTTGCTGGCGATCCGGATGATCGTGTGAGTGATAGAAGTAGGTGCCGACCTGTGGCACCACATAGTCGTAAGTGAACGTGGCGCCGGGCGCGATAGGCTTCTGCGTGACCATGGCCGGGCCGTCCATCGCGTTGGGCACGATCAATCCATGCCAATGTAGCGTGGTTGATTCCGGCAGATGGTTGGTGACCACGAAGCGCACGTGATCGCCTTGCTCCAGCTCGATGCGTGGGCCGGGCACCTGGCGATTGACCGCATAAGCGTTCACCGGTCGATCGGCGAGGATGCTCCACTGGATCACTTCGAGGTTGAAGTGAAACACCTTCACCCCCTCGACGATCTGCGGCTGCAGCAGTTGATCGCCTTGGGCAGCGACCGGTGCGGTGTACACGCTGGTACGCGGATCGATACCTGCCATGTCGCGCATGGTCGCGGCCGGGGTTTCCTGGGTGGTGATCATGCCCGGCGGCATGATCAGCTTGCCGACCTCGTGCGCGGACAACCGCATGTTGACGAAGGCGGAGGGTAGCGTCATGCCGGCGATCAGCATCAGGCTGGTGAAGGCAGTGACCGCGATGAGCTGCGCGCGGGTCGGCGTCTTGCCGCCGCCGTGCATGCCGTGGCCGGAGGACGCGTCGTGCATTCCATGCTTGCCGTCATCCTTTCCCGTGACCGCCGACATTACGTGATCGGCGGGCATCGACGCCATCGCGCCATGATCGTGCGACGCGCTCGTCGATGCCTGCGGCCGTTCATCGTGCTGGGGAGGGGCATCGTCGCGCACCGTCATCAGTCCGTGCTTCATGCCGCGCGACACCAGCCACACGTTGACTGGATAGGTCACCGCATAGCCGGCCGTAACGCCCAGCGACATCACGAACCAGAACAGCGGCTCACCCGGCCACATCGCGCGCATGTCGCGCCCCATCATCAACAGCACCATGACCGGCGCCATACCGGCCATCATCGCGTTCATCGAGATGAATTCGGGCATGAACGACTTTCGTACATTTTCCAGATACGACCCGCCCATCATCTTGCGCATGAACAGCGACTGGAAAATCAGCAGGCCAAACAGGAAGCCGGCGGCGTATTCGACGATCAGATCGGCCCACATCGGTAGGCCAATCAGCGAAACCACCACCGCGGCGAGAATGATGCCGGTCGCATCACCAGCGACACAGTGCACGGCCGAGCCTGCGCCCTGTTTCCACAGCGGCTGTACAAACGCTTCATGCGTACCCGGTGTCGGCTCCTTGTCCGCCATCACGTAGAGCAACAAGCCGATCGGCCCCATGTACAGCGTGATCAGTACGAAGCCCCACTTCATGACCGTGGGTTCGGGATTGCCGCGGAACTGATCCCACGCCACATAGATCGCCGAGAGCACCGCAATGGCAAGCCACGCGTAGACAAAAATATCGATCGGCTGCAGGAGCATCGTCACTCTCCGAACCGTACAGAGAGGTCAGGAATCGGTATGGCGCGATCGTGGCCGGCACACGAACGGGCGGTTCGTCCACCGGCCACGGCGATCACGCTTTCGGACCGTGGGTGGCAAAGACGCGGGACGATCCATCCCGGCCGATCAACACCACGTCATAGCGTTCCGGCGCACCCATCTCCATGCCAGGCGAGCCCATCGGCATACCCGGTGCCGCCAGGCCCCGGGCGTCAGGGCGCTCGGCGAGCAGGCGCTGAACATCTTCCACCGGCACGTGACCCTCGATCACATAACCATCGATCAGCGCGGTGTGACAGGAGACGACATCGGCCGGCACACCAAGCCGTGCCTTTACGCTCGCCATCGGCTGGTCCTGGTGCACGGTGACGGTGTAGCCCTGCGCGCGCATGTAATCGACCCACGCGTCGCAGCAGCCGCAGGACGGGTCGCTGTACACGTCCAACGCGTTCGCGGCCATCGCCGCCGGCGCGAACAGCACGGCAAACAGCAAACTGATGCCCATGCGGGAAAACCATCGCTTCATCGTCATTCTCCTGCTACCGGGGTGGTTTGCCACTGGATGGACACGATCTTCCAGCTGTCGCCATCTTTTCTGAGGTTGAGCATCTCGCGGCTGCGCAGCGTGGTCGATTTGCCCTTGACCGTGGCCTGGATGTCGCTCTCGCTACCGACCATGGCGGTGTCGCCCATCGGCATTGAACCCAGCGAGACCGGGGTGATCTTGGCACTATTCAGGAACGCGATGTCCTCGCCCAAGTGACCAGCCGCGTAGGCGTCACGCGTCTGGACATGGCCGCCTTCGCTGATGGTGACATTGGGAGCCAGCAAAGCGAGTACGGCCGCCCGATCGCCGTGCTGCAAGGCCGCCTGGAACGCCTGTGCCACGGCCTCGGCCTCGGGTGCCGCCTTCGGCTTCATGCCCTCCAGCGAAAGCGGGGCTTCAGCCGCGGGCGCGGCGGCCGCCGCATGACCGTGGTCATCTCCCGCAGCTGCGCCATGGCTGTGACCGGCCTCACCGGACATGTCCATGCCTTCCATGTCGGCAGCACCGTGGGCGTCCTCATCGGCGGCCTCACCGTGGCCATGGCCACCGTCCTCTCCCATATGCATGTCCTCATCCGGCGGGGCCTTGGCAACCATGGCTTTGTATTGCGCGGGCGTCATGCCCGGCAGTTTTTCGATGAACGCGACCATGCTCCAGATAGTGGGGTCGTCGTGACCGGGCACCATGCCCCAAGCCGGCATCCCGCTCATCTTGATGCCGTGCTTGATGATCCAGAACGCATCCTTCGGATCGACCCTTACCTGCGACAGGTTTGGCGGTAGCGGGTACAGGCCTTGGCGAAGCTCCGAGTCCTTCATCCCAGGCTTGAGATGACACTGGGTGCACATCGCCGCGTACTGGCCGGCCCCTTTCAAGATCAACTGCTCGTCATTGAGGTCGGGTACCACGATGTCTTTCGAGCGGGCATGGATGGATTGCTCTCGCAGGGTCTGCATTACCGCGAACACCGGCTTGGTGTGGTGGTCGTCAGCACCGATGTTGTAGAGGCCGGAATACACAAACGCACCGGCGCCGAGGGCAAGAACGCCCAGGACAACGGCAACGGTAATGCTGTGATGCTTGATGTGCTGTTTCATGGTATTTCCCCTTAGAACCAGAGTCGGACGCCGGCCACGATCTGCCGGTCGAGAATGGGTTGATGATCCTGGCGTGCGTAGTCGGCCGTGGTGCCGATGCGGCGCACCCAGTTCACCCCGATGTAGGGCGCGAACTGCCGGCGGATCTCGTAGCGCAGACGCAAGCCGAACTGCACGTCGGACACGCCGCTGCCGATCCGGCGCTGCGGATCGTTCTTGCCGTAGAGGTTGATTTCCGCTTCCGGCTGGAGGATCAGGCGTTGAGTGAAGAGCAACTCGTACTCCGCACGCACACGGGCGGCGGTACGGCCGGAGGGCCCGACGTAACCCGTCGCCTCCAGTTCGAACCAATACGGTGCCAGTCCCTGCACGCCGAAGGCCGCCCATGTGCGGTTGGGACCTTCGCCGATTTCCTGGCGCACACCCAATTGGGTGCTCCAGAATGTGGCGATGTTGTGGTTCCAGAAGGCTTCCAGGTCACCGTCTTCGAGCTTGCCGCGGCTGCGCTCGCCTTCGGTGCGGATCCACAGCTTGTTCTCGTCACTGCCGTACCAAGCTTGCGCTTCCCAACTCTGGCCATTCGCATCGCGACCATGGAAGGCTTCGAGCTGATCGATCAACAGCATGCCGACCGGCACGCTGCCGTGCATGTGCAACCCTTGTATGGGGCTGCCCGCGACGCCGTCGGAGTAGTCGGGACTGCGCGCGTCGGGTGGCGGACTACCGCCCTGCATGGGACCCATCGTCATGCCAGGCATCGTGCCCATGCCGGTCATCTCACCTTGTCCCTTTTGAGGCATCGCCCCGTGATCCATCCCGGCCATGCCGCTGTGATCCATTCCTTGCATCGCTCCCGGACTCATGCCGGGCATCGAGGAATGATCCATCCCCGACATGTCGCCGGTGGGTGCCGCCGATGTGGCCGGCTTGGCGGGCATCGACATGTCCGACATGGCGCCGTGATCCATGCCCGGCATGGCGCTGTGATCCATGCCCTTCATGTCGTCCATGTCGTGGGAAGCCGGTGTCGACGGGGTCGTGGTGGGTGTCTTCCGCGCCTTCTTGGCGGACGGCTTCGGCGCCGGTTTCGCGGCGCTGCTTGCGGGAGCCGGCATGCTCATGCCGGGCATACCGGCATGATCCATGCCCGGCATCGAACTCATGTCCATCGACGAGGTGCTGCTGGGCGCGGGCACGTTCTGCGCCGTAGCGACCAGCGGCAACGCCAGCAGCACTGCAGCCAGCCATACCGAGCGGTGCGGAGCGGTTGAGGTGTTTCGACGATTCACTTTCATGACACCACCACCTCGCGGAACATGCCCGCTTCCATGTGGTACAGCAGGTGGCAGTGGTAGGCCCAGTGGCCCGGATTGTCGGCGGATACCGCATAGGTGATCCGCTGCGCCGGTTGCACATTGATGGTGTGCTTGCGTACCTGGAACTGGCCTGCGGGATTCTCCAGCTCGCTCCACATGCCGTGCAGGTGGATCGGGTGGTTCATCATGGTGTCGTTGACCAGCACGATGCGCAGTCGCTCGCCACTGTTGAAGTGCACCGGCTTGGCGTCGGAGAACTTCACGCCGTCGAACGACCAGATGAAGCGCTCCATGTTGCCGGTCAGGTGCAGCTCGATCTCGCGGCTTGGCTCGCGCGCATCGATCGGTCCGCCGATGGTGTGCAGGTCGGCGTAGGTCAGTACGCGGCGACCGTTGTCGCGCAGGCCGATGCCCGGATCGTCGAGGTTGGTGCGTGGCATGTCGACATGCATGTCCACGCCGGGGCCGTATTCGGTACGGGCGTGGCGCACCACAGGTGCGGGCGTGGCGGCCATGCCGGCCATGCCGGCCATGCCGCCGTGATCCATGCCGGCATGATCCATACCGGGCGTCGGAGCATGACTGCTGCCGTGATCCATCCCCCCCATCGACATCGCGCCCATCATGTCCTGCATCCCCAGCCATACCCGGGGATCCATCGCCGGGATCTCGGCCTGCATGCCTTGCCGTGGCGCCAGGGTGCCGCGGGCGTAGCCCGTGCGGTCGATCGACTGGGCGAACAGTGTATAGGCGCGCTCGTCCTGCGGCTCGACGATGACGTCGTAGGTTTCGGCCACCGAAATGCGGAACTCGTCGACCGGCACCGGCTGCACGTCCTGGCCGTCGGCGGAGATCACCGTCATCCTGAGGCCCGGAATGCGTACGTCGAAGATGGTGGACGACGAGCCGTTGATGAAGCGTAGCCGGATCTTTTCGCCAGGTTTGAAGATGCCTGTCCAGTTGCCCGCTGGCGCGGCACCGTTCATCAGGTAGGTGTAGGTGTAGCCGGAGACATCGCCCAGGTCGGTGGGATTCATGCGCATCTCGTTCCACATCTTGCGCATGGCCAAGGCCTGGCTCAGGCCCTTTTCTCGCACGTCGCGGAAAAAATCCGGCACGGTGGGCAGGGCGAAGTTGTAATAGTCGCTCTGCTTCTTCAACTTGGCGTAGATGCGTTCGGGGTCCTCGTCGGTCCAGTCGTTGAGCATCACCACATAGTCGCGATCCGTGGGGTAGCGCTCGGGGCCATCCGGCTCGATCACCAGCGGGCCGTACAACGCGTTCTGCTCCTGGAAGCCCGAATGCGAGTGGTACCAGTAGGTTCCCGACTGGCGCACCTTGAACTGATAGAGGAAGGTTTCGCCAGGCGCAATGCCGTCGAAACTGATGCCCGGCACGCCGTCCATCTGGAACGGCAGGATGATGCCGTGCCAGTGGATCGAGGTCGGCACGCGCAACCGGTTGGCCACGCGCAGGTTCACGGTGGTGCCTTCCTTCCAGCGCAGGATCGGGCCGGGAATGCCGCCGTTGACGGTGGTGGCCAGGCGTGTGGCACCGGTGTAGTTGACCGGGGTTTCGGCGATATCCAGCGCGAATTCGGTACCGCTCAGCACTGTGGGGTGACCGGGGTTGGTCAACGCCCAGACGTTCGAGGGACGCAGCAGGCCCAAGCCGGCCACGGCGCCACCGATGGCGACACCTTGGACGAAACGACGCCGCGACAAATCTGCCGGGGGCGGGGAAAACGAATTCATGGGATCTCTCCAGGGCAGGCGGTATCGAGTGCGATACCGATCACAACCGATTGCTGACGATCGTCGACGCGCGACGATTGTCAGCAAAGCTCATCGAAAACGAGGGAGAGTCAGACCGCCGGTGGCCGCAATGGAGGGGCGGTATTCAACGAAGGCGCACTGCTGGGCAGTGGCATGGCGTAGCTGGCAGTAATCGTGGCCGAGGCCAGGACGACAGCCGTTGCGGGTGGCAACGTGGTACTGCACATCGCGGAACAATTGCAAGCATGACCCGTCATGCCCCCGCAGCAACCGGCCTGATCGTCGCAACAGGATCGGGATCCCTTGACGGCCACGTGGTGATGACAGTGTTCACTGGCCGCCGCGACCGTCGTCTGCATGGGATGGGAATGAGGCATTCCCGTCATGCCCATCGGTGCGGCGGCCAATGAGTTGATGACCAGCATCAGCCACGCCAGCACGCCCAGCGCCCGGAGGCGACGTGAACGGGCGAGCAGGCGAAGCGAGAGGGTCATGGGGCAAGCTTACCCCCGTGATCCCACCCCCTCAACTCTGGAGCAAGGTTCAGGGCGCTCACGGCTTGCTGAAGCCCATGTGCAAGGTGATCTTGTCACCGGCTTTCAGGCTGGCCATGGCGGCCGGCGGGAAATGCACCTTCAAGGCCATGCCTTCGGTCGTCACCTCGACCATGCCGGTCTTCGCATCCGCTGCCGTCACGGTCGCCGGCATCTTGTGCATGCCCATCATGTTGCCGTGCATACCCTTCATGTCCGAGTGCATGGCACCCATCTTGTCCATGCCGCTTGCGGGCGTGCTGTCCTGGGCCACGGCGGCACCAGTGATGGCCAGTGCGAGCGCCAGTGAACCAAGCATCGAAAATAGTCGTCTGCGAGAAATAATCATGTGACCGTCTCCAACAGTGAGTTGCCAGACGCAACAAACGAACGCTGCGCCTTACCATGTGAAGGTGGTTTGAAATTTGAGCGCTCATCTTCAGTACGTGGAAAGCGGCCTATCCCGATAAGTGCCTCGCCAGATAGCGATCCTGAACGACTGTTTCGATCGCATTGGGTCGTGCTGTGCGTACGCGCTTGAGCACTTCATCGCATGGCAGTGACGGGTCGCGACAAGCCAACAACAGCGCGGCTACGGTGCCGGCCCGCCCCAGACCGCCTTTGCAATGCACGACCACACTTTCGCCGCGATCGAGTGCTGCATGAAGTTGGGGCAGAATGACCGGCCACTTGCCCTCGAACCACTCCTCTGAGGTGAACCCCTTTGGCAGGATGTCGGGTGCATGACCATCCAGAATCGGGGCGTGATGCCAGATCAGTCCATGTGCCTCGGCCCGCTTGGGTAGCGCGATGACATTGAGGTCGACAAACTCCCAAGGTGCAATCAGCGTCACCAGATGCGTCGCACCCCCAAGCCTTGATGGCGTCGAGATCGGTGTCAAGATTGCGATTCCACGCCCCCGTGTCCGCAAATGGCTGCTTCTTGCCCGGGCAGAAGGTGATGCCGATCTTGCCACCGTGTGCCAGATCAATGGTGCCGATACGCAAAGGGTCGGTGCGACTGCTGCGTGCCTTGCTGATCCAGGCGGTTTGGCGTGGTGTTGCGTGGATCAGGAGCACAACGAGGCGGTCGTCTATCTTCTCTTTGCCGCGTAGCTGTTCGCGCCACGCATCCGGAATGCCATACATGCCATATCGGAGTCCAGCGATGCCACCCGTTACGGAGGTTGTGAGATCCGTATCGCCTCCGAAAGCAATCGCGCGGCGCACCGCATCGGCATAGCTATCCGTTTCATTCATCGCCACCCGTGCTGACCACAGGCTATCTATGACATCGCTGCTACCAGACGCGTAGGTTCCATGCTCACGATCCAGCACCTGTTCGATATCCGTCGTAGCTAGCCCGGCCGCTGGGCCGCATGGTGCTGCATACGCGAAATCTTCGCTCCTCGCTTGGCCCTCACACCTCTTGCCAGCGCACCAGTTTCGGGGCGCTTCAAATGCACGCTACCCAAGAAGTCTATCTATCGTGGGATCCGTGGTCGCCCCCACCATAGGACCTCCTGCGGTTCGGCGAGAGCTGCGGAGAACTGCGAAGTGTTGAGCGCTGAAAGCACCAGGGCGGCATGGCACCGACGCGCTCGTACGGGATGGCAGCAGCCAACCCACAGGCGATGGTCTCGCGAATTGAAAGGTGCAGATTCGCGTGCCGGATAGATATTGGTGTGGTGCCAGTTTGCAGCGTTATTAGTTTTCCAAAGGTGCAGATTCTCCGGCGCAAGGGGACCATTTCACCGTGCGCCGGAGAATCTACACCTTTGGTTTGGGGGAATTCCGTGCAGGCTGCATGGCAACGCCGTTTGACGCTCTTTCGAATCTGCACCTTTCGTTCGGTGCGCCGGGACCACGCGATGGGCGGGTGCGTTTCCCCCTCCTGGATCAAGTCCGCCGGCTTCGTTCACCAAGGCTACGAGGCCGCTCCAGTGTTGGGCCGATCATTTCGAAAACCAGCGACCCCACGGCCAGACATAGCCGGACAGCCGAATAAAGCGCTGCAAGGCTCAAGACGACCGTCGCGCCACCCAACAGCATACGCTTTAGGAAGATGTCGCCGCGCACGATGACGGTCGATGTGCCCGCTTGCCATGACGGCGGCGACGCGGCACCGATGGCTGTCAGGAACGCCACGACATGTCGGCCGACTTCGTCGGTCGCCCAGATCCAACAGCCGATGATGGATGCCCCTACGAGGAAATGCAGCGTGCGAAGGACGACTCGGTGCGAGCAAGCGTTGCGGATGTGCATGTTGAAGACGACTCCGTTGCGCAAAGCAATGGTCAGGACTGGCTCGGGTGGGTTGCTGAGGCACCGTTGGCGGTGGCACCTCCATTCATGGGCAGCGCGGCAAGGCCGATATAGCCACTCCGGATCTCCCCGGAACGCAGGCTGTGGGCCTCGGCCACGCACCGGATGATGTGCAACACCGTGTTTTCCGCGGTGCCCAGGGCGAGGGCGCACTGGTGCAGGAACAGGCCCATGACCTCGCCCAAGGTGTGTGGATCGATGGCCACGGCGTGAACGCGCTTGCCTTGTGCGTCGTCTTCGCCCAGCGCCACACGAATCAGGCCGGCATGGCGGCTACGCGGCTCCTGCATGGTGAGCTGCAGCCACTTGCCGCCGGGGTGTTGGAAACGCACAGTGGGCAGACAGGAAAACAGTAAGGCGGTGACAAGCTGCAGCTCGCCGAGCGTGAGCTGAAAGCGCAACTTGGTCGACCAGTCATAGCCACGAGCAACATCTGGCTTGGCGGCCGCCGCTTCGATGCAGACCGTGGCTTGTCCGGCACGCGTCTGGTCGGCGACGAGCGTCAAGCCGGCTTTCGTGCCGTAGACCTTGACCTGTCGTGCACGCCGAAAGGTGAGTGGCGCACTGTCATTGACCTGCGTGGTGGACAAGGGCGTCGTCGATACGGGCGACACTGCTGCGGCCAACCGTAGGTGCGATGCATAGGTGACCGGTACGGTCTTTCGCGAGGGAGTGGAGACAGTGGCGGGTGACGGTGCCGCCGGCGCGGCCACTCGGCCCGGCACCGTCGGCAGCATCCACACGGCAAGCTGGGCGAGCGGGCCTGCTGCACCTTGCCGCGCGCCGACCAGCGCGGCCCGCAGCCGTTCCTCGCCCTGTGCACCGAGCAGGCGGGATGCGTCGGCGAGCGAGGCGCTCGGGTAATCGAGCTTGTGCAGGCAATGCACGATGCGTAGACAGGCACCGTGATGGCGCAGGGTTGCCTTGGCCAAGGCCGCGCCGCGTTGCGCGTCGAAGATCAGCCCTTCCAGTGCGGCGGCGTTGATGGTCTGGGTGAGCAGGGCCAGCAAGTCGGCGGTGACTGGCTGGCTACCGGCGGACGCAAGAGCAGCGTTGAAGGTGGGCAGGTCAAGCATGGGTTCGCTCCTGGAAGAGGATGGGGGCCCGGTAGATCAGCCGGGTCCTTTCAGGAGTAAACACGACATTACGGCGCGCAAAGTTCGGTGCGGTTTTGCATTCCAGCCGCGACACACGTTACGGCAGGAGAGCCCGTACACGACGCGTGGGTCGTGCACGGGTGGTATGGGTAGCCCGAAACCTGGTTAGAACTTCGGCTCGCGCATTTGCGGGAACAGCACTGTGTTGCGCGCCGGCGAATAGCGCGCGCCCTGGCGTGCTGCGGCGGCGAGTTGCTCGGGCCTCCACCCATCCTTTGTCAGCTGGACGATCACGTCGTCTGTCAGGTACACGGCATCTTCCTGACCGATCACTTGTCGGATTCCCTCTTCTGCCGGTTGGATGGGAAGCAGAAAGTCGCGCAGTTGGTCGAGTGGGTAACCGGCGATTGCGCGGTGACCGATGACCGGGTGCTCCAGGTCGACCTCGAAGAACGAGCCGCGCAATTCGAAGGAACCCTCCCATTCGATTTCCAGCCGCTCGGGCATGTCGCGGATCGTCGGCGATTGCCGCTCGCCACGCCACATCAGGCAACATGCTTGGTGTCGGACTGGATCCAGCAGCCATGCGTCGCCGATGCCAGTGGAGAACAGCATGAATGGCTGCGTGCTCGAAGCCTCCGCACCGGTGCCGATGATGGCAACTTGGCCGTCACGTTCGGCACGCAGGATGTTTTCAATCGTGGGGGCTAGACCTCGATCTTGCTGGATGCCTTCGGTTTCGCGCAGGCACAGGGTGACGTGGTGCCAATGCTCGTAGCCGGCCGTGCGGGCGACTCGGCCCAGGAGATCCGCGTATTTGCCGCCCCCGTTGCGTTGCAGGTGCTTGGCCTGCTTCTTCAGGGATTCGACCTTGGCGGTAGTGGTGGGAATGAAGCGCATACTGACTCCTCGCTGCTGAGGGCGAACGCCAGGTGCTCACTGCCCAGATTCACCCGCAGAGGGGAATCAGGAATGGTTAGGTGGAAACCGTCCCGTGAGGGTTTGCCATCGGTGAGCAGCGGGCGTCGGTCGACGCCTTGGCGGATCGTAGCACGCACGACAGGGCAGTACAGCTCAGCGTATGCCGGCTATTTGTCCGAAGCCAGGCGCGCGCCGCGATTTTGTCGCGCCTATCGTAGGCTTGGTGCGCTGGATCAATCGTCAGGCCGCCGAGGCGGCCGAGGAGGAGCACGGCTAGGGAGCGCACCGCAGGGCGTTGAGAGATTGCCCAACGGTTATCGAAAATCCCGCTATCTTGAGACTCACCGAGCGCTATGCCCGGGCCTGCTCCGAACGTGAAGCCAACGCGAGCAGGCGTCGCCGCGATGTCGCAGACATACGATGAAACGCGACGATGAGCATGGCCAGATCATCGTCGTCAGCAAAGAAGTAGGGAACGGGTACGCCAAGCACCTGACCCAGCCGAAGGAGCGTGCCGGTATCAGGTGTGTGCTTGCCGCGCTCGTACTGGTTGACTCGCGGCGAGGCCACAGACGGATCCATGCCAGCCTGTACGCCCAACTCTCGCTGAGACAGGCCAGCTTCCAATCGGGCTGCTCGCAGTCGCGCCGCGATGACCGCTTCTTTTTTGCCTCCGCGTGCCACCTGTCGACCCATTTCCGCTGCGACCCACGGCAGCATCGACGGCGACAGGTTGCCTGCATACTAAGAGTTCCTTAGCATCAGCTACTCAAATCCCGCTGACATGGACGACCACCTCTCAATCTGCCCAGTCCGCGCCGGCCAGACACGGATCGCAGGATCGGATGAATCGTTGCTCGACGGCATAGTTCAAAACATTACCTAACTTTGGGAGCTGAAACGTCGTGCTTGGATGCAGAGGCCTGCGGAAACGCGCAGGTAACAGTCAAGGAGAAAGCCATGAACGATCTATTCGAAGGGTGTGGCGGGGTGTTCTCGTCGCTGTTCGGCTCGCACGACATGTTGCCGACCATCAATCCGGCGAGCGGCCTGCCGGTGGTCGGCTCGACGAATTCGGGCCTGGATGTCGCCGGCAACCCGTACGGCATTGATTACAGCACCTGGATGGGCGGAGGCAGCTTCCCGGGCGATTGAGCGATGTGACCTCGACGGTCGGGTCAAACCCCGGCCGTTTTCAATCTCAAGGCCGGCTGTAGTCAGTCCTCCTCGGAACGACCGAACGATGCTGGATGACCTCACAAGGAGAAACCGATGCACCTTGGAAAAATGCAATGGGTAGTGCTGTTCGCTGGTTTGGCCATGGCCGCAAATGCGTTTGCCGATGGCCCGCAGAATGCGAAGGAGCAGCAATTGGTCGAACACCTTCAGGCGGCCTACAAGGCGCGCGGGTTGACGCTCACAACCGAGCGCGAAGAAGCGGTGTTGCAGCAGTATCGCCAGATGCAAGCGCGGGCTGCCGATGCGCAGGCTATGTCCGAAGCTGGCGGTCTGACGCCAGCCCAGCGCGTCCATTTGGCTTTGGGGGCGTTACCATCCACTGGCCAGACCGCGCCATCACCCGGCGCGGGAACCACGGTCGCTCAACCCCAAGCCTCGCAAGTGCCCGCCACGGTGCCGACGTTTACGGGGCAAACGGGTTCCGCGCTGACAGGCGCGAATACGAGCTCAGCTGCGGCGCTCCTGACCGCGGTGAATGCGCGCCACGCCCAGGGCGGCCCAACCCTTTTCGAATGGCGACCGGACGGATTCATTGCCGACGGCAAGTCCATGATCGATTCCGAAGGCCGGATCGTCCAGTGGGACGGTGACAGCCAGTGGGGGGACGTGACCTATCTGGTCAGTGTGGCACCCGGTAAGTTCGACGTCCGCTTCACCAACACCCACAGCACGTTGCCGCCGATCACGGTCGGAAACCTCTTCGTTGATCCAACCGGTCAGCACTTTACGTCCGTCGACGGAGCAACGATCAGCGGCAGGATCCTTATCCCGACGAGCAAGGGCATCGTCATGGCCCGTGACACCGCGATCTTCGACTACGAGTACGGTCGACCCGTGGTGACGCAAGCATTGCCACCGCAGTACATGCTGGCGTCGTACCAGCGCGGTTCCGTCGGGGCGACCAGCTACGTGCTGCTAAAGCGGTACGTCAGCCAGGCCGAACGCCACGACCCCATCGAGGGAATCAAGGGGCTCTTCAAGATCGCGCAGGGCAAGGTCACCAGCGATGATTTCGCCCTGTTCAACATCAAGACGGGTCACGCGGTCTACCTGGCCATCGACGAGCCGGGCACCGGCGGCAGCATTTGGAACACCGATGGTCGCGCCAATTACCAACACTACTTCTGGCAGATCGACTGGCTGCCTAACCCGCAGGGCGTGACCGCAGTGGTGCTGGAGAACAAGTTCCGTGATTTGAACGCGATCCGCCTCGACAAGGACGAGCGCATAACCGTTGCGCATCGCACCCTTGGCATCGAGCGATTCAACGTACAGCCGCTCCCCAATGGCAGCTTCAGCTTGAGCGACAGCGGCACCAAGCTCGGCGTCTCGATGAAGGACGAGGTAGACATCAATTCCATATTCCTCAATCAGGAAGCTCGCGCGTCGAAAACGTCGAACACAGGAACGCATGCCGGTTGATGTTGATTGAGCGGGCGGCAGGGCATCAACGCTCCGCCGTTCATGGGCTCGGTTGTCACGATGTGCCTTGCACATGCGCAAAACCCTCCGGCCCGTGGGTTCCAATCCAAAGGTGAACCGTACCGATCGGAGGCGGGGATAGGATTAGCCACTGACAGGAGACAACAACAATGCCGCATCGCTGGAAGGACTTTCGACAAATGTTTCGCGCCGATCCCCACTACAGCCGGATCATGGACGACAGTCTGGGCGCGTGGGAGCCACCGTCACAGTGCACTCCTCTGCCACCGATTCCGCTCAAGATCACTTGTCAGGAGATGGGGCTGGATCCGCAGACGACATACGATGGATCCCTTGCACAAGTGGCTCGCCGGTTGAGATCGAAAGGCGAAACGAACCAAATGATAGCCAGGAAGAACTCAGCACATCACTGGTTTCATGACTGACTTGCCCCGTCGACCGAGGCGGGCAACCACTTTGCAGCCATATCAACACGGGACAGGACGAAGGAATCGCCATCATGTTGAAGAGTGCCGTCAGAAGCGGATTTTGAGCCCGCCGCATCCGCCCACTACGAAGTCCGCCTGGGCGGTCTGAAGTGGCCGAATAGTGGAACAGACTCAGGAAAGTGGATCACCTGCTGCTGTTCTCGTCAGGCAAGTCATTGATTTATGGTGCCGGCACCAGGAGTCGAACCCGGGACCTACTGATTACAAATCAGTTGCTCTACCAACTGAGCTATGCCGGCGAAGGCGGGCAATTCTAGCAGGCCTGCAGCGGCATGTGCTCAAAAACAACCGGTGCTGTGCGAACCAACACCACTGGTCCTGATCCGATCGTGCCAATCAAAGCGGCTGCCGTTGGTCACCACCAGGTCAAGCCAGTATTCCGGCACGGTTTCACCACGCTCCACCATGCGTGCCGCGAAGCCCGCAGCGACGACCTCGTCACGACGCTTGCGCGCGTTGGCCGGGTCCTTGAACAGGCCGAGCGAAATGGTATTGGACTGCTCGCCGGAGCTGACCACGAAATAATCGAGGATATTGTGCTGGCCAAGCTTGCGCGCGATCTCCAGCGCCTGCGCCCGACTGCCCGCCGCAGGCAGGTAGACCCACCAGCCACTGGTCTGCGTGGTCTGCTCCTGACGCGAGCGCATGCGGCTGACCTGGCTGGCCAGGGCTTGGCGAGCATTGCGCAGATCCTGCGGGGTGGTGAATGGGCCGAGAGTTAGACAGAGGTTATCCGGCGAACCTGCGGGCGCCGGGCTCGTGGTGAGCGTGTTGTCGGCAACCGCGGCGGCCATGCCTGACTCCGGCATCTCCGACAGCAGACGCAGTTCCGGCACGCCAGCATCGGTGGGACTGCCTCCTCGCGCATACGGCTGGCCCAGCAACAACCACGCGCCGACGGCGATATTGAGCGCACTCAGAAGGACAAACAGCAGACGCAGGAACATCCCGACCTCACCACCTCGCGACAAGCCTCATTCTAGACCGAGGACGATGGTGCCATCTGCGTGCTTGCCCACACCGCCAGACCACGCAGCACACCATCGACGCCCATGTGGGCTGGCAACGACAACAACGGCAGCAACCGCTCGGCGTCACCACCATCGAGAATCAGCGTCGGGGAAGCGCCGAGAAACGGCGCGGCGCGGGCAGCGAATCGCTCCACCAGTGCCGCCAGTGCCTGCCAGCAACCCGACATCACGGCGTCAGCCGTGTTGTCGGCCAGATCAACAATTTGGCCAGGTTGCTCCGGCCGCACCCGTGCGGTGGCGCCCAGCAGGGACTGCTGCATCAAACGGGCGCCGGGGGCAATCAAGCCGCCCAGATGCTGCCCATCAGCAGCCAAGGCATCGAGTGTGAGCGCCGTGCCGGCACTGGCCAGCACGCAAGGCGCCATGCCTTCGGCTCTGGCTGCCACCATGGCGAGGAAGCGATCGACGCCGAGCCGATGCGGCTCCGCATAGGCGTTGCGTACGCCGCAGGCGGTAGCGGGCGTGCGCAACCAGATCGGTGCGCAGCCGTAAAGTTGCTCCACCACCGCAGCGACTGCCGCCTCACGCTCTGAATCGACGACCGAGGCAGCGAAAACGGCCGCGGGATGCGGCAGATCCATCCAGGCTTCGGTCAGGCCGCGGGCTGTACCAGCCTCATGCCATTCCATCGCACCTCGTGCCAGCCAGACGGACGAGTGGCCTTGCAGCGCCCACTTGATGCGGGTATTGCCCATATCCAGCAACAGTCTCATGCGCGACGCACCGTGACATCCGCGCTGTCGATACGACGCAGGCTGCCATCGGCCACGCGGACCTGCAGCGCACCGCGCTCGTCCACGCCAGCACCCACACCCTCGAACGCGCCGAGCGCGCCGCTCAACAACAGGGGCTGGTCGCGCAGCAGATCGCCCTGCGCATAGTCGTCAACAAAAGCGGCGAAGCCGCGCCGATCAAATTGCTGCAGCCCCTCCACCAGGGCTGCGATCAGTGACGCCGCCACCCGATTGCGGTCGGGTGGGGTTCCTCCTGCCAGGGTGGCGAGGTCACACGCGGGTTGACCCGCCTGCTCACGCAGCGCCGGAGTCAGCCGCAAATTCAGGCCGATGCCGATGATTGCCGCGCACGGCCCCTGATATTCACCGCTCAGTTCGACCAGAATGCCCGCCAACTTGCCCGTACCCGCCTCGCCCTGCACAGCGAGCACATCGTTCGGCCACTTCAGGCCAGCGCCAGCCATGCCGAGATCCTTCAGCGCGCGCAGCACGATCACCCCGATCGCCAGCGACAACCCGCTGAGCGCGGCAAAACCCGCGTCGAAGCGCTTCAGGCAGGACAGGTACAGATTCAGGCCCGGCGGCGACAACCAGACGCGCCCCCGACGACCGCGCCCGGCGGCCTGGGTCTCGGCAAGCACGACGCTGAGGTCGCGTGCGGCCAGACCGCGGCGTTGCAACTCACTGGAGGTGGAGTCGAGTTCGCCATATATTTCCAACGCCCCCAGCGAACGGGCCAGATCAGCAGGCAGCGCCGCACGGATGCGCTCGGCGTCGAGCATCTGCAGAGGCCAAGGCAACTGGTAGCCCGCCGCTCCGTTCGCCTCGATCGGTACTCCACGAGCGCGCAGACCTTCGACCTGCTTCCAGATTGCCGCACGCGTCACCCCCGCTTGCAGCGCCAACCCGGCACCGGAAACCGGCTGGCCCGAGGCGAGCAAGGCCAGCAATTGCAGGGGCTGCATCAACTGTGCCCCGCCACGGCAGCGGGCCATGGCGCTGGGCGATCGAACAACGAAATGCAGGACGGGTTTGCCATCTGTCGATTTTAGCCCGCCTGAACGTCGCTGCGCAGGAGAACGGATAACGGGGCCGTCTCATGCACTCACCAGGCAGCACTGGCACGGTGCGCGGGTTTCTGCGACGATCATCGCCTTAGCTAGCAGATCCGGGGAGTTGGATCACACCATGCGTGCCACCCATTGGCTTATCGGTTGTGCGGTATGCATTGTCGGCCTGGGCAGTGCGACAGCGGCTAGTCTTGATGCCCAGGATCTCAACACCTCGACGCATGCCGCGATGGACAGTGCGCCCACGCGCGAGAGCAATGCGGGTAGTGGCGGCGACGCACTGGGACTGAGCCATGAGTCGTCCCCCAGCAGTTCAAGCAGCAGTGACAGCAGCGGCAGCCCCTCTGGCAGTGGCAGCAACGAGCATTCCGGAACGACCTCACCTGCACCGACACCTACCCGTCGGCCGCACCTGGGCTGGCAATCGCTGTTGCCCGGATCGATCCAGTAAGCGTTGCGCGCGATGCAGTGGCCAAAGTGGCAATCGCTGCGAGCCCGGTTTGACCCCATGCCCGTTCCCGACCGCCTGTGGCGGCGCGCACTCGCCGCCTGCCCGCTGGCGCGACGGCTGGATTGCGAACGGCAAAACCAGCTTCGGCAACTGGCAACACTTTTCCTGACACGCAAGCAATTCCACGCCCTGGCCGGCGCGGTGCTGGATGACTACTGGCGTCTGCTGATCGCCATGCAGGCTTGCCTGCCGGTCTTGCAGCAAGGGCCTTCGAGCCTGCGCGGCTGGCGCGAGGTGCTGATCTACCCGGGTGAGTTCAAGGTTCGCCGCAGTCACCAGGATGAATGCACCGGCGTGGTCACCGAAGGTGGCGAGGAGCCTGTCGGCGAAGCGTGGGAGCACGGACCGCTGGTATTGTCGCTCGCCGATGTGCAACTGGACCTGGAGCAGCCCTGGGACGGTTACAACGTGGTCGTGCACGAAATAGCGCACAAGCTGGACATCCTTGATGGCCCACCCGACGGTGTACCGCCGCTGCGGGATATTCCACGATGGCGCTGGACAGAGCAATTCCAGGCGGCCTACGCCCGGCTGGTCAACGCGCCCGCAGCAAGTCAGGTCATCCCGATGAACCCGCACGCGGCGAACAGCGTCGGCGAATATTTCGCCGTGGTGAGCGAACTGCACTACTCGCAGCCCGCCTTGTTGCGCGAGATGGAACCGGCTGTCGCCGAGCTGCTTGAGGCGTATTACGGTCCCTCGCCCGCTGACGCCGCCGAACCAGTGGGCTTCTGCCGCCCCCGCTGACGATCGGCCACGTTGACGACTCAGCTGGCTGCCAGCCTCACGCTGAAGCGCGCACCACCGAGCTCGGGCGAGCGATCGACCACCAGCTCACCCTGATACGCGTGAACGATGTCCTGCACGATCGACAGCCCGATGCCGTGGCCCTGGACCCGCTCGTCACCGCGCACACCGCGTTGCAGCACCTTCTCGATCTTGTCCTCGGCAATACCCGGGCCGTCGTCTTCCACACTCAGGCGCAATCCTGGCCGCTGCTTGCCGGTCTGCGGTTGCATCTTGACCACCAGCAAGACACCGTGGCCCGCCCACTTGAAGGCATTCTCGAGCAGGTTGCCCATCAGCTCCAGCAGGTCACCCTGTTCGCCGTAGAACACGGCCCCGTCCTCGATGTCGAACTCGCACAGCACGTTCTTGGCGGCATAGACCTTCTCCAGACTCTGCACCAGATCCTCGGCATGGCCCGCGATCGGCACCGCGCTGGCAAAGGTCTGCCGCCCGGATGTGGCGGCGCGGGACAACTGGTAGGCGACCAGCTCATTCATCCGACGCACCTGGTCGAGCACGTTGTTGCGGCGAGCGGGTTCGTCTTCGGCCGTCGATTCCAGTTGCGAGCGGATCACCGCCAGTGGTGTCTTCAGGCTATGCGCCAGGTCGGCCAGGGTGTGCCGGTAGCGGGTGCGCTGTTCGCGCTCGTTGGTGATGAAGGCATTGATGCGCTCGGTCAGCCCGATCAGCTCCAGCGGGTACTGGCGGCTCAACTGCTCGCTGTCGCCACTTTCGACCCGGCTCATGTCGCTGGCGACCGTGCGCAGCGGTGTCAGACTCCAGCGCAACAGCAGCGACTGCAGCACGATCAGCATCACGCCGAGGATCGACAACCAGATCACCAGCGAATGGCGAAAGGCGGCATTGGCCACTTCGAACTGGTCCTCGGTCTGCGCCACCATCACGGTGAGCGGCACCGATTTGTTGCCCGGCATGTCCAGCGTCACGCCGTAGCTGAAGTAGTAGAGCCGGCCCATCTGCGTGTCGATCGGGCCGACAAACTGCCGCTGCCCCGGCGGCAGCGGATGCAGGAAGCCGAAGTCACGTCCTACTGCCGAGGACGACTCCCAGTGATAACCGTGCTCGCCCAACGCCACGGCGTAGAGACCCGAACCGGGCCGCAGGAAGTTCGGATCCGGGGTCGAGTCCGGCGGCAGCAGCTTGCCGTAGCGGTTGACGTCAAAGTTGGTGATGTAGCCCAGCGCGAAATTCTGCAATCGGTCGTGGAGGCCACTCAGCGCACGCTCCTTGTTCGCCTGCGACAGGGTCAAGCCGACCAGGCCGAGAAAGCCGGCCAGCACGAAGCCGGTGGCGATCGCCGCACGCGCCGCCAGGGACAGCGGGCGGCGGGGCGGCGTCAGCTCACTCGTCGTCACCATCGGTACGCGGGATGGCGAAGCGGTAGCCGCGTCCACGTACCGTCTCGATGGGTTTCAGGGTGCCTTCCGGGTCCAGCTTGCGGCGCAAGCGGCCGATGAACACTTCGAGCACGTTGGAGTCGCGGTCGAAATCCTGCTGATAAATGTGCTCGGTCAGATCGGCCTTGGAAACCAGCTCGCCGGCATGCAGCATCAGGTACTCCAGCACCTTGTACTCGTAGCTGGTCAGGTCGACCAGCTTGCCTTCCACCGTCACCGTCTGCGCGGTGGTGTCCAGCTTGATCATGCCGCAGGCCAGGATCGGCTTGGACCAACCGCTGGCACGACGCACCAGCGCGTTGATGCGCGCCAGCAGTTCCTCGACATGGAACGGCTTGACCAGGTAATCGTCGGCGCCCTGCTTGAGGCCCTCGACCTTGTCCTGCCAGCCGCCGCGCGCGGTCAGGATCAGGATCGGATAGCGCTGACCGGCCTCGCGCAGCGCCTTGATCAGCTCCATGCCGGACATCTTGGGCAGGCCAAGATCGATGATCGCCAGGTCGAACGGCACTTCGCGACCCAGATAGATACCTTCCTCGCCATCCTGCGCCGCATCGACGGCAAAACCGTCCCGTTTCAGGCGTGCCGCCAGCGTCTCGCGCAACGGCGCCTCGTCTTCCACCAACAAGATGCGCATTTCAGTGTCTCTCCTTGCCGCCCGGGTTCTTTTCGGGCGGATTCTTGGTTGACTGGTTCGATGACGGATTCTTGCTCGCCTCGGAAGAAATCGCCATCACCTTCACATGTCCATCGGGAGTCAGCACCTTGATGCGGTACTCCTGCCTGCGACCAACGCCACGTGACTCCGCCGACAGTATCTTGCCGCCGGTTTCCTGCTGCACGTTGAGCACGGCCTGATCCAGCGTGACGGCCGGCTTGGCCGACTGCGCCGCAGCCGTCAGCGCCAGGCCACCCAACAAACATGCCAACAGGGCGGTAAGGAAACGTTTATGCGTAATCATGCGTGAAGGTCCCGTCTGTCACCGATCTGAAAGCGACAGCCTAGGCAATCAGGCCTGAATACTGACCGGATGGCGGACGCCTGTCACGCCGCCAGCGGACATGACTCCAGCGCCCGCTCCAGCAAGGCCCAGCCCGCGCCCGGCAAATGCGCACCCTCGCTGATCGTCCGGCGAAAGCTGCGCGCGCCCGGCTCGCCCTGGTACAGCCCCAGCAAATGGCGACTTATGTGCTTGAGTGCCGTGCCTCGCGCCAGCTCCGCCTCCACGTAGGGGCGCATGCGATGCAGCACCTCGTCGCGGCGCGGCAAGGGCTCGTCATACAGGGCGTGCTCCACCTGCGCCAGCAGGTACGGGTCGTGATACGCGGCCCGGCCCAGCATCACGCCGTCGAGGCGGGCCAGATGGGCCTGTACCTGTTCGACCGTGGTCACCCCGCCATTGATCGCTACCACCAACTGCGGAAATTCGCGCTTGAGCCGGTATACCCGCTCGTAATCCAGTGGCGGGACGTCGCGATTCTCCTTCGGCGACAAACCCTGCAGCCACGCCTTGCGCGCGTGCACCACCAGCACCTGCACGCCGGCCTCCAGCATGGTCTCGGTAAAGTGCTGGAGGCCGGCGTAGTCGTCCTGATCGTCCACGCCGATACGGCACTTCACCGTGACCGGCACCGCCACCACGTCGCGCATCGCCTTGACGCAGTCGCCGACCAACTCCGGCTCGCGCATCAGACAGGCACCGAAACGCCCGGCCTGAACGCGGTCCGACGGGCAGCCCACGTTGAGGTTGATCTCGTCATAACCCGCGGCGGCACCCTCACGCGCGGCTTGCGCCAGCTCCAGCGGATCGCTCCCGCCCAGCTGCAAGGCGAGCGGATGCTCCTGCTGGCTGTGCTCGAGCAGACGCAACTGCTTGCCACGCACCAGCGCCGCGCTGGTCACCATCTCGGTGTACAGCCGCGCCCGCGGCGACAACAGCCGATGAAAATAACGGCAGTGGCGATCGGTCCAGTCCATCATCGGCGCGACCGAAACCCGCCAGTCGGCCGGCTCGATGGCCGCACCAATGGTGGCTCCGGCGATGTTGCTGTCTTGAATCATGTGCCCTGCTGCATCCCGAAGTGCTTCAGTCGCGCATGGTACGCGAGCGCCGTCATCCGGCCCACATTCTGCAGATGGCCACGCGTCGTCAGCCGCGTCAAAATGCCCCGCAGGCCATGCAACACGGGCATCTCGGGGCTCGCTCGCGTATCCTTGGTTGTCGTCGCCGCGGTCATTCCCGGTGTTCGCCGCGCGTTCGCGCCACATCACCTGCGCCGGCAATGACCCGCCGCGCAAAAAGTTTTCCCGGGCAGCCCAGGCCCCACAACCACACGAGACAACCCACCATGGTGGCAATGGCAACCGAGCGCGTCATCGACGTGCAGCACTGGAACGACACGCTTTTCAGCTTTCGCACCACGCGCGATCCCGGCTTCCGCTTCGACAGCGGCCAGTTCGTGATGATCGGACTGGAAACCGAGGGGCGTCCGCTGATGCGCGCCTATTCCATTGCCAGCGCCAGCTGGGAAGAGCACCTGGAGTTCTTCTCGATCAAGGTGCCCAACGGGCCGCTGACCTCGCGCCTGCAGCACCTCAAGCCGGGCGATTCACTGGTGGTCACACGCAAGCCTACCGGCACCCTGGTGCTGAATGACCTCAAGCCCGGCCGCAACCTCTATCTGCTGGGCACCGGCACCGGGCTGGCGCCCTTCCTCAGCATCATTCGCGACCCGCACACCTACGAATGCTTCGACAAGATCGTGCTGGCGCATGGCGTGCGCCACATCAACGACCTGGCTTACGCCGACTATCTCGAACACGAGCTGCCGCAACACGAATATCTCGGCGAGATGGTGCGCGAGAAATTTATCTACTACCCGACGGTGACTCGCGAACCGTTCCGCCACCGCGGCCGCATCACCGACGCCATCGCCGATGGCGTGATGAGCGAAGCCATCGGCCTGCCGCCACTGAATCCCGAGGCCGACCGGGTGATGCTGTGTGGCAGCCCGCTGATGCTGGACGACTTGAGCGCCCTGCTCGACGGCCGCGGTTTCAAGGCCTCGCCACGCACACGCGAACCCGGCGACTACGTGATCGAACGCGCCTTCGTCGAACGGTAGGAGCCCGCTCGCGGGCGATGCCTTTTCCCTGATGCCTGGTAGCGGCAAAAGCCAGAACACCGCTCGCGGACGGGCCCCTACGCTGGCGGTGAAGGCAATGCCGTTACACCGCGGCCCGTACACTCGCCACTGTCCATCGTTGCCGGAGTCAACATGCTCGACATCGCGCTCTACGTGCTGGCCACGCTGCTGATCGTCGGCGGTCTGGCTGGCTCGATCCTGCCGGCGCTGCCAGGTATTCCGATGGTGTTTGGTGGCATCTGGCTCGCCGCAGCGGTGGATGGCTATCGTCATCTCGGCTTGTGGTGGCTGCTGATCATCGGCGCCCTGGGCACCATCGGCGTGGTCATCGACTTTATCGCCGGCACCCTGGGCGCCAGGCGTGTCGGCGCCAGCAAACTCGCCTTGTGGGGCGCCGGCCTGGGCACCGTGGTCGGCATGTTCTTCGGCATTGCCGGCTTGCTGTTCGGGCCGTTTCTGGGCGCACTGGCAGGCGAACTGGCATCGGGTACCAGCGTGCTGCGTTCGGCCCACGTCGGCATCGGCACCTGGCTGGGCCTGCTGCTCGGCACCCTGGTCAAGCTGGTGCTTTCGTTCGTGATGGTGGGACTGTTCGGGCTGGCCTTCCTGTTCGGCTGAGCCAGCGCGTGCAACAACCGCTCAATATGCTGATGCAGGAATCACATACAGCAGCACGGCCAGGAAATGCAGCACGCTGCCAGCCAGCACGAACACGTGCCACAAGGTGTGGTGATAAGGCAGTTTGCGCCACAGGTAGAACGGCACGCCCAGCGTATAGGCCAGTCCGCCGCCGATCAGCAAGGCTATGCCGCCGGCCTGCAAGTGACGGCTGAGCGGCTCGAACGCGATCATGCCGATCCAGCCCATCCCAACGTACAGCAGCACCGCCAGCTTGTGATAGCGCCGCAGCAGGCCGAGTTCCAGCGCACTGCCCAGCAGGGCGAGTGTCCATACCGCCGTGAACAGGCTCCAGCCCCATGCACCAGGCAACGCAATCAGGGTGAACGGGGTATAGGTGCCGGCAATCAGCACATAGATCGCAATATGATCGAGCGTGCGCAACGCCGGTTTGGCAGCCACCAGCGACACCGAGTGATACAAGGTGGAGGCGGTGTACAGCAAGACCAGCGAGGTGCCGAACACCGCGCAGGCCACCACTGTCAGCGCGTTGCCATGCAACGCCGCGAATGCCACCAGCACGGCCAGCCCGGCAATGCTCAACACAATGCCGATGCCATGGATGACGCTGCTGGCAAGCTCGTCGCCGAAGCTGTAGCGCGGAATCGCCGCACTGGTGGTGACGGTCATCGGGTTGACTCCTGACGGGCGGAAAACGCCCGCCCATACATTAACGGGCGCCTCGCCGATTGCATACTTCTGTGCATGATCGACCTGGCGCCAACGGCGTCAGCGCTGCATTTACTCGATGATGAATGCGCCGAACGCGATGCCGAGATCCCAGCCGCTGCACTTGCCGCTGAGCGCCAGCGAAACATTGCCCTTGGTCAGCACCTGCGCGTCCGCCGAGCGCTCCGCGCCTGCATGCGCCTCGGCATTGGCGTAGTGCCCACGTACGTCACGGATATTGCCAACGCCAGTGAACTTGCCGATACCGTCGGTGATCCGGGTCTTGTCGAAGGTCAGGCCGCCGCCCTTGGCGCGCAATTTCACGTGCAGGGTCTGCCCGTTGCTGCAGTGAACCGTGCCGCTGCCGCTGGCGGTCTTGTAGAACACCGACCACCCCGACAGCTCGAATCGCATCTTGCAGGACACCTTACCCGCGTGAGCCGGCTGACCCAGCAGCAGCCCCGCGCCCGCCAGCATCATGACGCCTGCCCACTTTCCCATCCTGCCCATCGCCTTGTCCGCGCATGCGAGCCCAGCGCCGGCGCTCGATTGTTGCAGGAGCCGGCTGGCGCGTGAACCCGGATTTTCACCCTGCACAGGGGACTGCATGACTAACCGCCCGATCATGCAAGCGAGCAGCCGGCGACCGGCCGTATGCCTTGTCCGCATATGGCCTTCCAGCCGTCTGCTTGCGCATGTTCATCGTCCGGGCATACGCTGGGGTTGCGACAGCGCGATCCCCCTGCGCAGGCAGTGCGACTGGCGCTACAACCCCACTGTTGTCAGGAGGTCGCCCATGTCGTCCGCAAGCCTGGCCGTTGCTCATCGCCCCCACCTCGACCCCGCACGCATCGCCAGCATCAGTGCTGCGATCGCGATCAACCTCTCCGTCCTGCTGATTGCCACGCAGCCGATTACCCCGACACAGGTGGCGGCGATCCGCCGGCTCACGCCGGTGCAGTTGATCCGCCTCATCAAACCGCCGCCGGACCTACCGCCGCCGGCACCGATCGAGCTCAAGCCACTGCTTCATCCGCCGGTGCTGCCTCGCGTCCAGCAGGTGCCCAGGCCCGTCGCCGCGCCGATACGGGTTACCACCGAGGAGGGCGCGGTCACCGCACCCCCTGCCGCTGCCCCGAGCCTGCTGCCAGGCTCAGACAGCACGGGCAGCGCCGAACCCGTGGCCGCGGTCGAGGCCAGCCTCGCCTATCGGCTGGCGCCCCTGCAATTTCCGATTCAGGCGCTGCGCCAACGCATGCACGGCGCTGTCCTGCTGCGCGTACTGGTCGACGAGACCGGCGCGCCGCGGCAGGTCACCGTGGAACACGGCAGCGGCTATGCCTTGCTGGATCGCAGCGCGCAACAACAGGTGCTGGCCGGCTGGCGCTTCCAGCCAGCCATGGTCAACGGGCATGCCGTGCGCGCGTGGGCCCGCGTACCGGTGAACTTTCGCCTCAATCAGTAAGCTTCGGCAGCAGGCTTCGAGGTCAACACACGCCCGCCGGCGACCGCTGGGCGGGTGTGCGTCGAGGTCGCTCCCGCGACCAGGTTCGGCTCACACGGGTTTAACCAGAGCCGTGATCCACTCATTGTCAGTCGTTCATCGGGTTTCAGGCATGGGCAGCTATCTGCGTCTAATGAAGGCATTGCGCACGGCGGCGCGGCAGCTCCAGTCAGGTTGGGGGCAATCGGGGCCATGGTTGGCCAGCCTGCCCCCGCCACAGCCGGTCTGCGTGTTGCTGCAGCCGGTATTCCGCGCCCGTCCGCGCGCACAACGCTGATCCCTTTCCACACACGTCCAGGGCCTTGCATGCGCAGAAGGATAGCCATCATCGGCGGTGGGGCGGCGGCTGCCACCCTGCTGTGCGAACTGCTTGAGCGGCCCACGCCAACGCCGTTGCACGTGGATTGGTATACCGGTGGTCAAACGCAGGCGCGCGGGGTCGCGTACAGCACGGGTTCGTCGCGTCATTTGTTGAACGTGCGGGCCGCCTCCATGGGCCTGTTCGGCGGCCAGCGGCATGGCTTCCTCGAGTTCGCCCAACGACGGGCGCCGCAGACTGGCGGCACCGATTTCCTGCCGCGCAGCTGGTATGGCGACTATCTCGAGCAGGAAGTGAGCGGTGCACTGGCGCGGGGCAAGACGCATGGACATGACGTGCACGTGATTCCGTTTGCCGTCGATGCCCTGGTACCCGAGCGCGATGGTATTTCGGTCATGCATGGCGAGGATTGCCATCAGGCCGATGCCGCCGTACTGGCGTTGGGTGCATTGCCGCCGCGGCCACTGGCTGGCGTCAGTGCAACGGCGCTGGAAAGCGGTCGCTATGTGATCGACCCATGGAAATTCCTGAACGACCCGGACCCGTTCCGCGACGCGCCGCGAAAGGTGGTGGTGATCGGCATGGGGCTTACCGCCGCCGACGTGTTGCTCGAGCTGGCAGAACGCTGGCCGCAAACCACCTTCACCGCCCTCTCGCGCCACGGTCTGCTGCCGGAAGTCCATCTGCGCCATGCCGCCGCACCAGCCGACGATGGCGCCGAGCTGATCGAGGCCATGCACGACGCACCCGATGTATGCCAGTGGATGCGTCTGCTGCGCGAGGCGATGGCACAGGAGCCGGACTGGCGCACGGTGATCGACGGCTTGCGGCCCCATTCCCCGAGTCTGTGGCGTGAACTGCCGCTGGCGCAGCGCGCGCGATTCCTGCGCCACGCCAACTGGGCCTGGCAGCGTGCCCGTCACCGCATGCCGCCACAGTTGCTGGAACAGGTTTCGGCACTGGAGCGGGATGGCCGTTTGCGGCGCCGGCGTGGACGCGTTCGCGCGGTGGACGCCACCGATGGCGGGCTGCAACTGACCGTCGGCAGCGCCGCGATGCCGGAGCAACTCGACGCCGAACTGGTGATCCAGGCCACCGGCCTGGATACCGACGTGCGGCCTAGCGGGCATCGCCTGATCAGCCAGTTGCTGACCAACGCCCACGTCACCCCCGACCCGCTCGGACTTGGCCTGATGACCACGGTGGACGGCAGCCTGTTGCGCGACGGAACCCCATGGCCGCACCTGTTCGCCATCGGCAGCCTGTTGCGCGGTACCCTGTGGGAATCCACCGCCATTCCGGAAATTCGCCAGCAGGCACGACAGCTGGCCGAACGGCTGCGAGGTGCCTGAGCGGAGTCCGTCAGATTGACCACCACTGTCCTCACCACGTGCATCGCCCTGCTCCATCTGCTGGGCCTGCTCGCAGCCATGCATGCGGTGACCCACACGCGCACGCCGCAGGGAGCCATCGGCTGGGCACTGGGCCTGCTGTTGCTGCCTTACCTCACCCTTCTGCCCTATCTGTATCTCGGCTCGAGTCGCTTCCTCGGCTATCACGCCGGACATTCGACCCTGCCCTCGCGCCCGCTGCCGAGCCATCTCGCAGAACCGCTGCCGGTCGAACCGGCCTGCGCACGCTTCAGCGCGATCAGCGCCCTGCAGGGCCGCCCCTTTCGCACGGGTCATCAACTACGCCTGCTGATCGACGGCGAGGCCGCGTTCGCGGTGATGCTGGCGGCCATGGAAGCGGCCGAACACTGCCTGCTGGTGCAGTTCTTCGTCATCCACGACGACCAGCTGGGTCGCCGCCTGCAGAAGATCCTGCTGCAACGCGCGGCCGCCGGTGTGCGGGTGTGCGTGCTGTTCGATGGCGTCGGCAGCCACTCCCTGCCGCAGAGCTACATCGACAGCCTGCGCGCCGGCGGCGTGGCCATCCATCGGTTCGCCACCCATCGCTGGCGCAACCGGTTCCAGCTCAACTTTCGCAATCACCGCAAGATCGTGGTGGTCGACGGCAAACGCGGCTTTGTCGGCGGGCTGAATGTGGGCGACGAATATCTGGGCCTCAAGCCACCGCTGGCACCGTGGCGCGACACGCAGCTGGAACTGCGCGGCCCTGCCGTCGCCGAGCTGCAGCAATTGTTCGCCGATGACTGGCGCTGGATCACCGGCAGCCTGCCGCCGTTGCTGCCCACCCCGGCGAGCGAGGGACCCGCAAATGCACTGGTGGTTGCCAGTGGACCGGCCGACCCACAGGAGACCGGCTCGCTATTTTTCACCGCCGCCATCAACGCGGCGCAGCAGCGCGTTTGGCTGAGCACGCCCTATTTCGTACCTGACAACGCAGTGCGCTCGGCACTGCAGCTGGCCGTCCTGCGCGGGGTCGACGTGCGCATCCTGATCCCCTCGCGCGCCGATCACCGCACCGTCTTCCTGGCCTCCACCCTGCACGCACACCAGGCGCTGGCAGCCGGTATCCGCATGTTCCGCTACCAGCCCGGCTTCCTGCACCAGAAGGCTTTGCTGGTCGATCACGACACCGCCGCGATCGGCAGCATGAACCTGGACAGCCGTTCGTTCCGGCTCAACTTCGAGGTCAACGCGCTGGTGGTCGACGAGCCGTTCGCCGCCGAGGTCGCGGCCATGCTGGCCAATGATTTCAGCCACGCACGCCCCATCACCGAGCGCGAGTACCGTGATGCGCCGTACCTGCGCCGCGTGGCGATGCATGTCGCTCGATTGTTTGATCCGCTGCTTTGACCTCGACGTGCGCGTCGGGCGAAACCAGTCGCCAGGTCTTCGTCCCCGCCAAATGGACGGCCAAACTGTACGGGCCGGTCGTGCTGTTCCTGCATGGCCGCGGCAAGCGCGACAGCGACAACCAGACCCAGCTCAGCCAGGGCCTGCCGCTGTGGCTCAGGCAACACGGCCAGGATTTGCCTGCGCTGGTGGTGATCCCGCAGGCACCTGACGGTACCGCGTGGAACGGCGAGACCGAGCAAATGCCGCCGGCCTCGCTGGATGACAGCATCAGCCGCTGGCACCGCGATCGCCGTGGCAATCATCTGCGGCGGCATTCGCCACCCCAACGACGATCACTCGCTGTTTGTGGAGGGGACCCGGCCGGTACCGGCGATCCCTGTGCCGGGGTCGCCAGCCACATCGGCCGCCCGCCCAGCTGGATTTTCAACGGCGCCATCGACGACGTGGTGCTGCCGGAGGAAGCACAACGCATATACACCAGCCTCGCTGGCCATCGGCGCCGATGTGCGCTGCACACCCGATTCCCCGGCGCGTGGCCCGCCGCCCATGCCGTCAGGGACCGGTGGCCGTGGATGTTCGCGCACCGGCCTGCATTCCGATAAACGTCATCTGATCCGGTCAGTGGCGCACCCCGAAGCGGTGACGCCAGTCTCCGCTGCACAACGCCCAGCCCACATAAATCCCCAGTGCCACACCCAGCAACTCGCACAGCACGCGCAGACCCAGGTTCTCCGGGTCGTGCACCAGGGCGAGCTTGGCCCTGAGCAGTTCCAGCGACTGCAGTTGCGCATAGTTGAAATAGAACAGGTTCCACAAGTCGCCGCTGACCGTCAGCACGCTCGCCAGCAGGAAGGTCCAGCCGATCTGCGGGCCGTAACTCCAGCCATGGCGCCGGCCCAGCCAGTGGAACAGCAGGAACAACAGCAGCGCGGCAAGCAGCGAGATCAGGCCGGCCTGCAGAGCGCCGATGATGCCGTCACCCATCCACGATTGGTCGTATTGCATGGCAGGCCCCTGGTTTGTCCATCAGCGCGATGGTGATTATGTGTTATCGGCAGCATGGGCCGCTGACGCTAGACTCTGCCGATCCCGCCCATGGACCCCAGTCTGCCATGCCACAGCAACAGCAAGCCCACGCCGCCCTGATCCTGGTTGATGTACAGCCTGATTTCATGCCCGGTGGCGCACTCGCCTGTCATCACGGCGATGCGCTTGTGGCGGGCATCGATGCGTTGCTGCGCCAACGCCGTTTTCGCCATGTGGTGGCCACCCAGGACTGGCATCCGCGCGGGCATGTTTCGTTCGCCAGCTCGCACCCCGGTCACGCCGCCTTCGAGCCGTTCACCCTGCACGGGCAACCGCAGACACTGTGGCCGGATCACTGCGTGCAGGGAACACCCGGCGCCGAACTGCACCCCGGAATCGACTGGTCCTCGCTGGATGCGGTGATCCGCAAGGGCAGCGACCCGGCCATCGATTCCTACAGCGGCTTTCGCGAAAATCACGGGCCGCAGGGTGCGCGACCGCGAACCGGACTGGCCGGCTGGTTGCGCGAACGCGGCGTGAATGAGGTGGTGGTCTGTGGACTGGCTCGCGATGTCTGCGTGTTGTGGACCGCGCAGGATGCAGTGGATCTCGGCTTCCGCGCCAGCGCGCTGTGGGATCTCACCCGCCCGGTCACCCCGGATACCGACACGGCCACGCGCGCGGCGCTTCAGGCGGCCGGCATCGGCATCGTCGATGCGGACCTCCTGCCGATGCGCTGAAGCCGTCGCTCAGGCCTCGTTCTCGCCCCTGGCGTGCACCTGGATGCCGTCCTGCGGATCATCCTCGTCGACCTCCACGCTCAGACTGATCGGGCGACAGCACACCTGGCAGTCTTCGATATAGCGCTGACTCGGCACCGAGGCGTCGATCAGCAGGTCGATCGGCTCGCCGCAGTACGGGCAGTCGATGGTATAGGGGGTGAGCATGGGTCATCTCCGGTACGGGTGGGTCGCTTCGACTGCAGCAGGTTCGGCGTGGCCGCGGCGTCAAGTCGCCCGCTGCGACGAGTACAGGCCGCGGCGCCCGGACAGTCACGCGACGCGTGCACGGCAGCCTGACTTGGCCGCCTCCATTTTCGATGAAGTTCAGGCTTTTCCGGAAGAGAAATCCACGTCCAACGACGTTTGCACGCGACACCTGAAAGACATCTGCCACGATGACTCAGCGACCGCCAAGCCCGGCCGCGGACTTGCCGTACTGCAGCAATCGGTTGGGGATCATGTCCTCTGCCAGGATCGACTGCAGGCAATTCGGCCACTTGCCGCCTCGCGCGATCGAGATAACTCCACGCGAATGCGCGAGGCAGCCCCGCCGGGACCACTCAGCACCCGGCAAGCATGTCGCCACTAACCCAAAAACATGGTGACGCTCAACAGGCGACCTGCTATAAAGTGATTAGTATTACAAATACGTGGTTCGACTGGCAGCCTGAGTGGCCTGGCTTCCGCGACCGCAAAAGCGCAGCGTACGGCCGGCGCGGATGTCCGGTCTTTCAATCTTGAGGAGTGCTGTCAATGGTGAAGCCTATTGTGATGCGCAACTTGCACAGTCAGGTGATCCAGGAGTTGGGGCAGTTGATCGTCGGCGGTGAACTGGCACCAGGTGAATTTCTGCCGCGCGAGGAACTGCTGGCCGAGCGCATGCATGTCAGCCGAACCGCATTGCGCGAGGCCATGAAGGTGCTGTCCGCAAAGGGGCTGATCGAGTCACGCCAGAAAACCGGCACTCGAGTACGAGAGAAAATATTCTGGAACCAGCTGGATGCCGACGTGCTCGCCTGGCGTTGCGCGCTGATGCCAACCGACAGCTTCGTCGAAAAGCTGGTTGAGATGCGTGAAATCATCGAACCTGCGGCCTGCGCCGCCGCTGCACGCCGACGCAGCCCCGAACAATTGGCCAGGATCGATACCGCCTATCAAGGGATGAGCGCAGCCGAAAACCTTGAGAGCTGGGCATTGGCCGATCTGGCGTTCCACGAAGCCGTTCTTCACGCGACCAACAACGAGTTGATGATCTCGCTTTTTTCGGTGATCGAGTCTGCTTTGGGCACCTATTTTGTGCTGTCGGCGCGCACCGCCGCCAACTTCAAGTATTCGCTGCCGCAACATCAGAAGGTATTGGAAGCGATTCGCCGTCGCCAGCCGGAAGTGGCTCGCGAATCGATGCGAAAGATGGTGACCGATTCACGCCGCAACTTCCGGCGCCAAGGCACCGGGAAGGCTTGAATAGATGCGCGGCCTGATCGGACTGGACTGGGGTACTTCCAGCCTTCGCGCTTATTTGTTTGACGGCAACGGCGCCATTGCGGAGACGCGTGCCCGCCCCTGGGGCATCAGGCAACTACCGGCGGGTGGTTTTGCGGCAGCGTTGCTTTCGATCACCCAGGGTTGGCCCGCGCTGCCTCGCATGGCCTGCGGCATGGTAGGCAGCCGCAATGGCTGGCGTGAAATTCCCTATCTGGATTTGCCCGCCGGTGCGGAGCAACTTGCAAGCTCCATCGCTGCCGCACCGACCGACGATGGTACTGCGCTGTGGATCGTCCCCGGCCTGTACAACCCGAGCGGCCCGGATGTGATGCGCGGCGAGGAGACCCAACTCATCGGCGCATTGCACATGCAGCCGGCTCTGGCCGCGCAGTCCACCTGGCTTCTACCAGGCACCCACAGCAAGTGGGCCACTGTCCGAGACGGGCAGACGGTCGACTTCTGCACGCGCATGACAGGAGAGCTCTATGCCGTCCTCTGCCATCACTCAATTCTTGGCAGCGGTGTGCCAGAGCCGGAAGCTCGCTCCCCGGCGATGGACCGTGACGCATTCCATCGCGGCGTAATGGCTGCCCGCGACAGCGGCTCCAGCGGCGCCGTGAGCGTTCTTTTTTCAGCGCGTACGTTGATGCTGAGCGGTGTGCTTGAGCCTGCATCCGTACCTGACTATCTTTCCGGGTTGCTGATCGGCGAAGAGCTTCGCTCGCTGGCGGCGAGCCGCCGCTTCGCGCTTGACGCAACCATCCAGTTGATCGGAGAGGCGCCACTTTGCGCACGTTACCGTGACGCAGGCGATTACTTCGACATCCAATTCGCCGAGCCATGGGTCGACGCGGCAGCGCACGGCCTTTGGCGACTTTCACAATTGACCGACATATCAGCCAGCGCCGTGTCTGCCACTGCCGAGGAATTTTGATCATGCTCACCCCCTGGCTCGATTCTCTGCCACTGGTAGCCATCCTGCGCGGCATCACGCCAGATGAAGCCGGGCCCGTGGGCGAAGCGCTTGCCAGTGCGGGTTTCCGCGTATTGGAGGTGCCGCTCAATTCGCCACAGCCACTGGACAGCATTCGCCGACTGGTCGACGTACTGGGGCCTGATTACCTTGTGGGCGCAGGCACTGTGATGACCGCGCATGACGTCGACAAAATTGCGGCAGCAGGAGGCCGGCTGATCGTGATGCCGCATGCTGACACCGTCGTCATACGGGCAGCCAAGGCCGCCGGCCTGATCTGCGTTCCCGGTGTAGCGACTCCCACGGAGGCGTTTGCGGCCATAGCCGCCGGCGCGGATGGCCTGAAACTTTTTCCTGCAGAACAGGCCTCGCCAGCGGTACTCAAAGCCTGGCGTGCCGTGCTTCCCGCCAATCTTCCCGTGCTGCCGGTAGGTGGCATATCGCCCGACAACATGGCGCCATGGATCGCTGCCGGCGCCCGCGGGTTCGGCATCGGTTCGGCGATCTACGCGGCCGGCATTGATGCTGCGGAAGTTGGTCGACGAGCCCGTACATTCGTGCAGGCATGGGCGGCCCTTCAAATCCAACTTCAGGAAGCACGTGCATGAAGATCACCAGACTGACCACCTTCCTGGTCCCTCCGCGCTGGTTGTTCCTGCGCATCGATACGGATGAAGGGGTCTGTGGCTGGGGCGAACCGGTGGTGGAAGGTCGCGCGCATACCGTCGCGGCCGCGGTGGACGAGCTGGCGGACTACCTGGTCGGCAAGGACCCGCGGCACATCGAGGATCTGTGGAATGTCATGTATCGCGGCGGCTTCTACCGTGGCGGCCCGATCCTGATGAGCGCGATCGCCGGCATCGACCAGGCGTTGTGGGACATCAAGGGCAAGGACCTCGACGTGCCGGTGCACGCGCTGCTCGGCGGGCCGGTACGCGATCGCATTCGTGTGTATTCCTGGATCGGCGGCGATCGACCCGCCGATACGGCTCGCGCGGCGACTGAGGCGGTGGCGCGCGGGTTCAGCGCGGTGAAGATGAATGCCACCGAAGAGATGCACTTCGTCGACACCTACGACAAGGTTGAGCGGGTGCTGGCCAATGTGCAGGCCGTGCGCGATGCGGTAGGTCCGAATATCGGCCTGGGCCTGGACTTTCATGGTCGCGTACACAAGCCCATGGCCAAGGTGCTGATGCGCGAGCTGGCGCCGTACAAGCTGATGTTCATCGAGGAGCCGGTGCTGTCCGATCATCTGGAGGCATTGCCCGAGCTGGCCGCACTGTCGCCCGCACCGATCGCCCTGGGTGAGCGTCTCTATTCGCGCTACGACTTCAAACGCGTACTGCAGACCGGCGGCGTCGATATCATCCAGCCCGACCCATCTCACGCGGGCGGCATCACCGAGACGCGCAAGATCGCCGCGATGGCCGAGGCCTACGACGTCGCTCTGGCGTTGCATTGTCCACTGGGTCCGATAGCGCTGGCCGCGAATCTGCAGCTGGATGCCGTGTGTCACAACGCTTTCATCCAGGAGCAGAGCCTGGGCATCCACTACAACGCCGGAAACGATCTGCTCGACTACGTCACCGATCGCAGCGTCTTTTCCTATGCCGATGGTTTTGTCGCGATCCCCGGTGGCGCGGGCCTCGGCATCAGCGTGAACGAAGCCTACGTGACCGAGCGCGCACAAGTGGGGCATCGCTGGCGCAATCCGATCTGGCGTCATGACGACGGCAGCGTGGCGGAGTGGTGATGCCTGCACACCCTGCACCTTTATCCGCCGATGGAACCTGCTGATGTCTGACTTTGCCACCTATCCCAGCCTGGTCGATCGCAGCGTCCTGATCACTGGCGGCGCCAGCGGCATCGGCGCCTCCTTTGTTGAGCATTTCGCCCGGCAGGGTGCGCGGGTCGCCTTTCTGGACATCGACGATGTCGGCGCGGCAGCACTTGGCGAGTCGCTTGCCGATGTGCGCCATGCGCCACATTACCTGCGCTGCGACGTCACCGACCTGGAAGCGCTGCAGGCGGCGATCGTCTCGGCGCGCGCCATGACGGGCGCGATCGCCGTGCTGGTAAATAATGCTGCCAACGATGCCCGCCATGAGCTGGTCACGATCGGCGCCAGCGATTTCGAGCGCAACGTGGCGGTAAACCTGCGGCATCAGATCTTCGCCACGCAGGCCGTGATCCCCGACATGCGCGAGCTCGGCGGTGGTTCGATCATCTGCCTGGGCTCCACCGGCTGGATGAAGAAGAACGGTGGCTATCCGCTGTACGCAATGGCCAAGGCCGCGATACATGGCTTCGTCAACGGCATGGCAAGGGAGCTGGGCCAGCAGCACATCCGCATCAACGGCCTGATCCCGGGTTGGGTCATCACCGAGAAGCAGCGCGCACTGTGGCTCGACGACGACGGCGAGGCCGAAATCAAGCGTGTCCAGTGCATGCCCGGCTACCTGATGGCGGAGGACCTGGCACGCATGGCCTTGTTTCTCGGCGCCGATGACAGCCGCATGTGCACCGGCCAGGATTTCATCGTGGACGGCGGCTGGGTATGAGCGAGATATCGACGTTGTCCGGCATGCAGGTCGCGGCCGATGTCCGCAATACCCTCGGCGAGGGCATCGTCTGGTGCGATCGCGCACAGGCGCTGTACTGGACCGACATCCCGCGCGCCGTGCTGTATCGGCTGTATCCGGCAAGTGGCTACCTCGAGCAGTGGTCGATGCCCGAGCGCCTGGCCTCCTTCGCACTGTGCGAGGCGGACGGCTGGTTGCTGCTGGCCTTGGCCTCGCGGCTGGCCTTTTTCCGGCTCGCCGATGGCCGCATCGAGACGTTGCACGAGGTCGAACCGGGCCTGCCAACACGTTGCAATGACGGTGCCTGTGATCGCCAGGGCCGCTTCGTCTTCGGCACACTTCACGAACCGGCGCAGGGCGACAAGCAGGCCATCGGGAGCTTCTGGCGACTGAATCACGACCTGAGCATGGAGCGGCTTGAACTCCCCCGTGTGGCAATCAGCAACAGCATCGCCTTCAGTCCCGATGGCCGCACGATGTACTTCTGCGATTCGCCGTCTCGACGCATCCAACGCTGCGACTACGGTGACCTGCCCGGCACACCACGCCTGTTTGCAGACCTGGGCGATCTGGACGGCGAGCCTGACGGCTCCTGCGTCGATGCCGACGGCAACCTGTGGAATGCGCAGTGGGGCCTCTCGCGAGTTGTCTGTTACGGGCCCGATGGTGCTGTGCGTCGTGTATTGCCGTTGCTGACCAGTCAGCCTACACGACCCGCATTCGGCGGCGAGCAGCTGGATCAGCTTTATGTCACCAGCGCGCGCGACGGTCTGTCGGCGGCGGTGCTGGCTGGCCAACCTCATGCCGGCGCGCTGTTCCATGCAGCGGTCGACACCCATGGACTGGTCGAACCACGCTTCCTGGGCACGCCAGAATCGCTCATCCAATGATGCAACACAGCGTCAACACCCCTGAATCAGGCCCTCTTTAGGAAGCACTGAATGAATACCGCCGCCCACCCCGTGATCGCATCACCCAAGACTACCGCCGTATTCACCTGCATCCTGGCCGCGCTGGCAGGCTTGATGTTCGGCCTCGACATCGGCGTGATCTCCGGCGCACAACAGTTCATCCAGAAAGATTTTGGCGTCAGCGACGGCATGATCGAATGGATCGTAAGCATCATGATGGCTGGCGCCGCCGCCGGCGCGCTTGGTGCAGCATGGATGTCAGCCGCGCTTGGACGAAAACGTTCGCTGATCCTTGGGGCTGTGCTGTTTGTGGCCGGCTCGGTGCTTTGCGGCTTCGCCTGGTCACCGCAGGTACTGATCGTGGGGCGCCTGATCCTGGGCGTGGCGATCGGCATCGCCAGCTTTACCGCGCCGCTGTACCTGGCCGAAATCGCCCCCGAAAGTATCCGCGGCGCGATGATCTCGCTGTACCAGCTGATGATCACCATCGGCATCCTGGTGGCCTTCCTCTCCGACACTGCCTTCAGCTACAGCGGCAACTGGCGCTGGATGCTGGGCATCATCGCGATCCCCGGTGCGCTGTTCCTGATTGGCGTGGTCTTCCTGCCCTACAGCCCACGCTGGCTGATGATGCGCGGACGTCAGGCCGAGGCCGAACACGTGCTGGGCAAGCTGCGTGGCGATGCCAGCGCGGTGGCGCGCGAGATTGCCGAGATCGCCGAGCAGCTGAAGACTCCGCAGCGCGGCTGGCATCTGTTCCAGCAGAACGCCAATTTCCGCCGATCGGTCGGTCTTGGCGTGCTGCTCCAGGTGATGCAGCAGCTGACCGGCATGAACGTGGTGATGTACTACGCGCCGCGAATCTTCCAGGGCATGGGCTACGATACCGAATCGCAGTTGTGGTTCACCGCCATTGTCGGCCTGACCAATGTGCTGGCCACCTTCATCGCCATCGGCCTGGTCGACAGGCTCGGCCGCAAGCCGATCCTGTACATCGGTTTCGTGGTGATGACCGTTGGTCTTGGCATCGTCGGCACCATGATGCACCTGGGCATCCACACCCACGCCGCGCAATTGTTCACGGTATCCATGCTGCTGCTCTTCATCGTCGGCTTCGCGATGTCGGCCGGCCCGCTGATCTGGACGCTGTGTTCGGAGGTGCAGCCGCTCAAGGGCCGCGACTTCGGCATCGGCGCGTCGACCTTCACCAACTGGGCGGCGAACTGGGTGGTCGGCGTGTCGTTCCTGAGCCTGCTCAACGGCATCGGCAACGCCGGGACGTTCTGGCTCTACGCCGGGTTCAACGCTTTTTTCATCCTGCTCACGATCTGGCTGGTGCCAGAAACCAAGAACATTTCGCTGGAGCACATCGAGCGCAATCTGATGGCCGGCAAGCCGCTGCGCCGGATCGGCCAGTAAGTTACTCGAGCCGATGCCAGAGGGCAGCGATTGCCGGACCTTCGGCAATCGCTGCCGATCCGCTCCGCGATTCAAGCCACGGCGAATCGATAGACGATCAGGTTGCGGTAGGTCTGCCCCGGCGAAAGAAGCGCGGAGCCGAAGTCGGGATGGTTGGGGGTATCGGGATGCAACTGGGGCTCCAGCGAGACGGCATCGTGCCGGCGATAGGCACGTCCTGACTTGCCGCTGCTGCTGCCGTCGAGAAAATTGCCCGTATAGACCTGCAGGCCCGGCTGCTGCGACAGCATCGTGAACGAGCGGCCGCTGCCCGGATCTTCCAGGTGGGCAACCCGCCGCAGTCGGCGGGGCTGGTTCAGACTGACCACCCAGTTGAGATCGTAGCCGTTGCCCAGAAGCAACAGTGGCTCAGTGGAACTGTCGATGTCGCGTCCGATGTCGCGTCCGATCGGCTTGGCGCGTCGGAAGTCAAAGGGGGTTCCGGCAACGGCGCGTAGCTCGCCCGTGGGCACCCGCGTCGGATCGAGTACGGTGACGCGGTCGGCGGGCATCCTGAGCCGATGCCCCAACACGCTGCCGGAACCCTCGCCAGCCAGGTTCCAGTAGGTGTGGTTGGTGAGGTTGACGATGGTGGTCCGATCCGTCGTCGCACGGTAGTCGATCACCAGCTCGTTGCGGTGGGTCAACGTATACGTCGCGGTGACCGCAAGCCTGCCGGGGTAGCCCTGATCACCGTGCGGGCTGATGTACTGCATTTCCACGCAAGGCTCGGCCGAGCAGCGCACCTCGACGATGGTCCACGCGACCCGGTCGAAACCCTGCGCACCCCCATGCAGGGAATGCGGACTATCGTTGAGCGGAAGCTGGTATGACGTATCGCCGATGGTAAAACGTCCCTTGGCCACGCGGTTGGCAAAGCGACCGACCGTCGCCCCGAAATACTGGGGCTTGGCCAGGTAATCTCGCAGAGACGAATAGGCCAGAACGACGTCGGCCAGCCTGCCTTCGCGGTCCGGCAGGATCACCGATTGCAGACTGGCGCCGAGGGTGATGACGCGCGCGCTGACGCCATGCTCTCCTCGAAGAGTCACTGCCTCGACAGGTGTGCCATCAGGCAGCGCGCCGAAGACGCAGCGGCTCACATCGGACACGCTGGCTCGCCATCGCCCAAACGTTGTGCCTTGGTACGCGGGTCTGTGGACGCCACTATTCCACCTTTCATTTTTTCGAGAGCGTCGGCATCCATGCGCGGGCCGGGCCTGCGCGCACCCGCGTCGATGACAGATTGTAGGTCAGTGTGCCGCGTCACTTTCCTTGACCGCCCAGATCGGATGCGTGAGGCCCGTGACCGAGGGCGATACCCGGGTAGTCAGATCGAACACGATCATGCTGTTTCGACCCACCTGGAGCCACGGTGCCGGCTGATAAAGCGATTGCTGCGGACCGACCTGCCAGATCCGCCCCAGGTTGCGCCCGTTGACCCAGACAAAACCCCGACCGAATGACGTGGTCGACCAGAAGGTATCTTCCGCGCGCTTGACGGCAAAGCTGCCGCGATGGAAAGCGGGGCCATCGACCGGATGCCGGGTCCAGCCGTGTATCGCCGCCGCGGACTGCATCGGCAGCGGATAGACATCCCAGTCATGCAGCGTCTTGCCGTCCAGGGTCACCGAACCCACCAGGCCAGCGCGGCCATCGGCCAGATGCGGCCCGTAGTTGACGCTACCGGAGTTCTCCACCAACACGTCCAGCGTATGTTCGCCCGCGCCGATGCTGAGCGGCAGCAAGCTTTGATGAAGCTGGCGATCGACCGTCCCTCGACGCTGCTGGTCGACATAGACCACGGCGTAGTCACGCACGCTGCCCAGATCCAGCTTTCCGTTGAGCGGTCCGCTCAATCGCTTGCGGTAGAGGATATAGCCACTGTTCTGACCGTAGTGGATCATCGGCGCGGGCAGGTCGGCGTGGACCGGCGCGGGCAGGTTGTCCCAAAGCGAGGCTGATTCGTCAAGCGTGAACGCGGGTACCGCCATGAACGGGGTGGCTGCGGGCATCGCCGCAGGCGTGATGTGGGTCGCTTGCGCAATGGCCTTGCGGAAGGCCCAGAACTTGGGTGTCGGACGCCCGGCTTCATCCAGCGCCGCGTCATAGTCGTAACTGGTGGTCAGCGGCACATAGTGCGGGGGCGTCTTGCCGGGATCAGTCACGTTGGCGCCGTTGGTGAAGCCGAAATTGGTCCCGCCCTCGAACATGTAGATGTTGAACGAATAGCCCTTTTTCAGCATCCAGGACAACTCGCCGGCCTCCTGCTTGCCGTCGGTATGAGCGTGCGGCTCACCGACTTTGTCATACCAGCCGGCCCAGTACTCACCGGCCATCATCGGTTGCCCGGGACGCAGCCTGGCCAGCGCTGCGAAGGCCTTCTGCGCATCTCCCGGACCAAAATTGACCACGGCAAGTACGCCGTCGAGTGCGTCGTTGGCCATGAATTGCGGGCCATCGGAGGTGAACATGAGATTGGCCCCCAGGCCAGCCTGGGTCAGTCCGTGCTGGATGTCGCGGAGATAGTCACGGTCCTGGCCATAGGCGCCGTACTCGTTCTCGATCTGTACCGCGATCACCGGCCCACCATGGGAAGCCATCAGCGGAGCCACCTGCCGGCCCAGATGCTGGAAGTAGTTGTCGACCGCCGTGAGGAAGCGTGGATCGGACGTGCGCACCTTGACCATCGGCTGCTCGAACAGCCACGCTGGAAGGCCACCCGCGTCCCATTCGGCGCAAACGTAAGGGCCGGGTCGCAGGATCACGTTGAGCCCCACTTGATGAGCCAGGCGCAGGAAGGCCGCCACGTCATTGCGACCGCTGAAGTCGAACTGGCCACGGTTGGCTTCGATGGCATTCCAGAACACGTAGCTGGTGACGGTGTTCAGACCCATCGCGCGCGCCTTCTCCAGGCGATCGCGCCAGTACGCCCGGGGGATCCGCTGGAAGTGAATCGAGCCGGAAAGAATCTGGTAGGGCTTGCCGTCGCGAATGAACTGATTGCCCTTGATGGTCAGCACCGCATTCGGCGCCACCGCCTGCGCATGCAACAGCGGAGAAGCGTTGGCTATCAGCGCTGTCAACAGGCAACAAAAAAAGGCAATTCGTCTCATGGTGATTCCTGGCATCGGTGCTGATGTGAGGGCAATCCGGACGCGTAGCGTTCGTGCCGTTGGCGGAACAGGGGGAGCGAGGGCGGCGCAGGAAGCAACGTGCGTCCTGCACCACCCGAAGGAATCAGTACGTAGCCAGGGTGACGTGCAGCACCTCGGGCGCGCCGACGAAATTCAAACCCCAGTCGGTCTGGTCGCCGTTCCACAACCGCAGGAACTTCCACTCGCCGTTTTCGTAGCGGCCTTGTTCGACCCGGTCCAGTATCAGGTGCTTGTGCTGCCCCACGGCCGGCAGAAACTCGACGCGTGCGTGGTAACCGGTCACCAGATATTTGTTGGGTCCCAGCTCGGCAATCAGCACCCCGCCATCCGGCTCGGGATTGCCCTTGGGGATGAAGTGACCAAACTCTTCGTTGCCGAACTCGGGCAATCCGTAGCTGATGCGTACGCGCCAGGCACCCAGGTCGAGCGTCTGCTCGTGTGTATCGGTCGGTTCGGAGGCACCCCACACCTTGCCTTCAAAACTCAGCGCCGCGATGCGGCTGGCCATCGGTTGCAACAGTTCGTAGTTCATCGCAAACGGAGCGAGCGACTCCGGATCCATCTTGCGTGCGCCCAGCGGCCAGTTCGAATACGGGGTGAAGTCGATGCCGAAGGGCGAATAGCCGATAGCCTGCTTGCCCAGCGCAGCAAAGATGTAGCGTGCATACGGCTTGTCGTTACCCGTCTCGGAAACGAACAGCGGATTGTCAGGGCGCTGATACTGGTCGAGCACCGTCGTATATTTCTGGTAGCCGCGCATGTAGATATCCGGGGTAAGCATATCCAGCGCCGGGGCAGCGGCCTTCCAGATGCCCAGCACGTTGTAGGTCGGGCCACCACTCGAATAGTCGAAGCCGGGCCTGGCTGCTCCCAGCGGCGGCCGCAGCATGGCGTTGGCATACATCGGCAGGTCATAGACGGCCTTGCCTGCCGCCGCCACCTGATTGATGTAATGGGCAATGGACCAGGCATGGAAATACTCTGCTGCATGTTCGCCGAAGACCTGATCCCAGCTTCCTGCGGGCTTGTGCATGGCCTTGAGCAGCGTGTCGGGCACCGCCTGCTTGAACAACCGGTCGGCGGCCGGGGAGTAGTCGCGATCGGTACCGAACGTGCCTGCCTCGTTTTCCACCTGCACCATGATCACCGTGTGACGCTGACCATCGATCTGCTTGAGATGGGTCATCAGGGCAACAAAGGCCGTGCGGTCGGCTTTCAATGTGTTGTTGCCTACAGGTGAAAGCGAGTTGAGCACGTCGCCCTTGTTGTCGACGACACGTGGAAAGCGCTGGTTATCCAGCTTGACCCACGATGGTGCGTAATTGGGGTTGTTGTTCTTCCAGGTCGCAAACCACAGCAGGCCCAGCCGCACGTTGTGTGCCCGTGCCTGCTGGACAAGAGTGTCGAGATAGCCGAAGTCGAACTTGCCCTCGGTCGGCTCGATCTGCTCCCAGGCCATTGGCACCAACAAGGTATTGGCGTGGATGTCGGTCGCCGCAGGCCATATCTCGTCCAGGGTGGCGGGCCAATTGCTGGAATTGTTCACCTGTGCGCCCAGGATCAGATAGGGCTTGCCGTCTACTTGCAGCTCGTATCTGCCCTGCTCATGCAGGAGTTTCGGCATGGGCGTGGTTTGCGCGGCGAGAGCTGCAGATCCAGATATCAACCCGAGCAGACCCAAGCCGATCACCGCGCTTTTCTTCGACGTTGAAGGCATGATGCTTTCCTGTTCTTTCAACACGGCCACGCGCCGTTCGGATGTCAAACGAAACGTGGCGACCAGACGATGATGGCTGCCAGCTAGCGCAGCCGGCGCCGCCACTCAATGCTTCCTGGCGCCACTTGCAGTCTCATTCACACGCTCGAATTCAACTCCGGATGCCTGCAGGTCACCACGCATCTGCAAGTCGATGCCGTGCTGCATCCAGTACGCACCGCTGGCCGATTCCGGCGTATCCGCATTGACCGTGCCGTGGATCAGGCGATAGCGATAGGTAGCGGTCGGGTTGAGCCCCTGCAGGAAGATCGTGGGATACGGATAGCCCTCGTGCCCCTGCTCGAGAAACGCGAACAGCACGGCCTGGTGACCATCCAGCGCCACGCTTTCGGTGGCCGAGTAGGGCGAGTGGTCGCGTGGCGACAGCAACCGATAGAGGTTACCCCGCTGCACGGTCTCGCGAATGCGCTTGTAGCTGGAGACGTAATGCCGCGCCGTCTCGTCTTCGGCGGGAGTCCACTTGAGGATGTTCGCGCCAATGCCGAGCCCGCCCTGCATCGAGGACAGGAAGCGGAAATCCAGCGAGGTGCTTCGATTGTTGACCCAGTTCGGGGAATCGGTGACCCATGACATCATCACGCCCGGCGTATAGGCGTACGAGAAGCCATCCTGGATCTGCAGGCGGTCGGAAGGATCGGTATTGTCCGAGGTCCAGACTTCGTCCGTCAAAGCCATGATGCCGAGATCCACGCGGCCGCCACCACCGGAGCAGGACTCGATCTCGACCTTGGGATGCGCCTTGCGCAGCCTGCGCAAAATGTCGTACAGGTTGTTCACATAGGCCACGTAGACCTTTTGCTGCTCGGCGGGGCTGACCTCTGGCCAACCTGGCTCGGACCAGTAGCGGTTGTAATCCCACTTGAGGAACTGGATGTCATTGTCGTTGAGCAAGGTGTCGAGCACCTTGAACAGATGGTCGCTGACATCCTTCCTGGCCAGATTCAGCACCAGCTGATTTCTGGCCTCGCTGCGCGGGCGCCCGTTGAAGTGCAGCACCCAGTCCGGATGCGCCCGATACAGGTCGCTGTCCGGATTGACCATTTCCGGTTCAACCCACAAGCCGAAACTCATGCCGAGCGAATGGACCTTGTCGATCAGCGGCTTGAGCCCCTGAGGGAACTTCTTGCGATTGACAACCCAGTCGCCGAGCCCGGCATGATCCGTGATGCGCGCGCCGAACCAGCCATCGTCGACCACGAAACGTTCTACGCCCAGTTTCGCCGCCCGCTCGGCCAGCTGCTGCTGACCCATATCCGTGACGTTGAACTCGGTTGCCTCCCACGAGTTGTAGAGTACAGGGCGAAGCTTCGGCTCTGGCTGGCCCGGCAAGATCCTGGTCAGCTCGAAGCGATGCATCAAACGTGATGCCTCGCCAATGCCCCCATTCGTGTAGCCGGCATAGAACACTGGCGTATCCAGGTGCTCGCCCGGGGCAAGGCGGTAAGAGAAATCAAACGAATTGAAACCACCGGTGATGCGCACCTGGTTCAGCACGTCCTGGTTCACGCTCAGACTCCACGAACCGCTCCATGCGAGCGCCCCGAACCAGACGTTTCCGTGCCCCTCGTTCCAGTCTGAGCCGCGTTCAATCGCAAACCACGGATTGTTCTCGTGACTGGTTGAGCCGGTACGGCTTTCAAGAACCGTTGCGCCTTGCGACACCGGTACGGTATGCAGCTGCCACTCAGAGGCCCACGCGCCAGTGAGATAGCGCAGCGAATAGTCGGTGCCGGCCGGCAAGTTCCAGCTGGCGGAGGAGGCACGATCGATGGTCACCACTTGCGCCGTATCGTTTTCGATTCGCGCAGAGCGGCCGAGAATTCCGGTATCGGGGTCGACGGAATAGTGCAGCTGCACCAGAACCTTTGCGCTGACGTCGCGCATGTTTACGTCCAGCGTGTTTCCACGAATCTTGTAGTCCACGTAGTGGAGAACGAGATCGCGATTGCCGTCTGCGAAATGCACCTTGAGATCCGGATTGATTCCGATCGAGCCGCCCCAGCCTGCATATTCCTGGGCGGTGACGCTGCCCGGCGGTGCGAAAGACGCCCGCCCGATGGGCTCTTTTGCCGGGCCCAGCGGATCGCTGTTCGCCAAACGAGAGCCCCAGTAGAGAGTCTGCAACATGTCCTGGCCATTGACACCCATGGCGTAAGTCACGCTGCCGGTATCGATGCGAAAGACCCTTGTCGCAGCGTCATAATGTATCGCCTCGGCATTCGCCGAGCCGATCCAAAAGGCGACCAGCACGACAGCCGCCCGGGACACGCGCACCCACCTACGATGCCTGGGCTGCGAGGACGCATGCCTTCCCGGGGTATTTGATCGATGCATGTCATTTCCTTGATTGAAGGCCGCCTGACGGCCCGGGACGTGGAGTCTTCACTGGTTCACGAGAAAATCCGCATGAAGCGAACCCCCATCACGACCCGGCGCTAGTGGGGGTGGTCGATTCGGATCATGAGCACGTCATGAGAGGTCACATCCAGCGGCGTGGTATCACCGAGCTTGATGCTTTTTCCGCTCCATAAATCCACTCCCTGCTGAGTACCGTGCATGCCCAGCCGGGCCACATCCAGGTGAAAGGGATAATTGAAGCGCGAACTGCCCAGGTTGAAGATCGCCACGGCTACGGCCCCGCCTTGCAGCGGGCGCGTCCAGACTTCCATTTCGCCGTCCGAGTAGGCTCGTTGTCCCTGCCTGCCAAGGGGATCCTGATCAACCGAAATCACGGCGCGATTCGTCAGCACGCCAAGTACCGCGGGCGTCATGTGCGCAAGGTCGTTTCCGGCAATCAGCGGCGCAGCCAGCATCGCCCACCAGCTGAAATGCGAACGGTCTTCGGCAAGCGTGAGCTTGCCATTGCCCACCTCGAGCATGTCAGGGTCGTTCCAGTGACCAGGGCCCGCGAAAGCGGCCAGACCTGATTGCGCTGAGGCAATCGCGTAGATGCGGTCCCAGGTCGGCTCGATATCGCCTGTCGTCCGCCAGAGGTTGCCGCCGATCGTGGGGCCCCAGCGCCATACCGAGTCCCAGCCGTACTGGCACAGCGAATAGACGATGGGGCGGGCGGTGGCCGCAAGCGCCTTGTGCATCTTTTCGTAGGCTGCCTGCATCATCCGCATCTGCGCGGCCCGATCCTGCGGTTCGGCAGACTCCATCTGCGAGCGGTAACCACACAGATCGTATTTCAGATAGTCGACACCCCAGGCGGCGTAAGTCCTCGCATCCTGTGCCTCATGATCCAGCGAGCCCGCATATCCGGCGCAGGTGGTCGATCCGGGCGAGCTGTAGATGCCGAGTTTCAAGCCCCTCGCGTGCACGTAATCGGCGAGAGCCTTCATGTCTGGAAAGCGGGCGTTCGGATGAATCTCTCCATCGGCACCACGCTGGCCCTGCCAGGTGTCGTCGATATTCACATAGACATATCCCGCGTCGCGCATGCCGGTGGAGACCAGCGCGTCTGCAGCGGCACGCACATCCCCAGCCGTGACCTTGCCGGCAAAATAGTTCCAGCTGTTCCAGCCCATGGGTGGCGTCCGTGCAATGACCACGGGCGAGCCCATCGCTGGTATCGAAAAGCTCGCCAACAGGATCGCCATGGCGATCGACCTTGCCAATAGTGTCATCGTTACCTACCTCATCCGACAAAAACGGACCGCCGACCGCGGCGGGTACGAGCTTCAATCAAGGCCCATTGCCTGCGGACCGGCTGACACGAAGTCCGCCCCTGCCACCACGCGGGGGAAAGGCGTGGTGGCAAGGACGGGTTTCGTGCCTGACTCACAATGAAGCGCGTACACCCATCGTGAACGTCCTGCCATCCTTTTCCGCATAGCTGGGGCGATTCGCGTAGACCTGGTAGCGGAAGATCGTCTGATTGAACAGGTTGGTCGCATTCACGAACACGGACGCGTACTTGTTCAACTTGTAGCTGGCGCTCAGGTCAACTTCGCCATAGGGCTTGACCGTAGTCGGCTGCGACTGGTCACCGGCGATCGTGGAGAGGTACTTCGCGCGCCAGTTGTAGGCCAGGCGCGTCTGCACCGGACCCTCCTGGTAATACAGGCTCAAGTTGGACGAATTGCCGATGCCTGGTACCGCAAATTTGCCGGTGCTGGTGCTGGAATTCACCGAGGTGCTGCTGGTGACGTAGGTGTAATTGAACGCCGTGCCCAACCCATCGAACGGCGCAGGCAGTTGATGGAATTGATAGTTGAACGTGAACTCGGCGCCCTTGATCGTGGCAGCGTTGAGGTTGACCGGCTCGGTCAGCAAAAACGGGAATCCGAGAATGTCCGTCGGCTGGGTGATCAGGGTGGTGAAGTTCTTGACCTTCTTGATGAAACCATCGAGAGAGACATAGCTGTCGCTATTCATGTACCACTCGAGCGACGTGTCGTAGTTCGTGGAAACGTAGGGCAGCAGCTTCGCGTTGCCGGTGGTGACCGTCTGATCCTGCGGCCTGAAATTGTAGCTGGAGGCCGCAGAGAGGTTGGTCAGATCCGGGCGGGTCATGGTCTTTGAGGCTGCCGCGCGGAAGATGACGTTGTCACGCAAGTTGATCTTGAAATCCGCCGATGGCAACCATTTCGAGTAGCTTCCCGTTGCCTGCACCGGAGCCAACGCGCCATAGGTCGGTATCGCGTTGCTGGTATCCAGCGGATTTACCGTAATGGCCAGAATCGGCACCGAATAAGCGCTTGATATCGTATCCGTCTTTGTGTAGCGCAGGCCAACGTTCAAGTTCCAGGCCTTCTCACCCATCGAACCATCAAAGCTGGCCTGTCCATAAGCTGAGTTGGTTCGCTCGGCAACGGCTGAATAGCTGCTGGGATCGACGCGGGGAGTGAATCCCCCGTTGGCTGCCAACGCGGCCTGGTAGGCCGCCGCGTTTGGCAATTGATTGTAGGCTGCCGGGCTGGCCAGGTACGTGAGCAGCTTGTTGACGTTGTAGCCAAGCCACTGCGCCGGGAAACCCGGCGATACACCATCAACGAGGCTGCCCGCATTGAATACGTAGGCACCGATGGCGTCGGCCGGGACACTGGCAACATAGCCGCAGTACTCGCTACATCCAACAGCATTGGGCGTGTAGATGTTTTCCTGCTTTTTTTGCTGTTCGCTATGCTGGATGCCGAAATTCAACTGCGACAGAATGCCTTCTGCGAAATCGGTCTGCAGATTGAGTCGTGTCTGATTGACGCGGTCACTCACGTTCGGACTCTGACCGCCAAGGCCAAAATAGTGCGCTCGTAGGTCAGAGGAATCCGTCGGCGAAAGAATATTGGTCGTGCTTGGAAGATTGTCGGATCCATTGTTGGTGAAAACCGGGTTGACGCCGACATTCCTGGTACCTACGACAATGAAGTAACCATTCGCCGACTGCTTGTTCCATGCCTTGGAAACCGAGCTGTCCAGGGTCAGTGTGTTGGCGTCAGAGAAGGCATACGAGAGATTGATGCCGGTCTGCTCGTTGTATTCGTTGGTCGGGTTGGACTCCATGATGTAGTCATTTGACAACAGCCCGGTATTGTTTCGGGTGTAGCCGAGCGCCGTGCCATTCGCGTCCGCGGTCAGCGACTGGATGTCTGAGGCATTGGCGAACATGCCGAAGGCGTTGTATTTTGAGTCGATCTTGTAGTCCGACAGCAGGGTGTCGAACTTGACCGTCAAATGATCAATCGGAATCCAGTCGATGGAGCCACTGAAGGAACGGCGTGTCCGCGTCTCGTTGATCACTTGCCCTTGGAGGCTCTGCGGAATCGACACATTCGTATATGCCGGGTTGATATTTGAATAATTCAGCCCGGGAATCCAGCCGCTGGTGTTGACGGATTGTTCGGTGTGATCGGTTTTTGCGTACACCACTGACGCGAGCCAGCCGAACGTGTGGTCCGAGTTGGTATTTCCCAGCATCGCATCGAATTTCGGGGTGGCACTGTTGCTGGAGCTGCTGCCGCCCAGGCTGTCGTACATTCCTGCCACCGTGCCGGAAGCGTGTAAGCCATTGAAGTCAAATGGTCGCGCGGTGATGATGTTCACGGTGCCGCCAATTCCACCCTCCTCCTGGCTGGCCGAAGCTGTCTTGTTGACGATTGCCGTGGAGATGATCGACGACGGCAGGACGTCGAAATTGAAGGCTCGATCGGTCGCCGCTGAGGCCATGGTCCGTCCGTTGAGCAGGACATTCACGAAAGTCGGACCGAAGCCGCGTACGGTGATCTGATTTGATTCTCCACCACTGCGGTCGACCGAGACTCCGGGTACACGCTGAAGCGCGTCGGCGACGTTTTGATCTGGAAATTTTCCGGCCTCTTCCGCAGACACAGAGTCGACGATACCGCTTGCGTCGCGCTTGATCGCTTGCGCCCGTTGCAGCGATGCGAGCTGTCCCGTCACCGATACAGCCGAAAGTGTCACCGCACTCTTCTTGCTGGCGGTCGTGGCTGAAGACCTCGATTGACCCGATTTCGTATCCGACGTCGACACCTGGTTTTGCGACGTCGCTCCGTCGCTCTTCGCTGCGCCGGCAACCGGCGCAGCGAAGAGCGCTGCGTCCGCGGCGAAGGCCGGAGACAGGCAGGCGCAGATCGCGCTGGCGAGCAGCGATACGGAACACGAAATCAGGATCTTTTGCTTCATGAGTGATCTCCCCGGGGTAATTTGCTGCTTATTGACAGTGGATGTGACTGCGATCTGGCCAGAGATGGCTGCACGCCGCATTTAGATTTGCGAACGATGGCGTCATGCCATCCCCTCGATGGCATCTACATCGACAGCCCAACTCGATGCTTATTTCTATTTGTCATACTATATGACTTACAATGCAACAGACGCCAAGAGTTGTCATGCCGCACTGCAGCAGGAATATCGAAATTGCCCTCGATCTGCCGCGTTCGCACCAAATGGCGAGAGGAGTGCATGCCGCTGCGAACGCAAAATGATCGACAGCGTGGCGCACGCTGACCGAACGCGTGAGGTTCGAGTGACTGCTTCCATGTTGATTCAGACGACGTTGCGTCAATCGACTGATCGTTCCGCTGAACCGTCCGCGATGGCATGCAACCGGCTTCGATTCGGCATCGGCTATACGGGACCAGGCCAGTGCTGTGGCAGCAGGATGCGAAACAGGCCCGCACCATGGGTCCGGTGGTCGAGCCTGAGCAGTTCGTTGTCTTTGCTGAGCAGCCATCGTGCCTGCGTCGCCAACGCCAGCTCCATGAATTTCTGGTCGTCGGGGTCGCCACATCGCGGCAGCCGCGCGGCGTCCTCGCCGGACAATTCGGCCGCTGGCAGGTACTGGATCAGCCGGTCGAATGCGTCGCTGAGCCCGGGCCGGATCGCGTCGTCGATGGGCAGCTGCGGGTAGTGCAGCACGCGTCGCCATTCCTCGCGGCCGTCGTCGCGGCACACCGCCTGCACGCGACCTTCCTGCAGCGCCGCCATCAGCTGCGCGCAGGCGGGGTCGCGGAACAGGAACAGGTCCAGGCACACGTTGGTGTCCAGCACGATGCGCGATACGGGCAAGGCGGTCAAAGTCATCGCCACATGATGAGGCAAGCGCCGCGCGCGATACACTGCGCGCTTTCCACGCAGATGTGATGACCATGGCCGAGCGCGAGTTCGACAACTATCTGGCCCGCTCCGGCGCCACGCTTGAGGGCTCCCGCTACACCGCCTATCTCGCGGTGACGCCACGCGGCCACGGCTACCCGATGTATTTCGCGATCTGCGAGAACCGCAGCTTCCGCGACAAGACCATCGCCGAGACCGCCGCCGCCAAGGCACTGGCCGACTTGTCCGGGCTGGAGCAAGACGGCACGCCGATCTTCCCCGAAGGCTATACCGGCTTCGACGACGAACCCGCCAGCGAAGGCTGAGGCCATCGCCGGGGCACAGGCATCACAGCGTCAGCAACACCTTGCCGATGGCAGCACGACTTTCCAGAAAGACATGCGCCTGGGCGCCTTTGCTGAGCGGAAAGCGAGCCGCGATGGTCGGCTGCACCGAGCCTGCGCGAATATCCGCGAACAACGCATTCGTCCGCTCACGCCGGATCGCCGCGGTGGTCAGCACGTTCCACAGGTCGCCTCCGGTCAGGCTCAGCGAGCGATCCATCAGCAGGCGCGGGTCGACCGGGTCGGGATCGCCTGCGGCCATGCCGTAGAACACCACATGCCCGCCGACACGCGCCGCCGCCAGGCTGTCGCCAAGGGTTCGGCCCACCGAGTCATAGACCACGTCGGCCCCACGACCCGCGCTCATCGCGCTCACCTGCACGACCCAGTCGTCATAGCCCGCGACCCGCTCGGCGCCCGCGGCGATGACCGCCGCTCGCTTGACCTCGCTTGAGGCGATGCCGAGCACCCGCGCACCGCGTGCCTTGAGCATCTGCACCAGCAGCAGACCGACACCGCCTGCGGCCGCATGCACCACTGCGATGTCACCATGTCGCACCTGATAGCTGTCGGTGACCAGATACCGCGCGGTCAGACCTTGCAACAGGCTGGCGGCCGCCGTGTCGAAGGAAATGTCATCCGGCAGCGCGATCAGCTTGTCCCGATCCACCGCGACCAGCTCGGCATTGGCATACGGCATATCGGCAAAACCCACCCGGGTACCGACCGGAAAATCAGCATCGTCCTGCGCCGCCAGCTCGATCACGCCAGCGCCTTCGTAGCCCAGCAGCCACGGCGCGCTGCCGCTCAAGTGGTAGTTGCCGTTGCGCCGATAGATGTCGGCAAAATTGAGGCCGATACTGCGCATCCGCACCAGCGCCTGGCCCGACGCAGGCACGGGATCAGGCAGCTCGCCCCACTGCAACACGTCGGGGCCACCAAAGGTTTCGAAGATCAAGGCATGCATGGGTGATTCGATCGCCGCAATTTCGGGGCTTCATTGTAGTGGCAGGGCTCACTCCGCGCGGCTTCGGGGCATGCCGGCAGCAAGCCTGCCAACGAAATTGCAGCATCGGGCCATCCAACCAAAACACCAATATTCATACATTTGGACGTCTTTACGTCTTTACGTCCCACTATTTATCAAATACATTCCTCAAGCATTGAATGGCTGCGCATGAGCATTCATGGCCGTGACGGAAAGCATCCCCGCCTTCGCCCATCCAGACCGCCGCAGGATCAAACCATGAAGATCGAGACTCTCGCCGTCCACGCCGGCTACACGCCCGACCCCACCACGCGCGCCTCCGCCGTGCCGATCTACCAGACGGTGGCCTACGCCTTCGACAACGCGCAGCACGGCGCCGACCTGTTTGATCTCAAGGTGCCTGGCAACATCTACACGCGGATCATGAACCCGACCCAGGATGTGCTGGAGCAGCGCGTCGCCGCGCTGGAAGGCGGCATTGCCGCGCTGGCCCTCGCCTCGGGCATGGCGGCGATCACCTACGCGATCCAGACCATCGCCGAGGCGGGCGACAACATCGTGTCTACCGCGACGCTGTATGGCGGCACCTACAATCTGTTTGCCCATACGTTTCCGCAGCAGGGGCTGGAAGTGCGCTTTGCCGACGCGCACAAGCCGGAAAGCTTCGCCCCGCTGATCGATGCCCGTACCAAGGCGATTTTCTGCGAGTCGATCGGCAACCCGCTGGGCAATGTCACCGACATCGCCACCCTGGCCTAGATCGCGCACGCCCATGGCATTCCGCTGATCGTCGACAACACCGTGCCGAGCCCCTACCTGTGCCGCCCGATCGAGCACGGCGCCGACATCGTGGTGCAGGCGCTGACCAAGTACATCGGCGGGCATGGCAACAGCATGGGCGGCGCCATCATCGACAGCGGCAGGTTTCCGTGGGCCGAGCACAAGGAGCGCTTCAGGCGCCTGAACGAGCCGGACGTGTCCTATCACGGCGTGGTCTACACCGAAGCGCTGGGCGCGGCCGCCTATATCGGACGCGCGCGGGTGGTGCCGCTGCGCAATACCGGCGCGGCGATATCGCCATTCAACGCGTTCCTGATCCTGCAGGGCATCAACACGCTGGGTCTGCGCATGGACCGGATCTGCGACAACGCGTTGGCGATCGCCCGGTACCTGCAGCAGCACCCCAAGGTGGCCTGGGTGAAATACGCCGGCCTGGCTAATCACCCGGATCACCAGCTGGCACAGAAATACATGGGTGGCAGGGCCTCGGGCATTCTCTCGTTCGGCGTGCGCAACGACAATGCAGACGACGTGCGCGCGGTCGGTGCGCGCGTGCTGGACGCGCTGCAGCTGTTCACCCGGCTGGTCAATATCGGCGATACCAAGTCACTGGTGACCCATCCGGCATCGACCACCCATCGTCAACTCGATGCCAGCGAGCTGGCCAAAGCCGGCGTCAGCGAGGACATGTTGCGGTTGTCGGTGGGCATCGAACATATCGACGACCTGCTCGCCGACCTGGAACAGGCACTGGCCAAGGTCTGAGTGCGCATGGGGCGCAGGCGCGGCGCGCCATTCATGCCGGGCCGGCAGCTGCCGCCAGCTCAGCGATGCGCGCCACGGCCGCGGGGATTTCCGCTGGCGCATTGATGCTCATCACATGGGGTTCGGCCTCGCCCAGGCCGCTTTCCAGCTCATGCGCCCAGGTCACGTGGTAGAGCATGTGCACGCCCCACCCACCCAGGCGCACGACCGGCTCGATATCCGAGCGCAACGAATTGCCGACCATCGCGAACTGCGCCGGCTGCAACGAAAATTCCCGCAGCACGCGCTGGTAGCTTGCCGCGTTCTTCTCCGAAACGATCTCGATCCGGCGGAACAGGCCGGCCAACCCCGACTGCGCCACCTTGTGCTCCTGGTGGAACAGATCGCCCTTGGTGATCAACACCACCGGATGCTGCGCGGCCTCCGCCTCGACCGCTGCGCGGATGCCGGGCAGCAACTCCACCGGATGCTGCAACACGGCCTTGCCCAGTTCCACCAGACGATGGATATCCGCCGCACTGATGCGGCTATCGGTGACGGCGATGGCGGTTTCCACCATCGACAAGGTCATGCCCTTGGCGCCATAGCCGAACAGTTTGAGGCTGCGTCGCTGGTCGCCAGCATCCGGTCGTGCACGTCGGCCAGCTCGACATAGCGGCCGACAATCACGGCAAATTCGGCATTCGCGTGCTGGTAGTAGCCCTCGCTATGCCACAGCGTGTCGTCGCCATCGAAGCCGATCAATTGCAGCATGCGCCCCACCGGAGTGCTGAAAAATCGGCGAGCTTAACGCGGGCGGCCTCGCTCAGTCCTGCCACTTGGCGGGCTTGACTTCGAGATGGCCGATGCTTCCCTCCTCGGCACACTTCAACAGGATGCGCCCTCTTTCACCCGCCTCAGCCCACGTCGCTGCCCAGCCGCAGGTTGATATGCAGCGCACCAGCCAGCTCGCGCAAGGGCTCGCCGTCGCGGGTCAGGCTCATCCAGCCGGCGTAGCTGTCGCCGTTGGTCTCCCACGCCCACAGCGTGTAGCCGAACTCGGCCAGACGGTCGTAGGCGATCGAGAACAGTTCGGGCGAATCCATGTCGTCGAAAAACTCGTCGTCGTCCGGATCACCATTCCAGTCGATCGCCAGATTGAAGCGCGCCGCCAGTTCGTCGATGGCCTGCATCAATGCGCGCATGTCCTTGGCGTCAACAATGAAACCGGCACGCCAGTCGATGGCCCGCGCGATCAACTCGATCGGTACCAGCTCGTCCGGGTCGACATCGGCGGCCGCCTCGCGGTAGTCGGCAAACTGCTGCAGCGCGCTGTCCTCGTCACCGGGGTTGATCAGCAGCAGCAGCTGCCAGACCTTGGCCTCGACCGAGTCTTCGTCGAGATCGTCGAATTCGTGCTCGGTGTCGAAATCGTCGTCGTAGTTGCTCATGCATGCACCTGCTGGCACGCGGCACGCGGGAAGGATGCGCGCGGCAGCCGGCTGTGCTCGCCGCCGGTCGGCACGTCGAGCAAGCGTTCGTCAGCGTCAATCATCGGCAGGAATTTCATGGTTTCTTCAGCAGGAAGGGGATCGCCACAAAGCGCAGGCGGGGACAGGGAGGATAATGCCGCGACACCCACGGCGGCGACCCCCATGCACGAAAGCTCCTCTGCGTTCCCCTGTCAGCCGATCGCGTTTGTACGCTCGCCATACGCCCGACGCATCGATGCACCGCACCAAGCAACCGTGGTCGCCGGAACGGAGACCTTGGCCGCCGCCGAGGCCAGCATCGAGTTCGAGCCGGGCTTCCCGGCGGCCGCCTTTCGCGATCTGGCAGGGTTTGAGCGGATCTGGCTGATCTTCGTTTTTCACCGCAGCGAAGGCTGGAAGGCCGAGGTGCGCCCGCCCCGCGGTGGTGGCAAGCGCAGCGTGCTGGCCACCCGTTCACCGCATCGACCCAACCCGATCGGGTTGTCGGCGGTGGAATTGATCGAGGTGGGTGAGCGGTCGTTGCGCGTGCGCGGGATGGACTTGCTCGATGGCACGCCGATCCTCGACATCAAGCCGTACGTGCCCTATGCCGACGCCTTTGCCGACGCACGCGCCGGCTGGATCGACCAGATCGATGCCAGCCAGGGACGCCATTCGGCACCCGGTCCGCGCAAGCCGCGCGTACCTCCGCCGGGAACGAACAAGGCCTGATAGCGGGGGCGTAGACACCTCACCAGCGCAGCACTCTCCCATGCCGTCAGCGCAGCTGCCCGACGGCAGCCGACCGGTCCCAATCCATGAGACAGGCCGGTCGCACACTGACTGGGTCGCGACGATCCAGGTCGGCGACTCCGATGCACGTGGCAGTGGTCGGTTCAAACCCGTTGCCGCGCCCGGCCATGGCCTGGCGCGGCCTTTTTCATGACTGGTGCGCCACGCAATGACAACTAGCGGGCACGCCGCGAACGTCCCTCACGTGCCTGATAGAGCTGCCGGTCCGCCTTGAGCAAGCCGGCCTCCAGCGATTCACCCGGCTCGAGCGTCGCCGCACCGAGGGTGAAGGCGATGGGCGCGGCGGCACGATCAGCATCAAGGCGCCTGACGACGCGGGACGTGCGCGCCTCATCCGCGTCGCGCAGCAAGAGCAGAAATTCGTCGCCGCCCAACCGGATCACCGCGTCGTCCGGGCGCACCCGGGCGCCGAGAAAACGGGCAAAGCCGATCAGCACCTCATCGCCATGCTGGTGCCCATGGGTATCGTTGACCTGCTTGAAGTGATCCAGGTCCATCACGATGCAGCCCCATCGCCCGGCGCCATGGGCTGCCGTCAATTCGGCCAGGTAGCGACGATTGAAGCAACCGGTCAGGGTGTCGCGAACCGACCACTCTCGCAGTTTCTTTTCATGCTGCATACGCTCGGTGACGTCCTGTGCATGACCCAGCACATAAGGGTCATCACCCTCGTCATCGAGCACATTGTGGTACTGCCAGGTATGCAGGCTTCCATCCTTGGCGATCAGCTCGAGCATGCCGGCGTCACTGTCGTTGCGCATCACCCGCAGCAGGTACTCGCGGAACATCTGGTGCAGTTCGGGCCGGATAAACTCGGTCAGCGAGCGGCCAATCATCTCGCCGACCGAGTAACCCAGCGAGTTGGCTGCGGCCGGATTGACCGACAGCAGCACGCCCTCGTAGTCGTGCGTGCAGATCAGACCCAGACTGAACTCGAACAACTTGCGGAAACGCCGGTCACTGGCCTCCAGCGCGGCTACCGCGCGTTTGCGCAGCGTGACATCCTGGAATGCTCCAGCAAGGCTGCGCGGCGTGCCATCGCTTGCGTACTCCACCGCACCCACTGTCCGCGCCCAGATATTCCGGCCCGTGGCGGTGATCATCGGCAGTTGCAGGTCCCACGGATCGCCACTGGCGATGGCCCTCTCCACGGCCGCCTGGATCACAGAGCTTGCCTCCGGCGCAAAGAACTTCAGCGCCTCATCAAGGCTGGGCTGATAGCCCACGGGCAAATCGTGGATGCGACAGGTCTCAGCCGACCACGTGATCTCCTGCGTGACCAGGTTCAATTCCCAGCCACCCACCCCGGCCAGTCGACCGGTGCGCTCCAGGAAGATTTCGCTGTCACGCAATTTTCGCGTGAGCATCTCCTCCTTGTGCATCTGTCGGCGCAGGGCCGACGCTTCGCGCTCCAGTGCGGCATGTTCATTGATCCCATAACGACGCAACTCGAGCGCCCGCGCAGCCGCCTTGGCCAGCGCCCGCAAGGTGTTGCGCTGGCGCTCATCCAGCCAGCCGGGCTCATGACCAATCACGCACAGCGAACCCATGCACATGCCATCATTGAGGATGATGGGCGCACCCGCATAGAACCGAATATCCGGTGTGCCGGTAACCAACGGATTGTCGGCGAATCGCGGATCCTCCCGCGCGTCGCCGACCTCCATCAAATCCGGCCCGAGCATGGTATGCGCGCAGAACGCACTGTCACGGGAAGTTTCGCTGACGCCAGGCAGCCCCACGTTCGACTTGAACCACTGGCGCCCCGCATCGATCAGACTGATCAGCGCAATCGGCCGCCCGGTCACCGCAACAGCGGCAGTGGTCAGCGCGTCGAACAGCGGCTCGGCCGGCGTATCCAGCACGGCCAGCGACTGCAGACGCTGCAGGCGCCGCGCTTCGTTTGCGGGAATAACGGCAGCTGGCATGGGACCGTTCTACCTCGCAGGTGTCATCGGCGTGAACCATCCTACCGCAGCGATAGTGTCACGTACCGCATCAAGGGTAAGCCTGATGCGGCACCCCTGGATGAACGCTTCGACCAGTAAACAGCCTACAGACGGCCCAGCAACCAGAGGATCAGGAGAATGGCCACAATGACGCCGAGCAGGCCGCTGGGCCCGTAGCCCCACGACCGCGAATGGTTCCATGTCGGCAGCCCCCCGATCAGCGCAAGTATCAGGACAATGATCAGGATGGTCATCAGCATGCGGGTTTCCTTGAATGGAAAGGTGAGGCGGTTCGTCGTGGGTGCATGGTGCCGGCCAGCCCCGTCGAGAGCCTGTGACGGAAACCCCAGCAGCGGCTTCACCTCCGGCTGCGCTCGCACTGTTGCCACTCGCCGCGTGACGAGCCGGCGAGTGTCGCCACTGACGAAATCGATGGGGCGACGCGAGCGTCATGGGTTGACTCGCGAGGCCGAAAGCCAGCCGCACAAGTTCGCCTGCGGACGGGTCAGGCCGAGCTGACACCGGACTGCATGGCCGCTGGCGATCGCGCCGCCACGCAGCCGTCCTGCCTGCGCTCGCGCAGCTTCAGAAAGGGCCGCTCCACCAGATAGTGCAAGCTTGCACCCAGCATCAGCACCGCCAGCGCATACAGCGCGAACAGCAGCAAGCCTTGGCCCTGCAGTAATCTGGCGAAAGCCTCGTGCACCAGATTGAAGGCGATCTTGTGACTGAGGTAGAGGCTGTAGGAAATGGCCGCCACCCAGCCCGCTCCCGGCACCTTCCAGCGTCCGATCAGGCTGCGCCGCTCGGCCGCGGCAAACACCAGCAAGCCGAACCCGAACGACAGCAGCGGCCAGCCCAGCGCGTTGGCGAGCAGCCCGGCGCGATCGCGAAACAGCCACAGCGCCAGACCGCAAATCAGCAGGCCGCCCAACAGGATGGCGTTGGCGTGCACCTGCAGACGTGCCCAGGTCGGCGCGCGATACACCCGCAAGGTGGCCAGCATCACACCCATCAACAGGCCGTCCAGCCGCATCCAGGTCGGGTAGTAGATATCCTCGACAAACCAGTTCCGCGGCGGATCGATCGCTGCGTCGTGCAGCCACACGGCGCTGCGCAAGGCGATGCCCAGCAGCACCATGCCGAGGCAGAAGGCGACGAATTTCCGGGTCGATGGGCGCCGCGCCAACGCGCAGGCGAGCAGCGGAAAAAGCAGGTAGAAGTGCTCCTCCACGCACAGCGACCAGGCCTGCGAAAACGCTTGCTGGTGCTGGTAGTCGACCAACAGGTTCAACGTGAACGTGGCGAACTGCCACCATGGCGCCAGACCCGGCGACTCGCGCAGCGCAGGAAAGAAAACATACAGCGCCAGCACCACGCCAAACGCAGGCAGGATGCGCCAGGCTCGTCGCGCATAGAACCGGGCAAAGGAAAACGCCTGGCCCTGCTGCAGCGGCCGCAGTACCTGGCTGCCGATCAGGTAGCCGCTGAGCACGAAGAAGATATCCACCCCGGCCCAGCCGAAACGCGACAGCCAGGCGAAATGCGGTCCCAGCCCACCGACGATGTAGGAATGAAAAAGCATCACCCAGACGATCGCGATCGCCCGCAACAGATCGAGTCCCGGCAGACGCTTCATGCGCAAACCGGGCCTGCGCCCGAACGGTAATCTGGTGGGGTCATGCGGTCGTCCTGGCCATGGGCTGTAAGCGGGCAAGTATCAAGATCAGGCGCCCGCTCTGGCAAGCAGATCATGCAGCCGCAGGCGCCATGGCTAGGCCGGCACCGAGGCAGCCGTCATACTGATCGGCTGGCACCACACAACGGCAACGCGTCATGGACATTGGCATCGACTTCGGCACCAGCTACTCGGCGGCGGCAGCGTTCGTCGAGGGAAAGCTGCAACTGGTGCGCTTCGGCGACACCAAGCAGTTTCGCACGGCGGTGTTTTTCCCCGAACAGGTACCCGACCCCGCCCATTTCACCCTCACTCCGGCGCTCGAAGCACAACTGGAGTCGCAACTGCGACTGGCACGCAACCAGCAGCGCCAGCTTGCCGCGGCGGCCAGTGCCCGCGGCCAGCAGCTGCCTGCGCGCAGTGAGGCGGAACTGCTGCGCGAGGGCCTGCGCGTGGTGCGTCGGCAGTGGATGGAAGAACAGACCGAGGCTGCCAGTGTCTCGGTTGCCAGCTTCCAGCACGCGCTGTTTGGCGATGACGCCGTCGAAGGTTATCTGGAGAGCGGCGGCGGCAACCTGATCGAATCGCCCAAGTCGATGTTCGGCTTCCGGCTCGACCCGCAGGTGCGCCAGGTGATCGTGCATATCGCCACCCATATCCTGGAGCACATCCGGCTCACCGCCAGTCGCCAGTTTGGCGCACCGGTACGTGGCGCGGTGATCGGGCGACCGGTGGAATTTCGCAGTTCCATGGGCGCGCAGGGTTCGCTGCAGGCGATCGAGATTCTGCAGGAAGCGGCTGCCGCGGCCGGCTTCGACCGGGTCAGTTTTCTGGAGGAGCCTGCCGCCGCAGCGATGCACTACCACCAGAGTCTGAGTACGCGCCAGGACGCGTTGATCGTGGACATCGGCGGCGGCACCACCGACGTCGCGCATGCTCGGCTCGGCGGCGGCATCGCGCCGCAGATCGCCCGCAGCTGGGGCCTGCCCAAGGGCGGCACCGACCTCGACGTGAGCATCAGCCTGCACAGCTTCATGCCGCAACTCGGCAAGGAAGTGATTCGCCTGCCCGCGCATCATTTTGTCGACGCCGCCAGCGTGCACAACCTGCCCCGCCAGCGCGAGTTTCATCAGCACGACTACCGGCTGGTCGACGAACCCTGGGGCGCGCGCCTGCGCGCGCTGCAGCAACCCGGCGCCACCACCCGACTCAACCAGGCCGCCGAACGGACCAAGATCATCTTGAGCGATGCCGAGCAGCATCGCGCCGAGCTGGGTTTCATCGAGGCGGGCCTGGGCGTCGACGCGGCCAGCGTGGATTTCCAGTCCGCCATCGAGGGTTTCCTGGGTCAGCTCGAACGCACCCTCGACAAGGTGCGCCAGGATCTTCCGGAACCTCCGACCAGCATCTTCCTCACCGGCGGCAGCTCACGCTCGCCGGCAATCCGCGCCTGCGTGGCGGCGTGCTTTGCCGGAATTCCGCTGGTCCATGGCGACCCGTCCCTGGGCGTCGTCTCCGGCCTCGCCGTCGCGGCGCTGGCCGCCGCGGACTGAGCCGCAGCGCCGGCCACCTTTCAACTACTCGCGCGACACCGGCACATAGGCCATGCACTCCAGCTCAACCCGTGCGCCCAGCGCCAGGCCCGTCGTGCCGAAGGCGCTGCGCGCGGGAAACGGCGACTTGAAATACTGCTGATAGACCGCGTTGAACGCCGGCCAGTCCTTCATGTCCGCCAGCATCACCGTGCACTTGACCACATCCGCCAGGCTCGCCCCGTGACGCTGCAACACGCCGCGCACATTCTCGATCGCCCGCGTCGCTTGCGCCGGCATGCCGCCCGGCACCAGCGCCAGCTTGCCCGGCTGCGAACCGATCTGGCCCGACAGCAGCAGAAAATCGCCGGCGCGCACTGCCTCGGAGAACGGCAGCGCCCTGATCGCAGGATCGGGCGACGGGTAGAAACGCGCACGGGCGCTGGTGCTGGAAGAGAGCGTGCTGGCGGCCAGTGACACGGCCGGCAGCAGGCTGGCCAGCATGGCAATGGCCGGCAGGCGTCGATCGAAAACCATGGGCGTGATCCTCTGCGTCGGGGCCACGCCCGAACGAGCGTGGTTGCTGCGCTTATACAGCTGCCCTGGCACGCGGACAACGAGGGTTCGATTCGGGCGCAAAAGAGCATCGCCCGCGAGCGGGCTCCTACGGGAGGAGCATACCTCGAGGGGGCACTTCAGCACGAAGCCGCCCGGATCGCTCCGGACGGCTTCGTGGATCAGCAGGGTTCGCTCGACTCAGTCGGCCGACGAGCCATCAAGGCCGCGCCGCTGCAGCAGCGGTTCGATGGCCGGTGCCTCGCCGGTGAAGTCGTGGAACAGCGCCATCGCGTCCTTGCTGCCGCCGCGCGAGAGCAGGGTCTGGCGGAAACGATCGCCATTGGCTCGGGTCAGCCCGCCGTTCTTCTTGAACCATTCCACCGTGTCCGCGTCGAGCACTTCCGACCAGATGTAGGCGTAATAGCCGGCCGCGTAGCCGCCCATGATGTGGCTGAAGTACGGCGTGCGATAGCGCGGCGGCACCGCCGCGTAGTCGGTGCCGTTGGCTTTCAGGGCAGCCGCCTCGAATGCCATCACGCCGCTGGCGGCGGAGATCTTGTCAGCCCCGGTCTGGTGCCAGCTCTGGTCGAGCATGGCCGAGCCGAGGTACTCGGTGGTAGCAAAGCCCTGGTTGAATTTTGCCGCGGCCAGCACCTTGTCCAGCAGCGCCTTCGGTATCGCTGCGCCGGTCTCGTGATGCTTCGCATAGTTGGCCAGTACGCTCGGCCAGTCGGCCCATATTTCATTGACCTGCGAGGGGAACTCGACAAAGTCGCGCGGCACGCTGGTGCCGCTGAAGTACGGGTATTCCACCTGGGAGAACATGCCGTGCAGGGCGTGGCCGAACTCGTGGAACATGGTGGTGACTTCGTCCCAGCTGAGCAGGGTCGGGCCGCTCTGCGGCATGGTGATATTGAGGTGGTTGGCCACCACCGGCAGATAGCCGGTCAACGCCGACTGGCTGACGTAGGAGTTCATCCAGGCGCCGCCGCGTTTGGACGGCCGCGCGTACATGTCGGCCAGGAAGATCGCCAGCTGTTTGCCATCGGTATCGTAGACGTCATACACCAGCACGTCCGGCTGATACACCGGCAGGTCGGTGCGTTGCTTGAAGCTCAGTCCGTAAAGCTGGCCGGCGGCGTAGAACACGCCGTTTTCCAGCACGTTCTTCATCTCCAGGTAGGGCTTGAGCTGGGCCTCGTCGAAGTTGTATTTCTCGGCACGCAGCTTCTCGGTGTAGTACGCCCAGTCCCACGCCTGCAGCGCGAAAGTCGGTTCACCCCGCGCGGCCTGTTCCTTGTCGATCAGCACCTGCAGCGCCGCGCCTTCGCGGCGGGCGTTGGCCACCGCTGGCGGCGCCAGCTTGCCCAGCATCGCGTTCACCGCCGCCGGGGTCTTGGCGGTTTCGTCGGCGAGCACGTAGGCCGCGTACGTGGGATAGCCGAGCATCTGCGCCTTCTCGGCGCGCCGCTTCAACACCCGCGACACGATCGCCGCGTTGTCGTACGGGTTGCCGCGACTGCCGCGCGCCACCGAGGCGCGATACAACCGCTCGCGCACGGCGCGATTGTGCAATTGCGCCTCGGGCGGCTGGCCGCTGGTGTTGAGCAGGGCGATGGCGAACTTGCCATCCAGCCCACGCGCCCTGGCTGCCGCCGCGGCGGCATCGATCTGCGCCTCGGTGAGGCCGGCCAGTTCCTCGCGCGTGTCGACCACCACCGCCGAATCGTTGACTTCGGCCAGCACGTTCTGGCTGAAGCGCGTGCCCAGCGTGGCCAGCTCACCATTGATCTGCTTCAGACGCGTCTTGTCGGCATCGGAAAGCTTGGCGCCAGCTCGCACGAAGTCGGTATGATAGCGCTCGATCAGCCGCACACCCTGCGCATCCAGGCCGAGGCTGTCCCGCGTGTCGTACAACTTCTCGATACGCGCAAACAGTTTCGGATTGAGCGTGACCGCATCGCGGTGCGCCGCCAGCGTCGGCGCATAGCGGGCCTGGATCGCCTTGCGTGCATCATTGGTGTCGACCCCGACCAGGCTGAAAAACACGGCCGAGGTACGCCCGAGAATCTGGCCCGACTTCTCCAGTGCAATGATGGTGTTGTCGAACGTGGGCGGCTGCGCGCTGTCGGCAATCGCCACCACTTCCTTCAGCTGATCGGCCATGCCGCGATCGAAAGCCGGCGCAAAATCGGCATCCCTGATCTTGTCGAAGGCGGGGTAATGCAGCGGCAGCGTGCTCTCGGCAAAGAACGGATTGCCCGCATCGGCCACCACCGATTCGGTCGGCGACGGGGAGGAGGCAGCGCCTTTCTTGTCGGAAACCGTATCGGCAAAAGCGGATACCGAACCGGACAATGCAATGGCCATGGCCAGCGAGAGTGAAGGCTTCATCGGTACGAGACTCGTCAGGAGAGAGCCTCGAACCCTAGCAAATGTGTACGCTGCGCACCCATGACCAAAGGGCCACTGAACCACTCGGCAAACGCCCCATCAGGCGGCAGCAGGTGCGCAAGTCGCACCAGCCGCAGGCGTCGTCAGCTCGGTCCCATCCCAGCGGCAAGCGAGTGCTCGAGGTCAACCTCCAGCACCTGCATCGACACCACCTTGCTGCCGCCATCGAGCTGGCGGTGGCCGACTTCATGGAACCCGAGGCGGTCATGGAAACGTGCGGATGACGGGTTGGGTGGTTCGATGTCGTATTCGCAGGTGATCAGGGGCACCCCGTCGCGCGCCGCCCGTGCAACGATATCGCCGTAGAGCCGGCGACCGCAGCCGCCGGCCTGGGCCGTGGCGGACACCACGATGCGATCGACATACAGGAAGCGCGGATAGCGCTGGGCGAACCAGTGATAGTTGGCACCGTCATAATCGGCGCCTTCGCGGAACGCGAGCAGGAAGGCTTCGACGCGGCTGTCGTGGTCGATCACGCGATGCGACGCCGCCGCGGAGTGCAGTGTGGCGAGGCGCGCATGATCGAGCGGGCTGAGCACGGCCACAAAGACCTCGTTGAGGGCAAGAATCGCGGGGAAATCAGCGGGTGTGGCGTCACGAAGCATCAGTTTTCCCTGGAATCCCGTGAAGGTGGACACGACGGACTGCCGTGCCCAAGGTGTGCCTGGCGGGTCACAGCGGATCGGCATGCGTCGTGAAGTACTCCTGCAGGAACGCCTGCCGCGCGGCGCCGCGATCGACCTCGGCATGGGTATGCGGGGCAATCGTCTGGCGCAACAGGCCGCCGTCGGACTCGCTCACCGCCGGCCATGTCGGCAGTCCGCTGCGATTGGGGTTGCCGGTCTTGATGAACTGCGCGAAATAGCCTTCCATGGTCCGCGATGTTTCGTGATCGGCCGCTGTCCATGCATAGACCTGGTTGGTGTCCAGATTGCCCAGTGCGTACTCGATCTCGCCACTGTGCACCGCCCCGACATCGGACTGCTCGCCCGGCGCCGGATGACGCTTGGCCGGGCGCGGCTGGGCGAAGTAGTAGAAGTACACCGGTGCCTTGCTGCTGCGCCGTTGCAGATCCATCCAGCGCCAGGTGGTGTGGGCGATGAAGAAGTCACCGGCCAGCGCGGTGGCTGAGCGCCTGACCTCGGCCTCGTCGGCACCGGGGTAGAGCGCCAGCGCACGATCGGCCTGCGTACCAAACAACCCCTGCAATGCCGCACGGTAGTTCGCCGGCGTGGGCGGCTTCCCTTTCAGGATGGCGGTGTAGAAGCCCTCCTGCGAATTGGAGCCCAGCAGCAACGGCACCCTTGCCTGCGCGCCGCGTGCGAATGTGGCGGCGGGCGGCTCGTGCAGGAACAGGCCATCGATATCCACATCGGCATCGCCGCTTTGCTCGCGGGTGGCCTGCAACAAGATGTCAGCCGGCAACGCGCGCAAGGCGCTCAGCGAATCCGCGCCCAGCTTGTGTGCGAACGCCTGGCCATGTTCCTGCATGGTCGCCAGGCTCACCGGGGCGATCGGCGCAATCAGCGCGCCGCTCTCACCGATCGCCCGCGCGAACAGATGCCTGGACAGCGGCGAGGTCATCAAGGCGCTTACCGAGATCGAGCCGGCCGACTCACCGGCGATGGTGACCTGCGCCGGGTCACCGCCGAAGCGGGCGATGTTGGCGCGTACCCAGCGCAGGGCGGCGACCTGGTCGAGCAGGCCGTAATTGCCGGCGGCATGCTGCGGCGACTCGTTCACCAGCCCAGGCACGGCGAAGAAGCCGAACACGCCGAGGCGGTAGTTCACCGTCACCGTGACGATGCCCTTGCTGGCGAGGCTGGCGCCGTCGTAACGCAGCTCCGAACCGTCACCACTGACAAAACCACCACCGTAGAAGTACACCAGCACCGGCAGCTTCGCCGGCCCGCCTGCATGCGCCGCCCCACCCGGCCTCCACACATTGAGGTACAGGCAGTCCTCGCTCATGCCGTTGGAGCGGAACACCATGTCACTGAACAAGGGCAGCTGCATGCAGCGTGGCCCGAACCGTTGCGCCTGGCGCACGCCCTGCCACGATGCCACCGGTTGCGGTGGCTTCCAGCGCAGGTCGCCCAGTGGCGGCGCGGCGTAAGGGATGCCTTGAAATTCATCAAGTGTCACCCCGTCGACGGTAGCCAGCTTGCCTTCGAGCGTGCCGGTCGAGAGCACAACCTGAGCCGACGCCTCCGCGGCGGCGGCACCAAGCGAGGTGAGCATGAGACCGCAGGCCAGAATGATGCATGCCAGGCGGCCAATGGGCGCGGACAAACGTGGGGATGAGGCGGACATGGAGAGATCCTGCAAAAACCGAACTGCAGCCTAGAGCATCCACACCGCCCAATCCACGTCCATGCAGCACGCCTCGTCGCGCGCAGAAAAAGAGCCCGCCGAAGCGGGCTCGTCCATCTGCAGAAAGAGGGAGAGTGGGAAGCTGCGCCTCACGGCGAGAAGGGACAACGCAGAGGGGATCTGCGCTGTTATCCGCTTATCGGCGCCCGCGCGGGGAAACTTTAGCCAGCCTCGCACGCTTCCCTGGGAACGGCTTGTGCGTTGGCCTCAGCGATCATCCGGCCCCGGCGGGTGCCCGCCGGGATCAGCCACCGCCGCCTTCCTGGCCGATCAACTCAATCAGATGCCGCTCGATATCGAACACGTGCGGGTCGTCCGCATCGAGCTCGCGCAAGGCGTCGGCCAGCAGCAGCAGGTAGTCGCGATTGGGGCCACTGGGGCCGGACGACGCGGCGATATGGTGGGCGATATCGGCCTCCGCTGCCGGGCCAAGAAACGCCGCGTTCTCCTCGGTGGCGATGTAGACCAGGCCGTCAGCCGTGCGCTCTTCGCCAAAATGCAGCGCGGTGGCGAAACGCAGGTAGCCGTTCTTCTCGCGCACGTCCAGCTGCTCAAACGTGCGTGGCTCAATCAGATAAGCCATACCCACGCAGATGGCTTCCGCTTGCGGGATCAGCGTGACGACGCGGCCCGGCGCCTGCGGCGTGCCGCGATGATCATGCGAACCCTGCCACAGGCGACGCACCCAATGCCTGATCCAGGCCGGACGCCGTTCGATATAGGGAAAATCGACCTTGTAGATCAGCGAACCGTAACCAAACAGCCAGACCTCGTCATGCTGGTCGAAGACATTCATGCGGCGGTTGGCGGCGATCGTGTCGATGGACATGGCTGGGTTCGGCGGCAACTGGATCAGGCCAGACTACCGCGTCACGGCCGGGGCCGGCAGGCGGCTCGCATCACGGGCGACCGGCGATGTCCACGGACGCGCCCTGTTATTTTCGAAAACAATCGATTCCAGTCACGATTCATTAACGAACCAAAAGGTACATTAATGTCCATGTCGTGAGACATCACTCCCACCGTGTGGCGAGGTCCCCCTCCTCTTCCACACACCAAGATGGAACCCCCCAACCCGCAGACTCCCCTCTGCGGGTTTTTCTTTTGGGCGTTGCGCTCAGCGCTGCGCCTCGTCGACCACGCCGTACAGCTCCAGCCAGTCCAGGCAGGACTCCACGGTCATTCGCTCGAACACCGGAGTCTCTCCCCGCGAATCGTCTGCAGGCATGAAAGATCACCGATCGGCCCCGCGCCGACCGGGTCGCTTTCGACCCAGCAGCGGTGGTTCCCGTCGTGCCAGCTCCTGTCATCACCGTGGTTGAGCGATGCCATGAAGCATGGTGGCCACGCGGCCTCGACCCATGCCACGGCGTCCCGAGCGGACGCGGCCTGTACGAACAGCGATGCCGTGGTGGGTTCCAGCGGCTGCCGGGTTATCTCCACCAGCGTCCAGTCCCTGGCCGTGTGGTAGGTGAATGAGACGAGAAACTTCTGCATGGGCCTTCTTGGTCATTGAGCGCTGCGATGATCACACGGCTGCTTGGTGCGTCATCGCTGGCAACGGTCGATGACGTCAACTTGACCTTTTCCGCCCAGGCGCGGCCCCGCGGGCGATATCCAGAAATCCGGCAGCAATTGCAGGCCCCGCGAGCGAGCCTCCCGATCGCGCATGGAAGGCAGGGCCGAAGCCCACGCTTCGTTGGAAATCTGCTCGAGAACGCTGCGTGGCGCCTCGGCGAAAGCCATCTGCCAACGGGCGAACTCACGCTCCCTGATTGGCTGATTCAACAGCTCGATGAGCGGGCCATGTCGGTGCGACTGCCTGATGCGGAGATAGACCGCGGCCACTGCCACTGACGGGCCCTCGACATACTGCAGGAACAGGCCGTTGTGATGCAGCAAGGCCCCACTGACCTTCCCTCTGGCATTGAACCCACGCCAACTCATCCAGCTCACGGGCGTCCAGCGGCGCCGCCGCCACGCTCCGACATGCCACTGCCGCCAGCTGTTCCATATGAGGGTTCGATGCGTTTCGCCACGCGATGCTCGCGTCCATCGCAAACCACGACGTTACCTGACGGCACAGGTGCGGGCAAAGCTGCATCCTGCCGCCTGACCGGCTCGCCCATGACCGATGGCAGGGCATGACTCCCAGCCCGTGTCATGAGCCGCTGGCGGGCACAAGCTGGGTCGTCGCTGTTCATCGCCCCGCCGGAGCTCACCCATGCGCCAGTCTGCCCTCGCACTCGCCATACTCGCTTCCGCTGCTGTCGCCGCGCCGGCCCAGGCCCATGACATGCATGTGCATGCCTCGTGTTCGGTCGAGACCGACTACGACATCGATGTGCAGCACAACGCCATCCTGTTCAGCCGTACTGACGGCTCGCCGCACACGGTGCGCATGCATGACGGCACGCTGCAGGTGGATGGCCGCGCGCTGGCGGTCAGCCAGGCGGACGCCGCGCGGCTGCGCCAGTACGAAGCACAGGTGCGCGCCCTGCTGCCGGAAGCGGCGGGGATTGCACGGGAAGGCGTGGGCATCGGCTTCGATGCGCTGACCACGGTCGCCGCCACTTTTGCCGAGCAGCCGGACGAGCGCAGCGAAGTGATCCGCAAGCTCACCGCGCAGCGACAACGGGTACTGGCGCAAATCGACCAGGGCATCGGCCGTGGTCAGTGGCGCCAGCACGGTATGGATCAGTTGCTGGACGAGGGCATGGGCGACGCCGTGTCGACCCTGGTCAGCACGGTCGCCGCGCGTGCCGTGAAAGCCGCACTCAGCGGCGATCAGACCCAGGTGGCTGCGCTGGAGGCACGCGCCGATTCGCTGGACAAGAGTATCGACCGTGCGATCGAAGCACCGGCCCGGCGACTGGGTGAACGCGCGGACGCGCTGTGCCCGCGCCTGCTCGCACTCGACCAGTTGCAACGGCAGTTCAGCCTGCGCTTGCCCGACGGCTCGGCGCTGTCACTGATGACAGTGGGTCAGGACCACGGGCGCCACGAGGCGGTGGCCGGCACATCCGATCACTGACGCGAAAAAGCGTCGGGCACGAGCGATTTTGCCGTCCCCCAAGGAACCCGCCCATGGATAGCTCCTCGGCTGCTGCCTCCATCGCGGCATGGCAACCCGCGCCACCCGCCACCGCGATACGGGACGCCCTCGGCCTGATGTTCTGGATCGTGGTGAATCAGGGACCCGCAGGAGGCCACCCGAAAACCTTCAGCGGCCCGCTCCTGACCTTGCGCGCATTTGCGCAGTTCTGCTGCCCCCGATGGGGCTGGAGATCTGCCTGCGCAACCAACAGCGGTGCCACTCCGGCGGCCAAGGGGCGATGGGTGTCGGCATGGCCGTCGACCCGCTGGCGTAGCGACGCCATACGCACCGGCACGCCGACCAGATGGTTTGTGCAGCATGGGCAGATGTGCTGATATCGACGCGGGGACCGTGGTGCGGGACGCCGACGGATGGCGAATCGGCCACGCTGCCCAGCTTGCCGACTGGGTCGATGCGCAGGCCAGTCTTGGCACAATGGGGAATCACAGAGCTTTTCGACCATGAAGGATCGTACCCTCGGCGACGCCCCGCTCTCACTGCGACGGATCGCCGAGCAACTGGGCAACAAACAGCTGAACACGCTGGTCGCCACCTATGGCGAGTACAACGCGTCACAGCGGCGCGTTATTTTCCTGATGATCGTTTCGGCCTGGACCCTCTACTGGGCCAGGTTCGCCGGCCCTGGTTCAGCACGCAACACACTGCCGTTTGAAGCAGCGCTGCTGCTGTCCTGGATACCGCTGGCGCTGGGGCTCGCGCTGGCCTGGATGCTCGCCATTCGGTTCAAGCTGGTGCCACGAAACGATCTGTCCGATGGGTTCGGCGCGGCGGCCAACATCCTCGGCATCGGCCTGATGCTGCACGTGGCCTGGAACATCTGCATTGCCATGATCGTGGTGATGCCTTTCACCACCATCCTGGTCGGTGCGCGGTTGGGCCGGCGCGCGTTCCTTGTCGCCATGCTCTGCACCGTGGCAGCCGTCGGCCTGGCCGCGCCGCCGGACTATTGGGTCAGCCGCCCCGCCTTCATTCCGTTTGCCTTGCTGCTGCTTTGCGGCCTGCCGCTGACGGTTAATCGGCTGCTGGCCACGCTGACCGAACTTTCGAATGCCGCGATCCTGTCGCGCAATGCGCAGGAGCGCTTTCTGGCGATCATGAGCCACGAGCTGCGCACGCCGCTGAACACCGTGATCCACTCTTCCGCACTGATCGACACCCATCACCTTTCCAGTGAGGACCTCGCCCTGCTGCGCGCCGTGCAGGTCAACGCGAACGCGCTGCTGCAACGGGTGAACGAAGTACTGGATGTCACCGCGATCGCCGCTGGCCGCCTGCATATCCTGCGCCAGCCCTACCTGTTGCATGGCGTGTTGCGGCAGGTGCGGGACATGATGATCCAGCCCGCCCAGACCAAGGGCGTGCTGCTGCGGGTCAGCGAGGGCAGCAGCGCCGAGCTGCAGCTGATCGGCGATGCTGCCCGACTGGAACAGTCGCTGACCAACTTGCTCACCAATGCCATCAAGTTCACCCCGTCGGGCGGTATCGTGAGCCTGGAGGTAACCACCACGATGCAGACACTGCGCTGCGTGGTCAGCGACACCGGCATCGGCATCTCCGATAGCGACAAGCAGAGCGTGTTCGAGCCGTTTTTCCAGGCCGGCGTCAAACCTGCGCACAGCAATGCACACCGCGGCGTCGGACTCGGGCTGCACATCGTGAAGAGCTTTTGCGATCTCTCCGGTGGCGGCATCGAGGTACGCGATCGACCCGGCGGCGGCACCATCTTCAGCATGGTGCTGCCGTTGATCCTGGCCAACCCGCACGCGCGACCGCTGGCCGAAACCGAAACCGTCAGCTCGCTGGATACGCACCGCCAGCAAATCCGCCCACTGACCTGTCTGGTGGTGGACGACAACGAGCCCAATCGCGAGATTACCGGGCGCTTGCTGCGGCGCGCCGGACACGAGGTTTTTTTCGCTGCCGACGGCAGACTGGCGCTGACGCTGCTGCGCAGTGGCCAGCACGTCGATCTGGTGTTGCTGGACATGCATATGCCCGGCAAATCGGGCATGCAGGTGCTGGGCGAACTCCGCGACGAACCGGTTGCCTGCGACCCGGCAGTCGCCATGATCAGCGCGGACTCCGATCCGGAAGTGGTCGAGCGCGCGATTGGCCTGGGCGCGATCGCCTATCTGACCAAGCCGATCATGATTCCACGTCTGCTGGGTCTGCTCGAACAAGTGGCCGGACAGACCGCCCAACGCATCGTCACCCACTTCGCGAAGACCCCCGGGGCGCCCGATGGGCCACTCTCCATCGAGCTGTTTCGACGACTGTGCAGTGCAGACGAGGTCACCCGTTACCTGCACATGAGCGATGCCGGGCTCGAACGCAGTTGGGCACAACTGTGCACTGCCAGCGATGCGGAAACGCGAAGCTCGTGCATCCACGACCTGAAAAACGTGTTTCTCGCCATCGGCCGCCAGAGCGGCGTCACCGCCTGCAGCCGGCTGCATCGCGTATGGACGGCAGGAGGCGATGCGGCCAACGCGCTTAACCGGCTGCGCGCCGAGGTCGCCGGAACCCGCGCCTACCTCGCCGCACAGCCGGAGTTCCTCAAGCCCTGAGCAGATGCCGCTGCAGCGAGCCGTCGGCATGCACTTCCAGCGCCTCACCGTGATCGCGCCAGTCGCTCAGCACGATGCGCTCGGCCATCTTGCCCGCCGGCAGCATGAACCGATGGTGGCCGGGTCGATGCGTGTGGCCGTGGATCAACCGGCCGACGCCCTGCTCCTGCATCAGCGTCATCACCGCCTGCGTGTTCACGTCGCTCAGCGCCACCCCGTCCGCCATCAACTGCCGCTGGCCCTCGACACTCTCCTGTCGCAACTGGCGCGCCAGCGCGCGGCGCTCGACCAGCGGCATCGCCATGACGGCGGCTTGCCACGCGGGTGTGCGCGATTGCGCGCGAAACACCTGATAGGCCACATCGTCGGTACACAGGGTATCGCCGTGGCCGAGCAAGGTCGTCACCCCACCCAGGCTCAGTCGCAGCGGATCGCCCTGCAGTTGCATTCCGGCCCGGCGCGCATACGTCTCACCCAGCAGAAAGTCGCGATTGCCATGCATGAAATAGACGGCCGTACCGCGCTCGGCGAGGCCGCGCAGCGCATCGGCCACCACGGCGACCAGCGGCCGATCGTCATCGTCGCCGACCCATGCCTCGAAGATGTCACCCAGCAGAAACAACGCCGGCGCCCGTGCGGCCATGTTCCGCAGAAAGTCGAGCAGGATGCCGGTCAACCGTGGCCGACTCTGATCCAGGTGCAGATCCGAGATCAGGCAGGCATGGGGAATGGTCAGCGACATGTCGTGGGCCCGGGTCAAAGGATGATGCGTACGGCGTCTTGCTTGACGTCGCGAGGACGGCACCAGCAACGTGGCCGAGCCTACCTGTTTCGAGGGAACACGATCAATGGATGGCGCTCGCGGACCTTCTCACCGCAATAATTGATTACTCATCTTGTTGCTCAATCCCTTGCCAGTGAAAAAAGAGCGGACGTGCGCCAATCCCTTTGCATGCTTTTGTTCAGCGACGTTTCGCACTGAAGCAGCAGCGACTCCAGCACACCGGCCTGCCCTTTCGTGGCGTCCACAACGTGCAGGCCTGAGCCGGCCACCCACATGTCCATCTTTCACCTCGTGCCACCCGCAATGGATCTGCCAGGCAAGCATATCGATGGTGAGCGAGGAGTCCTTCTCCGTCCCGGAGGTCATTGTGTGCGGACCCAGCGGCAGCTGTTTCTCGACGGAGGTCATCAGATGCGTATTGCCCAGCGATCCATTGCGCCTACCCCGCTCGAGCTCGACTCGTTGTTGAGGGCGCGCATCGAGCCTTGCAGGCTTGCTGTGCCAGGTCGGTCGAGGCTGAAAACCTAGGCCAGCCCGAGCGGGGAATGGCCCAGGTTGATTGAACGAAGCTGCTGCTCCAGCTCACTCACGCTGGCCCACGGAAGAATCGACGAGTTCCGCCTGTCATCCGGCGGATGATTCGGCAGTCCGTCCGACCACCCACCACAACCGACCAGGGGCAACAACGGGCGTCGATGCAACCAGGCGAGACAGACTTCCGAGATGGTGCCGGCGCGACCACCGATCACCAGACAGGCGTCGCCGGCGAGTGCCATCAACAGGTTTCTCGCGTCGCCCATGCCGCAGGGGATGACTACCGATGCCGGCCAGTCTGACGGTGGCATTTCATCGGCAGGAACGATGCTTATCACCAGCCCGCCTGCTGACTGAGCGCGCTGCGCGGCGACGCGGGTCGCCGGGCTGCCGCATCCGCTGATCACGGTGATGCCCAGCCGTGCCAGCAACTCGCCCGCGTCACCCGCCAGCTCGAAAGCCTCTGAACCGGGCTCGGCGCTCCCCAACACGCAGACCTGAGGCCGGCGACATCCTGTGCTCATGAGCTTTCCTTTTCGAGAAGAGGGACGAACTTGCGATCATCCCCGAAAATCGCCTCCCGCGAGCGGATGGCAACGACCTGTCGCCGTAGCGCTTTGCAATGACAGCTCAAGGGGTTCTTGTTGGATTAAATGCGAATGGATATCATTTGCGAACTTGTGCCGCCATCCACCACCTTGCTCGCGCCGGAGAATCCTCTTGAACCACTTCATGCATCGCTATGGCACACCGTTGACCGCAGGCCTGTTCCTGGTGTCGGCGATCTCGGGCGTGGCGCTGTTCTTCCACTGGGCATCGGCCACGTTCCATGCCATGCATGAGTGGCTCAGCATGCTGCTGCTGGCGCCATTCGCCCTTCACATATGGAAGAACTGGAAGCCGCTGCTGGCGTATGCCAAACGCAAGACCCTGCTGATTCCGCTGCTGCTGTCGGTGGTGGTGGCCGTGCCGTTCGCGCTGACCGCGGGCAAAGGTGGCCGCGCCGGCAACCCGGCATTCCAGACCGTGGCGCTGATGACCAGAGCCAGTCTGGTCGACCTCGCGCCGGTGTTCCAATCGACGCCGGAAACACTGCTGCAGAACCTTCAACAACGCGGCTACAAGGCCACCTCCACCGGTGAATCACCGAGCGCCATCGCCAACGCATCGTCAGTCAGTGCCAACGAGGTGCTGTTCTCGCTGATGCCTGCGCGGCGCGCGGCGAAACCTGAAAACAACTAGTCCAGCTCAGGCTTCACGCGGTTGCCTGAGCATGGACGTTGGTGTCACGCCGACGTTGCGGCCGCCTGGTGAGCCAACGCGTAATCGATCGCCGCGCACACCGCCGCCACTTGCGCTGCATTGCACTGCTCGCTGCTCGCGCGGGGGCTGTCGGGATAGACCTCGGTGGTGGTCTTGTAGGGTGCGTCGGTGATGCCCGCGCAGAGGCTCAGCTGCTTCAGCGGGTACTCGATGACGCCGGGAGAGACCATCGGCGAGCCGATGATCTCGCCATGCGCGTCGGCCGGGGCAATGTGGGTGACTGTGGCCACGGCGGCGATGATGGCCTGCTGGAAAGCCGGCTGCGGATGGACACTGTCGTCGACCAGGTAGAAGCCATCGGGAATCTCGCCCGGCTCCTGCGCCATTCCATCCCGCGCGGCCAGCGCGGGACGGAATTCGGATTCGTCGCTGTCGGTGGTTTCGTGCAGATCGACGTGCACCAGCACCCGATCGCGAAACGGGCCGACCAGATCAATCAGGGCGGCTGATTCCTGCGCCGGGCTGTTCTCGCGGAAGGAGCGATTCGGGTCCACCGCGTTCGCGTTCCAGCGATGAATCCGCTCGTAGGCCCATGGGCTGACGCATGGCGCCACGACCAGATTGGCCCGGCCGGCATAGTCGTGTGCATGCTGATCGAGGAACTGCAGCGCGCCGTGCACGCCACTGGTTTCATAACCATGTACACCGCCAGTAACCAGCACCACGGGAAGATCGTCACGCCAGGCGTGACTCTTCAGCGCAAACAGCCGATAGCTTGCAGGGGCGACATCAAGACAGCCATATTCGACCACGTCGAAGCGCGAGCGCAGGGCCTCGACCATGCTCAGCACGTCGTCCTTGTAGCTGCGCTTGACCGTTTGCCGCGAACGCCACTGCGCGACTTCCTGCTCGCCCCAGGGACGTCCCGGGGTGCCGATCGGATAGGGTGCTTCAGTCATCATCGCAGCGCTCGCTTTCGTGACATCAGGTAAGCAGATCACTCTAGCACCGGTGCGCGAGGCGCCACAGCACCAGCACCACACGCAGCCACTCCGACCGAGCCCTTCACGCGGCAACGGATGGCTTGATAGGTTGACCGCGATATAGTCGTGCGCACACGATGAAACGGTCGCGAAGACAGCGCGACCTTGATGAAAGGGAAGACATCATGGCCAGAGATTTTGTGCTCGAGTTCGATCAAATGCTTCGCGCCCACGGTTACTACGGTCGCATGACCGAAGCCCTTGCGGACTGGCAGCTGGCGGCCATCGCTATCGTTACGGCATGGCTGGCGCTGTGAATGGAACGTACGCACGCAGCGAAAGGAAAGCGGCTGATCGGCTTCCGTAGCGGCGTGCTGATGGGGCTTTTCTGTTCAGCCCTCGGCAGCGCGCTGCTGTGCTGGATCTCGTTCAGAGTGCTTGCCTGTGGTGCCATCAAATGCATTTCCAGGCATTGTCGTGGCTACAACTTCACCGACCTGAGAGGCCATCAACATTTCGCCTCAGACAAATTTCTCTCGATGAATTTCAATGCGCCCTCCTTTCGGCTTGTCTACGTTCAACTCAGTGCCTTCACCCTGCTTGCGCTGTTCGTGCTGATTGCCTCGGCCCGCTCGGCGATACATTGGCGCGAACTCGACTGAGTGTCATCCTGAGCAGGTCACCGGCGAACTCGCCGACCATCCATGCCGGACCACCGACAAACCCCTGCCCGGCGCCCCACGCCAACTTTGAGCACCTGTCTCCCGCATGAGCGTCAAACCATCACCGGATTCGCTGTTCAGCTTGCTTCGCGCCACCAGCAAGGTCGCGCTGATGCTGTTGGCGAGCCTGCTGCTGATGCCGCCGCAATGGCTGCTGATGCGCTTCACGCGCGGGCGGGCATCCTTCGTGCTGCCGCGGCTGTGGTTTGGTTGCATGCGCCGGGCGCTGGGCATCCGGGTCGAGGTGATCGGTGCGCCGCGCGCGGGGCGCGGCACGGTATTTGTGGGCAACCATGTTTCGCACTTCGACATCGTGCTGCTAGGCAGCCTGCTGCACGCGCGCTTCATTGCCAAGAACGACATGGAAAACTGGCTCGGCATGCGCCTGGTGGGCGAACTGGCGCAAACGCTGTACATCAGCCGCCGCCGTCGTGATGCGGCCAGCGTCGCGGCAACGCTGGCTGCACAGATGCGCGCGGACCACGACATGGTGCTGTTCGCCGAAGGCACCACGTCGTCCGGCGAACGCGTCGCGCCGTTCAAGTCGAGCCTGTTCTCGCTGTTGCTGGACCGGCCGCACGGCGACCCGGCGTGGATGCTGCAACCTTTCACCCTGGACCTGCGCAGCGTCGATGGGCGCGCGCTGTCAGCTGGCGGCAAGCGCGACGGCTATGCCTTCCACGGCGATATGCAGGCCGGTACACACGTCAGCCGCTTCTTGCGCTCCTCGGGTGCCGTGGTACGGGTAGTGTTCCATCCGCCCATCGCCATCGCCGCAGGGGTCGATCGCAAGACGCTGGCGGCGCAGGCGCATGCCATGGTGGCGTCCGGGCTGACGGCCGACGCCGCCCCGACCAACACGCATGGCGAACGCCACGGCTAGTTCAAAGGCCAGCGCATCACTACATGGCCCGACTTGCAGAATGCGCAACCTGCGCCGGTATTTCACACCGCAGGCCGCATCAACGCGATTGCGTCCATACCTGCTCGATATCGAGCTTCACCGCCGCCTCCAGCCCCGCCGTAGGCACGTCCTGCATGCCATGCACGCAGCCGTGCCGCATGCCGGCGAAATCGTTGTCGTGACGAAATGTTACCGACCAGTGGACGCGGCCCGCGCTCGGCAGCTGGTAGTCCCCCTCGTAGGTGAACCCGTTGCTGGTCTTGCCGGCTATGTCGGCCATGGCGGAACTCCTTTGCGCGTAATCGCCTTGCAGCATAGGCCTTTAGCGCCTGCAAATGCCGATGCCCGATGCCGACGACAGCCAGGCGGCCAGGTGCGGGCATCACGCCTGGCCTTCGCCCTTATCGGTCTCGTCACAAATGGATGGGTACGATCAGGTAGCTCAGGCAATGCCTCGATACGTTGTGGACAATTTCAGGGAGAGACAGATGCACAAGATTCCTACTGGTACCTGGGTCGTGGTAGCCGATGGCACGCAGGCACGTTTTTTCCGGAACGTCGGCAAGCACGACACGCTGCAACTGAAGCAGGAAGACCTGCTCACGCCGGACATGGTTGATGTGCAGGGCCAGGGGCCGTCAGGCCACCGCCCGATCGAATCGAGCCATGAGCAAACCGACGAAGCCACCTTCGCCAAGCAGCTGGTGCATCGACTGAACGCGGCTGCACTGAAGCAGGAGTTCGAGCATCTGTTCCTGATCGCCGACCCGAAGACGATGGGTGAGATCCGTCCGCAGTTGCACAGCGAAACCAGCAAGCGCCTCACCGGCGAGTTGACCAAGACGCTGACCAATTCGACACTGGAGGAGATCGAGAAGATTCTGAAAGCAAACGAGTAACCGCAGCGTGGCCTCGCCACCGCCGGCAAGGCGCTGATGCAAAAGGTCAGCCCTCAGGCACAGGAGGAGCAACCCATGCCGGGCATGGCGGTGCAATGCACGATGGTTTCCGTGGTCGTGATTCGAGGCCACGGGGCAGATGCCGAAGTCTTGTTGCTGCGGCGGGCGCAGCCCCACCTGCACGGCCTGTGGACCTATGTCGCAGGCCATGTCGAAGCTGGCGAGAAAGCCTGGCAAGCCGCCTTGCGCGAGCTGCATGAAGAGGCTGGGCTGCGTCCGCACGCCCTGTATTCAGCTGACCGCTGCGAGACCTACTACGACGTGCGCGAGGAATGCATCGCGGTGGTGCCCGCCTTTGTTGCTTTCGTCGAGGTCGACGCCGTGGTCCAGCGGGATGGGGAAAACGACGCACACCTGTGGCTCTCGCTGGACGCCGCCGTTCCGCACCTGGCGTTCGACGGCCAGCGCGAACTGTTCCAGCAGGTGCGCAGGGAATTCATCGACGGCACGCCACCAGCGGCACTGCGGATACCGATGACCGGCATGCCGACGGAGTAGCAGGCAAGCCTGACCAGATCCGGCAAGCGCCGAAAACCTGCGCTGCGAGCGTCGCCCTGGTCCCGGCTCGGGTGATCAGCCACCGGCCAGTCGGATAGCCACGAACATCACGGTCGCACCCAGCATGGTCATGACGGTGGTCAGCCCCTTGGCATGTTCATGGTAACTCTCGGGTACCAGATCGCTGGCGCCGATGTAGAGAAAGAACCCGGCGAAACCTGCCAGACCCAGCCCGAGCATCGGCCGCTGCAACGTGAACAGCAAGGTGGAGGCAGCGCCCATAACCGGCGCAAACGCATCCAGCAACAGCCACCGAAAGGCCTTGCCGGTGCTGCCCTTGTTCTTGAGAATCAGGCCAACCGTGTTGATGCCGTCGGAAAAATCGTGTACCAGCACGGCCACGGCGACCACGGTACCCACGGTGACGGAGACCTTGAACGCAAGACCGATGAAGAAGCCATCGAGGAAACTGTGCACACACAGGATCCCGGCGCCCAACACGCCACGTCGCTGCGCATGCCGGCCCGTGCCGGCGGGACCGCCATGGAGCGCCACGGCGCGGTCCAGCACCATGTAGACCAGAAAGCCCAGCGCCAGCACCGCCATCGTGTTCGCCGTGGCGAAGCGACCAGCGGTCAGTGCGATGGATTCAGGAATCAGGTTGAACAGCACGACACCCAGCACCGCGCCGCCGCTGAAACCCAGGATCAGATGCAGGCGATCGCGAAAACGCAGGGCAAACAAGCCGCCCATGAGGGTCGAGACGAACGTCGCCAGGCTCACCAGCAGGACCGTCATGCTCAGCTGCACTTGATATCCCTCGCGCCTGGATCCCCCATCCGCACCGTCATGACCATCCTGGCGATGGGCCCGCGACATATCTGCTGCTTGCTCCGTGGCATACGAGCGCGATCCTGTGAAAAGAAGAATGAAACGCGTGGAATACCGCCCCACGGCAACCTGCAGATGGTGACAGAGAAAATCAAACACAAACCGAAGCCCGGGGCACCGAGCCCGATGGCCCGGCAAGCGTACCCCGGACCCGATCGCATTTACCTGCGGCGGCCGATCAAGTGACCCCGGCGCCTGCCAGCGCAACCGCTCATTGAAGCCCTGCCCACAGCGCGGATGGCAAACCGCCCTCACGCGCCAGCGCGTTCACCACGCCACCCTGCGCCGTCTCGGCCAACAGCCGCAGCGCACGATAGAGATTGGACTTGCCGCTGCCATTGGCTCCCGTTACCAGGTTGAGCTGATCCAGCGGCAGTACCAGTGCGCGCAGCGAGCGGTAATTGGCAATCGCCAAGGTGGTAAGCATGAGAGGACTTCCCGGTCCGATGAGCCTGCGAAAACTATACGGCCAATGTCGAATCGCTCAAACGACAGCCGCCGCTGCAGCCGGGCTCTCGCGCCAGGAAGGTGATGCTCAGCAGGCCAGCGGAACGGTCTTGCCGACCCTGGCCCGACATCGGATTCAAGCGCCGAGCGGGCAGGCCTGACACCGCGCGCATTCCGGCGAATCAAACGGGCGCCGCGTTCAGCATGTTCGTCTCGTACAAGACGCGATCGTTCCGGCGCTCTGTTTTCTCGGCTGGGCAGGTTGTTCCAGCCCCTTGCGCGGCCGCCTTCGCGGGGGCCGGCGATCACCCCCATCCATCGGAGCGTCCCATGAGCAACGTGCTGGTTCTCTACTATTCGGCCTAAGGGCATATCGAAACCATGGCCCAGGCGGTTGCCGAGGGCGCACGGTCGGCCGGCGCCAACGTCGACATCCGTCGTGTGCCGGAAACGGTGCCTGAGGAGATCGCCAGGAAGTCCCACTTCAAGCTCGACCAGGCCGCGCCGGAGGCAAGCATCGAAGAGCTGGCGAACTATGACGCCATCATCGTCGGTACCGGCACACGTTTCGGCCGCATCTCCTCGCAGATGGCGGCGTTCCTGGATCAGGCCGGTGGCCTGTGGGCGCGCGGCGCGCTGCATGGCAAGGTCGGCGGTGCCTTCACCAGCACGGCAACCCAGCACGGTGGCCAGGAACCACCCTGTTCTCCATCATCACCAACCTGCTGCACTTCGACATGGTGATCGTGGGCTTGCCGTACAACCACCAGGGCCAGATGACACTGGGCAAGATCGTCGGCGGCGCGCCCTACGGCGCCACCACAGTGGCCGGCGGCGACGGCTCGCGCCAGCCCAGCGAGATCGAGTTGAACGGTGCCCGTCACCAGGGCGAACTGATCGCCCGCACCGCAGCCAGATTGGCCAGCTGAATTGTCGCTTGCACGGCGCACCTGCCAGGCCGTGCAAGCCCGCAGCTCACCCGCCCGGCTTTGTTGATCGCTCGCCACAGAGCCGAACCCATAGCAACCGCCGTCGCGCCGCAGGGCGCTGAAGGTATCCAAGCCATCGAAACGGTCGATGGGATCCGTGCCACCGCCAGCAAGACCTACTACCTGCTGGCAAACCCGCGCATGGGTGTGTGGAAGGCGCGCTTTTCGCTGCTGCCCATCCACGACCTGGCGGGTGCCAAATACAGCACGCAGTCGGCAGACTTCAACAAATGGATGAACGAAACCTCGTGGGTCAACATCACACCGCAGGCGCAGCAATGGTACAGCGCGCACGCGGCCGACATCCATGCCAGGAAGATCGATTACATGCGCAAGTGGGACAAGGCCAGCGCCCGGCAGAAGCAGGAATTGACGCTCAGGGCTGACGACGGCAAATAACTGTCACCGTCTCCCGGCGAGAGCGCCGGACCATGCGGCGCTGCAGCGATGCGGCGCCGTTTCTTTCGGTGGGGCAGCATGTCGCTGTTGCTTCAGCCCAACCCGTTCACTGCCAGGCATCCTCGCCGACAGCCCTGCCTGCTCGCCTACTTCCCGTTGCTGCTCGGCACCGGCACCGGCAACGGCTCCAGGTTGAAGCTGATGGTGGTGATCTTGCGATCGAGGCCGTGGACGACATCCGCCGTCAGGTCGTTGGCCATATTGCCGCCGAGTGCCGAATCACGATTCAGCAAAAGCCCGCACTGGTGGCTTTTGTAGCTGCTGGCGAGGATCGGCTGGGCGTCCTCGCCGATGCGCTGCATGGCCTTGGCGCGCGTCAACTGGATGCGCTCGCCCAGCTCGCGCGCCTGGGCCTGAAACGTCTGCATGCGCTTCTGCAGTGCCGCCCCCTGCTGTTGGCGCTGCGCGTCGCTCAGCGACGCGGACTTTTGCTGGAAACTCTGGATGTCGGCATCCAGCGGCTTGCGCTGGGCGGCTATCTGGCTGCGGGCCTGCTCGGCCAACTGCTCCAGCCGCTGACTTGCAGCCTTGCCCACCTTGGCCTGCGCAAAGATCGCCTCGCGCGAGAGCAGGCACATGCCAGCCACAGGATTGCCGCCGAGCTCGTCAGCGGCGCGTGCGGACGATACAGGGACGATGGAAAGGCCAGTCACGGCGATCAGGGCGGCGGCGAGCGAGGAGCGAAGCAGGTTCATAAGGTGTATTCCCGTAAAGTGAAGTTCATGCGATTCAACGACTCCGCAAGTACCGAGTGGTTCCCGGAACACCCCAGCGACGTTTCTCACCGGCCCAGGGACCTGCACCCCGCTCGCCGTTGGCGGTCGATGGACCCAGCCGAACAAGGCGCGGCCATCCTGCATGCAGCAGTTCTTGAAACAACCTCGCAGAACCGCGGGGCACGGATCATGGCGACCGGGTTTCTCGAAACAACTCCTTGTCACCGTGCACGATCCGCAGGCCCTTCTTCACCCGTTGCTCGGAGGGAGCCCGTGGCGACGCCTGCTGCTGCGTTCAAAAGAACAAGTTGTTGATGGCCATGACACATCTCCCGTCATCACGCTCGGGAATGGTAGCTGGCGCCAGATGGTGGAGAAGGGACAGCGGACCGTGCCCGCCCGGGCCGCTGCACGACCAGCATGGCGCTCAAGTGATCGCTGCGGTAGCCGGCTCATTCGGTTTTGCGCAGACGCGATGCCTCGTCCAGCCTTGCGGCCACCACCCGTTTTCGGGCAGGGGCCGTGAGGCCCTACGCTGAAATTGCCTGCTGTCACCATGAGTGCCGGGGCAGCAGCGGTTACCCGCGTGGGCTGGGCGGCAAGCAGATTCCCCATGCAGCACGGCTGTTCAGCGTGGTCGATGTGTGGCGTGCGCTGCGTCTACAAGAGCGCGTGATCGGATACCGACGTGCGCGCCTGCATCAGGGGTCGCGCCGGCACGCAGTTCGACCCCGACGTGGCCAGACTCTTTCTCGATCACTACAGCGACATCGTGGCTGGAGAAGAGCGCAGTGCCGACCATGCCCCGATGGCCTGGAACCTCCCGGCGATCGAGCCACGCGGAGTCTGCTCGCCGCGCTGAGGCGGGCGACAACGATGCGGCGTGCTCGGCCTGGCCAACCGCAACCTGGATAAACCGCCCGCGTTCCGCTATCGGCAGCGCTGCAGCTGGGCGCCGTACTCGCGAGCGAGGTGATCGACGGCATCGGCCGTCTGCAGCAGGTAACGATCGTGCCGCCACTGGCCGCTGCGGTAGCCACCGATGCCTTCGTGATAGGCCAGGTAAAGGTGCCGCGGGTCCCACTTTGAGATGCCCAGCTCGCGATGGATGCGGTCGGTGTACCAGCCCAGGAAATCGAGCGAGTCGTCCATATCCTTGCGATTCTTGAACCAGCGGCCATTCGCCTTCCGATACTCCTGCCACACCGGGTCCTGCGCCTGCGCGTAGCCATAGGCGCTGGAGCGGCGCGGCAGCGGTATGAACAGGAACCGTGGCCGCGCCGGGCGGGCTTTCTCGTGGAAGCCGGACTCCCGCTCTACGAACGCCATCAGCACATTGGCCGGCGTGCCCCACCGCTTCTGCGCCGCGCGGGCATCACGGTACCAGCTCGGGTACTGCTCGAAGACCTGGCAGATGTTCTGACTGTTGCGCGGCGGTGCGGTGGCGCAACCACCCAGTGCCAGCACGCAGACAGCGAAAAGGGCCAGGCCGGGACGGCGCAACGCCGTGACGTTCCATGCTCTGTTCATCGCCACAGGGTAGCAGCCGATGTCGGCACGCGCTCCTTCGCATACTCATGCACGCTGCGGCGAGTGGGCCTCACCTCACTGCTTTGGGGCATGGGGCGGAACGCTGCGCCTGCCCCGTTGCGAACAGGGGCCCCGGTTGGCAGGCGCATAGTCAGCGGTCGCATGAAAAACGACGGAATCCACTCGAATGCAGATCTTTCATCCGAAAAACAACAACGCAAGCCCCGAGCATGAACGGATCTATGCCACCTGCGAAGTCTGGTACACGGCGGTGGATTTCCTGGCTGCGTCGCTGTTCCTGGTCGGCAGCGTGCGGTTCTTCTGGAGCAGCACGCTGATGCCCGCCACGTGACTGCTTGTCATCGGCTCGGTCTGCTTCGCGCTGAAACCGGCCCTGCGGTTGATGCGCGAACTGACTTATCTGCGAATGAAAAACATGCTTTGCACCTCCATGGGCAACGGAGACCTTCGATGGATCATGGCCCGGCGGCGGCGCGCCAGCCGCGACATCCGATAGCCGCCGCGAAGCGACTTTGCCACTGTCGTAAAGCTGCTGCGGGCCGACCTGCAGAAAACCCAGCCGGGCATGGAAACGTTCGCATGCGCGATCGGGTGGCTGATATCAGGCGCGCCGATGATTATCGGCGCCGCGCAGGTCGGCGGCCACTGCGATGCAAGCCACACAACCCTGATTTCCCTGCCAACCCAGGTGATGGGCCCGCCATGACCACCAGCAGCACCCATGGAGCCCGTGCCGCTCCCTGGCTGCGCTGGGTCGCGCGCGACGGCGTCGTGGCACAGAGGATGATCTACCTGCTGATCGGTGGCCTGGCGCTGGCCGGTGCATTCGACGCCGCGGTGCACTGCCTGCTGGCCGGCATGGCCGGCTGGCAATTGCCGGGTTACAGCCGTGGCGACGCGCATGGCCACATGCATCAGCGTCTGACACCTTTTCCACCGCCTGCTCTGCGCCACACGCTGCATGGCGATGGATACGCGACGATGGAAAAGGTGTCGGTGGCATTTCGGTGCGGCCGGTTGAATGGCCACCGGGGCGCTCAAAGGGTTCCTGGCAGCTTTCCAGTCCTGTTAGCCTGAAAAAGATACGCCATGAACCACGTTTTTTTCATTCCTGATAACCTGCCATTGCTCATCAACACCGGAGGCGTCATGCGAAAGCAGCTGCTGATCACGGGACTATGTTGCGGACTGGCCTTCATGCCCAGCCCGGCCGTACTGGCCAAAACCACCGACCAGACTACCGACCATCAACGCATCAAGGCGCTGGAGGCACGCGTCGCCGCGCTGGAACAGCGCCTGGGTATGCCGCCGGCCACCTCGGCGCCGACCTCACAGCACCAGACATCGGTCGCCCCGGCACCGAAAGCGGCTGCCCGAGCCTTGCCCGAAGCCGCCGTCGCGGCGCCGACAACAGTCGACTGGAGTGGGCTGCACCGTGGCATGGCCCCGCGGGAAGTCACCGCGCAGATCGGCCCACCAGATCACAAGCAGATCCGGCCAATGTCGGAAATCTGGTTCTACTCCGACCATCGCCAGCTCGAGTTTGATCGCAATGACAGGCTGGACAGCTGGAGCAAGCCCTGAGACCTCGTCCTGAGACCAGGCCCGACTCACCCGCCCGCGCCAGCGGCATGCAGCGACCGCCTGCTGGCACGGCAGCGAAAAGTTCGGCGTTCGGCGACAAGAAAAAGGACAGGCGTCAGCGAAAGCTCCAGGCGGAAGGAAATGTCGCTGGCAGGAATGACACTTGCTTGAGCCCTTCATCCTCGCGAACGCGAGGATCCAGCACCTTTGGCTACTCGGCAAAGGCTGAGGTGACTGGATTTCCGCTTTTGCAGGAATGACGGAAAACAGCGCCTCCCGCTCAAGTCAGTGCCATTCGTCGCTGACAGCTTTTTCAGAGCCTGCCCTGACCCGGAGCATGGGTTGGACGTGAAAGTCTCACTCAACTTCCTCCGTTCCGCTTTCCCAGCCGGTACACCACCGTGTCCAGCTTCGTCACCTCGGCGGCGACGAAGCCAGGTTCCTGCACGAGGACGTCGCGGCGCTCCAGTGTCGTGACGTCCCAGTCGCGGCCGTAGAGGTCGCGTACTTCGGCCTCAAACACGGCGAACGGCGGCCCGTGCTTTTCGTGTTGCGGATACTCCAGCGTGATCAGCAGCCCGCGACAGCCGGCAGGAAGCAGTGCATGCAACTCACGCACGTAACGGTGGCGCAGCGGCGGCGGCAACGCGATCAATGCGGCGCGGTCGTACACTGCCGCGCAGCCGGCCAGCACCTCGGCATCGAGGCCGAAGACATCGCCGCAGATCAGCTCGATGTCGCCGGCACGATAGTGGCGGCCATAGCGCGAGTCGTGCACTTGCGGCGACAGCCCGTGCTCGTCAAAGAACTGCGTCACCGCCAGCGGCGACAGTTCCACCCCCAGCACGCGGTTTCCCTGCGCTGCCAGCCAGGCCAGATCCAGTGACTTGCCGGCCAGCGGCACGAACACCTGGCTGCCCGGCGCGAGCGCCAGCGCCGGCCAGTGCTCGAGCAGCAGCGGCATCGGTCGATCCTGGTGGAAACCGATGCGGCCTTCGCGCCAGCGTTGGTGCCAGAACTCGGGGTCCATGGTATGTCTCCTGTTGGCGTGGGATCGCGCGAGACAGACGGTATCAGGTTGGCCGGGAACGAGCTCTGACTCGGTTGGAGAGCCGGTTGGAGAGCCTGTCGGTTCACCTGCCGGTCCCGGCCTTTCCAGCAAGGCTCGCGGGGCACGCGCCGCAGAGTTTTTCCCGCCAGATTGCGCGGCAGGTTGTCGACGACATCGATCGACTTGGCCGCCTTGAAGCCGTCAATGCGCTGCTTGGCAAAGGCCATGACGGAAGCGGTCCGGCGCGGCCCCGGGCGCGGCACCACGATCGCCTTTGCCGCCTCTCCCCAGCTGGCGCCGGTGACACCGATGACCGCGACGTCGAGGACATCCGGATGGCCAAACACGGCACTCTCCACTTCGGCCGGATCGATGTTCTCGCCGCCCGAGATGATCATCTCCTTGACCCGTCGGGAAGCACGCTGGTGGCCTCCTCGTCGATAAAGCCAGGCGACGGCGGCGCATGCTGCCGCTGGATCGACCAAAGCCCGGCCAGTCATGCACGAACACGCGCCGCTGCAGGCGCGTGGCCAGCTGCGCCGGAAAACTTCGCCACGCATCGACGCGGCCAATCGAAGCATGCAGCAGCACGATCGGCGCCCGGTCAGTCGCTGCCGCAGGACACTACCGGCGGCCAGACACGCCTCCGCCGGCAAGGTCAACATCGACATCCTAGAAACGACATTCCCGCATTCATCTGTTTCCAGGACGGCGGTCAGAATCGATCTTCCAGCACGCATGGCAGGCGTATACCTGCCTCACGCCGCAGGTCCGGGTTGCGCCCCTGACCGCGTGCATCCGGCGCCGCTTTTCATTTTCACGCCCATCGACGCAGCCTCTTACCCGCGCCAGTTGGCGTGCCCTTCCCAGAACTCCGCACTGCGTCGGCAGGCCCCGCGATCCAGCGTCACGCCCGAGCCACCCTCGGCCACACCCAGCGCGTTGCGCAGCATGGTACTCGGCAGCATCGGGATTTCCTCCGGCGCGCTGGTGTAGAGGCAGCCGACCACACCCCAGTCGGCATCAACCGGAGCGCCTTCCTTCGCCAGCTGCTCACGGCTGTACAGAATGGGCAGCAGGTAGCGCGCGACGGGCACCTCCACCCCCTCGAACCAGCGCACCAGCACGGGTAGCTCCGCCTTCGAACGGGCCTCGTAGCCCGAGCGCAGCAGGTGGCGGTTGGCGTCGCTGATGGGCACCGCCATGCAGCGGGTGGACGTCCAGTTGGGATGCACATGCAGCCGGCAGAATGGCGCGTAGCCCGGCAACACCTTCAGCGGCGCCTCCTCATTCAGACGCCGCTCGAATGCCTCGGCGCTGCAGTCCTGGATGGCATTGCGACGCGACTCGCGCGGAAACAATCGGGTGCGGGCAAATGGTGTGAGGACGATGGACATGGGCGGCGACGTGGGGGAAACAGCGCACGAGGGTAACGCGTGCGCCGCCGTTCGTTCGAGCCTCTGATGCTGAAACCACCGACAGGGATGAAGCCCACCATTGCGGGCCGACTAGGTCCAACCCGTCAAGAAAGTGCAAGCTGACACCGGCGCCTGCTTGCCCGGGTTCAGCACGCCCCGCCAAAGCCAGCGTGTCCGCACCGGCAACGAGGCGAAGCGACTGGCCGGGTCGATCGCCGCACGCCATACCGCTGCGGCGACATCCACGGCGCGGGCGGTTTCCGGCGACTGCGCCCCTTGCGCGAAGCCGCCTCTCCCGCCCGGCCTTCTTCGAGTGCTTCAGCCGCGCCGTGGGCATCGCACCGATGGAATACCTGCTCGCCGGGCCGCATGGCCCTGGCCAGGAGCCTGCGGCGAGGAAAGGAGGGCCCGCGTCGCCCATAGTGCCGAACGCGTCGGTTACAGCTCCGCCAGCACCTTCAGCGCCGCCTTCACTCGCCATGCCGGGCTGCCGCCACGGCGACATGTGCGGGAACAGAGATCGTCGCAGCGGCGATGGCGCAATGCCCGCTGTCGCTCCACGACAATGAACCCGTCCCACTTTTTCGCGTCGAAGGATGCGTGTCGCTGCGCGATTCGACTTCCTCCGTCCCGGCTTCGAGGCGGCCCGCCATCGACTGCCGGTGACGTCGGCCGCTACGCGTCGGCCAGCGCCCAGTCCACCGCAGCCTGCGCATGCAGCTCGGTGGTGTCGAACAACGGCACCGCGGCATCGCTGGCATCCACCAGCAGCGCGATCTCGGTGCAGCCCAGGATGATGCCCTCGGCGCCCTGCGCCACCAGCGCTGCCATCACCCGGCGGTAATCGTCACGCGAGCCGGCGCGCAGGACGCCCTGGCACAGCTCCTCGTAGATCACCCGGTGCACCATCGCGCGGCCAGCGGCGTCCGGCAGCAGCACGTCCAGCCCCTGCTGCTGCAGGCGCTCGACGTAGAACGGCTGCTCCATGGTGAATCGCGTGCCGAGCAGGCCGACCCGCTGCAGGCCCGCCCGGCGCACTGCCGCAGCGGTGGCATCGACCACATGCAGCAGCGGAATCTGCACCGCCGACGCGATCGCTGGTGCCACCTTGTGCATGGTGTTGGCGCAGATCAGCAGCGCGCCGGCGCCCGCCGCCTGCAACCCGCGGGCCGCCTGCGCCAGCTGGGCGCCGGCCGCGTCCCAGTCGCCCGCGCGCTGCAACTGCTCGATGCCGGCAAAGTCCACGCTGTGCAGCAGCAGCGACGCCGAGTGCAGCCCGCCCAGGCGCGCCTTCACCGCCTGATTGATCAGCCGGTAATACGACGCCGTCGATTCCCAGCTCATGCCACCGATCAAACCCATGGTTTTCATCGCGTGTTCTCCGAACGTCTGGCCGATGGATCACTGCAGCAGCGGATCGAGCTGCCAGGTGAACGCCGCACAATAGCGCGGCGAAACGATGCAAGGCGACTCATGGCCCAAAGGGAATTATTCGCATCCCATTTCCTTGTGCCCTTGATTGCGTCTCCCGCCAGGACACCCAGACGCCGTAGCTCCAGATCACGGTGCCGTCCGGCAACAGGAGATCCTCCGTGCCGAAAAGCCGGCTGTCGGCTGGCAGCCGAGGCGGTCGCGGCCGGGCGCAAGCAATTTCAACCGCTCGCGCGCCCGTCCCGACGCAAGGAAGTCCAGCCGGGAAATCCTGTTCTCCACCGCATGCTCGTCGCGGGCTGCGAGCCGGTCCACCGTTTCCCTGGGCAACACGATGGTGGCCACGCCACCGCGTGCTTCCAGCGCGATGCGCGGTGCGGGAAGCGCGCCAAGCAACGATACCTGATGGGTCGTGATCCGCGTCCCATCCGGCTGCACCACCATCCGATCCTGGGCTGGCAGCGACGCCATCCAACCGAGCAAGCCCATCAGCCAGGCCAAGCGATGCATATCCACCCTCCTTGAACCCATGACTGCCGAAGACACTCCGTCACCACGCCCCCGCCTTGCGGGCAATGCGGGGCAAGCGCCGACTTTCCCCTGTTCCGCTTCGACATGTCCACTCGACAGGCGAGGGCCAGGGTCGACTTTTGATAAAAAGTACACTCTGATCCACGTTTCGCTTGACCACGGGCAACTCATGAACAAACAAGATCGCGAGCTGAAGCAGGCCTGTCGTCTCGTGCTCGCGCGCGCGCTGCCGCCACCTGCCGCCGAAACGCTGGCGCGGCTGGCCGCCCATCCTGCCGCGGCGGAAGCAGTCGATGACTATGGCGCTGGCGGCGCGGTCGCATGTCTGGAGCAGGTCACGACGGAGCGACTGGGCAAGCACGCGGGGCTGTTCTTCATCAAGGGCGTCACGGCCCAACTGTGCGTGCTGCGCGCATATGCGCAGGCGCGCGGCTGCCGCAACGTGGTGATCCATCCGATGAGCCACATGGACATCGACGAGGCTGGCGCCATCGAGCGGGTGACCGATCTCAAGGCCATCCGCCTGGGCCGCTCCGTGCCGTTCACCGCGGCGATGCTGGAGGCGCTGACCGAACCGCTCGCGGCGGTGGTGGTCGAGCTGCCGCTGCGCCGGGCCGGTTTTCTGCTGCCGGATATCGACGCCTTGCGCGCGATCTCGGCGTGGTGCCGCGAACGATCCGTGCCGCTGCATGTCGACGGCGCGCGAATCTGGGAAGCCGCCGCCGGTTACGGCTTGTCCGTGGCCGAACTGGCCGAACTCGCGGACAGCGTCTACGTGTCGTACTACAAGGGCCTGGGCGGGCTCGGCGGCGCGCTGGTGGCCGGCTCCGAGGCTTTCGTGAACTCGCTGCGCGTGTGGAAAACCCGCTACGGCGGCGATCTGTTCACCGCCTGGCCGTATGCCATCTCGGCGCTGGACGGGCTCGAACGGCTGGCGCCGCGCCTGGGCGAATTCGTCACCCGCGCCCGCGCGCTGGCGGCGGCCTTGGCCGAACTGCCGGGCCTGGTCGTCCATCCGAACCCACCGCACACCAACGCGTTCCAGGTGTGGTTGCCGGGTACGCCCGCCGCGCTGACCGAACGCCACCACCGGTTCGCCGCCGAGCACAGGCACTGGCTGTTCGACGCGCTCACCGACGCGCCGCTGGCCGGTCACGCCATGGCCGAGATCCAGATCGGTACGGCCTCGGACCACTACCAGACGGCACAGGCCGTCGACGCCGTCCGCCAGTTCCTGGCATGCCAGTCAACGGCAAGCCGACCCTGACGGCTTGCCGCAACCGCCGCCGAGCCGGTCGATTCCCACCACGGGAGTGATGCGTCTCCGCCATGCCACTGCCGAAACGGCAGCCCATATCGAGGTTTCGCAGATAACGCGCGTGCAGATAACGGGCTTTGGCCCAGATAGCTCAGCGCCCGTCGGGCCGGTTTCTCTCTTTCGCGGCAGCCGGCGCCAGCGGACTGCCGGGCTTCCATCGGGGTGGCGCGTCGCCGTTGGCAACGGCGGCCACCAGGCCGTAGAAGAAGCGGTTGAACTTGCCTGCGGCGGCCCAGTCCATCGGCTGGGTCAGATCGTCCTGCGGGCGGTGATACTGCACCTGATACCAGTGGCGATAGCGCTGCTCCGCGTCACTGCCCGGGCGATAACCGAAAACGAAACCGGTGGCGGGAATGCCCGCCTGCATGAAGGGCCAGTGATCCGCACGACGCAACAGGTTGCGCTCGGGCTCGGGGTCCAGTTGCACCTTGATGCCAAGCCCCGAGGCCACGCTGCGTACCGCGTCACCGAGCGTGCTGTCATTGAGCCCATGCACCGTGAGCAGGTCCAGTGGAAAGATCGGGCGAACCTGATCAAGGTTGATGTCGGCCACGATCGAGCCGATCGGCAGCGTGGGATGGGCCACAAACCAGCGGCTGCCCAGCAGCCCCTTTTCCTCGCCGGTAAACGCGGCAAACAGCACCGGGCGCCGGAACCCCTTGCCATCGCGACGTTCGGCCAGCCGCTCCAGCAGCGCCACATAGGCGGCATCGTCCAGCGTGCCGTTGTAGATGGCGTCCCCCTGCACCGGCTCGCCGTGGCCGTAGCCGTCCAGATGGGCCGAGACCACCACGGTCTGGTGGCGCAGGGCCGCGTCGGTGCCCGGCAACATGCCCAGTACATTGGCCGAGGTGATCACACGATGCTGCAGCTTGAAATGGGCGCGAAAGTGACCCGGCACGTCAAAGTGCGGCAGCGGCTTGCCGGCGCTGCCCCAGGCGATCAACTGCGCGGCATCATGCCCCGAGCCCGCGATCGCCGGCGCCAGGGCCTGCGCGTTGAACAGTGCCGTGAGCAGGTGATCCGCCGCCGCTGCCGGCGCCCCCACGGGTGCAACCATCCGCGCATAGGCCATCGGCCAGCGGGTGGGTTCCACCTCGTATCCGGGGTCGGCGATATCCAGGATGCCGACGGCACCGGCCTGTTGCACCGCCTTCAGACGATCGGCCCGACGGGTGAGACCGGCCCGGCTCCAGCCAAAGCAAAGCACGACTTTGCCGCGCGCCTCAGCCAGGGTGCCCGGCGCGCAATAGCCGCCGAACATCATCGGCGCATCGAGCGTACTCGGCACGCCCGGCGACGTGCGCGGAAAGATGTCGTAAAGCAAACGCAGCGGCTGCCTGCCCACCGCGATATCGGTGCCCTGGCTGGTGATCTGCCAGTCGTCGAACCGAATCGGCTGGAACCATGTGCCGCCCACGCCCGCCGGCTTCAGCCCCGCGGCGGCGAACCGTTTGGCCACCAGCTTCGCCGCGCGATCGTAGCCGGCCGAACCCATGTCGCGCCCGGCCATCGCATCGTTCGACAGCGCCTCCGTCGCCTGCCACCACGCGCGCGTATCCGGATCGGTGATCTCGCGCAGACGCGAGGTGGGCACCTCGGCAGCCAGCGTCGGCACTGCCGCATTCAGCAGCAACAGCCCAAGCAGCATGGATGTCGACTTCATGAACTTCTCCGAAGTAAGTACCGGGGCCCAAACAACGGAAAACGGACTGGCACGAGAATCGCTGCCTGGCCACCTCGAACCGTACGCGCTGACGCCAGCCTCGCAGCTTCGCTCAACTTACTTCACCCCGCTTTCGATCTCCCCCGCCTTCTGCGCGAGCTCCTTGATCCTGAGCACACGCAACAGTTCGGACTTCTTGAGGCCCTCGCGAGCCTCCTTGATCACTTCGTGCGCCAGGTTCTGGCTGGTGTGATGCCGCTTCGCATCGATAGCGGCATCCAGCTTTTGCTGGGCGGCCATGATCGCCTTGTCGACTCGGTAGAGAGGACCATGCGGATTCGTGGTCAGCGGTGGCTCGTAGCTTTTCGTCATGGCGTTTCTTCGTGATCAGGGCGGCACGATAGCCCGGTTGAGCGCGCTGCGCACGTGCATTGTCGTTGCACGCCGGTACCTGGAACGCGGCGGGATTCCATTCGTCAGCTGAATCCAGTGAGCCTGCACCCGTTCTTCGTCGCGCCCGCTCAGATACGGCGGCCACGATCGACGAATTCCCAGACCCTGGATATCACCACCGAGCCCTCGCCCACGGCCGACGCCACGCGCTTTACCGATCCGCTGCGCACGTCGCCCACCGCAAAAATGCCCGGCAGCGAGGCGGCGAAAGGCGAGCTTGCGCCCACTGCCTCGCCGGTGAGCACAAAGCCCTTGTCGTCCAGCTTGACCAGATCCGCCAGCCAGTCGGTATTCGGGGCGGCACCGACCATGATGAAGAGCGCCCGGGTCGGCACCGTTTCTTCGCTGCCGTCCGCGGTGTGGCGGATCGTCACCGCCTCCAGCTGGTCGCTGCCGTGCAGCGCGCCGACTTCGGCGCCGTATTCGATCGTGATGGTCGGCTCCGCTTCGAGCCGGCTCGACAGGTAACTCGACATCGATGCCGCGAGCGATCGACCGCGCACCAGCAGGCGCACCCGGCTCGCCGATCGGCACAGAAACATCGCTGCCTGGCCGGCCGAATTGCCGCCGCCAATGATGATCGCCTCCGTGCCCTTGCTGTAGCGCGCCTCGATTTCGGTGGCGGCGTAATAAACACCCGCACCCTCGAACTCGACCAGCCGCTCGATCGGCAACCGGCGATATTGCACGCCGGTCGCCACCACGACGGTCTTCGCCCGAATCCGCCTGCCGTTGTCGAAGGTGGCGCAGAAGCCGCCGTCCGCCAACGCCTCCAGCTGCGCGACGCGGCGCGGCATGGCGAAACGCGTGCCGAACTTCATCGCCTGGATTTCGCCGCGCCACACCAGGTCGGCGCCGGAAATGCCAGTCGGAAAACCCATGTAGTTTTCGATCCGGCTCGACGCACCCGCCTGGCCGCCAATCGCGATGTCCTCGGTCACCAGCGCGCACAGCCCCTCGGCGCCCGCATAGACTCCGGCCGCCACACCCGCCGGCCCGCCGCCGACGATCAACACGTCGAAATCCTCGTCATCGACCAGATCAAGATTGAGCCCGAGCAGACGCGCGACCTTGTCCGGCGTGGGATCGACCACCACCATATCCCGCCCGAAAATGACCGCGGCACGACCCGGCGCAAGCGAACACGTGGCAGCCACCGCGTTCGCCTCTTCGCTGCCCAGCTCACACGAGCTGTAGGGAATGCGATTGCGATTGGCGAATTCGGCGATGCAACGCACATCGCGGTCGAGCTCCTCACCGATCAGCACCAGCGCACTGTCGCGTTGCTCGATCTGCCGGCGGCGGCGCGCGGAGAAAACGGTGATGATGATGTCCGACATCTCGGGAATCTGCGACATCAGCGTCAGCATCTCGGCGCGTGGCACCTCGATCACGGTCGTATCGCGGACGGCGCGCATCGGCATGGAGAAGGTGCCGCCGTTGAGGAACGAGATCTCGCCCATGAACTGGGTCGGCCCCAGCGTCGAAGGCAGATGACGCTCATCGGTATAGGCGTTGACCACCTCGATTTCGCCATCCACGACATAGACGAAGCGATCGGCCAGTTGCCCCGGCCGCGCCAGATAGCTGCCGGCGGCGTAGACCACCTCGGTACCCGCCTCACGCAACGCCGCCACGTGGGCGGGCGCCAGCGGGGTACGCTGCATCACCCGCAAATCGTCGCCGATCGATTCCATGGGACCCCGCCTCTGCGATGCGTTCCAGCACGTCGCCAACCGAATGGACGGCTTCCGGGGAATTCACATGGGGTGATCATAACGCTGCCGATGGGGATGCCGCTGCCTCGTGCGGATCCCTTGGGTCTTCCTTGATCTTCACGAATCAGCTTGCTCCGGCGCGTTTTCGGGCGCCCAGCGCCAGGTGTCGCGACCCGCGTCCTTGGCCGCATACAAGGCAAGGTCTGCCCGCGCCAGAACGCTGAGCATCGTCTCTTCAGGGCGCATGACAGCCAGGCCCGCGGTAAGGCGCAAGGAAAGCTCGACATCATCGGCCACACGCAACGGCAAGTTGCGCAAGGCCTGCAGCGTGCGTTCAATCATCCGCTCCGCCGAGGCGGTATCTGCGACCTGCAGCAGCAACAGGAATTCGTCGCCGCCAAAACGGAACATAAGCTCGCCACCACGACATTGTGTGCGCAGCAAGCCCGTGATGTGCTGCAACGCCAGGTCGCCGGCCGCATGGCCATGGGTATCGTTGACGCGTTTGAAGTTGTCCACGTCCAGCAGTACCACCACCACGACTTCGCCCCGTCGTGCAGCCTGCGCGCTGCAGCGCGCGAATTGCTCTTCCAGCCCGTTGCGCAGTGGCAAACCCGTCAACGCATCCAGTTGGGCGCTGCGCCCCAGGCACAAGGTTTTCAGCTGCGCGAGATCGGCGACCATCGCGTCCTGCGTGACTTCAAACATCGGCAGCGCGGCGGCGGCGCCGTGACCCTGCAGTATGCCGTGGCACAGATCGCGTACCGCGCCGTGCATCAGCCGGTGCTGCTGGTCCAGATGCTCGGCGATCACCCGGTCGATGGCATCGAACTGATTGCGGCAACCGCGAAACCAGATCCCGAAGCGGCAACGCTCATGCGCATCATCTGCCAGCACGTCATCGCCGGGCGAGCAGCGCAGCACCGCGCAGCGCAGAATACGGCGAGTCCACTCCAGGTGCGCCTGCGAAGCCAAGTCCAACTGCAGGACAAAGTCGTGGATGTCCATGTTGAAGTTGGCTTGCGTCATCAGCTCAGTCTGCGCGCGGCATCGAGTCTTTGTCGGCCGCAACGCTTCCAACTTGACCAGCGGGCCGGCGCCACCGGGGCAGATATTCAGGAATCCCGGGGCTGACTTCAGCAGCGGGAGGCCATGATTCGCATCCGATTTCCTCCGTTCCATGATGCGAGAAGTACGCGCCACGATGGTCCGCTGCTCTGTCGGGAGCCCCGGTTTGCGCTCAGACACCATGCCACTGCCGAGACCTCAGCCGGCCTTGGCCCAGGCCACGGCATCCTCGCCAGCGGGAATGTGCAGCGGGGTCGAGGGGTCGGTCGCGGCGCGCCATACCGCTTCGGCCACGTCGGTCGAGTAGGTGACGGGGCCGGAGCTATCGCGCATGCCGGCGAGCACGCTGCTGACCAGTTCGGCATAGGCCGCGTTATCCATGCCGTGCATGCGGGCGCGGGCGTTGTCGCCGAAACGGGTTTCCGGTGCCCGACCCGGCAACACCAGCCGCACGCGCACGCCGAAGGGCTCGACCTCGGCCGCCAGCGACGCGGTAAGCGCATTCACCGCCGCCTTGCTGGCGCTGTACACGCCGACCAGCGGCAGCGCCTTCAGGGTCACGCTGGAGGTCACGTTCACGATGACGCCGGCGCCGCGCTCACGGAACTGGGGCACGAAGGCCTGCGTCATGGCGAGGGTGCCGAAGGTGTTGGTCTCGAACAGCTCGCGCGCCGTTTCCATCGGCGTCAGCTCGACCGGCGAGGCCGCACCGAAGCCGGCATTGTTGACGAGCACGTCGATGGGTCCCGCCGCCTCGACCACATGCCGGATGCTTTGCGCATCGGTGACGTCGAGGGCCAGCACGCGCAGGCGGCCGGAGCGGGGCAGCACGTCTTCGCGCGGCGTGCGCATGGTGGCGATGACCTGCCAGTCGCGGTCGAGGAAGTAGCGGGCGATCTCGACGCCGAAGCCGGACGAGCAACCAGTGATGAGGACGGTGTTCATGGCGAAACTCCTGTGATGGCGCATGGGGATGACGCCACGATAGGCCGCCAACACCGTACTCACTACAATCCAGAGTCCATGTTTCGTCGTCAGGAGTCCGAACATGATCGATCCACTCGCCGAGGTGGTATCGCTGCTGCAGCCGAGCGCGCGGTTCTCGAAGGTCGTGCTGGGCGCCGGCCGATGGCACATCCATCGCTCGGATGCCGGGCAGCCGTTCTACTGCGTGGTGCTGGATGGTGCATGCCGGGTCGAAGTTGACGGACAGGCCGCGCTCACGCTGCAGTCGGGCGACTTTCTGCTGGTGCCTGCCGCCTGGGGCGTCGCCATGTCCAGCCTGCAACCACCCGCAGGGGGGATCAATAGCCTGCCCGTCGCGCAGGGCAACGGCGTCTTCCGCATCGGCGACCAGGACGGCCCTGCCGACCTGCGGATGCTGGTGGGCCACTGCCAGTTTGATTCGCCGAATGCCGACCTGCTCGTCGCGCTGCTGCCACGGCTCGTGCATATTCGCGGCGAACCGCGGCTGACGACGCTGATGACCCTCGTCGGCGATGAGTCACGCGAGCAGCGGCCCGCGCGTGATGTCGTGCTGGCACGGCTGTTGGAGGTGCTGTTGATCGAAGCATTGCGCTCGAACGCCGGCACCACGGCATCACCGGGCCTGGTGCGCGCACTGGCCGACGATCGCCTCGCCCTCGCGATCCGCGCGATGCACGCGCAGCCCGATCGCCACTGGACCGTGGCGCAGCTGGCGAGTGAAGCCGCGCTGTCGCGCTCGGCCTTTTTCGAGCGCTTCAACCGCACGATGGGCGTCGCCCCGATGGCCTACCTGCTCGCCTGGCGCATGTCGCTGGCCAAGCATCTGCTGCGACAGAACGAAACCGCCGTCACCGCCATCGCCGAGCGCATCGGCTACAGCTCGGCCAGCACCTTCAGCGTCGCCTTCAACCGCCACGTCGGCCAGCCGCCGACGCACTACGCGCGGGGACATCTGCGCCGATAACAGACGCTGGCCTGGATAGCGTGCGCCATGCCCTTCATGAACGAACACCGCGGTCTGGTCGCCGCATTCACTCCCTGTTTGCATCGCCCACTCGAGACTCGGACTTCACGCAGGCAACGAGGCACGACCCATGAAGAACAAGATCGCAACGCTGACTTTCGCACTGGCTGCAGGTGCGTTTTCGTTGGGGGTCTCCGGTATCGCCATGGCGCAACAGGCGATGACCGAAGCGCAGGTGCACAGCGAGCTCACCGAGCAGGGCTATACCAAGGTGCATGATCTGAAGTTCAAGGACGGCATGTGGCATGCGGAAGCGAAGAGCGCCAATGGCAAGCGAGTGGATCTTCGCGTCGACGCCAGAACCGGCCACGTCTACCCCGACGAACAGGTGTCGCATTTGAGCAAGCAGGATGTCGCCGCCGCGCTGGAAACCCAGGGTTACACGCATGCCCACGACATCAATTTCGAGGACGGCCTGTGGAAGGCCAAGGCAAGGAATCCCGCGGGCCACCACGTCAAACTCACGATCGATGCCAGCAACGGCAAGGTGATCGGCATCGAGTGATCGCGACAGGAGCCATAGTCCCGGCGCATGCCACGACGCGCACCGGGACCAGGTCAACAACAGGCGTCAGCGTCGCCTCTCAGCAAAGTGCACTCTGACCACGGCTTCCCGACATCACTAGACGATTGATCGAGCATTGAACGTCTACGGGACTGCTTGACTTTCCCCGTCTCGGCTTCCGGACGTGAGCTTGGTCGAACCCGACACGATCGGACGGTGTCCGTAACTGAAGATGCGGGTCGCCTTCCATTTTCCGGCAAGGTGCCGCCAGACGATCAGGAACTGGGCTTCGCCGAAACATTGGTCGGTCTCCAGGTCGCAGAACTTGTGCCAGCCTTGCTCGATCGCGCCGAAATCCTTGATCGGGAAAATCTCCAGGCTGCCGGGGACGAGTTCGCGCCGGAATTGTCCGCACACGTTCTTTTTCGTGTTCGCGAGGTAGGCGGCACGCGTCCAGGTGACGCCACCCTTGTCGTGATAGAACTCAAGGTCCTTCGCGAGGTAACCCGCGTGCTTTTGCAGCTCCCCGCGGGTGTCGCAATGATTGAAGGCATCGAACAAATCGGTATCCAGCCCGGAAACCGTCCTGGTCAGCGCATCCGCTGAAGCGGCACTCTTGTCCGCGCCTGGAGCCGCCGCCGCGCTCGCTGCCATGGCGGCAAGCATGATGCCGAAAAAGAGGGCGATCTTGTTCACGTCGATTTCCTTGGCAGTTCAGCAAAAACGTGATGGCTTCCGCGCGAGCTTGACCTGGTGCGCCGCCATCGAGATGGCGTCCACGAAAATGTGGTTTGCGTTCATCAACGCGACTCCTGCCGCAGTACGGCTGCGAACAGGGAAATCGCCTTCGACAGGTTTCGTCTCGCGAAAGACCTTGGCGACGCCGCGGACAACGCATTCCGATTTCGCACAGCGGTGGCGACGCGACGCGCCGGCCTCGTTTCATGCAAGCGCACATCGAAAAGCATCAAGTCGACTGGGAAAGCTCGCAATTGCCATTTGATGTCAACCAAAGCTACAACTCCTGCCTTCCAGCCTCAACCAGACCAACGCCCGTAACGGTATCGTGTCGGGACTCAATTCGCGGCCGCGCCATCTTCAGATCGACGATCGGAAGTTCACACTGAAGGCTCAGTTGAGCTCCTGACTGACGGGACCGACAGGAATGCCTTCGCTTCGTCTCCAGCACACGTTGCGTACGTGGCGCCGTACTTATGGCACCACATACGCAACGGCGGCGGTGGTTTCGCCGCGCGGCGTGGGGTGCCGCTGACCGACGGGACCAGCATCGACAACGTGGCGTTCGCACCCGCGGCATCCGGATCGCGCCTGTCTGGGGGCCGGGATCCACACCGTTGCGTCTGCGGGCAACGCCAATTATCAGTGAGAGTGATTCATGATCAGGCTGAACAGACGAAATTTTCTGGGGGCATCGATTGGATCGATCGCCGCAGCGCTTTCCTCCAGCACGTTTGCGCGCTCTTCCGGGGCGCCCTCCTGCGGCGCTTCGGTGCGCCCTTCCGGTCGCCTCGGACGGGATGATCCGGACAGGCCCGAGTCGGTGCCGGGCCACTTCAAGCCGACAGTCGAGTCGCTGACGACATACCAGACCCCCGAGTGGTTCCGGGACGCCAAGTTCGGCATCTGGGCGCACTGGGGGCCGCAGGCGGTGCCGCGGCAGGGCGACTGGTACACGCGTTTCATGTACGTCCCGGGGCACCCCGACTACGACCATCACGTCAAGAACTACGGCCACCCTTCGGAATTCGGGTACAAGGACCTCATTCCGCTGTGGACCGCCGACAAGTTCGACCCCGATGCGCTGATGGAGAAATATGCCGCCGCCGGGGCGAAGTACTTTGTCTCGATGGGCGTCCATCACGACAATTTCGATTTGTGGAATTCGCGTCATCACCGCTGGAACGCCACAGCGATGGGACCGAAGCGTGACATCGTCGGGGCATGGAAAAAGGCGGCCACCCGGCGCGGTCTGCGCTTCGGCGTTTCCGAGCATCTCGGCGCCAGCTATTGCTGGTGGTATCCAAACCATCTCTACGACCAGTTCTGGCCGAAACTCGGGATCGGCTACGACGATGCCGATCCCGACTATCACGACCTCTATCACGACAATCGTGACCAGCCATTCCGCAACACGCCAGGCAGCTGGTACACCAGCAATCCCGACTACCACCGGATGTGGTACAGGCGCATTCGCGATCTGGTCGACAACTACCAACCGGACCTTCTCTATTCCGACGGCGGCCTGCCGTTCGGCGCGATCGGCCGCTCGCTGGTCGCCGATCTCTACAACAGCAGCATGGCGCGCAGCGGAAAGCTGGAAGCTGTCTACAATTGCAAGGATTCAGGGTCAGGCGAATTCCACAAGGAATGGGCGGTGCAGGACGTCGAGCGCGGCGTGCTGAAGGGCATCAATCCGCTGCCCTGGCAAGCCGACACCTCGAACGGCGACTGGTTCTTCAACGAGAACTACAGCTACAAGACCGCCGACGATATCGGTCACCATGCTGGCCGATATCGTCAGCAAGAACGGCAACCTGCTGCTCAACGTCGTGCTCCATGCCGACGGCAGCCTGCCGCCCGAGTCTGACCAGTTGCTTGCCGAGCTGACAGCGTGGATGGCGGTCAACGCGGAGGCGATCCACAGCACGCGGCCGTGGAAGATCGACGGCGAAGGGCCGACCGAGGCTGCCGCGGGCATGTTCAAGGAACAGGTTGCCTACACCGCCAGGGACATCCGGTTCACGACCAAGGGCGATCGTCTTTTCGCGATCACGCTCGGCGAGCCGGCGGGTAGCGTGGCGATCACTTCGCTGGCAAAGGGCAATCCGCACGAGGGACGATCGGTGCAACATGTCAGCTTGCTCGGCCATCGCGGCGCGATGGCCTTTCGGCAGACCGGGCAGGCGCTGCTCGTCGACGTACCGTGACGCTGCCAACCCGCCACGCCAGCGTGTTCGAAATCACGTTCGACTGAGCGTGTGCCCGACCGCACGACACCGACGATCACTCACCTCCGAAACGGATAACGACAGATGGATTTCAAGAAGCACTCGACCGCCCAGGTGGTGAGGATCGCAATCATGCTTGCACTGGGTATCGGGTTCGCGCCCGCCCGGCCGGCCCTGGCGCAGAGTCCCGCCGGTCATCCCAACTGGCCGGGCAAAGGACAGTTGTTCGTTGGTACGTGTTACCAGCCGATCGATCGCAGCCCCGCACAGATTGATCACGATATCGCGATCATGAAGAAGGCCGGCTTCACCATGGTCCGCATGGGCGATCTCTCCTGGGATTCGTTCGAGCCGCGCGAAGGCCAGTTCACATTCGAGTGGTTCGACACGATACTGGCGCAGATGCACGCTGCGGGAATCAAGGTGATTCTCGACATCCCCGGCTTGCCCGCTCCGGTCTGGCTGCATCAGAAGTATCCGGGCGTCGATATCGTCAACCAGGATGGCGTCCGACTCCATCCGGCAACCCGCTACCGGGACGATATCAGCGACCCGGACTACCGGCGTCTGGTCCGGCAACTCGCCGAAAAAATGCTCGGGCGCTACGCGCACAACCCGGCTGTCGTGGCGGTTGGCTATGACAACGAGGTAGGCAGCTCGCCCATGTCTTATTCGGAGGGCGACCGCGAACGCTTTGTAGCCTGGCTCACGAAGCGATACGGGACGATTGCGGCGCTCAACAAGGCGTGGGCGACGCAGCGCTGGTCGCGTCCGATCAACGACTGGAGCCAGGTTTACCTGCCCTATGGAAAGGGTCCGGGACCGAACGAACGCAACCTCGACCTGCATCGCTTCTGGTCCGACGTGACCATTGCCGATCTCAATGACCTCGACAACGTGCGCGAGCACGATGCGCCCAACCTGCCAGCCGTATCGAACCTGTGGCCCAACGCGCCGGCCAAGGGCTTCAATTATCTCCGGTCATGGAATCACTATTCGACCTACGGTGCCGAAGGCTTCTATCCCGATACCCGCGATCCGTTGAGTGCCGCGTTCGAGGTCATGATGGTCAGGGCCGGGCATCAAACCCCGGTCTGGTTCAACGAGTTCACCGCTGGCGGCGGAGGCGATTACGGTACGCCTGGCCGCTCACGCATGTGGGCGTATTTCGGACTTGCCTATTATTCCCAGACGTTCCTGGCCTGGACATTCAATTCGCAGATCGGCGGCGAAGAGCAGTCGCTGTTCGGCCTGCTCGATCACGACGGCCGGCCATCGTGGAAGGTCGGCGAGTTCACGAGGATTGCCGGTGAATTCAAGAAGCTCCAGACGATGGGCTTTCCGCGCCATCGCCAGCCGCAGGTCGCTATCGAAGACTCCTATGAGACGGAGTGGTTGACCAATCCGCCGCCGGGGCCGAACACGATGAAGCAATACTTCACCGACAACTACAGCGACCAGCTCAAGGCGGCCTTCACCCCATTTTTCAGGGACAACATCGACACCGCCGTGATCGATATCGCCCACGACCCGATCGACAAGTACAAGCTCGTGCTGCTCCCGGCCACCTATGTGATGGACAAGCCAACGGCGGAAGCGATCCGAGATTATGTCGCCCATGGTGGCACCGTCATCATGACCGGCTACTCAGCCAAGGTTGACGAGACCGGCAAATGGTTCGAGACACCGCTGCCAGGGCGTCTGGCCGACGTCTTTGGACTGCGTACCGATCAGTTCTATCGTTCAAGGCAACCGCTCAAGATCAGCTTCGGCGGCAAGGAGCTGACCGGTTCTCACGGTTACTACGAGGTGCTTGAGCCGAGCACGGCAGACGTACTGGCCACTTTTGAAGATACGCCTCAGAAGAGTCCGGCGATCACCCTCAACCATTTTGGCAAGGCGAGGCGATCTATCTCGCGACGGCATCTCAAGCGGCGTTCATCGAGCCGCTGGTCCGATCGCTCTATGCAAAGCTTGCTATCGAGCGCGGTCCCGATACGCCAAACGGCGTCATTGCCCGCGTGGTCGACGGGCGCACCCTGTACGTCAACACCACGGACGCGCCTGCGACCGTCTCCTTCGTCGGCACGAAGCGTGATGTGCTGACAGGCAATTCGCACGACGGCAGGTTGGAGCTTCCGGGATTTGGCGTCGCGCTGCTTCAGTAGAAAGGCGACAACTGCTCGCCATCGCTGCTCACGACGACTGAGTGGAAAAGGAAGCGCAAGGGTCGAGCTTTATGGCAATGGATTGCCTTCTGCCACTGCGTTGGATGCTACGAAGCTGGACCTGACGCCATGCTTTTCGCGCCGGCGGCATCGTCACTGAAGAACGGCGCCCAGCTACTGGCGCCATTATCATGGTGCCTCCTGTGATCGATGGAGCCGTCCCATGTCCGAACCTGAATTCAACACGGATTTACTCGACGACGTTGTGCTTGCTCTGCTCTGGTTCAATGGCAGTGAAACCGAATTTGGCGGGTACACCGCCTGAAAATCGCTGCCTTGGGACGCACTCGACCGCCTGCACGCAGGCGGTCTGATCAGCGCTCCACGCCGGAAAAGCTACAGCGTTTCGCTCGACGAGAAAGCGTGGGCACGTGGCAAGGCCGCGTTCGAACAATGGTTCGGTACAACCGCACCCGCCGCCGACAGAACAACGGGCAAGTCCGCCAAAACAGCAGCCGCGAAACCCGGCGCGACCGTGCATCAATTCAAGATCGCACTCGATGGCATCACGCCGCCGGTCTGGCGCAGCATTAAGCTTCCCAGCGAAAGCAGCTTCTGGTATCTGCACTGCGCCATCAACGACGCCATGGGCTGGGAAGACGCCCATCTGCACGAATTCCAGGTCGGCGGCAAGCGCCACGGTCAGCGCATCGGTATCCCGATGGAAGACGACATGCCCGTCGGCGATGACTCCGTGCGCGCCGACTGGGACGTTCCGCTCAGCGACCATTTTGCCAAGCGTGGTGCCAGCTGCAGCTATCTGTACGACTTCGGCGACGGCTGGAGCCACACCGTCAAACTCGAAGCCACCCTGCCGCGCGAACCCGGGACCAAATATCCTCGCTGCCTCGACGGCGCCCGCGCCTGTCCGCCCGAGGATTGCGGCGGCCCCCCGGGTTACGAGCAGCTCTGCGCCACCATCGCCAACCCCGAAGCGGCGGACGAAGACGCTGAGGAGCTGCTCGACTGGTTCGGCGACTATGATCCCGAAGCATTCGATCCCGCCGACGTGAAATTCCGCTCGGCGGCAAGACGCTTGAAAGCACTGCTCGCGGAGAAGTGAATCCCGCAGATGGTCAGGCTGGCTCGAGAAAATGTCTCCGATCCCGAGGCTTCCGAGTCAGCTTTGCGACGCCAGGTGCGAAAACTCGGCTCCCACCCCGGTTTGCGAAATTCAAACGACCGTAAGTGAACCTGACTTCGTTCTTGCTCTTTGTGGCGATCCAGCGGGTCGGTGGCTGATTTCCGATCTCAAGCGGTGCTGCCGGTATGGGAATCGGAAGTAGCTGACGGTGGATAACGACCGGTCCCGTCTTGACGCCCGTTCAGAGATGGCTCGCGAAGAATGCCTCGGCAGTGGCAATCGCTTCGGCGTGGGTACGCTGTTGCGGTACCCGGAAGTGCTGGCAGAGCGACTCCCGCTGGCGGCCCAGCGCCGTGCAGTCGGCAAGAAAGTCGTAGTGGCCGACGCCGCGCAGGATGTTCAGGGTGGCATGCGGTAGCAAGCGCGCGGCGAGCTTGCCGTTGCTGGCTGGTGGAGCCACTGGATCGGCATCGCCGAGCAGGATGCTTACCGGGGTGTCCAGCGCGCGCAGGCTGCCCGGGGAAATGGCCTCGATCCCGCCCGGCGCCATCACGAATACCGCCCGGATGCCGGGTATCGCGTAGTCGTCACCGGCGTGCTTGGCCTGTGCCGCGAACAACGGCGTCTTCAGCGCCTGCTCGCGGGCGGCCATGGTCTGGTCGGGCGCTTCGGCCTGCGGCGCGCAGGTGGCGTCGGCCGCAGGCGAGCGACAGAACCGCACGATGTGATCGATATCGGCCCGCGCCCCGGCGCTCAGCAGTGCCGTAAACCCGCCCAGCGAAAAGCCCGCCACGCCCAGCCGCCGCGTGTCCATGTGCGGACCGATCTGCGCATCGGCCTTGGCGGTATCCAGGGCCACGCGCAGATCCACCGCGCGGTCCCACACCAACAGGCCACCGGCCATCGTCATCGGATCGCGGCCGTTGTTGCCGGGGTGATCCACCGCGATCACCACGTCGCCGGCGCGAGCCAGCGCCGTGCCGAACCAGGCCATGATCCGCGCGCTGCCACCGAAGCCGTGTGAGAACAGGATCACCGGGTGCCGCCCCGGCGCAAAGGGCGCATCGGCAGCGGCGCGGCCGGCGTCGAACAGCGGGTGACCCGGCGGCCCGATCTGCAGTGGTGTCTCGCTCGGGCTACCTGCGGCGGGATACCACACGGTGATGCGCAGCGCGTCGCTGTGTTGCGAGTCGCGGAGCGCCGCGGTTGGCGTGTGCGCCACCCGGTGAATCTCGCCCACCGAACCCGCGTGTGCGATGGTGCAGATGCCCAGCCATGCGGCCGCCAGGGTCATGACTCGGGGACGTGTCGTCATGTGATCCTCGTCGATAGTGATGTCGCGGGTGGCGGTTCAAGTCCGCAGCGGCAGCCAGATCTCGACATCTCCGATACCGGTGGAGTCATCGAAATCCTTGCTGTATTTCTCGAATTCGGGGGCATCGGCCACGTGCAGGCCCGAGCATGGAAGCCAGTCGCCGACAAAGGCCTGCCAGGTGCGGCGGATGGCGGAGATGTGGCCGTGATGAGTAGCCACCACATACTCGCGTGCCGGCAGCCGCAACGTGCTCAGCGTGGAGTCGAGATTGGCAAAGCCGGGTACGTCGACACCGGCGATGTACTCGAAACTGCCTTCATCGTCGCTGTTGCAGAACACGCCAAACGCGGTGCGCCGCTTCGGTAGCGTCATGGCGTGATGAAGAAAAAGACGCTGCCACTGCGCCGGGATACCCTGCGTCGTGTCCGGCGTGTAGCGGCAGCCGAGTCCGGCGATCAGGCGTATGCCGTCGTGCATCAATCGTGGTTCATCCAGCGCCACACCTGCACCGTCCGCGCTGCGCCAGGGTTCGAGCAGGGCGAGGCCAGCCACGGAGCGCCGCTCGCGCACGCTCGCCGGACTCAGGCCGAATTGTTCGCTGAAGGCCCGGGTGAAGCCTTCGTGCGAGCCGTAGCCGCTATTCAGCGCCACCTCCAGAATGTCCGGCGCACCGCCGGCCAGCCGGTGCGCGGCCTCGGTCATTCGGCGCGCGCGCAGATACCGCACCACAGAGCAGCCGGTCATGGTCTGGAACAAGCGTGCGAGGTGAAACGGCGATACCCCCGCGACCTCGGCGATGCGGCCAAGCGACAGGTCCTCGCTGTAGTGGCTTTCGATGTACCAGAGCGCTTTCTCGGCAGCGGCCATCTCGTGAACCCGGCAATGGAATCGACGGGTGCAGAGTAACCGGCGCCTCGACTGCAGCGCTTGATCGTTCTTGCGGGGTCAGGCCAATTGGCAGAGTGTCCCGCGCTGACCAAATCGAGCTGGCCACCGTGTCGACAGGCGAGTCCGACTCACCGCTGCACAGGGAATGAAATCCAAAAGGGGACGGCGGCAAACAGGGCGAAATAATTCCCTCCGTCCCTTTCAGCCTGCTGGTTTCGGAGCCAGCCATCGCGAAAAGTGCACTCTGACCACTGTTCTTGTGCCCGTCCTGGCAACTCGAAGCAACCGAGGTGGCCAGGCAGGCGGTTGTCCGCACAAACTGTGCCGCAGTACATCCGAGACTTACATAGATCTGTCTACAGACCAGCACCGGAAGATGGCCATGGGCCAGGACTGCTCGTGTTTCGCTACCGATGAGCATGGCTTCCAGCCCCTTTCGGCCATCCCAGTCCGCAACTGCTGGATCAACTGGGTGTCCGGGCATGAATTCGTGGGGAAACCTCAGGGTCAGGGCCGACTTTTCACCGAATCGCTTCGAAAGTATGAACTGCACCCCGTTTTGGACGCATCCGGGGAATTGTCCCCAACTCCTTTTCGCTCTTTTCCCGGGTAGCTGGACGTAAGATATTGCGAGCTGCCATGGAGGGAGTTTATGAAGGCCTGGATTGCAGTACGGCTGATGTGGGTGCCGGGAACAGACACAGTCGCGGTGAAAGATGCACCCATTTGCAGCGCGCGGAGTTTGGCGTTTGCCCAAGCGACGTTGAAGGGCTCCTCAAAGCATGGGCAGAACCAATGCTTAAGGATTCCGATTCCGCGCGATACGTCCACGTCTCGAAGCCCCGAAACGAATGGGCGGTTGAGCAACGGCAGCCCATCTGTGGCTGGGCCGTATGCGCGACGATCAACGCCAAGAAGTCATATGGCAGCTATACGGGAGCGCAGGCTGATGGGAGGGTGTCCTAGATTTTGTGTAAACGGGCCACAGGCGGGAAACTGCCCTTTGACCCGGAGACACCATGAGCTCACGCAAGCACGAGGTACCCGACGAGCTGCTCAGCAGCCTGTTGGCCAACTA
>JBAZRB010000011.1:0-161161 GCA_041663105.1 Rhodanobacter sp.
CGGCAAGGTAACTTCCGGCGGAATTTTGCAGGTTAACGGCACCGCGACAGCCGGAACAGCCTGTTCCAGCAACGGTCAGATGGCCCAAGGACCCTCCGGACCACTTTTTTGCCAATCCGGTGTGTGGCGGGCACCAGCTCAATTCACCTGCAACGCAAATGGCTGCTATGAGAGGTTGCAAGACGGACTCATCATTCAGACGGGATTTGTTGCCTCATCCGCGTCCGGTTTTACGAACTGGACCTACCCAGCTCCGTTTGGCTCCGGAATACTTGCAGTTTCAGCGACAATCGCGGCCAAGCCGAATGCAGGCGCTCCATACATCACACAGGTCGGAGCAAGTACGCTCAACAACCTCCCGTTTCGTGCCACGGACGTTAATGGAAACAACGTCGTCTACGGCGTGAGTCTCATTGCTATTGGTTATTGAGCAGGCAGTTAAACAATTGCAACTTCCTCACGCGTTCTATGTGGCGAACAATTTCAATTGCCAATCCGGCGTGTGGACAAAATCCCTCCGTGTGGCGGCATCAAGTTGGTCGTTTTCTTCTGGGTGGAGCCCGAACACCACCGGCGATGGTTACCAAAGCTCTGCTAGTGCGGTCTGCCCATCCGGACAAACTCTCATATCTACAGAAGGCGGGTGCAGTGGCACCGGCGTGACAAGCGTCTGGTGGGTAGGTGGCGGGCTGGTTGCTTGTGGATCGACGAAATCTACCGGTAGCGGAGCGCAGGCCCGAGCTATCTGCGCGTACTAGGTTGCCAATCCGGCGTGTGGCTCGAAGGATCTCCTCCGGGGAGTCTATGCGGCTCTGCCGCGTTCCGCATGGATCAATGGGCGGGCACCTATAACTACGGCCCGTGCTATGGAGCGATTATTTTGCTCGGGCCAGTTGGTGGCGATCCCAGAGCGTCGCATGGGTTCATATCAAATTGCCCTGTAGGCTACGTTCTCATTACGACAGGATTCGACCAGTTCGGACCCGATCAGCAGGGACCGTTGGGCTATTACGGCGCCTACAACTCATTCTTCAGCTGTTTGAAGGTGTAGTTGCCAATCCGGCGTGTGGTCGCCAGGCTCACGTCGACAGTGTTCTGGCTCAACCTGCGTGGTGTATCTGCCCGATGGCACCATGATCCAAAGCGGATCAGGAAGCTGTGTCGTGGGCCAGAGTGGGCAGATGTTCGTGCTGCCCTTTCCCTTTCCCAATGCCTTAATCGCGGCCGTGGCTAGTCCCGGTTCGGTAATACCCACGAACACGGGAACAACGGTTGGGCTGGATGCAAGCAATGTATTGCTGCGCGTTACCTGCGAGCAAGACAACAACCCCACTGGATCTATTGGTTTTAGGTGGATGGCTATGGGCTACTAGGCGCTTGCCAATCCGGTGTGTGGCTGCAGCCACTCGATACTCAGGTGCGGCACTATTACCTGACCGATTCGAACAGTACCGATAGCGGCCTGACTACTACTGTTCCGAACGTCCGATTCTGTACACTTCTTGGGCAAAAGACTCCCGTTCCGATAACCAATGGGAGTACGAGCAGCGCGTGTGATGCTGAGTACGCCGGAAGCGGTGCCTGGGTGCTGACGATTCAGAACGTAGGCGCTGACATGAGCTATCCATCACACGCCACGCTCTGCCATTTTGCCTGCATGCAGTAGCTTGGCGAGCCCGATTACTAGTTCGAGCACTGCGCAATCGCAATGATCGTGTTGTTGTAGTTATCGACAGGCCATGCCAGCACGCCAGTTCCCCAAGGTTGCAATGCAGCGAGGCTGCTTTGGGTTCCGCTAGTACATTGATTGCCGACTTGATAGCCAGCCGCTGTCACGGTGTAACCAGGCGGGCATTTGGCCGTCGATAACGCGTCGTAGAAGCCACGTGTGCCACCGCAAGGTGGGTTGTTTCCGGCGACGGTGATGCTACTGCCAAGGGGTGGCAGCCACACACCGGATTGGCAATCTAATACAGGCAGGTGAATTGGCACCACGTGCTGACTGTGCCAGCAACATTGATGCCGACGTTGTTGGCATCAAGAAGCCAACCGCCTGCCGCAGGACCTGCACTGCAGGCGTTGGCGCCGTAGCCCGCATTCTGTGTGCCCGCCTTCATGCCCGAGAGGAAGCACAGGCGGGCATTCGGCACTACCTGGTTGATGTCTTTTGTTGCCCCGTCATTAACTACCCATATCTGGGCGAACTGCTCACCAAGCGCCATTACCCACACGCCGGATTGGCAAGCTACTTGGAGCAGTCGACTATCATTCCCGTGGTGGGCGACGACTGGTAAGGGTATGTGTTGTTGTATGACCCCATCCACTCCACGATCATGCCGAAGAAATAGCCCTGCGACCTACAGAATCGAGTGCCGCAGGTGATCGTGTACTGAAGCTGCCCGTAGTAGGGCGGGTTGGGGTCGCCACCGGCCGTGCAGGCAGCATTCACTACGCCAATATTCGCTGTAAAACCCGTGAATGTCGCAGCAAGTGACCACACACCGGATTGGCAAGCTACTTGGAGCAGTCTACCTGCAGCGGTTTGGACGGTGGCGACGAGTAGACCGAACCAGCGCCTTCTACGATCATTCCAAAGGAAAAGCCCAGCCCGGCGCAAAATCGCGCCCCGCACGTGACCGTGTACTGGAGTCCATCGTAGTAGGGCGGATTGGGGTCGCCACCCGCCGTGCAACCAGCGTTTACGGCCGCAACGTTGGTCACGTAAGCCTGGAAGGTGGCGGCTTTCGACCACACACCGGATTGGCAAGCTATTGGACGCAGACCGCAAAGGCTACGAAACAGCTATTTGCGCTCTGACCGCCAGCCCAAACCGCCCAAGCGTTCTGGTCAACAAGCGGATAGGAGCTATTCACGGCATTACTGGACCAGTTGGCGGCGGGATTCCAAGTGATCAGCGTTGATCCACCCCCAGTCAAATGGAAGCCCGCAGGGCAAACGGCAACGGACGTTGCTGGGGTTGATGTCCACGAGGCACACGAGGCACTCGGCGCTTGCACCTGGACAGTCCTTGTAATGGCCGTCCCCCACACGCCGGATTGGCAAGCGCCTGCGTGCCTACTTCTGGCATATGGCAAAAGCCACAAAGCACGTTCCTCCAGGAAAGCCACCCGCATAGACATACCACTGATTCGGCGAATACGGTGCTGAACTATCAGGGGAATTTCCCATGTTGCTAGGCGGGACAGGTGCGTATTCGGTGAGTACATACCCGCCACCGGTCATATAGGCGCTCGCTGGGCACGTCGCGACGGATGCCGCACCCGCATAAGGCGAACTTCCCAAATTTCCGCAGCTCGGAGTGGAGGCGACGGCCCTAATCATCTCGACTGGGTGTGGTACAGCCCACACGCCGGATTGGCAATCTAATACAGGCAGGTGAACGTGCAGAACGTCGCTCCTGTCCCCTGGGTCACCGCCGGGTCCATTGAAACGTTGTTGCTGGACAGAATCCAACCACCAGCTTGGGGGACGGTATTGCACGAATTTGCCCCAACGCCTTGGGCTGAATTCTGTGTGCCCGCCTTCATGCCCGAGAGGAAGCACAGGCGGGCATTCGGCACTACCTGAGTGACATTCTGGTTGGTGCCGTTATTTAGCAACTGCACCTCGGCGAACTGACCACTGAGGGCAAGTACCCACACGCCGGATTGGCAACGCGCTCTCTTGCTATGCAGCGAGCTGGCGTCCCAGTTCCTCGGAGCATCGTTCAAAGGTTAGCCTGGCCGATGGCAAGCCATGACATCGCCAAGCGGCAGTCGGCATCACCACCGTCTTTTGACCACATTACGTGGAACAAGGAGGATGTTACTGGCCCGACGTTGGTTGATGGAGTCGCTCCGTTTGTGAACCCCCAGTTCGAACCCGTTATGAAATAACCTTCATTTAAGGGAATTGGAAGATCAAAATTTAGGTAAGTGCCTGCAACGTAACCTGCCGGCGAGCATACTCGCCCAAACTGCAGAAACATCCCGCTATTGCTATCGAGTTGCTGATAGCAACCACGCGGGTTGCACATATACGGCTTTATCGGCCCACGCCACACACCGGATTGGCAAGGGCCTAGCGTTTCGACAAGCAAACCGCGTAGGCGCGAGCTGGATTGTCACCATTTGAGCCGTAGCAATTGGCTACCCAGCCATTGCCGGCGGGATTGGATTGGTGAAGCCACGCGACTAAACCGTTCTGACACTGCCCGCCACCGCCTACGACGACTTCGTCCGCGTTGCACATTGCCACACCGGCATCAGGAATCCCGTTGATGATCACGTTGCCAAACGGGCTGGTTACGACCCGAATTGTTGCCGTGGCCAGCTGAGTGGCCCACACGCCGGATTGGCAAGCTAGTAAGTGCAGTGCACGCTAACCAGACAGGATGGACCACTCGCGCAAGTCCATTGCTGTACAACCCCTCCGCCGTTATATCCCTGCGATATGCAGAACTTGTCGCCTCCCGAGAGAGCCCAGCCGACAGCCCCGATGGGGTCTGAAGAAAATGCCGATATCGCCCCAGCAGTTGTCACAAAGCGCGTGCCGTACGCCGGTAGTCGCCACACGCCGGATTGGCAATCAATAGAAGCACTGGACGAGGGCCGGACAAGATGGGTCGGTTGTACAGTTCCATTCTTGTACGACGCCTCCGTTGCCATAGCCAACGCTCGCACAAAACCTGTTGCCACCTGAGAGGGCCCAACCAAGGGTGCCAGCTGCGTATAAGGGTTGTCGTGATTGAATGACGCCAACAGTTGTCGTGAAACGTCCACCGAAAGATGGACGTTGCCACACGCCGGATTGGCAATCTATGCCGCCATCGGCAATTCGGGTGGCGGGCTGCTTACGAGCAACGGATCAATGAGCATCACATGGGCGCTTTCCGCGTATTCAAGCGGAGGCGTCGGCGCCGGTGTTTTCCTCGAATCCTTGACGAGGCTGACCAGTTCGCGGAGCAACAGGTCACTGGCACGGCTGGCCAGATCGATAACGTTGCTGCCCTGCAGTTGCAGGTGAGCGAAGTCGAGGAATTGCAGCGTGATCTGGCCTTCGTCTTCGCTCACGGTGGCCGGGTAGGGAATCACGGTCTGCGAGATGATGCGTTTGCCGAGATTCAGGCGCTTGCGCCCGTCCAGCTTGGGAACAAGCGTCTCGGCGCGCAGGTGCGTGTACCGCTTGAGCATCTGGATGGACTTGTGGCCGCTGATCGCCGCCACTTCGAGGTAATCCAGTGTCCCCAGCTCGAAAAGGCGGCTGACAGCTTCGTGGCGCAAGTCGTGGAAGTGGAGACCCTCGATGCCGGTGCGCTGCACCAGCGCGCGCCATGCGCTCTTGAAGCCGTCCGAGGTGTAGTGGAACACTCGGCCAGAGGTGCCGATGCCGAGGCGCGTGAGGGCGCTCACAGCGCCCTGGGAAAGGGGTACATCCCGCTTCTCGCCATTCTTCGTGATCGGCAGGTGTGCGATGCGGCGCCGAAGGTCGATGTTCTCCCAGAGCAGGCCGAGGATCTCGCCCTGGCGCATCGCGGTCTCGATGGCCAGGCTGATGATCGAGTACATCTCCTGGTTCCTGTGGGCGGCGGCGGCGCGCAGGATGCGCCGTTCCTCGCCCCAGGAGAGTCGTCGATCGCGACCAGGCGGAAGCTTGGGCTTGCGCACCTTGGCCACCGGGTTCTGGGTGCAGGCCCCCCATTCGATATTGGCGACGTTGAAGAGATCCGAGAGCAGCGCCAGTTCGAGTCGCACGGTGTTGGCCGACACCAGGCGCTTGGTCTGCGGCGAGATGGTGGCCAGCCGGAGATCCCGGTAGGCCGCGATGTCGACCGAGGTCACTTCGCTGATCGCCAGCTTGCCCAGGAACGATCGCCAGATCGGCCTGACACGGTAACGCTCTTGCTTCACCCCGCGCTTGTGCGCCGATATGCGGTCGTTGTAGACCTTCAGAGCTTCCTTGATGCTTGTGTCGGGTTGGACGGCGACGGGGAGGGAATCAGTAGGCAAGGCGACGGTCCGGGCAGCGGACAACGGACGTCAGTCGCCGTCGGAAGACCCCATGGCCGCGTCGATCGCTGCCGCCATATCGGTCAGCGAAATTTCCAGCCCACGGCACAAAGCCAGCATGGTGGTCAGTGATGGCCCACGCTGGCCAAGTTCGAGCAGGGAAATGAAGGTCCGATCGAGGCCTGCCGTGTAGGCCAGCGAGTCCTGTGTGATCCGCCTGGCCGTACGAAGCTTGCGAAGTGTCTGTCCGAAGACGTGATTGACGGTCGTTGTCATTAGGGCAAGGAAGTTCCTGCCCCTATGTTCGGCACTCCGACAATCGTTAGCATCCGACTATTGTCGGAATGAACCACTCAGAGCTTGAGCAACGTCACTTCAATTGCGATCGATTAAGCTCATGGCATGTCCTACGATTAGCACAAGACCTACCTTCAAGACCCGCCATGAGCATCGCTCCCTTCGAGTGCACCTTCAGCAACGAAAAGACCCTTGCCCCGGAGATCCAGTTACTGGAAATTCGCGCCCTCGATGCACATGATGAACGCGAGCCTTGTGCATGGGTTTTCGTGCGACGCGAAGAGAAATACACATACCGCCAAGGAACGAAGGATGTCGAAGAGGCCAGCATCACTGTCTCGTATCAGTCGGTAGCCCTGCATGCTGGCTTCCGGACACGAACAGGCGGAACCTTCGTGGCCAGCTACAGCCGGTGGGGCAACCGCATTTCATTAACCGGGCTGTCTCCTCACGGACGGGGAGGCATCATGGTGGCCGGTGGGCTCCGCGGCATGCGCCTGGGCACATACCTGTTCAACGCCATCGTGGGTTGGGCGAAGCAGTGGCCTTTGGCTGTCGTCAACAGTATCAAACTGTCGGAGGTCGACGCCGATCCCGACAACCGGCTGCGACGCAATCGGTTCTACGAGCAGTTCGGTCTGGTCTTCGACTACACCGACGCACAATGCAGGGGCGGGAAGTCGCGGACGATGCCTGCGAGCGATTTGCAGCAAGTCAGGACGTGGGAGCAGAACATCACAGTCCACGCTGTGCACGAGCATCTCGGGCGGGTTCTTCAACAGAACCGCCAGCTGCGTTCGGATCTTGCTGCGCGTGAGCGCGCCATTCGTGATCTCAGCGCAACGGCAAACTACCAAGCGAGTCATCCCATCAGAACTGCACTGTCTGCACTGTGGGCGCTTCATGCGCGGTGGCTCGTCCCCTTGCTTGTGATCTTGGGGTTCGCGGCTGAGTATCACTGGTTCGGGCGACGCTGATCCTGTCACCAGCGCTGCGGGCACATATTGCGCAAGCCATAGCCATCGCGTCAGGCGCCGCGTGCTGTCTCGCCGCGCCTGCAGATATCCACAACGTTATTCACTGGTGACGTGGATAAGTGCCGCGCTCAGACGTGATGTGTGTGGCTCTCGCGGCTGCGCCGCACGTAGTCGACGAGTGCATCAATGGCCTCGCCGGGTATCCACAGTTCATCGCGCACGCGCGTCATGGCGACGTAGGCGGCTTTGACCAGCGCATCCCACTTCTTCGGGTTGCGCGTGTTCTTCGGCGGGTTGAAGCAGCATGGCGACATCACAACCGTGCTGAATTCGAGGTTCTTGCAGTGCTCCAGCAGGCCGAGCGTGACGCCCTCTTCGCCACCCGGTGCGGCGGCGCCGAAGAGGGCGTCCAGGTTGCCGAGACCGAAGCCGCGCTCGAATAACCGAGCGATGCGGTGCTGGCCAATGTCCGCCAGGTGCTGGGCGAGCATCGGCCAGTCGCGGAAGGGTGACAGGTGAAATTGGTGTTTCGGCGCGACGCCAAATTTGTGCAGCTCAATGGCATCGGCGACTGACCGGCGCAGGAAGTGCGCCGAGGCGGGGATGAACCAGTAGCTGCCACCGGCTTCCTTGATGCGCAAGGCATCTTCAAGCATCTGCCACTCGGTGCCGTACACCCGCAGTCCGGTCGAGGGCAGGGCGTCTTGCCGCGTGTACACATGGTGGCGCGTGATGTGATCGCGCGAGCCGGTGATCACGTCGTCCACCAGCTGCTCACCGTGAAGGTCGAGCACCGACCGGATCAAGGGTATGACTTGCCGTCCCGTCCGCACGGACTGGACCATGGTCAGCACCCTGGCGTTGGTGGCCTGCGGTGCTCGCTTGGCCACGGACTGGTAGGGATCACCCATGGCGACCCAGCCTTCCGCGTAGCGATCGAGCAGCGCGAACATCGGCGAAGGAAGCTCGTGCGACTCATCCACCAGGATGGTTCCCATGGACGGGATGTTCGCCTGGAGGAGATCCAGCCATTTGATCAGGTGGTAGGTGTGCAACGTGAAGGGCTGGTTGGTGCCGCTGCCGTTGGCTTCGAACATCAGATCCCAGAACCGTTGCGCCAGCGCCACATACACGGGCTTGTCGACGGGGCTGATGGCGATGGCGTCGAAGTGTTCGACGGCCAGGGCCGCCTTGTCGCTGTAGCACCAGCGCCGGATGGACTGCAGGATTTTCGCGAGCACGCGCTGCGGTGGGTCGCTGGCCACGGGCGGCAGGCCGGCAAACTGAGCCTGAGCTTCGAGCGATAGCGTGGATGCCTGCAGACGGAGCGGCCTGCGAAGACGTGCTCGCCCGAGCCGGATCTGCTCGGCGGCGAGATCCGTCACAAATCGGGCCACGGTGACGCTCTGGATGCCTGTGGAGCCCGTGCGGAGCACGAAGGCCTCCTGGCTGGCCTTGTGGGCCGCCAGATGGACGCAGCGGCGGCTCTGCGCCGCCAACGCAAGGGCCAGATGCGTCTTGCCACTGCCCGCGTAGGCGCGCAGCTCGAAATGCTCATCAGGGGCCGCCGCGAGGGCGTACGCCACGCGTGCCTGGTCGCTGGTACCACGCACGATGACCTGGCGCGTGGGTGACTCCACGACGGCCCGTTCGTCCTCGATGTCGCCAAGATCGCTGCCGGCGTCAGCCAGGGGCATGTAGTACTCGGTCAGCGTGTCGCGGCAGCGATCTTGGAACACGTCGGAATACCGCCCGTCGGGCCCGCACCAAGCCCGGGCGGCCATGCGCTCATCAGGTGCGAACTCGATCCCACGTTCCAGCAGCGTCTCCCAGAGTTGCGGTCTGGGGATCTGCGACAGGGCGGCGCGCAGCTGGATGAGTGCTTCAGCGTCAGCGCCGCTTCTCGCCACGGCAAAGCTGACGAACATGCGATCAGCATCCGCGATCGCGCGGGAAAGAGCCCCACGCTCGATGCCGCCCGTTGAGCTGGCCAGCATCACGGCGAGGAGCCCTGCGCGCTCCACCGGAAGCGATGGCGCCCGGCTTTCGTCGAGGAAGGCCTCGACTACCGTGCGCGTCACGGGGAGATAGTAGGGCGTCGTCTGCAACGTCATGGCATGCGAGGATGCCAGAGAATGGGCTGTTGGCCAGCAGGTATGCTCGAACGGCCGCGCGTGGCCGGATGCTTCGGGCTGCCGCTGGCGTTCGTTCCAAGGCAATAGAGTGGTTTACCCGTAGCGGACAGGATGTCGATCACGCGCTGTGTGTGTTCCGGCGGTGCGTACAGATCGCCCCAAGCGACAACAATCAGATCGACATTCTTGGCCAGCATGCCAAGCCAGCGATCGTTGTCCGGGCCAATGGGATCGGCCATGGCATCCAGATCGCCGGGATGTGGCGACCGGCCGCCAGCGTAGCGATTGGCGATCCAGTAGCCACCGCATTGCCAAGCAATGGCGAAGTTGCGGAGGCGGCTCTTGGTGTGATCTTGCTTCTCGTGCGTCGCCGTGGAAGGGTTGTGGCACACGAAGCCCGCCACGCGTGCGTCGCTCCACCGCTCGCATATAAGGTAACGGTAGTGGCCGCACCCGGAGATGATGGAGGTGCTTTCACGCCCGAATAGGTCGGTCGTCAGGTCGAGGCTCATGGAGCCACTTTCGGAGGAAGACCGTAGACGACAGGGCTTCGGCCACTTTTGCGTCGTGCCTTCCGATGCCCGACCGCCACCGCACTGGAGCGAGGAATCGCCCAGCGAATCGACGATTCGGAAAGCGAGAGGGCGCGACACAGTTCCGCAATGGTCATGGGCTGAAGCCGCAAAGCGTGCTCCACCCGCTGAACCGTGACGTGCTTGACGGTCTCGGGCTCGGAAGCCTGGGCAGCTGGTGTCCCGCGCAACGCGTAACGAATGCGAGGTCGACCGGTCCTGTTATGCAGACGTCCCGCGGGAACAGCGTCGGTAAAGGGCATTTGATGGCGAACCGTGCCAAGCGATAGGCGAAGCTGGTCGGCAATTTCATTGAGTGTCATGAGGCTGTTGGCCAAAAGCCGCTCAATGCGAACAGGGGTGGAGTCTCGGCGGATAGCTGTAGCTTGACTATGGGCAGGCATATGTCCTCGGCATAGAGTCATGCACACGGTAATATTGTGCATGTACTATAGTCCATAGTCAACGGCAAGTTAGCGACTTGTCCGTGCCTAATACCCGCCGACGCCCGCCCAGTTCTTTCTACGTCGACCACGCCGAATTTTTAGGGCATGACCACGGCGCTTTGAGGGCAGGGCCTCAGATCGCCGTGGTCATGCGTGAAGCACCGCATCGCGCGAGCGCCCCTGCTTGTCGAGAACCTGCACGGGGATCTTATAGGCATCCTTGAGGCGTTGATGCAGCTCGGGTCCGAGAGGAACCGTGAACGTGCACAGCGGCTGCCTTACGGCACCATAGTGCCACCTGTCCATGAACGCCTGCAGTGCACTTACCCGCAACTTCCAGACGAGCCTCACGACACCCGGCGCCTCCACGATGAATAGATCAGCTGCAGGAATAAAGTGGAAGGCGAAAAGCAGTATTGAGGAGGGTCGATTGGCGAGGCCGCCCTCGCCTTGGAACGCGATCAGCGAAACAGCATCAAGGCCATCGACCTTCAAGTGCAGGATTGCTTCATAAGCAACACCGCCATGCGTCCAGTCAATCCTATGGCTCTGGGTCATCGTGTGCGCTCACGTCGTTTAGAAACGGGCTTCAATGCCTCGGTATTCTCGCCTGATCCATTTCGGGATCGAGCGAACACCCTGAGCGCACACGATGTACGAGCCTGCCGGCTCGAACCGCAGCGCGACGTCGTTGTTCCCTGCCTGCCGCTTGTAGGCCCCCTGATCGAGCGTGATCCCGGCGTAGCGCGCCACGGTTGCGGCCGGAGCGGAGAAGAGCGATCGATACTCGGTGAAGTCACCGTCGGCGTTACTGCCCGGATGGACTGAGATTGCGGTGATCGGCTGGCCGAACACGGAGATCGGATTCGGGAGCGTGTACTCGACATCGGTGAACGCCGATTCACTCATAAGCGAATGGCCACCTAGTGCACGGATCAGGCCGGAGACTTTGGCGGGCGAGGCGTTCGATTCGCAGCTCAACACGGAGATCAGCCTGCTGGCTGTGTCCTCAGCATGGGAGGTACAGGGCAGCAGTGCGGTAGCGACCGTGAGCGTCAGACCAATAATGCGAGCATTCATGAAGTGGACTCCAGGGATCAGCGCTGGGCCAGTCGATCGGCCCAGATGCGCTGCAGTTTGCGCCATACCTTGCCTTGGTAGTCGCGGTTGTATTTTGGCGTGCGTGAATTGTAGTTACCGATGGATGTCCACAAATCGCGCCCGCTCTTTAGCTCACCGGCGAGCACCCACGTCCCGAGCATGATGTTCTGGCAGTCGTCGTACTGCACTGTCGCCAGATCGAAGTGATAGCCCGCCCGTGCAAGGCGCCGGAGCGTGCTGCTGTTGATCTGCATGCAGCCGTAGTCGATCGACCCGTTGGTATTGATATGTTGACGGCCGCACCCTCCCTCGACGCCCATCAGCGCGTGAATGAGATCAAGCAGTCCTGCATAGCTCACGGGATCGGACGGTTGGTAGTAGGTCGTCGCCGCTGTACGAATGCAGGCCTCGTGTTGAGGCGACATGGCGAACGCCGTGGAGCTGGCCAGCAGCAGGCACAGCAGCCACCAGGCGCGCCTGGTGCGAGAGCGTGGTGTGGTGTTCGATGTCAGCATGCCGATCGATCAGTCGGTATCGTCGCCGCCCGCTCCCGGGCTGGGCGAAATTGAACAGGCAAGGCGCGTGACTCCACCGGAAAGCGACGATACCGAAAAGCCTGCAGCGCCGGGCCACTTTGCTTTCTTTTTGAGCGTGGCGGCGACAGCCGCGCCCTGGCTCTTGATGTAGACGGTATAGACGTCTTCGCCGCTATCGCGGAAGACAGTCACGTCCTCCGCCTTGAAACCGAGTACGGTGATCGGCGGCGTGAGCGTGGTGTGCGTCACACCATCCGTAGCGATTTGGCGCATTTGGAGAGCCAGGTCGATATTCGGCGCAACACCGCGGCATTCAAACGCGTCCTGGAGCACCGCGTCGTACGCTTTTGGCGTACTGGTGAGCACTGGCGCACTGACCATGGCGTGTGCGGTGGCGCCGACAAGCGCAGTAGCGACGAAAGCCGCGGCCACCCCGGCAAGATTCCAGCGGGCTTTCGCAGATCCTTGCTGAAGCTTTTTCACACGCGAAACAACGGCGATTGCATTGGATCGGTGAGTCGTCTCGATCACTTGATCGAATCCATGTTCTTCTTCACCTGGGCTTCCCTGGCCAGCTCTGCCTTGCGGGCTTTGAGCGCGTCCTTGACGCTCATCTTCCAGTCGATGTCGCCGCTCGCGGTGTGTTCAGATACGTAGTAGTGCAAAGCGACCTGATCATCAGGCGACAGCACCTTGAGCAGCGCCGATGCCTTCTCGGGCTGGTTCGTGTCCGCGAGCGAGGTATCGAGCGGGCCGCTGCAACCGACCAGGAGCGCGGCAACGGAAACGACGGCGACGAGAAGGAGAGCTTTGCTTGTCATGGGGCGTCCTAGTTGGCTGTTAGAAATGCATGACTATGGATATATGATGTTCGCCATGGTGCGTCTTTTCCTGCCAGCGTGCAAGGCTTGTGAAGGCGAAAAGCAATTTTGTGGCGCAATTTATCCAGGTGAATTACGTATGCCGCGAATGGCACACCATGGCGACACGTGAGAAGGCTTCCTGCGCGCTTGGCCGGTGCTCCAGCGCGTCGCTGAAGCACCGGCCCGCCCGCCCGTTGCTACCGGCGAGTGAAAAACAAGGCCCTGCCACGGACGCCACCGTGGCAGGGCCTTGTTTGTTGGATCAGATCACCTGTCGGAGACAACTTGGAACAGTATCGCTCTGTTCGCCTGGTCCTCCAGCGCACGGATGACCGACAGCCGCATACTTTCCACTCCATCGGGATGGCAGTTCCCAAGCTCAGCAACCATGGCCCCCGGCAACTCCCGGATCGTTTCGATCATCTCCCAGAACGTTCCTGCAATCGGCATCCCGTTAGCCGCCATTCGCCACAGGAAAGACAGCTCATTCGACAGGGGTTGTCCCATAGCTTCGGCGGCATCGTGCAGTTCACGAATCCACGCCATGGGAGAGGCATAGACTCTCACGGGAGGCCGGTACTGTGCTTCACGCGCCAAGGCATCCGCGACGGCAAAGGCCTGCTTGGCCACTGCAATCCGATCCGTGTCTCCACTCTTCGCGAGCGCTGCCGCAACGGCGATTGCGGCCGCATCGTAGTGCGCCCATTCATGTGTCCACTTAATCTCTTTCTCGCCCTGCATGTGCTGTCCTCGATAGTCAATGTTTAGTGTTTCTTCGTGCCTTTGCGCGCCGAGCGCGCTGCGGGCGCTTTAGGCTTCTGCGTCTCGCCGCCCCGGCGGTCCTGTAGTGCGGCCCGGATCGTTACCTGTGCGGCCGCCAATTGCTTTCTAAGCTCGGCGACCTCGGCTTCGGCTCCTGCCAACTTGCGCTCGATCTCCTGCCGCTTCGATTGCTCCGCGTCCACCTTGGCACGTGCGCGATCCTGCGCAGACGCGTGCGCAGCCTGTTCCTTGGCTTGCTCTTTGTTCATGCGAACGCGCGCCGCCGCGAGTTCCTGCCGCGTGCGATCAATTTCCAATTGGAGGCGTTTTTCCATGCCCTCGAAGCGGGTGAGGGCCTTCGCGGTTTCCTGCTGGGCATTCACCAGAGCGGTCTTCGTCTGTTCGAGCTGGCCAGCGAGTTCCGCCCTGGCCGTCTCGAACATCTGTTGCGCGTGTTCCTTCGCCGCGCGCTCGGCGTCGGCCAGCGTCTGCAGCGAGCTGATCGAAGCTTGCAACCCAGCCTTTTCGCCTTCCAGCGCCTGCACGCGCGACAGGGCGTCGTCGCGCTGGGATTCTGCATCCACCTGGGCGGATTCGGCCCGCTCCAGGTCCGCCGTGAAGGCGGCGACCTGTTCGTCGAATGTGTTGGCAGCCTTCTCGACGGCCATGAGCCAGAGCCTGGAGCAGGCATCGCTGACTTCCTCGGGCACGCCTCTGGCGCCGCGCATGCGGCCGAGCTGTACGCCGAGTTCCTTTCGGAAGTCGCGCTTGGCACGGTTGATATCGCCTGCGCTGCCCTTGCCGATCAGTGAGCGGATCGCTGCCCAGTTGGGTGCCTCAACACCCTTGCGGGAAAGGGTTTCCATCAGGGCCTTCGTGCGATCGTAGGCTGTCATCACGTCCCAGCCTGTGCGAGCCTGGAGCAGCGTGATGGCTTCAGCGAATTCCTGTTCGGTAGTGGTCATGGGCCATCAAATCCAGTGATACGTCGTTTCGCCCACCCTCGCTTTACACACTGAGGGCAATAGTCGAGCCTACCGATGCAGCGCCATCCACCTTTACGAAGATCCACGCGGACATCCTTGCGTGTCGCATTCGGCGCCGGGTAATACTCGGTTTCTCCGCACGCGTCGCATGTGTATTGCTGCCAGGTCTCGATCATGGATGTACCAATTAGCGATGTAGCTTGAAGCGGTTTGTAGGTTGGCAGTGGCCGGATTGTCCGGCCGAGGCCCCGAGTGCCTTCTCGTCTTGGCCGTCGAGCTTGTACCGGCTCAGTGGGTTTGGGGTCTGATTACCTACGGACTTTGTGTCGCGCGCGCCGCGCCGCACTGCCAGTGAAAATTACAACGCCGCGTCCTTGAGCTTCTTCAGCGCACGAATCTTGAGCTTCACGCTGGCAGGCTTGGCGGCAAATACCTGCTCTTCCTTCGTGAACGGGTTGATGCCCTTGCGCTTGGGTTTGGCGGGCACGCTGACGGCCGTGATCTTCAGCAGGCCGGGCAGGGTGAAGGAGCCAGCCCCCTTCTTGGCGACAGAAGCGGTCGCCGTGGCTTCCAGGGAAGCCAGAACGGCCTTCACGGCCTTCGGAGCCAGCTCGGTCTGTTCGGCGATGTGAGCCACCAGGCTCGACTTGCTCAATGCCTCCTTGATCACCTTCGGCGCTACTGGAGTCTTGGTCTTCGCGTTGCTCGTTGCCATGGTCTTTCTGTTCCTTCACGTGGTTGTGTTCGCAGCGGTGGGACTGAAGTGCGCGGGCTGCGAATCCGCGCCTTCAGGGTGAACAGTTACGGTCGCCGCCTACCTCGACATCAGACCTTCTTCCAGTCTTTCGGCGGGAGCTTGCCCTTCTGCAGGCAGGTGGGACACCAGTACCGGGCGTTTCCTTTCCGTGTCGTCCAGCGAGCGGCAGCATCGCTGCTGCTGAAGGTGTGGCCAGATTGGCAACGGCGTTCATAGCTCTTTTCAGTGTGCTGCATGGTGGATCACCGAAGTGCGAGTAACCGGGGCTGGGACGACGGCGAGCAGATGTCCGTTCTCGTCAACTTTAAATCCCTCGGGCCATTGCATTTGGCCCCAACAGCAGCCTCCACTCCCATTCACCATCGGCCAGCGCGCGACCCCGCGCTGTGCGCAGTCTTCGCACTTGCAGTAGCGCATGCGCTCACGCTTTGGATGAAACAGACTATTTCCGCTATAGCCACAGAGACCATCACCAAAAGCCTCCTCAAGATCGGTCAGGATGTCGTCGGTAAACTCATGAAAGTCCGTCTGGCTGCACGCCCGAATGATCCAGTACGCAGGGCGTTGGTTGACGGTCGAAAGCGCGAACAACGCGCGGCCATCGCCATACACCTTGGCGAGCACGCGGGGAACAAATGTGATGGTGTCAGCAGGAACCCATAGATAGGCTCGTTCACGGTGCTCAAACGCCTTGACCAATCGGGCGTGGATCTCACCTTCAGTCATTGCCGCATCTACCGTTTTCAACTGTGTTTTATTCATGGTTTTCCCCTGGCCGCCGCATGGCCTCGACAACGTAGAGCGCCCACTTCATTCCGTAGTCGATATGACCGCGGGCACGACGCTCTGCGGCCTCAACTTCGCCGATCGACGGAGGCCGCAGGTCATAGGTCGGTGCAAGGCGGACGGCTGTGCTGTGCACGACGTCGCGCTCGGCACGAATCCAGACATCGACCTCACGATGCCGCCGGTGCGCGGCTTCTTCCTGGAAGGCCTCGTAGATCGACCTGGCAGGTTCATGCCTTGGGCGGAAGGGGTCATAATCAGCGGAAGACATGTCACTTGACCGCTGAATCGGCGGGCCAGTAGCCACCAGACCGGCCGAAGCGACCAGCCGCAGCATAGGTCACTCGACCCGAGGTGTGGCCATTTTCATCGCATCGAACGATCGCAATCTTGCCCCCTAGGACGAGAGTGATATCAGCGAATGCTTCTGCGCGGTGCGGGCGGCCATCAGCGTCGACGAGCCCGACAACTTTGACGTAGCGCGTGAAGCGCTTGTCCGCTTCGCGCCAGATGCTTTCAAGCGTGATTACCGGAAGCTGCTTTGTCTTGTTCATTGTTACGAAGCCCTCTTCAGGGGTTGCCCAGCGCCACGTGCGTCGAGCGCATTACCGGCGCCGCGCAGACTATCGGCCATTCAAGCCACCTTCGCCAGGCGTAGGTCGAGTAGTTCCGAATAGCGGGCGCGGATCGCGCTCGCGTCGGTGTATTGCACGGGCAGGCCGACGGCTTCGCCGACACGATGCCGCACGCTTGCGAGCAGGCGTGCCTGCTCGATGTCAGGAACGAATGAGGGCCAGCCCTTGCTATCGAACAGCAGCTCGGCCGGGATCTCGGCCTCGGCCGCCCGGCGTACCGATGCGGCGGCTTTCGAGCGTTCCAGACGCTCGCGCAGACCGTTTGTCAGGCGGCTCGGCGCGATGTCACCGAGCCAGCGGCTGCCCTGGAAGGCAAAGGTTGAACGGCATTCCAGGTCCACCAGCCACCGGTAGGTATCCAGATGTTCGTCCAGGTTGGTTGCAATGGTCAGATCGGGCAGTGAGCCCATGATGCACATCGAGCAGCTGACTCGCGAAGAACCGTGAACGCGGTAAGCGACGTGTGGTGCCATGCCCGAAGCATCGATTTCTGCGAACACCTCTTCCACGGACCAAGGCAGAATGGCGTGCCAGTTCACGCCGACGTTCGCTTTACGCGTGAGCTTCGTCGCTGGCGAACTGATTGTCTTCTTCGAGCGTGCGTGGCTCTCCTGCGCACGCACACCGTCCACGGAGAGGATCGGGCCGGTCGGGAAGCGCTTGCGTAGCGCACGGCTGATGACGTCTACCTTCATCTCCGACGTGCAGAACCGCATGTTCGGTGTTGCCCATGGAAGCGTGAGCTTCACGGTCTCCAGCGCGATGTAGGCCTGCGAACGGCTGACCCAGCGGGACTCCCACCGATCGAGCATATCGCCCGCTGGGCGACGGACCACGATCAGCTCCCAGCCGAGGTGGTCGGCGAGGCGCTGGCAGACAGCCAGGGAGTCTTTCCATTCCACACGACCCAGATCGGCGTGCACCAGTACGCGCGGGCCGTGGTGGCCTACGGCATCGAGATGCCTCGCGACGGCGAGGGCCACGGCCTGGCTGTCCTTACCGCCGCTCACGCCTACGCAAACAGCAGCGTTGGCAGCAATCAAGGCGTCGATCTCCTCATCCGTAGAGACATCCCCACGGCCCGCGGCGCCGAACTGGCCAGCTTGCAGCATCGAATCCATCTATGCCTCCCATCCCATAAAAACACGCACCATGTGGGCATGGTACGGGGATTTCCTGCTTTGTCAATCCGTATATGTACGATGTACGTTCTAAAGAGTATCTTTTACTTGACAAACGTCCCATAATTGGGATTATGGGAAACATAAGGGGGTTTCCGCGATCCTGAAATCGGGGAGACCATGAAGTGGAAAATTCCGCCGAGAGTGCTGCTGAAATGAAGCAAGCGATGAGCGAAATCCAAGAACAGGTTGCTGTTGAACGCTTCAACCTAGCCTCCTACCCGACGCTCCTGCGCACGGCGAAAGATCCAACCAGGCTTCGCCGCCAATTCGACGTCCTCGCCGAGGGCGCTGCATCAGGGCAGATCCGTAACGTCGTGTACAACGACGCCCGGGAGACCGTTTCCCGGGCCGTGGAAGTCGCCTGGAAAGCCGTTCGGGGACCGCACACAGACGGCCGCTGGCTCAAGCTTCCGGAGGAAGTCCGCGACCTGGACAGCAAAATCAGCGTCTGGGGTATCCACAACGTCACCGCCGCCTATAAGCGCCTCGTCGGGACCAAGGTGGTCCACCCCTTGATTGCGAACATGCGCGCGCTGGCCATCGAGCTTGCGCCGCTGGTTACCGCGCTTGCCGACCTGAAGACCAAGATTGTCAAAGGCCGGGCGCCAAGCACCGGGCCAAGCAAGCCGGAGAACCCCAACAAGGTGGTGAAGACTTGCCCATGCTGCTTCCGCAAAATCGCGGTCGTCCGCGGCAAGATGGCGCACCACGGCTACAAGCGTCCGGGCATGGGATGGCAGACCGGCAGCTGCCCTGGCATCCGATTCAAGCCGCTTGAAGTGTCCAACGAGGGGCTGGTCTGGTTAATCGGTACCTATCGGGAGGATCTGGTCAACTGCAAAGCAGCTCTAGCCCGTCGGGACCAGCTCGACGTGCTCATGGTCCGCCGTGGGCTGGGTGTCGCGAAGGTTACGCCAGACATGCCGGAGTGGAAGCAGGAGCTGCGATTCTGGTGCGTCCGGATCGAGAGCGACATCCAGGGCCTTACGGACTCACTCCCCAGGCTCGAAAAGATTCTCGCCGAGTGGAAGCCGGAGAAGCCCGAGTGAACCGGTCATCACCCAAGAAGCCGCTCACCGAGCGAGTGCTTGACGCCGAAACCCGCGGGAACCAGTGGCTCGCCGACGCCAATGAGGCGAAAGAGCGCGGCGACCGCAAACGAGCGGAGCATTGCTGGGAAAAGGGCCAGTTCTGGTTGGACCGCGCCAACCGCCTCCTCGGCTACACCGACAAGCCCGCACCGAAGCACTAATTTCCCTGGAGATGACGACGATGGCCAGATTCACCGGAGCTGTGCGGTTCAGCGATGACTCGCTGATGTACTTCGTCTACAACGGAGTGGTCGACGTCGCCCGCCCACAGTTGTTTGCCACCGTGACCGAGGCTGAGGCTGCATGGGATGACACGCCTGACTTCGCCGTGCCGCGCGATGTGAGGGATGCGGAACGGGTGGAAGTGATGCCTTACTACGTTGGAGGGGACCATGAGGTGATGTTTCTGAGCCAGGCCAGCAAGACACTGCGCCTGATCACCGGGCCGCGCGATCTCGACAGCGCGATGCGTGCGCAAGATTACTAAATTCGGATTGCCATCCAAATGAAGACCGTTGTCTACCAGCTGGCCGAGCCGAATGGCGCCTATGTGGGACAGGCTGTCATCGGCCCACCTGATCTGGACCTCACCGGCTACGCGGCACGGTACCGGGCCGAAAACTACGCTGCTGCTGAAGCGAATCAGGATGACTACTGCTTCGTCTCCGAGGAAGGATTCCTTGAGTGGCTGATTGCGAAGGGAATCGTTCGCCCCCTGCCCTATCAGACGCTCACGGTCGCGATCGAGCATACCGGCGAGCACGCCTACACGCCCAAGCACTGGCCCGAATGCCCATCATGCGGCCACGGCCGTGGTGAGGAAGAGATGGGCCGAGTGCTCCATGAACTGAACCGGGCGGAATGGTTTCGCAAGTGCACTGAATGCGGGCATACCTGGGGACATCAGGACCAGCCATACATGGGCGACAAACCTATGCTGGAAGACGACGGGCGCTATGTGGAGGCGGGGTGTGTGCCCTACTCCATCAGCAAGGTCGGCGGCTTTCCGATGGAAAAGGTCCTTGAAGTGTGCCGCGAACGAGGCTGGAGCGAACAGCACGGCATGGATGAGCACGAAGGGATCTCCGCCGCACGTTCGTTTGGCTTGAACGTCGAATTCTTCAGGCAACTGCGGCATGTGGAAGGAAGGGTCACGTTGCGCCGCGTCCTCGACATCCTTCCCGCCGGAAAGAACTACATCATCGCGACCAAGAGGCATTGGCTGCCTGTGGTGCGGGGCGAGAACTGCGACCCGGCCAACACAAGCCTACGCAGCGAAGTGCTCAATTGCTGGGAAGTCACCGAAGAAACCCAAGCATCAGTAGAAGCTCCCGCTTGAATCACACTCGACTTTTGCCGGATGGCCAATCCCTAAAACTACTACCAGGTGGAGTTCGCCAATGTCTCAACACGATGATCAACTCACGAACAAAGATCACGACGATATGGATGCATTTCTCGTCGCCGTACTCGACGACTACAAGTCCGGGGATATCAAGAGGAGAGCGGCAGTCAGCGCGCTTGCACACGTCTTTGGCGCACTCGACAAGCGCAACTACGGCGAGGTGCGAAGCTGGTTCCAACAGGGTAGAAAATTCATCCGCAACTAGCGGCACCAACCGTGAAGGTTTGTGCCGCAGCTATTCTCGACCCGCGGTAGGCAATGCCTCTCTACCACCCAAGCGCGCCGCGAAGCGCGCCTGAAGCTCAGGCGCGCGATCGAACACTTCCTTGCGAAGCGCCTCTTGCCGCTCGGTGGTCGTGGCCCCTGGACTCCATTCGCATAGCGTGTCCGCTACATCGTCCGGGGACTGGCCGTGCTCACCGATACTTTCCTCGATGACGGCCTGCTCGATCGCGCCCCAATCGACGTCCTTGGCGGAACCGAAGGAAAGCGCCTGGTTGGCCTTCTCCCACAGTGTGTAGCCCGTGCCTGCGCGCTCGCGCAACTTGTAGAGGCCCTGAACGCGCCTGGCCTCCTCTTCCGCTGAGCGCGCCAACGCAACTGCGTCCCGGATATTGAACTTCAACATCTCCTGGCCGCCGACGAAGTAATCAACGGCCTCGTCGGCGCGCTGCTTGATCGCATCGGCCGTGGTCAAGCCCAGCAGCACTAGCGCGCGGATGTCCTCGCGGTCCATGTCCTGGAAGCGCGCGATCTTGCTCACCGCAAGATCCACAGGCTGCAGCACATGCACGCGGAAACTCCGGAGGCCGAAATCAATGAATTCGGCATCATCCCGGTAACCCGGGTGCATGAGCGCAAAGGTCGAGTTGTAGTTGGTGTCGATGTACATCGGACGTGTCGAACCATCGCCCTGTTCTACATCGACCAGGACGTCGTTCGGGATGGCAATGCGAGCATCGAACTCCGCATCCACGTCCATCGTCATACGGTTCTGCGTGTACAGATGGACGGCCATGCCACCGGCCAGGTAGACATTCACGGAATGCGAGAGCTTCAGCCGCTCTTCAAGCTGGAGCAATAGCGCCTTGAAGGCCTTCGCCTGGTCGGTCTCGGTGTAGTAGCGCTGGGTCATGTCGCTATGCGGCCAGTTGCCGGGTCAGCATGTCCCGCAGGCGCGGCAAGGAAGCAACCCAGCCGCGTCCCACGACTTCAGCCGTGCTCACGCGTTCGCCCGGATGCCGGTCGAGATAGCGATGACTGGCCAGCTGCAGCCTCTCGGCGGCCCGAGGATGGACGCCCCCGACGACGCCTGCCGCCACATGGAAGACATTGGCCTCGCGCGGACCTTCGGCCACGGCCACCTTGCCCCGGGCGGCGTCCACACATCGGGTCAACAGAGCCGCTTCACGATCGCGCGCATTCATCGCCATATCACTCATTTTCCACGGTTCGGACCCATGGTGCCACTGTACAGCAGACACGGCCAAGGCGTGACGAAAAGACTATCAAAAATGCTTGACGTCGTGGTTTTGATGCGTCAATGTAGCCATACATTAAACCATTTTTCTAACATGCCATATTGACGGAATGCGTTCGCCATAGCCGATTCGGCCGTGGCACTGGCACGGATAGGGACAGAGCGTCAATGACTCCAGCCAAGATCCGAAGGCACCTCGACGCTTCCGAACGGGAGCCCGCGTGATGACCGTCTACGTCGACGACATGCGAGCGAGCTTCGGCCGAATGGTGATGTGTCACCTGCTGGCCGACAGCGACGAGGAGCTTCACGCGATGGCCGAGCGGATCGGCGTCGCGCGCAAGTGGTGGCAGGGACCGCCCAAGACCCGGTATAGCCATTACGATATCGCCCTCTCCAAGCGCGCCCTTGCCGTCCAGGGCGGTGCCGTTGAGATCACGTTGCGCCAGGCGGGGGCCATGAGCTTCCGGCGTCGCGCCACCGGGCAGCTGGGTCACCCTGCGGACGCCCTGGAGTGGCTCGCCCAGTTCCACGCGCAGCGGCGCAAGGCCTGCGCATGAGCACGCATCTTTCAGCGATCGCCGGACTGTTCCAGCGTCACACGTTCCGGTTCGCCAACGAGATCATCCTGCACGACGCCCTCGCCGGCCTGCTCTCCGAGGCGGGGTACACGTTCGTGCGGGAGCACCGGTTCGACAGCAAGAACCGTACTGACTTTTTCCTGCCCGTCGAGGGCGTGGTTATCGAGGTTAAGGTCGACGGCACGCTCTCCCAGGCGCTGCGCCAAGTCTCGCGCTACAGCACGCTGGAAGGCGTTTGCGGCATCTTGCTCGCTGCAGCAACCGCCTGGGGTAGCGCTCCGGTTGGAGACATCCCCGAACTGCATGGCCGCGCTTTGCGCATGGCCCACCTCCAACGGAGGTTCCTGTGAACTACGGGACAGTCACACTTGCAAAGGGCTACTGGGAGGTGCGGTGTGACCCTCAAGTGCGCACGCTCTTAAAGCGCGTTTTCCCCAAGGCTCCGCAGCAGGCAAGCGATGCCATCCGCCTTTCCGACAACGCACAGAACGGACGTGACCTGCTGTGGTTTCTACAGCGGTATCCCATGGAGGTGCGCGACATGCCGCATCTCCTGGCCCAGTCCCATCGCCATATCGAGTGCGAACTCTCGATCGCTGCGCTACTCGGCAAGGTGCGCGAACCGGAGACGTTCGAGCTGGCAAAGCCTGCGCGCGACTATCAGGCGTTCGCCGCCACCATGGTCGAGGTCCGCGGCGCGCTGCTGCTGGCCGACGAGTTGGGCCTTGGAAAGACCGTTTCGGGTATGTGCCCTCTCGTCAGACCGGGCCGCCTGCCCGCCGTCGTCGTGTACCCGGCGTATCTCCCGAACCACTGGGAGGAAAAGATCGCCGAGTTCCTCCCGGAACTCAGAGTGCATACGATCAAGGCATCCAAGCCCTACGACCTGATCAAACGCCCTGGCTCGCGCGTGCGCGACCTGTGGGACACGCTCCCTGATGTCATCGTGATCAGCTACCACAAGCTGCGCGGCTGGGCCGAAACCCTGGCCGAGATCGCGCGCTATGCCGTCTTCGAGGAATGCCAGCAGCTGCGCAATAACAAGAGCGAGCTGTATCACGCCGCCGAATACTTCGCCCAGCGTGTTCCGCTCAAGATGGGCTTGAGCGCCACACCCATCTACAACTACGGCGAGGAGTTCTACTGGGTCATCAACGTCCTGATGCCCGGTGTACTCGGTACCTTCGACGAATTCGTACGCGAGTGGTGCGCAACGATCGGCAACGGCAAGCATCGCCTCAAGGACCCTGACGCCTTTGGCGAGTTCCTGCGACGCGAGGGAGTCATGCTCCGGCGTACGCGCAAGGACGTTGGGCGCGAGCTGCCCCAGTGCTCGGTCATCCCGCATCAGGTCAATGCCGACACGCTTGAACTGAACAATGGCGGCGCTGATGCGATCGCGCTCGCCCGGACCATCGTTGCGCACAACGAGCAGTACCGTGGCGAACGCTTCCACGCCAGCGGCGAGTTCGACCGGATGCTCCGCCAGGCGACCGGCATCGCCAAGGCACCCTACGTCGCCGACTTCGTTCGGATGCTGGTGGAGTCCGGCGAGCGAGTCGTCCTGTTCGGTTGGCATCGCGCGGTCTACGACATCTGGCTCGAACGCCTCGCCGATCTCAAGCCCGTGATGTACACGGGCAGCGAGTCGCCACGGCAGAAGCGCCTCGCCAAGGAAGCCTTCGTCAGCGGCGAGTCCAAAGTCCTCATCATGTCACTGCGCTCCGGCGCTGGCATGGACGGCATCCAGTACGTATGCAAGACCGCCGTTATCGGCGAGATTGACTGGTCCTCCGGTGTGATGAAGCAATGTATCGGCCGCATCGACCGCGACGGCCAGGAAGAACCCACGTTCGGGTACGTCCTCCTGTCCGACCAAGGTGCCGATCCTGTCATGGCTCGTGTCGCTGGCATCAAGTACGAGCAATTGGAGGGCGTCATCAACCCCGATGCTCCGCTCACCGAGCGCGTGGACATCGGTGAGAACTCACTGCGTGAACTAGCCCGCCACTTCCTTGAGCAAAGCGGCATTGAGGCCGACGAGTCCGAGCTGGAGGCTGCTGCGTGAACGTCTTCTTTTGATCCCATGGAGTAATAACGTGTTCTATAGAAATGTCAGCTTATTCCGTTTTTCTCCCGCCGTTGCCAATGACCTGAGCCGCCTCGACGAGGCGCTGGCCGAGCACCGGCTGCGCCCGTGCGGGCCACTGGAAATGTTCACCAAAGGCTTCGTGCCGCCGGTCGGTCGTGGCGAGGCCGAGCCTCTGACCCACACGGTGAAGCACTTCACGCTGCTGACCGTGGGCGGCGAGGGCAAGCTGCTGCCGGCCGCGGTGATCAACGACGAACTGCATCGCAAGGTGCAGAAGATCGCCGAGGAAGAAGGCCGCAAAGTCGGCGGACGCGAGCGCAAGCGGATCAAGGAGGATCTGCTGACCGAGCTGCTGCCACGCGCGTTCGTGCGCAACTCGCGCCTGTCCGGCTACGTGGACACCAAAAACGGCTGGGTGGTACTGGATACCTCCAGCCGCAAGTCGGCCGAGAATGCGCTGACCCAGATCCGCGAGGCGCTGGGCAGCTTCCCCGCGGTGCCGCTGGCGCCCGAGGAAGGTCCGCGCGTGCTGATGACCGACTGGCTGGCCAACGGCAACTTGCCGGCCGGGCTGACCCTGGGCGACGAATGCGAACTGCGCGACCCGGCCACTGCCACCGGCGCGATCGCACGCTGCCGCCGGCAGGACATGGACGCTGAGGAGGTCAAGGAGCATCTACGCAACGGCAAGCAGGTCTTCATGCTTGGCCTCACCTTCGATGAGCGGATTAGTTTCGTGCTGGGCGAAGACCTGGTGATCCGCAAGCTGAAGTTCCTCGACGTGGTGATGGACGAACTGGGCGACAGCCAGCAGGACGCCCAGGCCGAGCTGGACGCCAGTTTCGCCCTGCTCACGCTGGAACTCGAACGCTTGCTGGGCAAGCTGGAAGAGTGGTTTACCCTTCCCCGACCCACGGACGCATGAAATGCATATCGATCCCAACTTTATGACGGTGGTCATCCGCTTGCCGTCTGATCCGGCAGAACGAAAAGCGCTCGTCGAAAGCTTCAACTTCGGTGATGACCGTAGATACATGGGCGGCGAATGCACCGCCATGTCCATGGGCGATGTCATCACCGAAGTTGAGCGCCTTGAGGCCGACGCGCCGTGATGACCGACGCCAGCCCCCTTTCGATCCTGGCTATCCATCCGTCACGGTCGCCGGCCTACTCATCCAACCTGCACCGCTGGCTGCGCATGCAGCAGCGGCGCGGCTTGGATCGCGCGATCAACGATCAGGTGTTCCGTGTGACCGCCGGCAGCCTGTTGTGCCGGCGCTATGACTTTGCCCCCGGCGAGCTGATGATCGGTCGTGCCTACGAAAACCAGCCGTTCGCCGATGACTTCTCCGGCGCCCAGCTCATGCACGTGCTGACGATGGGGAGCCAAGCCATCCGCATGTGCTACCCGGGCGGCATGGGTGGCTTAGAGCGCATCAACGACTTCTGGGAGCGTTATCACACCATCGGTCGGTGCGCGATCGATCCCGAGCACGGCGTGCATTTCATCGACGACACCAACCGCTTCGAGGTTCAAGGTGACACCCGCGTGTGCCGCTGGTGCGGCGCCAAACAGCACAAGGCACACCGCACCGTGCGAGTTGACATCGAGACCTGGAAGGCCGCCTGAGCAAATGAACACCGTCCCCACCATCAGTTCCCCGGCGTTCCGATAGGCCATTCTCCCATGAGCGAACCAGCCTCTTCTCCTTTGGTCACCCTCGCCGAGCGGCTTGTAGCGATCGACGAACAACTCGTCGACCCTGAACTTCAGCAAGCCTTGGGCCACGGGCTCGTGCGCGAGCTGCGCACCGCCATTGTCGGGTTTCGACAGCGGCACGCCGATCTGTGGCCGTCTCCACAGACCGAACTCTTCTGAAGAGCCCAGCCATGGACCACTCCACTGCATTGCGCCGTGTTCGAGCCTGTCTTCGCCTGGCTGCTTCGTCGAACCCCCACGAAGCGGCCGCTGCACTGCGCCAGGCGCAGGCATTGATGGCTCAGTTCGGCATCGGCCATACCGAGGCCATGAACGTGGACGAGGCCGAGGCGCCGACCCGCTCCCGCGGGGCCGAGGTGCCCACGTCCATCCTGCTGCTGGCCACGATTTGTGCCAGGGGTTTCGGCGCACGATGCGTCCACGTTCAATTGAACGGGCGCACGGTCATTCGCTTCTATGGCGTCGACGGTATCGCCGACGTGGCTGCATATGCCTTCACGGTCTTGCGTCGTCAAATGGATACGGATCGGCTCAAACATGTGAGTCGTGTGCGCAAACGCGCCAATCGCGAAGAGCGCGGAGAGAATTTCGCGAGGGCATGGATCTACGCCATCAAGCAACTTTTCTCGGATGTTGCACCCAATGAGGCGCAAGTCGCCTTGCTTGAAGAAGCCATTCGACATCGCTATCCGAACGCGACCAAAGGCAATGGCGGGCGAAACCTTACCCGGCGAAAGAAAGTCGGCTCGCAGGTCACCGAGTCGGATTGGGTGGCCGGATACAGCAAGGGCCTCGATGCCAAGTTGCACACCGGCATCCAAGGGGGCCGTGCGGATGAATCCGCACAGAATCAGCTGGCACTGGAGTTCCACGCATGATCACGATCGAGGAAACCGCTGCGACGTGGCGCGTGACGTCCGAGATGCTTACCGTCATCGCCGCGCGCAAACCATCCTTGCCACCACCGCCATCGGAGTCCTCCCGAGCCGTGCAGCTGCGCGTACGCGCAGCGGGTGGTGAGCATCAGGTGGTCACCTTACAGGGCGGGCCGGGAGGGTACCGCCGAACGCCCTGCACCGAATGCCCGTGGCGCAAGGACTCCGCCGGAGTCTTTCCCGCCGAAGCCTTCGTGCACTCGGCAGGAACGGCCTACGACATGGCCACGGAAATGTTCGGGTGCCACCAGAGCGGCACAGCCAAGCCCGCTACATGCGCAGGCTTTCTTCTGCGCGGCGCAGATCACAACTTGACGGTTCGCATGGGTCATATGACGGGCAAGTTCAAGCGCGACGTCCACGACGGTGGTCATGCCTTGCATGCCAGCTACCGTGATATGGCAGTCGCCAACGGCGTCGACCCTAACCACCCAGCCCTGAAGCCCTGCCGGTGATGGTTGGTGGTGCACAGCTACAATCACTCACCTGTCGCCGCTGTTGGGTGAAATGATGAACGACCTCGCGCTGATACCTGTCGCCGCGCAACTGGTCGCCCGTGGTGGGCCTTCGGGAGCAAACCCCGCCATCACCGCCCAGAATGATCTGGAGGCCGCTGCAGCGTTCCTGCGGGCGCGTAGCAGCGGCTCCAGCCACACCTTCGAGGCCTATCGGAAGGAGGTTGCCCGGCTCCTGGTCTGGCTGGACGAGCAGCGCCTGACGTTCGCCGGAATGACGGTCGATGACGTCCACGCCTTCTACGATCACCTGGCCGACCCTCCGCAGCACTGGTTGCGCCCGCGCAAGCCGCGGCACGATGAAACGCTCAGGCCGACGCAGCTCCTGATTGGCCCGTTGTCCAATAAGTCGATCCAGTACAGCCGTGCCGTGCTTGGCCACCTGATGAAGTACCTGCAACACGCAGGCTACCTTCAGCGCAACGTGTTCCTGCTGTCGCTCAGACCCGCGGTAGTAAAAACCACCGCTCCCACCAAGTTCCTCGATCTGGAATCTTGGCAATGGTTCTGGCAGTGGTTGACGACTCGCCCCGAGTCCAAGCCATTCGAGGCTGCACGTGCGGCGCGCCGCCGCTGGGTCTTCGCCCTGCTCTATCACTCAGGCATCCGCCGTGAGGAAGTCGCGAGCGGCGTCATGGGTGACTTCACGCGCACCGATCGCTTCTGGACGCTGCGCGTGCTCGGCAAAGGCAACAAGGAACGCTTCGTAACGGTCAACTCGGCCCTGCTGGGCGAGTTGCGCGGGTACCGGAGCAGCCTTGACTTGCCCGAGTACCCGGTACCGACCGAGCGCCACCCCCTGGTGATGTCGATACATACCAAGCGCCGGTCCCAGCGCCTCACCCCACGCGCGATCGGTGCGCTGGTGGCGAAGACCGCCAAGGAGGCCGCCGTGGACTGCGAAGACGCACACACACGCGAGCGGCTGCTCAAGCTTTCCACGCACTGGATGCGTCACACCAATGCAAGTCAGCGATTGCAGGCGAAAGCGTCACTCGAATCCACGCAAGACGAACTCGGACATGCCGACCCGCGTACCACGCGGATCTACGCCCAGGTCCACGACGATGCCCGCCGCGAGGATGCCGAGAAGCTGGCCAGGCTCGCGGCTCAACCACGTTCACAAAAAAAGGAAGACTGAGATGATCGCGCACATCCAACACTTTGCCGGTGCGGTGTGGTCACCCAAAACCGAGCGCGGCGTGATGGCACGTCTGCTTTCCCTGCCACCGATTATCGGCATCGCATGCATTCTGGCGGCTGTCGCCGCCCTGCATGCCGGGTGGATCGGGCCAGGCGCGGCGCCACTCTCTGGCCTGGCGCGCGCCACCATGATCCTGGTAGCGCTCGGCGTGTTCTGGTCAGGAGCCTGCGGCCTCTGGTACGTCTTGGGCGTGGCCTGGTTTCTCTGGGCCACGCGTCAGGCCAAGCTCCAGTTTCGCGTCGAACAGACGACTGACCCCACTCCCTATCTGCTGAGTTGCCTGTGGAAGCTCCCGATCGCCAGCGCAGCGCTCTGCTGGCTACCAATCTTCACGCATGTCAGCGTTATCCCAGCCAACATACCGCGCTGGGCGCTGGCGATCGGGATGATCGCCTCGCAGCTGATCATCACCTACCTATGGATCGGGGTGGCCCGTGGCGTACTGCGATGGAGGCACGGAATCTGATTGACAGCTGAAGAGACAGACTGCAGCACGGCAGGCCACATAGATCGGCACGACCGGCGCCATCCCCTCTCGCGAGCGCGGAACCTTTGACAACTTGGTACCGCTGACGGAAACTTCGACAGCGGCTGCGGCAGCCGCTGTCGTCGGAGTGGCTTGACCACCATCAGAACCCGAGAGGGGCCGCGATGCAACACTGGCATTCCACCTTCCAGCCTCCCTTGAGCGCGCTCACGAGGCACAGCCTTCGGCAATCCGACCCCGCCGGCTGAATCCACTTCGTGCACGTGCTGGAGACTCAGCAATGAATGCACCTACCTCAGTTGATAACCGGTTTCTGCCGCAGTCGGCGCAGGATTACTCCCGCCGCGCGAAACACTTGGCGTGGATCACTCAGCGGCCATTGCAACTTTGTCAGGAAATCCTCGCCAAGGCCTACGGCTACAGCGGCGCACACGAGGTCCGGGCTCTCATTGCGGCCGGTCGAGTCGAGGGCGATCCCGAGTCGGATTGGCTGGCCACCGCCGGACGCCGAATGCAGATGGAAGGTGAATTTGGCAACCGACTGCTCGATGTCCTGGCCGGGGGCAACACACGCGCGGATCTCGCGACGCTGAAACCTCGGGACTGGCTCGCCCGTGACATCGGCCTCGCCCAGCCGTGGGAGGAACACAAGCGCGAATTTACGCGGGTGCAGAACTCAATCCTGGTAGCGTCCATGGAGGAGCCGGAGGCGCTCCGCGGCACCACGCCTCTTGATTACGGCCGGGCCTATCGGACGTCCTCGGGGGATTACACCATCGCGCTGACCGCGGCTGGTCAAGCGGTGAGGGATGTGCTCACGCGTTGGTACGAGGAGGAAGAAGGTTCGCAGCCGATTTCTGCGCGTGCGCAACGCGATAGGATCGCAGCACTCCGAGCACGCCACTCCGGCAATCCTTGGCTGGTCGCCAATGCCGTCCTGTCGACGGGCTACGCACTCTCGTGCGCCGGAGACCATTCCAGCGACGCGTGGCAGGATGTCCTCACCGAGGCTCGTACAGCAATCGCCTTGTTCGAGCGCATTCTGTCAAGTGAGCAGTGCGCCAGGTACGCCGGCGCCAAGTTGATCTCGGCTGGCTTGGGTTTCGGCAACGAAGCGTATTCCTACCCGAGCACGCTCTTTTACGCAGGCGTTGCGGCGCTCAACACCAACCGCGTGAGCGAAGCCATCGGCTTTCTGGAACGGGCCTACCTGACCGATCCACGCGATGGCGCCGGGGCACGATTCTCCCTGAATTATGCGTATGCGGTGCGCGCCGGGCACGCGGAGCCGCCAGCCTTCTGGGACGAACTGACGTTTGGACAGATCCTGCGCGCAATTACACTGATCGAAACGGGCGACCATGAGGCAGGGGTCGACGCCTTCGCGTATGCGCTGGTCGAGCGACTGTGGCAAGAGTTCAACAATGGATACAAACGGGCGCCACGGTCCTTCACAGGGTTGCTTAAGGCGGCGGCGCCGGTCGCCACCAGCCACGCCGAGGCGTGGAGCACCTTGACCGCTGTCGCCAAGGACGCAACGGTCCAGCGGGTCATCCGGGACTTCATGGCGATGGCGCGACGTAGCTTCTACGTTGACCTCGACCACGACTCGGCATTCCTCGCTGAACAAATCAGAGACGCGCTTGATGAGGAGTCCACGAGTGAATGACACCGTTCCGGCCTCGGCTCGCACCGGCCATGTCGCCTACGCCATGGCGCCAGCCGAGGCGCTGATCTGCGTGATGCAGCTCGGCGTCTCGATGCTCGGCGCGTACTTCGCTGCCGAGCATCATGAGGAACGCGAGTTGGCGAACGTCCTCGATCTGGAAAAGCTCTGCAGTGGCCTACACGGGATCGCTTCCGTGGCCGCCCGCAATGAAGTACCGGCGCACATTCAGGAAGACGAGTTCGGCGTCACCAGCTTATTGACGGGCAGCGCCTTGGTGCCGCTTCCTGGCGGTGCCGTCCACATTGACGTCACGGTCATCTGCTCCTCGGACGCCTCCGACTTCGATGCCATGGCCAGCATCGCCATACCGTTGGCAGCTCAGGTCTTGTGGATGGCAGTTGGCGCGGTAGACGTGGACTCGGTGCTCGCCAAGCTCCCCGACTGGTTTGCCAGTATCGGCATGCCAATTGACGAGGACGAGGAGGAGCCCCCGGAGTTGCCCGATTGCCTGGTAAGCGAGGCCCTGGATGCCGTTCATGATCGGGTGGCGTATCGTGATGGCGTCATTGAGCGCATGCACGCCTCGACCCAGGCGCAGGCGGTGCGGGCTGCCGCAGAAGCCCATCGACGAACCGAACGGCAGTTGACGCGGCACGTTAGCCAGCTGCAGACAGAGCTGGAAACACAGCGTGCCGTTACGCAACGCCAGCGTGATCGCGCCGACGCCGCCGAGCGCTCACTCCGCAGCGCCTCCTCGTCCACGGCCACCGCGCGACCTGCCGGCTTGGCGGCTGGCGTTTCGGCCGCGGACCCACGCGACGCAGCGCTGGACCAGCTCCGGCTGGTCTCCAGGCAGCAAGCCGAGGAGTTGGACCGGCTGCGTGCCGAGGCGTTCCGACTGCGGGAAGATCTTGACCGGCGCGATAGTGCCCCAGCGATCCAGGCGCCGAGGTTGCCCGAGCAGCTACATCCCGCCAACCTGCATGGCCTGGCCAGCTGGGCACAGGCGAGTTTGGGCGGCCGCGTCATGGTGCACGTCAAGGCGGCGCGGGCCGCGCGCAAGAGCGGATTCGCTGACCCGGGCTTGGTATATCGAGTGCTGGAAGCTATGGCGACGCACTACTGGTCGATGCGTTTCCGCGGCGACGTTGCCGGACGCGCCGCCTGGGAAGCGTTCCTTGCCAAGGAGCACCTCACCTGCGGCCCGACTGGCGCGGCGGTAAACGACCACCGCACGCGTGCCGCCTACCTGGTCGACTGGCAGCGACGCACGGTCGAACTCGACCAGCATCTACAAGGCAACAGCAGCCGGGACGAGGCGCGTTCGTTCCGCGTGTACTTCCATGTGGATCTCGAACGACAGGTAATCGTAATCGGCCACCTACCCTCGCACCTACCCAACAGTCACACGTAGCGCTAAGCATCGCATTCTCTGGTTCTGGCTACTTCTCGGCCGAAGCGTTGGCCAGCGTCCGACCGCAGAAGCCGGTGTGTGAGCGCTCCTCAAACTCGGTGACGCTGAAGTCAGACATCCACACTGTTCTCGGATCGCCACTTCAGGTAATCCGACACGTCAAAAAAACCGGCGACGGCCGCATTACGCTCCAGCATCCACAGCGTCTCGCCGGGCTGGATGTGCGCGGCTAACTCTGCGGGGTAATGACCCCGTGGATCTACAGCTGAAGAGTGATCATTGTCCCCAGTTTCCTCCTCTTCACTGGCGGCCGCCGCCTCTTCGGCAAGCACCCGTTCGTACGCCTCTTCGTCGAAAGAATGCTCCCATGGCTTATCCAACCACTCATTCCGAAGACGCTCAATCTGCTCGGGTGTGTCCGTAGGAAGACCTTGAAGCTCACACAGTGCCTGCGAATCAATCTCCTCCGGATAGACCTGCAGCACAACCGCAAGGCGAAGACGATCGGCCGCGTCACGTACTTCATCTTCGATTGCCCACTGCTTTTGCGCGTCCTCCCAGGCCTGGTCCAGTGCCTCAATGTGTTCCAACTCCGCTTGCCGGGCCACCGAAAGCTCCTTCTGCGCCTGCAGCGCATTGAGAAGAACCTCCGCCCAGTTATCAGGAGGTGGACAACAACCTGCCTCGACGAGATGAGCATTCACGACTGTGAGCAATGCCATGCTTTCTTCGCTCACCGGTTCGGTCACGACCGGATCGGTGTCCACGTCTTCGATCGCGGGAGGCATGCCCTTCTTGATACGGCCGTTGCCCATGCGGTCGGTCAGGTAGCGGCTCCGCCACACTTCGTTCGTGCGACCATGCTTGCCTTCCATTTCAAGGCTGCGCGCATACCTTGCGGTGAACATGTGGAAGTAGCGCTGCCGCTCTTCGCTGAAGTCAATGGTGAGGTTGTGGAAGCGCTGATAGAACGCTTCGTCATGGCCACAATTGATGCTATCTCCCTCATGGGAGAGTTCGTGATTGACGATGCTGAAGATGCGATTGGCCGTCTTCATGGGCGTCGCACTCAACTGCCGGACGATACGCTCTTCGATGGCGATGTAGCTTTTGCCATCCGTCCATGCATCCGCGGCATTGGAGGTGCCGATGAAAAAGGTAAAAGCACGCCCGCCATAGATGCTGCCATCGCGACGCTTTCTGCCTCCTGTGCATGCCCGTGCGTAGTGGCCAAGTACGCTTCGCAGAGCCGTCCACACGCGGCGTGTTTCGCGATCCAGTGTTTTCTCACTCACCACCTGGGTGCGCTCCAAGAACGCATCGCGCAGCGTGATGAAGTCGATCAGCGTAGGTACGAAAGCCCAATCGGCAATCCAGGCATCTTTTTTCACCCCGGACAGCGCCGCAGCTTTGAGTTGTTCAACGATCCTTTCAAGGCAGTCCACGAAATCGGAGCCGTTGTGGCAACCAAAGCGCTCCAATGTCTGCGGGTGAATCAAAACGGCCAGACGCTCACGGGCAATGGCTTCGGCCTTGGGAATGTCGTGCCCGTTCTCGACCACGGCAAATTGGGGCGATGTGCCGCCCTTTTTGCCGTAGCGGGTTTTCTGCAGAAACTCGAAGAGGGTGACATGCTTCTTGCCCGGCAAGAGCGTGATCACTTCTTCCTTGTTGAAGAGGTTCAACGAGCCATCTTCACCGGCCAGCAAGGCCATCGCGACTCTTTCCCGCCGCGCTTCCGTCTTCCGATGGTCACCCAGACTCGAAGCCAGCGAACTCGCGAGCGTCGTGAGTTGCGCGGAGATGCGCTTCCAGATCGGGCAGGTCTTCCGGAGGATCTCTGTGCGGGAGACATTGAGCCCGATGGCCTGCTTAGTGACCACTAGGCCACCAGCACCCCACAGGTGACTTGAGTCATGCCGCACAAGCACGCCAAGGTTGTAGATCGAAACCGCACCTTCTTCCTTCACCCGGTAGTAGGCAAATTCGTCTTCGAAGTCCCAGCGCTCGGTGCGAGGGTCGCGCGTGATCACCCGCCCGTTCAACTCCACGATGATCGGCGTGTACTTCACGAGATCCCGAACTTCCTGGACGGCCGACATCAGCTCGACCTCGGAAAGCCGCTCGTACCACGTGCCACTGATACCGCAACCACTCTCAGCCGCATCGAGGTCATCCAGGTCGTAGCCATAGCCCATCGTCCTGGTGTCGACGGACATCTGCCAGCGATTGGACGTCCAGACGGTCGACGCGTGGGCCATGATCTGCCCACGTCCAAGGCGAAATCGACCGTACGTCGCATCGCCTTCGTCGTGGGGCGTGCCAAAGCGCCCGAAGTAGCGGAGCACGTCATCGCGACTCGCGAAGCCTTGGCCATCGTCCCGGCACTCGAACCCGTCGCGCGTCATCGTAAGTTGAACGGTGGTCGCATTCGCGTCCACCGAGTTCATCAGCAGCTCGATGACGGCCTTGCCGATCGAACCTGCCTGGCTGTAGATGATGTGGTGAATAATTTGCGGGTCAAGCTCGAACGGAAGGCGCATGTTTTATCTATCTCATTGTTGGCAAGGCGATGACGCCTTTCGCCAGAACCTCGTCTTCCTGTTCGCGCGCCAGTCGCGAAGCAGGAAGACGAGGCGACAAGCGCAGCGCGTCAGTACCTGTTGTGGCCGAGCCGTCTGCCATGGTCGGTGCCTTGGTTATGCCGGTTCACTCGCATCACTTGCATGGACCCGGATGGCGTAGTGCTCGGCCAGCTCGGCGCGCGCCTCACTCACATCCATGCCACAGCGCGCCTCCATGTCATCCAGCATGGCGAAGGCCTGCGGCTCGTCTTCCAGCGCCACCCGCTGCTCCTGGTCAAGCTCCAGCAGGTTGAGGCGCCGTGCCTCGGCGTTCAACGTTTCGGCCACAGCACTGAAGAACGCTTCCTTGTCGAACGGCTTGGTCACGAGGGGCGCATCGAAGGCAACGCCAATGACATCCCCGATGCGCTGGAAGTCTTCAGCCGTCGGCTCGTGGAAGCCGACCCCGCCACCCGCAAGCTCGTGCACGTCGAGCTGAAAGCGCGTTTCGAGCACGCCTTCCACGGTGGGTTTGGACGATACCCACCACACATGCTCGGCGTAGCTCGGGGACGGATACGAGGTCCTGTCGATGCTGAACCGGCGAGCGGTGGCGGCCATCTGTTCGGCCGTCATCCATTCGCGATCGACCTTTGTACCGAAGTTACGCGCTTTGGACGCGTCTGGGCGAAGCTTGATCGCCGGCTCGGTGACGCTCGTCACCGACACCAGATAACGAGGACTGGCATCCACCTCGGTCTTTGCCACGGGCTCGATCTCGCCCCACGCAAGGTGCAGGTTGGTGAGTGTTTCCCGCACACGCTCACGCGTTTTGGCATCCCAGTCTGCAGGGATCTCGCCGTTGTGCATGAACACCACTGTAGCCACATCGGTCAGGTGAACCCATGGATTGTCATCGCCCAAGGCGATGCTTTGCTGACCATGGAAAAACTCGGCCAACTTCAGACGACTCCCAAAGAGTTCCTCGTACGCGCCAACGTCATCAAGACATTTCCAGCGCGTGATGAACTCGGCCACAGTGAGCGGCTTGACGTTTTCTTGCGCTGCATTTGTGTCGTCCGTGCTTCCGTCGAAGCCAGGCGGGGTTATCTCGTGGGACTTGTTCATGACTCGATTCCTAAGCGCAGGGGACCATGGAGGAGCGGCGTGATACCTTGTCAGCTGATCCCGCCTAACCGTGGGATCACCTTTCATCCACGGTGCCGCATCCTTGCGAGCACCGTTTTTTTTGCTCGAAGCTCGCGATGGGGCATCCCGCCCATTTATCAAAAGTCTATGTCAGAAAAGTGTTTTTCGCTATACCATGACAGCGACACCATCTCTATGGCCGGTTATGAACCCCACTGCTGAAATTCTCAGTTCGCTGATCGACCAGGCCATTACCGAGCATCGCTCTACCGAGCAGCCTGGCTTCATCCAGGTCATGGCCAAGAAGGACAGCCGGTCGATCCAGAACGACATCCCGGCCGCCTTCGAGATGTACGCCCTGCTCCAGCACTATCTGGGCCACCTGCCACTCAGGAATACGGCCCTGAGTGAGGATCTACCGGAGATCGACCTGACCCCGGGCATCCTTTACGACGGGGAGCACAAGCGCGTAGTCGCGCTGATCGCCTGCGAGACCGACACGCTCCCCTACATCGCTCACTACGTGGCCGACCGCATCCCCAGCAGCGAGCTGAAGGGCCGCGCGGGGACGCTGGCCCTATCCTTCACGATCGAGACCCATGGCGAGGTCGAGCACCTGATCCCGGAATGGCATGCGGCCTGGTACGTGGGCCACGACCCGGGCCACTGCATTCCGGTGCTGACCTTGCGATCCGTGCTTCAGGATGAGCAGTTCAGCGGCGACTGGGTGGACGTCGCCATGCAACGCATGGGCGTGTTTCGGCTGCCGCGAGCCAAGGCATTAGAGGCCTTGCAGCCAAGAACGCAGACGAACTAGCATCAAAACCGACAGCGCTTTTGTGAGGACTTGGGTATGGGTATCGGGACTGGCGTTAATAGCAGCAGCAGTAGCCAAAGCGGTTATGAGGCTTACCAAATTGCAGAGACGGCGCGGCTACAAAGCGAAAACGCTCGCCGAGCAGGTCAAGCTGCTGGCTACAACCAGGGCTATGACGCAGGTTTCAACGACGGTCAGCAAACCGGCTACGACAAGGGTTGGGGCGACGGCATTGAACGCGGCAACAAGGAGCTGTGGAAGGCCGACGGCTACATCAAGGCCCACATCGCGGACAAGGAACGCCTGCAGCAAACCGTCAACGAACAGGCCCAGCAAATCGCACAACTCCTGGCACACATCGCCACGCTGGAAGGCAACATCGACCGCAAGGACGAAGCGATGCGCGTCATCCAAAACAGCTCGCTCCCAGAGATGGCGCGCGGACTGAAAGCGGAGAACGAGCAACTGCGTGAGCAGGTGCAGATCCTTCAAGCTGACAGCACTGAAAACACCAGGAAGGTCAATCGCGCCGCTGTCATGGTGAACTCCATGCGCAATACGCTCACCATCCTCACTGCTGACAGGGAGTCGGAGCGCACGCGCGAAGTCGAGTACATCTTCTGCGAGCAGTACAAAAAGGAGATGGCACGCGGCCTGGAGATGGGTGTGCTCAGCGAGGCATTGGAAGATGACCAGACCTTCGCCTCGACCATGCCGTCCACTCATCGCTTCCTGACGGCGATCCTGCAATCTGTCAATGAACGCATTGAACTCGACCGTGTTGGCCAGCACCAGACCACCGACGATAGCGACTGGGTGCCGGACGGTAGCTAAGCGACGATGCACTCCGGTGTGGAGAAACAGAAGGGCCGCCAAATTGGCGGCCCTTCTGTTTAGGCTTCACAGAATGATCCCATGCTCAATCGAGCATGGAGCTACTGGTTTCATCATCTCGAACCGAGCCCTCCGCCAGAGCACCCGCGCTCGGCGCAGGCGAGAGAGCTGAAGCTGGCCCTCCGCCGCGAATGGATTCCATCGCGCCCCTGACACCCATCGAGGCGGCCATGGCACCATCTTGAGCCGCCTGCTTGAAACCACGGCCAGCGATCACGCTTCCAGCCATCACGCCCATGCCTTCGGCGAACGCGCCTCGATTGGCACGCCCGCCTCCCTGGGCCTGACTCGGCGGCGGGTTATACCCATCCGGTCCCGCGTTGACCGACGACGACACGCCCTGCGGCCCCACGTTGACGGCCGACGGACCTTGGCCGCGACCACCACCGCCTCTGGGGCCAAGGCCGCCGCCACCACCGCCTGGGCCGCCATCAATGCTTCCACCGGGGCTTTTGCCGCCATCGTTACCCAGCCGCCTGGGAGACGGCTGTCCACCGCCTCCCAGGTTGCCAAGCGCGCGAAAACCACCCGAACCACCCATCAGCGAGTGTTCTTGATTCAGCCTGCTATGTGCACCGCCAATCTGGCTTTGAGCGTGCGTCTCGCCCAAATCGTCCACACCACCGCCGATGTACTTCAACACGTGGCCTGGCAGTGCCTGCGGCAAGCCGAAGATCATGTACAGCACTGGTATCAGCACGACGCCATACATCTCGAACCACCAGACGAACGTATCGAACTGCGCGATCCATCCGACGGTCCCCGTCGAGGTGACGATGGCCGCGCGCATCGAGAAGAAGCTGGTGGAGATGTAGTCGATGATGGGATCACTGACCAGGAACGCGGCAATGAGGCCAATCACGGCGAGCGCCGGGCGAACGAACAACGACAGCAAGAGAAGGTAGCCCTGCCGCTGCGAGCCAATGAAACTGCGATCCGGTGTCATGTGCACGCACATCCACAGCGGCACAGCCAGGGCTGTCATCAGCACCGACAAGATCCACCCCACCACCACCATCATGAAGAGCAGGTAGGGTAGCGACGGCAGAAAGACGCCGAAGAGGAACGACATCTGATTCGTCTTGGCGTACAGGCCGGTGATCATCGGCACGATCCAGTTATTCACCAGGCTGTCGAGCGCCGTGATCGCGCCTCCAAGCTCCAACCCTGTTCCCAGCACTTTCGTGCTGCCCAGCGCGGCCGTAGCTTCCAGCGCGGCGGCTCCCAGCTGGATAGTCGTGGCTGCTCCACGCAGCACGACACCCGTCGCCGTGAGGTAGTCGCCTACGCACTTCATGCGATTCAACGAGCCGCCCAGCTGCCCGGCCGTGCCGCACAGCGGTGTCGTTTTGCCATTGCCAATCCCGTTGGTGTTGGCGCCGGTCACCATGCCCACCATGGTGGCCATCAAGTTGTTCACCCAGCTGCTCATCTTGTTATCGAGGGACGACTGGATGGATGCTACGTTTGCGTCCTTGATCGACTTGGGAAACACGCTCGATAAATCCAGCCCCCACGTATTCGTGGAGCCATTCGCCGAGGCGTGAATTTCGGCCTTCATGTCGATCGCAGCGTTCACCGCTGCGACGCTGTTGATCAGCTCCTGCGTTCCCCAGTTGCCTGCAGGAAATGCATTGAGTGCAGGCGGCGTCACGGTACCTACAGGGTCGGTCATGACGCCTGTGATCTGCCCGCGGAGCAGCCCCACTCGCTGGAACCAACCTCCTGCGGTCGCCCACCCTCCAACCGTCAGGGCCTTGGCATAGTCCTGGAGCTGATTGTTCGTGGTGCCCGCCGTGCTCTGCATGGCCTGCATCATCTGCGTAGCCACCTGGGTTTCCGCCTGCGTCACGTAGGTGTTGAACTGGCTCGAATCCACGGCCGACCAGCCGGGGTCATTCGCCGTTTTCGGCCAGGTGTCTACCCATGCGTCCAGATTCTTCATCAGCGACTTGGCAGCCTCCACCTTGAGGCTCTGCACCGTCTGATGAAGGCTCTCCAACGCCAGACCCATCGCATCATTGGTCGTGGTGGTGGTGCCGTTGCTTGTCGTGCTCGACTGCGCGTTCTGCGCCTGCGCCGTGTAGGTGCTGAGCGTCACAATGCCGCACGCCCCTTGCCCCGCATCAGTGAACCCCGGTCCGCGGTCCATGATCTTCGTCACGGCGTTGCTGTAGCCGCCGCTGACGGAGGTGTAGTCCGCCGCGTTGTATGACGAGTAGTTTTCGAACCTGACGGAGGGCGTCGCGCCCGAGCTGGCGCCCGACGGGTTATAGATCGCATTCGCGGCATGGGCGCAGTAGGACGTCTCCAGGTAGTGCTTCGCGAAATCGCGCATGCCGAAGAACGCACCAGGCGCATTGACGCCGGAGACCAGTCCATTCGGCGTAATCACGCTCATCGTGAAGGCAGCGTTGTAGATCGTGTTCGCGAACCCGACCCCCCAGAGCGCCATGGTGAACACGACGATCTGCGCGACGTTGTAGCCACTCCCGGTGGGGAGCAGCATGCCGCCGCCGTAGAGAATGCGTGCCGGCGTCCACCAGGTGGACCACTCCTTGCCGAAGGCCTCGCCATCGTTGGCGGTGTTGGCCACGCCCATCAACGACACATAGCCGACGATGAGCCCCGCTACCGCCAGCAGCCCGGTGTTGAACGCGGAGAACATCGTCGCAAGAATGTTCGCCGCCATCTGCTGGGAGTTGGGGTCACCCCCATGCGTTAGCGTCGTGATGACCGGGCCAAAGATGTGCTCCAGTATCTGGACGGATTGGTCCGAGCAGGCCGCACCGTTCGCGGCAGAGGCTGGGCATGGCGAGAACGGCATCGCTGGCATCGGGAGAATGTCCTTCACAAGAGCACGATTAGCGTATATAAAATAGCAGTGAATTGAGCGGGCGAATACTGTATTTCTCAAAAAGTCATGATGACGTATTTTGAGTGAGTTGGAGGCAGGCTCCCTGACTGGATCTGGTCACAATGCTCAATAGTTGCAGGATGGGCTTTTGCGCTACTAAAGCTGCTTGTAAAGTAGACGCTGCAGAAAACGTACTTGTGTCACTCACGGAAGAGGACCTGAGAGGCCTAAAAACCTAGACGCAGCCATGCCCGATTCTACGGAAATGTGAATAAAAACATGCAGATGCTAACTATCCGCGAGGCCAGTCGCTTCACCATCGGCGCAGAGATTCTGCGTCGCGAAGCCATGCGCCATTCCGAAGGCCAATTGGTCACCTTCGACCATGTGGCCGGCGCCATCCTGCGTCCGGATGCCGACGGGCAGAAATTGCGGAGCGCGCTGGACACCCTGGCGGATCAGGAATCGAACTGGCTGCGCAACACGCCGCCTCACACGCTCAAGACCGATCGCGTGATGCAGAGCCGTGAGGCGGAGATCCACATGTTCAAGGGCATCGGCGCCGCCGTGATCGCGACGATCGAGCATGCGGAGGCAGCGTCCATGCAGGACAGCAACGCCCAGCGCGCGTTACACGAGGCTTACCTGGGCGCCCTGGAAGCCATCGACCACTCGCCCGGCTCCGCGCAGGACAAGCTGGCCATGCAGGAATCGCTGAAGCAACAGGCCACGGCCGCCACTGGATACGGCAACGAAGTAATCGCTGCGCTCAACCTGGCCGAAACCGCGTACCTGGAAGCCGAGGCGGAACAAAGTATCAACCGCTGGAACAACACCCTCTCGCGAAGCAACGACTTCGAACTGTAAGGAGAACGACATGACCCTCGCACAGGACTTCCAAGGCTTCACCGCCTCCGTGCTGCCCACGCAGGACTTCGAGGTCATTCTGCGCAAGCAGGCACCGCTGGCCGACCACGGCCGCGAGGTGCGTCTTGTGTTGACCCAGATGCCACCTGAGATCAGCCGGGAGCTTCTTGGCGATTACGGCGCCCCGAAGGCCGAGATGGTGGCCGCAATCGAGGCGACCGTCATTACCCGTGAGCTGTCGATCGAAAACGCTGCCCAGGAGGTCAACCTGGACAAGGATTGGCTGACGGGCGGCGGCATGTCCCGCCGCATGGATGAAGTCGGCCTGAGCGCTGACGACAGCTGGAACATCCCCGAGTTGTAACCGGGGAACCTCGACAAAACGAAGGCGCCCGCGTGGCGCCTTCGTTTTTCAAACAGTGCAGGACCGAAGCCATGTCGACGCCCCAGAACACTCCACTCCACCAGGAGGTCTTTCTGCTCCTGGCCGCCCGAGGCAACCCGGATCTCGGACAGAACCCGGATGAGATTCCATACGGAACACTCGCTGCCGATCAGCTTGTCCAGTGCAGCATGGACAAGGCCGGAGAGGTGACACGCAAGTTCTGCGAGGATAACGGACTGGGCGGCGGCAACTGGGTTGGTGGCGACATCTGGGAGAACGGCGAGCACATCGGGCATGTTGCCTACAACGGCCGCTTCTTTCCCGGAGAGAAAGGACCGCTAGTACGCGACGGCAAATTCGTTTTCCTCGCGGGGCCGATGAACGAACCGTCCAACACAAGACTGGCAAGCAAGCCGGAAGACGGGACGGGTGTGTTGCTTTCGGTGGTCGAGACCTGGACAGACGACGACTGGTACCACGTGCTTAGCCTTCGCCCGGATCTCGCTGACCGCCTGCGGGCGGTCTTGAATCGCGTGGCTCCGGAAGACGATGCCGAACCCTCGGCCGAACCGGGGACGGCAAGCGGAGATCGAACGCATGAACTGGGTGTGGTGTCAGCGCTCGAAGCCATCAAACACCAGTTGACGGTGGGTGAAGCTTCCGAAGGGAACCCGCGCGATATCGCGTGGTGTGCTCGCACGGCCAGCGCTGCGCTCGACGCGTTTCGTGCACAAACGTCGACCGAGCGTGCGCATGAACAGGCTGTGCATGAGGCGCTTGCCTCGGACCTTCGCGAGGCACTGCCGGACGACGATCGCTACACCGTCGGTTTTCGCGACGCCACCGAGTCACTGACGCTTGCACTGCGAGAGCACGTGGCTCCCGACGTACTCCGGGAGTCCGTACAGACAGTGCTTGACGCCTATGGAAACAACGCTCCCGAACCCGAAGCCGAGCAGCATGCGCAAGGCCTGTGACTCCGGCATGCGCGACCACGCGGCGCCCGCGCTTTCGCCTGCCGCATCGCGCAGAAGCGCTCATGTGTGAAAGCACGGGCGACTGAACGATGCCGTGCTTTCGCAGCTCGGGCACTCAAGCGGCCTCATGCTGCACGCTGATCAGGGTTCGTGATTGTCAGCCGATGGAGCTGAATCGATAGCAGGCGCTTCATAAAGCGTACGGGCCGCATTTGTCGCTGTCTTGGCGGCATGCTCCAACCAACTGCGCCCGGGCGGGTCTTCCCGCAGCATGGCTGCAGCGAGTGACGGCGACACGAAGCGCTGCATCTCGCTGACGAAGGCGCGGCCTGTGCTTGGATCGCGCAACCGCTTGACCGCCGTATCCAGCTTGGTCGACACATCCTCGATCCCGTAGTCCGATGCCTTGAGCCGAACCAGGTCGATATCGACTTGATGGCCACGCTGCATCAGCCAGCGGATGTCCCAGATGTCGCGTGCCTTGAGGTAAGGGCGGCCGGCGAGAGCCACCATCTTGTCGGCAAGGATTTCGGACTCGGACTCGGCCTGCAGCACAATGCCGCCGTACCGGTCGGCCAGGAAGCCGTACCGCGGCTGCAGGAGGACGGGGCTGGCGTCATACGCCGGCACGTTGCAGAACTCGACGTGGATCTTTTGGGCCGCGGCAAAGCCGGGCACCTGGATGTGGTAGCGCCACCGCTTGACGGTGATGCCATCATCATCAAACGACTTGTCGGCCCCGGGTGGATGGATCTCCGTGGCCAGTCCGTAGCGCTCCTGGATCTGCTTGACCAGGATGGCGTTCATGCTCTCCAACAGGAACGGCTCGCTGATGTCGGTGCCACACACAAAGTCCAGATCCTCACTGAACCTGGAACCGCCATAGCACAGGCGCAGGGCGGTACCGCCCTGGAAGACGACGTGCGGAGCGATCTCGCTCTCAGATAGGGCCATCAGGATGTCGTAGTGCAGCAGCTCCTTGACGACGGCCGGGCGCGTCTGGGCGTCAAGGCCGCCACTTTCGGCGGCGGCGAGATCCAGCAGTTCGGCGAAAGTATGGCGCATCAGTTCATCTCTACGGTGGAGGGTGCGTGTGATCAGAACGAGTACGGCCTGTCCTGCCAGTCCTTCAGGACGCGGTAATCGCGTTCGGGTAGCACGATGGTGCCCTCCTCGGCAGCCCGGATGACGCGTTCACCGGCTTCCGACTCCACGCGGTTGCCGTGGAGCATGTAGAAGTACCAGGCGAACGGCACGCCGACGCGGCGATCGAGCTTCTGCAGGGCACCGTAGAACTCATCGTCGCCTCCCTTTCTGGCGTCGACCTTCGCCAGCGGTTTAGCGAACGTCCACTGTGGAATGAGCATCATCGTGCGCTTGCCCTTGGCGTCTGTGTAGTCGCTCAACTCCAGGAACCAGTGATCGCATAGCGCCGCTGTGTTCCCTGCGCTGGAGCGCTTCCAATCGTCGAAGAGACGACGGTAGCTGGGTGGATAGCGATCCCAGCCGGGATTGAGTTCGTCGAAGGTCATCGTGGTCTCCGATGGACCGTCTGGCGACGAGGAGGTAACGGTGTAAACCCGTTGCCGGAGTTCGGCGCGCTCTTGGTCTTCCAGGGCATCTGCTTCTTCAAGCCAGCGGGCGACGTTGATCGCCCGGCGGAAATGGTAGGTGTCGGGTCGCACCGCAACCCTTTCAGCATCAGCAAGCCCTACTCCATGCTCGCAGGCATCGACCAGATCATGGAGATCATCCGGCACATGCCACGAATCCGTGCCCAGCTTGCGGTCGAGGACTTCGTGCTCCAGGAGTACCTCGATCTGCACCTGCTGATCCGGATCGCTGCCGCGTGCTGCCGTGAGGTAGAGTCTGACGAGACTGCATTGGGTGAGGTGCAGGCCCTCGCGTTGATTGAGCTGCTGCATCGTGCGCAGCGTGCGGACGGCATTGCCATCGTGCATGGCCAGCAGGGCGGCCAACCAGACTTCGTGGTCCTCCGCAACCAGAGTGCCATCCGCACGGCGCACTTGGCGTGTTTGTCGCCAGGTGTCTCCGCGCGAGGCGGTATGGCGCAGATCGCCCCATGCGGGCGCGTGACGGATCAGCGCGTCATGCAAAGCGTTATGCCGCTTGTCCGGCTTGGTGTTGGCGACAGCCTCGGGCAAACCTGGAATGTCGATGGCGTAAGTCATCATCGTGATCCCCGTGTATCCATTTCCATCAGGCACGTTTCGATGGTCTCAGCTACCGAGGCCTGTAGCTTTTGTTGAGCGGCCTGCTGGGCTTCGTCCCCGATGTAATACACCATTTCATCCCAGACCCAGAGGGCAAAACAGAAGGACTTCAGCAGGTCGGATTTCCGGCAGACCCTCTCGGACTTGGCCTGTACGCTGATCAACGTCACATCTTCGGCATTGCTGCTCTTGACCACATAAAGTTCCGAGGAGGCAACATCCAAGTAGACGCCGAGTGCAAGATCGCCGTGACGTTCGCGGTACGCGTCACATCGCTGCTTAAAGGGCTTTGCGTTGCTTACGGGTACGTTGGTCATCAACGTGTTCCTTCGGTTGATTTGCTGGCACTGGATGAGGGATTGAAGCCTTGCGGAACGTCGACCAGATCCAGATTCCGGCCGACGTTCTTGAGATCTTCCAAGGCAAGTTCGGGCGAGGCGACGTAGAGCTTGCGGTCGCGATCAAACGTGACACGCGATCGCCACGTCGCCATGTCACGCTGAGTGTGCGTGAACTCGATGACGCCGACGGGCGTGGTGTAGACGTAACTGGCCCCTGTCGTCATGAAGGTGAGCCGGTTGGGCACCTGCGACAGCCACCCGTGCTCGTGCAGGGCGGATTCCAGCGAGAGGTAGGCAAAATCGTCCGGCCGTAGATAACCTGCCAGGCTCTCGGCGGCGGACGCTGGCGGTCGGGCGTACGGGTTGAGGTACAGACCTGGCGTGACGCGCTGAAGCGTCCCTTGTCGCACCTGGCGACTGAGTGCCGTGTAGAAGGTGTTGCGCGGTTCGGGGAACAGCCCGCGCAGCGTGGCATCACTGACGCACCAGCGTTGCCGACGTCCCAGGGACTGTAGTTCGTGGTGGAGGGCGGATGCTTTCATGGTGTTGTACATATTTGTACAACTAACCATAATTCAAGGCAAGTGCTTCCACCTCACCTGCGCACCAATCCCTATAACCGCTCAGCGGCGCTTGGGCGCCTTGGCTGCCTTCGGCGCACCACGCCCAGCCTTGATGCGGGCGAGGGCCTTCTTGGCGGCGGGCGGCGCCTTCTTGGCCCCGCCAACCAACAGGGCAGACTCCGGGACGCCTTTGTTGATCGCATTGGCGAACCAGCGGGGAATCCGCCCGCCGTAGCCCGACCAGGTTTCCTGCGGGTTGTCGGGATTACGGAATTTCGGCGGCTTCTTGCTCTTGGTCGCCAGGCTGCGCTTGGCCGACTTGCGACTTGCACCGACGCCATACAGCTCATTCAGCGTGAAGCCCGTGTCGGCCAGGATTGCGTCGACGCGAGCGCGCGCCTGCTGTTTCTGCTCTTCGTAGGCCACTTGCTTGCGCTGCTGCGCCTGGGCAATCACGTCGTCGAGTTCTTCGACGGTCAGTTTGTCGAGCTTCAAGGTCATGGCAGGGGACTCGTGGGTGGCCGCTAAAACCAGCGCGACGCGTCCTGTTGACGGACTCGTTCCTGCGCTTGTTCACGCAAGTCGTTTACCACATCTCCCGCCCGAATGGGGAATCCAAGCCCGAGGGGGCGCTGCACGTCCACCACGCGGCCGTCCGTCGCTCGCACCGGCACGACCTGGACATACTTGGCGCTGCGCATGCGCGCCCGCTTGACCTCATCGTCGATGAAAAAGCCCAGCACCAGCGCATGGAGATTAGCGTCCATGATCTTGGTGCTGTTGACGGACAGGTACAGACGATCGGACACGTAACCGGCATCCCAGGGCATCGTGTTCATCCACACGCCCTCGAAGTCTTGTGTACCCAGGAGGATCGTGTCGCCCTCGATCGCGAAGGAGAAACGTCCGGATTGCACCGGCGAGAGGAGCTTCACCGCCCGGTGTTTCGGGTGTGCCCGAATCTCGTCCGCCCTGAAGTTCGTCGCCCAGCGGATGAAATTCGTGTAGCTGATGAACTGGCGCGATGCACGCTCGATGCGCGCCAGTTCCTCCGGGCTGACTTGTGGACCTTCTTCTTTCTGCGAACCCATGGTCAGTCCCCGCTCCCGGCCATCGTCTTCTTCTTGGCTTTCAGCGCCGCCATCTTGTCCAGATGCTTGCGCATGTCTTCAATGAAGTCATCGAGCGTCTTCTGCGGCGTGCGCCCAATCTTCTTGGACATCTCCACGATGAACTCGTGGTTGTGTTGCCGCAGCGTGTAGTTGTTACTCGGGTCTTTCACCCGATTGCGGAAACTGATCAGACCCTCACGCCGGGCCATCGACATGATGCGCTCGTAATCCGTGTGCGACATGTCGCCGAAGTGCTTGCGCACCATAACCTTCGTGCGAGTGACCGGCGGATTCATCCGCTCGCCTTCCTTGATCCACCGCACGACGTCCAGCATGGTGTTGTGCAGCTGGTTGAGCTTTGCCAGGTGGTTGTATCCGCTCTCGATCTGCCCACGCTCGACCGTGCCACGATCATCCGTCGGGCGACCCAATCCGCTGGAGAGCGACTTGAGCGTCTTCCCGTCCTTTAGGGCGATCGGATTGCGGTTTTTTTTCGTCTCCTTGAAGTCGGGCGATTCGCCCTTGAGGTAATAGATCGATCCCTGCTTGGCGACATCCAGATCCAGGAAGGCACAGGCGAGCATGAAGACGTCTTCCGTGCACAGGTGCTGCTGTGCGTCCTGTGCCAGACGCTCTTCACGACGGCGCCACACCTGTTGACGCTCGTCATCGGAAAGATGGCTGTTGTCCACCAGTTGCGCGAACTGATGGCTTATGCCCGTGATGCCGAACTGGCGCACCTCGTTTTCGAGGTCACGTGCGCGCGCATCGCGCACCGCTACTTCATCCGGTGTGCCGACGGGCATGTCGCGCGTCACTTCAAGCGACAGCGCACGCGCCATGTACGCGGACCGCTGCAGCGTCTGCACCATGTTGAAGTAGCTCTTGAGCGGCAGCACCTTGTCCGACAAGGGGACGAGCATGCCCAACGTCATGACCGTATCGGCCAGCACCTTCGGCTGGGGGACCAGTAGGGAGCGATACCCCTGGGCAAAACTCAGGATGCTCTTCGCAAGGGCTTCGGGGTTCGTGAATTCACTGGCCGGTCGCATAGTCGCTCCTGTTCTCCTCGTCTCGGTCGAAAAAGTAATGCTCGATGGCTGCGGCGTTGGTCACGCCGTGCGCGAGGAGCACCTGCAGGCGCCGGTTCGTCGGCGCGACCAACTCATCCACCTTCCAGTCGGGAAGGGGATCGGTGCGCTCTGACTGGACGCGATCCAGCAGATGGCGCGCCATGGCCTGGCTCCATGTCACGCGCTCGGCGACGCTCACCAGCGAGCATTCGCTGTGCAGGGCCGGCATCACTGAGGCTGCACCAGGCAACCGGTGTCGCCGCTGGCACCGGGGTCAAGGCCCATGGATTTCAGCGTGGACTTGACCAGCTCCACTTGCGCCTGCGCATCCGCTCCGGTGGCCTGCGGCAACTGGAGGGCCGACACATTCGGGCCGGATGCCGCCAGCGCGGCCTGCTCTGGTGAATGCGCAGGCCTCCCGAAGATCGACAAAAGCCCCCAGACGACGGCCACCATGCCAGCGACTGCAAGCCAGGGCATCCACCGCTGAAAGCGGCTTGCGTGGGCGCGCTGGCCGAACGAACGAACGCGATCGCTTCGCGTGCGCCCCGCAGAACGCGCTGTGCGCGGCACAGCGCCCTCCACTTCGAACGACTCCGGAGGCCCCTCGCTCTTGGTCGGGAACAGATCCGGTAGGACGGTTGTGAACGCCTCGGTCGTACTGTTGCGCACCACATGGGCAACATCGCGCACTGCACGGGCAACATCACCGACAGGAGCGTTGCCCTCGTGATGCGACCATGGAGTGAACTCGCACTCGGCCAACACGTAGGTATCGGTTGAGTCGGTGTGATGCGTCACCAACAGGAGGATTCGTCCGTAGATGGTCGGAACGCCGTGTGCGGCGCGACCCTCGCCTTCCGCGCCGGGACCGCCCAGCATGTTGAAGCCGGCGACATTCACTTCGAGTTGCTTGATGCCATCCTTTTTTACGAACACCGTGCGCGAAGCGCGCAAGAGGTCCTGGGTCGAGCCCGAATCGAAGCTGATCGCCCAGGCGTCGCCGATGTCGCGCGCCTGGATGGTCGGCGTGAAAGAAACGGTTGCCGGTTTGAGTTTCTTCATGAGTGAGGGCCTTAGATCTGTCCGAAGATGTCGTCAAGCACCACCTGCGAGGACACGCCAGTCATCATCGTGGGCTTGCCTGTGCGGTGATCGATGTAGAACGCGACCGGCACGCCTGCCGGTCCGTTGGTGTGGCTGTTCTCGAAAGCCGCGAAGAGGAATGACAGGTTCTTGGCCAACGATTCCATCGTGGCCTCGGTCGGCTTCGCGTTGATCCCGCTGAACGGATAGGCGTTGGTCATTGCGCGACCCAGTTCCTCGGCCCGTGCCTTGCTCTGCATGATCGCGGCCGCCACGGGAGCGCCACCCGCCGGATCACCAAGGGCCAGTGACGGAATCCACTTGATCGCGTAGCCCTTCTTCACGTACTTGCGCGTCAAAGCGTATGCATCGTGGCAGTAGTGGCACCGCGGATCGAAGATGATGTAGACCGTGTTGGACGGATCACCCTTCCCTTCCTGGATGCCATCCAGAGAGGCCACAGTCTTGATCGCTTCGGGAATCGCTCCAGTGTATTTGCCGTCCAGTGCACTGGCCTTGCGCTCACCCGGCGTGGCGGCGGTAATAGGCGCTTCAGCCGGAGCCGGAGCCCGTGTGGGTTGGGGGGGCAGGAACTGGTCGGAAATGTTCTTGCCGGTCTTGGCATCCCAGAGGATGCCGGTGAAGATCACGGACGTGTCCGGCGTGGTGTAAAGCGCGACCAGCTGGCCGTTCGTCGCCTGCACGGTCCAGGCGACCAGGCCGCCCGCCCCGACGGGGCGGGCATCGACGATTTTGCCGAAACGGCCGACCCGGGTAGCTGGGGAGTCGGAATTCGTCCCCACCACAGATCCTGTTGAGGTAGGAGACTGCGGCGTATTTTGCGCGTAAACAGCCCCAAGGAACCCGAGCGTTGCGACCAAGCACCCCGCCAAATAGCGTGATTTCATCGAAATGCGTCCCGAATCAGGAATGGCTAACGATGCCATTCTATCTAATTCGGGATTTTTTGCATTAGAAATTTGAGCCTTGTTAGGCGACTATCGCCGCAGGGGTGCTGACAGCCTTGACTTCCGTCGTCTCCTCCCCGGCCGTCTTCGCCATCTGCCGGGCTTCGTAACGCTCGACGTCCTTCCTGTCGTAGCGAAACGCCGTCATGGCTGATTCGATACCGTTGACCACCTTGTCCAGCTGGGGGTCGACAATAGCCTCGCCCTGCTTGATTTCGTACAGGTAATGGCCCATCACCGCGACGCCTTCGGCGAAGCCGGTGGAACGCCCATAGTTCTCCAGCACGTACCACAACGGTCGGTTGTAGAAGCGCATCCAGCGCATCTCGGCAGGCGGCAGCACGCCGAGCCGCTGGGTTTCCAGCATCAGCCGAAACAGCACGGTCTGCACATAGGCATGCTTCTGGATGATCGCGGCGTTGGCCGGATGCCCGATCCACTTCTGGATGATCCGGCGCGGCTCCGCGGGATCGATGTCGGGCCTGAGCCACGCATACGGATCGGCAGACTCCTGATCCTTCTTGCTCTTCTTGGCGCCTCCCACCGGCGGCACAAACTGGGACCAAGCCCACTTGATCATGGCGTCACAGTCGCCCATGGCCGCCCTGTACTGGGCTTCGTCCATGGTCGCGTCGGTCGCCGCGACACGCGGCAGCGCGATCGCCAAGACGATGGCCTCTGGAATAGACAGATCGGTGGAGCGCGTCCACAGCCTGCCCAGCTGACGACGCATCAACAGCGCGGTCTTCTCCCGATCGAGTGTCGGTGTGAACGTACCGTCCGCCTCAGCCTGCCAGCCCATGATCAAGCCGTTTTCGAAGGCGAACTGGCGTGACGTCTGCGACATGCCGAACACCGGGTGATCCAGCGGTTGGCTGATCAGATCCAGCGCCGAGAACATACGCAAATGCGGATACAGTGCCTTGTTCTCGTCGACGAAGCTCTTGATGGTGTGCTTGCGCGAGAAACGATTGCTGGGATGCAGTCTGAGCAGATGACGAATTGCCTTCCCCACCTGCCAAAGAAGCACGACGAATAGCACGCCGTTGACTATCAGGGAGGAATCAGCGAGCACGCTGTATGGCACGGTCGCAAAATTGCGATGACACAAGCTGAAAAGGCCATCCGGGCGGCACTCCCGCTGTATCCACGCGTCCACGCTGGCCAGACCGGGCCAGCCTGTGACGCGCCCGAGCGCCCACAGTGGCCACAGCTCCACATAGCGGACGTACACATAGACCATCGCGATCTGGGTGTGCCCGAAGTGCCACGCAAGCCATGTGATCGCGATGATGATCGCGATCATGCCCACGACGATGGGGGGATCGGACCAGTTGAACGTCCGTTCGCCCGAATTACCCTTCGGCGCCATGCCCTAGCCTCCCACCAGGCCCTTCAAATGCCCCCATCGCTTCGTCGGGTCCGTGGCTTCCGGTGGTGTTTCGGTGGAGGCCATCGGCTCCGTGGCCGCGGTTGCCGCCGGTGCCGGAGATGCTTCCAATGCCGGCGACACGGGTACAGGCGGCGATGCCGCAACGGCCTGAGCCGGAGCGGAGCGCGGCCTGGGCGCCATGGCAAGCGTCTCCTTGGCCTGCGCATACATGGTCAGGATGTGCTGGCTGATCGCCACGGAGCTGGTCAGCTCTTGAGCTACCGCCACCAGCGCCCTGGTGGCATCGCCACCTGCCGAAGGCACCTGCTGGGTGCGGTGTTCCAGTTCCTTCAGACCACGCATCAGCCATTCGCGCATGCGCTCGTTGATGCTGCCGTACACGCCCTTGAGCGATTCAAGCTCCTTGAGCATGTCGGCTTCCGATGGCACCGAGCCGCGCAGCGGCACGGGGAACCGTCCTGCGACGGTGGCTCCTTTAGGCATCGTGCGTCTCCCGTTCCAAGCGCATCTCGGCCGCCTTCCTGGCGGCCTGAGCGCGTTCTTCATCCATCCGCCTGGCATCCCGTCCCAGCACGATCACTTGCCGCAGGAACTTCGTGCGCTCCCCCAACGGGAGCGCCGTGAGCAAGCGGATTGCCTCCCGCTCATGCGGAAGGTTTTTGCTCAGGTACAGGATGACAGGTCGTGCGCGAGCCATGGCTCAAGCTCCGCCGAGGATGTACTTGGCGATCTTCATCATGCCGCGTGCATTGGCGTACTCCGGATGCACCGGGAAGCGAGCATGCGGAAAATGCTTGGCCAGCTGGTCACGCATGACGATGGCACCGCCGCCGACGAACTCGACGAATTCGAGATCCTTGCCGCTGCCGATCTTGACGCGAACCGCGGCCATGATCTGCTCGGCCAGCTTTTCCTTCTCGCTGCGCACCAGATCGCCCACGGGCTCCTCCTTGCCACTGATGCGCACGGTGCCGTCGCGAATGGCCTTCTCCACCATGAGCGGCGGCACCTGATCGAGATCGAACTTGGTGCGCAGCTTGGAGGCCACGGCTTCATTGAGCTGCAACACGCCGACGTCGCTGGAACCGGACCGCTCCGTCACGACCTGCTGACCCGGCAGCAGGACCACACTGTCCGTGGTGCGTCCGCCGATATCGATGAAGCCGGAAGTCGACTGCTGCAGCTCTTCGGCGTGTTCGCTCGGATTGCCGTTGTCGTCGATCAACAGGTCGATGTACGCCGCGATCGCCTCCGTGGTGACATCCGCCTGGACAATGTTGGCCAGCGGCTGGCCGCCACCGCGGGTCACCACGCGCTTCAGGTTGGCCCTCTTGGCCTCGATCAGCGTCTGATCTTTGGTGCCATCGGCGAGATAGTAGTGCGACACCGGCAGGCCAGTTTCGATGGCCACGCTCTGGCCGCCGAATCCAGCTTGGTACAGGGCATGGTGCACCAGGACCGCGTTCAAGGCGGACTTGGGGTACTCCTTGAATCGGGTGTCTTCGAAATGCGTCAGGTACGGGTTGACCGTGTACGTGCCGCCATCTTCCAGCGAGTAGAAATCACTGTCGCCGTCGTCGCTCACGTTGATCACGTGACGCCCGGAACGGGCGCGCGACGGTACGGTGAACATCTTGCCGTCTTCGGTGTAGATCTTGATCCCCCAGTGGCCATCATCGACGCCAACGTATTGGGGCTTGCCGCTCTTTGCCGTAGCCATGTCCTGTCCTTTCATCGAAGTTATCGAACGCGGAATTTTTTGACGTTATTGAGCGTGGTCAGCATCCGGCCCGAAAGCCAGACTCCTGCCGCACGCATGGCTGTGAAGAAATCCATCTTCTTCCAGTATTCGATGTACACGAAGAAACCCATGGTGATCAGCGCGATGATCGCCGTGGTCTTACCAGGGAAGAACAGCAGCACGAGCAGAGGTATCGCTGTCGTAGCGTTGATCTTCCCGAAACGGGCGCTCGCGGAGGCATTACTCCAGTGGTACCGACCTTCTGCCATCACGGTTCTCCTCGACTGTCGCTTTCCGTATGCCTGACGGTATACCCGTCATACAGACACCTTGTTCGCACCAAGTGCGCGGCAGTGGTGTCATTTTGCACACCATTCGCGCACCATGTCAACACTAAACACACACTATTCTGTAAAAAATACGCACCATCTAATACCCGTTCGCGCACCATGCCGCCGTGGTGCTCGATCAAGAGGTGGCAAGCTCCCTCGCCACCTCGGCTGTGATCTTCCCCTCGGCCAGCAATCGCTCGCCCTCCTTCGCAAAGGAATGGCCCGCCTCATGTGTCAACTGGCGCAACTTGCGGGACACCAATCCCATGGTGGTCAGGTCCACCAACTGGTCCTTCACCTCGTCGGTGAAGGCCAGATACTCGCGCGCCGCCACACGGCGACCGCTCACGCCCGGAACCAGGCGCTGGGCCACGATCAATCGAGTGCTCTCGATGATGTCGTAGATCGCCGTCTCGCGTTCCTCACTGGGGAAACGCGAGATGAGCCGGCGGGCTGTCAAAGCCACGTTCGTGGCATGGGCCGTACCCATGACCGGGTGACCGGTGTTGGAGGCTTCGAGCGCCGTTTCGATCGACTCGCGATCGCGCAACTCGCCGACGATAATCAAGGCGGGTTTGCGTCGCACGGCTTCCCGGTTGGAGTCGGGGTAGCTCTTGAAATGGAGTCCGATTTGGGACTGCGTAATGATCGAGTGCGCTGAATGGATGTTGCCGAAATTGAACTCGATCGGTTCCTCTGCCGTGACGATGTTGCCCTTGATCGGCGTGTCGTTCTCCATGATGTACCGGGCCACCGAAGCCAGGGTGGTGCTCTTTCCCGAGCCGGTGACACCTACCACGTAAATGATGCCGTCGCGCGGTGTCATCAGGCTCATCAGTTCCGGCGTGAGCCCCACTTGCTCCGGCAGGGGCGGATCTTGGGGGATGGTTCGGGCCACGATCTGGCACGATGTGGAGCTGTGGTACTGGATCGGTGACGCATTGACGCGAAGCGGGTAGCGCACCTTGGCACCGCGGGCATCTTTTCTCACCGGATCGAACAGCTCGTAGCGCGTGTTGACCGCGTGCCCGGCCAGGATGTCCGTGCGTGCTGTGTCGCGGTCGTTCGACAGCCAGGTCAACAGGGTTACGACCTCGCCGTCATCCACAACCCGCCGGGTGAGCGCTTTCATATGGCCTTCGATCATGGCCACAACCGGCATGTCCGGTTGAATGAAGATGTCACTCGCTCCTTGCGCCTGCGCTTCCAGCAACAGGGCTTTCAGGTCACTATCGACCTCGAACCGGTAGGGCTCCTCGAAGTCCGTCAATGGCGTAATGCGCTCAAGCAACTCGCCTCGCTCGATTGCCTGGCCGAAGTCCTCTGCGTCACTCATACGGCTAGACCCTTTATGGCTTCAATGGCGCGGTGAGCGCGGACGTCAGAGGGACAGAGGCAGGGACCGCGGCCGGAGTAGACCGGATCACTGGGTCGCGATTTGCCGCAGGCGTGACGAAGCCGCGCCAGTGATCCGGCACGCTGTTGAACGACGGAAGCGTGGTGATGCGAAACAGTGTTTCATCGACGGCCATGGTCTGGCCTTCGCGGGTCACGGGGATCGTCTCGCTGGCGATCGCAGGCATCGACAGCTTGCCCTCCACGACGAACGTGTGGAACCGGATCATGCCCGCGAAATCGCGGTTCATCCGATCCATGGCATGTTTGAACATGAGATCCGCCTGCACCACGCCCTGACGCCAGCCATCGGCAATCGAGGCCTTCCACAACTGCTGCTCATCGCCGGTCTTGGGAATGATCGTGCTGTATTCAGCTTGCCCTGGCGCATCAGCATGAAGGGCAAAGCTCAGGTAATCGCGCCACGTCGGAGCCACGGACGAAAAGCGCGCTTGGCTCTCGATCTTGTACAGGGCACCCGACAAGCGCAGGGTGTAATCGCCGTCCTGGTTATAGAGGTCGCGTGCCTCGGTGATGACGGGCGGCACGACACGACCTTGGATCATGAAGCGGCCAAAGTCATACACCGTGTCCAGGTTTCGCTCGTTGACCTCAATGGTCTGGGCAATCTGGTGCAGCTCGGCAGCCATACCGGCTTTCACGCCGAGCGACAACCCGACATCGATCAACGCACGATCGCGCGCCGTGATTTCAATCCTCCCGGACTTGAGCAAAGCGTTCAGATTTGCGTCGCCAGCGCCCACGCCTGGTACCGATTGCGTGTATGCCGGATTCTGATAGGCGCTCTGCGCCTGCTGAAGCGTCATCGGTGTGGTGTCTAACGGAAGCATGAACATGGCTCATCACCCCCGCCGGTCGGACCGTGGACGGCTGTAGGGCTGGCCGTAGGGGGGTGATGCCGCTCTTGCGGGTGCGACCGGCGGGGGTGTCGACAGATTCAGATAGACCAGGCGAAGTTCCTTGGTCTTCTTGTCGAGAATCACCTTGGCGCCATAGGAGATCTGGTAGCTGATCGAACGCAGCACCTCGACGGGGGAAATCTTGTTCAGGCGCACGTTGACGATGCGCAGGTCCTGGCGCTTTCCTGTTTCCACATAGCCGTAGCCATAGCGGTACGCGATCGATTGCAGGATGTCCTGGGGTTTACCGATGTAGTCGATATCCACCTGGTCGGTATCGATGGCCTTCTGCTTCAAGGACAGCGTACGAGCGTTCTCCGCCAGCACTTGTTCGAACGCCTGCTGGGCCTGTACCGCCTGCGTGACTGAAGAAGCCATCAGGCTGGAGATGTACTCCGCCCCGCTGGTCGGCGGTGGCGGATGGCTCGCCATGGTCGAGCAACCCGCCAGCAGAAGGCCGATCAGCCCGAGGCTCCCCCCTTTCAATACGCGCATCCTGGTCTCCCGGAATATCAATAAGTCATAACGACGCGTTTATATCATAGATCATAAACTTTGCGCACGATAGCGCATATCAAGCATGTGATGCTTTACGTACCTTCGCGGCCACGATCCGGCTCGACGCGCTGCTCTGGGCGCGGTTCGTCAGTGTGCGCTCGGCCGGTGGCAGTCGAGATGCTACGTTCGCCCAGGGACGAGGTAAGCGCACTCCGGGACCGTTACCCACGACTCTGGCTGGCGCCCAAACGGCGCACCATCGGCACCCCATCCACACGCCTTGTCGGCACCATGCGCGCACTGTTTTTTGCGACCATGTACACACCGAACCCGCACTATCGGCACACCATGTGCGATGTATCGCGCACCATGATGCTGTCATCTATGTACTGTTTCGCCACCGTTTACGCACCTTTTGAATGCCATGTGCACACCATATGCGCACTAAGCATCGTCGTTTATCCTCATGCCTTGCCCCTGTTGACCCGGCTCTTGCCGCTACCGCGGCCTCCTGGCGCCCTCGCGCACGTCACTGCCCTCACCCAGCCATGACTGATCGCACCTGTTCACGCCTTCCTGGCCGCTGCATCGGTCCATTTCGCACTTTAGGCTATTTGCCGATTGGTCACAGCGGACGCGCTACGTTACTCCGACCCCATCCCTGCACCCCGAGAACGGCTTGGTCGGTATCCAAAGAATGGTGACTTATCGTAGGTGAACATCAATGAATGATGCATGTTGTGCCCCAGCATGAATCAAAAGATAGGGATACAGGCGCGCACGGGTATGTTAAGAAGGTGCGATGAACAGCCCGATGGATGCCAAAAGAACGACCATGGAAAGGTTGGAGTAACGTAGCATGTGACCACCAAAAGCCCGGTTGCGATCACCTACACCCATTGAGGGCATCCTTTTCCGGACTGGAACCCACGATGGCGCCACAAGCGCGAAGGACGGTTGTACTGGTCACTCCTGGGCGCCACGAGCGCGACTGGGGCCACAGGCCCACACATTTCTGACCCGGTTCGGTGGTGCCATCGAGCGTTGTTCCGGATCTGGGCACAACCGCCCCAACCCATCCTGGCGACATGGAACGGCCTTCACGTCGGCGATCACCCCCTAGCACCCGAGCTGAGATCCGCCGCAGGTACTTCTGGGGGCAGACGGGATAGCCAGGCGCAAGATCCACTCGCCTATCCGCGCCGCCAGAGGCGGCGCGCCGTGATGCCATCCTGGCTTTTCGCGCGTACGTGGCGCCCCTCTCCAGTTCGTTGCAAGCGACGAACTTAATGGGCACAGCACCCTTCAACCACCGCGTCATCACAGAAGCCATCCTCCGAAGCCACGGGCAGTTATGCTGGGCACAGCTTTCGGGCACCGGCCGAGGGCAACATCACAGCGACGCAACGAAATAGAATATAAGCGTCAAAAACATTGCGCGTCATAGATGATCAGTCTATGCTCCCCCCCATCTACAACGGGGAGTTCTGTCTATGGCTAAGGGAAACCTTGCCGCCGGTACCGCGGATTTCATGCTCTGGGCAGAGCGCGGCCAGGAGTTTCTGGCCAGCCTGCAGATGCGGGTCAATGAGCCATCGAAAGAGCGCCAGATGCGGGACTTCCGCATGAAAGAAGTATTGGCGCTGACTGGGCTCAAGCATCACGCCTGGCGTTCATGGATAGCCGCCAATATCCCCGGCCCAGCCGGGGAAGTTCGCCTCACGCTGGAGCAGGTCCACCAGTTCATGTCGGATCACGATAGGCGCCCTTCCCGTCCGGAAGGTGCCGAACCGATTCGCCTCGGCGTCGCCACCCTGAAAGGAGGGGCGGCCAAGACGATCACCTGTCTCCATCTGGCCCACGCATTCGCGATTCAGGGCTATCGCGTGTTGCTCATCGATGGCGACCCCCAAGGCACGCTCACCAATCTGTGCGGTATCCGTTCCGAGACCGTCGCACCGGAGAACACGCTGGCCGCGGTTTTCGATCGCGTGGACTCCCCGGATCTGTTCGACGTACCCGCCTTGCACCCGCAGAAAACGCACATCGACGGGCTGGACTTCATTCCCGCCACCCTGCAGATGATCAACAGCGATTTCACCATCGGGGCGGCTTTCATGAATCCGCGCAATCGTACGGTTGCGCAGCGTTTCTACACGGTGCTGGATGACGAGTTGAAGCGCGTCGAAAAGGATTACGACATCATCCTGATGGACACCTCGCCTTCGTTTTCGTACGTCGGGCTCTCGCTTATGTGGGCAGCTCACGGGCTCGTCATTCCGATGCAACCGAGCCTCCCTGACTACCGTGCGACCCTCGACTTTGCCCAGATGTTCGGCGAGAACATGGGTTACATCGAACAGGCTGCACGCGTCACTCGGGAATGGAACCCGGTTGCCGTTGTGCACACCCGCGTCGATAACTCGCCGAAAGCCGAGCAGACCACGGAGCTGGTGCGTCGGTTTTCGGTCAACACCTTTTTCGAACACCGTCTCGATGTCCACATCCCGCACTCTCAAGCTGTGATCAGCTCGACGAGCCAATTTCGCTCGGTCTACGAGATGAAGGGCGGCGAAGTCCGGAAGGTACGCGACTCCTTCGACGCCCTGGCCAACCGTGTGTTGGCAGCCATCCACGACGTCTGGGGCAGCCAGGTCAATGCGGCGCCAGAGACGGTCGCCGCCCCTTGATGCGAGGAATCACGATGCCAGGTCCTAAACCGCCACGCCAAAATCGATTGGGAAATCTCGCTGCCAGCATCGTGAGCGAGGTAAACAGCGAGCGAGCGAGTCATCCGCCGACCGCCGTCAATCCTGACCAGTCGCGCACCGTCATGGGGAGGCTTCTCCACCAGCGCAACGAAAGCATCGAGTCGGAGAACCTCCGACTGGCTGAAGAGAATGCGCTGCTGCGCGCAGGTGAGACCGCGGTGCTGCTCGATCCCCAACGCATCCGGCTGAGTAAGTTCCAGGAGCGCGACCCCAAAGCCTTCTCCCTTGATGATGCGGTGTTCGCGGCCTTCGTCGACGAAATTCGCGAGACGAATGGCAACGTGGACCCCGGCGTTGTTCGTCCGATTACAGGTGATCCGGACCACGACTACGAGCTGGCCGCAGGCCAGCGCCGCCACGCGGCGTGCATCGTCGCCCAGAAGCCATTCAAGGCCTTCATCAAGACCCTCAGCGATCGCGAGTTGCTGAAGGAGAAGCGCACGGAGAATGCGGGCCGACTGGACCCAAGTCCCTACGAGCTTGGTATTTACTGGCACAAGCTACTGAATGACAACGATTATTCGTCTATCCGCGATCTTGAGGAAGGCGAAAAAGTCCCCCGCTCCACGATCCACCGCTACCTGAAGTTCGCGGATCTCTCGCCCGTGATCGTCGGAGCGTTTTCAGACCCCCGGGCTATCTTGCAGGACTGGGTGGAGTCGTTGCTGCAGGCCTACGCGCAAGGCCCTGAACGGGTGACGCAGGTTGCCCAGGAGCTGCGCGAGAAGCCGCCGGAGAACCCGGTGACCATCTACAACCGACTCGTCGGCAAAGTGCCGGAGAGCCGCGTCATCGGCAACCGACACGGCAAGGTGCTCGCGCACAGCCGTCGCGTGAACGGTTGCCCGGCTTATGTGCTTAAAAAAGATGCACCGCCTGAACTGATCGAAGCGCTCGATGCGTTTCTGCGCGAGTGGGCGCAGAAGCACGGCGAGGAAGTGGCCCTGTGAGTACCGATTGGGCTGTCCCAGTTGGGACAGCCCATCAAGGAGACCGGCATGAAGTAACCGACGGCACAACCACAATCTGATGCCCCGGAAAAAGAAAACCCCCAACCTGGCAGTTGGGGGTTTTTGGAACGGCAACCAGATCTTGAGCGTGTAGCCAAGCAACCCAGTTGCGGCTTTCTTCCTGCACAGGCTACTCGCTCTCGGACTGCGCCGTCAAGGGGCTTTGCGTCCATTTTTTAGGAGCGAAAGCCTATGCGCGCTAACTGTGCAGAGAGGGTCGTGCGCCAAGCGCAGACCACCTCCCTCCCCTCGATCTCCGCCCTGCCCTTGACGGCGGACTTCTTCCATCAACTTGCTCGCACCGAACTGACGGCTGTCGGTTACCAAGTGTTGTTCTGGCACATGGACCGATTGATCCGCCATCGCATGACAAGCGAGGCGGTCCCACTCGAAACCATCGCCCAGGCGTTGGGCCTCCATCGCAATGCTGTCGGGAAAGCCTACACGGCATTGGCGGCCGCTGGCCTGGTGCGACGGCAGGAAGTCCACCAGCGCGGCGCACCCACGCGCACGTGCCTCGAAGGCATCGCGCTGCATGTCGTCCTTCAGGCTGCAGGAAAACGATCCGGCCCCGCGCCCGCCATCGGGGACCGTCGTCCTGTTGTCCCAACTGGGACAGCAGGACCGTCCAAGTTGGAACAGCAGCAGAGCCAGGCTCCCGTCGGCGACAGGAGTGCCACGGCTTCGAGACCGTCCTACGAGACCGAACGGGTCACACCAGCCGAACCAGCGCCGCCCGCTGCACCGACCTACTCACCAGAACTGCAGTCGCAAGCGCTGGCCAAGCTACCGTTTCAAGCACGCTACGATGCCTTGCAGGGCAGGCTGACGGCCGACGTCATCGACCCAGCATGGGATCTTTCCGACGACGAAAAGGCCTTCGTGCTCAGCATGAGATTGCGCGAGAGATTGCGCGAGGCCAAGTTGCAGACGAAGGCTCCGCCGTGCATGAAGCCGGTGCCAACCAAGGCCCCCAAATCCATCGCGACCGCGCTCCTTCAAGTCCGCTCGCAGTTCGATGCGCTGGTGGACAAGGGGGCGCTGTCCCAGTTGGGACAAGCCGAGCAGGAAGCTATGGCGGAGTCTTCGACGCTTGCCGACGGCCTGTTGGATCAGATCGCCTTCATGATCAGCAAATGTAACCTCGGCCGAGGTGATACCCACGCCGGTATACGAGCTGCCCGCTCCTTGGTCGCGCAAGGGCGGTGGATGCTCCCCTGGACTTTCACGAGGGACTGGTACGGCGCAGTGCATCGGGGCGCAGAGGGCACGATCTGATGCACAGGCATCGACTACGGAGAAGTGCCATGCACACAAACGAGGGCGCTAAAACGCTTTGCTCTGGCTCTTACCAGCTCTTCAATAAAACTCTATCTCTTCGAACTAACTACAACTTGGTTTCGTTCGTTGATGACGAGAAAGATGAAAAGCCAAAGATCACGCTGTCCCAGTTGGGACAGATCCGAGGTTCTGCCGCTGATTGCGAGGAAGGGCAGGGAAGCGCCATCGCTTCGGAACCGCGAAGAACGGCACCGCGATCGACACTGCAGCGCCCCATGGCATGCCAGCTCGCGCTGTCACGAACCCGCCGAGTTGCCGCGGTGCGCATCGTCGCTGGGCGCTACCCCGATCGGCGTGTCCCAGTTGGGACACCGCCGGAGGCCCGCGGAGGTTCCGCCAACCGATACTGTCCCAACTGGGACACGAGACCATCGGGTGGCACCATTCAACGCAGTACCACCTGCCAGACGAAGGCACCATCCGGCTTCTTCCTGGCTAACACCCCTTCCACCGGGCTCTTGGGGAGGTCAAGCATCTGTCACATACGTGATGCCAACAAAATCAATATGTTGCATGCCGTGGAACATCGTTCCGTGGAACACTTTGTTTCACGCGCTCCGGGGCACAGCGTGGCGAAAAACCTCAACACATTGATTTTCAAGGAATTCGTGTCACGCTGCCATGCAGGGCTAGCAGCCTCGGCGATGCGGTATTTCGTGCGCACCGACTATCTTTCAACTAGCGGCATAGTCATGTAATACTATTTGCAAAATAGGTCACACGTAGGTATCCAACATGGACCCCGAAGTTCCCAAGAAACCCACCAGCATCTGGCCCGGCGCCGCGCTGCAGGCCTATGTGAGCGGCCTCGGCCCACGGCGCCGCAACGAAGGGCTCTCCCACGTGGTGGACAACCTGGCGGCCCGATACGCCTACATCACCCGAGCCTCGCTCCCGAGCTGGTCGCTCGATGAATGGACGCTGGTTCTGGACGTCCTGATCGACCATGACCTGCGCAACGTCCAGAACCTCCGGGTCATGGGCATGCTGATCCAGACGGTTTCCGAGCAGCGGCGTACGGCGGGCCAGTCCGCAGCGCTGAGCACGGAGTTCGCCTACAGCGCCAAGCGCATCACGGAGGCCCAGCAAGCCGCCGTCGCCGAAACGGTGGAGGGCTACCGGCGTCGGTACGGGCGACCGGATCGTGACCAGCTCAAGGCGTGGCTTCAGGAAAGGGGTGCACCGGGGTTCGAGCCCGAAGAGAGCGCTGGGGGGTAGGGCGGGTATCGCCATCCGCTCACGCATCAAGCCGGCTTTCTCGCGCGGAACCCATTTCAGGATCTATGCAATGACGACGGAACATTTCAACGACGCCGTATCTCCCCCTTCGCCACCGTCGCTGATGGAGCGCCTCCATCAGGGCGATGGCATCGGCGAAAACCTCTCGATGCGCACCTTGGAGGACTATGCCAAGCGCATCACCATCATGGGGAACCACATTACGGCGGGTGGCGGCGCCCTGTCCCCCACCACGCTTGCGGGCTTCCTGGAAACCTCGTTCGAGACAGGGCGGTACGCCCGGTCGACGGGGCGTTTGCTGAAAGCATCCGCGCTGCACTGGTTGACATCAGGCGCATCCGCGTTGTTTGCGGGCGATGGCGACATCTCCGAATACGGACGGGCATTCGATCGCATCATCCGGTTGGATGCCAAATTGCTGCCCAAGCGAACCACCAATACGTCAGGCACCAAGCTGAAGTTCTTCAGCAAGCAGGCCTTGACGGATCTGACGGACTACACGCGGGAAGCCACGCGATCCCAGAATGCAGGGATCGCCCTTGCCTTCGTTCGAGCCAACCTGCTGGTGGGCCTCCGGCCCATCGAGTGGTTCCAGGCCGCGCTCTGCAGCTACTTGTATGCCGATGGTCGTTCCATTGGTGATCACCAGGCTGTGCTGGCTCTCCACGTCCACAACGCCAAGAACACGCACGGGCGCGCCAACGGCGAGGCACGCGACATTCTGCTGATCAACGCCACCGTGGATGAGGCCGCCACGATCCGGCATTACCTGGAGATCGTCCGGCGCTACGCCGAACGGTTCCCAGCCGAAACGCCGATCGAGGACATCAGCCACGAGTTTTATGCCTCCCTTCAGCACGTCATGACCAAGGCGTGGCGGAAGAAGGGTTACGACCGCGGGTCCCGGCCAACGTTGTACAGCACCCGGCATCAGGCTGTGGCCAACTGCAAGCGCTCGGGGATGACCGATCTGGAAGTGGCCGCGTTCTTCGGCCATGTCAGTACATCGACCGCAAAAAAGCATTACGGCAAGAAATCGAACGGTTGGGCAGAAAACGCGTTCCGTCCATCCCCTGAAAGCGTAGCAGCCGTCAAGGTGATCCGGACGAAGATCCAGCCGACCCCCAGCGAGGCCCTGCGCCGCGACACGAGCGCCTGGCTCCGCCCGTACTGATTCCCGAGACACCGCCTCTCGTACGATGAAACACTAAGTGCCACCAATCGGCCGAAGCAGTACAGGATCGACCGATTGGCGCAGTATCAAACGAAGCCGCCCCGGATCGAGTCGATCGATCCGGGGCGGCTTCGTTTTTGTCGCTTGAGCACCTGGCGGTGTACGGCGGAACGCCACACATAGGCAGAATCAAACATCGTCTACGATAAAATGCGCACCATGTCGGCGGCTCAGGCGGCACCATAAACGCACCATGTGCGCATCAAACGCGCACCAAGCGACCCCGATTTCTTCCAAGGAACTGATGCCCATACTGGCTCTACACCATGTTCGCACCATGTCTGCCCAGGCTCCTTGATCGATGCTGGGGGGTTCTTCACGACATTGGAAAACGATGGCGCATATGCCTTGCCACGGGTGCCTCTGGGATGTAAAAATCACATCGTTCGGACTTTTGTTGATTCTTGCAGATTTTCAGTTTTTGAGGACTGCCAATTGAGCGCACCATTCATACCGGGGGATGTGTCCACCTGGGGCAATACCGGGGAGCGGATCGATCTTCGCGCGCTGCGTCGGTACTCCGCTTGGCTGGCCTTTGTCCTCACGGCAGGCGAGTGGATCGCGATCGTGCTGATCGTGGCGATCGCGATCGCCACGGCAGCCACGTTCACCTACCTCAACTTCGAGAACGTCATCTTCACCGACGGGACCAGTCACGTTTGCGTGCTGGACGGCACCACAGGAGCCATCAGCGATGCCCAGTAAGCCCACGAAACCGGCCGCCAAGGCCGGTGGCGGCGATAGCCTCTCCCCTGAAGCATTGGATGCCATGCAGCAGGAGGCGCTGTCCAAAGATGGCGACCGATCAGCGGTAGGCGCACTGCTGCGCGAAGCTGCCGGTTTGCGATTGACCGTCAAGGATCAGCGTGCGCGTCTGGCTCGTATGTGGACGGTCAATCTGATCATGGCGCTGACCCTCCTCGTGTTCTTCGGTGTTTGGGTCTTCTTCTTCCCGAAATACCGCTACATCCCGACCACGGACAACCGTGCGATTTGCGAGGTCAACTCGCAGGTTTCGCCGGACATCATGGAACCTGAAGTTACGGACTTCGCACGTGATGCGGTGCTGCACGCGTATTCGTATGACTACGTGAACTACCGCCAGACCTTGAATGATGTCGCGGGCCGGTGGTTCACCGACGAAGGGAAGAAAGCTTTCTGGCGGTCCCTCGATGCGTCGCAGAACCTCGACAAGGTGCTGAAAGGGCGCCTGGCCCTGCGTGCCACGTTGATGAACGATCCCCAGCTTCAACGCGAGGGCAAGGACGAGCAGCTGCGCGATTGGTGGGAGGTCGTGGTGCCGATGTGGATCAGCTTTTACCAGAACGGGGAGCAGCAGCCGGTCAGCCGTCAGCAGTTCAACGCCATCGTGCGCGTGGTACGCGTTCCCGCCACGCGTCTTAACAGCAAAGGCATCTTGGTCGACAGGATCAACCTCTCTGCGTACCTGGGAGGCAGCGGTCAATGATCCACATGGATCGCGGTAACGCTCCACGCGCCTGCAAGGTACGGCCACCGATGCCCTGCAGTCCCCTGTTGGGACTGGTTGCCGTGCTCTGCTTCGCCATGGCGAACCAGGCCTCGGCACAAACCGCACCGCCGTCCCCCCACGGCGGACAACCTGCGCAGGCCGCCGACCAAGCACCCGCGAGCGGACTGGGCAAGGACGTGGGCACCACGAAGGTGGTGTATCCGTCGGCGGCGCAGGTCACCGACGATACCCTCAACATGCTCGACCAGCTGCAGCTCACGCCGGAGCAGGTGGAGCGATTGAAGCAGCTGCGCATCGACAAGGAACGTCTGAAGGCGACGCCCTACGTTTCGCCGCCGCAGCCGGTGACGCGCACGCTGGCCGTGAGTCTCGACCCCGGCGTCACGCCGCCGGTCCTGCGTCTGACGCAAGGCCAGCAGTCGTCCATCGTGTTCTCCGACATGAGCGGCAATCCATGGGTCATCGAAAAGGTCTCGGTGAACTGCGATTTCTTCATCATCGATCAGTGCCAGCAGAACGGCGGCACGATGTCCGTGCAAAACGCCGCACCAGGCGGGAAAGCCACCGGCCCCAGGCTCACCAATGTGCTGACCATCGAGGCCGCCACGCCTGCCGCCTACGGCAACGTCACGGTGACGCTACTCGGCCTGGCAACTCCGGTGATCTTCGTGCTGACCAGCGCACAGAAGGAAGTGGACATGCGCGTGGACGCGAAGATCCCGGGCCACAACCCGGATGCGAAGGACGACATCACGTTCAGCGCGGTGCCTTCGCAGGACACGGCGATGATGGAATTCCTGGACGACGTACCGCCGGAGGGCGCACAGCGCCTCACCGTCACCGGCATGGACGGCACGGAAGCCTGGTCGTACCAGCGTGCCATGTACGTGCGTGCACGCGGCGATGCGCAGTATCCGGCTTACACGAACGCGGCACGTAGCACCTCGGGCGTGACGGTCTACAAGTTCGCCCAGATGCACAACAGCGTCACGCTCCTCACGGGCGGCCAAGCCGTCACCGTTTTCATCCAGCAGGGGCCGCAGGAATGAGTGAAGAAATCCCTTTGCCGGAAAACCAGGGCTTCGAAGTCGAGGTGGGCGATGCCGAGAGCAGTATCGGCATGGGCCGTCAGCCGATGGCTCCCAAACACGACAAACGTGCCGAGCGCGCGGCGAACATCAAACACACGTTCGGGCAAGGTCCGGGCCGGATCGCCATGATCTTGGTGGCCATCGTCCTTGCTGTATTCCTGATGATCGGCATCCGCAGTTGCTCCCATAAGAGCGACGTGGCGAAAAGTGATGCATCCATTGACGTTCCTGGTGCACCCGCCGCTACCGTTTCCACGAAACCAGTGACGCCCGAGGAAATGAAGCGGCACGCGGAGGTCTCCCAGAAGGAGGCCGCTGAGGCCCATGCCGCCGGCAAGGACTATCAGACATCGTTCGATCCGGTGATCGCCAAGAACAAGCAGTCGACAACCCTCAATGGCAATGCGCCAAGCGCAAGCTTCGATGTCGATGGCGTGGACACCACGAGCGCACGCCCCAAGGCACCGGCCGCCGCGACAGCAGGGCAGGGCGCACCCCAGGGATTGGTTCCAATTGGTGGCGTTGCGCCTTCGAGCAACGGCGTAAGTGACGCCGCCGCGCACGGGTACGACGGCCATGATGGCGCCGCACCCGCCGACAATTCGGCGCAGACGCCCGAGCAGCAGAAGGCCCAGCAGGATGCCGAGAAGGCGCATATGGACGCCTTCCACAAGGCCGTGGCGGACCGTGACCAATGGGTCGACAAGACCCGCGATCGCGTGATAAGCCAAGCCGAGGAAATCCTGGGCGTGGGCAACCAGAATCAGATCAAGTACAGCGGTTACCGGGCTTTCACCTATGCCCGTGATACCAGCGATGCTCCGCCTTCGCCGGATGGTTCCGCCGTGGGCGGCAGCGCCACATCGAGCGACGGCAAGTCGTCCAAGTTGGACGAAGCTGGCACGGCGAAGGGCCCGCCGCTGATCAAGACGGGCAATTCGCTCTACATCACCACCAATTCAGTGGTGAACACCGACCACGGCGGCCAGCTCTTCGGTACGGTCCGCGGTGGCACGTGGAGCGGCGCACAAGTCATTTGCAATATCGACCAAGCGCCCGACAACATCCGCGCCCACTGCACGACACTCGCGCCCCAAGACAGCCGCCCCACGATGAAGATCGACGGCGTGCTGCTGCGCGAATCGGACATGGCGCAGGGCATCGCCGAGAGCGTCAACCACCACACCATTTCGCGCTACACCGCGCTGGCCGTGGCGTCGCTCTTCCAAGGCTACGGCGAGGCTTACAGCTACCAGCAGGGGACGGCAGTGGTCACCGCCAACGGCACGGTGCTGCAGACGAATGAAGCACCGTCCAACAAGCAGGTGATCGGCCGCGCGCTGGGCCAGATGGGCACCAATGCTGGCGGCGAGATCCAGAAGGGCTTCAACCGCCCGGCAACGTATTCCACCCCTGCCAACCAGGGAATGGTTCTCTACTTCCTCTCCGACGTGTATGCACCGTCGGCTGCGCAGCAATAAGGATCGCTCATGGCACTCAAAGACTGGTCAATCGGCAAGATCGTGGGCGTCATGTTCGGCGGATTTTTCGTCGTACTCATCATCACCTTGATCGCGGTGAACGTCGTCAAGAAACAGCGTGCGACGAGTACAAGCACTCTGGTGAATGTCGTTCCCAGTGAGCCCATGACGACTCAGCCCATGAATGTGCCATCGCGCACCGGAACGGCATCGCGTTCGCGTAACGACGGTTTGCTGGACGACCAGCTGCGCCAGTTCTCCGACAAACTCGATGCCCTGCAGCAGCAGCTGGACCAGCAGGGCCAGAAAACCCAGCAGAACAACCAAGCCATCATGCAGAACTTCAACACGATCCAGGGTGGGGTGAACGCACTCGCCGATCGTGTATCCGCCCTGGAGCACCCCAGTGTCGGTCCGGTAGAGATAGTGAAGCCCACTGAAAAGCCACGCGTGTCGGAAACCAAGCGTCTGGCACGCACCGCTAAATCCATTCCGCGCCGCACCGGCTACCAAACCGAGGCTGTTGTCAGCAAGCGCGCCTGGCTGCGCGTCAACGGTGTCGAGACCACACGCTCCGTGGGCGAGGACCTGCCGCAGGCCATCGAGCCCGCACGCATCGAGGCCATGAGCGCGGATTCTGGCATCTACGTCGTACCCGGCAAGTCGCACTGAGCACTCAGTAAGAACAAAGGAATTTCCCAATGAACAGTGGTAGCGGCATGCCTGATTTGATGGACATCCTCATCAACGTCGGCGCCATTGCGCCGACCATCATTCAGGTGATGCAAGGCCTGATGGCGCTGGCCGGTATATGGCTCACCGGCATGGCGATCATGGAGTTCTACTGCACCTCGAATGAAAACGCTGCGCGCTTCCTGCCGGGCGCCCAACGCTTCACGGTGGGCAGCGCGACGGTGCAGCTGATCATCGGTGCCGCCCTGATATCACTCAGCACGCTAGAGCTGATCGGCATCGCCACCCGCACCGCGACCGGGACCCAGGTGACCTCGCGCCTGATGGCCTATCAAACCGGTGGCAACACCATGGCCGATGAAGCCACCGTCGCCGTGCACGGCATATTGGCCCTGATCCAGCTGATGGGGTTCTGTGCGGTTGCCAAGAGCCTTTTCATGATGAACAAGCGAGCCCACGGGCAAGAGCCGGGCGCGCCGACGGTGGCGTGGGGGTTTCTCGTCGGCGGCCTCATTGCCTGGAATTTCCAGCTCTTCGCCGAAGGCGTCCACCACCTCATCGGTTTCAACATCCTCGGCGCCTTTGCAGGCTCATCGAACTAGCGCTGGGGATGGCTCCACCGCAAGACCGCAGTACCCGTAATCACAACCACTAGTTAAGGAGTTGCACCCATGTCCCTTTTGGCTCTTTTCCGTTCTCCCACCCGCGGTGGCGGCTTGCCGATCCATCACCGCGCCTACCTCCTGGCGGTCGCCGTCGCCATGTTCGTGCTCGCACCGCCTGTGTTCGCCGTGCAGGCCACCGACGCCACGCAGGACTCCAGCGGAGGCAAGAATTTCAACAGCGTCGCGACGAATATCGATTCCGCGCGTCAGGTTGGCACCACGGTCCTCCTCGGCATCTTCGCGCTGGTCGGCATCATCATGGCGGGTATGTCCATCCTCGCCCTGCATCGTGCGTCCAAAGAAGAGCGCGAGAAGCCGACAGGCGCGGTGGTCGGCCTCATCTGCGGCGGCGCGATGACCATGGTCTCGATGATCGTCTGGATCGTCCACAACACGCTGGCCGCCTGACGGCGGCCAGGACTTACGTTGTGATGCGGGAGGTATGGCGCGGCGGTATGACCGCGCCATACCTCGCATGAAACATCAGGATGAATCCGTGAGCGCACCTACCCCCACCATCGCCAGCGTTACCGATCGCATGGCCGGTCACCTGAACCGGCGCGCGTCGCAGCCGTTGATGGGCGTCAAGCGTAAGCTCTGGCGCAAGGATGATGAGCACGCGGACATCGCCGACAAGGCCTTTGACACCATCCGCACCGAAGTGCTCAAGCGCGACGGGCACGCGTGCTGTTTCTGCCACTTCCGGTCTTCGAAGTATCAGGAAGTGCACCATCTCGACGACGATCACAAGCACAACACCGTCGACAACCTAGTCACCGTCTGCACCTTGTGCCACCAGGTCTTTCATGTGGGCTTGGCGGGCATGCGCGGCGCTGGGTACTTCGCCGCGCTGCCGGAACTGACCCAGACCGAGGTCAACCACATCGTTCGCACCATCTATGTGGGCGATCTGATCGAGGCCCAGCCAGTCCGCGACAAGTACACCAGCCTCTTGGCCATCTTCGAGTCGCGTGGTTCGGATCTGGCCAAGCGCACGTTCGTGGGTACGGACTTCAGTCAGCCCCTGGTGCTGGCACCCATGCTCTCGGAACATGACGACATTTTCGACAATCGCGGCATCCACTTCCAGGATCTGCGGCTCGTAGCCACGCGGGAAGCCTTTCATCCCGGCCAGCTGGATTACTACGCCGCCAACATGAAGGCCATCATGCATTCGGAGACCGCGATCAAGCTCTATCACCAGATGGTGGAGCAGGGATGAGCGCACCGGCAACATCCCTGTCCAGCCTTCGCGTTGGCGCAGTCTTCTTTGACGGGACCAACAACGTCACCGGGCGCGATCGCTCGATCATGTCACTGGAAACGGGTTGGGCGTCTATCAGCGGCGGCAAGGCCCGACGCATCAGCTCCGTGCACGACTTGCCCAGCGACATGATCTGGTACACCAACCTCGACTATGCCCAGTTCATTCGCGTGGGGCTCGGCCGTCACGCCAACTTCCGGAACGCCGAATGGCTGCGAACCCAGTTCCACGGCCTGATCGCGGAACTGGGTATCGGCCCCGACAACCTGCCGCCGGACGAGATGGTCTCCGTGCTCGCACAGGTGGCCCAGCGCGTCACGAAGCAGGCACAAGAGCGCTACGGCGTTGTTCTGTCGCATCCCAAGCTCAACCACGATTTCAGCGAAGCGCTGCAGGTCCCACGCTGCGCCTTCCCCAACGAGTTTTACCCGGTCATTCCGCCCATCGCACAGCACCCGGCGGTAAGGGTGGTTCACACCAACAATTACCATCAGGGGTCGCCGACGGTCACCGTGCGCTGCAACCGCCTGCAGCACGCCCGGGCAGTGCTGTCCACGCCAGTGCCCAGCGACATGGGCTGGGAGATGGAAAACCCCTCCGCACTCAAGAAGCGCAGCGAGGATTGGCTGGACTCACTGGAGACTCCTTTCCTGGTGAAGGCGTCCGTGGCCAATGTCCAGCCAATGGTGTCCGACGTCCTGAGCTGGTCCTCCGGCGCCAAAGCACCGCGGGAGTGGCTGACGGATACCGAGTGGCGTCTGTTCCGCCAGTACGCGGATATCACGGTGAAGGCAGCCCTTGTCTGCAGGTTGCCCGCCACTCGCCTGGAGGTCTACGACCAGCTCCCGAATGAGCACATGGCAGAGCTGTCGCTGACCTGCGGGTTGTTGGCCGAACAGATGTGGACGGCCTTCACCAACGCCATGCCGTACCGCCTCAATGAGACACGCTGGAGCGTCGCCGCCGCCTGGCTGCGCGCAGCGGATCGCCTGCGCATGTTCGACTTCGCGCAGAAACTGCATGCGCGTGGGCTCACCGTATCCAGCTATGGCGTGGGGAGCGTCGTTTTGCGCTATCCGGCCAGCGGCGGCCTGCAACGCACCTTGGCCATGGCCTCCGAAACCGGGCTCTTGCCACCGGCCCACCGCATCACCCAGACGCGAGGTGCGGCATGAGCGATGTGCCCGAGGCCCGGGCCACCATGGCCGACCAACTCGCCACGATCGAGCAGTTTTTCCGAATGAAGGCCTCCGCCCAGGAAATCCTGGACATGGACTTGATCGTGCTCCGGCATGACCTTTCCGACGCCGAGCGGACCCGGCTCGTCACCGAGCTGGTTCGCGGAACCACCACAGGAAGCAAATCGTCATGAGTCAGTTTTTCAACAAAGCCGAAGCGATGTTCCTGCACCTGCTCACGCTCCTGAAGACAGACGTGGAGGACTACTGCGAGCTGGAGACGATCAACGATGACCATACGCTGGTCTACAGCGACGGCTCGATGGCGACCATCTGCGAATTCCATGGCACCAAGACCCTGATGGGGCGCGATGACTACATTGCGATGATTCGCCACCTCACGGCATCGTTGACCCCGTTTCTTGGGCGCGGCAACGGGCATCAGCTGCAGGTGCTCTTCCGCCGTGATCTGGATGCCTCGGAAACCCTGACGGCGACCAGCCAGCAGCAGCTGGTCACGGCATCGAAGATCGGCCTGTCCATTGTTGACCTGATTACCGAAGGCACCGACACCTATGCTCGCTACGTCTACGACGAGGCGTGCTACCTGGTGTTCTGGTCCCGCCCGGCGCTCCTGGACCCGATCGAGAAGAGGCAGGCCGCACGGGAAAACAACGAATTCCGCGCGGAGGTGAACTGGCCTGCGATGGGCGACGCGCAGAATCTGCTCCGCCCGATCGGCTATCTGCGCGATCGGCACACGGCTTTCGTCAGCAAGATCACCTCCGACTTGCGCTCGCCACAGCTTGGCTGTGCGTTGGAGATACTGCCCGTGCACGACGCCATCCGTGCCGTGCGCAAGAGCATGGTGCCCGATGCCACCGCCCGGACGTGGCGACCAGCCCTGCCAGGCGACGCCATCACCTTCCGCTGGAAGGAAGGCGGCCCGGCCCACGATGCATCCGCTGTAGGCTTCCCGACGCTTCCATCGCAAATCATGACGAACGTGGGCAAGTTCGGCAGCAAGAAAGATGCGTTGCTACCCGATCCCTCGACGGTGCGCATCGCCGGTCGCGTGTACGCGCCGCTGATGATGACGATGCCGCCCAGCGATCCACAATTCTTCGCTACGCTCTTCAACAGCCTCAACCAGGCGTCCACGAATCACCAGGGGGGCATGCGCGCCATGCCCTACTCGATCTCGTTCATGCTCCGTGGCGACGGTGTGGGTGCCTTCGCGATGAAGGAGATCCTGGCGGGCGTCCTCGGCTTCACCAGCGAGACGAACCGCAACATCATGGCAGCGCTCCGCCTGCTGCGTGAGCGCAAGCGTGACGGCGAAGTCATCGCCAAGCTCAACATCAACTGCATGACCTGGAGTGACGACACACCCGAGGGCGTGCGCGAGCTGCAGATCCGCAAGAACAAGCTCACCCGTACCTTGCAGGGGTGGGGCAACATGCAGTTGGCCGAGAAGAGCGGCAACCCCATGACGGCGATCCAGGCCAACGCCCTGGCCCTGTCACCGCGCGCTTTCGGCACCGTGGCAGCACCGCCGCTGTACGACGCGATCGCCGTGCTGCCTCTCTCGCGTCCGGCTTCCCCCTTCTCGCGGGGCTCCACGCTTTTCCGCAGCCTCGACGGGAAGGCGCTCAAGTACCAGCGCTTCTCCTCGCAGCAGACCACGTGGATCACCCTGATCGGAGGGAAGCCGGGATCGGGCAAGTCGGTGCTGATGAACCACAACAACGTGGAATCCTGCGTACTGCCGGGCCTCACGAAGCTTCCCTACATCGGCATCATCGATATCGGTGTGTCGTCGTCGGGTTTCATCGACCTCGTGCGCGATTCGCTGCCGATCGACCAGAAGCACCTGGTGCTTTACAAGCGCCTGCAGAACAGCAAGGCCGACTGCATCAATGTGCTGGATACGCCGCTCACGATGCGCAAGCCCCTGCCGCGGGATCGCGAGTTCCAGAAGACCTTCCTCACCACGTTGGTCACGGCGGCGGAACGCAAAGGCGCGCCGATCGAAGGCATGTCCGCCTTTATCGGCCGCATGATCGACATGGCGTTCGCCCGATGCGACAACCGGTCCGACAAGGCAAGCCCCAAGAAGTACAACGCCAACCTGAATAAGGTCGTGGACGCAGCCATAGCCGAGATCGGCTTCCATGTGATGCCTGCCACGTGCTGGTGGGAGATCGTGGACGCCCTCTTCGCGGCCAAGATGTACTACGAGGCGGAAATCGCGCAGCGCTACGCCGTGCCCGCCCTCATTGACCTGACCGAAGTGGCCAACAACGAGGAGATCCGCAAGGAATACCAGATGACGGAACGCGGCAAGGAGGTGTGGGGCAGTTTCACGACGGGGGTGCGTGAAGCCGTGGCCGACTTCCCGGTGTTCTCCAGCGTGACGTGCTTCGACATCGCTTCAGCGCGCATCGCTGCACTGGACCTGCAAGATGTCGCCATGAAGGGATCGGATGCCGCCAAGAAGCAGACGGCGCTGATGTACATGGTCGCACGCCAGAGTTTCATGAAAAAGCTGGCTTTCAGCCTGGAAGACCTGCCGTTCTTCGACGACCACGCCAAGCCGTACTACCAGCGCCTCATCACGGAGCTGGTGGACGAATACAAGGTGTTGTGCATGGACGAGTTGCACATGACCGAGGGCCATGTGGGCTTGCGCGAGCAGCTGATGACCGACGGTCGCGTGTCGCGCAAGTGGCAGATGGAAATCTGCCTGGCGTCGCAGCTGATGGAAGACTTCGGCGAGATCGGCAAGATCGCCACGTCGCTCTTCATTTTGGACGCCGGTACCGAGGCCACCCGCACATGGATGCGCGACAACATCGGCCTCACCCCCGTGGAAGAACGTGCCCTGGTTGATTACGTGCATGGCCCGGCGGACGACGGCAGCGGTACGACGTTTCTGGCGAAGTTCGTCACGAAGGAAGGTGAATTCAGCCAGCTCTACACCTGCAGCATCGGCCCGATGCGCCTGTGGGCGCTTTCCACCACCGCCGAAGACCGCAAGCTGCGCGACCTCCTGTATGCGGCGATGCCCAAGAGCGACGCCCGCCGTCTGCTGGCCAGGCACTTCCCCAATGGCGGCTGCAAGAAGCTGATCGATCGTCTGAAGTCGGAGCAATTCGTGGGCCAGACCTTCGTGGACGACGATCAGGTCAACTCGGTGATCGAAGGCGTGGCCAAGCAGCTTTTGGACGCTTACCGCCACGACCTTTCACAGGCGGCGTAAACAGGGAAGGGGAGAGCGGTCGATGCCGACATACAAAGGCGTATCACGCCAGCACGAAGTGCGTGCTTCACAGCGCCGGAAGGATACACGGCGCTCTGGCGTCAAGCTGAAGGAATTCCTGCAGTCCAGCGAAGGCGGGATTGTCGGTGCCTCCATGATCGCCCTGTTCGCGCTGGTGATGGTCGTGGCACGCGTCCCCTTCGGTGGAGAATTGGCGTTGTTCATGGCGTTTCTCTACCGCCGAAGCGAGTACGCCCGCCCCGAGAAGCGCGCTTTTGATTTTCCCTTCCGTGTCCCCAAGATCGCGGATCTCAAGGACGGTTCCATTCCGGGCGGTCAGAAGAAGGGCGCCGGCATCACGTTGCTGGGCAACGACAACGAGACGAAGGAGCAGGTGTACTCCACCGACTCCGATCTGCGTACCCACATGCTGGTCCTTGGCACCACCGGTTCCGGCAAGCCGCAGCCCTACCACGCACGCATCCTGACACCGAAGGGCTGGATGCGCATGGAACAGGCCGAGGAGGGCGGCATCGTCTGCACGCCCGACGGCAAGCAGGCGCGCATCCTGCGCGTGATCGAGCAGGGCGAGCAGGAGGTCTTCACCGTCCGCGCGAAGAATGGTCGCTGGGCCCAGGGCACGGGCGACCACCTGTGGCGCGTGCTGGTGCGCGACAGGGCTGGCTCCGAGAGCGCCCAGACCGTCACCACCGACGCCATCGGCGCCCTGTTGGAGAAGGGCGCTCGCGTCATGCTTCCGCAGGTTCGCCGCCGCAAGGGCGGCGGTGCGAAGTTCGAGCGCTGGACCCGGATCTGGAAGGTCGAGCACGCAGGCCGTTACCTCTGTCGCTGCATCGAGATCGACCACCCGCAGCACCTGTACATCACTGACAACAACCTGGTCACCCACAATACCGAGTTCCTGCTGGGCCTGGTGTTCAACGCCTTGGTGCAGAACACGGGCTTCATCTACGTCGACGGCAAGGGCGACCCCAAGCTGCAGAAAGAGATCTTCCGCCTGGCCCGTTACCTGGGCCGCGAAGACGACCTGCTGATCATCAACTTCATCACCTCCGGCCGCGACTTCGTGGAGAAGCAGGCCGACAAGGTGACGAACAACATGAACATCATGGGCAATACCTCGTCGGGTATGCTCATCGAGTTGATCGTCGCGCTGATGGATGACTCCGGCGGCGGCGGCGACATGTGGAAGGGCCGCGCGATCTCGTTCGTGGCCGCGCTGACCCGTCCGCTGACCTACCTGCGCGACAAGGGCTACATCAACCTCAGCCCCGAGAAGTACCTGGAATACTTCGAGCTGAACATGCTCGAAGAGCTGGTGTTCGAGCACAACGGCAAGTACGGCGAGATGTTCGACGTGATTGTCGCCCCGTTGCGCTCGTACCTGCTGACGCTGCCGGGCTACCAGAAGTCCAAGCTCAAGAAGCAGGAACAGAAGACGCTGGAACAGCATGGCTTCATCGTCATGCAGCTCACCCGCATCTTCAACGACCTGAACTTCAACTACGGCCACATCTTCAAGACCCGCGTGGGCGATGTGGACTTCTTCGACGTCGTGGTGCGCCGTCGCCTCCTGACCGTGCTTCTGCCCGCGCTGGAGCGTGCGCCGGACAGCTTGCGCATGCTTGGCAAGATGATCGTCGGCTCCATCAAGCAAATGATGGCCGGTTGCCTGGGCAATCGGGTCGAGGGCGTTATCCGCGAGATCATCGAGTCGCGCCCCACCAACGCCGAGTTCCCGTTCTATTGCATCCTCGACGAGTACGGCTACTACGCCGTGATCGGTTTCGCGGTGGCCCCGGCGCAGGCCCGCTCGCTGGGCTTCTCGGTGACCTTCGCGGCGCAGGACTTCTCCAGCCTCAAGAAGTCCAGCGCCGAAGAGGCCGACGCCACGTGGGAAAACACCAACGTGCGTGCGGTCGGCCGCATCACCTCCGGCCAGGAGTCGGAGACTTGGCGTCGCATTAATGGTGCTGCTGCCGAGGCGGGCTCTGCGCTGGTCGACGGCTATGACCGCGGGATGGGCATGACCAGCGAGACATTCCGTAGCCGCGACAGCATCTCGATCAAGGACGGCTCGCGCCTCAACTACGACGATCTGGCGATGCAGGAGAACGGCGAGTTCACCTTCATCATCGGCAAGAAGGAGAACAAGGGTCTGTCCGGTGGCGTGCGCGTGATTCGCGGCATGGGCTTTTATACCGCGGGCCCGACGCCACGCGAGATGCGCATCAACGACTTCATCCCGGTGGAGACGCCGGAACCCGCGGATCTGCCGAGGAATCGGCAGGCCTACGAAGCGTTGCGCCGAGCGCTGCTGGAAGGCACCTTCGCGACCACGCTGAAGAGTGCCGTGAAGGGCGACCCGATTCTCTCGGGCATGCACGTCTTGCTGGAAAGCAATCACATCAATCCATCGAAGCCCAAGCTCAACCGCACCGACGTGGCCCGCGCTGCGCTGGGCTGGTATCTGGACGGTCAGCCTGCCTTGGCGAGGGCACCGGCAGGTACGGGTAGCAGTGGCGGCGTGAGCCCCGAGCCCAGGCCCGAGGAGGCTGGGTCGGGAGAGGAAGTGCAGGCCGAGGCGCTGGACGCCACCACTGCGAATGCCTACCGGGCACTGGACATGGTGGCCGAGGAGATCCGCGAGCGCACCGCGGCAGGGCTGTCGCCGCTACCGCTGGCGGCGGAGCCTCGCACCGAGCCACCGGTCTACATCTCGGCCGAACCGTTGCCCGATGCTGAGGACGACGAAGCGATCACCGTCCGTACGGACACGGTGACCACGAACCTGCTGCTCACGGAGGACGACAGCACCGCGTTCAACCAGCGCGCCCTCCCCATGCTCAAGCAGTTCATGCTGCAGATCGACGCCGAGCCTGGCGAGAACTGGGACCAGCAACTGTCGGTTGCCGATCGCGAGAAGCTGCTGGAGATGGAGGTGGTCTCCCGCGGCCAGCGCTTTGGGAGCCTGGCCGAGAAGTGGGAGACCGGCGATCGCATCGACGAGCTGCGCAGCCAGATCGCCAAGGAGACCAGCTACATCGCCCCACCGGTGCCGGACAAGGCCTCGGTCGAGGACGTCAACGATGAACTGACCAAGCTGATCGGGTGGATCGAGGAAAGCAGGGGGCAGGACGACTTCTCGACCATGTAGCCCTGGCGTACGGGTGATGTGCCAAAATCACGTTTAACGCACTGAATTGCAACGCGATATCAAAAGCCTGCGCCGCCCTTGAGGCGGCGCTTTCGTCTGTGTGGTGGTCGCAAATAGTCGCGCTATGATGGCATATGCATAATTACCAGTTGACGGCAAAATATACGCTGCTGTTAGAATAGCCTCGTTCAATCTTTTTGCCGCACCAAGCGGCTTGACGGTACACGGGACGGGGCGGCCTCATGAGTTTCTGGAGTGGCACCAAGCGGACGGCCAAGTACGTGGTATGGGGTATGCCGTCGGCGATTCTGGGCGTGCCGATGCTGCGCCTGGGATCGCGTCAGATCCGCGACTTGTACCGCTCACTGACGTGGCCGGTGTGCCCGCATTGCCAGAACGGCACGTTGATACGCGGCGAGGCGGACGATCCCACGGCCGTCGAAACGAGCTGGTATTGCCGCAAGTGCAAAAGCACTTTCACGGCGCCGGTCGACCCCCGGGAGGCCAATCTGGTCTTCAGCGCCGCGCGCCGTACGGCGGCGGTCGATGCCATGGCGCATCTCGCCGACACCTCGCGCGCCGACCTCATGCGCCGTCATCGCTGGCGGTCACGTTGGTACTTCGGCATGGCCGCCCTCTTCTTGGTGAGCTTTCTCGTCAACATCGCCCTGGGCGCAGGTTTCATGGCCCTGCTCAACTGGCTGATCCTCACTTCTGTGATGTTCATCTTCGGGCTCAAGGCCAGCTACCGCTGTTGGCAGGTCACGTACGGCGTGGTCTTCGAGCCGGGAGCCTTTCGTCGTTGGTTCTGGCGCGGCCGGTGGTTTGTATGAACCACGCTCTGCGCGCCCTCGGCGTGTTGCTGGTGGCCAGCTTGCCCACGATGGTGCTGGCCACCGACCAGCCGCCGACTGGGAAGGCCAACGATGATTTCTATGGTCGTCATCCCGCCACGATCGAGTGTGTGATCGAAGCGGCGAACAAGCAGGACGTGCCGGCGAACATCCTGCTCGCCCTGGCCAGCATCGAGTCAGGGAAGAACGGCCAGCTGGTCACGAACAAGAACGGCTCGATCGACATTTCGCACTTCCAGATCAACTCGTCGAACTGGAATCGCGGCGGCGCGTTCGCGCGCTACCCCGCCATTACGAAAGACGCCGTGCAGTGGCGTGGCTGCTACAACGCCGAGCTGGCCGCGTGGCTGTTGCGCACGCGTCTGTCTGAAGACACCGGCAAGGATTTCTGGACGCGAGCGGCGAACTACCACTCCAGGACGCCGAAGTACAACGCCGAGTACCGAGCCAAGCTGATCCCACTGTCCATCCGGTGGGGGAAATGGCTGCAACAGCGGGTGCCTCACGCACTCGTTTCTTACCAACCGCAAGTCGCGAGGAGCACAGCACCATGAGTCGCATGAACAATCGCTTCCAGGCCGAGGGCAATCTCGGCGCGGACCCCGAAATCCGCAGTTTCGGCACCAACGGCAACCGCGTGGCCGAATTCAGCCTTGCCGTCGATGCGTCCTACAAGGACAAGGACGGCAAGAAAGTCGAGAAGGTCGAATGGATCGACTACTCGGTCTACGCGCCGGGCCTGATCGATGTGGTCGAGAAGTACGCCAAGAAGGGCCGCGAGCTGCGCGTGGAAGGCTACGTGCGCAAGGAGAAGTGGGAGTCGAAGACCCGCAAGGACGAGAGCGGCAAGCCGCTGATGGACAGCCGCTACGAGTTCGTCGTCACGGGAATCAAGCTGGGCCGGGACCCGAACTACACCGGCAACACGCAGGAACCGCAGGGCGCCGTGGGTGCGGACGACAGCGATCCCATCCCGTATTGATGGGTCGGCGAGCCGCGCGAAGGGCGGGCTGCGAAGCCCGCTTTTCGCGGAACACGAGTCTCGATTGCTGTGGGGAACCACCGTCATGAAGATCAAGAAGACACTTCAATACGTCGCGATGGCCTTCGTCGTCCCGCCGGTCGCTGGCCTTTCCACCCCGACGATCATCGGGGTGATCAGCCCCTACGTGGTAGCGGAGGCCAGCGCGTATGCGCTCAGGCACGTCCCTTGGCTGGATCTCATCTTCAACCCGTCCTGCAGCATCAGCAACGCCCCCCTCATTTCCGGACAGGCCCGCTTGGCCTGTCCGCTGATTCCAGCCAACAGCGTGGCCGAGGCGCCCTGAACCCATGAAGCAATTTGCCCTGGCGAAGATGGCTGATCGCGATCGACTGTTCGATACCAACGAAGTCGAAGCGCTCGATCGCCACTTTGATGCCATCGGCGATGCCGCGCGCCCGACCGAAGTTACGCGCGCCATGTGGCCGTTTCGCCTGATGTACGGCGCCTTCCTCCCGCAGCCCTTCCTGTCGATCGACGACGCGGAGCGGGCGCTGCACGACGCCGTGCCCAAGTGGCACGGCTGGGTGAAGCAGGACGCGTGCTTCGCGCTGGGCGTCTGCGCGATCAAGACCTACCCCGCGGTGGATTACCACGGCCCCCGCATCCCTGTGGCGGTCCTGGTGCAGGCCTCGGAAGACACCTTCGAACTGATGGAAGGCGCGGCGCCGCAGGCGATCAGCGCCTTCGTCCGTTACGCGAACCGCACGCCGACCGAGAACCTGCAGGAACGTCCCGGCATCCTCGCCCTCAAGGGCGAGGAAAAGAACCTCAAGACCCCGCTGCTGATGCTCCACAACTGGAAGCAGAGCATCGACGACACGCGTGCGCGTCGCGCTGCCGAGCGAATTCGGTAGAGGCCAGTCCGGCCATTTCGATAGTGAGAACCGACATGCGCAACCTGAAAATCACCCCGCTTTACGACGCCAGCCGCGAGAACACGGATGGCCCCAGACCGGCTCTCTTCGATAGCCAGTTGCAGGGGGAGCTTTGGCTTGTCGGCTGGGTCGAGGCGGAACCGAGCGCCACGTTCGAGGGCCTTTTCTCCAGCGACGGGTTGCAGCGCTTCAGTCAGATCATGCACCCCGGCGCTGCCGTTCCCGTCAAACGACAGGAGCAAAACCAGCTGTTCGCCTTGTACACGAAGAAGCCGGTCGAAGCCGGCGAGGCCAGGGCATGATGCGCACCTTCGCCATTTACCTCGCCGCCGCCTGGTCGGGCTTCTACGTGATGGGCATCGAGCTGTTGGGCGGACGTCTGCTCGCACCGTTCTTCGGCTCCAGCGTGTTCGTCTGGGGTGCGATCATCACCGTGTTCATGACGTGTCTGTCGCTGGGCTACCTGCTCGGCGGCCAGCTGTCGTTGTCCAAGCCCACGCTCGCCGTTCTGTGCGCCCTCCTGATCGGCGAGGCGATCACCGCCACCCCGATCATCGCCCTGGGCCCCCTCACCTGGGAATGGCTCTCCTACCGCGTGCCCGATCCGCGCTACGGCTCGCTGCTCGGCGCGCTCCTGATGTTCGGCTTGCCGACAGTGATCGCGGGCATGGTGTCGCCCTACGCCGTGCGACTCCTGATCGGAAGCGTCGAGGCCTCGGGCCGGGCGGCCGGGCGCCTCTATTTCGTGTCCACGTTCGGCTCGGCCGCAGGCACGATCCTGACCGCGTTCTACCTGGTTGCGTGGTTGCCGATCAACACGATCCTCCTGATCTTCATGGGCTCCACGCTAGCGATCGCCGCACTGATTTTCGCGCTGAGTGCATTACGTCAATCGACCCACCTGGTGCCGTGCCATGCGCCGAATCACTAATCGGTTGGCGTGGCTCCTCGGCGTCGCGCTGAGCGTTTCAGCGCAGGCGTCGACGTTCCATACACCGAAGGTCATCGATCAGGAAATGTCGCTCTACCGGAACATCGTGGTGAGCGAGGGCGACGGCTATCGCTGCATGACCTTCGGGCGCTTCAGCGGCCGCCAGTCGTGTGTCCACCTCACCGATCCGCAGGAGCTGGTGCTGCGCTACACGCAGGGGCTCCTGAGCGTGCTGTACGTGCAGCCGAAGCCACAGCGCATCCTCGTGATCGGGCTGGGCGGCGGCATGCTCCCCATGGCGTTCCAGCGCCTGTACCCGGACGCCCGGATCGACGCAGTGGATCTCGACCCCAGCGTCATCAGGGTCGCCAAGAAGTATTTTGGCTTCACGCCCGACGATCACTTGCATGCCTACGCCGACGACGGGCGCATGTTCGTACGCAAACAGGGCAGGGCAGGGGTGCGCTACGACGTGATCGTCATCGACGCCTTCGACAAGGACTACATCCCCGAGCACATGCTTTCGGTGGAGTTCCTGGCGCAGGTGAAGGCCATCATGGCACCGAAGGGCGCGCTGGCCGCCAACACGTTCCAGGGCGCGTTGACGCCCTACGAATCGGCGACTTACCAGGCCGTGTTCGGCGCGATCGACGCAGTGGACTCGATGGGCGGCAACCGCATCATCCTGGCAGGCCGAGACGGCCTGCCAGACCTGGCCACCCTGGCCGCCACGGCACACGCGCTCGATGCGCACCTGGCGCCAACCAAGGTCACTGCCGCGATGGTGCTTCCGGATATCAGCGCGGTGCCGCCATCGGATGCAGAGCCGCTGACGGATCAGTATTCCCCCGCGAATCTCCTCCTGAAGTACGCCCATTGACCGAAGGCCAAGCCACGTTCAACCGCACCGCCGTTGGTGCACTCACTCCCCCAGAAACAGGAAACCACCATGCACCACATCAAGCGCAGCATGTTTGTTCTGCTCACCATCGGCGCACTGGCCCTTGCCGGTTGCGCGACCTCCGGGGTCAAGATCGACCCGAACGTGGTCACCAGCTTCAAGCCGGGCGTGACCACGCTGGCTGAAGCCGAGGCGCGTCTCGGCCAGCCGTCGCAGACCACCCGCAATTCCGACGGCACCACGACGCTGAACTACCTCTTCGGCAGCTCGCAGGTCAGCGCGTCGACCTTCATCCCGTTCGCGGGCGCGTTCGTGGGCCACACCGATTCGAAGACGCAGATCACCGAGCTGGTGTTCGACAAGAACAACCGGTTCGTGCGGTCCTCGCTGAGCGAGGGCCAGACCCGCTCGGGCATGGGTACGTCGAACTGACGCCTCGGCCAACCTGGTGTGTCCAAGAGGGGCGCTGCGGCGCCCCTCTTCTTTCTTCTGTGGAGGAACAGTCAATGATCGGTTTTATGCAACGCAACGATCCACGCCTGGTGTTGGTATCCGACTGGGCCGCCTTTGCTGCATGGGCCAAGGAGGGCGGATACGGCGAGGAAAACCTCGACGTGAACGATTCACGCTGTGAGGCGCTACAGCGCGAATACCTCGCGGAACTTGAGAACGAGCGTCACCAGGAAGAGCACGGCCGGTGAAACCGGCCGTGTGGCATCGGAAACGCGACGGCGCCGACGGCTGCCCATCAGGTAGACAAGAGTGCACGTGCGGGTGAAGGGCGGAGGACAACCCTTCAATACGCGGATCTCGGACAGGCGCGTCTTAAAAACGCGCCTGTCCGATCAAGCACACAAGCGCATGTCGGTAGGGTCGCGCGCCGGTTCGTAGCGCGGCTCCATATCGGCGCCATAGGCGCGCAGCGTGCGCGCTCTGGACCTGGCCAGCACACTATCGGCGGCCTTAAGCAGCACATCGAGAATCTGTGACGGCGTTTCTTCGGCGATGAAGGCGGTATCCAGTTGCTTCTCAAGCATGTTGCGTTCCCGTTTGCATGACGAGTGTTTTTTGCGCGTAGCTCAAAAAGCTATCGGCAAATCCACGGTTCCCTTGATTGTTCCCAGATGAAACTCTGTGTTCAGAATCACTTACCTGAACAGAGCCGCATTAACTCTCAAGCTGCGACCCGGATTTCTGACTTGCATCAAGAAACGTGCCATATCGGAAATTTGACCTATGTCATCCATCTCAGCGCGTTGTTTTGGAAAACACGTTTTGCAAATGTGACAGTCGTCACAGACATTCATCGCGACAGCTTTTAGCCATGCCATGGCGGCCGTGCGAAGGGTGCCGCTTTGCGTCAGGCTGGTACTTCAACGCGTCGCAGTTTTCTTGCGTCAGGCCAGGCGGGCCAGCGAAAGATCTTGGTGTTACGCCGCAATCCGCACTCAGCCTGCTGCGAGGCTGGCCAGGAATGAGCGCTTCTTCGCCTTCGGCAGCTGTTTGATCTGCCACTCGGCCTTGGAAGCCGCGGAACGATCAGGAAAGGGCGCCGAGCCCATCAGGCGAATTGGCGGACGAGCCCGGGTGTAGCGGGCTCCCTTGCCCGCCTGATGGGCCTTGAAGCGCGCCTCCAGGTCATTCGTGATCCCGGCGTAGAATGAACCGCCCTTGCACTCCAGCAGGTAGAGCACCCACCCCTTCATTGCCGCACCCAGCGCGCCTTGAAGCTGGCCGGTACGCCAAAGCGGCCTTCCTCGTCGCGTCGTTCACGACGGGCCTTCTGCAAGGCCTGCGCGTGCGACTTGGCCAACACCTGGACAGTGTATTCGCCGAACGTCGCGGAGCCTGTATAGGAGCCTCCGGCGTAGGTGACAACGCTCGGCGTCACGGTGACCGTGTATTCGCGAAGAGCCGTGCCGCTCGACGCCAGGCGCCGCCGGGCAGGGACGGGCGATGGGGGCGCTTCGGCCTGCGCAGAAGGTGCCTGGCGGAGCCCAAGAGCCACTTCCACCTGCTCCAGTGAGCCTTCGAGTGGATCAGCCTGGTAACCATGGACGAAGGCGTAGTACACCGTCTCCATACCGCGTACCAGAGTGCCGATGCGAGGGTCCAGGTGATCCATGAAACGCTCCGACGGATGATTGCTCTTGACGCCTAGAATACATCCATTGGATACATTGTCAACGGCCCTTGAACCCGAGACCTTGATCGAAACGACCGGGAGCTGCAATCGGATCTACGTCTTCGCGGTTGGCTGCGTCCTCTTGTCGCCACTGCTCGATCAGGCCAAGGCGCATCCGGGTCCACGCGTCGGCTATCTCGGTCAAACGTGGGTACCGCTCCACCAGGACGTGTGCAACGGCTTGCAGCTCCCGGTCGTTCGCGTCGCCGATGCGTACATAGTGCGACACCATGCGCAGCGCAACCGCGAGACCAAACTCATCAATGTCGGTGATGCACTCACGCAGCGAGAAAGCGTAGCTGTCGTCCGCAAGCGACAGGAGCAACTTCACCATCCCCTCGGCCGCCTCGGTGCCAGGGTGGTGGTTGATCCACTCCAAAGCTTCTTGATACGGGTTGTCTCGGATCATTTCACAACCTCGTGATTCGGGCTGGATCTGTGTAGCAAGGCCGAATCAGCAACCAGACCTGCAATCGACCGTCAGGCTCCTCTCGCCAGGGTGGCAATCGCCCATCAGGCCAACAAAAATCGATGCCGAAAGGCTTGAGGAGGGCGAATACGCCTACAGTGACTTCGTAGTAATGGCCAACCTTGGGCCGCTGCCCAATCGCTTCGCGCAAGTGACTCAAGAAGCGTGCTCGATCCCAACTCTTAGGTAGAGGTTGCCTATACGGTAAGGATCGCAGATGGAGGAGAGCGGCTTCGACGTCCGTCTCGCTCACCACCACTTCCTGCTTCTGACCACCGAGTTTGCCCTCGATCAACCAGCGCATCGTGAGCTTCATTCGGGTAGCCTTTTCTTTCTCCCGCGAGCCTTCACCAGCGGCTCGGTTTTTATCTGGAACAGTTCCCAGAATGCCAGATGCATCTGCCGATACCCGGGTGCGCCTGGCTCGGCCTCCCAGTGCTGCCAGCTGCTCAGCGCCGAATGCACCAGAGCCGCGGCTGCCGTCTGGGTCAGTCCGGCGGCTTGGCGTCTGGCGATCACCTGGCTCGGCGTGGGTGCCTTGAGGGCGGACGGCTTCCTGTTGGTGCTCGTCGTCACGCCACCACCTCAGCGTGACGACGCTGTAGGGCCTGTGCCTGCTCCGACGTCGCAACTTCGAAGCGAGGATGGACCTCACCGTCCTCGGTGACCACTTCGAGACGATGCGTCGAGAAAAGGCCGCCAAGCGTCCAATCACACGGTTTCCCATCCGGCTCCCGCCGTGGCGTCGAAGCCCCGCTGAAGCGACCGACGCACGAGAATCCCAGGTAGCGTTCAACGCTCTCGAAGTCTTTTCCGGCGCCGGCCTCGATCAGGTCGCGGGCCGACTGGACGCGTCGACACATCGGGCAGACGAAGGCGTAGTCCTCGCGCGAGGGCACGCCTTGTGCCTTCAGCGCGGTATGGAACTCATCGATCGTCATTCGCTGCATGGGGTCGCCTCAGTGTTCACTGCGTAAAAGGCCTCTAGCCACCGCTCAAGGGTAGTGCGTCGCACCGCTACTCGACGCCAGAAAGAATCAAGCCCAGCTTTCGAATCCCTGCAAAGAAGTTCACCTCGCGTGATGCAGAGTGCTTCCGAGGTGAAGCCGAGCTTGCCCACAGTCCTACCGGCGACAATTCGCGGTGAATTGTGGCATTCCTCTCGGATCTTGCCCTTGAAGTGGTAGTAGATACCCCAGTCGTACCCGCCGACTTCCTCCATGGTCATGCGCCCTTGATAGAGCTTCAGAAGCTCATGCAATCGGGCTTTCGTCAGGGGGAGAGTGCGGGCCATCAGGCAACTCCCGACCGGTGCCGCTCGTGCTGGAGCGCCAAGGCAACACCTTCAACTGCTCGATCATGATCGGCACCAAGCAGTCCCCACTGGGCCACTATCTCCTCGGCAATGCCACGGACAGGCCGATCATGATTATCCATCGTGACCTTCGCAACGTCATAGCGCCGGTACTCCGGGGCGTTGTTGGCGTCGATGGCAAGCAGCAGGCCCCCGACAAGATGGGCCGTCCGCTCATCGTTGAAGTCTCCGACCTCATTGTTACCCATCGGGTGCGTTCCGCTCATCAATGTCAGTCGGTGCTTCATGGCTCCTCCGTCATCTATAACCAGTTAGCGGACGGCCTACGGCTGCCGCTGATTTTGGCCGTGTTTTGGCAGCAGTCCATGCTCCCGAAACAACTCAACGTCTTCAGGGTCTGCGTGCTCTACGCCGCCGCCCTGCTCAAATAAGCTACGCACCTCAGACGACGCGCAGCCCGTCTCGCGCAGCAACACCGCTACGGCGCAGTAATAGCCGCGGCTCCATTCGGCATGGCGCCGCGTGCCCACGCCCTTCTTTGACCGAGGGCGTTGCCGATCCATCAGGCGCTTCCCGGCAACGGTGTGAAGCGGGGCTTGGTGGCGTGCTTGGCCCGGATGCGATCGGCGTTGGCCCAGACGCGCGTCAGTTCGCGCTCACCACAATCGACCATATTCATCTTCGCCGCATGGCAGAGGGCTCCAAGGGTAACCATCACGCCACCCACTTCCTGATGCGGGTCTCCGATCGGTCGGTTGTACACGTACTCCACCAGCTGAAGCACTTCACTCTGGCTGCAGCTCAACGACTGGGCAAGCTCCAACGCTTCTTCAATGAAGCGATGGACGCGGCTGACGGTATCGGTCGCTTCACCCTCGCCGAAGCACGCGTTTGTCCATGCACCAACGCGGGCCTGATACGAAGGAACGGATCGCGCAGGCTGTCCCAACGATGGGGAGGCGGCGAGCATGCGTTTCAGCAATCGCGTGTGCCGCTTCATGGTCTTGTTACCGGTGTCGTCGTTGTCCCGGATCTCTGCTTCGGCTTCGAGGACTTCAATCGCGTACTTGACCGACGCACGCCACCTATCTGGCATTGGCTTACAAAGGCGGGTCACTTCCGCCTGCATCGCAGGCGCGGGCGGAATGGTTTTCGGGTTATTCATACCATCAAACCTCGACATATTCGAATTCGATTCGTGTCACCTGGCTTTCCGGCGTGCAGCCCTTGTGGCTGCCGCAGAAGAACGACACGAATTCGCTGGGCCACCGAAGGGTATGGTGGTCGCCAAACCCTTCTTTCACGCATTCGGCCATGCCGTAGTCAACGTCTTCCAGCATGGCCTTCAGGGGTTCCTGTCGCACGTCCAGCACGCGGATCGTGTCGATGCGCTCGACGCGTTCACCAGGCTTCAGGCCCATACCCTTCTCGACCGCGCACAGGAGGTCGCCCGGGCGCAGCTTCAGCCACCCCATGCGACGGGTGACCGTCTTGGTGCGATCACGGATCTGTTGCTTGGTCAGCATGAAGCTCATGTTGCGCATTGTTTATTCGGCTATTCGGCAAGCGTGATTGGATTTACCAACGAACCCGGCTGGGCGGCGTCCAGGCATCGCCTGCACCATTGCCGTGGAGCAATGGATGCCTCGGGGATATCCTCGCTGAAAAAGCCGATGCCTTTGCGGAGGTAACGGCAGTTGGGGTCGCTGTGGAACTTTGCGCGGCCCAACTGTTGGCGCAGACCGACGGTATGGTGAACAAGCATAAGGTTGGTTTCCCTCAACCACATTTGCCGGATAGCCGTTTATTCCGAGTCCGCGGACACGTGTCTCTCGATGTATTCGAGCGAGGACTTCCAATCTCGGAATCCGGTTCTGTCCCTGCCCAGAGGAAATTCGGGCTTCCGGATGAGGCTCCAAGACTGGCAAGGGACGCACGGCTCAAAGCCACTCGGGCCGCCCATACGGGGCGACTTACGGCCGATCCGATCGCCGTCGGGCGAGTAGAGCACCAGATCCATCACCCATTCATGCGCGATGTCATCCCAATAGACGGTCTTGATGTGAGCAATCTCGGGATGCTCAAAGTCTTGATTTTCGGCCGCCCACTGACCTTCGCTGAACGGTGCAACGGTGGTGGGGGTGGTAGGCCGAAGTGCGGAAACGGTAGTCATGGGTGCTCTCCTTGAGGATGCGTAGTCGTAGAAATTGGGGCGATCGCGGGCAGCGGCGCCGTCCTTCCGGTTGTCGTGTTTATGCGCGCTGCCCTTCGAGCACGGCGCGCTCCTTCTCCGCCGCAATGAGGGCGGCCTGCATTTTCTGCTTCCACTTCCTCTCAACTTCAGGACGCATATGCCCCCAGGACGGCCAATGCGCCTTGCACGCTGCGGTAACGATGGAGTCGTGGAACCCTCCGTTGAAAATCAGCGCGTCGACCCTGCGCTGCTGCGCGTTGTCGTCGTCCGGATCTTTAGCCACCATCACCGTGTTCTCCATTGCGATTCATTCTGCCGCCGTTTCAAGCAGTGACAGGAATTCCAGCTCGCCAATGCCATTGAGGTTTTCGATCACTTCATCAAGCGCCTCGATGGCTGCATCAGCACGCTCACCCTTGTCGCTGTTTGCGATCGACTCCGGCATGCTGCCCCGGTAGTCCTGCTCTGCGTCTCGGATACCTTCCGCTTCTGCACGGATCTCTTCCGCCAATAGCAGAAGCTGGTCGATTCGATCCTTCAGCACCTCAAGCTGCTTGCGTCGTTTTTTGTTCATTGCACATCTCCGCCGTTCAACCGCGCATGACGCGGGCGAGCGCGGCACGAAGCTGGCAATCCGGGCACGCAAGCCCGTCTCCCTCCATGTCGGGTGTGTAACCCCAATGACGCAACGGCGTGGTGACCGGCATGTTGAGCGTCCAGCAGGGATTCCGCACATCGCACTGGCACCAGATCAGCGATTCACCACGATCATCGGCCGCGCACGCTTCCTCAAAGGTTGTGGCTACGCGATGACGAACGGCCTCAATCAGCCAGATCACGGAGGCGAGACGCGCCTCGGCATCGGCGAGGGCGCGCTCACGACGCTCCATTGCCCCAGGGATAAGCCTGCGCCCCGGCCTGCGGCCGATATCGACTAACTTCTGTGCGCGCTGCACATCCGCGCGCATCGGAGCCAGTACATGCAGGGACGCATTCACGTGATCATGCAATGTTTCACTCTTCTGGGTCGTCATCGGCATTGCTCCTAATCTGCTTCCTCAGCTCAACTTACCGCCAGTAAACCAGCGTGTTGCCAGCCAGCCGGGCTTTCCCGCGAGGTAACTCGACGTCCACGCGACCGTCCCGGCCCATGCCCGCCGTGGCGGTGTCGTAGATCGCCACTGTCGTCAGGTCACCCGGGCTGAAGGTGTCCTCGCGCAGGAGATGCGGCTCGCGCCCAGCATCGATCTGCGTGCCGCTGGCCTCATCCTGCGCGCACAGGCCTGCCAGCGTGGTCACGCGCTCCGGATTGATCCGGCGAGCGGCCACGTAGCCGTCGTACAGCGCATCACCGCCCCGCAGGGCCTGCAGCTGCACCGCCGTATGAAGCGCGGCATTTCGCGCAGCCAGCGCCGAGGTTCGATAAGCCAATTTGGCCGACAGTGAACGCATGACGATCTCCCAGCGAGGCCCTCTCGCACGAGTACAAAATACATCCATTGGATATATTGTCAAGAGCCCGATGTGCGATTTATTTGAAGACGCTCATCCGCCCGGCAAGCCTGGCTATCCATCCGGTGTTCGGACCGCCTCGCAGCACTTGATCGAAGCGGTCCGGCTCATGGAGCAGCGCATACACGGTTCGGTTGTAGACCTCGCCGACACCGGATGGCACGCCGAAACGCTCAGCGGCGAATTTCGCCACAGCGGCGGATCGCCGCTGCCCCGCATGGCAGTGGACGATCAACTCGGAGAGCGCCGCGTTCGCCGCCACATGATCGAGGAAGGCCAGGATGGACGAGCAGCGTTCACGGCAGGGGAACCCCTTGGCACAGAGGTCTTTGGAATCGCCTCGTGCCGCGGAGCGCTCCAGCATGCTCGCGTCGAATTCTGCATCCATGAACTGGACGCGTAACAGCGCGCCCCAGTGATCCGGAGAGGGTAACTTGGCAGTGCGCCCCGGCTCGGTGATGGAAATCACCGCCGCGGATGCACGGGGCGATTCGGCGAGGCACGCAGCCTCGCTCAAATGGACGATTCGTCGGATGCGGTGGGTCACCACGACGTAGCGATGGCGAGGTCGCCATCCGGGGTGCCTTGAGCCTTGAACTCACGATAGAAGCGCGTGCTGTTGGGGATCAGGCGCGACCACGCGCGACCTTGCACGGCGTCCTTCGTCGGAATCACGAAATTACCTATCAAGAGGTAGCGGTCGACGTACCGATCCCAGTCCTGCACGTGCAGGTACAGCGTGAGATCCACGCCGAGCGCCGAGGTATCGGCAACACGGATGATGATCGCCGCGTTGTCGGGCGGCGTCTCGCTGATCACGACAGCCGGGAGGGGTGAGCGGATCACGAGCTTGCCGAGCGACGGGATCGTTCGGTCGGCGCTGACCCTCATGGGTGCGTCCCGCACCTTGTCGTAATCACCTGGCGTCACGAAGTGCTTGACACCGGGTGCACAGCCGGACTTGGCATCTTCGAAAATCACTTGTCCCAGCAGAGGCTGCTCTTGCCGTACGCGATGGAAGGCGTGCGCCGCCGCCTGCTGTTTGAAGGAACGCAGGGCCTCGGCTGGGAGGCTGGCCAGGCGCCAGAGGGGCTGCATGGCGGCCATTGCTTCGTTGACCAGCGACGGCTCCAGGACAGCCTCACCGGCCGTCGTGATGACGCGATGGTCGATGTTGGCCGCACCTTCCCGATGTGCCAGGCGCCAGTACAGTTGCGCGGCAAATTCATGGACGGCGACCGGATCGAATTCGTAGCTGCTCATGCGGTGGCTGTTTCCGGCGACGACGGCGCCTTCCGGCTCGCCGAGGATAGCGACCCATCCTCTGCAAAGGTGCATTCCCACGCCGGATCGCGAATGTCGATCATGGATGACTCCTTGATGCATGCTTGGGTCGAGCCTGCTCTTCCATGCCAGGTACATCGCCGAAGATACGGCGGCCGCCCTTCACGCTTACAAGGAAGTCGTCCACCAGCTGCGGTACCGTTTGAGCCACTTCGATTCGGGTCGCTCCGGTGTCTGCTGCTGCTTCGTAACAGAAATAGACACCATCAGTCTTGCGCGACACGACCAGCTCCCACGCGCCAAGATGCTTGATGACGTGATAGACGGTCGGAAACCAGGCCTTCGGCGCACTCAGCACGCGAACCGCGCTCAGGCCGTCCTTGAACAACATCCAGCGAAGGCGCAAGAGTTCGCGAGAGAAGTCCTTCCCAGCGAGAATCTGTACCCATTGCAAGGGAATGAACTCGTTGTTGGACTCATCCGAAGTGATGGTGCGTGCTTCGATGGTGACAACAGGCGCCATCATGCGCGTTTCTCCATCGTGCGGAACGCCTTGCCCAGTTCCTGTAGGAACCGCTCGCACAATGCCACGTCGAACCAGTCATCTGTCCGCAGTTTGCCTTCCAGATCGATCCAGTAGCGGCCTTCGGCCACGGTGTGGATCTTCGCGAGTTCCGTCTGGATGTTGTCGGGGCCCAGTCCACCGGCAAAGCCGACCTGCAGGTGCGTCCTCGGCCGCGCCCAGCGCTCCGGTGAACGTCCAGTGCCGCCAGAGCCATCGACCAACAAGCGGTGGTTGACGGCGAGGCGTGCGCTGGCCAGCGCACGGTTCTTGTCGTTGTGCTGCGTGATGAGGAGGGGCACGCGTTTGGCCAGGCCCTGCACTTCGTCGGGATGGACGCCGCCGTTGACCTGCACGCGCCAGGCATTGCCGACCAGGCGTGCCAGCGCGCCGTCGCGTAGCTGTTGGCGCGCGCCGCTGCCGCAGATGTGGATGGCGCATCGGCCCGGCAGGGCGTCGGAAGCCTTCTGCAGCCATTCCAACGTGGGGTAGCGGTTCCGGCCTTCCGGCGTCGCCGTGTAGAGCAGGCCGATTTCCAGGTACGGATGCTCATCGGCAAGCTTCACCAGGCGGCCGACGTCCGTGCGTTCGTCGGCGCCGGTCAGCGTGACGGTACTGAGCTTTGTCGCTGTACGGGAGGGTCCACGAATAGAGAGTGCTTGGGTCATGTCAGGCAGCTATTGGCCAACGGGCGATGATGGGTGGCATATCGAATCCTTCGGTGTCGCGGAACATCTCCCCCGACGCCCTCAAGTAGTCCAGAACCTTGTCCACGATCAGCCAGCGACGCTGCAGCCGCTCGGCGGCGAGGGCAGTCTTTCCCCAACCGCCGCAAGGATCGAGGACGAGATCGCCAGGTTCCGTCAGGAACCGAATCCAGAAGTCCGGAAGGCGCGTCGGAAATGACGCGCCGTGCATGGGGAGCCCCAGTTCGGTGGCAATGCGGCGCAGCTGCTGCGTGTCGCGACAGCGGTGTCCGAGTGTCATCACGTTGCGGGGAATGCGCCCAGCCGTCGCCTGGCCGAAGGAGCCGTGGCGGATGGTGTAGGCGCCATCGCCGTACTGGGCGTGGCGTTGCTCGCCACCCTTGGCGATCAGCTTTTGATGCTGTTCGGTGTGTGGCTCCAGTACGCGCCGATTGTCGGCGCGTACCCGGCGTGGATCGTTCGTGAACCACGAACTCGAAGGCGCTGTTGAGCTGCACGCGCTCGCGCGAGGCCCAGATCGTCGGACCGGGTGGCTTGCTGGGGTTGTGCCACACGGACCGATCCATCAGGGACAGGCCCAGGCGATCGTGTAGGGCGAGCGTCACGCGTTCCAGGATCAGGGAGCGCGCGGGTGTCCCCCTCACAAACACGTCCTGGCCCATGTTGAGGCACACCGAGCCGCCAGGCACGAGGTTACGCATTACCGGCTCGACCAGCGCCACGATGAAGTCGACGAACTCAGCTTCACTCGCGGGGTTGCCATAGTCGCGACTTCTGCTAAGCAAGTATGGCGGACTGGTGAACAGCAGGTGCACCGGCTCCTGGAGGCCCTTTCGCATGTCAAGGCTGTCGCCCCATACCGCCATACCCAGCCTCGTGCTGAAAGCCAGCAGGCGGACTGAGGCGAGGGGCGTATGCAACTTCTTCGCCGGGGCGATCAGCGACCACAGTCCACGTTCACCATCGACGCGCTCGATGAGCCCCATGTGCCGCATGTTCTGTTGCTGCCAGCGTACCGAGCGATGAAAGAGATTGTGCTGCTCCTGTCGGGCACCTACCTTGTCGCGCTGTTGCCGAGCAGAGGCGGACAGCTGCATGCGATCCGCCACGCGCTCGTACAGTTCGGCATTGGGCACGCGTCCGACGTCGCTGTCGGCGTAAACCGCGGCAACGTGGGTAAACAGGTCGGGCTGCGAGATGGTCATGCCGCGGCCAGCTCACCGAACAGGGAGGGTTGCGGAAGCGCCCAGTGACCCCGGCGGTTCGAGACGGCGATGATCTGCAGGGTCTGCCGGATCTTCGACTGCCAGAACTTGTTCGGCGTCGGCCGGTGACCCTCCACCTCGCGGTAGATCTGGTCAAGCGTGCCTGCGCCGCCAAGGGCTTCGAGCGCGGCGCGCGTGACCGCGGCCCATACCGACCGCTCACCCTTCTGCAGCAGCTCGCGGTAGCGCCGCTGCAGCAGCGACACGGCACGCTGTTCGCCGAACAACGCGAAATTGAAGAGCTTGCCGCTGACGCCCTTTGTCAGCACCGCCCACAACAGCGGATAGGGGAGGCGACCGAAGATATTGCGAGGCAGGAGATCTTGCCGAATCGACCATCGTTCGGCGAGCCTCGCCACCGTGGCGGACGTATGCAGGATGTACGCCGGCAGGATGAAGCCCACGCGGCCATCTTCCGGCAATACTTCCCAGGCGCGATCGAGGATTTCCAGCACCGTACTCTGCTTGAAGGGCGGGTTGCCGACGATCGCTGTAGGCTGGAACGGCAGATCCACGGTGCGGAAGTCGCCCACGATGACGGGGCGGCCCGAGTTCGCCCGGGCGAAGCGTGCCATCTCCGGGTCGATCTCCACGCCCATTGCTGGCACGCCCGCCGGAAAGGCCCGAAGGAAGGAGCCACGCCCGCACGTCGGCTCGACATAGCCTTCCTCGCGCGCAAAGTCGCGCGCGACCAGTTCGAGCGTCACCCAGTCGGGCGTCATATGCTGGCCCAACTCCACTTGCCTGTTCATGCCGTTGCCCCCTTGGGCTCCATGCCGCGGTTGGGCTCAACCATCTCGACGTAAGCGGCCATGACGGCGACAACGCCGAAGCCGTCGCTGTCGATCGCCTTCGCGAGTTGGATAGCCGCTTGCAGGGTTGGCAGGTGCCTGCTATCAGCGACCTTGGTGATTGCCGACTGCCACGGAGCAATTCTCTCGGGGTACTGCTCACCCCAGAGCGAACGCATGGTGTCGCGCATGTGGTACAGCTGCGTCGTCAGCTGGACAGCCTTCACGAGGTCAGCCATGGGCTACCTCCGGATAAGCGTCGTGCAGCACGCCATCAATCAGGCGACCCGCCAGGCGCTTGCCAAGGCGGAAAACGTGTGCACTGGCTCCGACGCTCTTGGGCTGTGCGGCCTCACCCATCGTGGAGGAACCGTCCGGCTCCACCCAGCCACCTTCGCGGCTGTGTTCGTAGCAATCGTTGAGGTCGATGTCGGCTTGTCCGGCCGATACATACTCACCCCACTGCTTGAAGAAGAAGGGCGTATCGGCTCCGTCTTCGGCGCATTGGTTGCGCAGCGATCGCGCCCAGTCCGGGTGCATGGGACGCGCTTTGGGACCGGACTCGCCGCCAGCGACAACCCAGTCGATGGTTTTCATGTCCGAGTGATTGGTGAAGCCGCCACGCGGCGCGCCGAGAGCTGCGCTTGGACCGCAGGCAAGATACCCCTCCGCGTTCCAGTACCCGCCGCGCAATACGTCGACGCGATGCCCATCCTTGTCGGGCCACGCGACGCTGGTGAGATCCACGGAGCCCAGTAGAGGCTCGCAGGACAGCCAGCGCACCGCGGCAGGGGTCTGGAGCAGCGCCGGAATGCGTTCGTCCGCAGCGGCTTGGTTCTCGACGCTGACGCCCAGCCAGATATTCGGTAGCGGCCAGGGCATGGCTGCGTTGTTGTTCAACGGGAGCCGTTTGAACTCACGCGGGAAAGCCCGTGCCGGGCGATCGACCAGCAAGCGGATGTAGCCTTCCGTCCATCCCTCCGGTCGCCTTTCCTCCATGTACCGGTACATGCGGTCCGCTCGTTTGGTCAGGATCTGGAACGTGTGCTGTGGTGCCAGCGCCATGACGGCGAAGATCTGATCGATCCACGCGTCCGGTACGGATTCGTGAAACAGGTCAGACATGGAGTTGACGAAGATCCGTCGCGGACGCTTCCAGCGAAGCGGCTGCGTCAGCACCTCCGGCACCAGGCGAACGGTTCCGTTCCAGCCGCGGGTGCTGGGGTGGATCAAGCCTTCGTAGGGTTGCCCCTCGCCAGCGAAGCGGGCTGCCACACGCTCGGCGTAGCAGCGCTGGCAACCTGCCGACACGCGCGAACAACCGCGCAGCGGGTTCCACGTCGCTTCCGTCCATTCGATGGCGCTGTGGTCAGCCATTGGCGATCTCCTTCACTGGCGTGCTTTCGATGTACTCGGCCAACAGACGGCGGGCGAGGGAGATGTGTGTCCAGCACGCCGTGGTCACCGGCACCACCGGTGTCTTGTGCAATTCGGTGTGAGCCACTTGGAGGGCTGCGAAAGCCATTTCGATGCGGCGGTCAGCCATAACGCCTCCCGCTGCGTGGTACGCCGATCCACTCGGCGAAGCTGTAACCAGGGTCGATCCGTAGCCACTCGCGGTAGCGTTTCTGCGAGCGCGTGAGCTTCGGCTCGGGCGGCGGCGCCGGGCTATGAAGGGCGACATGATCGACGCCCTTGGGTGTCACGCGAAACAGGTCGTCCCCGCCCGTGATCGCATTGCCCGGCGTGCGAGTCATCAATCCCGTATTATCGACCAGGGCCATGCAGGCGTCGAAATCGTTGGAGCCTTTGCCGGTGACGAAGTGGTTGCGGTACTGCGCGCCCTGGCCGTACTGATCAACACCCAAGGCGTGCTGCAGGATGTGAAGTTGAGCAGCGATCAAGCCGTCGATCGTCGCGTCGCTGGTGAGAGCACTCGACGTGTCGATGGGCGTGGGCTGATGAGTCATCATGCCGAGACGCCCGCTGCCGTGGCCTGGTCGACCACCATGTGCATCAGCCGATAGGTTTCCCGGCACACGCCGTGTCCGGAAGGCGATCGCCAGTCCGGGTATTCCCGATCCATCGTGCCGCAGATCGACGTCCACTGCGTCACCAGCGCGGCCCACGTGGGCGACACCTGTGGCATCACAGCGTTGAACCGTTCCGCGAACGACGGCACCGCCTCCAACAGCAGGCGGCATCGCCGCAAGTCGGCCGGATCATGCGGAAAGTCGACCGGCATGAGCGAACCACGGAGCGATTTGTGCGGGGCGAGCTTGATGCCTGTCAGCCAGGCGAAGATGGCGGCCGACGAAGCGCCCACCTCACCGGCTACAGCCCAGTCCTGCGCCGCCGGTTCAAGATCCGCCAACTCCGGTGGACGCGCCGCCTTCAGCGTCTGGACACGTACGCGACCCAGAAGCGCCTCGACAGCAGCCGCGGAGCCATACGCGAAAGTCGCCCCGACCATGCGAGCCAAGTCGGGAGATAGCACGTCGTCCGTCGACCCATCCCGGCTGAGGTCCCGCAGCTGGTTCAGCGACAGCGAGCCGAACACCAGCGTGCAGCCGTCGCGTGTTTCAACGCGGGCATCAGCCGTCGCGGTATCCCGCCCCAATAGCATCGAGTTCATACACCCCCCTTGCTGTTTGATCGCCGCCGAAGCACGTCGAGCGCCTGCGGCCAGTGGAAGCCGTCCACGAACCGCAGCAGGGTTCCTTTGAACCGCTCGCAGTTCGCCTTGTGAGGCCTGTCATCGCACAGGAAGTCACCCTCATCACCCAGCAGGCCCTTGTCGTGAGTGATGATCAGCCGACGCTTCAACTCCGGCAGGTGCTCGAACACCCACGCCGCCTTGTCGCTGTATGCGTGAGGAACGCCTGTCGGTGGCTTTGTGGCCAGCCACACCTCGTAGCCCATGCCGATCAGACTGCGCACCGCTGCAATCGCGCCGTCGATCGCCGGCATCTGCAGGTAGGCACCCGGCATGGCCTTCACCTGGTCGCCCGTCAGCCCGCGCTCGTCGCGGAACTTGTCGAAGTCCACGATCACGCCGTCCATATCCACGAATACACGGTTCATCGGTATGCCCTTCAAGCCGCAATGCGGTGGTACAGGTCGATCAGATCCGCAGCGTTGGCCCGTACCAGTGCGGCAGCCACCTGGCGGCAGACGCTGTTGCCAATCAACTTCACCTGATCCGTCTTCGTGATCGGTCGCCATTCCTCCTGACCCGTGGCCTGGTTGAAGAACAGGCCGCGGTCGAGGATGTAGCTGGGGCGGAAGCCCTGCGCGCGTTTCAGCTCCTTCGGCTGCAACATGCGCAGAGTGATGTCGACGAGAACGTGGTCGCCCACCAGCACCAGATCGGCCGATTCCGGGAAGTGTTCGGGAAGCCAGCGGTGCAAGAAGTCGGCGCAGCGCTTGGCTTTGGCCATCAGCTCGGGAGGGAGCAGGTCGGCGGGCACCTGCACCACCTGCACCAGGCCCATGCGGCCTTTCGTCGGCAGCGTGTGCATGGGCTCATCAAGCCCCTGCAGCTGCCCGCCGTCGCGGTAATACTTCACCAGGTATGCACTCACCAGGCGCTGCTGGCTGCCGCTGCCGACGATGGTGCTGACCGGTTCACGCAGGCTGCGGCCGGCGCCGTCGTAGAAGCCGCCGTTCGCCTGCTCCAGGAACATCGACGCCATGCCGAGCGCATGTGCGGCGCCCGCCGGGCGCGCCATGTCACCACCTGCAGTGACGGTAGGCATGGGTCCATCCATAGCATGGCCAATGCTGTCGCCGCGGAACTTCACGATGTGGCTTGCGGCAAGAGCATGATGACCGCCAGTTGCCACTGTCGGCGTCGGCGACATCATCGAGGCGCCACTGTGTCCCGTGGTGTTGGTCACCAGATGGGCAGCGGCGAGCGCGAAGTGGCCGCCCTTCACCTGGGCCACCTGTGTTCGCAGGGCCTCGTCGACGCGGAACGTGCGCTGGCTGCTGGCGTTCGCGAACTCGGTGAGAATCGGCGCCACCACCGATCCGCTTTGCGGAACGATGAAAGGCTTCGCCGCCGTGAGCACATGACGCCAGCAGCCGCGGGCGATGCGTCGCTGACTGGCGTCGGCCAGCGGCTTGCGGCGTTCGAAGATGCTCTTGCCGAGATCAGTGAAGTCGATGCACTCGGCGGCCCAGCGCCAGCGTTTCTCCGGCGTGGGCGCTTGCTTGAAGGCTTCTGCCTCCGGCCAGACGATCGGTCGGCCATCGCAACGCATGACGCCGTACAGGCGTTTGCGGATCGTCGGGGTCTTGTAGTTGGCGGCGACCAGCTCGCGGAAGTCAGCCTTGTAGCCCAGGCCGCGCACCAACGCCGCTTTCGGTACATGGGCGCCGATCGCAGCAAGGATCTCGGGCATGTCGGGATGGTCGGCTGGCAGTCCGGTGGTCATGACGGCTCGGAATGCCTCGAAGGTGCGCCCGCGAAGTGCCTTGAGCGGCATGTCGTCCTCGCCCAGCGGCCCCCATTCCCGGAACTCCTCGACGTTCTCCATGAAGATCATGCGGGGGCGTGTGACATAAGCCCACCTCACCATGACCCAGGCGAGGCCACGGATCTTGCGACTGCGGGGCTTTCGTCCCGCAGCTTTCGAGTGATGACGGCAATCCGGCGAGGCCCACAAGATGCCGACCGGTTGGCCACCGGTCGCTTCAAGAGGGTCTACCTCGAACACGTCCGCCATGTAGTGGCGCGTGTTCGGGTGATTGGCCTTGTGCACGGCGATCGCAATGGGATTGTGGTTCACCGCGACATCAGGCGCGCGATATTCATCCTCGATGCCTGCGCTCGCACCACCGGCGCCCGCGAACAGGTCGACAACCAACTCACGCCCGAAATCGAAACTACGGTTGCCGTCGGCCATCGTCAGCCCTCCCTGGCTTTGCTGCCGTGCCCCGGCAAGCCACGGATCGCGCAACCAGCCGACTTGCCTCCCATGGTCCTGGAGTGGTGCTGGCAATCCGGCGACGTGAACAAGAAGGTCACCGGTTGACCTGATGGAGCCATTTCAAAATCGTGTAGGGGCACGGGAAGGAATGGGATCACGTGTGTCTCGATCATTGGTGCCTCGATGTTCCAGAGGAAACGGTTGGACGGGGCTGCTCGGCTGCCTCGGACTCGATGGATGAGTCTTTCAGCGTAAAGAAGGGCGCGGCTTGCATGGTGCGACTATACGCGCATGCAAAGAAACACCAATCTGACAGCGCGATTGTCCGCTGTTAGAAACGTGTCGTCAAGTCTTTTTGACGTTGCCGGTAGCGCTCTGCAACATCCATCGCCCGGGGGTGTTTCTGCTCGCGGTTTTTCCGCTTCCCTTCTCTGTCAAACCGGGCAGGAGGAGGCGCACGGTGGGCAACGCGAAGCGTTGTCCACGGGGTGCCGACAGGTCGGTGGATAACCCACGGATCGCGCGCAGCGCGACCATCCACGGGCGCGATAGCGCCGGTGGGTGGGTGGGTTATCCACCGAGGGGCGAAGCCCAGCTACTTGTATAGAGATACTTGTATTTCTATTAACTACTTGGGTCGAAGTGGCTATGCCTGAAAGACCCGGAGTAGTCGGCCATCTTAGTGTTTCAGCGTGGTGTCAAGATTAGTGTTTCAGCGCACTTATTTATTAGTGTTTCAGCGTGGATAACTCGCGCTGAAACACTAATACCTTCTGCAATTCATGGGCTTGGAACACAAAAACCGACATTAGCGTTTCAGCGTGGATAACTCTGGTCATCCCCAGGCTTATCCACAGAGTGGCGATGTCGTTGCCTGTAGCCGACCGGGCATCCACCCTGATTGCCCGTGGTCGTACGCCTCTCGGGCAAATGCATGTAGTGCGATGGGCACACCCGCAGTCGTGTACGCCCGCGCGACGGAGGCACAACGCCTGGTCGGGTTCGGGGACATCGGTGAATGCACGTTTTTGAGCGGCGGCGCCTTCGCGCTCGCGAGGTCGGCGAGGTGCCGGAGAGTTCGTGTTTCGAAGGGAGTCTTCAGGCGCGTGATGCAGTGGCCAACCGGATCACGCAGAGGGCTTTGCGACGTTGCCAACCGCCAATCGGCTGGGCGTATCCCTCACCATTTCACTGCAAGCCTGGGGCGTTGGTCTGGATGTTCTCCGAGCCAGTTCCTGAAGGCTCCCTTCGAAACACGAACGGCCTCACATGCACACGCGGCGTCAAGTGCGCCTGGCGATGTGCGTGGGGCTTGGAAGTAGGGTGAGCTTGTTTGCGTCGTGGGCGACTCTGGCCTGTGGCCAGGCTGCATTGACGACGCGCAGTTGTTTCAGGAAGTTGTACTTGAAGGCGGCCAGGCCGTTCGGATCATCTGAATAGTTGGCGCCGAACTGCCACTTAAGCTGGGTCCACGTAATGGGCGTGGGACGTGTGATCGCGTTGTAGCGGTAGGTCAGCCAGATGTAGATGTCGATCGCGAGCGGTGAACGCAACGCGTGCACGATATCCATCTGGATCGGCACCGCATGATCACAGCATTCCTTGAAGAACTCGGCCGAGAGGTCGAGCCAGCTGTTCCACGGCATCCGTTGTTCCGGATCGTGGGGATTCCAGAGCAGCATGCCTCGGCTGGTGAGGTTCACGTTCTGCCAGTGGAATTCGGAGCCGGGCGTGCCGACCAGTGTGATGTGGGAGGTGAAGAGCCTCGTTGCCTGATCCTTCAAGCGCGTCATGTCGCCGCGGTGGCCGCCCGATGAAGTGAGTCCCAGCTTGTTCGCGAATTCGGCCTGGGAGCGGCCAAGGTAGATCCGCGGCTCCTCGGTGCGTTTCGCCTCGGTGCATAAGAACGCAGTCATCACGCGCGGGATCTTGCCGTAAGGCAGACCGATATCCGGATCGACGAGGATGGTAGTCGTGTGCGTATTGGACTTGCGCTTGAAGAACGCCCCCTCGATCTCCGAATGCGGCAGGGAGGCGTAGATGCAGGCGGTGGCGATGAACCCCTTGTTGGGATCGTAGCCCTCGCGCTGCTCCAGCTCCATCGACAGCTCGAAGAGGTCGCGCTCCTGGTTCGTGCGGGGGCGCTCCGACCAGTTGACGGCGGGGCGGCCGCGCGGACGGGTCAGCGGCGTGACGTTGCTGGGCGCCTGGGGGCCGATGGCTGTGGCCGGGAGCTGGTCCGGCGCACCGCCGAACAGATCGCCGGATGGGCGAGGTGTCGCGCGCTCGTCGGTGTCCACGGATACCCCCTTCATGCCGACATCTCGTGCAGCGGGCCGGGATTCGGCTGTCCCGGTGCCTTCGGTGTGGATGCATTCCCGCCCCTGAGCGGGAGTCGCGATACCAGCATAGCCATATCACTGTCGATGTGCATCATCTTGGCGGCATCTCAAAAAGTCCCTACTTCTGGCTTTTCTTGTCAAATGTTAGAAACGCATGACGATATGATTCTATATAAGATGATGTTTTGCAAGTGAAAATTATGGTTCTTGGTATTGACCAATGCAAGCACCAAGACATATAGTCGCCGCGTGCACGCCACCTGACGTGTTCAGTCCGCCGCTGAGCGGCTTCTTTTCTCTATATGTAGAGGTGCCCCATGAGCTTCGATCCGAGCAAGGTTGGCCAGCGCACGCAGCGTCCGGCTGGCAACACCCCCCGTGGCCCGAAGGCCGAACGCGTCTTCCTCGTGGTGGATAACTACGAGACCCCGGCCGATGGCTTCCACTACGCCGTGGGCCACACCGTCAACAACCCGAGTGAGAAGGTGCGTGTGCGCCTGAACACCGTGGCGGAACGCCAGCAGGACAATCCGAAGGAAAACGAGGACAAGATCAAGTCCCAGTACCTGTCGGGCGAGAACCACCGCGAGTCGATCGGCGACAAGGCCAAGAACGACATCCGGCTGATCTCGTTCGACGACGCCCGCCTGGTGTCGAACAAGGACGGCGTGAAGGAATACCGCGCGCACTGGCCCAAGACCATGAGCACCAATCCGGCATCCGAAGTGATGCAGGGCCTGGCGCATGTGCGTCTGCGCGATGCGATCGAAATCGGCGGCAAGCACCAGAAGGCGCAGGCCTACGTCGAAATGATCCGTGGCGCGGCGGCCGTGACCGGTGCCGACGTGCAGACGCATCTCCTGCAAGGCCTGGCCATCGCGGACGCCGAAGGTCGTGCCCGCGATCCGTTCGTCATCCTGAGTGCTGAGTACAACGGCAAGGTGGTGGCCAACGCCCGCGTGTATCCGGCGACCACGGCCACGAAGGTCTTCGACCAGGCCACGGGCGAGCACAAGGACGTCATGCGCAAGACCGACGCCGAAACCACGCTGGCGTCGCTGCAGAGCGGCGAGAAGGGCAACAACGACTTCCAGAATCGCCAGCTCGACACCGCCCGTGCGCTGATCGCCGGCCTGACCGGTGCCGATGAGCCGGTGTTCAATTCGGCCGACAACGTGGTGGCGGACATCCGCAACCTCTACTACGGCGTCAAGGAAGGCGCGATCAAGGTGCAGGTGGTGAGCCTGGAGAAGATCGACTTCGGCGCGAAGTCGCGGCAGACCTACCTCAAGGACAAGGATCGCCCGCAGCTGGCCGCGTACACGATCAAGGAACCGGCCGGTGCCGAGCAGGTGCGTGAAACCTCGGGCTTCATCCCGACCGTGATCGCGTTCGAGCGCCATACCGACGGCGAACCCTTCGCCGTGTTCGCGTCGCCCGAAGCGATGTACGCCAAGGCCAAGAAGTTCAACGATCTCAAGCTCAACGTGGTGGCCGAAGCCACGCACGAAGCCGAGGCCGAGGCACCGGCGATCGAGCAGGAAGAGCCGGAGCTGGTTGGCATCGACGACGACGCCACGCCGTTCTAAACGGCGGGTTGAGCTGATGGTTGGGTGACGATCAGGGCGGGCAGGGATGCCCGCCTTTTTCTTGGGGTAGATGTGCGAAACAGAGGTCAATTCCGTGGCAAAGCAGCGTTGGGTCGATTTGTCCGCCCATGGGTTTTACCTGGGCGATCAGCGTATGGCCGACGGCACGCGTCGGTTGATTCTTCTGGACATGGACAGCCGCGCGAATCCCGCGCAGTTGCGAGAGGTCGGCTTTGCGCCGCTCAGCGGCGCGCCGAAGTACGACCGCGATATCTACGTGCTGCTCGGCGACGAGCAGAGCCTTCCCGCCAAGGCGCTGGCACGCGCCATTGGCATTGAGCGTTGTCCGCAGATCGAAGTGGAAGCCGGCGACATCCAAGCGGTGTTCCGTGAGCGTATCCAGGCGAAGTTCGCCGCCAACGTCAACGCGTTGATGCTGCGTGCGCAGGAGCTGGGCTTCAACAAGGACGGCGCCCGCGTCTTCGAGTCGGCCGCCGGTCGATTCATTCGCTACGGCGACAACCACCTGGTGACGGAAGACTCCCGCCAGGGGCAGGACCTGCGCGCAAGCGACTTTCTGCGCGCCCCGAGCGATGCGGATCTGGCGTCGTGCGCGGAAGGCTTCTTCCAGCGCGTCCGCGGCGGCAGCAAGACCCAGTGGTCTGACTTGGTGCAGTTCGGACGGGTGATCCACGGCATACGCGCCGACGGTGATCCGAGCGATGCGCAGATGTTCGCGCTGCAGGAAGCCTTGGAAGCGGCCAGCTACCGTGTGTTCCTCGGCGAATCCGGCGGGCAGGGCCCGTCGCGCGAGGCCTTCGACCGCGCGCAGAGCCTGTACTACGGCCTGCCGGTGGCGCGCATGCGTAGCGCGACGTCGATTGCCATGCAGCAATTTTCGACGCCCTTGCCGCTGTCGGTGCTGGTCCAGCATCTTCTGGTCGGGCGCGACAACACGACGGGCAAGGTCCTGCTCGAACCCACGGCAGGCAATGCTGGCCTGACGTGCGTGGTGTCCAGCGACGTGCAGCGCTGCGCGGTGGAGCTGGACGGTCAGCGCTTCGAGGCGCTGCAGCAGCAGTCGGGAATCGCGGCGGTGCACGGTGATGCCGTGCATTTGCGTTTCCGCGAGGCGTTCGAGATGCCGGAAGGTTTCGACTACGTGATCGCCAATCCGCCGTTCGGAGCGATGCCGGCGCCGCGCCCGTTCGGCACGATGAAGAGTGTCACCAAGCTGGATCACTACATCGCGCTACGCGCGCTCGCCGAGCGCAAGGACGGCGGGCGTGCCGTCTTCATCCTGGGTGCGGACAGCCCCATGTCCGACGGTACGATCAAGGGCGCGAGCAAGGGGTTCTACAACTACCTCCACGACCACTACGCCATCCACGGTTTCGCGGAAGTGGATGGTCGCCTGTATGCCCGCCAAGGCTCCGCGTACAACGTGCGCGTGATTGTGGTGGGTGATCGCCGTCCGGTACCGGCGCAGAACGTCCCGGTGCCGGACAAGCTGCCGATCATCACTGACTACAACGAGCTGTGGTCGTGGGCGGAGCGCACGATCGAGCATTACGCCACGCCAGAGCCAGCGCTATCCGCGGAAGACCGCATCAGTGTGGACGCTGACCTCTTCGACGCGGTGACGGCAATCGTGGAGGGCGACGCCCCGGCGGTGGTTCGCCACCCGAGCCCGGCGCTGGACGGACACCCAGCCTTTGGCACGTCCGTGCCGCCGTGGCACATGACCCATGCGCAGTGGGACGCAGCGCACGCGGTCGGTGGCGAGTTGGCGGTGGACGAAGCGGAAGCCCGCGCACACTATCTGGCCTTCCTCGCCTACGGCGTGCGCGAGGCGGACGAACAGCAGCTCGCGCTGGCCCACGCGAAGATGATTTCGTTGAGCCGCGAGGAAGTGGACGTCATACAGGCGCGCTTGTCGCTGCCCGTGACGCACCTCGACGTCGTGCGCAAGGCGCTGTCAGAGGGTCAGCCGGTACCGCAGGCGGTGCTGGCCGACCACCCCGAGCTGTCGTCAGCAGATGCCGCCGTGGGTGCCGATGAGGCGGCTTCGGCGGCATCTGGGGCGGAGGCGGCGCCCGCCACTGGCGATGCTCCGCCTCCGCCGGTGCTGGTCGAGCGCAAAACTAACGCGTTTCAGGTGCCCTACCAGGCGGCGTCCAAGGCCGGCGAACCGTCGGCGATGATCCCGATCAACATGGCCGGTGCGACATACGCCGCGCTCAATGCGCTGGAGCAGCGTTTCGGCCCGATCGATGACTACGTGGCCGAGCGCTTGCAATACGACCCCACGGAGTTGCCTCACTACTTCAGCCCGGAGCAGGTCGACGCCATCGGCCTGGCCATCCGCGCGGTGGAAGACGGCCGCGGTGCGACCAACGGTGACCAGACCGGCCTCGGCAAGGGCCGCTTCGGCGCCGCGATGCTGCGCTACGCCAAGCTCAACGGCCGCATGCCGATCTTCGTGACGATCGCGCCGTCCCTGTTCACCGACATTTTCCGCGACCTCGACGACATCGGTAGCGGGGATCTCTTCAAGCAGGTCTTCATCTTCAACGACGGCGAGAGTGTCAAGCAGTTCGGCACCGAAGACGCCGTACGTTTTCCAGCCACGAAAGCGCCCGAACGCAAGGCCGCCATCGCGACGGGCCAAGTGCCGGAAGGCACGGACCTGGTGCTGGCCACCTATTCGCAGTTCGCCCGCGCCTACGAGCGCAATCCGAAATCAGCCTTGCTCACGAGCCTGGTGCGCAACAACGGCATGCTGACCTTGGACGAAGCCCATGTGGCTTCGGGTGAGTCCAATCTCGGCGCGACGATCCAGGAAGCGGTGGCCAACAGCGACTCGGTGGTCTACCTCTCGGCTACTCCCTTCAAGGGCGTGAAGAACTTCGCGGTCTACAACAAGATCTTCCCGCAGTCGGTGGACCTCAAGACCTTGCCTGAAACGCTCGCCCGGGGCGGTGAGGCGTTGCAGGAAGCCATCTCCGCCAACATGGCGCGCGACGGCGTGCTGATTCGCCGTGAGCACGATTTCAGTCAGCTGACGTTCCACACGCACAACCCCTCGGTGGAGCGTGAAGCCGTCAATGTCGAGCTGGCCAACAGGCTCTCGGCCATCCTCTCGCGCATGTCGTTCCTGTCGGGCGACGTGGCGAAGGAAGTGGCGGCTATCAACAAGCAGTACATCAAGGACTGGGAGGACATCCCGGATCGCGACAGGCAGGGCCAGCGGATGGCCGCCACTAGCATGAACTTCGGCTCGCGCCTGTACAGCATCAACCGCCAGTTCCTGCTGGGCCTGTCGATGGAAGAAGGCCTGCAGGTGGCGCTGGAGGGGCTGGCCAACGGCCGCAAGCCGGTTTTCGCGGTGGAGAACACGGGCCAGGCGTTGCTGCTGGCCGTGCTTTCGCGTCGCCTGGGTCTGGAAAGCGACCAGGAGGAGCTGGATGAGCTGAAGGCGCTGGGCCCGGGCATCAAGGCCGCGGACATCGAGCGCCGGGACGCGCTGGCGATGCGGATCGCCAACGCGCTGCGGAACGTGGTGCTGGATGAACCGCCGCAGTTCCGTGAACTCCTGGAACTGATGCTGGATCGCATCGGTACCATCAAGGTGATGCAGCGCTACGGCGACTACACGACGGAAGTGCCGGAGAGCAAGGAATGGCACGAGGAGTGCGACAAGGTGCGCGCGCTGATCCGCGAGTTTCCGGATCTTCCGCTGGCACCGCTCGACATGCTTGGCAAGCGTCTGGCCGACCACGGCTACACGATGGGCGAGGTATCCGGCCGCACGGTGTCGCTCAAGCCCAACCTGCTCGATGCGTCCAAGTGGGACGTGCATTTCCATCCGAAAGCGGATGCGGTTGCGAACGTGGCCGGGTTCCAGAACGGCCGCCTCGACGCGATCGTGATCACGCGCGCCGGGTCCACCGGCATTTCGTTGCACGCAACGAACCGCTTCGCCGATTCTGACACCCGGCAGCGCGAATTCATCGTGTTGCAGCGAGCGGCGAACATCGCCGAGTTCCTGCAGTGGCTGGGCCGCGTGAACCGCAAGGATCAGGTAGTACCGCCGATCATCGCCAGCCTGCTGACCGGCCTCCCGGCCGAGTCGCGCCTGACGATGATGCACAACGCGAAGCTGCGGAAATTGTCGGCCAATACCACGTCCAACCGCGAGAACGCGGACATGAGCGAGCAGGACCTGGATCTCCTCAACCACGTCGGCGATAAGGTGGCCTTGGATTGGCTCTACGAGCATCCGGACGTGGCGAGGATACTGGACATCGATCTGCCCACTGATGCCGGTGACGAGCCCAACAGGGGCGAGGGTGGCGAGGCGCCGTACATCAACAAGCTGATGGGGCGCCTGATGATGCTGCCGGTTGATCAGCAGCGCGGTGTGCTCAAAGAACTGTCGCAGCGATTCGTGGGGACGGTGGAAGTGCTTGAGCAGCAGGGCATCAACCCGTTCAAGGTGGATGTGTACGAGTGGGGCGCATCCGTGGTGAAGGAGGAGGAGCTGAATACGGGCGTGCTGCACACGGCGACCAGTTCCTTCGATGAGCCGGTCACGATGGCGACGCTTCACTACGAGGAGACCGTGTACCCGATCCGCTCGCCGAAGCTGATCGAGATGGTCACGGCCGGGTTCGCTTCATTCCAGAAGCACCCTCTGGTCGAAGCGCACGGCACGATGCGCAAGTTCACGGACACGCTGGAAACGGGACGTGAGGATTTCATCCGGGGGAACCTGCCACTGAAGTTGCGGCAGAGCCTGGAGCCGGTCGATGACCTCCTGGCCGGCGTCAAGGAAGACGCGGCCCGCAAGGATGGCCTGGTCGGCGCGATCCATGCGAAGGAGCGCGCCGACTGGCTGATCCGCAACCTCCCCAGTCTGCGACCTGGCATCCAGATCACCTACAAGGACCCGATCAAGGGGGATCGCGTGGGCTACGTCACGTCCGTGGACATGCCCAAGGATCGAGAGGACTGGTTCCTACTCTCGCAGTATCGCTTGCGGGTGGCCTTCCCGGGAGACGAGCGTCTGCAGGATATGTCGCTGGCCACCCTGCGTGCGCAGGAGAACAGCTTGTACGGGTCCAACGTCGCGCCGTTGGACCCTTCGCGGCCAGGGAAAGCTGGGGACAAGTGGCGCGTCGAGAAGGCCTTGAAGGTCTACGACGAGGTGCCCGACGGCGTGCTCACGCGCAGCCAGTTGGTCCTGCAGGGCAATATCTTCCGCGCCTGCGAGCTGGCCGCCCACGAAGGCATTGGCATGCCGGTGCTCTACACCGACGCGGAGGGCAATCGCCAGCGCGCGGTGATGCTGCGTGGCAGCGTCACGCCGGAGATGGTGAAAGCCATTCCGATCGCGCTGGATGCGCGAGAGGCCTACGACTACGTGCGCGAATACCTCGATCCCCGGCACACCGAATACGCGATGCGGATCACCAGTCCGGAACTGCGGATCTACGACTCGGCGGTCAAGCAAATGCTCGCCGGAGATGGGGTCTCGTTGACCCTTTCCCGGGGCAACAACCGCAACGGCCGTTCCCTGCAGTGGACGCTGACGACGCCCGGGTCAGTCGCCCAGGCCGGGCCGCTGCTCAAGGATGGCCGGATCTTCGACATCGGCAGGGACAGTTCGGCGGCGGGCCTCGGCCTCAAGCTGCAGGGCACCCGCAAGTCGATGTCCGCCTACCTGGACATGAGCCAGCTGGAGCCCCTGCTGCGGGCTCTGCAGGCGAACCGGCACGTCGGAAAGTTCTACATCCCCGAGCCCAATGCCGAGATCCTGTCCACGCTCAAGGAACGGTACGAGAGGGAGCGACAGCAAGGGTTGGAGTCGGAGGACCTGGCCAGCGCCATTTCGTGACACCATCGTTTTCTGAGCTACAATGCAAATCAGTCCATCAAAAAATGTGGATAGGCTATGGTTGACATAGGGCAGGCGTCGCCTCGGCAGGCGCCCGGGGTGGCACCGGTCGAGGCGATGGATCTCTCGGAGTTCGGGGTGCTTGGGCACTTCGTGCGCCGCTCCGGCTCGCCGAAGCTGGTCCAATACCTGTCCTCGCTGGACGGACAGGACGCGTGGGCCGTGGATTACTGCCTGAATGCACCGAATTCCGACGCCAGCGAGCAGTTCGAGGTGAAGGCGTTCCTGCAGCAACTGGAATGGGCGGTGACCGCGCATGCTGGTGACTTCCACCGGGCTACCGAGGCGGTGGCCGGTTTGCTGGCCCGGTTGACGACGGCGCGCTCGGTGTACGTGTTGCGCTTCATCGCCGAGAAGAACGAGACCTTCGCCGCGCATCTCGGCAAGCTGCTTTCCAGTGAGCGCGTGTCCGAGTCCGTCGGCCTGTCAGTGCTCAACCGGCGCCTCCAGGCACTGGGCCATGCGCAGCTCCTGTCCGAGATTTTTTCGGCCAAACGGCTGAACCACATCATGCAAATCATGGGGAGCTACGCCGATGCGTACTGACTGGCGTCGAGTTACGTGGCCGTTGGGCGCGGTGCTTAGCATCGCGATCGCCACGGCTGTGCATGCGCAGGACACGGGCAGTTCCGGCGGCCTGCTTTCGTCGCTGACGAACCTTTTCAGCAGCGGTTCGAGCAACAACAGCCCGAACCCGGGCGCGAACAGTGCGCTTCTGTCACAGCAGCAGTCGGTGATTGCCTCGAACATCCAGCAGGACGCGGAGCAATGCGCCACCGGCTCGCAGCCGGGCACGATCGGCTACGCGATCCAGCAGGCGCAGAACGCTCACCTGCAGTTGGCCAGCGTGCGACCGAACACCGACGCGCTGTTCAACGTCAACAACAACTGTTTTACGGGGCTCTCCCAGCTCTTCGATTTGTCGTTCGCGATTCCGACGCTAGGCTCGATCCTCTCCTCCGCCCAGCAGGCGGTGATGCAGTATGCCAAGCAGCAAGTCTGCCAGGCGGTGGGTCAGGTCACCTCGCAGGTGACGACGCCACTCAACCAGGCGATCACCAGCGTCAATGGGCAGTACGGTGCGTCGGGCATCAACGGCATGCTCGGTCAACAGATGTCCACGATCGATCCGAACCTGGGGTCGGCGTGGAATAGCAACGCCACCACGAACGGCAGCTATTCGGTCAATGCCAACTCGTTCGGGGCCAATCAATCGAGTTTCAATTCGTCGACCGGGCCGGTGCAGACCGGCACGACGACTTCGGGTGTGCCGGTCATGTCCGGTACCGGCGTGAGCGTAAGCAACACGCCGCCTTCCGCGCCCCCGCCGAAGCCGCCCTCCTCTACGGCTGGGCGCCTTCTGGACCTGCTCAAGTGAGGACAGCCATGACGAAGCGGACCATGTTGTGGGCTGTTATGGGCGCAGCGGGCACGCTCGTGAGCGTGGGCGCGCTCGCGCAAACCACCTCGGCGACAACGATGGCGACCGACGGCCAGCAACAGACGTCGGCGTGGGCGGTCTCGGTCAAGCAGTCGGCGCTCTCGGCGAACGTGGTCAGCAAGTCGCAGGTGCAGTCCCAGCAGACGCTGGCTGCCGCGATCGGTGCGATCGAGATGAGCGATGCGCTGACGCATGCCGCTGTGCAGTACAGCATGCTCACTGGGCAACCGGACACCATCAAGTGCATTGCGCAGGCCGACGGCAAGCTGGCCGTCCAGACGGACCAGCAACGCGCGCAGGACACGGGGCGCCTGATGGCGACCTACAGTTCCACCCGGGTGGGCTCACAGGCTCTCGCCAACCAGCAACTCCTCGCCACGCATCGTGCGACGTACTGCACGGTGAGCGAGTCTCAGGCGGGCTTGTGCACGTTGACGCCAAACGGTATGCAGGGTTGGGACCAGAACTACGCCGGTGCTTTCGGGCAGGAAACCCTTTCGCCGGAAGGCGAGTTGGCCGGGTACGCCTACGCGGCCATGCTCACGGACGTGCGCGCCGATGCGGCGATCGATTGCAAGTCGACATCCTGCGCCGCGGCTCAAGCGGCGCAGCTGGATGCCGCTGCCGCCGCATCCATCGCGGCGAACTCCATGGTCGAGCAGGTGACCGACCGCCGCCAACCGATGCTGACGGGACAGTGACATGAAGAGCTGGCAACGCTATGGCTTGATAATGGGGATGGCTGCTGCGGGCACCGGCCTTGCGCATGCGGCCATTTACGGTGGCGGCCCTGCCGAGGCCTACGTCAATGCGAAGATCGCTGCCTTGACCAGCTCGGTGAGCGGATCGATCACGGCGTTTGGTACCTCGTTCGGTAACGCGATGACGCAGCAGTTCGAGCAGATCATTTCTGCCGTGGCTGTAGCGACCAAGCAGGAAGCGCTGGCGGGCAACACGATCGCCACCGCAGGCATGCAGTCCGGACAGCAACTCGTCAATGCTGTGGCGGCACAGCGTGAAACCGCGCAGGTGACGAAGGCTTACCTCGATTACAGCCCGCAGATGGGGCAGGGCTACGATCCTTGCGGTACGGGGGCCAAGCAGAAGACGCTGGACCAGTATTTCGACAGCCTTCCTGCCGCGGCTTCGGCGCGTATGACCACTTTCGACACCGCCCCCGGTCGCCTGGCGCCATCGACGTCCCGGGCGATGCAGGAACGCCTGGACAACCATCGCCAGAATTACTGCACGTCGTCCGAGGCCCAGGCCGGGTTGTGCACGTTGAGCCAGCTTCCCGGTGGCGATACGGATGCTTCGCTGCTCTTCCAGGCCGCTGCGCCGGGCTCCCTCCAGGACAAGGCGCGTGATGCCTATATTGAGCACGTGCTGGGATCACCGGCAGCGCAGATTCCTGCATCTGTCGGGCAGACCCCACAGGGACAGGCCTATCTGGCGGCGGTGAACCGCGAGCAGGCCCTGCTCTCGATTCCGGGGTATTCGCTTGCCCGTATCGCTGCGGCCAATACGCAGTCTCCGGCCTACGGCAACAAGTCGGCCAATGAAGTGCTGACACTGCGCGTGAACCAGTACTTCGGCGGCAAGGAAGCCGAGCAGTGGGCCAGCGCCATCGCCGCGCAGAGCCCACGCGGCCTGCTCGTCGAGGCCGCGAAGATGGGCGGTCTGGAGGTGTGGATTCACCACCAGCAGTACCAGCAGAGCCAGCGCCTGGAGGCGGGGCTGGCGGCGCTGTTGCTGGCCGAAGCGGACAACGTGAAGGGGCCGACCGCCGAGGATCAACAGAAGGCGATGCGCGACCAAGTGTCGTCGCAGGTTCAGTGAGGGATGACGATGACGACGCCTGAATACGATGCCCGTAGTGCGGGACAACGGTGGAAAGGCCCTTCTTTTGTTGGGTTCCTGCTGCTGGCTCCGGCGGTGTGGGCGATGTGCCCACCGCAGTTCATCGAGCAGCTGGTGGACCCTGCTTTTGCGGCGGCCACGACGAGCCTGAAGGGCGTGGTGAAGTCGGTGGACGGTTCGCTGTCCTCGATTCTCTCCAACGAAAGTCAGCGGTTGACCTCTGCGATTGCTGTACTGACGAAGCAGAAGGCGCTCGTCGCGAACCAATTGGCCACGGCCAACCACAATGTGGCACAGGTGACGGCCGCAGGCCTCAACACACTTGCGCAGAACGAGCGTATCGCGAAAGCGCGATTCGACTATGGCGGGGAATTCGGGCAAGGCTATGCGCCGTGCGTCGTGACGGCGACGCGCCAGGCGATCACGGATCGCGCGGCGGCCGTGCACCAGGATCTACCGACGCGCATCCAGTCGGAGATCCAGGCTGCGCCCGGTCATTACGGCGACCCGTTGGAGGCGCAGCAGCAGCAACTGAAGGACCACGAGCCCTTCTGCACGGCCGACCAGGCCGCCTCCGGGCTGTGCAAGATGGGCACGGCCACCAGTAGCGGCGGCCAGTCGCTGGCCGGTGCGGACTTGAGCGTCGCCACGCTCTTCACGCCGTCGATGGAGAACGAGTCGCTCTACAAAGCCAAGACCGGCTTCATCAACAATGTTGTCGGGTTGCCGGACGGCCCCTTGCCGACCGGCGCGTCGGCCGATCGTGCTTCGGTCGCCGCGTACGAGCTGGCCAAAGCCAGGAAAGACGCAATCATGTCCCCCGCACTGGTGGCGCTGGAGTCGATCAAACTTGACTATTCTGGGATCAGTACGGCCGAGGGTGGTTCGGATCTGCCGTTGGCCACGTACTACGACAACGAGGTCAAGCGCTACGGCGGCAACGCCCCGGAATCCGCGAAGTGGGCGAGCGTGCTCACCGCGCAGAACGAGCGCGGCCTGCTGGTGGAACTTCTGAAGATCAAAGCGTTGGATCTGTCGATGCAGGGGCAGACCTATCGCTCGGACGAGCGCATGGAAGCCATGCTGGCGTCGCTGGTTGCGAACGCAGTGCGGCAGTCGTCGGCCCTTTCGCAGTCGCGTGCCGTGCAGCAGCAGTCCGAGCGGGCCGCGGTCATGCAGCAGGTGAAGTAACGTGATGCGCCGCATGACGACTCGCTGCGCATACGCCATCGCCGTCCTGGCGATGGCAGGCATGGCCTCGTCGGCGGCTGCGCAGAGTTGCCTGGTGTCGCCGACGACAAAGGAGGTCGTGTCGGGTCGGTTCGGCAAGTTCCGTGCTGGTGGAGCGGCGAATTTCGGCTCCAGCAATGCCGCTGCGCATATGCACGATGGTCTCGACTTCTCTACCAGCAACTCGCAGGTGCCCTTGTACTCGGTCACCGAGGGCAAGGTGGCGTTCGTGGGACCCCGTGGAAGTGCAGGCAATGCGGTCCTGATCAAGCGCGGCAATGACGACATCGTGGCGTATTACCACATGTCCGGCTTTGCACCGGGTATCGAGAAGGGCGCGACGGTGACACCGGGGGAGCTTATCGGCATCTCGGGCAACACCAATGCTGGCAGTGGGTCCGTGGGTGGCATGGCGAGGCATCTCCACTTCGTGTATGGCGTGGCACAGGAAGACGAAGCCCGTGCGAAAGCCTTTCCCGCGAGCGCCGCGGAAGGGCCGTTCAATCCTGGCCAGTTGCCGTCGGCATTCAACAGGCAGTCGGGTATCGGCTGGAAGACCGATCCTTCGCCGTTTTTCTGCAAGACCTACCCGATCCAGGATGGCCATCCGGAAGATGCGGCGATCCTCGGCGGCGATACCAAGGCGCAGTACCAAAAGCTGTTTGGTTCGGTGCCGCCGCCTGGGGGCGTGCCCGCCTCCAGCACACAGTTTTCCGTGGGCCAAGTGGAAGCCGCGAACCAGGACGCTGCGCTGGCCCTTGCCGCTGGGAAAGCGGGCAATGCGGGCGGTGTCCTGTCGGACGTGAGTGGCTACGGTTCGCTGCCGCAGGCGCCGATCGGCGACTACGACACGATGTCGCGCCGCGAAATGCTGCTCACCGAAGCGAATCGGCGATTTTCGTCAGCCGATTGGAATGCCTCGATCACGAAGGTGGATAGCCGCGCCTTGTGGGTGGATTACCTCAAGGCGGTCGGCGTGGGCAACTACCTGGCCCAGGCCATTCACGAGAAGCGTGCGCGCATCGAAGCGCTGCTTGCGGTGTACGAGTCGCTGAAGATGGCTCGCATGCGTGAGCAGGTGAAGTCGGCGCAGGAAGCCGCTGTGCGCCAGAGCATCAGCCAACAGATTCAGTAACGGGAGTCGCGTCATGAGCAACGAGTACGAGGACGACAACAAACTGGCATCGCTGCCGACCTTCAAGTCCAACCCGGGCAAGCGTGCCGAGCCGGGGAAGGATGTGCCGCCTCGCGCGCGCCCGCCACTCTGGGAAAGCGCCACGATGGCGGGCGTGCGCGAGGCCATCGAGTCCAGGGCACGCGAGCTGGGCGTGTCGAGGCACGAGGTCGTGGTGAGCGCCCCCACGGGCGAGGCGCCGGACTCGCCACTGAAGGATCAGTTCTTCAGCGCGCTGGCCATGTACCACGGCCAGCCGGATTCATCGGCCATGCGCTTCGATCCGGTACACGAGGCGGTGGTCGCGGCGCTGGATGGCCTCAAGGCGCTGGACACCGCCGAGCCGCTGGCTCCGGTAGCCAACGCGGCGCCACTGCCGGAGCCTGCGCCGGGGTCGCAGGCGGCCGGCGCGGCCGAGGCGGCACCGGCCGCCGAAGCGGCACCGGCGCAGGGCGAAACGGTCACCATGAGTCGTGAGCAGTTCGATTCCCTGATGCGCGCGGCAGCGACCGTCAACGCGAAGAAAGGCCATGGTGCCGAGTCCGAGGTGAGCCCGGAGAATATCGCTGAGGCAGTGGAGGCGATTCGCCAGGGCAAGCCCACGCCGGGCACCGTCGCGCTTGGCGTTGCCAAGTCCAATCTCGGGCAGGAGGCTGCGCAGATCACGCAGGGCGCGTTGGGTGCCAGTGCGTCCCTGTTGAGCGGCGTGCTCAAGGGGTCCATGGGTGCGCTGCGCAAGGGCATCGAAGCCATGCGCGCGGACAACGAGGCTGGCGCACCGCTGCCCAATGCGCCAGGACAGGCCCGGCCGATGGTGTTGCCACGCCTGTCGGAGTATCGCGTGTCCCAGATCGAAGACCAGGCTCAGCGGTATGCCGTTGCGCAGGAGGCGTTCTGGACCGTGGGGAAGATGCCGGGAGTGCGCAAGGCCATCGAAGAGAAAGCCCGCGAGACCGGCATGTCGGTCGAAGACGTCATGGCCAAGATGAAACCCGGCGGCGAGATGCACGAACTGCATGAACGTTATGTCGAGGCCTATCACAACTCGCCGGACGCGGCCGATCACCGCAAGGCGATGAACAAGGCCATCGACGGCTTCGTGCGCCAGTACGGACAGGCACAGGAAGAAATGCTCGCGCCCGAACAGAAGGGCAATGAGTATTTCGAGGACTACAAGGATCGCGTTGACGACGCGAAAGACCGGATCTTCGAGAAGGCGGGGCATGTCCCGCTGCTGGATGGCGAGGACGCGACCCATCTGCAGAAGCTGCAAGCGGCGATCGCCAAGATCATCGAGAAAGTGCGGGAGATGGTCAGCGGTTTCACCACCATGTTGCGCGGCAAAGCCGGCGCGGAAAAGGAGGCAGTTAGTGAACCAGCGCCCTGATTTGATGCTGTTCGAAAATACCGAGAAGGCGTTGCAGTGGCTTACGCAGTGGGTGATCTATCGGGTCATCCCGATCGCCGATCAGGAGTGGGGCGAAATCCACGCCGAGTATGCGGATGCGAGCAGCTACGTCACCGCGTACCTGGCCAAACCTGCGGATGAGAAGGTCTTTCTGCTCACGCTGGAGCTTGGCGTGCGCTGGGAAGAGCAGCACCGCGCGACCGCCTGCCTCGTCATTGAGTGGGCGCGCGAGACGCAGACGCTGGGCCAGCTGCGTAACGTGTTGCTTGACGGCCAACCGTCGGAACTGCGCTTGTTCGCGCGACGCATGATCGATTTTGCGCAGGTTCCCCGTGTTCGGATGGACGTGGGTACGGTGCATAACGCCTGATGCCGAAGATCCGCGAGTTGGCCGCGCGAGTCCGCGGCATCGCGTAACGGTTGATCGGGGGCCCAAATCGGTGGGGATGAGCATCAGGAGCAGGTGATGAACGCAGTGTTGAAGCAAGAGCCGGAGAAGGTGATCAACTGGTTCGATCTGGGCCGGTTCGGCGTGGCCCTTCGGGTGTTGCCCAACTCACCCTTGCGCGGCAGCGCGTTGACGGTGCTTGAGATCCGCGACGACGCGCTCTACCAGCGTGCCGTGGGCTGGCACGAAGGCATCAGCGACAGCGAGCGCCGGGCGTTGCGCGATGGGCTGCATGAAGCGATGCACGCGCTGGATTTCGGCCTGCAACCTGCCTACATCCGAAACCCCAGTGATCCGGAGCGGGTCTTCTCGCGGTTCTATTCGGGGCGCCAGTCGCTTTCGCTGCGCGAGATCAAGCGCCTGGTGCCTGGCGCCGAGGTGACCGACCTTCGCCCGATGCCGGTGAACGAGGTCGCGATCCGACACGACCTCAACCCGGAAGTGGGCGCACAGTGGGAACGCTTCATCACCACCACGCTGAAACACGAAGCGGTGGGGGTGTGGGTGCCCAAGCAGCATCCCTACGCCGCGTCTTGGGCGGATGCCGTGCGCATTGGGGATCTCAAGCCCACGGGCGCGGCGCACAACCGGAACTTCAATCGTATCGAGTCGGGATACCTGCCGGATCGCCTGGACAAGGCCGGATACCGTTCCAATGCGCTGATCGGCTTCTACGCCTCGAAGGCGGCGGCCGTCGCCGATGGCCATGCGGCGGCGGACCTGGAACGGGTGGATCTGCCGTATGCAGCGCCGTTGTGGGTGACGAGCGGCAACCAGGTCGTGGCGGTCAAGGATGTGCGTTACTGCCCGGAGATCATGGCGGAGTTGCCGAGTCTCCTGTACGGCAGCTCCCCGAAGGGTGGCCTGGTGGTGTCGGCGCTACGCGAAGTCGAAGCGTTGAGGCCATGGTTGGAGGCTCGGGTAGCCGAATGGAATACCCTGCTGACCACAAAGGACTCTGCGCCACATGGCGCCGCCCCCGGCGTCGAGCTGGCTACTGACGTACAAGACGCGCTTCTGCAAGATCGCGGCGAGTCGGTGGCCAGCATCTACGAGGCTGTGCGCCGGTTCAACGACGGTGACCGCATCTACGGTATGCACGAGCAGTCCGACGGTGATGCGATAGAGATCACCAGCTTAGGCGTGCTTCAGACCTTCGCCGAAGACCAGCTGATGGCAGTTTCCCCCGCTGAGTTCGATGACTTCATGCGGACGCATCAAGTCCAGGCGCCGGGTGAAGCCCAGCGACCGTACGTGGACACACTCTGGCGGTCCATCAACGAAGCGGTGGAAAAGATCGCCGCTGTGAGCTACGCCCACGCGAAGCTGTACGGCATGTCGTCCACGCTGATGGTGCCCGGCAGCGACAAAAGTGGGGAGTACAAGGCGCTGCCGCTGGCGGAGATGGATGCGCAATTCGCCCGCGAGCTGACCCATACGATCCAGCGCTTCACGAACATGCCCGAAGAGGCGATGACGGCTTTGCGCCAAACGCTGACAGGGCTGATCGAGCATGGGCACGGCATCCTTGCCGAGCAGACGATCAGCATGGCGCGTCAGTCGTTGAAGGAGGCGGCCGAGCAGCTGCGGGGGGCTGACCCCACGGTGGATACGGACGCGATCGAGCGCGGCCGTATCGAGGATGTGGGCGAAAAAATCGGTGGTGCACGCAAGGATTACGCGAAGCGGGCGATGACGGTCGACGATCTGGAGATCATGACCCAGGGTGAGCGCGACACGCTGGTCAACAAGGGAAACGTGTGGGCGCCACTCGATTACGAGGCGATGCGCGAGAGCGGCGTCACCGCGCAAGCAGCGATGGCCATCAAGGTGCTGAAAGACACCTTGTCCACCAGCCCCGATCGCGGGCGCAGCGGCGACACGGACGCGCTGTACATCCAGGCCATCGGCCTGGCGCGCGATCACCTGGCCGACGTGAAGACGCTGGCCGACTTCCGGACGGCCCTGGCGGCGCTGTACGAAGCCGGGCTGGATCGGCCCAATGAGTCACGAAGCTTCAAGGTCTGGTCCACCCCGGTTCAGTTCCAGTGGGGCCGCAAGGCCGCCAACGCCATCTACGAAGGCGGCGTTGACCGTTACGGCTATGGCGCGCCCCTTCCCAGCGCGGTGAGCCGCGCGATTCGCAAGTACGTGGGATCGGTGGAGGACGAATCCGAAGGAAGTTGGAGCCACCTGATCCGTGGCGGCAAGTCGCTGACGCCGGAAGAGAAGGCGCAGCGCGACACGAAGGCGAAACAGAACGAAGAGCTGCATCGCCCGCACCTGGACAAGGTGGTGCGAGAGGGCCAGGACTGGCGTCACGGCCGCGATGTCGCCGCGGAAGACCTCCTGGCACAGTTCGGGTTCCGGGGTGTGGAGTTCGGCAACTGGCTGCCGCAGGATGAGCGGCAGCAGACGGTGAACATGGCCTACGACAGCCTGATGGATCTGTCGCAGGCACTGGACCTGCCGCCGAAGGCGCTCTCGTTTGGTGGCAGGCTCGCCGTGGCCTTCGGCGCACGCGGCACCGGTGGCAAGGGCGCCGCGCTTGCACATTTCGAAGGGGCGCGCGAGGTCATCAACCTCACGCGCATGAAAGGTGCGGGCACTCTGGCGCATGAGTGGTTCCATGGGCTGGACTGGCACATGGGAGACGGCAAGAGCTTTGCCAGCGACCTGAGCCATCGGTTCGGTACGTTCGGTGCGGCGATGGTGCCGGTGAAGCAGGGCCTGGTGCGCCAGGGCATGACGATGGACGAGCTGGACGCAGCGACGTCGACGAACATCGACAAGACGGTGAGCAACATCGCCGGCTGGGCGTCGTCGCCACAAGCTCCCCGCGAAGCCCTGGCCGATCTGGTGAAGATCGAGGCGGATGCGCTGCGCGAGAAGTTCTACGACATCGCCCACAATGTGGTCCACCAGCATCGCAACGATCCGGACTTCGCCAAGACGGGACTGGATGCCTACGGGTACGGCGCGATCACTGCAAACAGGGTGCGGGAGCAGGTCGACAGCTTGATGGAGCACCTGAAAGACCGGCATCCAGAGAAGAAGGTGTTCTCCCAGTACAAGTCGCAGATCCGCGCCAACGTGTCGTTCCTGGTCGCGAACATGGCGGCGAGCGCGACGGTCGATGCCTTGCGGGATCTCAACATGCCGATGCCGCAAGGTTTCTCGCACGCGAATGCCCGCGACACACAGTTCCTCAAGGATGCCAGGAAGCTCGACGAACAGCGTGGCTCGCCCTACTGGGCAACCCCGCGCGAGCTGTTCGCGCGCGCGGGCGCGGCGTACGTCAGCGATCGCCTCGAAGGCCTCGACGTGCGTAGCGATTACCTGGTCTACGGTTCCGATGAGGCGCGTCATCTCACCAACGAACTTGGCAACCCGAACCCGGCCGGAGAAGATCGCCAGCGGTTCGCTGGACTCTTCAATGACCTGGTAGCCGAGTATCGCCTGCGTGCGGTGAATGAGGCGACCAAGGACGCGGATCAGCTGGAGCCGTGAGGTGGCCGATGCATGCCGCCAGTTCCAGAAAGACGTGAGTGCTGCGGCCGAGCGCATCACGGGCACTTTCACGTGCTCGAACAACCGCCACGTGGCGCACGGTGCGAAGTTCATCGTGAATGGCCGCATGCTGTGCCAGCGGTGCAAGGAGCTGCGCGATCAGCATCACGCTGCCGCGATGAAAGCCAGGAAGCGTCTGCGTGCCTGATACCAGCGCACCACCACGCTCGAAACAGTGCCTGTGCGCGAGCTGCAGGCGCCCGCTCTTCGGCACGCCCGAGCGCTATGCCGGTGGGCGTCGCCTGATCTGTCCGGATTGTGCCGCCGCGCGCCGCAAGTGCATGAAAGGGGTGCGACAGGTGAGAGAGCGTTTGCGCGTTCGCTGATGAGCGCAGGGGTCAGCTGGCCACCACAGGTCGCTTCCCGGCGGCGATCGCCGCCAGAGATGCCGTGAAGTGATCCCCGAAGCTGCTGAGCAGCCCGTCGTAGCGCCGTAGCGGCCGTACGACGAGAAAGTGATGGATCAGCCGCCGGAGAGGCTTGGATGGCGGTTGGCGCACGGCGAGCAGGGCCTGGAGCACGCGGGCCACAGCGCGAGCGCAGCCGGAGATATTGGAATGAAGCGCGCGCACGCGCCGGGCGTGGCGCAGCAGCTCGGCGGGATCGTGTACCCGCAGTTCGAATTCGGGGCGAAGCTGGTCCATCAGTGTCGCCATGGCTTGGGCCCCTTCCTGCGGGTCTTCGTAGGAAGCGTGGCCTGGCTGCAGCGAGATGGTGATCTGGTCGTAGAGACTCGGCCACACCCATGCGCGGTAGTGCGGCCAGAGTTGCTGGAAGACGTTGAGCAGGATGAGCACTTCAGCGGGGTAGACCAGGCGATCTTCGTTGTCGGCGCGCCGGTAGGCATCAGCCAGAGCTGTTGCCAACGCGACGTCACGTTGGTGCGACGTCAGGCGTGGCCTACGCATTGTCCACGGCTTCGGCGAAACGACTCCCGGTCTTGAATTTCACGCGACGCCGGGCCGGGAGCGTCCGCTTTTCGCCGGTCTGGATATCGGCGATGGTGCGCGCGGGCGCGTTGACCATCGAGAAGGTGCCAAATCGCTGCAGCACCACCGGCTCCCCCGCGGCAACCGTGTCCTGCACGGTCTGGATGAGCGTGATGAGCACGCGTTCGGTAGTCGCCTTGGTTTCGCCGGTCTTGGCGGCAATAATTTCGATCAGTTGTTCGCGGTTCACTGACGATCCCCTGTGATTCGGTCAGGTATGGCGGTTGGCGACGATGCCACGAAGAAGAGTGGCGATGCTCATGCTGCCTGCGGCAGGTGAATCCACTTCCAGTCGTTGCGTGCCTCGCCCTTGGTCTTCATCTGAACGAGGATCGTCTTCTGAGGCTTGATCCACTTCAGAGCTTCCTCGGTCACGCGCATCTTGCTCTGCGCGCCCTTCCAATACTGCTCGTCGATGCCCAGGATGATCTTCGTGGACACGGCCGCAATGAAGTCCTCGGTGAAGTGCGTGGGCGACTGGCTCGCGCAGATCAGCGCCACGCCGAACTTGCGCGCTTCCTTGGCGATCGTGTTGATGATGTTGTTCTCGTCGTCGTCCGCATAGATGTGGGCTTCGTCGAGGATGATGATGTCGCTGATGTGGTCCTGCTCACCGCGCTGGCGTGCCGCGTCGAAGATCTCGGCCAGGCGGAACAGCACAAACAGCTTGCGCTGTTCCAGGCCCAGAGCGCGGATGTTGTAGTTCCAGATCGCGGCCTTGGGGTCGAAAGGCGGCGGCGTCGCCGAGAAGATGCCGATCGCGTCGAGGTTGTCGAGGCGATCGACGACACCCTTCAGCACGTCGTTGCTGTCGTACTTCATGACGTCATCGAGTTCATGCCCGGTCGTGATCGCGTTGGCGTAATCGGTGAACGTGTCGATGGCCTTCTGTTTGGCCTTCTCCAGCTCCGCCTGGAGCTTCTCGTCGATGAAACCGGAGTTGCCACGCCGCAAGGCTTCCAGGCGCTTCCGCTGGTAGCCTTCGGCGGCACGATTAGCTGCCTCCAGATAGGTGATGGCCTGCGCACCGGTGCCGAGGAACGACATCTGCAGGATGTGGCGCGCCATGCGCGTCGCATCGGCAATCGACGGGTGGGTGCGCGCAAGGGTCTTGGGGGACCAGCGCAGCAGCCCACCGCGGTACTGGTCCGAGGGCACCCACCAGCACTTCTGCAAGCCGTCCCACATGGCGCCCAAGGCTTTGGCATCGTCTTTCTCGCCAATGGGCACATCGAGGTAGAGGCGCCCATCCGAGCCGTCGGATAGGAGGCGCGCCATGGTCTCGTCCACCGTCCAGGTGGTGTGGTCGTCCGGCTTGAAGCCGTGCCGCTGGTAGACGTCCGTCAGGACATTGCGCAGGCACGCCTCCTGTTTGGAGCCGAGCTTCGTCATGACGCGGTTCATCGTGGAGATGAACTCCTGGATGCGCTTCCGGACGCCGCCGAAATGCTGATCCGGGTTCACGCGCAGCGGGTTCATGCCGTACTTGGTCTGTTCGGAGAACATGACCGTGCTCTGGCCATCCACCTTGATGTCCCCGTGCACGTCGAAGATGTGCACGCGGGCCGCAGACCCACTCGCGGCCCGTTCCTGCGTGGACAGCATGGACTTGATGGCGCGGCGTAGCGTGTACGTCTTGCCTGAGCCCGACATGCCGCAGATCAGCATGTGGCCGTTGACGGCTTTCTGGCTGTTCCAGACAAAAGCGAGTGGGTTTCCGCCCTTGACGGTCGAGGCATCGATTCCCCAGTTGATCTGCATCCAACACTCCTGTTTTGGGCGCAGGATGGATCGACAACGCCCGGTGTTTTGATTGTTTTCGATTGTAGAACATGTATGGAGCTGAATCCATACACATGAGATTAGTTATCCGGATCGACCGTTCGCTGTGGAAGGCCGCGCACAGCATCGTCGTAATGGGGCGACCTGTCCGGGTTGCGTGCGATCTTGCTTATCCAGTTCTCGGAGCATTGCCATCGCTCGGCCAGTGCGCGGTAGGTCCAGCCGCGTAGAAGGGCGGAAGAGCGGAAATCCTCGGGGGAAAGCCGGCCAGGTGGTGGGCTTTCGGTGATCCTTTTCTTGGGTGTCGCCATGCGTGTGTCGTGCTCTCGGGTGCGTCCAGCGGGAGGGTTCTTCGGATTGTATCCCGTCATTGGCGCGTCCGCTACGGAGGTGAGTCGGACTGTGATTGGTAGTTTATACATGTACTGGGGTATTGACACAGATTGATGGACGGTAGCATGCTATACCTGCCACAGAATCGGGTCGCCGCAAATGCGGCAAAGACGAAGAACGAGGAGGTTAGCGATGTCTCTGAAAAGCATGGCGGCAAACACCACCCTGGACGGCGTGAAGAAGACCGACCTGTTCAAGGTCGAGCCTCGCCTGCTGAAGGAAGAGCCGGGGTTCAACCTGCGTGACTACGACGATCCGGATGTGCAGGCGCACATCGAAGGTTTCGCGACGTCGTACCTGGAAGGGCGTTATGTGCCGCCGATCCTGGTGCGCACCGACGGTGACGACATCCTGACCATTGAAGGTCACTGCCGCCGCTTGGGTGCCCTGCAGGCTATCGAGCGCGGCGCCAAGGGCCTGATGATCGCGGCGACCGAGTTCAAGGGAAGCGATGCCGAACGCGTGTCGGTGATGCTCCGTTCGGCCGACGGTTTGCCGCTCAAGGTTCTGGGGCAGGCAAAGGGTTGCCTGCGGCTTGTTCGCATGGGCCTCTCCAACGCCGAGGTGGCCAAGGAGGTGGGCCGGACGGCGGCCCGTGTGGAACAGTTGCTGATTCTCGCTACCTCGAACATGGACGTGCAGCAGTTGGTGAAATCCGGTGAGGTGTCGGCGGATGCCGCTATCGAAGCGGTGCGCATGTACCGCGACCAGGCGGGAGAGCACCTGCGGGCCCTGCTGGACAAGGCCAAGAAGGAGGGCAAGCAAAAGGTGACGAAGGGCGTCCTCCGCCCGAAGATCCTCCCGCCGAAGGTGGTCACGAAGGTGGTGTCCTCCGTGGAGTCCCTGATCGCCGGATTCGACCGCTCGACGCGCCGCCAACTGGCGGAGTTCGAGAAGATGGACCCGACGCAGTTGAAGGGGCGCAAGGTGGAGGTGGATGCCACCGCGCTGCTGGCCATTCTGGAGGCAGGCCACCAGATGGACGATGTGCGGCAGAAGCGCGCCTCAGCGGAAGCCAACGCCACGTCAGCCGCCGCGCAACCGAACCTGATCGACTGATGATCACAGGCAGGAGTTCCGGGCGGCCGCGCTCCGTCTGCGCGGCCTTGTCGTTGTGCTGGGCCTGATGCGAGGATGCGACAATGAGGTCCGCATTGGGATCGCAGCACCGTCTGACGTTCCGGTGCGCCGTGAAGGAATCTACAATCGAAGAGGAACACTTATGGAAATCCAGGAATCGCCGGGGAGTGAGTCCATAGCGACTACTGGCAACGACCGTCGCCAGATCAACATCTGGGGGTCCTTGTTCCTTGGCGTACTCGGCTCTTGGTTGTTTGCTGTTGGGCTGTCGCGATTCAGTGAAGGCCCGATTCCAATTGTGGATACCTTTATTTCTATCGGGCCGCTTGTCTTTGGACCGCTATTGCTTGTTTGGTTTTCGACTCGTTGGTTCCGGAAGAAAGCCAGCACCGGCCAGTCTGTGTCAGACGGTGCACCCCGTGTGGAAGAGTAAGCCGCGAGGCTATTTCATTGTTGAATGATCATGGCATCTGAGTTCCGCGACTCAAAACTGAGGGGACTCCCTAATGGGCATGTTTGACGATGTTGAATTCAAGTATCGGATGCCGGATGGATACGAAGGGCGTAGCTTTCAGAGCAAGTCTCTTGACTGCACCGGCGACGAATATGTCGTCATGCCAGAAGGTCGCCTGCACCGTAGGTATAGCTCGGGCTATCCGGACGACGTGCGTAAGCCACTAGGCGATATCGCCTTTGACGGCGAGTTGAATATTTACACAAGCGAACTTGGCACAGATTCATGGCATGAGTACGACTTGATTTTCGTCCAAGGGGACTTGAGAACGATCAGATGCTATCAGACAGATGGGCATCTCATTTTCGAGCCTCTATCTGTGCAACAGAGTTCCGACCCAAGGTAAGCCAGTCGAAATTCCCGGATAGGAAAAATTAAAAGGAGCTTAGACCATGCTAATTTTGACTCGCCGTGTTGGCGAAAATCTGAAAATAGGCGACACCGTAACCGTGACCGTGCTGGGTGTGAAGGGGAATGAGGTCCGCATTGGGATCGCAGCACCGTCTGACGTTCCGGTGCACCGTGAAGAAATCTACAATCGAATTCGCGCTGAAGTACCGACGCATCGCGGCTAGAAGCCAGTGATTCCTTCGATACCCGACCGGCGCAGCGCGCACGACCATGGCCCTTATAGCGCCTACTGCCGCGTGTGCTGGAACCCCGTGTACGTGCTTTGGATCGATCGCCATCCACACGACGGGAAGTGCCCATTCGGGCACACGCACGCGGCAAGCTGCCCTGATGTCCTGGCTGCTGGGACCAATACAAAGCGAATCCGCGAAGCTTCAGCCAAGGCGAAGGCCTTGGCTGTGAAGGATGGAACGGGGCGATGATGCTCGATGGTGCCGAACCGCTGGTTTGCAGCGAGGATTCATTCTTGTGCGGCGCCCGCGGCGCCACGCCCTGGTTGAGTCAGCACTTCGACGATTACATCGGTGACATCGATGCTGTGTTCGAGGCTGAGTTGGTCGAGGTGGTACCAACGAATCCACTCTATGGTCTGGTGCAGTCCAGCGACAGCGCGCTGCTGCTCCATCGCATGACGGACACCACACCATGGAATGGTGCCGAGATCGTCGGCTACTACAACGCCCCAGGTGCGGTGTGCATCCAGGATGCGCACCAGGGCATGGGGTTGGGTGCCGAGCTGATCCTGTGGACGGCGCTCAACGTGACCGGAGGCCCGCCCACGGCGGGTCTGGACGAACAGTGTTTCAGCGAATCGGGCTATGTCGCCCATCAGGCCGCGTGGCGTCTTGGTGTTGCGCGCGGACTGATTGTCGATGTAGTGCCGGTGCTGGTGACCGAGCCAGGCTGACGCCGTTACTTCAGCCGCAGTGTTCCGCCCTCGATCACCAGCACCCCGTGGGCCATGGCCCACCAGATCACCAGGTCCACTGTCGCAACGCGATCGCCCGTTGCTTGGGCGAGGCGCGTGCAGAGTTGCGTGACGGTTTCGTTCGAGAGGGTGGCAACACGTTCAAGCCAGCGGTCGGGCTTGGCAACATCCGCCCCGAGGTTCTTGGAAGCATGCCACCTTGTTATGGCCCCGATAAACGGCAGCCGCCCACACCAGTCGGCGATATCCGCATCCGTGAGTGTGGCGAGTTCATGGAATAACCGCTCGCGCTCGCGCCAGATCATGGCCATCGCCGCGGCTTTCCCGGCATGGCCGAACGCACTGGAAGGGTCTTGACCCGCTTCCAGTGCGCCCATGACGCGCCGATAGATCGTGCGTGCGACGGTGTTCTTCATGCCGGAGTTGGCGATCACGAAGATCAGCTCGCGTGCCATGGCCTCGGCGTCAATCGGACGCGTGACCGATTCGGCCCAGTCGAATTGTCCGGCCCATTGCGGATCGGACAGCATGTGCGTGCGCGCGGCTTGGTAGAGCGCGAGATCCATGGAGGCTTGTCCGGTGTTAGTCGTCAGTTTCAATGACCTCGATAACCTCACCATCGACCATCCAGCACCAACCCTCTCCAGCGACATAACAGCGGGTGGCATCCGTCAATGGATTCTTCGGTTGTTCCGGTGTTTCGTACGTTCCCGATTTCATCGGCGTGACTCCTCTCAGTTCAGGCGTTGGGTGTCCGGCGCATGCGCCGCATCACCGCTCCTATCGGTTCTTTTGAGCGGCATTCAGGGCTGCAAAACTTCGCTACTGTTCCAGCATCCTCGTCCAAGTGACTCCCATACCAACTCCATGCTGGGCCCCACTCGGCGCACTCGCCGCACACGCTGCATCGGTGCAGTGGCCGTTCACCACGATCGGCGCGTGCCATGTTCTGTTCCATCAAGGAGCACACGTCGATCCTTACCGACCGTTTCTCTGGGTGCAGCAGCTTCACGTTCATGGGTGCTCACCTGCCGGCGTTATGCAGCCTGCGTGACGGATTGGGTGTCGATGGGGCGAACGGCCCGCACACGTGCCTTCTGAGGATCGTCGAGAAGCGTCCAGACCTTCTTGCGCAGGTCATGCAGCATCGTTTGCCAGCAGTAGTCGATCTGCGCGTTGTCCATCGTGACGATGCGCGCCGCGATGCGCGGCGCCGCCAACGCCACCCATGCGGGACGGTCGTTCTGGAAGAGAGCGAGTTCGTTGCGTTCGCAGGCCGTCGGATCGTTCACGTGAGCCAGGCTCCTGAAAAGATGAACCCCGGGCGAATAGGGGGGTTCGCCCGGGGTTCAGGCCTGCGGAGCAGGAAGTGGCGGGGGAGGCCACCCAGGGGGGAGCCCTGCAGGTGGAGCCATCATACTCGGATTCATCAAGAAAGTGCAACGATCAATTTCTGATTAAAAATCAGTGCGATGTTGTCAGAAAGGTGTTTTGACTATTAGACTTCATCACGATATTCGACGGGACGAGACACGTGGGACAGCGCGCTACAATGCGATCCAGCGAGGCATGACGGGTATGAACGGCACGTTCAATCCGGCTGCGCTCCATGCTCTGGAAGCCAGTTTTGATGATCCCTTGGAAGTCATCCAGGCGGATGAGCTGGATCTCCTGCGCATTGGCGCCGAGGAGGTGCGCACGCAGTGCGCCGCGTTCCGCCTGGCCGAAACCATTGTCGGTGTGGCGATGGCCACGCGAGGTCAGGCTGACGACGAAGCCATGCTCAATGCCATGAACGCGGTGATGGGCAGGGTGGCGATGCTGCGTTCCGTCATGCTGACGGCGCTGAGCATCGACCAGGCCGACACGGAGTTCCCAGCGGCGTTCAACGCCGCGACGAAAGCTGCGATGTCCTTGGTGCGGGCCGAATGGCGGTGGCAGAAGCTGGTGCCGGGTCGACCCATGCTCCTGGGCATGGACACGATGGCGCAGGTGCTGGCCGCAGTGGTCACGCTCTACCCGGAGCGCTACGCGCTGCAGCCGGGTGGTGGGCTGGAGCTGGCCGCGGTGCGGCGCCTGATGGCCTTCACCTGCATGCCGAGCCTGCAGGGCGTGGTGAACTGGTTTGATTACTTCCAGCCGGATCGTGCGGCCGTGGTCTTGCGCCTGATGCAGGCGGTGGCCGAGCAGGCCGAGCAGTACATCCTCGCGCAGAGCGCGGGTGTGACGTCCGTGGTTGGCCAGCGCGCCATCATCGAGCGGATGTATGGCGCGAGCCTCCACACCATGGTCGAGACCTGGAAGGCGGAAGCGCAGCGCGACGTGCAGCAGTTGCAAGAGCTGACGGCGTTGGATCGGTCAGTGCGCATGCAGCTCATCGAACAGAACGGTGGCATGTCCTTCGATCACGTGATCGAGGCACACCGACAGGCCATGGCCCGCATGGGCGAGATGGCGGCACTGATTGCTCAATCGCAGGAGGCCTCGTGATGGAGACCGACACCTTGGATATCGCATTTCGTCGCCTTGTGTGCGGCCTGGCCGACCAGGACATCAAGGGCGACAAGCCGTTTTTCTACGGCGGCGGCAGGCTCTTGGCGGAAGACGTAGCCACGTTGGGCATGCCCTCGATCCTGTGCCTGGCCGATCGCATGTCCCTGAACCTCGGCCTGGGCTCCTTGGGCTATCACTTCGTGCTGGGCGAAGCCGGCGGTGGGTTCCCGTTGCAGGCGGTACGCGATACCACGAGCGTGCCGCGGCCGTTCTCGACGGTGGCGCCATTCCTCTACGACGTGTTTGTGAGTGACGTACGCGAGTGCCGGTTGGATCTGGCACGGCTCTTCGAGCGTGCAGCTCACGTGATTGATCCGGAATTCCGTCTGGTGACGGATGCGGCGATCTCCCCGGACATGGCAGCGCCTTCGCGCGCAGATGCCGAGGCCGGGGCTGCTCACTTTGACCTGGGATGAGAACGATGACGACGAAAAGCACGGCAGCCAACAAACAGCCCACGCTGCGGCGCGAGCCGTTGATCCCGGATCTGGTGATCCAGGACTTGCGCGACATGGACATGACGGGCAACTACGATCGCAACGTCCTGCTCTGGGTGCAGGACGGATATGTGCACCGCGCCCTGCAGGAACACCTGGTCGAGATCCGCGAGCTACACGAGCAGCTGGTCGCGTCGGGGCGCCCGGCCGACGAGGTGCGGCGCGAGAAGATGATTGCGCTCGTGGGCTTCGTGCGCGAAACCTACTCGACCGAGAAGGCCGGTGGCCGTGGTGCGGATCTCAAGGGGTATGTGGAGGCGGCACGTATCGTCTGGGAGACCGAGGCGGCACGCTATGGCGAACACCTGCAGGAACTGGGCGATCACCTGCAGGAGCTGGGTGAGTACCTGAAGAAAGCATTGGCCAACGGCGAGAAGCCTAATCTCGACTGGCTCGCACGCAATGCCTACGTCTCTATGGCCCGAATGTCGTCGGTGATTGGCAACCTCGAAAGCCTGGTGGGTAAGCCCGCAGCCCAGGAGGCGGCTCGCATGATGCAGAGGGGCATCGACGCCATTCACGTGGAGCAGGTTGGCGGCAGGTCAACGGAGGTGGGGCGTGCCTTGATGGCCCACGTAGTGGAGATCGCGAAGGCTCCAAATAAGTACATCCAATCCCGCGATCCGTCGAAGACGATCATGCCCAAGCGAGAGCCTTTCGATTTCGAGCCGGCGCACCGGGCAGAGCACGGCATGGGAATGACCCATTGACAAAAAGCCATGACGATGTAATTCTAACATCGGGGTAATATAACCCATCGAAAAATTGATTTCGTCTATGGTGTGGCGTAGACTCGCCACAAGCACCCGGGGTAAACCGCAATGAGCAAATACGACGCAAAGACGGGTTTCATCGCCGCCAAGACCACGACCTTCGGCAACTTCGTGGACCCGGATCGTCAGCTGGTGGATATGGAGCACCAGAGCCTGGTTCTGGTGGACTTGCCCGAGTATGCCCGCAACGGCCTCGGCCGTGCGCTGCTGGGCCGCGTGGTGCGCTACCACTTCGACGACATCGAGGCCTTCGGCTGCGAGGGCATGTCCATCGGTGCCGATACCAGCCGCGGCTTTCTGATCTACAAGGATATGAACCCGGTGGTGGTCGGCAAGACCCACACGGAGGCGCAGGCTGCCTCTGGCGCACCCGAGGCGACCATCAAGGCGCTGTACCAGCGCGGCCTGCCGATCGAGCTGGTGACGCTGGGAGCGCTGCGTCATGCCGAGTTCGAGACGGTGGACGCCCTCGTGGCGGATATCGAGCAATACCATGCGCGCGCCTCGTGGATGGAACTTCATCCGGTCGAGACGCGTTTCCAGAACATCGAGGCGCAGGTTGGCGACGAGACCGCGTTCGACTGGGATCGCCTGCTGCCCGCGAAGGCGTAACGGAGAGCGGCCATGCTGAATGTGCAAGCACAAACCCTTCGTCGATCGGTGCATGGCTTTCTGGCGACGCTGCCCGTGCCGCAGGCGGTGCAGGCGGATCTCCGGAATCCTTCGGCCAACGATGGCGAGATCGGTTTCACGCATAAGTGGCTGGTTCACGGTGATGCCGTGAACGGCCTGGAAGCCAGCGTGCGTGACTACGAGGATGTGATCGAGTTCGGCCTGCTGGAGCGCAACGGCGAGTCGGCGATTCCCGTGCTCCAGGCGATTCTCGTCCTGGAAAACGACGAATCGGAGCTGAATTGCATGTCCGAGCCGACGCCCTCGCTGAACTTCGACGAGTACGTGACGGCGGAGCAGCGCGCCGGACTGGATCGCGCGCTCACGCAGTTCGCGTCGATTCTGGCTGGCGAAGAGATCAACGCGCCCACGACGGGCGCGTGAACGGATTCAGCAGGAGCATCGTGGTGTCGGGGCAGAGCATGCTGCGCGTAATCCCCTGGCGACGTAGCGTGTACCACGGAATGCGGCACGGCGGTGCTCCTGCTGAATGTTTTTCATGGTGGGTCCAGGGAAGGTGACGTAGCCCCCGCCGATGGGCACCGCGTGGCAGGGCAGTGCAGCGTGGTGCCCATCGGCGTTCGGGTGATCGTCCCACTTTGCCGCGCGAAAGCGGCTTGACGATTTCCAAGAACCTGAAAGGTAGATGCGCATGAGCACCACGAACCAGCCCTTGACTGTGATCATGCACGGCAAGTTCGGTGAACTGGAAGTTGACGACAGCTTCTTCAATACATCGGAGTCCATCGACTTGGGCGCCGACGATGCGATCCATGCCCTGGATCAGAAAGGGCGGGTGGTGGAGCTTACTCTGGCCTACGCAGAAGCTCTGACAGCCGCGCCATTCAAGCCGGAAGGCGTCACGATGGCGTGGTGGAAGGATGAGCGCGGCATCGATCACGTGGATGCCAAGAGCATTGCCACGCACTTCACGGGCCCGGGGAAGCCGACCGAGATCGTGTTGAAAGTGGTAGGCGGTGAGACGTTTCGTGAAGAACCCTTCGATGCGCTCCATCACGCGGGCTACGGCGTACTGGACGCTGTAGCCGAAGCTGTCTGCAAGCACCAGATGATTGAGGGCCAGCAGGCACTGGTGACGAAGTTGACCCAGGATCGCAACGATGACGTGTGGGTATTGACCCGTACTCAAGCGATCACTTTGGTCCATGGCTTGTCCGATCTTGCCGCCAAGCACCAGAAGCTGTGCGAGATCGATCTGAAGGACGGGTTGTCGGCGGCACAGTCGCACGCGCGCGATGCGATCGAGCAGCAGTTCAGCGATCTGCTCGCAGACGTGCCGGGTGTGTCCGGCGCGAAATTTCTGTACGACCCGCGGGGCGAGACGACGGGCATCGTCTTCGCGGACGGCGCCTCCAACAGCCTGAGTGGCTCGTGGAAGGTGCCGGTGACCAGGAACGGCTACCGCGCTCTGGCGAAGGTGGATTTCTGGACGGCGTATGCGGGCGTCGAGGTGGAGCAGGAAGTCGATCCGTCGTTCATCGTTCTCCGGATCGACAATACAGGAAACGCCGCTTTCACCGACGGTGGTGGTCGAGAGCATGAGATTGCCCGCATCCTGGACGATGCGGCGCAGAAGGTGTCGCTACGTTCCGATCCCGATGGCATCATCCTGTTCGACTTGAATGGCAACAAGGTCGGCCGCATCGCCGTGGTCGACATGAAACCGGTCGACAGCGATCCCTCGGGCGCCCCGCCACCCGGCTCGGTGCGACTGGTGCTCGATAACACCGGCGAGGCGCTGACGAGCACGCCGGAGGGCGTGGAACGCATGGTGCGCCTGTTGCGCCTGGCCGCAACGGGCATTCGGGAAGGCGCGTCAGACTTCCCGCTGGCGTTGGATGAAAACGGCAACCGCAAAGAATACGGGGAAGTGGCGTATGCGGCGCCTGCATCCAAGCTGCAGAACGACCGGATCAACCTGGCGGACCACTTCAGCAACAACGGTGTGCGCAAGGCAGACGGCGGGTACTCCGGCATCGCCGAAGACGAATTCCGGTACGTTGTGGGTGCGGGCGATTTCGAGTTCGGTTACGGACTCGATGCGGGTCCCGTGTACCTGGTCAACGCGAAGGGTGAAGTCGCCGACGGCTACGAAGACGGCGACAAGATCGTGCGCGAGACGTACACCTCGATCCTGTCCAAGGATGAGCTGGCCGCGCTACGCGCGGTGGCCGACGGTTCGCTCTCGTTCGATGAGTTCGAGAAGCAGTTCGGCGACCACGACGCTGACGACGAGCCGGAGGCGTGAGATGACCACTTCCCCTACCCCTGGCTTCGCGCCGACTGAAGAACAGATCCGCTGCGGGCAGGCTCTGCTGGTGGCCAAGGCCCACGAATCCTTGGTTCGCCCGATCGTGGAGGGTTATCAGCGCGCCATCCTTGCGGAGCATCAGTTCAAGGTGGCCAGCCGCTGGGCCGATACCCGCATTGCTGCTGCCGATTTTGTCATCAGCGAGGGGCGTGATTCGTACCTGCTGAGCGATGAGGACTTCGCGGTCTACCACGAGGCCTGCCATCTGGCGCGTGATGCGCACGGTTTGTCGGTGAAGAAGCCGGATAACTGCCCATTGCTGGAGGCGGAGCACATGCGCATCCAGTGCGAAAACGCCTTGTTGCGGACCTGGGAAGGGCACTCCCACTTTTCGGCATTGGCTGATGCGGGAGTGCTGCGCATCGAGCAGCGCACGCAAGTGATCGACCTGACCCTCGGGTTGATCGCGCCGCACATGAAGAACAACGCCCACGACATGCTCGCGGATCTCGGGGTCCATCCGCCTGTGCCCAAGGCGCAGACCCACGACCAAAACCCGGAGCTGTGACGTGACGAACGGATACGACGAGAGCGTTCTGGCGGCGGATGGCACGAAGCTCGTGGGCTTTGGTCCGAGACGCTTCGACGTAGCGCACTCGCATGCCGTCATCGACGCCGAAACCTGTGGCCCGGAAGAGGCCGCGTACTGGGCGGCGTACACGTTCGATGAGCGTGGTCTTCCCGCCTATGCGTTGGGTAAGCCGGTGTATGTCGCCAGGCGGCCGGATCGTGCTGGTGCCAGGGATTTCGCCGTGCAACTCGCAGAACAACTGGAAAGGAACCGATCGATGTCCTACGGCTACGACACTTACATCCTGGACGCCGCCGGCAACAGGCTGGTGAGTTATGGCCCGCGGCGAATCGAAATCGAACGTGTCGTGGATGGCAAAAGCTATGTGAGTTACAGGCAGCATCATCCGGAGAACGACGATCCGGGTGCGCATATTGAAGCGTGCCTTCCTTCGGAAGCCGCGTTCTGGGGCGTGTACAAGCACGATGCGGAAGGTCTGGCCGCGATCGTGGGCGATGCCCACGATGAAGCGTCGGCGAAGGCGTTCGCCGAACAGGTGGCACGCAATCTCGAACTGGAGGCGCGGCTTCTCGGTGCGATCAGCGTGACGCCGCGAATCGTGCTTGTGCTGGAGGGTGATCACATCCAGAACATCGTGGCGGATTGCGCGGTGGACGTGACCTGCTTGAACTATGACGACGATCGGATCGAGGAATTCGCTGACAACGGTATGCCGGTTGTGGACGTTCCGCAGGGTGACGGCAAGGTCGCGCGGGCAGTGATCGGTCGAATCCCGGTGGAAGTGGACCCGGTGGAAACCGCGAGGATTGTGGCTCTCTACGCGGGCCCGGCCGAGACGCAGCGATGGGTTGTGCTCGCGATCGATACCAACACCGCGGCGTTCAGGGATCTTGGCCACGCCAGCGAAGTTGCGCGGCTGTTGCGCGACGCCGGGGCACAGCTTCAATCCGCGCCGGATTTGGATAGTGTCCGGCTGGTCGATACCAACGACAACGAGGTGGGCCGGCTATATGCCACGAACGTGATGCCGGATGTGGAGTCCCCCGGGACGATCAGTCTGGTGGTGGATGCGGGCGAGGATGTTGCCTTCGGCACCACGGAAGCGGATCGCATGGCCCTTGCCTCTGCGTTCTGCGCTGAGGCTAAGCCACTCGGCTGGAAGAACGAGCTGAGCAAGCGCCTGACAACTTTCACCGTGGAGGTGAGGGAAGCGCCTTACGATCGGACCAGCACCGTGCGGGATGTGAAAGTCGGGCATTTGTATTACACACCTGCACCCGAGCTGGAATCCCAGTTGGTGGCGCGTGATGCGGCAACGCCGGAGATCTAGGAGGCGTCATGGCATCGCAGACGCCTTCCTCGACATCCGCTTTCACGCCGACGGACCGCCAGATCCGGGCGGCGGAGGCCGTGCTGGCCGCCAATGCGCATGAGCAGGCGGTTCGCCCGTTGGTGGAGACCTACCAACGGATGATCCTGGAACAGCATCAGTTCAAACCGTCGGTGACTTGGGACAACTGCCCAGGCCTCCCCGAGGTGGTGCTGGACCCCAACGAGGACCACTACCTCGGTCCCGAAGACATGGCCGTCTACATGGCCGAGTGCCACGCCGCCCGCGATGCGCTCGGTTTGGTGGTGTCCTCGCCCGATCATTGCCCGCTGCTCGAAGCGCGTTCGAAGCGCATCGATGCAGAGAATGCCTTGCTGGCGACGATGGTCGATACGCCGCGCCTGGCGCCGCTCGCCAAGGCGCGACTCCTTCCCGGCGGCAAGGGTAAGCAGGCGATCGCGACGCTGCTGTCTGCTATCTCACCGTTCTGCCGAGCCGACGCGTCAAAGACGGTGGCCTTCGATCTCGCGAGACCGGGGACACCTCAGCCCCTGGAGAGTGTACCGGAGCCATGATGACCGAGGGCACACAAAAGCAAGAGGAGCGCGCTATTGAGGCGCGCCGGGAAACGGCCGTCGCAGCGGCGACAAAAATGGGTTGAAGGTGACCAGCATGAACGAGACAAAGCAGTTCCGAGAGGCTTGCGAGGCGCAGATCATGGCTTGGACCGAGGTTCGTGATCAGCAGCCAGGAATGCTGGTTGAAAAACGCAACATCGTGTTGGATGCACGTGGCAGGGCATACGGCTCGTTACCGGATGGACGCTACAAACTCGAATACCCTCGTTCGAACCTTGCGGGTGTGAGCCACTTCAATTTTATGGATGCCCGCGAACTCTGCCGCCGAATGGATATCGCTTTGCCGGAGTTCGCGCCGTCCAAAGTGATGGACTTCAAAACCTACGCGGAAAGCCGCGTGGACGAAGCGCAGAAAGCATTGAGCATGATCAAGGCGTACCTGGGGGAGACCAAGACCAGCGAAACGCCGCTTCCGTCCATTCCGAATACGTGGGTGATCACGGCAGCTTCCGGCGAATTCGTCGTGAATGCCGAATCAGGCGACGTGGTTTCGTATACGGTCTACGAAAATGGGGACGATCCGGATTTTCGGGAGCGTGCGGAGAATATCGCGCGGTTCGATGTGGCGGAGTACCGGCAGTGGTTCGAGAGCGTGGGACTTACCGAGCCCACGAACCTCAACTGGCTTGGCATCGGGTTCTGGCAGAAGGACGGCTTCTACGAGTCCTTCGAGCAAGACTGGCGTGACGATCTCGTTACCGCCATGAACGACAACCGGTCTGCTGCAGTCGAAACGGCCGAGCCGTGAGGGCATCGCCATGGTCGACATCACGCTCCTGAAATCCTCTGTACTGGTTCCCGCCGGTAGCGAGGACATGGCTGCCTTCGAGAAGGCACTGGGCAAGCTCAATGCCAAGGCGACGAAGTACGGCCTGCCGCCCGTGACGGCAGGCGAGCCGGTGCGTGAGCGCTTTGCGCGACGCTACGAACGGAACGAGGACGGCGGCGTGGAGCGCATGTACGTGGTGCCGCTGGGTGAGGATGGTGAGCTGAAAGAGAGCGACCAGCTCTTGTTCCTCAACCGCATCGCTCTGGAGTATCCGATCATCGCCTTGGGGCCATGGAAGGTGCTTGGCAAGATCGAGCCCTTCGGTGAAGGGCGGATCACGTTCGCGGCCACGGACGTGGAGAACGAGCTGCAGCAACTCGGCGCGTACCGCGAATCGGAGCCGTGTTGTGAGCACTGCAACACGAAGCGCCGTCGGAAGGACACCTTCGTGGTTCGCCACGCGGAGACGGGTGAGACCAGGCAGATCGGCAGTTCCTGTCTGGAGGACTTCACAGGCATCGACCCGTCGAAGGTCCTGTTCCTTGCGCAGATGTATGCCGCTTTCAAGGACATGGACGACGACTACGAGCACTTCCTGGGTGGCGTGGGCGGCGACCATCATGTGTGGCCCGTGGATTACCTGCGCGACGTGTTGTTCGTGAACGAATGGCAAGGCGGCTTCGTGTCCTCGAAGCGCGCCAAGGAAGAGCTGTTGAAGCCGACCTACGTGCTGGCCCGGGATCTGGAAGACACCTTGTATGGTGGTCGCCGGGATGACGCGCTGATAGAGCGTTACCGGAACAGCCGCGAACGCTTGCTGACCAGCGCGCAGCGCGTCATCGACTGGTGGGTCCATTTCGAGCCGTCGTCGGAATTCGAGCGCACGGCTCAGCAGGTCGTGACGGCCGAGTCCATGCCGAGCGAGAACAAATTTCTCGCCATCGCGGCGGCGAGCATCGCGGCGATGGATCGGGCGCTGGCCAAGGCCATGGCGCAGGATGCCCGCGCCGCGCATCCGTCCGAGCACGTGGGCGCGGCTGGGGAGAAACGTCACCAGCCCATGCGCGTGACGGGTCGCTTCGGGTTCGATTCGGCGTTTGGCTACCAGTATTTCGTGAAGTTCGTCGACGCCGATGGCAATGCTTATTCGTGGAAGACGGCAAACCCGCCGAGCGAGTTCAGCGATCCCGAGGCCAAGGCGAAATGGTTCGACGGCACCTTCAAGATCAAGGGCCACGACGAGTACCGCGGCGAAAGCGTCACGACCATCACGCACGTGAAGTTCGGTGGCTGGACGGCGGCGCCGTCGCTCGGTGAGGGCGCTGCCGTCGTTGCCGGTGTTCCCGAAGCAGTGGAACGTCGGCTCGTCGTGGACGTCCCAACGATCACGCAGGCCTTCGACGACATGGGGTGGCGGCAGCAGGCCGAATTGCTGCTCCGCGATGTCGCGCAGCAGCTGCGTGATCCACGCCACGATGTGCTGGCGCCGGTCACGCTGCTCGATGCCAACGGCAATATGGTTGGGTCAGTGACTTTCCCGCAGACGTCGCCCGCGCCACCGGCCGATGGTCACTTGCAGATCGTGTTGGAGCCTGGCACACGCGATGCGTGGGTCGATGCCATCGAAGAATCGGCCCGGAACGTGGCGAACTTCTCGCCGATGAGCGACCCCCGGGTCACGGTTTCACGTGATGGCTCTTACCGCAACGTGGGCACCGTGCGTTGGGAGTCGCTTCTGGCGTGCGAGTCTCATGACGCCTCGTCCGTGGAAGCCAACATATATGTGCCTTGAAGTGCAAGGCGTGAGGACATGAGGACAGGACGATGAATAAGAAGGCGGTTCGCCCGGTGATCGTCGCCGGCAAGATCTACGTTCGAGGTGCGGACGGTTTCCATGCCGCGTCGGCGACGGGTATTCCCGGCTCGTCGGGCTCGACGCACCAGCCCGATGGCTACTACGTGCGCATGCCCGAGGGCGTGCGGCTCCATGACATGGACGGAGCGCCGTTCGTGTTCATCAAGCGCGAACGCAACTCCGGCTTCATCGTGACGTGTCATGAGACCGCCGAGGGGATTCGGTACATGTTCGGCGCGTCTGAGCTGGATCTGCGAAAGCTGGGACTGGACCGTTCTGGGCCCATGGCTCAACGTCTGGAAACGGAACTCGCCGAGCGCATCCTGTGGGAAACCTCGCCAGAGGCGGGACAAACGGTCTACGAGCTGCACCAGCGGATGGTAGCGGCCGAAGCCGAGTACGAGCGTGTCTTGGATCGCGTCTACGGTGCCAAGCGCGAAGCGGAAACCCGTTACTTGAAGCATGCCGACCCTACGCTGGCGACGGTCTCGCAGGCTTTCAGCGAGGCCTGTCTTGCTTGGCAAACTGCCTGCCGATTCAGCCAGACACCGGCGCAGGTCCACGAGGCCCTTTCCGCCGTGCAGCCTTCCTCCGACGAGTCGCAAGCGATGTACCTGGTGGCTCGTTGGAATGTCACCGACACCGCTTCGTTCGCGACGAATGGTCCGCGCGACGAACTTGGCATGACGTTGGAGCGGTTGGCTGCCGACATCGAAGCGCGTGAAGCAGGCCCAACGATGTACGCGCCGATGACGATGGTGGATACCGATGGACAGCCGGTGGGCGCTGCTACCTTCACAACCAGCCCTCCAGCCGAGCCGAGTGATGGCAAGCCGTTGTTGATCGTTCCTGTGAGAGACTTCGTTTACGCGGCCATGGCCGTGGTGGACATCTACAACAAGCTCCAGTCGAGCATCGAAGACGTCCATCTTGATAACGCGGTGGACCATTCGCACATGGCACACTTCTACTGGCGTGCCCTGCCGGCGTTGGAGCGGCAATGGCACCACACGATGGGTTCGCCCGAAAGCTCCCTGCAGGCGACGCATGACCGCGTGCGGGAGCGGTTGGTGGCGCTGGAACGAAAGAATCCGTATGCGCGCTTCATCCCAGCTTACGAAGGTATCGAGCGCGCCGCTGAATCGCTGGGCTTGCAGGCGCGTCTGCAGGGAGTCGGTGACTCGGCGCGCGTGGGCTATTTCAAGGATGGTCAGTGGACCGGCATCGAAACCGAGATCGCATGGGGAGGGAAAGCGCTGACGACGGTGAACGGGCGGCGCGCGCAAGGCACGGGCTACACGGCAGAAGGGGAGTGGCAGCGCGATCAGCTGGAGTGTGCGCTGAACCGTTTGCCGGAGGCCTTTGAGGCGCCTCCGTCGCGCGATGTGTACGCGGAAGCCGCCGACCTGTACGAGCCGAGTAGCCCCTGATGGCGACGAACCTGGTCATCATCGAGGCGCCGGGCAAGACCAAGAGCCTGGGCAGCCTGCTCTGGCAGGCAGGCATCCGCGATAACGAGGTGCTGGCCACGGTAGGCCACCTTGGCACGAACCCGGATAGCTTCACGCCACTGGCGATCGACAGGAGCTACCGCGAGACCGCCTACCGGCTGAAGCCCGAGAAGGAAGCGTTGGCGGCGAAGATCGCCCGCGCCGCCAACGCTTCAGTGAACATCTACTTGGCGACGGACGATGACCAGGAGGGCGACGTCATCGCGCGTGATGTGTTGCGCTTCTGCATCGACGAGGGCGATAAGGGGAAGGTCAAGCGCGTGCGCCTGAAGGCGCTTGCGCCCTCGGAGATCCGCGAAGTCTTCCGGAAGGCCGAGCCCTTCGATGATCTTTCCGCGGCACGCGGCGACGCGCGCCGGATCATGGATCGCCTGATCGGCTCCCTGTCGAGCGAAATAGCGGCCGTCGGCCGCGTGCAGGGTTCGCTGCTTCTGCAGCTGGCCCAGCAGTCCCCCGTGACGGGCGTCGCCACGTACCTGCTCCCGGCGGCGGACGACAGAGGGGACTTCATCGCTCGCGTGCCGCTCTACAGCGCGGACCCAGCCGTAGAGCCGGTACGCCTCGACGACACCGTGGCCGAGGTGGGTCGTTCCGGTTTGGGCGTGATGGCCTCCCAGGCCATGAACTTCGATGACATCGTGCTGGCCACCAGCCTGACCTCCGGCGCAGAGATCCGGGATGTGTCCCGGGCGATGCAGAGCCTGTACGAGAAGGGGCAGATGACCTATCCCCGGTCTCGGGCGCACTCGATCACCCCCGAGGCCTCACGCCGCGTGCTGGCGGTGGCGCGGGCGAATGGCGCCGGATTCAACCCGACGCTCTTCAAGGCCGTACGGGCGGTCGAGGGGGAGCATGCCCACGAAGCGCCCAATCCCCTGATCCTGGACGTCCCGCTCAACGGCAGTCCCCTGGTGATGGATCTGGAGCAGCAGGTCTTGCTGGTGATCGCCCGGCACCTGGTTGAGTGTGGGATACCGGCGCAGGCCGAAGAGCCGCGCCTGATGGATCTGGCCAGGCTTCCGCCGGAGCTGGCCGCGCTGCCCTGGCACCGGGTAGTGCCGCTGGGCGAGCGGTTATGGGAAGCTCTGCCCGTCGAGGCCGGAGTAGAACGTTGGACGGCGGAGCAGAGCCTGCTCCATTTCATGAGCCGAAACGAATTGGGTAGACCATCGACAGTTGTTGAGCATGTGGACAAGTTTTTGAGCAGGGGTCTGGTAACTGAAAGCTTTGAATTAACAGAGAAAGGGCAGCAATGGAGCCATCATGTAGGCGAGCTTTTCGGGCATCGAAATATCTCGAAAATGATCGAGCATTACATCGACGACAACAAAAAGTCGCCATCATTGATGGTTGAGGATATGATTGAGCTGTGCGGCTTGAGCGCCGTCGGCTCGGCTGTGCAACAACAACAGGGGCTTGAAAATGACGACGAAACCAATGCGCTATCCCCCTATGACCTTGCTTGAGGTCAGCGACCAGGCCGGTGGCCGGAAGGTCGTGATGGTGTGCAAGGACGGTGTGACGTACTGGGATGTGCTGGATGCGGGTGAAGCCACGCCCATCGTGATTCATCCGGCGCTGGAGCCGAAGGAACTCGGCGATCTGGTTACGTACTGCCAGAACAACGGTCTGGTTCCGGCGCGCGACGCCCTGATCGCGCTCTTGCGTGAGCGTGGCGATGCGCGTCTGGATTCGGACCCGCTCTTCGTGGTGCGCGCGCTGTGGTTCATCCGCTCTCGCGCCACGGGAGACAACCAGGTGCCCACGGAAGAAGTCATGCAGTGGGCGATTGAGCAGTCACTGCTCCAAGAGCGGAAGCTCGTGCAGAACCATCAGGTCATCGAACGGTACTGCGCAGCGACGCAGCAAGCATAAAGGTCGAAGCCATGGGCAAGATGCTCCTCATTGCGGAAAAACCCAGCGTGGCGAAAGAACTGGCCCACGCGTTGGGCGGGTTCCAGAAGAAGGAACACGGCTGGGAACGCGATGATGCGGTGATCTCGCATGCCCGTGGCCACCTGGTGAGCCTGCAGATGCCGCTGGCCGCCACCAGCGGCAAGAATCTGCAGCAGCTCCCAGTGGCCGGTGAGTTCGTCACCGAACTCATCGACTACGACGGCTCCATCGGCGTCTACCGCAACCTCGAAAAGCTGATGAAGCGTGCTGATATCAGCACGGTGGTCAACGCCTGTGATGCAGGGCGCGAGGGCGAGCTGATCTTTCGACTGATCGTCGAGCATGCCAAGTGCGCCAAGCCGATGAAGCGCATGTGGATACAGTCCATGACGACGGGTGGCCTCAAGGAGGCCTTCCGCGCGATGCGCCCGGCCGCCGAGTTCGACAGCCTCTCCGACGCCGCGCATGCGCGCTCGATCGCAGACTTCCTCGTCGGCATCAACGGGTCGCGCGCGATCACCTACATGCGTGATGAGCAGTCCACGGCAGGGCGAGTACAGTCGCCGGTCGGCATGCTGATCTACGACCGCGAGATGGCCATTCGCCATTTCAAGCCGACGGACTACTGGGAGATCCACGCGACCTTCCAGGCCGAGGCGGGGCAGTACCTGGGCAAGTGGTTTGATCCCAGCAAGGCCAAGGCCAGGTCCGACGACGAATCGGCGGGCGCCGAGGATGCGGACAAAACCGAGAAGCAGGATGCCTCGTCGGGCCAGCGCATTTTCGATCGCGCGGTGGCCGAGGCCATCCTCGCGAAGTGCCGAGGCAAGCATCCATCATCGGTGACCGACACGGCCAAGCGCGCCAAGCGCGCGGCGCCGGATCTGTACCACCTGACCTCGCTGCAGCAGGATGCCAACAGCCGCTTCAAGTTGTCGGCGAAGAAGACGCTGGAGATCGCGCAGGCGCTCTACGACGAACACAAGCTCACCACCTACCCGCGTACTGATGCGGACGCGTTGCCGGAGGATTATGCCGACACGGTGCGCGCGCTGATGAAGAACTTCGGCGGCACGCCGTACGCGGCACACGGCCAGCGCGTGCTCGACAACGGGTGGGTGAATCCTTCGGACAAGGGGATCTTCAACAACGCGAAGATCTCCGACCACTTTGCGATCATCCCGACGGAGAAGAGCCCGGTGGGCGTCACCCTTTCCGACGACGAGCGCAAGATCTATGACCTGATCGTGCGCCGCTTCATGGCGGCGTTCCATCCGGCTGCCGAATTCGACGTGACCACGCGCGTGAGCGTGGTCGAGGGCGAGAACTTCAAGTCCACGGGTCGTGTGCTGGTGAAGGAAGGCTGGCTGGTCGTGTACGGCCACGGGGTCGACAATTCGACGAAGGAGCCGCCGCTGGTCGCCGTGAAGCACGGCGAGGCGGTGAAAACGGTGGACGTGAAAGCCGTCACCTGCCAGACCTCGCCGCCGTCGCGCTACACCGAAGCGACGCTGCTCAAGGCGATGGAAAACGCCGGCAAGGACATCGACGACAAGGCGATGCGCGAGGCGATGAAGGGTCGCGGTCTGGGCACGCCTGCGACGCGAGCCGATACGATCGAGGGCTTGCTCTCCACGGGCTCGCGCGCCAGGCCGCGGGCGCCATACGCCACCCGCGAGAAGAACTTCATTGTCCCCACGGACAAGCTGCTGCTGCTGATGGCCTTCATCCGTGAAGAGCAGCTGGAACTGCTGGCGTCGGCCGAAACCACGGGCGAGTGGGAATACAAGCTGGGCCTGGTGCAAAAGGGTGAATTGTCGAGCAAGGTCTTTCTCGATGGCATCAAGGCCGAGGTGGCCAGCATGCTGGCCAAGATCCGCAGCAAGGCCAGCTCCATGCCTGCCGCGAATCGCACGCTGCTGCAGGCGCCGTGTCCGAAGTGCGGTCAGCCGTTGACGGTGGGGCCGCGCACGGTCGACTGCCAAGCGGGGTGCGGCTTCAAGCTGTGGCGCGAGGTGTCCCACAAGGTGCTGTCGGATGCCGAGCTGGACACCCTGCTGAAGGAAGGTGCGATCACCAGGGTCGATGGACTGGTCAGCAGGGCGGGCAAGTCCTATTCGGCGGGCCTGACGTTCAACGGCGAGAAGATCGAGATGGTCTTCGAAGAGCGCGTCGGAGGTGCCGACCGGCCGTCCGCTTCGGCGCTGCCGTCGCTGGACGCGCCGTGCCCCAAGTGCAAGGGCACGATCCGCATCCACGGTGGTGATCACCCCAAATTCGCGTGCGAGAAGGGCGATTTCACGCTCTGGCGCGTCATCGCACAGCGTGAACTCTCCGAAAGTGAGGCCGTCGCCCTGATCACGCGAGGCTCCATGCCTGCGGTGAGCGGCTTCATTTCTGGCAAGACCGGCAAACCCTTTGCCGCGGGCTTGCGCCTGTCCAGGGACAAGTCGAAAGTCGATTTCGACTTCGGGAAGTGACATGGGATCGGTCGCTGAAGCCTTTGTTCCGGGTGTATGGGCTGCTGACGTGATGCTCGCGGAATCCGACTGGGCCATGCGCGTGTGCGTGGGCTCGTTCGAAAGCGAGCGCCGCGCCGAGCAGGCCGCGAACAGGGCCATGCCCACGCTGGTACACGCGGGCGAGCAGCCAGGCGTGGTGGTGACGGTAGGCGGCCAGCGTCACGTGCTGATCGCCGACCAGGTAGAGATCATGGTCCTCACCGCCGAGGCGCGTCAGCGCCTGGACGGCCGAAGGGCGAGCGAGGACGCCAGTGCCCGCCGCGCGCTGGCCGAGAGCGATTATGAGCCCGCATGGGACAACGACAAGGCGCTTGCGCTGTTGTTGGCCACCCATGGGGAAGGTTACACGCCGCGCCAGATGGGTGTCGGCGTGCGTTGGATGCCGCTGGATCTGTCGCACGAGGACGAGCTGACAGAGATTGTGGCCACGGGGGAAGAACTACCGGACTCGCTTCGCGAGGATCTGCTTCTTGAAGCCATTGCGGACGACGCGATAGCGCGGCACCGCATGAAGGATTAGGAGTCATACCGTGGCACGTGTGGATTACCGTCAGCGCCTGACCGACCAGCTGGTCAAGGCGATCGAGGAGCATGGTCAGCTGCCCTGGAAGCAGGGCTGGGATGGTGCAGCGCTTCGCCCCTTCAACCCCAAGAGCGGGGTGAAGTACAAGGGCGGCAACGTCATGAACCTCCTGCTGGCCCAGCTGGAGCGAGGGTCGAACGATCCGCGTTGGATGACGCTTGCCCAGGCCAACAAGGCGGGCTATGGCATCCGCAAGGGCGCCAAGGCGTCCTATGTCGAATACTGGGACTTCGGCCAGCCGCTGGTGATGCCCAAGCCCGACGATCCGTCAGGCGTGGCGGTGAACGTGGTTCCGGAGCCGGAAGGCGACGGCACGGTCGACACACCGGTTTCCCGGCCACGTCCACGGGTGTTCTACGCACAGGTCTTCAATGGCGAGGATGTGGTGGGCTTGCCCGCGTTCGAGCGCAAGCTCACGTGGGAACCCAACGAACTGGCCAAGCAGGTGCTGGAGGCGTCCGGCGCTGCCATTGAGCACCTGGCGCTGTCAAAGGGTTCGCCGAGCCTGGCAGCGTCAGCTCATTTCACGCCATCGCGCGACATCATCACGCTACCGCTACCGGAGCAGTTCAAGAGCGCGGCCGATTACTACGCGACGGCGCTCCATGAATTGGCGCACTGGACGGGCCACGCTTCGCGTCTCGGGCGCGATCTGACGGGAGCATTCGGCAGCGCCGAGTACGCGCAGGAAGAGTTGCGCGCGGAACTCGCGGCGATGTTCCTGTGTGCTGCGCTGGGCGTGGACGGTGCCGTGCAGAACCACGCCAGCTACACGGCGTCGTGGCTGACCAAGCTCAAGGGCGACAAGCACGAGATCTTCCGCGCAGCTAAGGATGCGGAGAAGATCGTCGATTACCTCTTCGACCTGGTGCCGGAACTGCGCACACGGATCGATGCGTCGATCACGGCGAGCGTGTTGCCGGACTCGGCCGGGCGCAAGGTATTCGACTCGGGCGTCAGCAAGGAACTGCCCAACTTCATACCGGCCGACGCCAAGCCGGCCGTGGTGGCGGAGACGGCGGCCAAGCCCAAGGGCGTGGGCCGCAACGACCCGCGCTGGGCGCTCTTCGAGAAGGTGTTGCGGGAAGCCGCGGATCGCCAGTCGGTGCGTGGCGAAACGCTGGAGCATGCGCTCACGATGGTGGTGCAGAGCTTCACCGAGGCGATGGACAAGGCCGAAGAGCATGGCTTCGGCGCCGAGGACATGAGCAAGATGCTCGCCGATCGTGTCGTGGTGGACATGCTCAACCTCGATCGCCGAAACAGCCAGTGGCTGGATTTCGTTGGCAAGGTGCACAAGGTAGGTGATGTGCACGTGGCGCCGGAAGCGATCACGCTGGCCCTGAACGAAATGCATGGCAAGTACGTGGCGCTGCTGGACGAAAGCGCTCGCCAGAACTGGGCGGCGGACACCGCCAAACAGGCGATCGAGCAGCTGGTGTTCGGTGACAGCCTGCGCAAGATCAACCTCGACTACGTGCAGAAGCTCGTGCGCGAGTGCGAGGCGTCGCGCGTGTTCCTGGGCAGCGACGCCGATGACTTCGTGCTGTCGGTAGCCAGCGTCAACGAGGCGTTGGGCGAGGACAACCTGCTCCTGCAGCCGTTGGAGGGTGACGAGGACCTGCTGGAAGACGCTGAAATCCCGGGTCCGTGAGCATGCAGTGCGGTGACGACACCATGACGCTCAGCGATCGCTGGGCGTTGATCGAGGTCCTGCTCGAATTGCGCGTGCGCGTGGTGGTACACAGCGAGTGGCCGCGTCACGCCAGGTTGGCCTGGTGCGCCAAGGAAGAGGCGGGGCAGATGGCTTTTACGGTAGGCACCCGTTGGGCCGAACTGGATGGGTACAGGGCGCCGTTACGCAGCCATCGGCCGTTCGAGGGAAGCATTCCGTTGCCGATCCTGATCAGCGACCTACCGGTGCTGGCTGAGGCGTTCAGCGCGGGCTATCGCATGATGGTCAGCAGCTGGACCGACGCGCCGCCCGATGAATCGTCGGAGCCCCTGCTGCTGTCGGTGTTCCAAGCGGCCTCGTACCTGGGCCGTTCGGAACAGGAGATCCTGATGCTCATGAACGGTGGCGTGCTGGCGTGCCAGTGGTACGGCGGCGAACGCCGGGTGAGCTTCAAGGATCTGGAGGCTCACTGCGTCCGTGATCGCGAAGACGAAGCGCGGGCGTTTGAGGCGTTGTTGATCGTCGCCGAGCTGATCGAGCAGCAATCCTCGATTCGCGCGGCGTAGCGCGAAGCTCTTGCTATCCACTTTTGATTATGTACCATAGTCCATATAATGGGCATAGCGGATACAGCTGATGGACTCATCAGGTATGAAGGCACAAGGTGAAGCAGTGATCGGGATGGCCTCATCGGGCCATAGCTGGTTGTTTCACAAATGGCGGCGCAGTGAACCCATCGGGGTTGGGACAGGCATGGAAGGCGGTCGCGGTTATATCTCGCTCTGTGGCGCCAACTTTGCGCAAGGAATCACCGAAATGGTTCCTTCCAAAGGGGACAAGATCTGCAAGCGATGCTTCAAGAAGGGGTAGGCAATTCATGGCGAAGAAGACAGAAGCGCCGATCGTTGTTCCGTCGGAAAAACCCAGCATCGAAGCCTTCCGCGAGGCTATCCAGCATGTACTCATGAAGGAGCACGGTGCGCCGGAACTGGTCGCAAAGGCGTTGCTTGAGTTGGAGGATGCCTACGTCCGTCGTGCCCTCGACGAAGACTGGGGTACGGAGGGCAACGCATTCAGCCTGGTGCTTGATGTAGCGGATGAAATCGCCATCGCCAAACCTGCCGATGAACCCAGGTGGATCAAGGTCGAGAAGGACACGCTGTCGTTCAAGGTCAATGACCAAACTGGCAACTATCTCGATGCACTCGTGAAGCTAGGCTTGCATGGTGAGACCCGGAACGAGGTTGCCAAGGCGATGATGGCGCGTGGCATTGAGAGCGCGTTTCCCCTTCTGACAGCCAAAGGGCTGGTCACGCTTCGGTGACGGCGCCTGGAGCCTCAGCCTGGCTTCCAGGGGAAGGTATCGCGTGGTTGCCAAGGGCGGCCCGCTCGGGCCATCAACGCCGCGAGCGCCCGAGCCGTAAAACGGCCGGAGTTGGCGCAGAGAATGGGGGCGCCGGGTAGCGGGAAGGTCAGCAGCAGGCCCTGATCGGTCCAAGACACCCGGGCATCCGACTGCCACAGGTAGTGCAAGCAGGCCACCGCGTCGTCCTGGTCCAGCATCTGAGTGAAGACCAGGTACGCGAAGTCGTCCAGCAGGATATCGCAGACACCCAATACGGCTTCACGGTGCGGTGAGGCGGCAAGCTGGGGAAGCCGCGCCCACAGCGCCTCGCCGAAGTGCCAGAGCGCATCGGCCTGCTCCGCGGCCTCAATCGCCTCCCAGAAGGCGTCGTCGGTCTGCGGATGTTCAATCATGGAGAAAGGGTGCCCGCGCGTGCGCAGGCAGATCTACGGCAAGCCGGGTCTTCTGCTTGCGCGTCCAGAAGCACCGCATATTCGGAAGCACCATGGCCGGGTTGCGTTCTGTGGCCAGCGCCGCTACCAGCTGACGATAGTCCTGCAGGAGGCCAAGGACTTCGCCGGGGCCACCCATCGACGCGACGAGGGCATCGAGCGCGTGCTGCGTGGTGGTAGTGGGGTCACCGGAGGCAGTCATGGTGTCGAGCGTCCTTCGCGGTCCGATTGCGGCATGCGCCGGAAGCGTACATGATTCGACGTATAGCCTAAAGTGACTTTTACCAAGCAGGTGCTTCCATGCCCAAGCGTCGCGGGATGTCCACAGAGTTGAGCGAGTTGTTGGCAGCCTGGCGTGAGACTCATTGGCCTCCGGCGGGCCCGCCCGGAATGAAGCCTATCCGGCCGGGACTCCCGATCTACGAAGGCACGCAGGCCCAGTTGACCTCTCTCTCGCATTCGCTGAGCGAGGTCATGCTCAAACTGCAATCCCACATCGAGGACGTCTGCGACGGCCGAGTGCCTCGCTGGATGGCGATTCCAAAGCTGGTGTTTCAGGTCGAGCGCTTGAACCTCGTGCAGGCGCCAGCCAAGGCGTCGAAGCGGGTTTCGGACATGGTGCGACTTCGCGCTGCATGTGGTGAATTTCCTCCCGCCGATCAGGCACGCCTGGCCGAGTGGTTCGCTGCGCATCCTGGCCAGGAATTGGTCGCGCATTGGGTATTCAAGGATCTCCGGGCCTTCGTGCACGTGCCCGGCCATCCGGGACGCCGCTTGCGTTTCTACGAGTCTGGACTGGCGGTAGCGCCGCCGCCGGGCGTGAATCTGGTTGTCCAAGACCACCGTGGCGTGATTCGTGGCGCGCGCAATGATGCCTTTTCTGACCCCTTGGCACAGAGCAGCCGCGGCTGGCGCGTGTTCGTACCTCTGAGGTCGAAGAAACCGCGCCAGTAAGCCATTTTAGACCAAAAAAGCCCCGTTTCGGCCTCGGCCGACGCGGGGCTTTTTTATGGTCAGAAACGCGTCGTTATGGGTATCTAAAACGCGTCTTTATCGGCGTTTTATTCCTGATAGTCAAAAAACATTGACGATGCAAAATGTGTCATGCAACCATATCCATGGTAAAGTGAAGCCGTTTTAGAGACAGGCCAACATGACGCACCTTTGTAGGGGTCAAGTGATGAGTGAACGAGGTCAACGGGGTTGGGCACGCTGGGGCATGGCCGTGCTGGCCGGATGGTTGGTCGCCACGGGCGCATGGGCGCAACAGGCACATGGCGGCAATGATGTCCCCGAGGAGCAGGGTGGCTTCGTGGTGATCGAGGATTCAACGACGCCACCGCCGCCGCCGAAGCCGCTCCCTCTCCCGGCGACCACGATCCCGCTGGGAGGTGCGCAGGGCAACGCTTCCCCCTACAAGCCCGGTTCCGCGGTGTACGCGATTCCATGGGCCAAGCATGGTTCGGCCACGACCGAGCCCAAGGCCGCCGTCGTGGCTCCGCGCAGTGCGACCGCCACGACGGCTACTGCCGCTTCTGCAGCGAAGACGTCGGGAACGTTGCCTTCGACCGCTGCGCCCACGGCCGCATTCAAGCCGGTCGCGCCACCGCCTCCGAGTTGGAGCTGGACCATCAAGCAGGGGTACAGCATCGAGCAGCAGCTGAAGGATATGGCCAAGAAGGCTCGATGGAATGTCGTGTGGAATTACCACACGGACATCCTGGCAGGTGCCGACTGGACATCGCATGACGATTTCCCCACGACGGCCGAAAAGATCATCTCGATCCTGTCGTCCAACGGCGCGCTGATCCACTACCGCACCTTCACGGGCAACAACACGTTCGTGGTCTATGGCCCTGGGGTGTCGACTCCATGAATGCGCCACACAAGGAACCTAGCGTGAAAGGTCTGAATCGCTTTGCTCTGCCGCGGCTTCCCATGGCGTTTCTGAGTCTGTTGCTCGTGCTGGTGTCGGGCTGCGCCAACCTCCAGCACGAAGACGGCGAAGCCAGGCGAGCCGCCTCTTACATCGAGGCCGAGCAGGCGAAGGTGCTGAAGCCGCAACCTGTCGGTGTACGCACGTCCGAGTCGTGGTTGCTGGGTAAGCCGGCAGAGCTGCAGCCGGAGATTTCGCCGGTGCTGCAGCGCAAGATTGCGTGGAACCCGACGAAGAAAATTTCCCTGGCCGAGCTGGCGGCGTATATGACCCGCACCACCGGCTTGCCGGTGGACGTGTCCGAAGTCATGCGCATCGGCGGCGCAGCGGCGCAGGATCAGCTGATTGCGCCGGGTGTCGGTGGCATGCCCGGCGCGACGATCGCTGCGCCGACTACCTTGCAAGGCACGGCAGGAGCGGCGAGTCAGCGCATGTCCTACATGCCGTTGCCGCTTCTGGACGTCAATTTCGATGGTGACGTCAAAGGCATGCTGGACTTTGCCGCGAACGAATGCGGGATCTACTGGAGTCTGCAGGGTGGCACGGTCAAGTTCTTCCGCACCCTGAGCAAGACCTTTTACATTCCAGCGCTGAATCGCAAATCCACTGGGACGAACTCCATCAAGGCGCAGTCGAGCGCGAACGCGGCAGGCACGCCTGGAGCGGTGGGCGCTACGGGTGAGTCGGGCGGCAGCGGCTCGTCAAGTGGCCTCAACTCGTCGACGACGGCCGATGTGGATTTCTGGAAGACCATCGAGCAGACCGTGAAGACGGTTGCAGGCAGCGATGCACAGGTGGCGGTCGATCCGTCGTTCATGTCCGTCACCGTGACGGGCACGCCCATGCAAGTTCACAACGTCGAAGTGTGGGTCAAGGGCATCAGCGATCACACCAGCCAGAAGGTGTTGATCACGATGCAGACCTATCGCGTCACGCTGTCGAAGGAGGACTACGCCAACTGGGACCCCCAGGCGATCATCAAGAAGATGTCGAGTGCATACGGCTTCTCGTTGACCGGCGCGGGTGCGCCTCCGGTGGCAGGTGGCCTTCCTCCCGCCGTGCTCTCGGCCACCGCGGGTAGCGGTTCGCGCCTCAACGGGTCGGAAGTGGCTCTCGGTGCGTTGTCCACCTTGGGCAACGTGAAGGAAGGCATCCTCTACTCGACGATGACGCTGAACGGTCAGCCCGCAAACATTCAAATCGGCAACAACCGCACTTACGTGGCGAGCAACGGCTCCACGCAGACGGCGAATGTCGGCACGAGCACGCAGATGACTCCGGGTGTGGCCTCGTCCGGCCTCACCGTTAATTTCACGCCCAACGTGATCAACGGCATGGTCTATCTGACCATGGACCTCAACAACATCACGTTGAACGCGATCGATCAGATCACGAGCAACGGCCAAATCATGCAGCTCCCCAACATTTCGCCGACGCTCATCTCGGAAAGCACGGCGTTGCGACCCGGCGAAGCCATGCTGCTGTCGTCGATCACCATCGACAACACCAGCACTACGCGCAGCGGCACGTTCTCGCCGTACAACCCGCTGCTGGGCGGTGGCGTGGATGGCACACACAAGAAGCAATTGATCGCCGTCGTCGTCACGGCCACGGTGTTGTAAGGGGATAAGCCGATGAAATCACGACTCAAGACGTTTCGCTGGACACGCTTCCTGATTGCGATGGCGGTGACCTTTGTTGCCGTGATCCTCTTCGGGAAGGCCATGGCCATGGACGCTGCCAGTGCAGGCAAACAAGCTTCAGAGAGGGTTACGCCGGCCTCGGCGAGCAGCGTGCCAACGCAAGCTGTCGCGACGGCCGATCCCGGCGTGCTCCCGAGCGACAAGGTTGCATCCGCCCAGTCGTATTACCACCAGGTAGATGCGATCCGTACCGACACGGAGCTGGTGACCGCGCAAATCGACAACTTGAAGGCGCATCACGAACTGGCTGAGGCGCGGGGTGGCGTCTTCAAATCGGATACGCCTGCCGCCCCCTCTGGCATGCCGATGATGCAGATGCCGGGCATGTTGCCCCCGGCGGACACGGCGACGGACACCGAGTCGCGCAGTCCCACCGTCGTGCAAACGTCGATGATCGATGGTCGATGGGCTGCCTCGATCAGGCTGCCTTCCGGCGGCTACATCAACAACGCACGAGCGGGGCAGGTCGTTTCTGGCGTAGGCAAGATCCTGAGTATTTCGCTCAATGACGTCACGGTCAGCAACGGGAAGAAGACCTACTCACTGCCGTTCGCCAGCGACGAAAGCGCGTCGGGCACCGCGGTCATGCCTGGCCGCAACGGCGGCTCGATCGCGCCCCCTATCGGCATCCGCTGACTTGGGAGTGATCGCGTGACGGAGTATTTCAACCAGCCTGAAGGTCTGTCGGGGGAGCCATCCTCCGACAAGTCGCGCAAACCGGCGATCCTTGCACTGAACGGCCGTCGCTGGCTGCTGGGCATGACCTGGCAGACGTATGAGGCCCAGCTGGATCGCCAGGAGCTGCTGGAGGAGGCTGCCTCCCTGCAGGCGGACTGGGTGGCCCAGCGTTCGGGCGACGAAGTTGTCCAGACGGGCTACTGCGAAGCCGTCACTCAAGGCTGGCCGAAGAAGCTCTACAGCCTGTCAGCGTTGCTCGCCGATAGTTACAAGGTGCCGTGGGCGGGCGCGTTCGACCTCGGCGACGGTAGCTGGTGGTACATCGCGGTGCGCGACAACTACACCATCATGCCTGATGGTGATGTGGTCGGTTCGCGGGAGGACATTTTCAGGGCGCGCCAAGAGCACGCGTCCATCGAGGATTTCAACCACGTCGATGGCACGCGTGCTGATCTGGAAAAACTGATCCGCAACAGCCAGGGGCGGCGTACACCGATCGAATCGGTCACCTCATCGCGTTTCCATGCCAAGCAGATACTCGCTGCAATCATCGCGCTGCTGGTGGTCGTAGCGGGCATCGGTGGCTACTTCTACTGGCAGCATCAAGAAACGGCACGCCAGAACGCCGAGCGTATCGCGCAGCAGCGAGCGGCCCTGCAGAGAGCGCATCTGGCGCAGCAGCCCCAGTCGCCGGATCTGGCGACACTGCTGCGCACCCGGCCCGATCCCTCGGTGTGGCTCGCGGCTTGTCAGCGAGCCATCTACGGCGTGCCACCGTGGGAGAAGGGGTGGCAGCTTGCCGGGCAGCAATGCACTGCCGAAGGCCAGGTCAAGATCACGTGGCGACGTCGCCTGAGCGCGACGATTGCCTATCGACCGTCAGGTGCGCTCGATCCGGACGGGAACGGCGTCAAGGGCTCGTTCCCGTTGGTGTTCGATCGAGAGGAAGGAACAGTGATGGCGCTGCCGATCGAGGATGCACGCGAGCGCCTGATCCTGTGGGGACAGCTCCACGATATCGTGATCAATATCCATGGCGATCCCAATGCGCAGGCCAAGGTGCAGCAGAACGCATTGTCGAAGCTGCCCGGTCAGAAGCCGCCACCGATCATCAAGCAATACAGCATCGATTTCGTTGCGCCCGTGGCTCCGTTCGACCTGGACTTTACGGGTCTGACCGGATTTCGTCTGACCGAGCTGAAGCACATCCCGGCCAATCCCGACCCCGATGCCAAACAGGTGATGGACGCCGCGTGGCAGTTCACAGGAGTGCTTTATGGTCGTTGAAAATGCCGGGCCGAGCCTGTTGCCGCCGTCGGACTCGATGGCTGCGCAGATTGCCTTCGACGAGGCAACGCTGACTGTCTACGTCTCGCAGCAGTTCTCCAAAGATCCGATGTTGATGACGTGGGTCAGCCGTAACGAAAGGCGTGGTACCAGGCTCACGGTGAAAGTGGTGGAACTCGCGGATGTGGCTCGCTTCCGTGACCAGGGCTTCCGCTTCGTGGAAGCGGCAGCTGGTGACGAGAAAGACAACAACGACGAATACCAGTTTCGAGGCGACGCGCTGAAGCTGATCGAAGAGGCGGCGTACTACCGGGCCTCCGACATCCACTTCCTGTTGCGCGGTGAGCATGCTGACGTCCAGCTCACCGTCAACAATGACCTGCGGCATTTCAGGGAAATGAAGCAGGAATACGCGTCTCGCATGCTCCGGGCCATCTGGAACGGCTTGGTCACGACGGGCGACAACCAGTGGACCGACAACATCGATCAGGGCGCACAGGTATCGGGTGAAAAGCTTCACCCGAGTGCCGGTGTCACCAGTATCCGTATTGCCCGCGGCCCGATGTTCCCGATGGCCGAGGGCGGTCAGTACATGGTGTTGCGCCTGCAGTATGCGAATACCGTCGGCGCCAAGCGACGAGAGGGCCTACCCGCGCTGAAATATCCGCGCAAGCCGCAAGGCGAGTTCCTCCTGCCCAAGATGGGCTTCACGAAGCAAAACTGCGCCAAGCTCAAGAAGATCATGACGATGCCCGATGGCATCCTGATCATTACGGGGCCCACGGGCTCTGGCAAATCCACCACGGACTATGAGCTGCGAAAAGAGGAGGCGCGCATTCGCCCCTACCTCAAGCAGATCGTCGTGGCTGACCCCATCGAGTTCCCGGAGAGCTGGTCGACGCAGCTCCCTGTCGTCAACGCTGTGGACCAAACGGCCACGGGCGAGCAGTTCGCGAAGAAGCTCCACACCTCCCTTCGCATGGCGCCGAAGATCATCACCCCGGGTGAAATTCGCGGTGCGGAAGTCGCCCTGATCGCCTTCGAGGCGTCCACGACCGGTCACAAGGTCACGACCACGCTCCACGTGTCCGACGCTTTCTTGTGGCCGGACCGCCTGGAGCTGATGGATCAGGTGCGCCTTCGGCGCGCGGTGTTCTGCGATCCCAAGATCGTGCGCGGCGTCGTCGCGCAGCGGTTGTTGAGCGAGTTGTGCCCGGATTGCAGCCGCCTGGCCAGCGCGCACCCCGAGCTGGTGGACGAAGAGCTGTTGGCCACTCTTCGCACGTGGTCGCACGACGGCGATGTCAGCCGGGTGCGCATTCGTGGCGATGACATGAACTGCCCGACCTGCAGGGGTGACGGGAAGATCAGCCGCTTCGGCATCATGGAGGTCGTGGTGACGGATGCCCAGCTCATGTCCGACTACATCCACCTGGGAACGGCCATGGCCCGCCGCAACTATCACCAGCGCCCGGACGCCGACCCGCCCTTGCTCGATACCGCGATCCAGCATGTGCTCGCGGGCAGGGTCGATCCCTATCACGTGCAAGAAGCGGTGGACATCATCGTGACGAAGGAACGCTTCCACGAAGTCATCGTGTCGCAGTCGCCTACCGACGGTACAAGCGGTGGACGTGGCACACGGCATCTGGAGGCCGTAGCCAATGGCTAACGCGATCCTCAAGGCTCTCGGCCTCGCGAAGCCCAAGGCCAAGAAGCGCCAGACCATCACCTACCGTCGCCGCGCACCCGATACGTTCTGGACGCGGCTCACGGCGGCGGCCGATCGCAAGGCCTTCAATTGGCAGACGCGCCGGCAGTTCTACAGCCATCTGGCGGCGCAGGTCGAAAACGGCATCGCTGTGCCGGATGCCATTGAGGGCTACGCCAAAATCCTCATCAAGCGCAAACGCAAGAGCAGCGCGGCTCTGGTGGAGAACATCGCGCGTCGCATGCGAGAGGGTATGCCTCTGCGAAACGCGATCGACATCGCCGCTCCGCGCGACGAGATCGCGCTGATTGCCGGCGGCGAGCTGTCGGGCCAGATCGGTGCTGCGATGGACATCATCATTTCCTCGCACGACCGCGTGGAGGATGTGGTCAAGGCCTACCGCGAAGCGATGGTCATGCCCCTGTTCTACATGGCCATGACCTACCTGGTGCTGTGGATCATCGGCGGATGGGTCATGCCACAGATCACACTGACCTTGCCCGAGAGCAAGGTGACGGGCATCGGCCTCCTGATGTACCAGGCAGCCGACCTGAGTCAATCCTGGCTGGCTGTGGTGCCGATCATCCTGACCATCGTGCTGGCTCTTGTCGTTCGCCGTTCGCTGCCTCGATGGACGGGGGCCAAGCGCATCTCGGCCGAGCGCTTCTTCCCGTACTCGTTCTATCGCGATATCGAAGGTTTCAAGTGGCTGATCTCGTTCGCAGGCATGCTCCAGGCGGGCATGACCGACGTGAAGATCCTGATCGCGCAGATGAAAACGGCATCCCCGTGGCTGCGCGAACGTCTGTACCACGTGCACTTCCGCATGACCGAGGGCGGCATGGGCCTGGGATCGGCTCTCGAAGCGAAGGGCCGCGACCTGCCGCCTTTCGAGTTTCCGAACCCCGACATCATCGACAGCCTGACGTCCGTGGAAGCCTTCAGCGATTTCCACGAACGCGTGTCCCGCGTCACGGCGCGGTGGGCCAAGGAGATCGAGGAGAACTCACGTCGTCGCGCCAAATCAATGGGTCTTGCGGCGGAAATGTGTGTGTACGCGGTCATGGCGTTGCTCATGATCGCGATCAACAGCGTCACCATGCAGCTGGGTAGCGTCGGCGGCTAAGGGCGTACACGCGCCCTGTTATTTCATTTCATCAACCACAACGGAGGCAAGTCACCATGTCAGAAATCATGGGCACTCTTTTCAAGTACCTGATGGCGCTGTTGGGCATCGCAGTCGTCGCAGGCATCCTTTACATGGCGATGCACAAGAACAAAGGCACCACCGAGGCGGGCAACGTGCTGCAGCTGTCCACCAACGTCACATCGACGTACAGCGGCCAATCGGCTTTCACCGGGCTGACGACAGCGGTCTGCGCCAAGCTGGCCCCTCAGGGCATGTCGCCTGACGGTGCCACGCTGGTGAACCAGTGGGGCGGCGCCGTGAGCTGCGCGGTCAATGCCAATCCGGCGCAGTTCGACGTGGTGGAAAACGCGGTCCCGAGCGACGGCTGCGTGGATCTGGTGACGCACCTGAAGAGCTACGTGAGCGTCACGCTCGCCGGCACCACGTACGATTCGAGCACGCCCCTGGACGCCGGCACCGCTACGACCCAGTGCCACAGCGCGGCCACGCAAGCCATCACCCTCTCGTTCGGCAAGTAAACGTGGATCTCGCGCGAGACATCATCTGGTCGGATCTGTGCGTCTGCGCAGATCCAGCCGATGCCTGGTACAAGGCCACGCCGGACGCGATGAAAGTGATGGGGCTGGAAGCGGAGGTGCGGCCCGCCGCCAAGGAGCTGTGGGACCGCCTGGAAGCCATGTGGCAGGAAAGGGGAGAGCCCCTTTCCAAGCATGGCTTCACGTTGATGCTCAACGGGATGCGTCTTCGTGCGAAGCGCATCCCGTTGGCTAACGGGATGCATGTCTACGTCTGCCGTGCCTTTCGGTTCGCGCCAGCGCGGCTCGACGACATTGGTCTCAACACCGCAGTGGCGGCCCGGCTGATGTCACCGACGCTACGCAATGGCATCGGCATCATCCTTGGCCGTCCGGGCTCCGGCAAGACAACCACGGCCTGCGCGTACATCGCCGAACGCGCCAGGCAACTCGGCGGTGTGACCTGGACGATCGAAAACCCTGTTGAGATCGAGATGGAAGGTCGTTACGGCGACGGCTACATCCACCAGCGCGAGCTGGATACGCCGGACCAGATGAGCGAGGCCATCCGTGACCTCGCGCGAGCGACGCCCAACGTGATGTTCGTGGGCGAGGTGCTGGACGACGGAACCGCCGAGGCGGTGGTGCAGGCCTCGAAGGCCGGTTATTTCGTGCTTTGCACCTATCACGGGAACGACCTGATCAACGGCATCGAGCGCTTCGCACGCTCGGCAGGCCACGGCCAGATCTCCGAGCAGTTCGTGGAAGCGTTCCGCTTCGCGATCCATCTGGATCTGCGCTTGGTCGACGACAAGGACAAGAGCAAGTCGCTGGACAACATGTTCAGCGGCATGCAGACGGGCACGCCGCCCCGCGTCCTGTACGCCAGACCGTTCTTCTGCATGGAGGATCAAGACCCCAACCGCAGCTTCATGAGGAACGGCGAATTCGCCAAGCTCAGCAGCGGGATCGAGAAGCAGAAGAACGAACTCTTCCGCGAGATGGCTGCGGCACAGCGTGAGCGGCAGCCAGCGATGGCGGGCAGGGTGTAGCCGTGCGCTTGTATCCGATCCTGATCCTCATGCTGATCGTCTCTGCGCTGATGATGCAGCAGGCGAATATGCGGGCGCTGCAAGGCGCCGCCTCCCAGCAGCAGATCAAGGCCGAGGCGCAGTTCTTCTTGAACTACCGCTCGGCGGTCATGGCCTACGTGCAGGCCACGCCGACGGCTTCCGGTGCCATCTCCACAAGTAGCTTGGCGCCGTATGCAGGGCAGTTCTACTCCAGCGCTTTCCTGTCTCTGGCTGGAAACAATGTCACGGCGTCGGGCAGCGGCAAGTTGGTAACGGTCTATGCGGCCCTGCCACCAGGCGTACTGAACCTGATCCTGAAAAAAAGCGGCAACGATGCATCGATCGGACTTTCCTCGGGTACGACCTGGACGTCGCAAGCCAACGGCGTGGTCAACGCGCCGCAACCGCTGCCCATCCCGGTACCAGCCAACAATATCGTCTCCGTTTTCGCGATGTAAGGAACACCACCATGAGTGAAATTCTTGGCGTCCTGTTCGGCTTGATGCTGGGCTTGATGGGCATCACGCACATCAGCAGCAGCTTGCGAGAGCAGCAGCATCTACAGGACAACATCGCCACGGCTCTGCAGCAGCAGGATTGGGTACAGGGCGTATCTGACTACACGACCACCAATATGCTCACGCTGCAATCCTCGGCCACGGCCACGTCGCCGGTGGTCATCACCCTGGCCACGCTGCAGACGGCGGGCGTGACGCTACCGGCTGGGTTCAACGGCACCAACCCGTACAACCAGACGTGGATCGCCGAGGTATTGCAGCCCACCGCGGGCAAGCTGCAGGTGTTGGTCTACACGACGGGCGGCACGACGATCGGCGACAAGGATCTGGGTTCGATCGCTCGCAACGCGGCCGGTGTTGGCGGCATGCTCCCCTCGAATGACTCGGGCGTGTACCCAGGCGGCGCGTCGAACGCCTACGGTGCCTTCGGCGCATGGAAGGTCGCCACCACGAATTACACCAGCGTGGCCGGTGGTCGCCCCGCATCCCTGCTCAATTTCTCGAACGGCATGCTCACCAGCAATTACCTGTACCGCAACGCGGTGCCCGGTCAGCCGCAACTCAACCAGATGAACACCGATCTGGGGATCAACGGCCACGACATCACCAACGTGGGGCAGCTCCAGACAGGCAACGGCAATGGCGTGCAGGTGGGCAGCACCTACCTCTACGGCGACTCGACGAACTCGGCGATCCGCCAGAACGGCAGCTTCAACGTGCAGAACCAGGCTGGCACGGCCTTCGCCACCCTCAACGCAGGCAGCATCAATTCCGCTGGGAACGTGACGGCTACCGGCACGATCACGGCCGGTGGCAATGCCGGCGTGGGCGGCAACCTGAGCGTCACGGGCAACACCCAGGTCAACGGCACCCTGACCACCGGCGGCAAGGTAACTTCCGGCGGAATTTTGCAGGTTAACGGCACCGCGACAGCCGGAACAGCCTGTTCCAGCAACGGTCAGATGGCCCAAGGACCCTCCGGACCACTTTTTTGCCAATCCGGTGTGTGG
>JBAZRB010000012.1:0-149205 GCA_041663105.1 Rhodanobacter sp.
TCAGGTTGTTGGCCAGGTTCAACGCCGCCGCTGAATCGAGTGCGATCGTGCCGCCACTCAGGTCGGTGCTGAGGTTCAGCGCGCCAACGGTCGTGGTCAGGCTGATCGCGCCGGCATTGCCCGCCGTAGTGAGCGGACCATTCACCGTCAGCGCTTGCGCATTGGTCAGGCTGAAGTTGGCGGCCGTGAAGTTGCCCAGCGTGCCGATCAGGTTGGCGCCGCCCAGCGTGGTATCACCGGTCGAGTTGCCGGTCAGCGTGCCGGCGCTGAGCACACCGCCGGTCTGGCTGATCGTGCTGCCGCTGCCCAGCGTGACGAGGCCGCCGCTGCTCACATTGCTGTCGAGCGTCAGCGGACCGCTGGCGGTGAGGGTGATATTGCCGCCCTGCAGTGTGCCGGGCGTGGTCAGTGCGCCACCATTGGCTTCCAGCGTGAGGTCGGCCGTGCCGGTGTCGATGCCGGATGCCGGCAGGCTCAGCGAGCCGCTGGCGATCAGGCTGACGGCGCCGTTGGTCCCGCTGCTCAGCGAGGCGACCGTGAGGTTGCCCACGTCCTGCAAGCTCACGCCCTGCCCCGCCGCCGTAACGGCGCCGGTGAAGTGGTTGCTCGGGTTGGCCAGCGTGATCGACCCGGTACCGGCTTGCAGGCTGCTGCTGCCGCCTACCGTCAACGCACCGCCCTGGCTGATCGCACCGTTGTTGCTGGTCGCCACCAGGTTGCCGCCGATGTTGCCGCTGCCCAGATTCAATGCACCGCTGCTGGTCGCGGTCAGATCGCCTGTAGCGAGCGTGCCCAGGGTCAGCGCGTTCGCATCGGTGATCTGCGTCGCACCGCCGGTGAGGGTTACCGCGCCGGTGAAGTCATTGCTGCCGTTGGTCAACGTGATCGCGTTGCTGCCGGCATTCGCCGTGGTGATACCCGTGACCTGCAAGACACCGCCAATCTGGTCGATGGCACCACCGGCCGTCAGCGACAGCGTGCTGGCCGTCAGGTTGTTGGCCAGGTTCAACGCCGCCGCTGAATCGAGTGCGATCGTGCCGCCACTCAGGTCGGTGCTGAGGTTCAGCGCGCCAACGGTCGTGGTCAGGCTGATCGCGCCGGCATTGCCCGCCGTAGTGAGCGGACCATTCACCGTCAGCGCTTGCGCATTGGTCAGGCTGAAGTTGGCCGCGCTGAACGCGCCCAGCGTGCCGATCAGGTTGGCGCCGCCCAGCGTGGTATCACCGGTCGAGTTGCCGGTCAGCGTGCCGGCGGTGAGTACGCCGCCGCTCTGGTTGATCGCCCCCGCCGAGGTCAGCGTGGTCGTCGTGCCGGACACGTTGCCGGCCAGGGTCAGGTCGCCGCTGGTCGTGGTCAGGGCCGTGCTGCTTCCACCATTTACCGCACCATTCACCGTCAGCGCCTGCGCGTTGGTCAGGCTGAAGTTGGCCGCATTGAAGTTGCCCAGCGTGCCGATCAGGTTGGCGCCGTTGAGGGTGGTGCTGCCGGTCGAACTGCCGGTCAGCGTGCCTGCGCTGAGTACGCCGCCGCTCTGGTTGACGCTGCCGCCACTACTGGACAGGGAAAGCTGCCCTGTCGTGGTCACGTCATGCCCCAGGCTCAGCCCCAGCGATCCGGCCAGCGACACATTGGCTCCGCTCAGGGCGCCGGCGGTGGTCAGCATCCCGCCGCTGGAGGCCAACGTCAGATCGGACGTGCCGCTATCGATGGCCGCGCCGGGCAAGGTCAGCACACCTCCGGCGATCAGGCTGATTGCGCCATTGCTGCCGTCGGTCAAGGTGCTGACCGTGAGATCGTTCTGATCGGAGAGCGACACACCTGTGCCAATGGCGGTCACTGCGCTCTGGAAATCATTGCCGGGATTGGTCAGCGTGATTGAACCGGTACCGGCCGTGAGTAGACTGGTGCCGGCAACGGTCAAGCCAGCCGTCTGACCGATGGCGTAATTGCCGCTGGTCGCGACAAGCGCCCCACTTGCCGTGCCCTGACCAAGATTCAGGATCCCGCTGCTGATGGCGGTCAACGCACCGGTATTCAGCGTACCGAGGGTCAAGCTGTTGGCATCGGTGATCTGTGTCGCGCCGCCGGTGAGGTTCACGGCATCGGTGAAGTCATTGTTCGGGTTGACCAGCGTGATCACGCCGGCGCCGGTGTTGATGCTGGTGATACCTGCGGTAATGGTGTTGCCGGCCAACACCGTCTCGACGAGCCCGCTGGAGTTCACGGTCAACGCGCCGCCGCCAGTGTTGATGCTGCCCGTAAACGTGCCTGTGCCAAGCGTCACGGCGCCACCACCCGTGCCGGTCTCTATATCGACATTGCCGCCACTGGTCGTGATGCTGGCATTGGCGGTGCTGCCGATGGTCACGACGCAATTCACGAGCACGGCGCAGCTTGCATTACTGGTATAGCCGGTGGCGGCGGCGCTACCTCCGTAGTTCGCCCACAGGTTCACATTGAAGGCATTCGTACCATCGCTGGAAATCGCGGCGTTGAGGAAGATGTTTCCCGCCGCCTTCAGGTAAAGCGCATTGCCGGCTCCGGACTTCGCCGTGATCGGCGCGTTGACGGTGATATCGCCGTTGCTGGTGGTGCCGCTCGTACCCGTGAAAACCGACACATTGGTGCCGGTCAGTGCGTTGTTGATCGCGGTCGCATTGATGGTCGAGTCGGCCGTCGCGGTGAAGGGAGACGTCAACGTCCCACTACCCGACTGGATGATGACGTTATAGGGGTCGAGCAGCCACAGGCCCGCCTGACCGAGTGCGGCCGAGGCATCGACCTGCCCCTGTGCGTTGAGCCCATCGTGCGAAGAAGTCTCTACCTGACCACCGTTTCCACCCAGTACGCCGCCCCGGGCACTGATGCTGCCGTAGAAATTATTGGCCTGGTTGCCCCACACCACCACCGAGCCACCGTCGCCGGACTGGATGGCATCCGCTTTCAGGACCGCGTCGGGACCGATATAGGCAGCCTTCGCGGTCTGCAGGCCTTCACCGCCCTGCCAGCCGCCACCCACCCGGATACTGCCACCGCCGTTGGTGCCCGAGGCATCGATGTTGCCGGTGACGCCGACGTTCTGATCGGACAACACCTGCACGCTGCCGCCGTGCACGCCTGACACGTTGATGCTGCCGCTATCAAGGGTGTTGCCGCCGCTGGCCACCAGCCGCACCACGCCACCGTCGTGGCTGATGCCGCCGGCGTTGATGACGCCGGAGTTGTTGACCAGGTCGGTGAACAGCTGCTTGGCAGCCGACGCCTGCAACACCACCGTGCCGCCATCCGCCTGCAGGGTACCGCTGTTGCTGACGGCTGCATCGGCGGTGAGCCGCTTTTGCAGGGCACCGGTGATCTGGATGTTGATCAGGCCGTTGCCGTCGAAATCGAGCACCGCGTGATCGGCGCCATCCAGGTTGATATTGCCGTAGTTGGCCAGGATCACCCCGTCGTTGGCCACGCTGCCGCCGATCAGACTGACCGAGCCGCCGCTGGCCGCGGCGATCGTGCCGTGGTTGACCACACCGGCCCCGCCGCCGCTGGCGTTGAGGCTGAAGTTGCTGGACAGAAAGTTGCTTGGCGTGAGGTCCAGCGTGCTCGCCACCAGGCCACCCACGTTCACCTGCGCGGTGCTGCCGAAGATGATGCCGTGGGTATTGATCAGGAATACCTGACCATTGGAACTGATGCGCCCGAAAATCTGACTGGGGTTCTGATCGAGGATGCGGTTCAACGCCACGGCAGTGAACGAGGGCTGCTTGAACAGCACCGAGGCGTCCTTGCCGACGTTGAAGGTCTGCCAGTTCAGCGCCAGCTTGTTCGAGATCTGGTTGATGACAGTGCTGGCACCATCCTGGGTAATCGAGCCGATGCCGCCGACCACCGTGCCACCCGTAGGCGACGAGATCGGAGTGACCGACACCACGCCGGCAGCAACGCTGGCCGCGTGGGCGCTGGCGCCACACATGCCTGCCGCCAGCGCGAGTGAAAGACTCAGCGGCAGCGACTTCAGCCGCGGGCCTGCATCACCGCCGGATCGTGCGCGCGTCGCGCGGCGAGGCAGGGCAAGCGTGGCGTCAGTGATGATGTTCATGGTGGTTGCCTGTCAGAACGTGAAGCCGAACCGCGAATAGATGTGATAGCCCTTGTGGTCTGATGCGTTCTGGCCACCGATAGGCACCGCTCCGTCGAGATGGAATTCGAAGTGATGGAAGCGCGGCAGGCGGAACACCAGGCCCGCACCGGCGCCCTTGAAGGTGACCACGTGGGCGTCACCGATGTTGTTGCCGGCAGGGAAACCGCGCGCGTAGTCGACGAAGGCCTCCACCTCGAGCAGTTCGCGCCAGGGACGCGCATAGAACGGCGAAATCTTGTCGCCGAAACCTGGCGCATCGACGTGGTATTCCAGCGCGGAGTAGAAGCCGCGATCACTCAGCCCATCGGCAATCGGGTAAGCGCGCACGCTGTCCGGGCCACCAATCGCAAACTGCTCAAGCGGCGCCAGCGCATCGGTGGTGTACTGACCGTTCAGCTTGAAATACAGCCGCTGCGATTTGGTCAGGAACTGCAGGCGGGTGTAGGCAACTCGCTCACTGAGGAAGTTTCTGGAGTGATTCGGGCTGACCAGATCCAGCTCGCTCGACTGGTCACTCAACGACTTGCGTACGCTTACCTGCAACAGGTCGATGCCGTGGAAGCGCTGGTCGGTACGGTTCATCGACCAGCTCATCTCGGCCACATTGAAACGCTCATCCGAAAGCTGGATGCCGATACTGGACAGCCGCGATTCCTCGCGGATGTAATGCAGGGTGGCCTGCATCTGCAGCGCATCGGTATTGACGAAGAGCCAGTCCGCGCCGGCGTATTTCGTGGAGCTTGGTCCTTTCACGTCCAGCGCGGCGAAGGTGCCGTTGGAGAGCTGCAACTCGCTGCGCGTGGCGCCAATCACGCCGCTGAGTCCCGGCACCACCACGGTGGGCGCACGATAGACAAGGGAGCCATAGGCGTTATTGCGCGGATCGAGCGCGTAATCCACGTTGGCGTTGAAGGTGTCGCCGATGCCCAGCGGGTTGTTCCAGGCCACGCCCAGCTGCGCACGGTAACGACCGGTCAGCATGGTGCCGTAATTGTTCGCCCCCGTGGTGATCGTGTAGGGCCGCTTGGCCTCACTGGCCACCATCAGCAGATCGGTCTGGCCGGTCTTCTCGCCAGGCTGGAAGGTCGAGTTGACCGAGACACCCGGCAACTGGCGCGCATACAGCAGCGCGGTATCCACGTCGCCCTTCAGCAACACCTTGCCCTCGAGCTGTTTCGCCGGCGCCGCGATCACACTGGCTCGGTAGTGTTTGTTGCCCTTGACGATGACCCGACCAAGCGTGCCCTCGAGCACGCGGATCTCCACCACATGGTCAGCGCCGACCGTCTGTGCCGGCAGGAAAGCGGTGCCGAAGATGAAGCCGGCCCGTCGATAGCGATCGGTCATCGCGTCGGCCACTTGCTGCAGCTGGGCGAAGTCGAGCTGGGCCGGTGTACCTGCACCGCCGCCGAGCTTTTTCAGTTGTTCGTCGGCCATGGCCTGCATGCTGGCCGGCGTGATGTTCTGCTTCGGATGGGCACCGACGCCCTGTACGAGGAAGGCGCTGACACTCAGTTTCGCCGCGGCCGCGGCATCGCGATCGCGTACCGGCGGTACCACGTTGTCGGGCAGCGGCGGCTTGGCCGGTCGCGCCACGGCAACCGGGGCCGCAGGCGGTGGCGCCTGCTGGGCCACAACCGGTGCTGGTGTCGCGTCGTGCACGGTGAAGGCCATCACCTGTTCAGGCAGATAGGCATGGGCCTGCGCGTAACCGGCCTTTTTCAATGCGGCCGTGATCGCATCGGCCGCTGCCTGCAGCTGCGGCTGAGTCAGTGCGGCCGGATGCCCGGCCGCGGCCACAGCCTGCTGATAGCCGGTCTGCACGATAGCCTGCACGGCGGCCGCATCACTGCCGGCCGGCACACCACTGACCAGGATCTGCTGCGACGCCGCCGCCGGAATTGCGGCGCCTTGCGGCGCCGGCGGCCCGCTTTGTGCCCACGCTTCGCTGCCGGTCAATACCAGCGCCAACGCTGCTGCCAGAGTAGCAATCCGCACGACACGATTCCCCTTGATCCCATGCCCAACGGGCGTCGGGCGCCAGTGGGCGCCCGCTGCCTTCACCTGCCGTGAATTCGCCGGAGTCGACCGGCCACTCCCATGACGCAGTGGCTAAAAGCCCGGCGCTCTAGTTGTAGTGCGCAGGCCGGCCGTGGAATTGCTCACCACAACGGCCGCATCGCGTTGACAGGCCATCGTGCTGACCGATGATCAGCCCGCGCCGATCTGCAGTGCGGCATACAGCAGCAGCATGCCCAGCCCCAGCCCGGTGACCGCGATCATCCACAGTTTCAGGTTCAGGCGACGACGATCCGGAAACAATGCACTCGCCATGTCCGCCGGCACCGCGGCCACGCGCTGCATGCCCGGGCCACCCCGGGGCGTTGGCTCGCTCGTGGCGGGTGCAAGTGCCTTGCGCGCGGTCACCCCATCGCTGTCGCAAAAGCCGCTCAGCAGGGCCCGCCGACGCGCGCGATATTCCTCCCGGCTGAAGCGTCCGCTGCTATGTGCTTCATCCAGCGCGTGCAGGGCCTGGTTGATGCGGCGTTCGTGCTCGTTCATTTGAGCTCCCTCAGCAAGCGCACGCCGACGTCGTTCTGCGCGGCACCGCTGTCAGCGCGCGAGGCGTCCACCGTGCAGTCGGACCAGTAGCTGCTGTAGCTGCCCCCGCGCACCGCCACCTGCCCCCCGGTAACCACCCACTCCCACACATTGCCGGTCATGTTGACCAGACCCCAGGGGTTGGGGCTGCGCCCGAGCGGCGAAATGGTGGCGCCGGTGCCATCGTCGCCATTGGCGGACGGTGGCACGCAGTTGCTGTCTGCTGCCTGCTTCCAGCTGCCACCTGCCTTGGCAGCATGCAGCCATTCGGCATCGGTGGGCAGGCGGTAGACGAAGCCGCCGCTGGCCTTGGTCAGCCACGCCGCGTACGCCTTGGCCTGGGCCAGCGAGATGTGGGTCACTGGCAGGCTGCCGGAAAGACGATCCGTCACGGGTTGCGCGCTGCATTGGTGGGTAGCCGAACAGAAGCGATTGAACTCACTGACGCTCACCTCGGCGCGCGAGAGCGCGAACGGTCGGCCACCAGCGATCCCGGGCACCACCACCATCAACGGTCCACGCACGCCCTGAATCTGATCGACACAGGCCCGACCCTTGCCGACCAGGGCGGGGTCGCCGCAGGGGTCCGCTCCACCCGTGGCACTGGCGCCAGCGGTGGTTGGTGCGGCGGCGGGACCGGCGGCGGCAGTCGCGTGCTGCGCCGGTGTCGTCGGTGTCGTCGGTGTCGCGGTCGGCGCAGCCACCGGGGCCTCGGTCGGCTGGCTACTCGGCGCGGGCCCTGCGACCGGCACACTGCTGGCCGGTTTGAGTCCGTCGAGCAGGTCAGCCAGGGTGCCCTGCGGCAATTGCCCACGCAGCTTCATGCCGCCCTCGAGCGTGGTCAGCGCGTTGGCATCGGCCTTGCGAACCGCCGCCAGTGCCGAGCGCATCTGTGCAATATCCGCCGCCGACACCGGCTGCGTGCGTGCCTTCATCAGCTGGGCGACCAGCTCGTAGCGCGCCTGTGCCTGGCGCAGGTCGGGCCGGCTGCCGAGCGCCTTGGTCGCCCGCGCCAGCGCATCGGCGCCGCTCTGGTATCTGCCACGCTGGACAAGGTCGGCCGCCTGACCCAGGTAGGCGTTCGCCAGCAGTTGCGGGCCATCGGTCTTGAGGAAGGGATTATCCGGTTGCAGGGCGCGGATGCGCGCCAGCGCCTCCTGCGCCTTGCCGACGTCATTGGCGGCCGCCGCACTCTTCATCGACTCGATGCGTGCGGTGACCTCGGCGGCCGCGCTCTCCTGATCCAGCCGCGCCTGCTGCGCCTTCTGCAGCGCATCCAGCCGCGAGCGCTGGGCCAGCAATGGCGCCGACTGCGGCGCGTATTTCAAGCCCAGCTCGACCATCTGGCTGGCCAGCGGCAATTGCAGCGGGTCGTCGCGCGTCGCCACCAGACTGACGATCGCCTGCGCCAGCGCGTCGACCAGTTGGCGGGTTGGCGGCGACTGGTCGCCCGCCAGCGGCTGCATCGCCGCCGTTACCGAGGCCTGCCACTGGCTGTCCAGTGTCGGCCGGGCGATCAACGCGGCCAGTGTCTTGCGTGCTTCGGGCACGCTCTGCTGTGCGCCAGCCGGAGCGGCCTGCGCCAGGGTGGCTGCCGTCGGCGCCAGGGCGCTGATCTGCGCGCCGCGCTGCTTGAGCCGTGCCGAGTCGGGGAATTGGGCCAGCGCCTGCTTGAGCTGATCACGGGCCACGTCGATGTGATTGGCGGCCAGCGACTGGCCAATGGCGATGTCGTATTTCAACTCGAGTTCGGCGTTGTGCAGCAATCCGCTGGTGGGATCGACCGCACGGATCGTGGCGAGAATCTTCTCCGCGTTATCCGGCTGGTCGGCGAAAAGGGCACCAGCCTGGATCGCCTGGCTCAGACGCGTATCGAGCTGGTTGAGCAGATCGTTGCGCTGCTTCTCGATTTCGCTGCGCTTGAGGTCGAGCTTGGGCGAGTACAGCTTGAGCTGGTCGCGCAACTGGAATACATGCTGCGCGCGGGCATACTCGTAGTGCTGCTTGCCCGGGTCCCAGTACGCGTTGACCCGACTGAGCAGGAATGACTGGATCAGATCCCCGCGATCGATCACCAGCTTGCTCTGATCATCTGCGTCCAACGTCCCGAGTGCAGCCAGCGCCTGGTCCTCGTTGCCGTAATGCCGGGGATCGGCGAGCGCGAAGCGGCCGATCACCTGATCCACATGACGCTGATGCAGATAGCGGTTGAGGCCCCAGCCGCCAGCGACCAGAATGACCACGCCGATCGAGCCGAAGATCAGATACGGACCCGCCCGTTCGCGCAGGCTGATGTCACGCAAGCCCTCGACCAGCTCGGTCGCGCTCTTGAGCCGCTTGTCACCGGTGAATGCCACGGCATCGCACAGCGTCTGGTACTGGCGCTTGGTCAGGCCCGGCACCGGCGGCGGCTTGCGCCCTTCCTTCATTGCCACTTCGGCGCTGACCTTGTCGAACGGGTGCTTGCCGGTGAGCAGTTCAAAGATCACGCAACCGAGTGCGTAGATGTCGTCGCTCGGTGCCGGCTCCTTGCCCTGGATCATCTCCAGGCTGGCATAAGCGGGAGTAAGTGCACCTAGGGTGCCGGCATCGAACACGGTCTGTTCGCCGACCTGGTCACCCATGTGCTTGCCTGCACGGGCGATGCCGAAATCGAACACCTTGGGCACGCCATCCTTGGTGACCATGACGTTGCCGGGCTTGAAGTCCGAATGCACCACGCCCGCGGCGTGAGCGCGCTTGAGCGCCCACGCCATGCCCTCGATCAGCGGTCGCGCCTTGGCCAGCGGCATGCCGTTGTAGGCACGCTCGCGGATGAGCGCCTTGAGATCGGAGCCGTCGACGTATTCCATCGTCATGAAGACGATGGTGCGATCCTTGTCGAAATCGTAGACGCGCACGATGTTGTCGTGCGCCAGCGACTGCGAGCGGCGCGACTCGCGCTGCAGCGCGATCAGCGAATCGGGATGGCGGCGAAACTCATCATTCAGCACTTTCACCGCGACATAGGGGTCGCGATCACGGGCCTCCACCTTGCGCTCGTCGCGGGCCAGAAACACCACGCCCATGCCGCCCCGGCCCAGCTCTTTCTCGAGATGGAAACGCCCTTTCAACACCGTGCCCACCGCCGCGTAATCACCGCCCTCGGCATCCGCCACGCGCTGCCAGCTCTCCATGTTGAAGCTGCTGCTGGTGCCCGAGCCGGTGGTGCCGGTGACGCTGGTGGCCTGGCCATCGCCAGGTGGCGTCGAGGCCGGCTTCACCACGGTCGCTTCATCATCGACCGACGAGCGCGCCGAGGTTGGCTGCACCACGGTAGCGTCGCCATCGGCGCTGGCTGCCGGCTGTCCGCTTCGAGGTTGCATCACGGTGGCCTGATCGGCCTCCGGGCGCCGGCTGGATGGCTGGATGCGGGTGGCGTCCTCGTCGACCGCGGCAGCAGGTGCGCGCTGCGCCTGCAGCGAGCGCAACTTGCCCAGCAAGGCCTGCGCCGCTTGCGGTGCCAGCGTACCCCCGGCCGCCAGACGCGCGATCAGCGCCACCTCCTCGCGGTGTACCGCCTCGGACTGTGGGCCGCGCGAGGCGAGCACATCGAGCAGTGTGGAGAGCTGCAGCTTGTCGGCCTGGAAAGCAGCGATCAATTCGGTGAGAAAATTCATGCAGAAAGGTTCTTGGTCAAGCCAGAAGCCGCACGACGACGGCGGAAACGTTGTCTCGGGCGGCGCGGCCCAGGGCCACGCCGAGCAAATTGTTGAGCACGACCTGGGGGCTGTCCTGAGCGCGGCACTGGGTCGCCATCTCGGCGTCGGTCATTTCCTTGTTGACGCCGTCGGAGCACAGCACGAACTGCATGTCGGGCCGGCAGCCGGCCACCACCCAGTCCACGTAGAGTTGCTCCTCGGCACCGATCGCGCGGGTCAGCACGCCGGCGCCCGGCGCCGGTGCCGGCTGTCCACCGAACTGGGTCACGTCGTCCTTCATGCCGTGCACATGGTCGGCGCTGATCTGTTCGAGCGTGCCGCTCTCCATGCAGTAGGCGCGGCTGTCACCGACCCAGCCGCAGAGCATGAAATCCTGGTGGTGCACCAGCAACACCACGGTCGAGCCGATGATGTCGACGCCGCGCTCGTCGGCGGTGCGGAGCAGGTCGGCATTCACCTGCGCCAGGGCGTCCTCGATCGATTCGATGAAGTCGAACACGCTGCCCGGGCGGGTCAGCTCACCCAGCCGTTCGACGATCAGTGCGCTGGCATAGTCACCCGCCGAATGCCCACCCATGCCGTCGGCCACCACCCACAGACCGAGGTCGTCGCGTACCAGGATCGCGTCCTCGTTGTGGCGGCGCACCTTGCCGGTGACGCTCAGCCCGGCGGAAACGTAGGTTTTCGTCATGATGCGATCTCGATGACGGCCAGCGGCCAGGGCGAGGGGTCGGCGCCCAGTGCCGAGGCGTGGGCGATCAACGCGCGTGCTTGCTCGCCATCAGACAGTGACAGCGCCTGCGCCAGCAGGGCCTGATCCAGCGATACCAGCCGTCGCGTGGCCAGCAGCAGGAAGCGGTCCCCCGGCTCCACCGCGCAGACGATTTCCTGGTACTCCGGTGCTCCCGCACCACCGAGGCCGACCGCCACCGGCGAGCGCTGCTCGAACAGCAAGTCATCCACGCCGGCACCCGCCACCGGGCTGCCGGCAAACACCTGGCGCATCTGGCCACGACGCCACTGCCACACTTCACCCGTACCAATGCGCAACACCGCAGCCCAGCGGCCGGTGGTATGCAGGGCAACCACCGCCGCATCCTCCATCAGCGGATCGATCAGATCCTCACCGGAGGCCTGCAAGGCGGCATGCCTTGCCAGCAATCGCTCACGCAGCTTCTGCATGCCACCGGAGAAGTCATTCGGCTGCATCGCAGCGGCGACCGCCTGCGCGGTGGCCGCGCCACGGCAGCGCGGGTCGTGCGCGCCATCGTCCGCGGCCAGCACCGTGAGGGCGCCGTCCTCGCTGCGAAAAATCGCCCGCTTGATCGGTTGTGTCGCTGCCACCTGGGGCGCAGGTTCGACCGCAGCAGGTGGCGCACTGGCAGGTTTGGCGCGGCCAAAGCCAGGCACGGTCGCGTCATCAGGAATCGGTGCAGTGACTGGCGCGGGCACGCCGATGCCATCGAGCAAACCGGAAAGATCGTCCGGCAGCGGTGACGGCGGCGACGGATTGACCGGCGGCGCTACCGACGATGGTGCCGCGCTCATGGGCGGCGTGATCTGGGGCGCTGCCGCCGATGGCGCGGGCGCGGGCACCGCCGGTCCGCGCAGCGAGCGCCAGCTGGCATCGGCGTGGCTGGCATCGAGAAAGGCGGCGTAACTGGCCGGTGTCGGCAAGCCCTGGCTGAGCATCGCGCTGGCCGGTACCGCGCCGGCGCCGTGAGTCCACCACAGGCACCAATGGCCCGCTGTCGCGGTGACCTGCGACCACAGCGCCTCGAGGAACAGCTCATCGTGTCCGTGCGCACGCAGCGGCAGCCGCCATTGCGGCGAGGCGCGCCAGTCCACACCCTGCAAGGCAGTGGCCGGATCGCTGCGCTTCACCTGCAACGGTCCCGGCAGACTGGCGACACGGGCGTCGAAGGCATCCGCCCCGGCGCCCTGCTGCCGTGCCTGCGCGTGGATCTGCTCCAGCGCATCGAACCAGCGTTGCGCCTCGCGCAGCGTGCGACCGCCATGGTCGGCATCGGTACCCAGCGACGAGGCCATCACCATCGGAAAACAGCGCCCGACGCGATCGGCGGCTGGCGCCATCACCCCGGCCCAGGCCGCCTCGCCGCACACGCCTGGCGCGAGCAGGAAACGCCAGGCCGGGCTGGCGTGCCAGGTGTCATGCCAGCGCTCGCCCAGTTGTTCGCGACTGGCCGCGACGGCATGCTCGAAATGCCGATCCCAGCGATCGACAAAGTCCGCCGGCAGGCGCCGCTGGACGAAGTCACCAGCCCCGGGCAGCTTGCCGAAAAAGCCGACGGGTGCCGAAATCCCCCCTGCTGGAGTCGGCATCGATCAGCCCCCGCACCGGAAGCGCTGCACGTCGGTATTGAGGAAGGGATTCTTCAGGTTGTTGGCCTGCAGCGTGAGCTTGGCCGCATGCCCGCCGAAGTTGAACGTGGCGATGAAGCGCAGGTCGGACTGCCGGGTCAGGTTGGCTGCCTGCAAGGCGCGGAACAAGGCCCAGTCGCCCTGGTAATCGACGCTGCTGATCAGGTTGCCGGCAGTGTCATAGGCGGCCACCGAGACCTGCCCTGGCTGCGGACCGGGCCACTTCATCGCCGCGCTCATCGGACCGCCCGGGGAGTATTCGTATTTCTGCCCGTCGACGTTGATCACCAGCTTGCCGATGGCAGGGTCGAGCTGCGGCGCCTGCCAGGTGAAATCCACTTCGGGCGTGGCGCTGCCGTTGCGGAAATACATCTGCTTGATCGAATCGGCCAACTGCATCTGCGCCAGCATGCCGGGCGAACCGCTGACCGCGCCCGGGCCGGTTTTCCACTGCCAGTTGCGACCGCTGGCGTCCACCAGCTTTTCCAGCGTCTGCTTGTAGAACGCATCGAACTGGCCGCCGTATCCGAACAACTCGGCAAAATTCTGCAACGGAATTTCCGACTTGCCGTTCGCTGCAAACGGGTAACGACCGCGGGTGAACGAGGCGCAGTCCTTGGCCACCGCCTGCTGGAACTGGTCGCCCAACGCGCCCTTGGTGCCACTGGCGACCAGCGCCTGGCTCTTGCCGGTGAGTGCGGCGACCCAACCCGATACCGGTGGCGGCAATTGCGCGGCGGCCTGTTGCGCCAGCAGCAATTGCGGATTGGGCTGGCCGGCGGTGCTGTTGAAGTCGGTCATGGTCAGCAAGGTCTTGCTGAGCTGGTCGAGCACCCCCAGGGTCTGGTCGATCGGCGTGGCACCGGGTGCACCCTCGCTGAGCTTGTTGAGTTGCTCGAAGTGATCGCTGATGGCCTGACCCGGCTTTTCGGTGGCCTCGGCCGGAGCCGAACCGGCGGCATTGGCCAGCGCCCGACTGAGCGCACTCTGCGTGGCCTTCTTCTCCGCGGCTTTCCTGGCGGCGTCCAGGGCGCTGTCAGCCTCGCTCTTGGCCGGCGCGCGCAGCATGTCGTGGGTGTTGTCGCGTACCACGCCGAGCAGGGTCTTCAGCGGCGAGCTCGGTCCGGACAGCTTGGCCGCGATCGCGCTGGCATCCTGGATGTTGGTGATCGGCTGCAGCTCCATGTCCGCCAGCAGCTCGTCCCAGGCCTTGATGTAGTCGGCCTGATACAGCGCCAGCACCTGTTGCTGCAGTCGTGCCCTCTGGATCGAGTCGATCGCGCTGGCACCAAACACCCAGTCGTCCTTGGTGAAATTGCCCACCGCCTGCTCGATACCCTTGCTCACCTCGTCGGCGAACACCGGCTGGGTGAACAAGGCCGGCAGCGGCGTTGAGAGTGGTGTACCGCTCTTGCGCCTGAAGGCGTTGCCGAGCAGGCCCAGCGCCTTGTCCAGTTGCAGCGGCGGCTGGTCGCTGGCATCGGCGGTGAGCTTGAGGCTGCCGTAGACCAGCGCCGACAGGTCGGCCGTGCGCAAGGTGGCGCGCGCCTGCTCCACCAGGTCATTGTCGAGGCTGATCGCGCGCAGGCGACCGGGCTCGGCCAGCAGCGCCTGGAAATGCTTGGCGGCGGCCGCCTGCAATACCGGGTCGCCCGGAAATACCTTGCGCCATTCGATATTGGTCAGCGCCACCAGTTGCTCCGGGTCGAGATGCTGCGGCTGGCCCAGCATCAGATAACCCTTGAGGTAGTAGTACAACGCCTGCGGATCGCTGGCATTGCCGGTGAGGCCGGTGCGGAACTGCGACGCCACGCCGGGCAGCAGAATCGCATTGAGCTCGCGCAGGTAGGCATCATGCACGGCACTGCCCACCGCCTTGCCCTGATACAGGCCCAGCCGCATCAGCAGCGGCGTGTGCTCCTTGTATTGCTGGGCAACATCCTGCACCGCGGAGAGTGCTTCGAGCCGCTCCAGCGCCATCGCGAAATAGGCCTTCTGGGTGCTCGCCGCGGACAGGTCACTCTTCACCGGATAGCTGGCCAGCGCGGTCTGCACCTTGCCCAGATAGCTGCGATTGCGGCCGTAGCTGGTGGCAAAGCCGACGAACAGCAACGCGGTCAGCAGCAGCACGCACACATATGAAGCCGCCTGCAGCAGGATCTTCTGCCGCTCCAGCTTGGGGTTGGTGCCGGCGAAGCCGGACTCCTTGAACAGCACATCCTTGAGCAGGCGCTCGACGAAGAAGGTGCGCTGCTGCGCGCCCTTGGCCTGCACCCGCGCCGCATCCACGCCGAAGGTACGCGCCACCGCGCTCATCATGCGATCGATCGGCGCGCCCTCCTGCGTACCGGAGGTGAGATAGACACCGCGCAGCAACGGCGGTGAGCCGTACGGGTTCGGTGCGAACACACCCTCGACGAACTGGCGTGCCACCTCGCGCAAGGCAGCCAGCTGCTGCGGGAACGACAGGATCGCCGCGCGCCGGCTGCGGTCGGCCTCGGCGTGCACGCGGTCGAGCACGCGGGTGTTGAGGCGATCCAGCAGCAACTGGAACTCGTCTGCGAAGGCCTTGGCCGCGCTGCCGTCCATGGTCTTGTTGACCGGAAACGACATGCCCCACACCTGACTGCGCAGCTCAGGGTTGAAGTCATCGAAAAACTCGCTGAAGCCGGCGATCAGATCGCACTTGGTCAGCACCAGATACACCGGCACGCCGATGCGCAAATGCTCGGCCAGCTCGTCCAGACGACGACGCACCGCCTGGATGTGTTCGTAACGGCCGTTCTCGTCCAGCACCAGCAGGTCGGACATGCTCATCGCGATCAGCACGCCATTGATCGGCCGGCGCTTGCGGTAGCGGCGCAGCAGCTTGAGAAACTCGGCCCAGGCCGAGGAGTCGGCGCCGCGGTCGGAGTCCTGCGTGGTGTAACGCCCGGCGGTGTCGAGGAACACTGCCTCGTCGGTGAACCACCAGTCGCAGTTGCGGGTGCCGCCGATACCGCGCAGCGCTTCCTTGCCAAAGCGATCGGACAGCGGGAAGTTGAGCCCGGAGTTCTGCAGCAAGGTGCTCTTGCCCGAGCCCGGCGGGCCAATCACCACGTACCACGGCAGCGTGTACAGATTGCCGCCGCCATGGCGGCTCTTGCGCAAGGTATCCACCGCTTCCTGGAAGCGCGTGGCCAGTTGGACACGCTCGCCCGCGCTGCGGTCATCGCCCGGTGCGCCCGGCGTGGCCGCGGCATCCTGGCCGGCGATGTCGCCGGACATCTTGGCGGTCTTGCTGCGCAGGCGAAACTGCTGGATCTGCAGCAGCACGACCCACAACAGCAGCAGCACGATGATCACCACCAGCCGCGTGACCGGGCTGGCCAGCGGCTGCGCATCGCCGATGCCAAGGTACGGGCCGCCGAGCCAGATCAGCAGCGACAGCAGCAGCAGGCCAATCAGCGCGATGAACCAGCCGGACTTGAGAAGCGTCAGAAACTTTTTCACGAGCCTCAGCCCTCCGGGATGTACTTGAGTTCCACACGCCGATTGCGCGTGCGGTTGGCTGGGAGATTCGGTGGCAGCGCGATGGGCTGGGAGTCGCCTGCACCGCTGGATTCCAGCCGCGCGGGGTTGTCCAGACCCTGGCTGAGGATTTGCAGCACCGAGCGCGCACGCGCCGCGGACAACTCGAAATTGTCCTTGTATTTCAACGAGTGGATGGGCTGGTCATCGGTATGGCCGACCACGATCACCCGCCCCGGCACCTGGTTGAGTGCAGCGGTGATCGCATGCAGCAATGGCACCTCGTTCGCGCTGACATCGACGCCGCCAGAGACGAACAGGTCAGGCGCGCCCAGGCGCACCAGTTCGGTGCCATCGCTCTGGTCGTCCACGGTCAGCTTGTTGGCGGCGATTTCCGGCGTCAGCAGTTGCTTGAGACTCTTGTGCGGCGCCGGTGGGCGGGCCTGGTTGAGTCGCGTGGTATCCGGCGGGGTGGCGCTGTCCAGGCCGATCTGCGCGATCTGTGCGCTGGCCGGTGCCGACAGCGTGTTCAGGCGCGTGTAGAAATACACGAAGGCGACCAGCAGCACGCACGCCGCCGCCGCCGCGATCACCCACAGCGGCACGTAGCGGATCAGTGGATTGCGCCGATCCTCGATGCCGCGCCAGTGCGGAGCCAGCTCATCGGCGGCGGGCGCGCGCTGCGCCTTGATGCGGCGGTACAGATCCTCCTGGATGTCGGCCAGCTTGGCGCGGCCGCCCGATTCGATCTGGTAGCGGCCGCCGAAGCCGAGCGCCAGGCACAGGTACATCAGTTCGATCAGGTCGATGTGGCGGCTGAAGTCGGCACACAGGCGCTCGAGAATCTGGAAGAACTTGGCGCCGCCGTACGACTCGTTGTGGAAGGTGACCAGCAGGGTCTTCTGCGCCCAGCCACTCTGCTCGCCCCACGGCGCATTGAGCACCGACTCGTCGAGGGTGGCGCACAGCACGTAGCGTGCGGCGGTAATCGTCTGCGCCGGCAGGCCGGCGGCGCTGGCGTGGCTTTCGAACTTGCGCACCTGCGCAATCACCTGCTCACGCAGATGGGTGGCGTCCGGTGACGAGACGCTGTGGCGCAGTTGCACGCCGAGCAGCAGCAGGGCGCTGGCGGTCTGCACCAGCGGGTTCATGCCACCGCCGAGAAATTCGCTGATGTCCGCGCGTGCCGCCTCCGGCGTGCGCGGCGCAGCGGGCGCGGGTGAAGGTGCTGCCGCGGCGGGTGCTGGCGCCGGTGCCGCGGGGGCCTGCCCGCGTGGACGCACCACGGTGGCGTCGTCGCGCGGCGGCGGATAGCCGGGTGGGTTGCCGGGACCGTTCGGTGTATTCATGGCTCAGCCCCTGATCGCCCACAGTTGCAGGTCGAGACCGGCGAACTCGCTGCCAAAATGGAAAGCGATGCCGCCGGAGGTTTTCAGCTCGCGCCACAGCGGCGACTGCTTGTCGAACTCGAAATAGAGATAGCCCGCGTTGTATGGAATCTGCCGCGGCGCCACCGGCATCGGATTGACGCCGATACCCGGCAACTGCAGGTTGACCAGGTCGCGAATCTTCTCCACTGGTCCGATCTTGGACACTGCCGGCAACTGCCGGCGCAGGTCCTCGGATTTCAGGTCGGCCTTCGCCGCCAGCACGAACGCGGCGGTGTCGAGCAGACTCAGGTCGGCCACCACGGCCACCCACACGCCGAACTTGCGCTCCTGCAGCGGGATCGGCGTGGCGGTCTGCTCCATCACTGCACTGAGGCTGTTGCGCAGGGCGGTGATCACCGGCTCGAAGGTCTCGCGCAGCGCCTCGTGGCGATACGCCGGAAAGGCGACAGGCCGCTTGCCCGGCATGGTGAAGGTCGCCAGCTCGCCGGCCATCATCACCAGCGCGCGGTACAGGTCCTCGGGATGCAGCACGGGTACCTCGGCCAGATGCGCCACCAGCGGCTGGCTGCGGTTGACCACCTGCAGCAGCAGGAAGTCGGCGATCTCCGCCGCGCCACCGCGGTCGGTCACCGCCACCCGGCTGGCCAGCGCTTCGCCGCGCTGATGCAGCAGGCCCAGCAGCTCGGTGAGAAAGGTCATCAGGCGCGGTACCGCCTGGCAGCTCAGGCCGGTCGGCATGAACCCCTCGTCCAACTGCACGCGGCGATCGGAGCGGCACTCGACGATGCGCGCCAGCGGCAGTTGGGTCAGGCCTTCCATCGGCTGCGACTGCGGCAGCAGCCGGCTGCTCATGCCGCCGACTTCCAGCACCGCCGTGCCGTCGGTGCTGCCCGAGGCGTCGCGCACCTCGGTCTCGCGCACGCGATAGCGAAACAGCTTCTCTGCCGGCGCCTCGGGCCGACCGCTGTCCGGCTGGGTCGGTGAGCGCAGCGGCAGGGTGAGATAGACGGTCTGGTCGCGCCAGTTGCTGTCCACGTCCAGCGCCGGTGGCAGCGGCTCGTCGCCGGGCATGGCGAACGGCGTGCCATCGGGAAAAATGCCGCGCGCGCGCTTGATGCCGAGCTTGCCGATTGCCAGCAGGTCGGCCTCCAGCTCCAGCTCGGTGAAGCCCCAGGTGTAGGGGCGCAGCGCACCGGCACGCAGCTCGACAAAGCGCTCCAGGTAGCGCTCGTGCTGCTGCAGGTGCTGCGGCCGCAGGAACAGGCCCTCGCTCCATACCACTTTGTTGTTCTGCGTCATTCGCTTTGCGCCCATCTCGTAGAGGTCGACGCCGGCTCGCTGGCCGACGCCTGTCGTATGTGGTTACCGTCGCGCGCTGTTGCGCCGCGCCGATTTCAGTCGCGCCAGCTGCTCTTCGTAGGCGCGCGCGAATTCGTCACCGAACAGACGACGGAAGCAGTCATCCGGGTTCTTGATCAGCCCCTCGAAATTCTCGCGGTACTTCTCCCAGTACTTGCCCTTGCCACCGAATGCCGAACGCTTGGCGCCGTCGACTTCCTGCTCGAAGCGGTCCGGGCCGAAGTGCACCAGCAGCGACTCGAACGCGGCGCGCACGCCGGCCAGCATCGCCATCTGGTGACAGCGAATGTCGTCGAACGCGTCGTCGAACGCGGCCGGGCCGGACAGGAACGCGGCATTCGGCGGTGACAGGATTTTCTGCAAGGCCTCGTCGGCATTGGGCGCGAACTTCAGCGGGTTGTTTTCCGAACGCTGGATGATGGTCACCGGCAGGCGGAAGGTGTTCTTGATCTCGGCCCGCGCGCGCAGCACGTCCATCACGCCATCGACCACGATGCCGAGCATCTGCTGCATCTCGGGCGGCAGGCTGCCGGCGGGGTGCGCCGCGGCATGCGAGACGGCAGGCGGGCCCGGTACCGGCGCCGCGGCGAACGGATCGGATAGCGGCGCTGGAGCTGGCGCCGGCATGGCCACTGGCGCGGGTGCTGGCGCAGGGGCCGGCGTTGACCGTGGCGCAAAATCGCCCATGGTCAGGTCCCAGTTCTCGGGCAGCGGTTGCGCCTGGCGCTGGCCTTCGGTGATCGGCGGATGGAAGTGATCTTCCATGCCGGGCGAGTGGTTCCAGCTCGCCGCCGGTGGCTGCGGCATTGCGGGCGCGGCGGGCGCACCACCGTACGGCTCATCCAGAAAACTCAGCGGGTCCAAGTCGGGCCCGCCCAGCGGCGAGCTGTCCGGAATCAGCCCGCTGTCGCGCGACGCACCCGTGCCAGCGGACGGCCCCAGGCCGAGGTCGAGAAAGTCATCCAGCGGATCGGCCGAGCGGGCCAGCGGCGGTGCATAGGCCGGTGGCGACGGTGGCGCCGCGAACACATCTACCGGCGGCGCAGGCGCGTCGAGCGACGGCGACTGCAGGCTCACCGAGACCTCGAACGTATCGATCTGCAGGCGATCGCCCTGCTTCAACGCCGATGGCTCGCCCCTCACCAGCGGCACGCCGTTGAGCAACATGCCGTTGGTGCTGCGGTCCTCGATGAAGTAGATGCCATTGAGGCAGCGGATCATCGCGTGCACACGCGATACACCCGACGAGCTCAGCACCCAGTCGCAGTCCTCGGAACGACCGATGCTGCCGTCGCGGCCCTCGAACGCTTTCTGGCTGCGGCTGCCGAACTGGGCGGCGTGCTGTCCCATCACGGCCAGATTCAATGTCGGTGATGTCGACACGCTCAGCCCTCCTCGCCAAGGTGAAGTGTCAGGGCCCAGCCCGGTACATGCGGTGGAATGTTTCGGATCAACCTCATGAATCGCCTCCACCGGCCTGCAGCAGGCTCATCGCACGTTCGATGAAGGCCACCCGACGCGCCTCGAACTGCGAGGCGTCGAGCGCGGCCATCAGGTTGATCGCCGCCACCGTGGCGCGCGCGGTGAGGTGATCGGCCGGCGGTACCGGCGTCTCCTGCGCGGCTGGCGCCAGGCTGCCGCTGGACCAGCCGGCGGCGGCGGCGATCCACGCGCCGAGCGATTTGTAACCGCCGGCGTTGGCGAACTCGAAAGCGGCGCGCCGGTTGCTCTCGCTCGAATCGCGCACCCACTGCTCGGCCAGCGAGGCGCCGGCGCGATCCTCCTGGGTCAGCGGCTGATCACGCGCACACTGGCACAGCCAGGCGACGGCGTAGCGCTTGGGCAGCAGTCGTGCGAGCAGCTTCAGCGCATCCTGCGCCTCTCCGGCAGCGAGCAGATGCTGCACCGCCGCCTGCGGCGTCATCTCGGCGCGCAGCAAGGCGCTGGCCGGAGGCGACAGCTCCATCTGCACCGACGCGTGAATAACCGCTGACATGCGCAACTCCTCCGTTAGCCAATCATGATGATGCCGCCGGACACCTGCGTCATCGCATCGCCCTTGAGCGTGAGCATCGGCGCCTTGACCGTCGCCATGCCGCCGCCAGCGACTTCGAGCATGCCGTCCGAATGCACCTTGAGGCTGGCGCCCGCACCGACGTCCATGGTGGCGCCGGCCTTGATGCCCACCTCCACCTGGCCTTCGATCTTCACCCCCATGCTGCCGGTGATCTTGATGTTGACGCCCTTGATCTCGATGTCACCGGAGCTCTTCATCACGATGCTCGATGCACCGGTGACCAGCTCGATTTCGGTGCCCGCGCTGAGCTTGAACTTCTGCCCGATGGTGCTGGTGGCGTTGGCGGTGACGTCGAGCTTGTCCTCGTTCTTCACCGTTATCGAGCGATCGTGCTGGACGGTTTCGGTCTGGTCGTTCTTGATCGTCACCGTCTCGTCGTGATCGATGGTGACGGCGTGGTCGTTCTCGACCTCCTCCACCATGTCCTTCTGCGCGTGGATGTAGAACTGCTCCGAGCCGGCTTTGTCCTCGAAGCGCAGCTCGTTGGCATCGTCGGCACCACCCAACAGGCTGCGACTCTTGATGCCCGACTGGGTCTTGTTGTCCGGCAGCGTGTACGGCGGCGTGTTGATGTCGTTGTAGACGCTGCCGATGATCAGCGGCCGATCCGGATCACCCTCGAGAAAGCTCACCACCACTTCCTGGCCCACGCGTGGAATGCTTACCGCACCCCAGGCCTTGCCCGCCCACGGTGAAGCCACCCGCACCGGGCACGAGCTGGCCGCCTCGGGCTTGTCCGGCGTATTCCAGTGGAAGGTGACCTGCACGCGGCCGTTGGCGTCGACGGCGATGTCCTCGGCGGTATCGCTGCCGCAGACAATCGCCGTCTGCAGGCCGACCACCGTGGGCTTCACTGCCGTCGGCAGGCTGCGGTAGGGCTTGCTGCTCTCGATCGCCTGAAAGCTGCAGCTGAATGCAGCCGAGGCGTCGTTGCCACCGGAGACCACACCGCCACCCTTGAGCTGGATGGTCGTGCCCACGATAAGGTATTCGATGTTCAGCGCCGCGCGCGGGTAATCGCTCAGGGTGAACAGACCACCGATCCGGATACTGCTGGCGCCGGTGCTGCCCTGATAGTGCGAACGCGAGGCGCTGAGCGCTTCGGCCCGCACCTGGGCGAACTGCTTGCCCACGCTGACATCGTCATGAAGCCCCGGATAGTCGAAGGCAACCATCTCGCCAACCGCGCCGGCGCTGCGGTGTCCGGCGGTGTCTCCGGTGGCCAGCAGCGCGGTCTTCGAGGTCATCGGGTCGTAGTCGGTCAGCTGGAACTTGGCCGCGTCCAATCCACGTGAGCAACTCCAGCGGCTGATCGTCGCTTTCGAGCGCAGGCCGCTGTCGTTCTCTGGCTGATACGGCACCTGGCTGAAATCGGGCGTGACCGAATGCGCGCTGACGCCATCGGCCAGCACCATCGTGTGGCTCGTCTTGTCGTGGGTGAAGTAGTAGTAGATGCCCTCCTGCTCCATCAGGCGGCTGATGAAGTTGAAGCAGCTCTCGCGATACTGCACGCAGTACTCGCGCGCGACATAGTTGGCGCTGAGGCTGAGCCTGACATCGGTGAAACCGGCATCGCTGAGCACCGACTGGACGATCGCCGACACGCTCATGTTGTTGTAGATGCGGCAATCGACTTTCTGGCGCAGCAGCCATGGCTTGGGCACCAGTCGCACGGCATATTGCGCGTAGCTCAGGTTGTCGATGATCACCACGCCAGTCTGCGATGCCTCGCAGACCATGCCGTTGAAATAGCGCACCCAGTCATCCTGCGGGCTGACGGTCACCGTCATCGACGTGCCAAGCAAGGCGCTCAGGTCGATGTTTTCATCCTTGCTGGCAAACTGAACGTCATAGTTGAACAGCTGCCCCAGATGCTCTTCGGCGCTCATCGCAATGAACAGCAGGCCATCGCAGCTGGTGGAGGTGAGTGTGATCTGGGCCGTCATGTCAGCGATCTCGGTGATCCGGCATGGCTGGAAAGAAGAGATGAGGCGCCGATCATGTCGATGCTCCCTGCAATGCTGAGTCGGCTGCCTGCACGCCCGTGGTCGCCGTGCCTTGCCGCCGCGCCAGCACCACCCAGCTACCTACCGCGTGGCCGCGCTCCTTGCGCAAGGTGTCGGCGCGGATGCTGATGTCGGTGAATCCGGCGGCTTCGAGCACGCGCTGCACGTAGGCGCGCGAGTGCCGATAGCGACCGCTGGAATCGAGTTCCGCGCGGTCGTCTTCGCCGTCAATCGACTCCAGCGTGAAACCCAGCCAGCCATCGGCCCGCAAGGCAGTCGCGGTTGCCGTCAGCACCGGCCCCAGTTCACCGAAGTAGACCAGGGTGTCGGCGGAAATCACCACGTCGAATTCACCGGGATGGTCGCCGAGCCAGGCGGTAAGCTCGGCGACTTCAAGCGCGTCGTAGCCCCCGCGGGCACGTGCCTTGTCGACCATGCCGGAGGACAGGTCGACGCCGACCAGCCGTCGCGCATGGTCGCGCACCAGCGGCGCGCACAGGCCCGTACCGCAGCCGGCATCAAGTACATCAAGTTGTCGCTCAGCAGCCGGCAGCAGTGCGGTGAGCGCTTCGGTCAGCACCTGCGGTGCGCGATAGCCGAGGTTGTTCAGCAACTGCTCGTCGAAACTTTCGGCAAAACCGTCGAATACATCGCGCACATAGTCGTCGGCAGCGCGCGCTGGTGCCTCCGCCGCACCGCAGGAGGCCAGCATGTGGCGCGGCACCGGGTTGTTGGGCTCGCGCGCGAGCCAGTCGCGATACACCGCGGCGGCCTGGTCGTGGCGCCCAAGCATGTACAGCGAGATGCCCACACCTTCCAGCGCACGCACGTTGCGCTTGTCGTAATGAAAAGCCTGGCGGAAGCACTCAGCTGACTGCTCCAGATGTTGCTCGTGCTGGGCGTGGTTGCGCAGGAACATCCCGAGCCGGTAATGACCATGGGCGTAGGTCGGCGCCTGCTGCAACAACTGCGTGTACGCCTCGAAGGCGTCGTCCAGCCGCTCCTGCGCCTCCAGCACCAGGGCCAGATTGCTCAGCGCATTATGGTGCTCGGGGTCGCAGGCGAGCGCGCGGCGATAGCAGGCTTCGGCCTCCGCCAGCCGGCCACATTCCTTGTGCACGTTGCCGAGGTTGTTGTGTGCATCGGGATGGCGCGGGGTAATCTTCAACGCGGCACCGATCAAGGTCAGCGCCTCGTCGCTGCGCCCCCGCTGGTGACTCAGTACGCCGAGAAAGTGCAGTGCATCGGGCTGCGCCACCTGCAGGTCCAGTACCTCGCCATACAGCCGCTCGGCCTCGTCGAGTTCGTTCGACTGGTGCGCTCTGATGGCCTGCTGCAGCAAGGCAAGGTGTGGCTTCGGCGCAGTCTTCTCCTGCTTGCGTCGAGCGGGTGAGCGTCGCGTAGCGGCTTTCATCTTCGCCCCTCAGCCGATCAGCACGGTAAAGCAGCCGAGCACGATGGTGCCGCCGTGCGCGGTGCTGTCGCCGAGCCGCGCGGCAGGTTGGCCACCGATGAGCACCTTGGGCGAACCCATGATGATGCTGTCCGGCGGACCGACGCACACGGCCATGTCACCCAGCCGCGCAGCCGGCAGCCCGCCGATCAGGACCGTGGGCTTGCCTGGCGCAAGGATGGGGCCACCCACATGCGGGATGATCCCGGTCACCATCGGGCAGACGTGCATGTCGGTCAATCGTGCCGCTGGCTGCATGGCGCGGGCCTCAGCAGCCCGGGCCGGCGATGATGCCGGCCGGCCGCCGTCGCGTATGCTGCGGCGGAAGCGTTGTGTGAATCGCTGGTCGTCTGGCGTCGAACATGTCTTGCCCCCTGATCACGCACCCACGCGCCATCGCCTTTTCCGGTCGATATGGCGTTCCATTGGTAGGTGCGTAAAAAGGGCGCGGAATTGATCACCCAATGTGCAGGCAATTTTCCGGGCCCGGGAGGCTGCTGTGGCAGCCGCGCGCCGATCAAGCGTACGTCGCCTCAGCTCAGATGCAACTGCTTGAGCGCCTTGCTTTTCACGCCGGCAAAGAAGCCTTTTTTCACATGCGTGCCCTTGTCCGACGTCAGTCCCTCCAGCTGCAGCCGCGAGCTGGCGATGTTCTTGCTGGCGATCTTGATCAATGGTTCCATCTGGTTCTTCTTCATCGCCTCGACCCGGTCCATCCAGCCCGGCAGGCCGATGTCGGCAACAAACATGTTGGCCACCGCCGAGGTATCGGCGCAGGTGATCAGGTAGCAGCCCAGGATCGGGCTCTCGTTGAATACCGTCAGATCCAGCGCGTTGGGCTGGGCCAGACGCTTGTTGCCAGCGCGCAGGTCCTTGATGTCCAGACCCAGCGAAAACAGCTGCAGGCCCAGGCTGGCCAGGGTGTTGGCCACGCCGATGGCGGCCGTGGTACCGGTGCCGAAGTCGGCGAACACACCGCCGATCTTGGCGCCAGTGGCGACCGTCTGCTGGGCCAGCTTGACCGAGTGCTGGGCCAGGTCGCGCTTGATGATCAGCTGGATCGCCTCGGCGGCCGCGTAGGGATCGCCCATGCGGAAACCGCGCTTGTAGTCGGTACTCTTGTAGAGGTTGTAACCGTCGGTCGCCACGGCCTTGCCGGCCTTGGCCAGCTTGACCGCGCTGGTAACAATGCCGAGGTAAGGCGTCACCTCGGCGATGAGGTTGTGCAGTACCTCACCGCCAATCGCCTCCATCACGTCGCCGATGTTGTCCACATCCGCGCACTCGACCATGAAATTCTCGAAGGCCTCCTTCATGCCCGGCAGGGTTGCGACTGTGTTGGCAGTGCTGCTGCCAGACTTCGCTGCCTTGCTGACCGAGGTCTTCACCGACTTGCCGGTGGACAGCAACGACTTGGCCGTGGACAACTGACCGGAGCGACCAAACACCAGCTTGGTACCGCCAAACATGTTGACGACCAACTGCCGGCGGGCCTTGGCCAGCTCGGCCAGGGCCATGAATTCTCCGCGACTCAGTGGCTGACCAGGCATGACCAGCTCCCCGGCAAGATGGCTTCAACCAACGCAACCCCAAGGGCACGCGGCCCCGTCAACCCGTTTGTGCTCATGCAACCCCCGAAATGATTTACCGATGCCGACACAGATGTCGCGCCACCTCGCCACGGCGATGGCATTGCGCATGCAGCCAACCAGCGCGCACCAGGGGCGCGGATAGCTGTATCCAGGTTCTAGTGCGTAAGAGCCGCGGGAATCTGGTCAGCCGCCTGAAGAACACGGCGGGTCAACGGCCGCCAGATGCCCCATCGATGCAACCGAAGAAGGACGGCCACCGCCATCCGCTCTCACCGCGCTCACACGCCACCCAGCCATCTGCCGCGGAAGAGCGCATCGAGCGACGGACTTTCCGGATGCCAGGCACCTGCATCCTGATCGAGGCTACCAAGCTCGTTGACTCCAGCCTTTGGAGTGCTCGAGCTACATGTAGACCTTGGTTGCATCGGAAGCGGAAAGGTAGCCGGCAAGGTCCAGTGCGAAATAGCCCCAGCTGTCGGCATTGGCAATCGCCTTCGCATAGGGAAAGCTTGCGCTATTGGGCTTCAATCCGTGGTGGTCGTAGCGATGGTCTTCGGTCAAGACCTCATGATGTGACAGTTCGTGGATGATGGTCTCCACGCAGAGCCACTGCTTGCCGCTATTGCCGGTCAGACGTGTGAAGGCCCCCTCCAGATAGAGCACCGGAAACCCTCCGCCCTCGCCACCACGGAAGGCCGCGCCAAAGTAGTCATCACGCTGCGCGCGCCAGTCTGGATAGTCGGTGAAGACCAACGTGCTTGCGTTGCAGGCAATCGCGATCTTCTTGAATCCCGCAAGCAGCACCTTCAATGCGTCAGCCAGGGTTTCGTCCGTGCTGGTCTCGTCGAGGAACCACTTGCGCACTTTGTCCCGGGTGCTCTGCTTGACGTTGTGAAAGATCCCGCCAGCCAGTTTCACCTTGCTGTCCTCGGAAATCTTTCGCGAAAGCCCGAGTGCGGCAGACATCCACTTTCGCTGCTCGTCCGAGAAAATCTCGTCATCGCGCCGAAGGCGCGCCTTGACCGTGATCGCGTTGCCGGCGATCTCATCAAACACCCACGTGCTGTCAGATTGCGGCGGGGCATAGACCCAGACCTTCTGACCACCACTTTCCTTGGCCAGATGCACATGCTGTAGCAGCTTCAGCGTGGCCGCTCGCTCATTCACCGTGCCGCCGGACAGCGGATTGGAAGCGGCGGCATACAGCACCTCGCCCGCATGGGTTTTTTCCGCCAGCGCCGTTTCAACGACCTTTTTGCGCAGTGAATCGGGGACTTTCGCGCGACCGGCGTCGAAGCCCTTGTCACCCAGGAACTTCTGGATCGAGACCTTGTTCTTCAGGTAAGGATCCCACTCGGCGGAGAATTTCTGCGTGCGCACGACGTCCCGTGCCTTTTCGTAAGCTTCGGTAAATTTCTGCATGACTCAGCTCTCGCCTGTCGTGGGGTTCCATCCGCTCACTCGGCCGGCCGGGCTTCATGGGTTGCCAGATCCAGCAGGAACTTCCGACCGCGCTCGTCCGTAACCAGCAATTGCTTGCCACCCTCTGTCGGCGCCAGCGACTTGATGAAAATATCCTGCACATCGGCCTCCAGCTTGGGCACGTATTCGATCTGGTACACCCGTGCTGTCCACAACTCATGACCACTGACGGCGTCCATTGCAACCACGTAACCACCGTTCTGTTCCAGCCCGTGCTCGCGCCCCCAGTGCAGTGCCTCATAACGGACACCGTTCAACGTAACGGGCTCGACATCCGGCGGCCCGACACGTTTGCGCATGGGCATATCCAATCCACTCATGGTGTGTTCCTCCTTCGCTGACGTAGAACTATTTGGATCCGGGAGCACCGTTTTAGCGATGCAACCACCGCAGATCAAGGCGAACAAGCTGCAAAGCATGACCCTTGCCGCAAGAGAAGCGAGCGAACGTTGAATCGGATGCGTCTTAACCGTGCTTTTTTCGGTCACCATTGAAAATCCCAAAACCGTGAAACAGCTTGGCCACACCCGAACTGCACGCTCGACTGCACCAGATCAGCTGTGAATTCGCACTTCCCCGTCGACCCGCGTGAGAACTGATGCAACAAAACGTTACGCTTCGCGTGCGCCGTTCAATCACTCTTACTCACCCGAAGCCTGTCAACGAGAAAGTAAAATTTCTCTCGCCTGATGGCTTTCAGCATCCTCACCCAGAAGAAAATCCAACGGATCACGCCGTCTTTGTGAATACAAACGAGACCAACAGATCGTGAGGCGACGCGACTTCAACCCAGGACAGTTCGCAATCCATCCTGGTACTTGCCGGGGGATACTGCCCCGAGGTTCATCGCTGCCTGGACCAACCTGTTTCCATTCAACTCATTCAAATCGAAAATGGCCTGGCACCTTGGCGCATCAGAAAAATCCATCATGACGAAGTTTGGCATGAAGCGCTTCATCATCGGCCCGACTCCGTAGTTGCCGCGACTGATATACAAGGGCAGGTTGTCGTCTATGTACTCACCCATCCCTTCAAGCCAAAGCCTCATCAAACCGTCGCTGAAACCTCCCCTTGCCCAATTGGAGCGATCGCGCGACTTGATATCACGAAGAAATCCTGTTGTTGTCCAGTACATCATCCCCATCACCAAAGGGTCGCCACCATTTATGCGTCGGCCAGAGTCAATAATGGCCTTCTGCTTGCTTACGTTTTCGTCGCTTTTCTTGTTATCCGACTTCCCATTCATCGCACTCGTCCCACCCTTTCCATGGTATTGCAAGCCAATGAAATTGGGATCGTAGGCCTTCTGGGAAGCGCCCTTTTCGTACAGACTCCTTATGCCGAGAATGCCAGCCCCGGGGTTCACACCACCAATTTTCAGCAGCCCGGCACCCGAGAAAAGCACGATCACCTTGCCGGCAAGCTCGCCCGCCGTTTTGGTATTGAGGTTTCCGCCACCGGTATAGATGGATGGACCAAGAACGTCGACGCACATGGCGGCAATCTGATCCCAGTTCAGGCAGTGATCAAACTTCAGAAAGAGGAACTCGCTTGACTTCGTGGTGACAAACCTTCGCGCATCCGTGAGCATGCCGGGCAAGCCCTCGCCCCAGGTGCCGGCCATCAGCTGGTTGCCGCCCAGCACCTTGTGCATGCCTCTGCCATGGTAGGCCTTGAGCTTTCCAGACCCCGGAAGACCCGACGAGCGTGCCGCGATACGAAGGTCAAAAATGCGGGCTCCTGCTGCCGCCTGGCCGCCGATATCGAGATCCTGCGTTTTTTCGTTGCTTGACCCTTTGTTGATACCAGCATCATGCGTGCCTGCGAACACAAGCTCATTGATGGCGCGATCCTGGTAGTTACGATACGAAACTGTCACGGGTGTGCCCTCAGTAGATTCAATACCTGCCAAGACATTTGACACAGAGTTGCCCGGAAATACGCCTTAAAAGACCCATATCTATCGCCGTCAATCATTCAGGCACGGCTTCAGAAGGACTGACTCGCGACCCCATGTCTTAACTAATCGAATAGCTACAAGCTACTTTTCTGGAACACAGTCCGGGAAAGCTCTCAGCTCCAACACATGCGAAAGATGAACCTGACCCTTTTTTACTTTCAACCCGTCCTTGCGCTTGAAGCCTGGATTTGGGTGAAGCACCGGCAGCCCCTGACGCGCATCGGCTCTGCTCTGCCCGCGAAACAAATCTCCGGGGATGATTTGATCGAAGTAGTACTGCGGGCGACCGGCATTGGCGTAAACGGCTTTCAAGTCGCCCGACATGTGTGTCCTTGCTCGATGACTAAATCAGCGGGAGCCAGAGTGGCAAGCCAAGTACGTCCCGAATCAAAATGGAAGAATGGGATGAGCTGTCCAAAAATTCGTCCTTAAATCCAATTTCGATAGACCAAGAAGTGGACCTGACCCCGTTCCTGAGTCATGCCTGAATTGAAATTCGCCCGTCCATCTTCGATAGCCAAGTACTATAATTAACTAGTTAGCGGAACATGTCCATAATTCGTCAAATTATGACTTGCAATATTCATGCGGACGTACAGTTGCCTTGGGTTTGGTGTATTCCCTAAAGAATTCCACTTTGCAGCACCCCAACCCAAATTTGGGAAGTACCAATCTTGGGTCCATCCATCCACAACCATTGCAGTGACACCCAACGTGTCCAGGGCCAAAGGAGCTGCTACAGCAGCATCCGCCACTATAACGAATACATGATCGTAGTTAACCGCTTCGCACAAAGTGACATGACTCCCATTCAACATGGGATTACCTATCAACGCTGCGTAACAAATCCTTCCTTTCTCATCACAATTTCCCATGCCAGATGTGGCCGTGGCATTAAAACTGTCAACAATCGTGTTTGGCGCATCGTTGCGGTGCGCATAAAAATTGTTAATTTGTGCGTCCGAAAGCATATCAAACGGGTTGTTCGCACTCTTGACTTGTCGTACACCGGTAAAGAATTTTATTGCGCTCTGTGCCGCGCCCTTTCTTGACCTCATTGTGGCTAGCTCTGCGGTAGTAGGCATACTTGCTCTCCATATCGTGGTTAATATTAGTTAATGAAATACCCACGTGTTTTTGATAAGTCATCGAGACGTTTTATTTATGAATTTAATTCAATTGAATTCAAATTCAATTTTGAAATAAAACATATTTGTGGCTGTTTATTTACTCTTTATCTCACCCAAACCCATACGAAAACTCCCCATCCGTCACCCCGACCTGCACCTTCGCCACCTCCTCCCCCTCCATCATCTTGGTGAGGAAGGCGCGCGAGATGTCCGGCAACATCGAGTTGGTGAGGATCGCGTCGATCATGCGCCCACCCGACTCGGTCTCGGTGCAGCGCTCGACCACCAGCTTCACCACTTCGTCGTCGTACTCGAACGGGATCTTGTAGCGGGCCTCGACGCGCTTCTTGATGCGGTTGATCTGCAACTTGACGATCTTGCCCAGCATTTCGGGGCTGAGCGGGTAATACGGAATCGTGACCAGACGGCCCAGCAGCGCAGGCGGGAAAATCTGCAGCAGCGGTTCGCGCAACGCCTTGGCCATGCCCTCGTGGTCAGGCATCAGCTCCGGGTCCTTGCACAGGCTGGAGATCATCTCGGTGCCGGCGTTGGTGGTGAGCAGGATCAGGGTGTTCTTGAAATCGATCGAGCGGCCTTCGCCATCTTCCATCACACCCTTGTCGAACACCTGGAAGAAGATCTCGTGCACATCCGGATGGGCTTTCTCCACTTCGTCCAGCAACACCACGGAGTACGGCTTGCGTCGCACTGCCTCGGTCAGCACGCCACCCTCGCCGTAGCCGACGTAACCGGGAGGTGCACCCTTGAGGGTCGAGACGGTGTGTGCCTCCTGGAACTCGCTCATGTTGATGGTGATGATGTTCTGCTCACCGCCGTAGAGTGCTTCAGCGAGTGCCAGTGCCGTTTCGGTCTTGCCCACGCCGGAGGTGCCGGCGAGCATGAACACGCCGATCGGCTTGTTCGGATCGACCAGGCCGGCGCGTGAGGTCTGGATGCGCTTGGCGATCATCTCCATCGCGTGGTCCTGGCCGATCACACGCGCGCCCATCAGCTTGGCCAGGTTCATCACGGTCTCGACTTCGCTCTTGACCATGCGGCCGACCGGAATGCCGGTCCAGTCGGACACCACCGAACCCACCGCCTGATAGTCGACCGAGGCGAGGATCAGCGGGGTCTCGCCCTGGAGTTCGGCGAGCTGCGTTTGCAGCGTCCTCAGCTCATCCAGTGCGGCAGCGCGTTCGACGCCATCGAGCGCAGCCACACCCTTCGGTGGCACGCCCTCGACAGCCGCTTCCTCGTTGGCAGACTCTTCCAGCGCGCTGCCGGTACCTTCCACCGGGCCGGTCGTGCCGCGCAGCTTCGAGCGGATGTCGAGGATCTTCTCGACCAGATCTTTCTCGGCGATCCAGTTCGCTTCGAGTACTTGCAGACGCGCCTGCTGCGTCGCCAGCTTTTCGCTGGCGACCTGTTCGCGCGCGGCAACCTCGACGCCGACGTTTTTCTCGCGGGTAATGATGCCCAGCTCGGTTTCCAGCGCCTGGATGCGCTTGCGTGTGTCATCGACTTCCGCTGGCACCGCATGCTGGCTGATTGCGACGCGGGCGCAGGCGGTGTCGAGCAGGCTGACCGACTTGTCCGGCAGCTGCCGCGCGGGGATATAGCGATGGGACAGCTTCACCGCGGCCTCCAGCGCCTCGTCAAGGATCTGCACCTTGTGGTGCTTCTCCATCACGCTGGCGACGCCGCGCATCATCAGGATCGCCTTCTCCTCGCTGGGCTCGTCGATCTGCACGGTCTGGAAGCGGCGGGTAAGGGCGGGATCTTTTTCGATGTGCTTCTTGTATTCGGCCCAGGTGGTGGCACCAATGGTGCGCAGGTTGCCACGCGCCAACGCGGGCTTGAGCAGGTTGGCGGCATCGCCGGTGCCGGCGGCTCCACCGGCGCCGACCAGGGTATGCGCCTCGTCGATGAACAGGATGATCGGCTTGGTCGATGACTGCACCTCCTCGATCACCTGCTTCAGGCGGTTCTCGAACTCTCCCTTCATGCTGGCGCCGGCCTGCAGCAAACCTACATCGAGCACGCGCAACTGCACGTCCTTCAGCGGCGGCGGTACGTCGCCGATCGCGATGCGCATGGCGAAGCCTTCGATCACCGCGGTCTTGCCCACACCCGCCTCGCCGACCAGCATCGGGTTGTTCTGGCGACGGCGCATGAGGATGTCGACCAGCTGCCGGATCTCGTCATCGCGGCCCACGATCGGATCCATCTTGCCGCTGCGCGCCTGCTCGGTCAGGTCGATGGTGAACTGCTTGAGCGCCTCCTGCTTGCCCATCTGCGCCGGGCCCATCGCGCCACTGGCTTCGCCTGGTGCGGCGCCGCCCATCTTGAAACCGTCGGAGGCACTCTGGTTGTCCTCGGGCGAACCTTCGACCACTTCGGCGAAGCGCTCGGTGAGGGTTTCCAGCTTGATTTTCTCGAACTCCTTGGAGATCCCCACCAACGCATTGCGCAGGCTGCGTGTCTGCAGGATGCCCACGATCAGATAGCCGGTGCGCACCTGCGCTTGACCGAACATCAGCGTGGCGAAGACCCAGCCGCGCTCGACGGCCTCCTCTACATTGCTGGAGAAATCCGAGATGCTGGTGGAGCCGCGCGGCAGGCGATCCAGTGCGTCGGTGACATCGCGCACCAGGTTCGAAGGATTGATGTTGAACTGCTTGACGATGCGGTGCAGGTCCGAATCCTGCAACTGCAGCAGCTGGTGGATCCAGTGCACCAGCTCGATATACGGGTTGCCCCGCAGCTTGCAGAACACGGTGGCGCTTTCGATGCCGCGATAGGCGAGCTTGTTGAGCTTTCCAAACAGGGCATTGCGGCTGATATCGGCCATGGGGTGAAGTCCTTGCGACGTTAGCGGGTGGCGCCCGCGCCGGCGGCACGAGCGATGATCAGGTTGAGGGCGGCTTTCGGCAGGGTGTTCACGCGGCTAACCTGCCGACCGCAGAAAGACATCGTCGGCATCCGCGTTGTGCCGCGGTCGTCCGATCCAGGTGGTGAGTCCCATGCGGCCGGCCTGGCCGAGCTGGGTGGTTGGTACCTCGGCGCGCTTGAGCACCAGCTGTACGTCCCACGCACGCTCTTCGCCGGCATAGGTTTTCACCGCGGATACCAACTGCTTGAGTGCCTCGCCACCGGGCAGAAAATGATCGAACTGGGCGCCATCGAGCGGGCCGATACGCAGCCGGAAGCGCTGCTGCGCACCCCACACCTGTTCGCCCATCACCGTGGCGAGACCCAGCGCGGCGACCTGGGTGGAGCGCCCCAGTTGCAGGTGCGCCTCGGGCGGCAGGCGCATCCATTCGGCGACAAACTCAAGCACGCGCACGGGGATGCGAAAGAAATCCTGCAGCAGGGTTTGCAGCCCCTCGGCATTGCGCGCCTGCTGCAACAGACGCCCGGCGAAGAAGCGCTTGAAGCGATCAGGCATGGCGTCACAGTCGGACAGGTGCGGCGTGGCCAGGCCCACCAGCGCGCCCATGTACAAGCCGAAACGATCCTGCGCGGGGCGGTCGTATTGCACGGTGGGCTGCGCATCGGCCCAGCTGCGGTAGAACAGGCTCATCATCCGGTGATGGAAGATGTTCGCGAAGGCGGTGAAGGTGTGGTCCCGGCCGTTGATCTGCCGGTCCAGCGCGTATTCGGTGAGGTGCAGCGGCAGCGCGGCGTTCGGGCCAAACAGGCCGAAGAACAAACCGTGCAGGCGCGCCGGCTTGCCCCCGGCAGGTTTCTCGAGACGGTCCAGCATGCGCGGCGCAAACGCCAGTGACGGGGTCTGGCACAGGCGCACCGGATCTTCCGATGGCTTGGTCGATTCGCCCAGCCGCGGGTAATCGGGATAGGCACACTCGATGCGCCGCACCGCATCGAAAAAGTCGAAGCGTTCGGGGTGATCGTGCAGCGCGTCGAGCAGCGCTACAGGGTCTGGCGCTTGCCCAGTCGTGCCGGCCATCGGGCCACCTCGTTGCGTTCCAGGGTGCGCAGCACCGTTTCAGTAAATGAATTGACCGAGACGTAGCGCGCGAAAAAGTGTTGCATCACCGAGCCGAGTAGAAAGGCACCAGTACCTTCAAAGGCGCCATCGTCACAGGTGAGGGTGATCTCCAGACCACGGCCGAAACTGATCGGTCCGGGCACCGGTATGCGCCGCACGATGGGGGCGGAGGCGACCGATTTGATGCCCTCGATCTGCCGCCGCGCGCCGGAATCGAACTCGTCGCAGTACAGCGTCAGCATCTCGCGCAGCGCACCGGCGCCATGCTCGCCGCCATCGCCAAGCAGCGAGGCGTAGTTGAGTTGAAGATGGCTGAGCAGACGCCACGCGGTCTCACCGGTGGCGGTGGGTGCGCGCGGCTTGGTCGGGCCGGCGACGCAGCGGATTGCCTGCACCGGCGCGCCGGCTTCCATCGTGAAATCGGTGGCGCCCTTGCCCACCGGCATCTGCAGTGGCAGGTCGCGGTTGGTGCAGAGCAGCTGCATGCCGATCTGGCGCAAGCTGGTGGAGAACGGCGCATCGCGCGCGTCCACCAGCGAGATGAACATCTCGTTGCCGATGTAACTTGAGCGGGCCCCGTTCACCTGCTGCTTGGACGACAGCAGGCGCGGCTCGCGCCGCACCGTGTAGAACGCAGCGGTGCCGCTGTGCCAGCTGCGTTCATCGCAACCATAGAATGGCTGGAAGCGCAGGTCGGGCTCCTGCCGGTCACCGAAGCCTTCCACGTCGCTGATCGAATGCACCTCGAAATCCATCGGCCGGGTGCGATCGGCCAGCACGTGGTATTCGGTCTTGCCCGGCTGCAGGTGGATACGGTCGGCGCGACGCGGAAAAAGATTGATCGCCGGCGTGCAGAACAGCCGGAAATTACCGGCGTCCACCGCGTTGTGCAGGCGCGCCACGCTGCGGTCGAACAGCACCACGATCTCGAACTCGCTGCCCTGGGAACGCGAGAGTACCGAGCGCAGGCCGGTGAACACGGTGAACAGAAAACGTTCGGGGCAGGCGAAATACTCCTGCAGCAGCCGGTAGCCACTGAACGAGCGCGCGGTGTAGGGAATCAGCGCCTCGTCTTCGTGGAAGCCCTTGGCCTGAATCGACTCGGCCGGGAAGCTGCCGCTGACCATGGCACCGGCGGCGCCTGGCGCGCGCACGATGTAGCTCACGGCATTGCCGAGCAACTGCTCGTACAGGCGCTTGGGCAGTTCATCCGCGCCCGCCAGAAAAATCGGCAGCTCGTCCAGCGCCAGCGCATTGGCCGGCGCACCGGCGGTCACCCGGAACTTGAGCCGCAGGCCGGCACGTACTGTCTTGCCCTCGGGTATCGGCACACCGGCGGCGGCCACCGCGGCGGGCGTCTCGAAGTATTTCGCCTCGATCAGTTCCAGCGGCCACAGGGTGACGTCGTGCGCGGTGCGGTATTCGCAGGCGGTGCGGTCATCGCGCCCGGTCTGGCTGCGCAGCGCCGCCTGCCGTTTCACCGTGTGCCCGCTGACCAGCGCGGCCTCTTTCAGATCCGGCTGCAGCTGCACCACCGCCATCGACGGCAGTGGCGTGAGGTAGTGCGGGTAGATCATTTCCAGCAGGTGCTGGGTGAATACCGGGTACTGCGCATCGAGCTTCAGCTGCACCCGCGCGGCCAGAAAAGCGAAGCCTTCCAGCAGCCGCTCCACATACGGGTCGGCACACTCGAAGCCTTCCAGCCCGAGGCGCCCGGCGATCTTGGGGTATTCGCGTGCAAATTCGCCGCCCATTTCACGGACGTGCTGCAACTCGCGGTTGTAATAACGGATCAGGCGCGGGTCCATGAGGTTCAGCCAAAGCCCTCGCTGACTTTGAAGGTGCCGGTTTCGAGATCGACCTCGGTCTTCAGGAACAGGTTCATCGGAATCGGCTGTGCCCACATCTCCGACTCGATGTTGAACACCAGCGACTGTCGGTCCATGCGCGTGCTGTTGGCATTGACGGTAACGCGCAGAGTGCTGGCGGTGAGCCGCGGTTCGAACGCGACGATGGCGGTGCGCAATTGTCGCTGCAGCATGCTCGCATCCACGCCGGACAACGCCGTGCCGGTCAGGTCGGGGATACCGAAGTTGAGCACCGAGCGGGCCACTTCCGGGTAGTCGGCCAGCTCATTGTCCGCGCACAGATTGACGCAGTTGAGCAGCCAGGACATGTCGCGGGTCACGCACTCGCGCAATCGATTGGCCGAGATCACGCGCTTCTCGCGGCTTTCCTCATGCTTGCCCGGCTCGTCATCGGTGAGCCGGTCGAGCAGCGAGGGCTGCAGTCGTTCCTGGGTGGTCAGCTCCGCCATGGCACGGCTCGCTCCACTCAGTCGACGTTGAAGGTGATGGAGCGAACGTCCAGCAGCGGGTAGTCGCCAGCGTCGGTGGCCAGCATGCGCTGGCCCTCGCCTACCTGCAGCCCGTCAGCCAGCTCGATCCAGTCGGTCTTGCGCGCCAGCACGATATCGCCGTCGCTGGAGCCTTGTGCCGCCGGGTAGCGGCACGGCACGAAACCCACCGCCTGTCCGCCATTGGCCCAGGTGATCTGCACCGGCGCCCACACCTTGTCGCGCAGGTCGCTGGGTGCCTCAAAGACAAGCTCGCGAATGCGCGCGAACGGCACCCAGGCGTAGCCACTCTTGGTGATGATTTCCAGGCAGGGTCCGAAGCGCGGATCCGCATCGGCGATCCATTCGAACGGGGTACCATCAATGCTGCCGCTCACCGCCTCAGCCTGCTCAAGCGCCTGCTCACGCAAGATCGCCGCCTGGCCATGATGGCCCTCGGCAGTGAGCTTGAATGCCTGCAGCAACAACGCCAGCCACTGGGCCGGTTCGCCGATGACTACCGGCGCGCGCTGGCCGGCCAGCACCTCGGCCCGCACCAGCTCGCCGGCGAGTGCGACATCGTAGGCACCCACCATCAAGGCGTTGAGCGGATCGAGCTCGCCCGCCACCTTGAGCTGGTTCTGCGCCCGTTGCCACTGCCCCAGCAAGGACAGCAACTGGAACATGAAGACTCGCCGCCTGGCATCCGCCGGGTGGCTGCGTACCTGCACGGTAAGGGCTTGCAGCGCCTCGTCCAGCCGGCCTTCCTTGAGCATGTTTTCGGGGGTGGTATCCACGCGAACGCCTTGGTTGACTGGAGGGACGAGAACGCTGTGCCGAAGTACTTAGGCCGCAGTAACCTTTTGCATGTCGTAGGTGAAGTCTTTCGCGCCGCCGAGCTTGGCACCCTTGTCGTCCTGCGGCTGGAACGAGTACTTGAACTTGCCGAAGTGCAGGGTGATGTTCTCGGTCAGACGATCCTCGCCACCGCTGCCGCCGGTGGAGTACGAGGTGACCAGGATGCCTTCGCTGAGCTCGAGCGTCAGGAAGTCGGTCTGCTCGCCGGTGGCGTTGGTGACATACAGCCACGCCGTATCGATGCGCCCGCCGGTGCAGACAGCGTTGAGCAGCGCGTTGGAGCAGCTGTCGACGTACTTGGTGATGGAAATATCCTGCACGTTGGCCTTGCCGCCGCTGGCACCGGAGCCGCCGTGCAGGTCACCGGTGTTGCTGGCGCCCCAGGACCAGGCAAGGATCGGAACCTCACCGGTGTGCTTGGCGTGCTTGGACGAGCCCTCGACCTTTACCTTGCCGGAGCCGAACTTGATATGCATGTCGAATGCCATGAAACCTCTCCTTGATCAACTGATGATTGATGGACGACGCTGCTTGGGGACATCCCCGCACGGGCGATCGATCCGCTGTTGTCACTCTGGTTTGTCTGGAACATCGCAGGCCATCGAGCGGCGGACGCGCCGTCGAAAGTGACCTTTGAGCCGTTGCATTGCTGGTTTCTTGCCGCTGCGTGAACGAAGCCGCCTGCGCAACAGCGGCGCGTGTGGCCGCTGTTGCCAGCTCGCTGTGATCAGGCCTTGGCTGCCGACGGCAGACGCGAGACCAGTCGCAGCGATACGGTGAGGCCTTCCAACTGGTAATGCGGCTTGAGGAAGAACTTGGAGGTGTAGTAGCCCGGCGCGCCCTCCACTTCCTCCACCACCACTTCGGCGGCCGACAGCGGCTTGCGCGCCTTGGTCTCCTCGCTGGAGTTGGCCGGATCGCCGTCGACGTAGTTCATGACCCAGTTGGTGAGCCAGCTCTGCATCTGCTCACGGCTGGAGAACGAGCCGATCTTGTCGCGCACGATGCACTTCAGGTAATGCGCGAAACGGCTGGCCGCGAACAGATACGGCAGGCGACAACTGAGTGCTGCATTGGCGGTGGCGTCGGGATCGTCATACTCCTCCGGCTTGGCCAGTGACTGCGCGCTGATGAAGGCGGCCATGTCCGAGTTCTTTCGGTGCACCAGCGGCATCAGGCCCATCTTGTCCAGCTCGGCCGAGCGGCGATCGGTGATCGCGATCTCGGTGGGGCACTTCATGTCCACGCCGCCGTCGTCGCTGGGGAAGGTGTGCGTGGGCAGGCCTTCCACCGCACCGCCGGATTCGATACCGCGGATGCGCGAGCACCAGCCGTACTCCTTGAACGAGCGGTTGATGTTCACCGCCATCGCATAGGCGGCGTTCTGCCAGGTGTACTTGGAGGAATCGGCACCGGCGGTGTCTTCCTCGAAATCGAACTCCTCCACCGGGTTGGTGTTGGCGCCATACGGCAACCGGGCCAATGTGCGCGGCATGGTCAAGGCGAGATATTTGGCATCGTCGGACTCGCGCAGCGAGCGCCATGCGGCATAATCCGGAGTGGAGAAAATCTTGGCCAGATCGCGCGGATTGGACAGCTCGCTCCAGTTGTCCATGCCCATCAGGCCGGAGTTGGCTGCCGCGATGAACGGCGCATGCGAAGCTGCCGCCACCTGGGCGATACCACCAAGCAGTTCCACGTCCGGCGGGCTGTGATCGAAGTAGTAGTCGCCGACCAGGCAACCATAGGGCTCGCCACCAAGCTGGCCGTATTCCTCTTCGTACATCTTCTTGAAGATCGGGCTCTGGTCCCAGGCGGTGCCCTTGTAACGCTTGAGGGTCTTGCCCAGTTCCTTCTTGGAGATGTTCATCACGCGGATCTTCAACTGCTGATCCGTCTCGGTGTTGCTTACCAGGTGATGCAGGCCACGCCACGCGCTTTCCAGTTTCTGGAAATCCTCGTGATGCATGACGAGGTTGAGTTGCTCGCTGATCTTGCGATCAAGCTCGGCGACATAGGCGTTGATGGTCTGGGTGACGTCGTCGGAAACGATGTCGGACTTGCTCAACACCTGCTCGGCGAGCGTGCGTACCGCGGATTCGACCTCGCCCTTGGCGCGGTCGCTCTTCGGCTTGAACTCCTTGTTCAGCAGCGCAGCGAAGTCGCCCGCCTCGATGGTTTCGGTAGCGCCGCCCTGTTCGGCCAGTTTCTCGGTTGCCATGTGCTTACTCCCCGTCCTTGCCGGCGTCGTCGGGCTTGGGCGCCGACACCAGTGATTGCAGTAGTGCCGGATCGTTGATGGCCTGGGCGATCAGCTTTTCCGCACCGGCCTTGCCGTCCATATAGGTGCCAAGGTTGGCCAGCTGTGTGCGCGCCTCCAGCAACTTGGCGACCGCGCCGACCTTGCGGGCAACCGCCGCCGGGGAGAAGTCGTCCATGCTCTCGAAGGTGACATCGATACTGAGGTTGCCTTCACCGGTAAGCGTGTTGGGCACGGCGAACGCGACGCGTGGCTTCATCGACTGCAGGCGCTGATCGAAGTTGTCCACGTCGATCTCCATGGCCTTGCGGTCCTCGACCCCCGGAAGTCCGGCGTTGTTGGCACCGGAAAGGTCCGACATCACGCCCATCACGAAGGGTACCTGGACCTTTTTCTGGGCACCGTAGACCTCGACGTCGTACTCGATCTGTACGCGTGGCGCCCGGTTTCGCGCGATGAATTTCTGACTGCTTTGCTTTGCCATTGCGATGTCTCCTGGACAAGGGTCTACCGGTGATGAGGACGGGCTGGGGGCGTGAACGGGACCGCAGGGTGCGAGCCGCGAAGAGCCGCCGCTACGCCATGCAAAATCTCATTCGAACCCCCTGACTGCAGATATGGAACCGGCCGCCAGCGACGGCCGCGGCGTGCACGGCACTGCCCGGGCGGATTCACCACCAGACAGCTGCAAGCCTTTCCATTGGGTTAGTGCGCGCGCCCGCCGCCAAACTGGTCAGATCGGCTAAAGCATGGTTCATGGGACGTTCATGAAACTCGGAGTTTCACTTGGCGCGACCGCCTCTGGCGAGGTGAGGCTTGTGATTCAGCGCAGGCGGTCAGTCAAGCGGAGGTGTCGTCAACCCATCAATTCGCGCTGCAACCAGGCCCGGGCCAGTCGCCATTCGCGCTGCACCGTGGCTGGAGAGATGCCCATGGCTGCGCCGATCTGGTCGGCCGTCAAGCCGACGAAGAAGCGCAGCGAGACGATATTCGCCTGCCGCGGGTCGATTTGTTCGAGCGCCTCCATGCACTCGCTCAGGGCGGCATAGTCGACCTCGCCACTGAAGGCGCCGGAGATTTCCGACAGCTCGACCCGGTCGTGGTGCTGGGGCCGCTTGGCGGCCTTGCGCCGACGTGCGGCATCGATCAGCACCTCGCGCATGGCGCGCGCCGCTACGCCAAGAAGATGGCCGCGACTCTCCCAGGCCGGCGCGTTGCCACCGAACACTTTCAGGTACGCCTCGTTGACCAGGGCGGTGGCACTGAGCGTGCGCTCGCTGCTGTTCTGGCGAAGTTGTGCACCCGCGAGGCGATGCAGCGCGGCATACATCTGGCGCATGGCCTCGTCCATCGCTTCGGGATCACCTGCCTGCGCCGAATGCAGCAAGCGGGTCACGTCGGCTTGCTTGTCGATAAGATTCATTTTACGTAAGCCTGGTCAGTGTGCGGTGGCGGCGTTGGGCATGGGACAGGAAAAACCTTCTGCCATGGGTGTCGCCGCCGTTCGACCCGGCCCAGCCGCCACAAGTTTCCGGAAATCCATTGCGCTGCGACTGCACGAACCCCAGCGCGTATCAGCCGCAGCCTCGCTGGTCGCCGCCAGACCAGCCGCCTCCAGAGTATGACCGCGCGCCGCCTCGACCCGAACCTGCAAAAGGTCGGCATCCAGGGCCCGGTGGCTTTCGGGAGAGATCTTGCTGCGGGCGTTGAACCCGCGCACTGCCTGCAACCAGCTATCCGCCTGGCTGATCTTGCCCTGCCTCAGCGCCGCCTCGCCCAGTCCGGCCAGACTATCCGAATAAGTGGCCGACGCCACCTCCTGCTCGCGCGGCCCCAGCAACTCGCGCGCGGAGAGAAACTGCCAGGCGGCCTGGTCGGCGCGTCCCGCATGCAACGAAACCGAAGCGAGCGCGTTGAGACTCTGCGCCAGGTTGACGATCGCCCACACCGAGCCGGTCTTGCTGCGTGCCCGCAATTGGGCAAGGTGTGGCAACAGCAACGCCTGGGCATCGGCGTCGCGACCCAGCTCGAGGTATTGCGCGGCCAGCGAGTTGAGGGTTCTGAAATAGAAATCCGGCGATGCGTCGGCATAGTCAACAGCCACGCGAGTGGCGCGTTCCAATGCGTTCACCGCGTCGGTGGGGCGTCCCATCTGGGCGAGTGCCCGGCCAAAGTAGCTGAGCAGGACAGCCAGACTTGGTCCAGGCGTGACGATTACCCTGTCGTAGTCGGCAATGGCATGACGGAATCGGTCCACCGCGTCGGCGGGATCGGCCCGCATCGACACCAGGGCTTGCACGAAACGGTAGTAAATCAGGGTCGGATCATCGGCCACATAGAGCACTCTGGCTTCGTCCAGCGCGCGCGACGCCTGCCGTTGGGCGGACTGGTCGTCACCCATCCCGGCATCCGTCATGGCCAGCACGGCCAGCGCCTGCACGTGCAGCTCGCGATCATGTCCGGGATCTGCCTCCTGCCGCGTGAGGATGGCCAGGATCTGCCGGCGCACCTCGACCAAGGGCATGTCCAGCACGCCCAGATGGTTGTAGAGCTGGTTGATATCGACCCGCTGGATGGCCTTGGCATGATCGCCCGGCGCCTGCGCCAGCAGCTTTGCTGCCTCGTCGTTGGCGACGATGGCCGATGGCAGATCCAGCACGGTGGAGTAGGCGCGACCCAGCGCGGCCAGAACCTCGCCCCGTTCGAGCGGGCCGGCATCGTAGGTGCCCTGCAACCGGTGAGCCTCCTTCAGCAGGGTGAGCGCGGGCGCACCAAGGCTGAGCTGATTGTATGAGCGCGCCATGGAAAGCAGCAGGGCCACGCGCACCTCCGGCGCAATGTCGGTGCGGCTGGCCAGCGTGGCAGCACCGCGATCCAGCACCTGGCGCACGGTGACATGGCTGCCACCGGCATGGGTCGGATCGGCGTTTTCGAACAAGTCCTGCAAGAAGCCGGCAATGGCCTGGGTCTTGTCACGCTCGATTTCGACCCGACGCAGCTGCGACTCACGCTCGAACACGAACCCGATGAACATCGCCAGCATCACCGCGGCGACGCCCATGCCCACCCGGTGACGGCGCAGGAACAGCCCGGCGCGGTACCAGCGATGGCCCCGACGCGCACGCACCGGGCGCAGATCCAGGAATCGACGCAGGTCGGCACTGAGTTCGCCCACGTTGGCATAGCGTTCGACCGGATGGCGCCGCAGCGCCTTCATCACGATGGCATCGAGATCCGTCGGTACCTCGCGGATCGGCGCATCCGGTGCAGACCTGTCGCGGCGCAGGCGCCGACTCGGCGGCAGGATCGGTCCGCCGACGATCGCATTGGAAAGATCCAGCGGCGAATCCGTATTGCCGGCGTTGAAAGGTCGCTCGCCGCAAACAAGCTGATACAACACCACGCCCAGCGACCATACATCCGCGCGCGTACCCAGTGGCTCGCCACGAACCTGCTCGGGGCTGGCATAGGCCAGGGTCAGTGCGCGCTGCATGGTCACGGTCTGCGCGGTGGCGTGGCCACCGACCTGATCAAGCAGACGGGCAATGCCGAAATCCAGCAGCTTCGGCTCGCCGTCGGCGGTGACCAGAATATTGGCCGGCTTGATATCGCGATGAATCACCAGCCGCTCATGCGCGTGGCGCACGGCGGCACACACCTTGAGGAAAAGTACGACCCGTCTGCGCAGTGAAAGGTTGTGCCGATCGCACCACTCGTCGATGCGTTCGCCCTCGACGTACTCCAGGGCCAAGAACGGGCGGCCATCACCGGTGCTGCCTGCATCAATCAGGTTGGCGATGCCCGGATGATTGAGCGTGGCGAGAATGCGCCGCTCCTCGACGAAGCTCTTCAGCACACCCGGCTGCATCACGTGACCGGTATTGATGAACTTCAACGCCACCCGCTGCCGGATCTCGCCCGCGCCGCCCTCATCAAGCAGCCGCTCAGCCAGATACACCACGCCCATGCCGCCCTCGCCCAGTTGCCGCACGAGTCGGTACCGGCTTTGTCGCGAACCGGCCACGCTGGATCCCGAAATATCGTCCAGCTCACTGAGCAGCGGGAACACCAGGGGAAGCTCGGAGGTGTTTTCGGCCGCATGCAGCATCCAGTGGACCTCGTCGCGCAACTCCTCGTCGCCACCACAGGTCGTCTCGATGTAGTCGTTTCGCTGCGAACACACCAGATCCAATGCCGCCAGGGCAATCGGTTTGGCGCGCGCATAGCGCAGCCTGCTCTCCTCGTTCATCCAGCACCCCCTGCGCAGCCCTCTGGGCACATGCCAGACCGCAAGTATAGGCCGAGCGATGCGCCGCCACGAATCAGAATGAATCGCAGTACTGATGCTGCGCCCCGCAATGGGCTGGCCGTACTTCAACGCAGGTGCAATCGATTCAATGAGCTTGCGCGGACCCGTCTTCAGACAGGCCGGTCGGTAGACCCGTGCGGGGGGCGCCCCTGGCGCGTGAGCAGCGTGCTGCCCGGCAGCTCGACCACGGTGAGGGCTTTAGCGCAAGCCGCCCAGCGCCTGGCGAATCAGCATGGCGCGAGACTGGGGCTGACGCGTTGGGTCAGCCGCATGGGAGAAAAGTGACGCGGCTGGTTCATCCGCGAACGCTGACGAGATCTTCCCGGCATGCCCGGCAGGAGGGTTTACGCGCGAGCCGTTGGCGCCCGGCGCGGACAGCTCGCTGATCGAGGCCAGTGTCAGCCGTGCCGGCGCATGGCCGCGATTTGACAGGGCCGCCCGGCATGCTTCGCAGCGAAGCTGGAACCGGCTGCCGGACTCGGGCAACAAGGTCTCGCTGGCGAAGCAATGGCTTTGATTGTTCATGGCGGCGGTCCGGGTAAACAGCATGGAATCCAATCGACCCCGTGGCGAAGCAGTATCTGTGCCAAACCCCGCACATGAAAAGCCCCGACTTGCGCCGGGGCTTTGGACTTTTCCACAGGCAGCGTGGCTGACTAGAAGTCCTGCTTGAACGTGATACCCACCGTGCGCGGCTGGTTGGTGACGGTATAGACCTGTCCATTGGGATACTGCGCCACCACACCATGCGCGGCACAGGTCGCTTCGGCGCATTCGGTGTACTTGTACAACTGCGCGCGCTTGTCGAACAGGTTGTTGACGTAGAGACTCACCGACCAGCTGTTGTGGCTGTAGCCGCCGGAGATGTCCATGGTGGTGTAGGCGGCGAGATCACCGACCAGCCCGTTTTCGACCACGCGAAGATCTGACCTGCGCTGCCCCACATGCACCACGGCACCCTGCACAAAGGCCTCGTCGCTGCCGACATCAAAGGTGTAGCGGGCGATCAGGTTGCCCTTGAACTTCGGTGTCACCGGCAACTGGCTGCCCTTCGGCGCCTGCGGCCCGTCTACCACAGCCCCGGATTGCGGGTTGATGGTGCCCGCAGGGCAGTTGGTGATCGGGTTGCCGTTGGCGTCGGTGAAGCCGCAATAGTTGGCACTGAGCTTGGCATCGTAGAGGGCGAAGCCGGCACTGAACTGCAGGTTGTAGGTGGCTGCCCAGTTCAGGTCAGTCTCGACGCCCCTGATCCTTGCCTGGTTGGCGTTCTTGATCTCGGTGAGGCCATTGGCGCCCAGGATGCTGAATTGGAAATCCTTCCAGTCCTGCTGGAATACCGAGCCGTTGAACGACAGTCGGTTATTCATCCAGGTGGTTTTCCAGCCCGCTTCCAGGTTGGTCAGGTAATCGGACTTGTATGGCGGTAGCGAGCCGCGCCGGTTGATGCCGCCCGGGCGATAGCCTTCCGAACGAGTCAGGTAGATCATCTTTGTGGGCGAGATATTCCAGGTCAGGTTGATCTTGCCCAGCGAGCCGGTTTCCTTCACGTTCTTGTTGAAGTCCAGACACGGTGCGCCACGGTACGGCTGCGGCGAAATACAGCCAGCCACGCCGTAGGTGGAGCTTGGCGAGTACCCGCTGCTGAAACCGTAGAAGCCGCCCAGACTGTTGTTGGCGCGGAAGTAGCGCCCGCCGACCGTGGCGGTGAGCGTGTCGGGAATCAGGTCGTAGGAAACCTCGCCGAACACAGCCTCGTCCTGATCGGTGCGCACCTGCTCGGTAAGCCAGATCGTGTTGGGCCAGCCCGGCACCGACAGCGAGTCAGCCAGCCCGTTGATCATGTAGCGCTGTTCGATGTCGTGTACTGACTTCTCCCAGAACAGGCCACCCACCGCACGCAGCCGCTCGTCGCTCGGCGAGGCGAAGCGAAGCTCGTGGCTGTTCACGTTGTAATGGTCCTTGCCGATGATGTACTGGGAAGGATTGATCAGCGCACCGCTGTTGTCATAGATGTAGCTGCCGTACGAATACGGCAGCTGGTCATACCAGAACGAGTAGTCGCTGTAGTCGTTGTGCTCCACCTGGTTGCGGTTGAGATGCGCGTAGGCATAGGTCACATCGAAATTGCCGATCTTGCCGGTCACCGTCAACGCCGCCTGCCACCAGCGATCGGTCGCTTTCTCGGGATAGAAGTGGGTGACCGCGAGATCGCCAATCACCGGATCCGTGGCGATATTGCCGTTGGCGACGGTGTTCTGACCCATGAAGGTGCCATTGATCGACCAATCGTCATTCAGATTGACCTTCAACGCCGCGCGCGCACCATTGATGTCGTTGTCGTTGTAATTCTTCTTGGCCGCGTGGGTACACACCAGGGTGCTCGTCGAGGTACAGCTCGGCTCGTTGCTGACGGTGACGCCGGAGACCGGATAGGTACGCGTGCCCGGCTTGTTGTCGATATAGCCGGCATCGTGCTCATGCCAGCCCACCAGGCGAATCGCGGAGGTCTTGGAAAGGGGGATATTGATCATGCCCTCGACGACGTGGCCGATACCACCACTCTGCACCGTATCCATGCCGACGCTGTAATTGGCTGCGAAGCCGCTGGGATCGGGCTTGTTGGTGATGATGCGCAGGGCACCGGATTCCGCACTGGCACCGTACAGCGAGCCTTGCGGACCGGCCAGCGCCTCGACGCGGGCGATGTCGTACATGTGGATGTCGAGCGGGCCGGTCACCGTGGTGACCGGCTGCTCATCCAGGTACACGCCCACGCTGGGACGCGAACCGGAGTGGTTGCCGTCGCCACCGCTGGCCACACCGCGCATGTAGATCTGCGAGAAGCCCGGGCCGGCGCTCTGATAGGACACGCTGGGAAGGTACTTCACGTAGTCATCGAAGCTGTTGATGTGCAGCTGCTCGATTTTTTCACTACCCAGCACCTGCATGCTGATCGGCACTTTCTGGACGTCTTCGGTGCGCTTCTGCGCGGTGACCGTCACCGAGCCCAAGGTCGCCACCCTGGGCTTGCTCGCGGTCGTCGCACCGGCGGCAGTCGCTGCGGCCTGGCTGGTGTCCTGCGCCATCGCCGGCGCGGCCATCGCAAAGCAGATCGCCACCGCGAGCGGCACGCGGGTCAACCTCACCCGTGGCGAACTGCTTGCTGGTCTGGAGCCTTTCCCGTTCATTATGTTGTCCCCTCTCTCTTTTTGATGACGATCAATCGGCAGTCGCTACATCGACTCCAACGGCGGCACATCGGGGTAGCTTTCCAGCACGTCCCCGAGCCCCAGTTGCAACGGCACCAACCATGGTGCGAAGTGCTGCCAGTGATCCACCCCTTCCCGGTAGATCGGTTGACGCACCTGTTCCGAACTCGCTGTGCGTACCGGCCGCGCGTTCTCGAAAAACCGCAGGCAAGACGCCTCAAAAGGCAAACCGCAATGGTCCAGCAGGCGACGCACCTCGGCCTCGGTGTCATCGACCATGCGCTCGTACGCCACCCGATGGATGCGCCCGGGCAGCACGCTGTCAAAGTGCGCCATCAACGCCACGTAGTCGCGGTAGTAGCGCGCCATGTCGTCGAGGCTGTAGCTGAAGCTCTGGCCACGCGCAAAATGCTGCTTGAAGCCGGAGAAACAGCAGGCCATCGGATGCCGGCGTGCGTCGATGATCGTCGCGTTGGGCAGCATCAGGTGGATCAGGCCGACGTGCATGAAGTTGTTCGGCATCTTGTCGATGAACAACGGCGCGCCGGTCTTGCGCTGGATGCGGGTGTGCGCCAGATAGCGTTCGCCCAGTTCGCGCAGGGCGTCGCCATCGAGCGAGGCGAGCACGTCGTGATACGGCATCGCGCTGTCGCCATCGCCCTGCGCGCGCAACACGCGGGTGATCGAGGTGACCTCGGGCAACTCCATCGTGCCTTCCACCAGGCTGTGGCTGGACAGGATCTGCTCGATCAGGGTGGAGCCCGAACGCGGCAGGCCGACGATGAAGATCGGATCGCGTGCGGCACTGCCCGCGCCGGCGCGGCTGGTGAAGAAGTCCGCCGTGTAGTGCTCGCGAATGTGCTGCACGCGGGCGTGCGTGTCGTCCGCGCTGTAGTGCAACTGGGTGCGACGCAGCGCATTGCCGTCGGCATAGTGCTGGAACGAGTCGCCGTAGTCGCCGCCGTCCTCCAGCGCCTTGCCCACCGCAAACTGCAGATGCAGGCGATCCTCGTCGGCGAGGTCGGTGCGCGCCAGCTGCGCGCGCATCACGGCGAGGTCGTCGGCGCTGAAGCGGTAGGTCTTGAGATTGGCCAGGCTCCACCAGACTTCGCCGAACGACGGCTCCAGCGCCAGGCTGCGCCGGTAGGCGTTGATCGCGCGCGCGGCGTGACCGGCGGTCTTCAGGGCATGGCCATGGCTCATCCAGATTTTGGGATTGTCCGGATACTGCTGCAGCAGCTCATCGTAGATGTCGATCGCCGGCGCATAGTCGCCGGTGCGGCACAACACCACGGCCTTGAGGTTGCGGTAGGCCGGATGATCCGGCGTCACTGCCAGCAGGCGCTCGATTTCCACCAGCGCCTGCTCCGGCTGGTTGCTGCGATGCAGGGCCAGCGCATAGTTCTGGCGTGCGGCCAGGAAACTGGGCGCCAGTTCGAGGCAACGCGCAAGCAGGTTCAGCGCCTCCTCGTTGCGCCCCACACGCATCGCCACTTCGGCGAACATGCGGATCGCGGCGACATCGGTGGGCGCGTGTTTCAGGTGCTCGCGCAGCAGCGCCTCAGCCTGCGGGATGCGCTCCTCGACCAGCGCCAGCGCCGCCTGCAGCAGACGCGGGTCCTGGGTGGAATGGCTCACGTGGTTGGCGTAGGCGGCATCGGCCGCATCGAATTCGCCGGCCGCCAGCCACTGGTCGCCCAGCGCACGCCAGGCCTGCGGCAAATCGGGTTTCAGGGCTACCGCCTTGCGCAGTGCCGCGATCGCCTCGTCGCCACGGCCGCTGCGTCCCAGCGCCACGCCGAGATCGAGCTGTGCCACCGCCCAGTTCGGCTGCAAGCGGGTCAGTCGGGTGAGTGTCTCCACCGCGCCCGGTGTATCGCCCTGGGCCAGCCTTGCCGCGGCCAGCAGCTGCAGCGCCAACGGGTGGCCTTCGACCGCCCTGAGGATTTCCGTCGCCTGTTCGCCGGCCAGCACCGGATCGCGCTCCAGCAGGTGCTGGGCGTGTGCCAGCGCATGCTCCAGCGTGCCGGTGGGGGCCGTATCCGTCACGGCGTGATCCTCCCTGACGACACGGCGCATGCGGCCGGGCCGGATGTCGGGTGATTCAGCGGGAGCTTGGTGTATGGCATGAGGCGACAATGACTCCTTACAGGTCTTTCAGCAATTTATAGTTGAATTCCAGTGACTGGTAGTAGGAACTGATCAGAATGCGTTCGTCCTGACCATGGGAGCGGTCATCGTTGACGTCATAGGCGATGCCGTTGAAGACGTAGGACGGCATGCCCGCGGCGCGCAGGAACACGCTGTCGGAGGCACCGGCCGACATGTATGGCGATACCGGCATGCGGTGGCCCCATACCGCCTTGGCCGCCTGGCCGATGTGCTCGAACAAGACCGTGTTGATCGGGCTGGGTGGACTGGTCGGCGCCGGCGCCACCGGCGTCACCGTGATCTGCGGATCGGCCAGCGCCTGCCTGATCATCGCTTCGACATGGGCCGGCTGCTCGTCGGGCATGATGCGGCAGTTGACGGTGGCGCGGGCCATCTGCGGCAGGGCGTTCTCGGCGTCGCCACCGGTCAGCAGGGTCGGCACGCAGGTGGTGCGCAGGTGGGCGTCGTTGTACGGCGTGGTCGCCGCCAGCCGCTTCACCGCCGCCGGGTCGGAGGGATCGTGCGCCACCGCGCGCATGTCAGCGGCCTGTGGTCCGGTGTAGAGCGTGGCGAGCTGCGCATAGTAGCCGCGCGTGGCTGAGTTGGTGTGCAGCGGGAATTCAAGCTTCGAGAGCCGCACCAGCCCATTGGCCAGCCGGTAGATCGCGTTGTCCGGTGTCGGCAGCGAACTGTGCCCGCCCGGGTTGCGCACGGTCAGCGTGTAGCTGGCATAGACCTTCTCGGCGGTCTCCACCGCGACCACTTCGGTGTGCCCGTTGCGGATCTCCGCACCGCCACCGTCGACGTTGATCGAATACTGCGAGCGGATCAGCTCCGGCCGGTGCGCCAGCAACCACTGGATGCCGTTGGAGACACCGTCCTCTTCGCCCGCGGTGAGCGCCAGGATGTAGTCGCCCTTCGGCTTGAAGCCCTCCTGGTGAAAGCGCAACAGCGTGGCGATCAGGCCGGCGCCGGCGCCCTTGATGTCCATGGTGCCGCGGCCGTAGTAGTAGCCGTCCAGCGCGGTCAGCTTGAACGGGTCGTAGTGCCAGTCCTCGCGGCGCGCCTCGACCACGTCCAGGTGTGCCAGCAGCAGGATCGGCTGGCGCTCGCCGCGTCCGCGCAGGCGCACCACCAGGTTGCGCCGCTTCGGATCGTCGCCGACCACCTGCACGTCGGCCTTCGGAAAGCCGGCCGTGAGGAAACGCTGCGCCAGTTGTTCGGCCAGGCCGGTGGTGCTGCCGTGCCCGGAGGTGGTGTCGGTGCCGATCATCTGGGTGAGCAGATCGTGGGCGAGTACGTGTTCGCTCTTCGGCACCGTGTCGGCGGCATGCGCACCCAGCGGCGACAGCATCGCCAGCGCGGCGAAGAAACAGACATTCATTGCACGGTTCATGGACTCTCCAGCGCCAGAGCCAGACCCTGGCCAACGCCTACACAGAGGCTGACCAGGGCACGGCGTTGTTGGTGGCGGCGCAAGGCGAAGGCCGCCGTCATCGCCAGGCGTGCGCCACTCGCGCCGAGCGGATGACCAAGGGCGATCGCGCCGCCGTTGGCGTTGACGTGCTCGGCATCGTCAGCCAGGCCAAGCGTCCTCGTGCACGCCAGCACCTGCGCGGCGAACGCTTCGTTGATTTCGATGCGGTCGAAGTCGGCCAGGCGCAGGCCGGTGCGCGCCAGCAGCTTGTGGATCGCCGGTACCGGGCCGATACCCATCACCCGTGGCGCGACGGCCGCCGAGGCCATGCCGATGATGCGTGCCAGCGGCTGCAGACCGTGGCGTTCGATCGCTGCTTCCGACGCGATCAATAGCGCCGCGGCGCCATCATTGAGACCCGACGCATTGCCGGCGGTGATGCTGGTACCGACGCCAAGCAAGGGCTTGAGTGCAGCCAGTTGCATCGCCGTGACATCAGGGCGCGGATGCTCGTCGAGCTGCACGACCACCGACTCCCGGCCGCCCGGCGCATGCACCTCGGTAATCTCCTGCGCCAGCCAGCCGCGCTGCCGGGCGTTCGCGGTGCGCTGCTGGCTGCGCAGCGCATAGGCGTCCTGGCTGTCGCGATCGATGTTGTATTCGCGCGCCAGGTTCTCGGCCGTCTGGGTCATCGAATCGACGCCGTAGCCGGCCTGCATCCGCGGATTGATCAGGCGCCAGCCGAGGGTGGTGTCCTCGAGCTTCTGTTCACGCGCCCAGGCGCCGCCGGCCTTCGCCATCACATACGGCGCACGGGTCATGCTTTCGACACCACCGGCGACGATCAGATCGGCCTCACCACACGCGATCGCCCGCGCGGCCTGGCCGACCGCTTCCAGGCCGGAGGCGCACAGGCGGTTGACCGTGACCGCGGGAATACGTTGCGGCAACCCGGCCAGCAGCGTGGCCATGCGCGCCACATTGCGATTGTCCTCACCGGACTGGTTGGCGCAGCCGAGGATCACCTCGTCCAGTACGCCCCAGTCCAGCGTCGGATGACGCGCCATCAACGCGGCGATCGGCAGCGCCGCAAGATCATCGGCGCGCACGCCGGCCAGTGCACCGCCCAGACGTCCGAACGGCGTGCGTGTCGCATCGACCAGCCAGGCGCTAGCCATAGGCATGGCGCATTCCCATGTGCGGTAGCCAGCCACCGCGACGAAGCGCCTGCTCCACGGCGACCCGTGCATCCTGCAGCGCCGGCAACATCTGCTTCACCGCGCGCTCGGGCGCGTTCTCGCTGTAAGGCATGCCGATATTCAGCGCTGCCACGACCTGACCTTCGCTGCTTCGAATCGGCACCGCGATCGAGCACAGCCCGGGCTCCAGCTCGCGGGAGGTCAACGCATAACCTTGCTTGCGCACGCGCAGGAGTTCGGCCTTCAGCGCGCTGGCCGTGTGGATCGTCTGCGGCGTGTAGGCGCGAAACTTCTGCGCTTTCAGCCAGACGGCCAGCTCGGCATCGGGCAGGTCGGCCAGGATCACCCGCCCCATCGAGGCCGCAAAAGCAGGCAGGCGCGCGCCCACCCCCAGCGCCACGCTCATCACCCGGCGCACCGGCACACGCAGCACGTAGACGATATCGCTGCCGTCCAGCACCGCCATCGAGCAGGATTCACCGATCTTCTGCGACAACTGCTCCAGACACTGCTGCGCCAGCTCGGTCAGGTCCAGCGAGGACAGGTAGCTGTAGCCCAGCTCGAGCACGCGCGGCGTCAGGAAAAAACTGCGCCCGCGGCTGCCGACGTAGCCCAGGTGCTGCAGGGTAAGCAGCGAGCGGCGCACCACCGCGCGCGACAGGCCTGTGCGTTCGGCCACCTGCGACAGGCTCGGGCTGGACAACTCGCGATCGAAGGCACGCAGCACCTGCAGGCCACGCGCCAGCGATTGCACATAGTCCGCGCTGTCTTCGAAGGGTTTCGATGCCATACGTCACAGAGGTCCATTGACAGGCCGAGCGTAGAAGGTTTCCAATGAGTTCGCAATACGAATTGTTGTGCGATTACCGCACACCTAGGCTGGAAGGGGACGACGCTTGGCAAACGAATCCAACAGTGTCTTGCACAGCTGGTGCGTGCAGTCGCAATGGCGCGCGCCCACCGTGGTCGGCGGCCACGGCGCCTACCTCGAACTCGAGGACGGTCGCCGCATCCTCGACATGAGCAGCCTGGCTGAGTGCAGCAACCTCGGCCACCAGCATCCGGCAGTGATCAAGGCGATCCAGTGCCAGGCGGAGAAGCTGTGCTTTGTCACCTCGACCTGGGGCGCGCAGCCACGGGCCCAGCTGGCTGAGGCGCTGCTCGAAAAAGCCGGTTTCGACGGCGGCCGCGTGTTCTTTACCCTGGCCGGCGCGGATGCCAACGAGAACGCGGTCAAGTTCGCGCGCCAGGCCAGCGGCAAGCCACGCGGACACATCATCGCTCGCGACCGTTCGTACCACGGCGCAAGCTACGCCTGCATGGCGCTGTCCGGCGATGCGCGCACGCGCCAGCAAGTCGATGCCGAAACCTTCGGCGTGCTGCATGTGCCGCCGCCGTATGCCTATCAAGGCGCTTGCGGCAGCCACGATGCGGAGGAGTGCGGCGAACGCGCGGTCCACGCCGTGGCACAAACCATTGATCAACAGGGAGCGGCATCGGTCGCGGCCGTATTGATGGAGCCCAATGCCGGCACCAACGGCATCGTCGCCCCGGACAACTACTGGCCCGGCCTGCGCGAGGTGACCCGCGAGCGCGGCGTCTGCCTGATCGCCGATGAAGTCATGAGCGGCTTCGGCCGCTGCGGCGAATGGTTTGCCTGGCAGCGCTACGGCGACGCCGGCAAGCCCGATCTGATGACGCTGGCGAAAGGCCTGACCGGCGCGCACCTGCCCCTGGGCGCGGTGGTGCTGTCAGCCGGCATCGCCGAGCGGCTGCAGGACGAAATGCTCTACACCGGCCTGACCTACTGCGGTCATCCGCTGGCCTGCGCGGCCGGTTTGGCGGCGCTGCGCGCCTACGAGAACGAAGGCCTGATCTCGCGCTCACGCATCCTCGGTGGCTGGATGCTGGCCGAGCTGCGCAGCTTGCAGACACGCCACCCCGTGATCGGCGATGTACGCGGTGGCCACGGCCTGTTCGCCGTGCTCGAGCTGGTGGTTGACCGCCGCAGCCGCGAGCCGCTGGCGCCGTGGCCGCAGACGGCGCCGGCCTTGCAGGCACTGGTCGACGCCGCGATGGACGAAGGCGTTTCCTTCGCCTGTCGCGGCAACCTGCTGCTGCTGGCGCCGCCACTGGTGATCGAAAGCCATGCGCTGGCCGATGCGCTGACCCTGCTCGACCGCCTGCTGGTGCGCTTCTTTCCGACTGCTGCCTGAGGGATCCGCCGATGAGCTTCCGCCTTACCTACGCCACCATGTACAACCCGCCGGACGCGATGCACGAACAATTCGAGGCCTCGATGGCACGCGTCCAGGCCACCCTCGGTGCGCGCCACCCGCTGTTCATCGATGGCCGCGACCGCGAGGCGGCACAGCACGTCCAATTGCATAGCCCGATCGACCGCAACCTGTCACTGGGCGAGTTTGCCCTGGCCGATCACCGCGACGTCGACAGCGCGATGGCTGCCGCCCGCGCCGCGTTTCCTGCGTGGCGCGCCACGCCGGTGGCCGAGCGAGCGCAACTGCTGCGCCGGGTCGCCGACATCATGGAAGAGCGCGTCTACGACATCGCCGCCGCGATGGTGCTGGAAGTTGGCAAGAACCGCATGGAGGCGCTGGGCGAAGCGCAGGAGACGGTCGATTTCTTCCGCCACTATGCAGACGACTTCGAGAGCCATGCCGGCTATGTGCACGCGCTGCCCGACGACCCGATCGAGGGCATCGTCTCGCACAACGCCAGTGTGATGCGGCCCTACGGCGTGTGGGTGGTGATCGCGCCATTCAACTTCCCGCTGGCGCTGGCCGGCGGCCCGGCGGCGGCGGCGCTGGTCACCGGCAACACGGTGGTGGTCAAGGGCTCCAGCGACACGCCCTGGGCCGGCCGGCTGCTGGCCGACTGCGTGCGCGATGCGGAGCTACCCGCTGGCGTTTTCAATTATGTCTCCGGTGCCGGACGTGAAGTCGGCGAGGCACTGGTGCAGCATCCGCTCACCGCCGGCATCACCTTCACCGGCTCGGTGCCGGTCGGCCGGCAGATCATGCGACACATGGCCGGTGGTGCGTATCCGCGACCATGCATCGCCGAGATGGGCGGCAAGAACCCGTGCATCGTGACCGAGCACGCCAACCTCGACGATGCGGCCACCGGCATCGTGCGCTCCGCCTATGGCCTGGGCGGCGAGAAATGCTCGGCGCTGTCGCGCCTGTATGTGCACGAGAGCGTGGCCGATGCACTGATCGAGCGCCTGCAGGCACGCATCGCCGCCATCTCGATCGGCGATCCGCGGCAGCGCGAACACTGGCTGGGCACGGTCATCAACCGCTCCGCCTACGACAACTATCAACACCACGCCGAGCAGTTGCGCAATGGCGCCCGCGTGCTTGCCGGCGGTGCGCGGATCGGGCAGGACAGCGGCGGCCGTACGGAACTCGCCCACGGCTACTACGTCGAGCCGCTGCTGGCCGAGGCACCGCTGGCGCACCCGCTGTGGCAGCACGAGATGTTCCTGCCGATCCTGATGCTGCACCGCTACCGCGATCGCGACGAGGCGATGCGGCTGGCCAACGACACGTCGATGGGCCTCACCGCGGGCGTTTACGGTAGTAGCGACGACGTGGCCTGGTTCCACGAGCACATCGAGGCCGGCGTGACCTACGCCAACCGTTCGCTCGGCGCGACCACCGGCGCCTGGCCCGGCTATCAGCCATTCGGCGGCTGGAAGGGTTCGGGCTCCACCGGCAAGGCGATCGCCTCGTTCTATTACCTCGCCCAATACCTGCGCGAGCAATCACGCACGGTGGTGGAGTGAGTCGATGATGCTTTCGCTTGAGGAGGCGATCGAGCAGTACGTGGTCGATGGCGCCAGTGTCGCGCTGGAAGGCTTCACCCACTTGATCCCGTTCGCCGCCGGCCACGAGATCATCCGCCAGCGTCGACGGGATCTGCACCTGATCCGGATGACGCCGGATCTGGTCTACGACCAGATGATCGGCATGGGTTGTGCGCGCAAGCTCACCTTCTCCTGGGGCGGCAACCCCGGCGTCGGCTCGCTGTATCGCCTGCGCGATGCGGCCGAGCAGCAATGGCCACATCGGCTTGAGCTGGACGAACACAGCCATGCCGGCATGGCGGCGGCGTTCTGTGCCGGCGCGGCGCGCTTGCCGTTCGGCATCCTGCGCGGCTACGTCGGCACCGACCTGCCGGCACACAACCCGAATATCCGCAGCGTGTCCTGCCCGTTCACCGGCGAGACCCTCGCCGCCGTACCCGCGATCAACCCCGATGTCACGATCCTGCACGCGCAGCGCGCCGACCTGGCCGGCAATGTGGCGATCGAGGGCATCGTCGGCGCCGCGCGCGAGGCCGCGCTGGCGGCGAAGACGCTGATCGTCACCGTGGAGGAGATCGTCGACGAACTGCCACGGGCGATGAACGCCATCGTGCTGCCGTACTGGGTCGTCAACGCCGTCGTGCTCTGCCATGGCGGCGCCTACCCGTCCTATGCGCAAGGCCACTATGCGCGCGACAACGCGTTCTACCAGAACTGGGACGCGATCGGGCGCGAGCGCGCGAGCTTCCTCGCATGGATGGAGCAGCACGTACTCGGCACCCGCAACCACGGCGAATTCCTCGCCGGGCTGCAGCAGGAGGCCGCATGAGCGACTGCACGCGCGACGAATGGATGGCGATCGCCGCCGCCCGCCTGCTGCACGATCGCTGTGTCTGCTTCGTCGGCATCGGCCTGCCCAGCGCGGCCTGCAATCTGGCCCGCCTCACGCATGCGCCCGAGATCGTGCTGATCTACGAATCGGGCACCATCGGCACGCGCCCGGAGGTGCTGCCGCTGTCGATCGGCGACGGCGAGCTGGCCGAAACCGCGGCCTGCGTGATACCGCTGCCGGAGGTCTTCAGCTATTACCTGCAGGCCGGACGCGTCGACATCGGCTTTCTCGGCGCAGCCCAGATCGATCGTCACGGCAACCTCAACAGCACCGTGATCGGGCCTTACGAAGCGCCGACGACGCGCCTGCCCGGCGCCGGTGGCGCGCCGGAAATCGCGCTGCATGCGAAGCAGGTGTTCGTGATGCTGAAGGCCTCGAAGCGCAGCTTTGTCGAACAGCTCGACTTCCACAGCAGCGCCGGCTACCTCGAAGGCTACGGCGCACGCGCCCGCAGCGGCGCACCCGGCGGCGGCCCGCGCGCGGTGATCACCGACTTCGGCATGCTGGCACCGCACCCGCAAAGCGAGGAGTTGCAGCTGGTGGCGCTGTTCGCCGACGCCACAGTCGACGAGGCGCGCGCCGCCGTCGGCTGGCCGCTGCAGGTCGCCGACCGGCTCGACACGATTGCCACACCAAGCGCGCACGAACTGGACACTCTGCGTGCGCTCAACGCACGCACTCGCGAGGCGCATGCGCGTCCCGTGCATATCCCGCTCTGAACCGAAGGACTGCCATGAACACCATGCCCAACTCCGCCCACATCAAGACCGCCCTGCCCGGCCCGAAGGCGCAGGCGATGATTGCGCGCGATGCCGAGGTGATCTCGCCCTCCTACCCGCGCGACTACCCATTCGTGATGTCGCATGGCCGCGGCACCGAAGTGTGGGACGTCGATGGCAACCGCTTCCTCGACTTCGCCGCCGGCATCGCGGTGTGCGCCACCGGCCACGCGCATCCAAAGGTGGTAAAGGCGGTGCAGGACGCGGCGGAGCACTTCCTGCACATCTCCAGCGACTACTGGCACGAGGAAATGGTCGGCCTCGGCGAACGCCTTGCCGAGATCGCACCGATGGGCGAGCCGGCGATGAGCTTCCTGTGCCAGTCAGGTACCGAGGCGGTGGAAGGTGCACTCAAGCTGGCGCGCTATGTCACCGGGCGTCCGCGCTTCATCGGTTTCCTCGGTGGCTTCCACGGCCGCACCTTCGGCTCGCTGTCGTTCACCTCGAGCAAGTACACCCAGCAGAAGGGTTTCGCCACCACCCTGGCAGGCGTCACCCATGTGCCGTATCCCAACCCGTACCGCCCCCTGTTTGCCGGCGACGACCAGGGCGCGGCGGTGCTCGACTACATCCGCATGCTGTTCCAGCGCAGCGTGCCGCCGAGCGAGGTCGCCGCGTTCCTGATCGAGCCGATGCAGGGCGAGGGCGGCTACCTCACGCCGCCGGACGGCTTCCTCGCCGGCCTGCGCGCACTGTGCGACGAGCACGGCATCCTGCTGATCTTCGACGAGGTGCAGTCCGGCATCGGCCGCACCGGCAAGATGTTCGCCTGCGAACACTGGGGCGTGCAGCCGGACATTCTCACCTCGGCCAAGGGCCTGGGTTCGGGCCTGCCGATCGGCGCGGTGATCGCGAAGAAATCGATCATGTCGCAGTGGAAGCGCGGCGCGCACGGCAACACCTACGGCGGCAACCCGATCACCTGCGCCGCCGCCAATGCCACCATCGACCTGGTGCGCGGCGGCATGATGGACAACGCCGCCACCGTCGGCGCGCACTTCATGACTCGCCTGCGCGAACTGCAGCGCGACTTCCCCTGCATCGGCGAGGTGCGCGGCAAGGGCCTGTGGATCGGCATGGAACTGATCGAGAGCGACGGCAAGAAGACCCCGGCGACCGACCTGTGCGACGCGGTGATCACCCGTGCGTTCCACAACGGCTTGCTGCTGCTCTCATGCGGCACCAGCACGGTGCGCTTCATGCCACCGCTGTGCGTGAGCACCGACGAGATCGACGAGGCCGTCGCGATGATTCGCGCCAGCCTCGAGCAAGCCCTGGCCGGAGGCTGAAGCCATGCGCCATCGCCTGCCCTTCCTGTTCACCCTGTTGTTGTGTGCAGGCGCGGCGCAGGCCGCGCGCGACCCCGTGCTGAAGCAGGTCGACCTGCCGCACAGCTACTACTGGCGCGAGTTGTATCTGCCACAACTCACCACCGGCCCCTCCTCGGCCAGCTTCCTGCCCGACAGCGACATGCTGGTCTACAGCATGCAAGGCTCGCTGTGGCGCCAGCGCATCGACGGTGACACGGCCACCGAACTCACCCACGCAGCCAGCGCCTACGACTACCAGCCCGACGTGTCGCATGACGGGCGCAGCGTGGTGTTCGACCGCTACGACGGCAACGCGATCGAGCTGTGGCGGCTGGATCTGGCCAGCGGGCGCGAGCAGGCGCTGACCTCCGGCGGCGCGGTCAACGTCGAGCCGCGGCTGTCGCCGGACGGCAGGCAGATCGCCTGGGTGTCGACCCAGGGCAGCGGTCACTTCAACCTGTTCATCGCCGACCTCGACGCCAGCGGCCTGCACCACGCGCGCATGCTGCTCGGCGAACGCAAGAGCACCACCGACCGCTACTACTACTCCGCGTTTGATCACGCGATCAATCCGTCGTGGTCGCCGGACGGCAAGACGATCTACTACGTCAGCAATCCCGAGATCACCCTGGGCACCGGCGACCTGTGGTCGGTAGCGGTCGACGACCCAAGCCATCGCCGGCACATCCTCAGCGAGGAAACCGGCTGGAGCGCGCGACCGGACCCGTCACCAGACGGCAGGCGCCTGCTCTACTCCAGCTATCACGGACGGCAGTGGCAGCAGCTGTGGCTGACCACGCCCGCGGGCGCGCCACCGCTGCCGCTGACTTTCGGCGACTTTGATCGCCGCAACGCGCGCTGGTCGCCGGACGGCAAGCGCATCGCCTACATCGACAACCGCGACGGCAACACCGAACTGCGCGTGGTCGAGGCGCTCGGCGGTGCCACCCGCACGGTGGCGGCGACGAAACGCAGCTACCGGCAGCCGCAGGCGCATCTTGTCCTCGACATCGTCGACGAACACGGCGCACGCACACCGGCACGCGTCGCGGTGCTGGCCAGCGACGGTCGTGCGTATGCGCCGGGCACGGCGTGGATGCAGGCCGACGACAGTTTCGATCGCGCCGTGCAGACCAGCGAGACGCATTACTTCGAATGCGCGCCGCCGTGCGCGCTCGATGTGCCCGCGGGGCCTACCACCCGCATCCTGGTGCAGCACGGCTTCGCCTACGCGCCGTGGCTGCAGACGGTGACCGCCGCAGCGGGCAGCGAATCGAAGCTTCGCGCACAGTTGCAGCCGCAGCGGCTGCCGTCGGCTTTCGGCGACTGGATCAGCGCCGACCTGCATATCCACATGAACTACGGCGGCCACTACCACAACACCCCCGCCCACCTCGCGCAGCAGGCGCGCGCCGAGGACCTCGACCTGGCCTGGGATCTGGTCGTCAACAAGGAAGAGCGCTTCCCCGACATCGCCAGCTTCCGCACCGACGCCGACCCGGCCAGCACCGCGCGCACCCTGGTGCTGCACGGGCAGGAATACCACAGCAGCCTGTGGGGCCATCTGGGCCTGCTCAACCTCGATGACCACCTGCTGCTGCCCGGCTTCGCCTCGTACCGGCACACCGCGATGGCGAGCCCGTACCCGACCAACGGTGCGATCGCCGACCTGGCCCACGCCGAAGGCGGCGTGGTCGGCTACGTGCATCCGTTTGACACGCTGCCCGATCCGCTGCACGACGCCGTGCTCACCGACGAGCTGCCGGCGGATGTGATCCACGGCAAGGTCGACTACATCGAGGTGATGGGCTTCTCCGACCACAAGGCCACCGCGCAGGTGTGGTACCGGCTGCTGAATCTCGGCTTCCACCTGCCCACCGGCGCGGGCACCGACGCAATGGCGAACTATGCCTCGCTGCGCGGCCCGGTCGGCCTCAACCGCGTGTTCCTCGATACCGGCGGCAAGCTCGACAAGACCGACGCATTGGCCGCGCTGAAGGCGGGTCACGGCTTCGCCAGCAACGGCCCGCTGCTCGGACTGCTGCTCGACGATGCGAAGCCCGGCGACACGCTGGCTGCACCCGGCCAGCACCACTACCGCGTGGCGCTGCGCTCGCCGGTGGCGATCGATCATCTGGAGCTGGTGCAGAACGGCAAGGTGGTGAAAACCTTCACCCTGAGCGGCGACCACCATCGCTTCGACGGCGAAGGCGAGATCGACCTCGCCGGCGGCTGGGTATTGCTGCGCGCCTGGAACGACGGCGCCGATCCGCTGCTGCTGGATCTGTATCCCTATGCCACCACCAATCCGGTCTGGCTCGGCGACCATGTGCTGGCACCGAGCGCGCGCGACGATGCGGCGTGGTTCGCGCTGTGGGTGAAACGGGTGATCGAAGCCGTGTCGACGCGCGACGACTACAACACCCCCGCGGAGAAACGCGCCACGCTCGATTATCTCCAGCGGGCGCGTGATGCCTATCGCGCGCTGGCCAGCGGTGCCTCACCGTCTTCCTCGCTGCCACAAGGTGCCCGATGAAACGACTTCGCCGGCCGTCCATGCGACGGATACTGTGGCTGCCGCTGCTGGTGCTGCTCGCCGGCACGGCAGTGGCCCGCGCCGACCAGGCGCGCTTCGCCGTCGCCGACATCAACCGCCTGGCCGATGTCAGCGAACCGGCGTTGTCGCGCGACGGCAGCGCCGTCGTCTACACCGTCAGCACAGCGAACCTCAAGAGCGACCAGCCGCAATCGGATCTGTGGCGCGTGCGCTACGACGGCAGCGAACGCACCCAGCTGACCCACACGCCGGACAGCGACGAGTCGCTGCCGCAATGGTCGGCCGATGGTAAGTTCATCGCGTTCCTGTCCGACCGCAAGCGCGATGCCGATACGGGCGAGGCGACCACCCAGGTCTGGCTGATGCCCGCCGATGGTGGCGAGGCGCGGCCCGTCACGAATCTCCCCAGCGGGGTCAGGGATTTCGTGTGGTCGCCGGACGGCAAACAGCTGGCGGTGATCGCCTTCGATCCGGAGTTCCCGCCGGGCGTGAGCAAACCGAAGAACCCGCTGCCGATCGTCACCGACCGCTTCCAGTTCAAGGACGACGACAGCGGCTGGCTCGGCAGCCGGCACCAGCACCTGTATATCGTCGACATCGCCAGCGGCAAGGCCACCCAGCTCACCACCGGCAAACACGACGAGCAGCTGCCGTCGTGGTCGCCCGACGGCAAGCTGATCGCCTACGTCAGCAAACGCGGCGCCGATCCGGATCGCACCCTCGACTACGACATCTACCTGATCGCGCCGCATGCCGGCGCCAGCGAACGCCAGCTCACCACCTTTCCCGGTTCCGATCTCGATCCGTACTGGGGCACCCGCCCAGCGTGGAGTCCCGACAGCCGGCGCATTGCCTATCTGCAAAGCGGCGAGGACAAGTGGATCTACTACGCGCCGTGGCAGCTGGCGGTGATCGACGTGGCCAGCGGCAAGGCCACCCTGCCGGCACCGATCGACCGTTGCTTCACCAGGGTGCACTGGTCGCCCGATGGCCGCAGCATCCTGGCGCTGGTCGAGCAGCCGGAGGTCACCCACCTGGCGCGCATCGACCTGCCCGGCGGCAAGCTCACCGAGCTGACCCATGGCAACCGCTTCGATGTCGATCTCGATGTCTCGGCCAACGGCCGCATCGTGGTGCTCGGCGGCGACGATACCCATCCCTACGATCTGGCCGCGCTGGACCACGGTCGGCTGCGCCCGCTGGATGACCGCAATGCCTGGCTGCGCAACATGCAGCTGGCGCCCAGCGAAACCCTGCATTTCAAGGGTCCGGACGGTACCGCGCTGGACGCGCTGCTGGTGCTGCCACTGGACTACGTAAAGGGCAGGCGCTACCCGACCATCGTGCGCGTGCACGGCGGGCCGGTGTACCAGTTCAGTCGCGAGTTCATGCCCGACTGGCAGGTCTATGCCGCCAAAGGCTTCGCCGTGCTGGCGGTGAATCCGCGCGGCAGCTCCGGCCGCGGCTTCGATTTCGCCAGGGCGATCTATGCCGACTGGGGCAACAAGGACACCCAGGATGTACTGGCCGGGGTCGATCACGTGGTGGCGATGGGCATCGCCGATCCCGCCCGGCTGGCCATCGGCGGCTGGAGCTACGGCGCGATCCTCACCGACGAGATCATCGCGCGCGACACCCGCTTCAAAGCTGCGATCAGCGGCGCCGGCACCGGCAACATGTGGGGCATGTACGGCGACGATGAGTACGCGCGCGAGTACGAACTGGAACTCGGCACACCGTGGGGCAACCGGAAAACCTGGGATCGTGCCAGCTACCCGTTCCTGCACGCCGACCGGATCACCACGCCGACCCTGTTCCAGTGCGGCGAACGCGACTTCAACGTGCCCTGCATCGGCGCCGAGCAGATGTACCAGGCGTTGCGTTCGCTGAATGTGCCGACCCAGCTGGTGGTCTATCCCGGCCAGCACCACGAGCCGACGCTGCCTAGCTATGTGCGCGACCGGATGCAGCGCAACCTGGACTGGTACAGCCGTTTTCTCAAACCCGGGGACGCCGCTCAGTGAAAACAGGCGGCCGCGCCGGACGCTGGTCGCATCAGCGCGCAAGCCACACAATGCAGGGGCGAGCGGACGCAGGGAACGTCCAACGGGGAACCACGGCGGGTCGTCGCACCTTTCCAAACCACGTCCGGAGTCAGCCATGTCCACCGATACGATGACGCAGCCGCTGGCGCACGCCACCGCCCTGCACGCGCGCTATTACGCTGGCGAGGCGATGCTGGCGATGGAGCAGCGCGCGGTGTTCGCGCGCAGCTGGCAGCTGGTGGCGCAGCAGGGCCAGCTGGCCGAGCCGGGCGACCATGTGGTCGAGCAGATCGGCACGGTGCCGGTGTTGCTGGTGCGCGGGCAGGATCGCGTGCTGCGTGCGTTCCCCAACGTGTGCCGTCATCGCGCCGGGCCGCTGGCGCTGTGCAACGGCAAGGGCGCGCGCGCCCTGCATTGCAAATACCACGGCTGGACCTACACCCTGGAAGGCCAGCTGCGCAGCGCACCGGAGATGCAGGACGCGGCCGATTTCCAGGTCGAGGACATCCGCCTGCCGCCGCTGCGCGTGCACGAATGGCAGGGGCTGGTGTTCGTGGCGCTGAGCGAGCAGGTGGCACCGTTCGATGAGGTGTATGCCGGCATCGCCGAACGGATCGCGCCGATCGACCTGTCCGCGATGCGCTACCTGCGCCGCGACAGCTACGAGATCGCGTGCAACTGGAAGGTCTATGTCGACAACTTCCTCGAGGGTTACCACCTGCCGCACGTGCATCCGGGCCTGTCCAAGGTGCTCGACTACCGCGCCTATGACACCGAGCTGTTCCCGTGGCATTCGCTGCAGTCCTCGCCGCTGCGCAACAGCGGCGCCATCTATGGCGACGGCCAGGCGTTCTATTACTTCATCTATCCGAACGTGATGCTCAACATCATGCCGGGGCGGATGCAGACCAACCGCATCCTGCCGCTGGGCCCGGGCCGCTGCCGGGTCGAGTTCGACTACTACTACGCGCAGGACGAGCAGGCGCAGGCGCGCATCGCCGCCGACCAGGCGTTCAGCGACGAGGTGCAGAGCGAGGACATCTTGATCTGCGAGGCGGTGCAGCGCGGCCTGGGTTCGGGCACGTACGAGGCCGGGCGGCTGTGTCCCAAACGCGAGAGCGGCGTGTGGCATTTCCACAACCAGTTGCGTGCGGCCTATGCCGCGCTCGGAGAGGATGCATGAAGAGCCCCTTGTGGCTGACCCTCACCGCCGCTGCGCTCGCGGTTGCGTTGCTCGGGCACAGCCCGGTCGCACGCGCCGCCGACAACCTGCTGGTGCACGCCGGGCATCTGCTCGACGTGGACAGCGGCAGGACGCTGAGCGACCAGGCGGTGACGATCGCCGATGGCCGGGTGCTGTCGGTCACGCCGTGGACCGCGCCGGCGAAGGGTGCCCGCGTGCTCGACTGGTCTGCGTATACCGTGGTGCCCGGCCTGATGGACATGCATACCCACCTGATCGGCGACATCGAGTCGTCCGACCCGGCCGGGCCGTTGAAGATGACCGCGCAACAAGATGTGCTGATCGGCGCCATGCACGCGCGCAAGACGCTGCAGGCCGGCTTCACCACGGTGCGCGACGTCGGCACCTACCGCGCGTTCGGTGATGTGGCGCTGCGCGATGCCATCGCGAAAGGCTGGGTACCCGGGCCGCGGATGTTCGTGGCCGGTGCCTACGTCACCATCCCGCAGGGCGGCGGCGAAGTGACCGGGCTGCCGCCGGGCACGCTGGTGCCGCCGGAGTTCCGCCGCGGCGTGGCCAACTCGCCCGCCGAAGTGCGCCTGCGCGTCGACGACATCCTTGCCGGCGGCGCCGACTTCATCAAGGTGATCGCCACCGGCGCGGTACTGACCCTCGGCACCGAACCGGGAAAATCCGAGTTGAGCGAGGCCGAGATCCGCGCCGCGGTGGAGGAGGCCGCCAAGCACGGCACCTTCGTCGCCGCGCATGCACACGGTGCGCAGGGCATCAAGGACGCGGTGCGTGCCGGCGTGCGCTCGATCGAGCATGGCTCGCTGATCGACGACGAAGGCATCGCGCTGATGAAGCAGCATGGCACCTGGCTGGTGGCCGACATCTACGACGGCGACTACATCGACAGCGTCGGGCGCAAGGAGGGTTGGGCAGCGGAAACCCTGCGCAAGAACACCGACACCACCGAGGCGCAGCGCGAGGGCTTCCGCAAGGCGGTCAAGGCCGGCGTGAAGATGGCCTTCGGCACGGATGCCGGCGTCTACCCGCACGGCGACAACGCCAGACAGTTTGCCTACATGGTGCGCTACGGCATGACCCCGCTGCAGGCGATCCGCTCGGCCACGATCAATGCCGCGCAACTGCTGGGCGGGGAAAAGGAGCTTGGCTCGATCGCGCCGGGCAAGTCGGCCGACCTGCTGGCGGTGGCCTGTGATCCGCTGCACGACATCGAATGCCTGCGCCAGGTGCGCGGAGTGGTCAAGATCGGCCAGCCCGTTTCGCTGGAGCTCTGAGCGATGACGACCGCCACGAGCGCTCACCGCAAGATCGGCTTCTGGACCTGCACCGCGCTGGTGGTGGGCAACGTGATCGGCATGGGCATCTTTCTGCTGCCCGCCTCGCTGGCGCCCTACGGGTTCAATGCGCTGATCGGCTGGACCATCACCCTGCTCGGCTGCCTGGCGATTGCCCGCGTGTTCGCCCATCTGGCGCAATCCCTGCCGGAGGCCGACGGCCCCTACGGCTATATCCGCGAGACGATCGGCGAGCTGCCGGCCTACATGTCGCTGTGGGCGTACTGGGTCTCGCTGTGGCTGACCAATGCCGCGCTGGCCACCGGCGTGGTCGGTTACATCACGGTGGTGTTTCCGCAACTGGGCGTGATCCAGCCAACCGTGTTCGCCCTGCTGCTGCTGTGGTCGCTGGTGATCATCAACCTGTTTGGTGTGCGCAGCGGCGGCGTGGTGCAGATCGTCACCACCGCGCTGAAGCTGCTGCCGATGCTGGCGATTGCCCTGCTCGGCGGCTGGGTACTGGTGACCTCGCCGGCGAGCTATGTGGCGCACCTGCCGACCACGCCGATCAGCCTTGGCGCGGTGATGGCGGCCTCGACCATCGCGCTGTTCGCCATGCTCGGCATCGAATCGGCCAGCGTGCCGGCGGCGCAGGTGCACGACCCGGGGCGCACGATTCCGCGCGCAACCATGGCCGGCACCGTACTGACTGCGCTGATCTACATCGTCGTCTCCACCGTGCCGCTGCTGCTGATCAACCAGCATGAACTGGCCAATGCCAGCGCACCGTTCTCGCTGCTGATGGATCGCTTCGCCGGCGTGGGCTTCGGTCGCTGGCTGGCGCTGTTCGTGGTGATCAGTGGCATGGGCGCGCTCAACGGCTGGACCTTGCTGGTCGGTCAGCTCACCTGCACGATGGCCAACAACGGCGTGCTGCCGGCGATGTTCTCGCGCACCAATCGGCACGGCGCCCCGGTAGTGGCGCAACTGGTCACCGGCGCGCTGGCCTCGCTGATGATCTGGATGAGCTACAGCCAGTCACTGGTGGCGGCCTTCACTTTCCTCACCCGCGTGGTCACCGCGGCCAACCTGCCGCTGTATTTTTTCTGTGCTATCGGGCTGGCGATGCTGTGGCGGCGCGGCATGGTCACCGGCGCGGGGCGTGCGGTGCTGGCGATCTCGCTGTTGGCGACCGCGTACGTGATCTTTGCCTTCATCGGCACCGGGCGCGAACCGTTCCTGTACGCGCTGGGTCTGTGCGCGGCGGGCCTTCCGCTGTATATCTTCATGCGCTGGCGCCGCAAAACGCCGTTACCCGTCGAGGTCTGATCCCCATGCGTGATCCCCGCTACGACATCCTGTTCACTCCGATCAAGATCGGCCCGGTCACCGCCAAGAACCGGTTCTTCCAGGTACCGCACTGCAACGGCATGGGCCACGCGATGCCACTGGCCCACGCGGCGATGCGCGAGGTCAAGGCCGAAGGCGGCTGGGCGGTGGTCTCGACGGAGGAATGCGAGATCCATCCCAGCGGCGACCTCACCCCGTACGTGGAAGCGCGGCTGTGGGACGACCGCGACATCCCTGCGCTGGCACTGATGTGCGACAAGGTGCATGCGCACGGCGCGCTGGCGGCGCTGGAGCTGTCGCACAACGGCCCCACCGCGTCCAACCTGTACTCGCGTGAGGTGCTGCTGGCGCCCTCGCACCAGCCGTCCAAATACGGTTATCCCGCGCAGGCGCGGGCGATGACCAGACACGATATCCGCGAATACCGGCGCTGGCACCGCGAGGCGGCGATTCGCGGCCAGCGCGCCGGCATGGACATCATCTACGTCTACGCCGCACACGACCTGTCGCTGGCGATGCACTTCCTGCAGCGCCGGCGCAACCAGCGCAGCGACGAATACGGCGGCTCGCTGGAAAACCGCGTGCGCCTGCTGCGCGAGGTGCTTGAGGATACGAAGGACGCAGTCGGCGATCGCTGCGCCGTGGCGCTGCGCTTTGCCACCGAAGAGCTGCTCGGCCCCGGCGGCGTCGAGCTGGCCGAGGCGAAGGACATCGTCGCCATGCTGGCCGAGCTGCCCGACCTGTGGGACGTGAACCTGGCCGCCTGGTACAACGACTCGGTACCCTCGCGCTTCGCCGCCGAGGGCGCGCAGGAGCCGTTCATCGACTTCGTCAAGAAAACCACCAGCAAGCCGGTGGTCGGCGTCGGCCGCTTCACCTCGCCGGACACCATGGTCGCCCAGCTCAAGCGCGGCGTACTCGACATGATCGGCGCCGCGCGCCCGTCGATCGCGGATCCCTTTTTGCCGAAGAAGATCGAGGAGGGCCGCATCGACGACATCCGCGAATGCATCGGCTGCAACATCTGCGTCTCCGGCGACATGACCATCTCGCCGATCCGCTGCACGCAAAACCCCAGCATGGGCGAGGAATGGCGCAAGGGCTGGCACCCCGAACACATTGCGCCGAAGCGCTCGGCCAGCCGCGTGCTGGTGGTCGGCGGCGGCCCCGCCGGACTGGAAGCGGCCCGTGCACTCGGCCAGCGCGGCCATGAAGTAAGCCTCGCCGAAGCGCGACGCGAACTCGGCGGCCGGGTCACCTGCGAAGCACGCATGCCCGGCCTGGCCGAGTGGGCGCGCGTGCGCGACTGGCGCACCGGCCAGCTCAACAAGATGAACAACGTCGCCATCTATCGCGACTCGCCGATGAGCGCGCAGGACGTGCTCGACTTCGGCGCCGAGCACGTGGTCATCGCCACCGGCTGTCACTGGCGCCGCGACGGCTACGGCCGCAACAACGGCGCCGCCATCAGCGGCTTCGTCGACAACCCGTGCGTGTTCACCCCCGACGACCTGATGCACGAGGTGTTGCCCGATCATGGAATTTCCGGAGGCCGCGTGGTGGTGTTCGACGACGACGGCTTCTACTACGCCAGCGTCGCCGCCGAGCTATTGCGCCAGCACGGCTGCACTGTGGTCTACGTGACGCCCGAAGACAGCATCGCGCCGTGGAGCCAGCACACCCTCGACTACCGCCACATCCGCAAGCGCATGTCCGAGCTCGGCATCGAGCCACTGGTATCGCACAACATCACCGCCTTCCACGGCAGCACCCTGCATCTGGAAAACGTGTGGGGTCACGCGGTGCGGGAACTGCCCTGCGACGCCGTCGTCACCGTCACCGCGCGGCTGCCCGATGACGCGCTGTACCAGGATCTGCTGCTACGCGAGACCGAGTGGGCCGACGCGGGCATTCGCTCGGTGCGCTGCATCGGCGACGCCGAAGCCCCCGGACTGATCGCGCATGCGGTGTATGCGGGGCATCGCTATGCGCGGGAGCTGGAGGAGCCGACTGAGGGCGAGGTGGCGTTCAAGCGGCATTTTCATACGGAGGACGCGGAGGACTTGTTGCGAGGGAGGTAGGGGCTAGGCTGCGTAGGCTCGTCTGCGTAGAACTAACGTCTCGGCGACTGCCCGGGACACGCGGCCGGCGTCGGTGAGGATGTCGCGCTCGTTGAAGGTGAGAAAGGCATCAAGCTTTTCGCGCCAGTCGCGCATGTACAGCATGTGGCGGCGGCGGGCCTGATCCTCGGCGTAGTCCAGGTACATGACCACGATGCGGTCAAGCTCGGCGATTTCGTCCGCCTGCAGGTAGTTCTTGGCGACGGTGACGTCGCTGCGCCGTACCTTGGCCCCCTTCAGTTGGTGAGCCCCATATTGGGCTGGGCGTGATCGGCGCGCGCGGCGATCAGCTCGGCGGCGGTCTTGCCGGTGGCAGCCCAGTGCAACTTGTTCTGGATAATCTGGAAAAACTGCTGGGTCTGTGCCGCATCCAGCTGGTAATCCGCTGCCAGCGCAAAGATGTCGCGCAACTTGAGGTAGATGCGCTTTTCGCTGACACGGATGCTGCGGATGCGCTCCAGCAGCCCATCGAAGTAATCGGGTACGCCGGGGCCAGGTGGGTTCTTGAGCCGCTCGTCGTCCATGACGAAGCCCTTGAGCAGGTACTCCTGCAGCCGCGCGGTGGCCCGCTGGCGGAACTGGGTGCCGCGCTCGGAGCGCACCCGGTAACCCACGGCCAGAATGGCCTCCAGCTGGTAGTGGTCGATGTGACGCGCGACTTGCCGGCTGCCCTCACGGCGAACTATTCGGAAACTCCGAAGGGTTCGTTCAGGCGACAGCTCGCCCTCTGCGTAGATGCCTTTCAGATGCTCGTTGATGGTGGGCACGCTGACCTGCAGCAAGTCGGCCATCCATCCATGCAACGGGGCAGCGAAGAGCATCGCGAGCGGGCTCGCTCTTACAAGGGTTCGGTGATGCCGACCGGAATTGCAGGTGGGCATGGCTTTCTGCATCGGCCGCCCAGCCGCTGGAATCGCCGAGGCGTCTGGACCCCAGCTTTCGCTGGGGTCTCGGTCAGGTGCAGCCGGGGCGGCAGCGGAAGTGGCGCGCTTGCATTTTCACGGGTGCGCGCGAACGGCCGACGCGGCCGGCGCCGGCGTGCTCGATGCCGCACTGCTCGGGACGATCAGGTCGCTGGCCTGATCCGGGTTCCAGACAAAGGTCGCGACACTTTGCGGCGGCAGCGAGTAACGAAAATAAGTGGCGCCCTGGCTTACTGAAATGGCCCGCGCTTCGGGGTTGCTGTTCACCGCTACCAGCACGACCGAGCCATTGGCCGCGTTCTGGAACGCCACATTGATGAGGCCCTTGCCCGTATCGGTGGACTTCACCCGCATGGCACCGGGCAGCACGAAACGACTGAAATGGGCGAACGCGTAGTACTCGTCGTTGCGGCTCACCGCGCCGGTGCGCGAGTCGATCACCACCAGCCCCTTGCAAGTGTCGCAGCCGCCCACGTGCGGGCCGTAGTGGTCGTCCAGCGCCAGGTTCCAGTACACCACGCCGCGCGCCCAGTTCCTGAGCCCGGCGGCGATCAGATCGCGTGAAAACCAGAGCAGTTCCCCGTTCTTGCTGGACGCCCAGTCGCCGCCAGAGCACTCGGTGATGTAGGCGTCCTTTTTCGGGAACGCGCGATGTACCTCGCTCTGCACGCCGGCATAGCCCCGGTAGCAATGCCAGGCGACGCCGTCGACGTAGCGCGCCGCGGCGGGGTCGGACAGCACACTCAACGGTTGCGCGGGTTCGTCCCAGTTGTGATCCCAGGCGAGGATGAGGGTTTTCGGCTTGCGACGGGCCAGCGCCGGGCCGAGATATTGGGCAATGAGGCGCTCGCGCGTGGCTGCCGGCATCTCCATGCCCGGGTAGGTAACGGGCACGAAGCCCGGCTCGTTCTGCACGGTCAGGGCGAAGATGGGGATGCCGTAGCGGCGGTAGGTGTCGATGTACTTGAGGAGGTAATCGGCGTAGGTGCTCTCGTACTGTGGCAGCAACTCGCCGCCAATCAGGTTGGCGCTGGTTTTCATCCACGCCGGCGCGCTCCACGGCGAGGCGATGACATGCAGCTGCGGATTGAAGGCCATTGCCTCACGCACGGTCGGTATCACGTCACCCAGGTTGGAGGCGAGGTTGAAATGCTCCAGCGCGGGATCGACCTGGCCCGGCGAAAGATCGTCCAGCGTGTACTGCTGCAGCGAAAAGTCCGAGGAGCCGATGGTCAGCCGCGTCATGTTGAGGTTGAGATTGGGCGGCGGGCCAAACAGCTCCTGCAACAGTGCAGCGCGTTGGCGCTCGTCCAGCTTGTTCTGGATCAGCCACGCCGACGAGTCGGTCAACGCGGCGCCGAAGCCGACGATCGACTGATAGGTCTTGCTGGTGTCGATCACGATATCGGCAGGGGCCAGCTCCTGTGCGCTCATTTCGATATCGGGTTGCCGCGCCAATTGCAGTCGGCGATTGGCCGTGCTCAGCCACAGCTCGACGGTGGCCCTGGCCGGCGGCGGCGGCGCAAACACAGGCGCAACCGCGGGCGGCCTGAGGCCCGATGCATACAGGGCGAGCGCGGTGAACGTGACGAGCCAGAAGAAGAACCACGGCACGGTCCAGTGCGAGGTATCGTCTTGCTCAGTCATGGCGTACGCAACGCACCTGCAACCACCTCACCGTCATGGAGCAGCCACGCTGGCGCATGGCAGCTCGGCCCGCCCATCCATCACCTTGATGATTTTCACGTCGGCAAACGCGGCGGAGAATGGCGCCGAGGCCAGCACCCCAAACGGCACATCGACATGCGACAGGTCGTTGTCGTTGCCGGCAAAGCACGGCAACGGAATCGACACGGTGTGGCGCGCGCCGCTGACATAGCTGGCGAAGGTGCGGGTCAGGTCGACGCTGCTGCTGCAATGCTCGCCGCAGCCCATGTACAGCTTCACCGCCCCCTTGGCGGGCGTGTTGATCACCACGTCGAACTGCAGCGCGGCGTGCGCAGCAGCCAGCGGCTTCAGGTTTCTGGGTTGCGGACTGCGCGCGAAGAACCGGCCGGCGCCGAGCCAGCTGACCGACTTGGCGTCCTGCTGCGTGTTGACCTGCACCGTGCTCAAACGCAGCACCGGATGGCTGGCCGGCCATGCGGTGACCGAGTTCAGGTCCGGCCCCACGTCATGCGCGGCATGCAGCGGGTTGTCGTCGGCCAGATAGAGCGCGAACGGCAGCACCGCCAGCGTGTGGAATATCGTCAGCTCCGACGCCGCGGCGCAGGCGTCGATGGCCGGATAGGTCGGCAGCGCGCCCATCACGTGGCTATCGGGATAGTGCAGCCCGTAGCCCGGCGTAAACAGCCAGCGGCTGGCCTTGTCGCTGGCTGCGCCCGCATACGGACAGGGCACGGCCGGCCACGGCGCGGCCAGCGTGCCGCTGAAGTCGTAGCGGCCGCTGGCGGCTTTGGCCGCAAACAACACATCGGCCACGCCCGCGCCTTCGGTGCCGGGCAGCCACGCGGCGACGAACGCGTCGGAGAGGTTGATCAGGTTGTTGACGTACAGCGGACGACCGGCGACGAACACGGTGACGACCGGCTTGTGCGCGCGGGCTACCGTTTGCAGCACGGCCAGATCTTCCGGATAGCGATCACTGTGACGCATGGTGGCGGAGGGCTGGATGTCGCCCATGGTTTCCGCATACGGGGTTTCACCGATCACCGCCACGATCACGTCGAACGACTGCAGATCGAAGCCCTCGCCCGTGGCGCTGTAGCTGACATTCGCCGCGCCGTCGACGTCACGCAGGCCGGCCAGGATGCTCTCGCCGTTCGGGAAATCGGCGTTGCTGTTGCCGGTGCCCTGCCAGGTCAGCGACCAGCCGCCGGTCTGGTCGGGCAGGCTGTCGGCACTCTTGCCGACGACCAGGATTTTCGCACCGGCTTTCAACGGCAGCGCGTGGTGATTGTTCTTCAACAACACCAGCGACTCGCGCACGGCGCGCCGTGCCAGCGCGCGACTCTGCAGCAGCGCGGCATCGCCGGCCCCGGCCCGCTGCGAGGGCCGCGTGCCGAACAGGCCCATGCGCAACTTGGCCCGGATAATGCGACTGACCGCATCGTCGATACGCGCCAGCGGGATCTCGCCGTCGTTGACCTGGCGGGTGGTGTTGGCGATGAAGGCTTTCCAGTCGTCGGGCACCATCACCATGTCGATGCCGGCGTTGATCGCCTGTGGGCAACTGGCGTTGCTGCAGCCGGGCAACTGGCCGATCGCGTTCCAGTCGGACACGATGAAGCCGTCGAAGCCCATCTTGTCCTTCAGTGCGCCGGTCAGCAGCGCGCGCGCGCCGGACATCTTGCCGTAGTCGATGCCGGCGGCAACGTTGTTCCAGCTGCTGTAGGACGCCATCACGCTCTGCACGCCGGCCTCGAGCGCGCCGAAGTAGCCCGCGCCGTGGGTGTTGATCATGTCGAACTGGCTGACTTTCGCGTCGCCCTGATCCTTGCCGTTTTGGGTCGCGCCGTCGCCGATGAAATGCTTGGCGGTGGCCATCACGCTGTGGTCGCCGAAGCTGCCTTGCAGCCCGCTCACATAGGCGCGCGCGTACTCGCGCACCAGCGGACCCTCGGTGGAAAAGCTCTCGTACGTTCGGCCCCAGCGGGCGTTCTGTGCCACCGCGAGGGTTGGCGCAAACGCCCACTCCACGCCGGTGGCGCGTACCGCCCTGGCGGTGGCCGCGCCGATGGCCTCGATCAGGGCCGGGTCGTGCGCCGCGCCCAGGCCGATGTTGTGCGGGAACAGGGTGGCGCCGAACACATTGTTGTCGCCGTGCACGGCGTCGATGCCCCAGATCACCGGCACCTTGATCGCCATGTCGGTAGCCATCGACGCGTCGTAGTAGGCGTCGGACAGCGCCAGCCAGTCCTTGATGCCGGCGTGCTTGTTGCCGGCCGGCCAGGAGCCGCCGCCGTTGAGTACCGAACCGATGTAGAACGTACGCACCTCGGCTGGCGTGATCGTCTTGATCTCGGCCTGCGTCATCTGGCCGATTTTCTGGGCCAGGGTCATGCTCGCGACGATCTCGCGCACACGCGCTTCCAGCGCGGGATCGGCGGGTAGCCGGCTCTTGATCGCCGGCCAGTCCTTGTAGTGCGTCGGCGGCGGTACACGACGATCAGCTCCCGTGGGCAGCGGCGTGGCTACCTCGGCGGCGAGCAAGCTGCCACCGCTGACGGTTGCCAGCGCCACACCTAACCATCCCCACCACTTCGTGCCGATCATGAGCCGCCTCGTTGGTCTGAATCTTCCGCCTGATGTTCTCCAGGCATGTGGTTTCCGGCGAGGCACTCGAACTGCACTGATTCCCGCTTCCCCGGCGCACATGCTACTGCGGCACGGGCCGGCCGGCAGGCAGGTAATCGCGCACACGGTCACACAGGGGGAAGAAAAGGGCGCTGCAACGCAGCGCCCGGTGCGTCAGATCTTGTAGTTGAAGCCCAGCAGCACGGTGCGTCCCCAGGTGTCGTATTCCAGCGGACGGGTCAGCGGCACGTTGTTGGGAAGCGTGGCGAACTGCACCGTCGAATCGGAGGTATTGGTGAGATTGTTGACCTGCAGCAGGATCGACAGCCCGTTCCAGCGACCGCTGGAGAAGGCATAGCCCAGCTGCAGATCAGTTTGCCGGTTGGCCAGGATCGTGGTGTAACCGAGCTGGTCGAACAGGGCCACCGCCTCGCCGGTGTAGGACGAACGATAGCGTTCGGCCACGCGCGCCGAGAACCCGTAGCGTTCGTAGAACAAGGTCAGGTTGGCCACCTGCCGCGACAGGCCCGGCAGCGTGTGGGGGCCGCCAGGAATCGATGACACGGAGCTGGTCGGGATGGAGCTGTTGGTGAGCGAGTAATTGGCCTGCACGCCGAAGCCTTCCAGCGCATGAGCGATCAGGCCGCCCTCCAGCGAGCCGGACAACTCCAGTCCGTCCATCTTGCCGCCGGTACCGTTTTTCGGCGTGGTGAACGAGCCGATGTTGCTGGTGGGCACCAGGGTCGGCGTGTCGTTGGTGTAGTTGGAGAAGTTGTAGTCGAGGATGGTCTGGTTGTAGATGTAGTTCAGCAGGTTCTTGTGGAATACCGCCGCCGCCACATAACTCGCCTCGCCGAAGTATTTTTCCCACGACAGGTCGGTGCCGACTGCGACATAAGGTTTCAGCTGGGGGTTGCCGCCGCTGCCGGACCACAGCACCTGGCCTGCCTGCGGGCCGTTGGTGAGCTTCGACACGTAGGCGGAGGTGGAAACCTTCTCGTCATCGATACGTCCGCGTGCCATGGTCTTGGCCAGGCCGAAACGCAGGTATTGCCGGTTGCCGAGGTCGGCCTTCAGATTCAGGCTGGGCAGCGCGTTGTTGTACGAGGTACCCCCGGAAATCCTGCCGACCAGGGTATTGCCGTCGGTCTGCAGGGCCTGGGATGACTGCTCGGTATGCACCATCTGCACCCCGACGTTGCCGCCCAGCGGGATGCCGGCCACCGTGGTGTCGATGTCGAACTTGACGTAGGCCAGCGGCACCTTTTCCTCGACCTTGTAATTGCGGCTCCAGTCGCCCTGCCCGTTTTGCGGGGTGAGGTAGAACTGACTGGCCAGCGCGCCGAGCACGTTGTAGTTGACGATGCCCGGAATGCCGCCGTAGCCCAGCGAGGTGGGGTTGTAGAGCAGGCCCGGATCGATCGGTGTGCTGAAGTGGTTCTGGTAGGTGCCCTGGGTGGAGCCGTTGCCGTTGAGCCAGGCGAAGTCGACGTTGGCCTGTTTGGTCTTGGTGCGATCCGAATAGGCAAAACCCAGATCCACGTTGCTGAAGATCCAGCCCACCGGATGACTCAGCTGCAGGCGCAGCGCATGGATCTTGTCGACCTGGCTATCCAATTCCTGACGACCGTTGTAGCCGTAGCCGGTCGGGTCGGTGAACACCACATTGGCCGGGTTGCCCAGGTCGACGCTCGGGCTGAAGTACGGATAGTCGGAGCCAGCCGGCGTGTTGAACGCGACGTTGGTGAGCCCGCCATTGGCCAGGCCACTGAACAGGTAGGCGTCGTGCAAGTGCACCGTGGCACTGGAGGACGACAGGTCGGCCATTGCCGTCCAGTCGTCGATGGTGAGCTTGTTGTTCCAGCCGATTGAATACAGCTTGTCCTTTTCCTTGGTGTATTCGTTCTGCATGATCGGCGCGATGCCGTTGACTGTGCCCGAGGTGACGATGGGCAAGGGCGAGCCGGGCGACGTTGCCACGTTGTTGTAGGAAATGTTGTCCCACGGGCTGCTCGACCACTGCGCGCCGTTGGTGAATTTTTCCTTGTCGAAGGTGGAGTAGTACAGGTCGAGCTTGGAGTAGTAATACTCGTTGGGCGCCCACTCGAGCACGGTCATCAGGCCGTTGCGCTTCTGGCTCTGCGACTGCGCGCGCAACTGCATGCCTTCCTGCGAAATCACGTTGTCGGGCATGCCCGGCGTATGTGGCCCACCCCAGTTCTGGTCGATGCCGGCCGAGCCGTTGTCCGCGCTCCACCACCACGCCTGGTACTGCTTTTCCTGGATCGGCTGATCGACCTGGGCAAGCCCGATGGCGAGGCCGAGCGTGTGGTCGAGGAACTGATCGACATAGGAAAAGCTGACACGGTGCCCGCTTTCGCCGGTGCCGGTACCGGGGTTGAGGTTGCCGTTGCTGTTGCGTTCGCCGCGCGCATTGAACACCAGGACACGCTTGGCCAGGTCCAGCGGATTGATGGTGTGCAGATCCACCGTGCCGGACAGACCCTGGCCGACCAGGCTGGCGTCGGGCGTCTTGTATACCGTCGCGCCATTGATCAGTTCGGCCGGATATTGATCGTATTGAACGCCACGATTCTCGCCGATGGTCGCCTGCTCGCGCCCGTCCAGCGTGGTGCCGGCGAAATCCGGCGAAGTCCCGCGAATCGAGATGGCGCTGGCCTGGCCGTCCACCCGCTGCGTGGCCAGGCCTGGCAGCCGCGCCAGACTGTCGGCGATGCTGACGTCCGGCAGCTTGCCGATGTCTTCGGCGGAGATCGCTTCAACGATGTCGCTGGAGTTCTCCTTGATCTTGATCGCGCTCTGGATACTGCCGCTGATGCCGGTGACCACGATGGCGCCGAGTTCGGTGGTGGCGGGTTTGACCTTCTTGTCGCTGGCAGCTGCCGGTGCCTTCGCGCCTGGTTTGGCCGCTGCCGGCGCGGTCGTGGCGGGGTTTTCCTGAGTCGGCTCCGGCACTGCCTGCGCCGAAGCCGCGTGGCTGGTCACGATCAGCAGCAGCGCAGCGGCACACGCGGCGGCCAGAGGACGCATGCGTTGTGAAGAGGCATGGGCGGTGAACGCCCCGAACTGACGAAGACGATGCATTGGCAGTTTCCCCTGATGACTCACTGGCCGCTCCTTGCTGCGGCGGTCAGGGCGTATGTTGCACGTGGACGGGCAAGATGTCATGACGCAGGCTGACGCAATATATTGCGCGTCAACGCTGTTGCTGCTGCCAGCTTCCATGGTGAGCCGACCTTGGGAGGCACTCGGCAAGCGGCAGCATGCGTCGTCGACTCATTCAAGTTATTGCGCGACAAGCCGAAAGCTCGGGAATACCAAGGTTCGTGTAGCCGCCACGGGCAAAGCGCCAGCGCCAGGGCTTCGCTCTCTTCGCGGCGATCTCGGACCGAAGGATCATGCACAGCACTCGACGCCAACGCATCAAGAAAACCTACCTCGTACGCACGACAGGACTCATCCTGGCGGCGCTGCCGGTTTCCTCCGTGCTGGCCCAATACGATGCACCTGCCTGGTTGTGGACCTGGATGGTGGTCTGCGCCCTGCTGTGGCCACCCATCGCCTACGGACTGACCCGCCGCGCGGCGCAACCGGCACAGCGCGAGTCGATCAACTTCATGATCGATGCCGCCCTGGGCACCTCGTGGGTGGTGTTCTTGCATTTCAACCTGCTGCCGAGCGTGGCATTGGTGGCGATGCTGGCGATGGACCACCTCAGCATGGGTGGCTGGAAGCACGTGCGCCGCTCCTTTCCGGCACAGATCCTGGCGGGGCTGGTCGCGATCGGGCTGGTCGGCTTCCATTTCGAACCAGTCAGCACGATGTGGAACGTGATCGCCTGCGTACCGCTGCTGGTGCTCTTTCCGGCACACATGAGCCTGGTCACCCATGCCATGGCAGGACATTTGCGCGAGCAGAACCGCAAGCTCACCCTGCTCAGCCGTACCGACGCACTCACCCAGTTGCCCAACCGCACGGCCATATTCGACGCCAGCGAGCGCGAGCTGCTGCGATTTCGACGCAATCGGCGCCCGGCGTCGCTGATCCTGATCGACGTGGATGGCCTCAAGCAGGTCAACGATGTTCACGGCCACGCCGCCGGCGACGCGCTTTTGCGCAAGGTCGCCTACATCCTGTGGACGAACGGCCGCGAGGGCGATGTGGCCGGCCGGCTCAGTGGCGATGAATTCGCCGTGGTGCTTCCGGAAACCGATGCGCAGGCGGCACAGCGGGTGGGCGAGCGGATCCGTCTGCACGGCGAGCGGGTGGGCGCCGAGGGACCCGGCGTGTGGACCCTGAGCATCGGCATCACCGAAGTCCGCGAGGAGATTGAAAACACCGCGGCGTGGATACACGACGCGGACATGGCGCTTTACCACGCCAAATCGCAAGGACGAAACCGCGTCGAACTGACCGCGCCGGACGAGACTGAAGATGCACCCGCTGCCGATACGTGTACGACGGCCCGTGCATCAACCCCCACCGAATCCGCCGCGGCGCCCGACGCGGACTGAGCGGGGCGGGGCGGTCCGCGCCGATCGCCGACTATCGCGCCAGCGATCGGCGAAGAATCAGAGTTCAGGCGCGCACGCTTACGGCTGTCCGACCGTGATGATGCCGAAGCTGTTCGGCTCGATCGTCGGGCGTCCATTCGCCTGTCGGGTTTTGCCCAGGCGTGCGGCGGACAAGTACAGGCGATGCAGCTTCGGATCCAGCGCCAGCGTGCGGGCGCTGGTCCGGGTGGGGATGGTGGCGGTGACGCGGTAATGATCTGCATCGTCCTGGTGCACGGCGGTAATCGTGCCGCTCTCGCCGTTGGAGCTGTAGATCATCGACGCGGTGGCATCGAACACGACGGCGTCCGGGCCCTCACCGATAGGCACCATGGCGACCTGGTGGCCATCGGTCGCGTCGGTCACGGCCATCCGCTGGTTGTCGCAGACCGAGAACAGGCGGTGATGGCGCGTGTCGATGGCCAGGCCACTGGGCGACTCGCACGGCGCCAGCGGCCACACATGCAACACCTTGTTGCTGGCGCTGTCGAGCTGGACCAGTTCGGACTTGTCCTCGATGTTCACGTAGACATGGCCCACGCCATCGGATACCGCGAATTCCGGCTTGCCGGGCAGCGCGATGGTGGCGATCACGGCCGCCTTGGTCGGGTCGATCACGCTGGCGGAGTGGCTCTTGCCATTGAAAGTGAGCACATGATGCGAGGCGCTGTCGTAGACAATCGCATCGGGCTTTTCACCGGTGCCGGTGATGGTGGCGACGGTCTTCAGCGTGGCGAGGTCGAATTCGGTAACCGAGGCCGCCTTGCCGTTGCTGGTGAAGCCGTGCCCAAGATCGGGAGCGAGTGCAATGCCATGCACGCCGGCGGTGTCGGCGATGGTGCCGACCTGCTTGCCATGATCGACATCGATCACCAGCACGCGGTCGCCACGGCTGACGAACAGATGCCGATGCGCCGCATCGAAGCTGAGGTAATCCCAGCCGCCCGCGCCGCCCAGCGGCAGCGTCGACAGCACACGCGGCGCGGGTGCAGGTGCGGCGGCGTGAGTGGTGAACGGCAGCGCCAGCAGCAACAGCGAGGCCGGCACAACGGAGCGAAGCAGCTTTTTCATGACGGCACCTTGGATGAAGAGCAGTAGGAAATGATTGAATGACTCATGCCGGCGAGGTATCGCGGCGACGCAACAGGGAATACAGCACCGGCATCACCAGCAGTACCAGCGGCAGCTGCAGCAGCATGCCGGAGATGATCGCGATCGCCAGCGGCTGCTGCATCTGCGAGCCCTGGCCGATCGCCAGGGCCAGCGGCAGCAGGGTCAGGATCGCGGCCAGGGTCGACATCAGGATCGGCCGCGTGCGGTGCTTGCCGGCTTCATGCAGGGCGCCGTGCAGGGCCAGCTGCTTCTCGGCGTCCTGCAGTTCGGAGAAATAGAAAATCGCCACCTCGGTCACGATGCCGACGATCATCGTCATGCCCATCATCGAGGAAATGTTGAGTTCGATCCCGGTCAGCCACAGGCCGATGAACACGGCAGGCAGCGCGAGCAGCGGCATCGCCAGGATGGCCAGCGCCACGCGGAAGCTCTCGTACAGGAACAGCAGCAAGGTAAACACCAGCGCGATCGCCGCCAGCATCACGATGGTCAGCCCGCGGAAGGCCTGCTGCTGCTGCTGATACAAACCGCCAAGCTGATAGAACATGCCCTTGGGCAACATGCCTTGGCGCGCCAGCACCTGCTTCACGTCGGCAATCGCCGAACCCATGCTGCGTCCACTGATGCGCCCGGTGACAGCCACCATCTGCTTGAGATTGTCACGGGTGATCTCTGGCTGACCCTGCACTTCGTGCAAGGTGGCCACTTGCGACAGCGGCAGCAAGTGGCCGTCGGCGGCGCGAATCGGCAGCTGGGCCACCTGTTCGAGTCGCTGGTGGCTGCCCTGCGGCAGGCGCACGCGCACGCCAACGACCTTGCTGGCCATGGGCAGTTGCGCCACTACCGTGCCGTCGATGGCAGCGGCAACCTGATCGGTGACGTTGAGCGGGTCGAGCCCCTGCAGCGCCGCCCTGGTCGGATCCACCTGCACGGTCAACGCGTCGCCCGCCGGGTTGATGCCATTGCGCACGCCGACCACGCCGTTGATCTTGCCGATCGCATCGGCCACCTTGCTGGCGGTCGCGTCGAGCTGTTGCGGGTTGTCGCTGTACAGCTGGATCTCGATCGGCTGCGGCACGGCCACCAGGTCGCCAATAAGGTCTTCCATCAACTGCGACAGTTCGATGTCCAGCCCCGGCACCTTCTGTCCGACCTGGGTGCGGATCTGGGTCATCACCTCCTCGGTCGAGGGACGCGAGCCGTTCTTCAGGCGCACGAAAAAGTCACCCTGGTTCGCCTCGGTAAGACCGCCGCCGAGCTGCAGGCCGGTGCGGCGCGAATAGGTATCCACATAGGGATTGGCGCGGATGATCACCTCGACCTGACGCAGCAGCCGGTCGGTTTCCTCCAGCGAGGTACCCGGTGGCGACAGGTAGTCGAGGATGAAACCGCCCTCGTCCATCGCCGGCATGAAGCCGGTGCCGACGCGGGTATAGGCAAAGCCACCGATAAGCAACAGCGGCAGCACCAGCAACAGCACCAGCAGAGGGCGCTTGAGCCAGCGCGCCAACAGGCGGTGATAGCCGTCCATCATGCGCGTGGTGAAGCGCGATGGCGGATGCTCGGCAAGATGGCGCTGGTCCATGAAGCGATCGGCCAGCAGCGGCACCGCGATCCAGGTCAGCAGATACGAGATGATCAGCGCGCTGGCCATGGTCAGCGAGAGCGCCTTGAAGAATGCGCCGGTAACCCCGGACAGGAAGGCCAGCGGCAGGAAGATCACCACCGTGGCGGCGCTCGAACCGGTCAGCGGGCGGGTGAACTCCCACGCCGCGCCGGCGATGCGCTCATGTATCTCGCCCTCGCCCTGGTTGAGCCGCCGCATGATGTGCTCGAGCATCACGATCACGTCGTCGATGATCAGCCCGACCGCGGCGGCCATGCCGCCCAGGGTCATCATGTTGAAGCTCATGCCGAGCACGCGCAGCAGCAGCACGGTGATCGCCAGCACCGCCGGCACCACGATCAGCGCAATCAGGATCACCCGCGTATTGCGCAGGAACACGAACAGCACCAGCCCGGCCAGCACGATGCCGATGAGGATCGCATCACGCACGCTGCTGGCGGCACCGGTGACCAGTTGGGTCTGGTCGTACCAGTTGGCGATTTTCACGCCTTCCGGCATCTGCGGCGCGTAGTCGGCCAGGCGTTGCCTGACCTCCTTGGCGATCTGCACGCTGTTGCCGTCCGGCTGCTGGTAGACCTGCATCAGCACCGCGTTCTGGCCGTCGGCATTGACCCGGATCCACTGCGGCACGTGACTCAGGCTGACCCGCGCCACATCACCCAGCCGCACCACGCCACCCGGGCCAGCGCGCACCACGATGTCGGCCAGCGCCTGAACTGTTCTGGGCTGGTTATCGGCCAGCAGCAGGAACAGCTTGTAGTGGTCGGAGACCCGCCCCATCGCCTGGATGGTGGCGGCGCGGCTGACCGCCGCCGATACCTCGGCCAGACTCAGGTTCAGCGCACGCAGCTTGCCCGGATCGACATCGGCGTGAAACTCCGCCACCTCGCCGCCTTGCACGTCGACATGGGCCACGCCGTTGACGCCGCTGAGCAGCGGACGCAACTGGTACTCGGCCAGATCGTGCAGCGCACTCGGTGACAGCGTGTGCGAGCGAAGGCTGTAGGCGAGCACAGGGAAGGTGGTTGGATCCATGCGCCGGGTGCGCAACACCGTACCGGGTGGAAGCTGCGGCAGGATCTGCCCGGCTGCCGCGTTGACCTCCTGCAGCGCGGCGGCCATGTCCGCGCCCCAGTCGAAGGTCACCGCGATATCGGCACTGCCGCGACCAGTGGTGGAACGCACATCGCGCACACCACGAACTCGACGCACCGCCTCCTCCACCGGCGTAGTCACCTCGATCGCCATCTGATCAGCCGGACGATCGCCGGCATCCAGGGTCAACTGCACGCGAGGGAAAGCCACGTTCGGAAACAAGGCCACCGGCATCAGGAACGCGCTGGCAATGCCACCGATGGCGAGCATCAGGGCCAGAAACAATAGCGAACGACGATGCAGCTGCATCCAGGCGGTAATACTCACTTGGCGGACTCCCGCACCGCGTCGCCGTTGCTGAGCTCATACACACCGAGCACGATCACTTTTGCCTTCGCATCCAGCGGGCCTTCCACGCCGACCGGGTCGCCATGCGGGCTGCGCAAAGTCACGTCGATCCGCTTGGCATGCCCTTGCACCGCCTGGAACAGATAGTCGCCGTGCTCGTCATGCAGCACCGCCGCGCGGGGCACTGCCCATGCGCTGAAGTCCGCGGTCTGGATCTTCGCGTCCAGCGGTGCGCCCGCGACCAGGCTGGCGCTGGCCGCAGCCGGCAGCTCGACCTGGGCATTGAGCAAATGGGTCTGCGGATCGACCGACTGGCCGACCATGCGCAAGGTGCCGACAAACGTCTGCCGCGTGCCGTACACCGGCTGCAATTGCACCTTCATGCCAACGCGCAGAAGCGCAGCATCCTCCGGCTGCACACCCAGCAGGGCGAGCAAGGCATGCGCGGGCGTGAAGCTCAACAACGGCGCATTCGCCGCGACGCGCTCGCCAAGCCCGACATTGAGCATGGTGACCACGCCATCAACCGGTGCGTTGATGGTTTCGGTAACGGCGCCACCACCGAGCGCGCGCTGCGCGTCGAGAGCGGACTGCGCGTCGGCGAGCGCCTTCTGCGCGACAGCCAGTTGCGATTGGGTGGCCAGCCGCTGTGCCACCAGTTGCTCGGTGCGCCTGAGTTCGCCCCGGGCCACGGTCAACGCCGTCTGCGCCTGCTGGTATGCGCTGTGAGCGGTCGGGTCCGGGGTGATCGTCAACAGCGGCTGGCCGCGTTTCACGGTCTGCCCCGCCGCTACCTGCAACGCGGTGACCTGACCGCCGTGACCGAGACTGATCGAGCGTGCGTGCTGCGGGTCGCCGGCAGCGCTGCCCCAGGCCTCGATGCTTTTGTGGAAGGTTTGCTGCACCGGCGCGGCCGTGGTCACCGCGACCTGACCGGCCGGCGCCGCCGCCTCGTCTTCATCCGGCGCCGCCTTGCCGCAACCCAGTAGCAGGCCGGACAGCAGCAGCACGCTCAGCGCGGGAAGGATGAGGGAACGATTCATGGCGTGGCCGCTGACGTGGAAGTGGAAGTGGCGGGGACGAGATCGGTGTTGCCGAGCAGGGCCTCCAGCGCGATCGACTGGCGCGCGCGCTCCTGCCGGACAGCGAGCAGATCCAGGTCGGCCGTGAGCGCGTTGCTGCGGATCGCCAGATAGGTCGGCCAGTCCAGCGTGCCGGCCTGCCACGCCAGTTCGGCGGCGGCGCGCGCCTGGTCAAGCTGCGTTGCATGCCGGGTCAGTGCGGCGAGCTGGTGATCGAGCGTGCTCAGATCGCTGCCGATGCGCTGCATGTCGGTACGAGTAGCCAGCAGCCGCGCCGCATAGTCGTCATGCAGTTGCAGGCGACTGGCCCGTTCGATCGCGATGTTGCCGCGATTGCGATCGAACAGTGGCAGCGTGATGCCGATGCTGAGCCCGTTGGTATACACCGCGCTGGTGTCGCGGGCGGTATTGAAGCCGATGTTCAGGGCGGGAAACTGGGCCAGGATCGCGCTGCGCAGCCTGGCCTGTTGCGAGGCATAACCGGCCTGCAGGGCAAGCAGATCGGGCCGCCGCTGCGGCAGCTCGGCCAGCGCCGCGTGCATCTGCGCCGGCGTCGGCGACACCTGATACGGCGCGCCCACCAGATCGAGCGGCGCGCCCGGCGCCAGCCCCAGCAGCAGGTGCAGGTCGCTGTCGGCCTGATGCAGCGCGATCGCGGTATCGGCCAGCCGCTTGTGTACGTCGGCCTCGGCATTCAGGCCGGTGCTGGCGCTGTCGTAGGTAAGGTTGCCGGCGCTCAGCGCGGTCTGGATGTAGCCACTGATGGTGGCCAGCGCGGCCTGTTCCGTGTCGAGTCGGGTCTGCTGCGCGCGCAGGTCGAGCACCTGGTCGAACAGCAGTCGCGCCTGCGCCACCGTCTGCCACTCGGCCCACAGCAGGTCCAGGTTGACCTGGCGGGCCTGGCTGCGCGCCGCGGCCTTGCGCGAGGAACGAGTCAGCAAGGCGGTGATGTCTTCGCTCAGACCGAGGCTGTAGGCGGTGGTGAGGCCGGCGCCCGATTGGCGCGGAAAATCCGCCGACACACCCATTTGTGGATCGGGCAACAAGCCGGCCGCAAACGCCTGCGCCCGCGCGATCCCGAGCTCGTCGCGCTTGAGCCGCAGCGCAGGACTGTTCGCCACCGCCAGCATCGTCACTTCGGTGGCATCCAGTCCGTCGGAGGGATCGAAGCGATGGCTAGCCTGCAACGGCGCCGACATGTTCGCGCCTGGCGCCGCGAGTTGCGCCACGCTCGCCGCGCCCTCGCCCGCACCCAGCGGGAGCGGCCGGTATGTCGTGCACCCGCAAAGCGCCAACGCGATGGCGATACCGATACCGCGTCGCGTTGCGTGAGGTGCCAGTCGCGAGAACGCGCAGGTCCAGAGGGACAGACGGGATTGATCCATGACCGTCAGTCTGACGGACACGGCTTAGTCACCCATTAGTGACGAATGACCAGGCTTTCCGGCTTGCATCTTCCCGAGCTCCAGCAGACCGAGTTGAAAGGCAAGGCACGGCCGCACGCCGCGCCCGAAATAAGTTCAGAAATGCAGATATTGATGGGGCCCAACTGCGCCAGCAAAGCCGACACCAGCGATCAATCGTCGCCGGTTGAGCATCCTGCCGCCGCATTGACATACCATGATCGCGGTAAACACGGCGTGCAGACCAGCGACCATCTGAACTGCGCCCGCCGTTCGAAGCGTTCGGACGTCTCACCGGGCAGCACCACGCCTAACCACTGACGGGCGAAGGTGCTGAACGCGATCGGAAAGTACTCGGCGACCTGTCTGCTGAATGGCGCGCCGCCCCAATACTCCGACAATTTTTCTCAGTGATTGATGGTTTCCAGAGAAATCCCCTTTGTTGCCGGCCCGAACATCCCGATGACAACGATGCCGACGACCATCGCAATCGCAATGAATACGGCTACCGCCGACACGCCACCGGCACTGAGGAAATAGCCAATGGCAAGACCGGCAAAGGCGGCGGCGATGCGGCTCCATGAATACACGAAGCCAATGGCACGGGCGCGAATGCGGGTGGGGTAAAGCTCGGCCTGGTAGTTGTGATACGCATAGGACATCACGTTCGCGGCGAGCGTGAAAAGCACGCCCAGCGCAATCAGCAGTGCCGGGCTGCTGGCCTGCGAGAACGCCAGCATCGCCACGCCCATCACCACCAGTCCAAGCATGATCTGCCGCTTGCGTTCCACGCGGTCGGCGAACAGCGTCCCCAGCAGCGGTCCGACAGGGTTGGCGATGGCGATGATGAAGGAGTATTCCAGACTGTGAGTGAGCGTGATGCCACGTGCGATCAGCAGTGTCGGCACCCACGCCGCAAAGCCGTAGAAGCCGATGACCTGGGCCATGTTGAATACCGACAGCATCACGGTGCGGCGAGCGTAGGGCGCGGAGAATATCTCCCGAAACCCGCCGTTGCCGCTCTCTTCGAGCAAATCCTGCCGGGGCGGCGGCAATTCACGCCCGGTCTCCGCACGAACCTTGCGCTCGATCATCGAGACGATGGCCTCGGCCTCGTCGAAGCGACCCGTCTGGGCCAGCCAGCGCGGACTCTCCGGGATCCGTCGAATCAACAGCCACACCGCTCCGGCACCGATGGAGCCGATCAATACGACCCAGCGCCAGCCATCGAGCCCAAGCGGTGCAATCGGCACCAGCAGCCAGGCGAGCAGGGCGACTACCGGCACCACGCAGAAGGTGATGAACTGATTGATGGCGAATGCGCGCCCGCGCTCGGCGCTTGGGATCAGTTCCGAGATGTAGGTGTCAATGGTGACCAGCTGCACCGCAAAGCCCAGGCCAGCGATGAAGCGCCACACGTTGAGCATCTCGCCTGTTTGCTGAAACGCCATGATGGCGGTGCAAAGCACGTACCAGATCAACGACCAGGTGAATACCGGGCGGCGCCCGTAACGGTCTGGCAGGTGGCCCAGCAGCACCACGCCGAACCACAGTCCGGCAAACGTGCTGAACACGAAGGTTCCGAACCCCGCCACCTTGATGCTGTCGAGGCTGGCGAAGAAGCCCAGCGATTGGGCGCTAAACAGCCCCGACTTGATCATGCCCGGCGCCACGTAACCGGTGAAAAACAGGTCGTAGAATTCAAACACGCCGCCCAGTGAAATCAGGATGACCATGGTCCAGACCGTGCGCGACGGCGGTAGCCGGTCCAGCCTGGCGGCGATCCTTGCAGAGGCAATTTCAGACACGTTGTATCTCCATGGGTGGTGTGTGTGATTGCCGATTAGGGCGGGAGCAGATGATGAAATCCACCGCAGGAACGACGGTCGTACCAGTCCTGATCAGGCGGTCAGGCATCTGCTCCGAAAGCATCTTTCCGTTGAATCGGTCGATGCCCCGGATGGCGCACAACTCGTGGCGAGTTGAGCATTTTGCTATTTCTTGTAGGTAAGCACGCTGAAGGTGTTGTCGAAATAGAAGTTCGGATAAAAAGGCGCAACGTCGGCATCCACTTTCTTGGCCGGGTTGACGCCGCCCTCGGCGGCAACCAGATACACGCAATCGCGTTTCACGTCGAGCGCCAGTGTCCGTGCCATCGGCCGGGTGGTGATGGCTTGTTCGAGCCGATAGCGGTCGGGAGTTTCCTGGTCGATCACGAGCAGATTGGCGTCCAGCCCGTTCGAAGCGTAGATACGATGTGTGACTGGGTCGAAGACAATGCCGTCATTGCCGCGACCGATAGGCAGGCTGGCGACTACCGCGCCGCTATCCGCATTCACCACGGCCAGCAAGGGATGATCGCTGCGGCAGCCGACGAAGATGCGCTGGTGCTCGGCGTCGTAGTCCAGGCCGGTCGGCTGGCGGCACGGTGCGGTCGGCCAGCTCGCGGTAACCGTGTGCGTTTGTGCGTCGATGCGCAACACCACGTCGCGATCGCGCTCGGCCACGAAGATGTTCCCGTGGCCATCGGGCGCGGAGGCTTCGATCCTGTCGCTGGACAACGGCAGAGTGGCGGTCACCGTGCCACTGCGGGCATTCATGAAGGCGACCTGGCCACTATCGCCCATGGTAAACATGATCTGCCCGGTCACCGGATCGTAACTGCCGGCATCGGCGCTCGTGCCGAAAGGGATACGTCGTATCGTTTTCAGGGAAGCGAGATTGAAGACGGTGGTCGAGCCATCGCCATTGACGGTAAAGCCGCGATTGATCTGCGGCACCAAAATCGCCTTGTTCGCGCCCTGCGAGTTGACAATCGTGGCCACGAGTTTGTGGGTGACCACGTTGAACACGCTGACACCCTCGTGCCGACGACCAATGAAAAGGTACGAGCGTGCAGCGTCATAGGTCAGGTAATCCCATGCCGGCGCCTTGCCCGGCAGGGTCACTGCCGAGCTCAGCTGGTAGAAGCGCGTCGCATGGCTCGGCATGGGCAGAAGGCAGAGAAAGAGCGCAGCGATGGGCGCCGCCATCCGAAGGCACGAGCGTATTATTTTTCGCTGACGGTTTATGCGCATTATTGATTCCCTTTGTCCTGATCGACGTAGCGCCGTGCTGTCCAGCAGGGCTTCCTCGCACGCTTCGTCAGCCGGGTTGAACCCGTGCTGCACGAAATGCATGCGCAACATCCGTTCCAGCCCCACCGGCGAACGACATCTGCCTGCCTTCGGATAGTGCGGCTTGATCACGGCGCACAACCCGAACCACGGCACGATCAGCTACATCGTTGAAAGAAAGACATCACGACATGTCGCTCGGCAAGGTTGCTCGAAACCTTCGCCTTGATCCGCTGCCATCATCAATGTCTGCTGTTTCAACGTATCGATCCCGCTCGATTTTCAGCAAGGGACTATGTCCGCAGGTGTGGGAGACGCTTTCAGCGTTGTCGTGAAACGGCCCCAGCTCGACTCCGACTGCGCGAGGGGACGCGCAGCCGGAACCGGGACATGCGCCTTACCTCATATCTTGGCCTTGATGCCGACGAAGTACGTGCGTCCCACGACATCGTAGGTCGCCGCATCCGTGAGCAGTGGTGCGCCCGCGATCCGCGGCGGGGCCTTGTCGGTCAGGTTGGTAACGCCCGCTGTGAGCATGATGTCGTGCGTCGCCTGCCAGTGGGCATCCAGGTCGAAGTAGTTGTAGGCCGGCACGCCCGGATAGCCGCTGCCGGCGCCGCCCATCAGGTCGGCCATCCCGGAGATATAGCGCCAGTGCAGCGCCGCCGACACCGGACCAATGGAGTAACCGAACGTCGTGTTGGCCTTCCACCTCGGATGCGACAGATCGGAGATGCTCGATCCATCGGCGGCCAACGCCGTACTGGTATCGGCGATCGAGCCCGCGTAGTTGGCCGCCGCAACGCCAGGCACGCCGGAGATCGTCAGCGAGCGCACGTACGAGATGAACGTCTGCAGCTTCATCCGGCCACCGAGGGGCAGCCCCAGATCATGCAGCGAGAACCCCCAGTGAGCCTCCACATCCACGCCTGTCGTGACATAGGAACCGATGTTCTGCGAGGACTCCCGGCCCAAGGTGATGGCTCCGGTGGTCGGATCACGCGTGATCCGCTGGCAGAAGGCATTGCTCGCCGAGTAGCTCGGATTGGAGTTGTTTGCGTTGTAGCAGTTCTGCAGGACCGCATCGAGGGTCACGCCTGCGATCGCGCCATTGATCGCAGTGTGGTAGTAGTCGAGGGACATGCCAAGGTCACGCGCCATCGGCGCCTCGAAGTGCGGCGTCAGCACCCAGCCCAGCGTGTAGGTATCGGACTTCTCCGGCTGCAGGCCCGTGTTGCCGGTGATGATGCCGTTCGCCGAATTGAGACCGTAGGTGAACGACGGATACACCGACGCCGGCACACCCTGCGCCTGGCACAGTGCCGCCACCTGGGCGGCGTTCGCACTGCTGCGCTGCAGACTGCCGACTTCGCACGGATCGCCGTTGATGCTGTCCTGCGCCTGCACGGTCGGGTTGTACAGCTCCTGCAGGCTCGGCGCGCGAATCGCGCGGTTGAACCCGCCACGGAACATCAACGCATCGTCAACCCGCCAGCGCAGGCTCGTCTTCCAGGTGTTCTCGCCGCCGAACAGGTCGTAATGCGAATAACGTTCGCCGAGGTCGAGCGAGAGTTTCTTCACGAACGGCTTGTCGCTCAGCAGCGGCACACTCAGCTCGCCGAACAGCTCGCCCACATTCATCGAGCCGCCCGTCGAACCGATCAGGTCGTACGACGGGGAAATGATGTCCGCAGGGATCGGCGATGGCATCACGTTGAACGCCGGATTCAGGGAGGAATCGGCCTTGTAGTTGAAGCGATCGGAGCGGTAATCGGCGCCGAATGCGGCCTCGACAGCCCCTGCCCACAGGCTGCCGAGGTCCCCGCTCACGGTGCCCTGGAAGTAATCCTGCGAGAGCACCATGTTGTTGTGCGCGGTGCCCGTGACGTACGCAAGACAGCCGGGACTCAGCGGGTGGTTGCCGAGCGGATTCCAGGCGTAACCGACGCAGTTGTTGCCATTGGAACCAATGTAGTTCGCCGTGCCGTACAACATCGTCTCGAGCGCCGGCAGATTGATGTTGTTCTGCTGATCGTTGTTGAAGTTGGTCTGGCCGTAGGAGGCGAACGCGTTCCACTTCCAGCTCGACCAGCCGAACCAGCCATTGAGTCCGGCAGTCAACTGATAGTCGTTGTAGTGGAAGCTCTCGATGCGCGGCCCGAGTCCGGTCAACCAGGATTCCATCTCGAGCGGCCCGGTGCTCGGGATGCCGCCAGCGGTCGACGCCGTGCGCGCATTGAGCAGGGACATCAGCGCCGTATTGCCCGTCACGAACGGATTGTCCTGCGGCACGTAGACGAACTTGCCCGGACCGGAGAACGCGGGGCCGTTGTTGTCCGTGGCCGTCGAGCTCATGAAGTTGACCTGCGCATAGGCCTGAAGATCTTCGTTGACGTTGTAGGTGACCTTCGAGAACAGATTGATCCGATGCGATGGAACCTGCACGAAGAAGTATTTGCCGAGGTAGTTCTCGATCGTCGTGCAGTTCGGGGAAATCGCCAGCCCCGGAATCTTGCCCACCGGCCCCTTGTAGTTCTGCACGCAGGTGCCCGGCGCACGCGTGGTGAACAGGGTGCCGTCACTGTTCACACCGATGTAGCCACCGTAGTTGCCCGTGCCGGCGACCGGTGTCGTGCCAGGGTAGCCGGCCAGGACGGAGTTGACCGCGGAAATCGGAATGTTTCCACCGAGCTCGCCGGCGCTGAAGATTCCCTCCGGTGCCCGCGGCACGGCACGATTGAAGTTCGCGGGGTCGGAGAAGAAGGTGCGATCCGCACCGGTGATCGCATCGCGCTGGTTGTACTCGATGTCGATGACCGCGTTGCCCTTGTTGTCCGCGAAGTTGCTGCCCATGACGACGCTGGCGCTGTTTTCCTGGCCACCGCCTTTGGTGCTCCCCCCCGTCTGGGCGGAGAGCTGGATGCCCTGGAAGTCCTGACGCAGACGGAAGTTGACGACACCCGCCACGGCATCCGAGCCGTACGTGGCCGAGGCGCCGCCGGTGATCACGTCGACGTTCTCGAGCAGCGCCATCGGAATCAGGTTCAGGTCGACCGCGCCGTTCGGGTTGGTCGGCACCAGGCGCTGCCCGTCGAGCAGTACCAGGGTGCGCTCGGCGCCGAGGCCGCGCAGGTCGGCGTAGGACTGGCCGCCCTGAAAGCCGGTGGCACCCTGCACGTCGCCGACTTCGCTCTGGCCCTGCGCGGCCGCGAACTGCGGCATCCGGCCGATCGCCGAATCGAGCGAAACCTGGCCGGCGGCGGTGATCTGGGCGAGGCCGATCGTCGCCAGCGGGCTGGAAGATACCTCGCTGCGGCTGTGGACCTGAATCAAACTGCCGGTGACCGTGATGCCTTCCAGCCGCTTGGCCTCTTTCTGCTTGGCGGGCGCCGCGACCGAGCTCGCCGCCGTGGACTGCGGCGCGGAATCGGCAGCCGGGGCGCTCGTCCCGCCCGCGGCCGCGGTGGCCACGGAATCGCTGGCGAGGTCCGCGGCGTGCGCAGCGGCGGTGGTGGCCACGAGCCCCGCCACGATCATGAAAATGGCGCGCGCGATTGGCCGCTGCACGAAGGGTCGGGTGTGGGTACCCCTACCCGATAGCGACTCTGGATCATCCACAAACTTCTGCACCGAAACAGACCGTGACGAAAATGCCGTCACAACCGGCTGCATCGCAGATGCGACGGTATGTTTGCTTTTCATGATTTAACCCCTTCCACGGTATGTCCGAATTATTCCGAACGGGACACTACGATCAAAGATTCCGGCCGCCCAACAACGACATTTTCTCCCCCGGTAACTTCGACTACACGAAACCTGTCGCCATCTATAGCCGCCCGGTCTAAAAGCAGACTGAAAATAGAATGAATTTTCGTTTAGGGAATTCGCGGACATCCACTTTCGTGCGGATCACTCATGGGATGTGGCGACGCGGCCCACCAAAAAAATCCAGATCGTCAGTGACCAAGGGAGCAAAAAAGGCGGCGCCTGTCCTCAGCCGAAACTGCATGTAGTGGAGCGCCGACAGCTGACGTTGCGAGAGGCCCACCGACCGTCACGATTCCCGTCAGCGACTGATCGTTTCGAGCGAAATTCCCTTGGTCTTTGGTCCGAAGGCACCGATGACAACAATGCCAACCACCATCGCAATGGCGATGAAGACCGCCACCGCGGGCACGCCTCCGACGCTTAGGAAGTAGCCGATAGCCAGGCCCGCGAAGGCAGCAGCAATACGGCTCCACGAATACACGAAGCCAATGGCGCGGGCGCGGATGCGGGTTGGATAGAGCTCCGACTGGTAGTTATGGTAGGCGTAGGACATGACGTTGGCGGCGAGCGTGAAAAGCACACCCAACACGATCAGCAAGACGGTGCTGCTTGTCTGAGAAAACGCCAGCATGGCCAAACCCATGACCATCAGCCCGAAAATGATCTGGCGCTTGCGTTCCACTCGATCGGCAAAGAGAGTACCCAGCAGTGGACCAATCGGGTTGGCAATGGCGATGATGAAGGAGTATTCGAGGCTATGCGTGACGGTGATGCCACGCGCGATGAGCAAAGTCGGTACCCACGCTGCGAAGCCGTAGAAGCCGATGACCTGGGCCATGTTGAATACCGAAAGTATCAGCGTGCGCTTGCGATACTGCGGCGAGAAAATTTCCACGAAGCGTCCCCGACCGATCTCCTCCGCGTGCACCAGTGCGGGGAGCGGCAGCGGCTTGCCGGTCTCCGCAACTACCCTCTCCTCGATCGCCGCCATGATCCCATCCGCTTCGTCGGTGCGGCCTTGCAGGGCCAGCCAGCGCGGGCTCTCAGGAATTCCCTGCACCAACAGCCACACCAGCACCGCGCCAACCGAACCGGTCAGCAGCACCCATCGCCAACCATCGATGCCGAGCGGGCTGAGCGGTACCAGTAGCCAGGCCACCAGCGCTACTACCGGCACGACGCAAAAAGTGATGAACTGATTCACGGAGAAGGCGCGACCGCGCTCGACGCCAGGGATCAGTTCCGAGATGTAGGTGTCGATAGTGACCAGCTGCACCGCAAAACCCACTCCGGCGACGAAACGCCAGACATTGAGCATTTCGCCGCTGCGCTGAAACGCCATGACGGTCGTGCAGGCCACATACCAGACCAGCGACCACGTAAACACCGTGCGCCGGCCAAAGCGATCCGGCAACTGGCTGAAAAGCACCACACCTACCCACAAGCCGGCAAAGGTGCTGAACACAAAGGTGCCGTAGCCTGCGACCTTGATCGCATTCAGGCTTGCAAAAAATCCCAGGGACTGAGGGGTAAACAGCCCCGACTTCATCATGCCGGGGGCGACGTAGCCAGTAGAAAACAGATCATAGAATTCGAACACGCCACCCAGCGAAATCAACAGGATGATCTTCCATATCGTTCGTGATGGCGGCAGCCGGTCGAGGCGGGCGGCGATCTTGGCAGATGCGACTTCGGACATCGTGTGTTATCCCGGCGGCGCCTTTGCGGAGCTATCGCACGCCTGCTGCACAGGCAGCGAACGAGCCAGCTTCACCTTGCATGGACTGCACAGGTGGATTCGAGGACCGTCCGGACAAAGTCCGGCGAAGTCCCAGGTGCCAGCGATCCGGTGACCAGGAACAAATGGGTACGGCATATGGAAATTTATCTCGGCGGTCGGGTAGCCGGTCGGGAATGGGGCAGGCCAGATCGGAGCGAGTCTTCACCATACGAGGCGCACCTTGCAGGTACCTGTAGCTATTCTTAAAAAAAATTCAGGCCAGGCCTTCCGCTTGTAGTGATGCTCGCTGGCGTCGTATCGGAGCGTGCGGCGCCTCAACCGATGGCTTGTGCGGTGCGTCACCGGTTCCATGCATGACTGACCTAAGATCGCCTCGCCAGCAGGGGTTGGCGGGGGTGAAGCATGCGGGTCATGATTGTGGAAGATCAGCAACGGCTGGGTGAATTCCTCAGGCACGGGCTCAGTGAGCACGCCTATACCGTATCGCTGGTCGGCACCTGCCAAGAGGCGCGCGACGAGCTGGCGGAAAACAACTACGACGTGATCATTCTCGATCTCAGCCTGCCCGACGGCGACGGTCTTCAGCTGCTGTCGGAATGGCGCCGTGCGGGCTTCAACGAACCGGTACTGATCCTCAGCGCACGGGACACGGTGCAGGATCGCATCAGGGGCCTCGACCTCGGCGCGGACGACTACCTGCCGAAGCCTTTCAGTTTCGAGGAGCTTCTGGCGCACGTCCGCTCACTGCTGCGTCGGCAGTCGTCGGTGAAGCAGACGGTGATCACCCATCGCTGCGTGCGACTGGATTTGCTCGGTCACACGGTCAAGATCAAGGAACAGACCGTCGATCTGACCAGTCGCGAATTCGCCCTGCTGGAAATCTTCATGCAGAACGCAGGCCGCACGCTTACGCGATCGTACATCTCCGAGCGGATCTGGCCCGGGTTGAGCGACACCAATTTGCTGGACGTCTATATGAGTCGCCTGCGCACCAAGCTGGAGGCGAACCCGGGCGAACCGATGTTCAAGACACTGCGAGGGATCGGATATCAGATGATATGAAATCCATTGGTGCGCGAATCACGTTCTGGTTTTTGCTGAGCGTCACGCTTACTCTCGCCTGCCTTTTTGTCGTCGGTTACCAGCTGCTGCAGAATTACGTGACCCATGATCTGGATTTGCTCAATACCACGGAATTCGAGCAGATCAAGGCGCGTCTCGGCTCGGACTATCCGTCTCTGAATCGCTCGATCATCAACGAACGGATCCGTCAGACCACGGAAAACGCGTCCGTGCTTTTCTACATCAGCATCGACTCGCGCGAGTACGGCAACCTGTTTCGTTCGAAGAACCTGGCCGGCAACCCCCTTCCCGATGTGAAGGGCAAGCGGCTCTTCAACGGCGCCATCCCCGGCATTGGCGAGGTGCGTGTCGCGGAGTTCACGCTGCCGCCCTTCGACGTCAGCATCGGTACATCCATGGGCCAGGAACGCCGCACCATGGTGGCTTATACCGAGGTCAGCCTGGCTCTGCTGCTGGGCATGATGCTGCCCGGCATCGCGATCGGGCTTGGTCTTTCGCGGTTGATGCTCCGACCGGTACGGATGATCGGCGAAACGGCCAACCGTATCCGCTCGGATAACCTGACGGAGCGCATCCGGATCATCGGGATCGATGACGAGATGTCCGAACTTGCGCGACTTCTGAACCAGATGTTCGACCGTCTCGAATCCTCGTTCGACCAAGTGCGTCAGTTCAGCGCGGAGGTTTCCCACGAGCTGAAAACGCCGTTGTCACTGGTGCGGCTTCATGCCGAAAAACTGCTCATCGATGGCAATTTGAGCCCGGTGCAGGAGGATGCCGTGCTGATCCAGCTTGAGGAGCTGGGCCGGGTCAACCGCATGGTGGATGAACTGCTGTTTCTGTCGCGTGCCGAGGCGCAGGGTATCCGCATGAATTTGTTGATACAGGATCCGCATCCGTTCGTGCGGAACGTCGAGCAGGACGCCTGCGCGCTTGCCGAGCACCAGGGCCGCCGCCTGCAATGCACGTATCACGGCCAAGGCCATGTGGCGTTCGAGGAACACGCGCTGCGGCAGGTGGTGCTCAACATCCTCACCAATGCGCTGCGGGCTTCGCCGCAAGGAGGGCTGATCACGCTGCGATCCGAGTTTGTGCCGCGGTACTGGCGAGTCAGCATCGAGGACGAAGGCGCTGGTCTCAGCAGGGAACAGTGCGAGCGGGCCTTCGAGCGCTTCGTGCGCTTCAATCAGACCGGCACGGAGGATCGTGGCAGCGGGCTGGGTCTCGCCATCTGCCGCAGCATCATCCAGTTGCACAATGGCCGCATCTACGCCGAACCCGGCAGGGATGGTCGCGGCCTGCGCGTGGTGTTCGAGATTCCCGCCAGCGACTGGCAGGAGTCGCAGCCATAGTTCCGATGCCGGTTCACGCTGAAGATCGCGGAAAAAACGCGTGGCCGGCGCGGGTGCTCAGTCGCGCCGCTGGCGACCCAGCCAGTCGGCCAGTTGCATCAGGACCTGACTGCGACCGGGCTCGGCTTCGTTGAACAGCTCGTGGTACAGGGTGGAGAAATAGCGCGTGGTGAGCTGTCCGCTGCGCGCCGCGGCCTTGGCAAAGGCGCGGCTACCGGCCGGATCGACCAGCTCGTCGGCGTCGGCCACCAGCAGCAAGGTCGGTACCGACAGCAGCGCGGCATCGGCAATGCAGGCGGCGCCATCGCGAAAGATGAAATGGGCCAGGCGCGGCGTGATCCAGCCATGCCGCAGCGGATCGTTGCTGTAGTCGGCCACCACCTCGGTCAGATGCGAGAGCTTGCTGGCATCCAGGCCATTGCGCAGCGGCAGGTTCGGCACGATGCGACTGAGCAGGCCGGCCAGCCGGATCATCCGTGGCGACTCCCAGCTGCGCAACGCGGGCGAGGACAGCACCAGCGCCGGCGGCGCGATGCAGCCATCGAGCACGGCGCGCAGGGCGACCAGGCCACCCATGCTGTGACCCAGCAGCAACGGTGTGTGTGCCTGGGCGCTGGCGTAGTCGGTATAGACGGCAGCGAGATCGGCCAGCAGATCGTCGCCGTGGCGCAGCGCACCGCGCCGTCCCGGTGACTGCCCGTGGCCACGCTGGTCGTACGCGCGCACGCTGTAACCGCGCTGGTTGAACCATTCGGCCAAACGGTCATAGCGACCGCTGTGCTCGCCCAGTCCATGCACGATCAACACGGCGCCGCGTGCCTTTTCCAGCGGCCAGTCGCGCAGCATCAGCGACTGGCCGTCAGTCATGTCCAGCCATGTGGTGCTGCTGCCAGCCGCGCTGCTGCGCGACGGCATCGTCTGTCCCGGTTGCTCCACCTGCCCTCCTTTTCAATGCTGGCCGCCGCGCCCCTGTGCGCAGATCGAACGTGAATACTGACATGGCGGTCATCCACTTGCATCCCGCTGCGCCGCGTGGATTGAGCCATCTGTGCCGGGCCCCATATATGATCGGATGAGTGCTCCCACGCAGCCGCTCGGGCGATCACCGATGCGCACGGATTCCTGCCCCCTCGACGCATTCCATCCGGCTGTAGCCGGCTGGTTTCGGCGCCGCTTTGCCGCGCCCACCGCGGCTCAGGCCGGGGCGTGGCCGGCGATCCGCGCGGGGCGGCACACCCTGGTGGCCGCGCCGACCGGCTCGGGCAAGACGCTGACCGCCTTTCTCGCCGCGATCGACGCGCTGGTGCGCGAAGGCGTGGCGCACGGTGGCACCCTGCCCGACGCCACCCGCGTGGTCTACGTGTCGCCGCTGAAGGCGCTGTCCAACGACATCCACATCAACCTGGAGGAGCCGCTGGCAGGCATCCGCGCCGAGCTGGAAAAGCTCGGCCTGCCCGACGTGGCGATCCGCACCGCAGTGCGCACCGGCGACACCCCGCAGGCCGAGCGCAACCTGCTGCGCAAGCTGCCGCCGCATATCCTGGTGACGACGCCGGAGTCGCTGTACGTACTGCTCGGATCGGCCTCCGGGCGCGCGATGCTGGGCGATACACGCACGGTGATCGTGGACGAGATCCACGCCATCGCCGGCAGCAAGCGCGGCTCGCACCTGGCGTTGTCGCTGGCGCGGCTGGAGTCGCTGTGCCAGCGGCCGCTGTTGAGGATCGGGCTGTCGGCAACGCAGAAACCCATCGAGGTGATTGCCGACTTTCTGGTCGGCGCGTCGTCCCCCTCTCCCCCTTGCGCAGAGGACGCGAACACCAGCAGCGACGTCACCATCATCAATACGGGCCACACCCGCCCACGCGACCTGGCGATCGAGGTGCCGCCAGTACCACTGGAAGCGGTGATGTCGAACGACTGCTGGGAGCTGGTCTATGACCGGCTGGCGCAGTTGGCGCAGGCGCATCGCACCACCCTGGTGTTCGTCAACACGCGGCGGATGGCCGAGCGCGCGGCGCGCCATCTGTCCGAGCGACTGGGCAAGCAACACGTCGCCGCCCACCACGGCAGTCTGGCCAAGGAGTTGCGGCTCGATGCCGAGCAGCGGCTAAAGCGCGGCGAGTTGTCGGTGCTGGTGGCCACCGCCTCGCTGGAGCTGGGCATCGATATCGGCGACGTCGATCTGGTTTGCCAACTGGGTTCGCCGCGCTCGATCGCGGCCTTCCTGCAGCGCGCCGGCCGCTCCGGTCACAGCATCGACGGCACGCCGAAGGCGCGGCTGTTCCCGACCACGCGCGACGACCTGATCGAATGCACCGCCCTGCTCGACTGCGTGCGGCGCGGCGAGCTGGATGCGTTGATCATGCCACCGCAACCGCTTGACGTGCTCGCCCAGCAGATCGTCGCCGAGGTGGCCAGCCAGGAGTGGAGCGAGGACGCGCTGTACGAGCTGGTGCGCCGCGCCTACCCGTATCGCGACCTTTCTCGCGCCGACTTCGATGCCGTGGTACGCATGCTGGCCGAGGGCTTCAGCACCAGTCGCGGACAGCGTTCCGCGTATCTGCATCGCGATGCGGTGCACGGCCAGTTGCGCGCCCGCCGCAGCGCCCGGCTGACCGCGCTCACCTCTGGCGGCACCATCCCCGACACTGCCGACTACAAGGTGGTGCTGGAGCCGCAGGCGATCATCGTCGGCACAGTGAACGAGGATTTCGCGGTCGAGAGCATGGCTGGCGACGTCTTTCAGCTCGGCAATACCAGCTACCGCATCCAGCGCGTCGAGCGCGACCGGCTGCGGGTGGAGGACGCGAAGGGAGCACCACCCAGCATCCCGTTCTGGCTGGGCGAAGAACCCGGGCGCAGCAACGAATTGTCGTTCGGCGTGTCGCGCCTGCGCGAGGAAATATCCACCCAGCTCGACGCCGGCGGCGTACCCGCCGCGTTGAGCTGGCTGCGCGATCAGATCGGTTTGCACGAGGCCGCCGCGCAGCAGCTGGTCGACTATCTGGCCCGCGCCAAAGCCGCACTGGGCGTGCTGCCGAGCCAGCACACGCTGGTGCTGGAACGCTTCTTCGATGAATCCGGCGGCACCCAGTTGGTGATCCACACCCCGTGGGGTAGCCGCATCAACCGGGCCTGGGGGCTGGCCCTGCGCAAGCGCTTCTGCCGCCAGTTCAACTTCGAACTGCAGGCGGCCGCGACCGAGGACGCGATCGTGCTGTCGCTGTCGACCAGCCACAGTTTTCCGCTGGAGGAAGTGGCCCACTACCTGCACTCGAACACGGCCGAGCACGTGCTGGTGCAGGCGCTGCTGGATGCGCCATTGTTCCCTGCACGCTGGCGCTGGAACGCGGTAACCGCACTGGCGCTGCCGCGTTTCACTGGCGGCAAGAGGACGCCGCCGCCGCTGCAGCGAATGAAAAGCGAGGATCTGCTTGCCGCCGTGTTCCCCGACCAGGTCGCCTGCCTGGAAAACATCGTCGGTGAGCGCGAGGTGCCGGATCATCCGCTGGTCAACCAGACCATGCACGACTGCCTGCGCGAAGCGATGGACGTGGACGGACTGCTGCGCATCCTGCGCGCACTGGAAGCAGGCGAGATCGCCATCGTCGCGCGTGACCTCACCGCGCCGAGCCCGCTCGCCGCCGAGGTATTGAACGCCGCGCCGTATGCCTTCCTCGACGACGCACCGCTGGAGGAGCGCCGCACGCGCGCCGTGCAGACACGGGGAATGAACGGCGCCGACAGCGCCGACGACCTCGGCCGGCTCGACCCGTCCGCGATCGACGCCGTACGCGAGGAAGCATGGCCGCAGGTGCGCGATGCGGACGAGATGCACGAGGCGCTGACTCTGCTGGGCTTTGTCAGCGCTGCCGAAGTCAGCGCCAACCCCGGATGGGCCCAGTGGCTGAAGGTTCTGGCCAAGGCCCAGCGCGCGACCCGGCTGACTGTAGGAGCGCACCCTGTGCGCGATGCTCTTTCGGGAAACGAAGTGCCATCGCGCACAGGGTGCGCTTCTACAAATTCCGCGATATGGACGTCCGCCGAAATCTTGCCGCTGTGGCAGACCCTGCATCCCGCCGCCACCATGCAACCGCCCATCGCCGCACCAGCGGAATACGCGGCGAAGCCGTGGACGCGTGAGGACGCGCTGCGGGAACTGGTACGCCATCGCCTCGGCGGCCTCGGTCCGGTCACGGCACTCGCACTGGCGCATTCGCTGGCCGTCGGGTGCACCGACATCGAGATGACCTTGCTGCGACTGCAGTCCGAAGGCTACGTGATGCAGGGACGCTTCAGCGCCGATGCCGCCGACACCGAGTGGTGCGAGCGGCATCTGCTGGCACGCATCCATCGCTATACCCTAGGCCGCCTGCGGCGGGAGATCGAACCGGTCAGTCGGCGCCAGCTGATGCGTTTCCTGTTCGACTGGCAGCACGTCTCGCAGGCGACCCGGCAGCGCGGGCCCGACGCGCTGGTCAGCACACTGAACCAACTGGAGGGCTTCGAGGCCGCTGCCGGTGCCTGGGAGTCCGAAATCCTTCCGTCGCGACTGAGTGACTATTCGGCCAGTGGACTGGATGCCTTGTGCCGCGCGGGACGTATCAGCTGGGGTCGCCTGCGTCAGGGCAGCGGCGGCGGGCCGGTGCGGGGTACGCCGATCGTGTTGTTGCCCCGCCGAGACATGGCCGTCTGGAAGGCTGTGTCTGCGGAGTCACCACAGGAAACCCTGCTCTCTTCACGCGCACAGGCGGTGGTCGACAGCTTGCGCGAGCAGGGCGCGCTGTTCTTCGACGAACTGCTCGATGCCGTGCATCTGCTGCGCACCGAGCTGGAGGACGCACTGGGCGAACTGGTGAGTGCTGGCCGTATCAGTGCAGACAGCTTCGCCGGCCTGCGCGCCCTGCTGCTGCCGGCGGCCAAGCGCGATGGCAGTCGCCATCGGCGCCTGCGCCGGCATCAGCTCGGCGGCATCGAGGACGCGGGACGCTGGTCGTTGATGCGTGTGGCCACGCCTGCCCGCCACGAAGAAGCCGGCGAGCGCACCGACCCGATCGAGCACATCGCCCGCGCCTTGCTGCGCCGCTATGGCGTGGTGTTCTGGAAATTGCTGGAGCGCGAGGCGCCATGGCTGCCGCCGTGGCGCGAATTGCTGCGTGTATATCGCCGGCTGGAAGCGCGTGGGGAGATTCGCGGTGGCCGCTTTGTCGACGGCCTGGTCGGTGAGCAATTCGCCCTGCCCGAAGCAATCGCCCCATTGCGTGCGGTGCGCGCGCGCGCTGACGACGGCGAACTGATCTGCCTCAGCGGCAGCGATCCGTTGAACCTGGTCGGCACCGTGCTGGCCGGCGACAAGGTGCCGGCGCTGGCCGGTTCACGCATGCTGTTTCGCGATGGCATGCCCATCGCCGCCCTGATCGGCGGCAAGCTCACACCGCTGCTGGAACTGTCTTCCGCGGAAACCCAGCTGGCCCGGCACGCGCTGCTGCGTCACCCGCCAGCGCTGCCTGCGGCGCACTGAGACGGAGCCGCGTCGATGGGATGCCTGCCCGTGTTGTTGTTCGTTCCGCTCGGTTGCGGCGTCGGTTATGTACTCGGCGGCGAGCGCGGCGGCGCCTGGGGTGGCGGCATCGGCCTGCTGCTGGGACTGACCCTGCTGGGGCTCTTCATCAAGGCCATGCGGGCGCGGCGCTAGCGCCGCGCAGATGCCGGTGGCGAGCCAGGGTCACCCGACCGCGAGGTCGGGTGATCCTGGCTCGAGTCAGCGCTTGACGTTGTCGGTCTGCCCGATGAAGCGGGCGACGTTGTCGTGCAGCAGTTTCAGCGACGGTTCGTGCGCATACACCATGTGGCCCGACGGGTACCAGGAATAGCTGATGTTGCCGTCCAGGCTGGTGGGGATCGGCAGGTGGTGGTCTTCGTAGTCGGCAGCGAAGAACGGCGTGGCCAGATCGTAGTAGCCGCCGTTGACGTAGACCTTGAGGTTGGGATTGGTCTTCATCGCCATCGCCAGATCGGGCATCACATTGGTCGAGGACTGCAGCGCCTCGCCCTGCACGCCCGGCGCCTTGTGCGAGAAATCCCAATGGTCGATGTCGGCAAACAGGCGGTACTGGCGGCCCTGGCCAAACTTCAGGTCACGCCGCACGTAGTCGTTGAACGCCGCCACGTAGGCCGAGCTGATCGACGACGACTGCGGGTCGTATTCGGAGTCCTTGCCCATCGGGTCGATCGATGGCCCGGCGAAGCGGGTATCGAGACGACCGGTGGTCTCGTCTTCCTGGCCGAGCAGCTCATGCTCGAACATGCCGCCGCTCACGCGCAGGTCTGCCTTGATCAGGTAGGCCACCGGCAGGCCGGTGTACTCATGCAGCTTCTCGGCGACCGCCTGCTTTTCGGCATCACCGAGGCGCGAACCGGCCATCAACGCCTGCGCATACGGGCCCATCGCATACTGCTCCACCTCTTTCAGAAACGGCTCCAGCGCGGCCGGCTGCGGCGCCAACTTGTGATGGTAGAACGCAGTGGCCGCGTAGGTCGGCAAGCCCAGCTCGTACGGCAGGTCGATGCCGGGATTGAACGCGGGGCCATCAATGCTGGTATCGAAATTGAGGATCTGCGAGAGCAGGATCACACCATTGAGATCGACGCTATCCTCGTTCTCCAGAATGTTCGCCACCACCGCCGAGCGGGTGGTGCCGTAGCTTTCGCCGAACAGGTACTTGGGCGAATTCCAGCGCCCGTATTTGGACATGAACTGGGTGATGAACTGGGCGAACGCATGGCCATCGCCGTCCACGCCGTAGATCGCCTTCTTGCGATCCTTCATCTGCTCGTCGCGCTTGCTCTTGTCGGCATCGTCGGCAATCAGACGGCTGAAGCCCGCACCGGGCGCATCGATGAACACCACGTCGGAGGCATCGAGCAGGCTGTAGTCGTTGTTGACGAGCTGATATGGTGCCGCCGGCGTATGCGTGTCGTCGTTGGTGATCACCCGCTTCGGACCGAACGCGCCCATGTGCAGCCACACGGTGGCCGATCCCGGGCCGCCGTTGTAGATGAAGGTGATCGGGCGTTTCGCCGCGTCCACGCCCTTCTTGAAATAGGCGACGTAGAACATGCTGACCTGCGGTTCGTTTTCCTTGTCGCCGGTGCCATCGAGCACCAGCGTGCCGGCCACCGCCTTGTAATCGATGCGCTTGCCCTCGACCGATACCGAGCCTTCGCTGCTGGATGACTGCGCCTGTACCAGCGCGGCATCGGGCTTGGCGTCCGGTTTGGCCTTGTCGTCCTTCTTGTCCGGGGCGGCCATCGCGACCGAGCTGAGCAACAGCGCGGCGAGTGTCGCAGCGAGGGGGAGTTTACGCATGGTGGAGGCATCCTGTTCGGTTGGGGCAACGCCCGAGCATAGGGGCCGTGATCACCCCGCTACATCGGCCAGAAGTCACCTCGCAAGAACATGCGGCACGCGCGCGATGGCCCTGCTTCGCCTCACTCGTTTTCGGTTACAGGTTGCCGCAGAACGATCACTTGCCGGGAAGGGAAGCCGGCTGCGGTGCACGACGAAGCAGCCGAATCCAGAACGCACCCTCGGCCAGCATGCCGACGCCCATGAAAATCACGGCGCCAGTGGACATGCCCATCGCATAGAACCCCACCGCAACAAGCAGGCAGGCCAGCGTGATCAGATGCTTCATGGATGACTCCCGGGCAGGTGGTTGGAGACTCGAGACGTGGGGCGACGCAGCGATCAAGGCGAGCATCGCACCTGCGCGCTGATCGGCGATCCTGCAGCGCGGGACAAAGCGCCCGATGTCGAAAATTCAGGCTATCACACCCCCGGACAAGCGACTCGGGAATGCTCAGCGGTCGTCCATTTGCCAGCGCACGCGATTCGCTTGCGGTGGCAGACTGCACCCTCGTGCCGCGGAGAATGCGGCCGCGTACGACACCGCGGCCATCTGGCGAATATTCGATTGCCTCCGGCCCTGCGAAATGCTGTTGGCAACAAGCCCGGCCCGGAGACCCATGCGGCGGTTTTGAGCTGACGAGGGTAGCGCGAGGCAACCTGTGCTCCCACCCCGTCGATACGGTGTGTTTCAGGGTCCCACGCTCGATGTTGACGTGGCCAGACGGGCGCGCAGATGCTCGGCCAGCCGCAGGCTCAAGGCGACGATGGTGAACGTGGGAAATGCCCAGCCCGCGGTCGGAAAGACCGAGCTGCCTGCGACATGAAGGTTGTCGATGCCATGTACTCGGCAGTGTCGATCGACGACACCGTCATGCGGCGAGTCGGCCATGCGCGTCGTGCCCATGTGATGTGCGGTACCGCGCATCTGCGGGACGGCGTCGTTGCCTTCGCTCAGCCACGGTTCAAGCCGAAGCTCCCCGCCGCATGCCTGCGCAAGCTCGGTGCCGAAGATCATTGCGGCGGAGCGGTAGCTGTGCCGGTCAAGCGGGGTAAGCTGCCAATCGATGCAGACCTTTCGCTGTCCCAAGACGTCCAGATCATCGCCCAGCAAGACCCGGCTGTCGGGATTCGGTGCCTGCTCGAAGTACCCCATCAAGGCAACGTGATCGCTCTTCAGCGTTGGCTTGCGACTCAGCTTCCGCGCCAGTGCACGGGCGATATCTCCCGCACCCAAACCCAACTGCAACCACTGGCTGCCGACGCCCACTGACGAGTTCATCACGAACGTGTCATCTGATGGGCATTTCAGTTCCGCACGCAATTTTGCCGTCAAAGCCGCATGAATCCTCTGCTCCAGGACCGAGCCTTCATCCAGCGTGGATGGTCGCCATGCGGCGCGAAGACCTCGCAAGGCCCGGATCCCCATGGGAACAGCACCCTCCATGGCAAGGGGGCGGACACGTCCGTTCAGAAGGCGATGCGCTGCCATGACCTCATCCGACAGGCATATCTCTGGAAGCATCTCCCCGCGGCTCCGATCGTAGGGCCGCGTGACGCGATGCGACGCCTTCGCGACGAGCGTACCCAACTTGCCGGTCGGATGGTCCATGAAGAATCGCCCTACCAGATCATGGTCGTTGCCTAGACCTTGCGGAGCGACGGAGTTCGACAACAGCAAGAGCCTGGCATTCTCGATACCCCCGCACGCGAGGACATAGTCCCGCGCACGGACCACGCCGTCACGCCCCCCGACTGACCGGATTCTTGCCTCGCGGACGGAGCCGCCGGAAGGCGAGGCCTTGAGCTCGACAAGATTGGCGTGCAGCAGTATTCGAATGTTGGAGGCTCGCTCAAGCTCGCCCCGGTATGTCTCGCCAACATGGAGCCTGTTGCTGACAAACATCTGGTTGACCAGCTTGCGGACGTCGAAGGGAATCAGTGGTCGCGATGGATCCCCAAGAAACGAGCCATCCCGGAAATCATGTTTCTCGATCTGGAAGAACGCTCGCGCGCGATCGTAATGGGGCTCAAGATCGGCATACGAGAGCGGCCAGCCGCTGTACGGAATCCAGTGGCGCTGACTGAAGTCAGATTTGCTCAGCGGCACGCATCCGCCGCCCCAGACTTTGCAGGTTCCACCGAATATGCGCAGCCGCGAGATGGCGGGGTCGAACTCAGGGCATCCGATGGAGGTGCCTTCGCAGAGCTGCTGGTTGATCTCCTCGGCGGCAAATCCACCGCTTTCGACCAGGCAGACGCGAACGGAGGTCCCGATAAACGCCCGCGCCATGGAGATGCCAGCGGGGCCTGCCCCGACGATGCAGATATCTGCCTCGATATCGGCCGGGGCTGATCCATCAAGGTAGTCGATCGTCACACCGCCCTCCTTCATGAAACGTTTTGTGCGCCCTCTCCATGCTGTGTCGCGCAAACCAGCTTGAGTATAGGAAATATTCCGGTGCTTGCCGAACCTCCGCGCTCGCTGACCCGCAGGCGGTCTGCCGGTGGGTGTCGACGTGCCGATGGATATTCACCCCCACGCAATCATCCCGATGGCCACGACAGCAAGCATCACACCAGCAATGTTGAGCCGGCTCAGCCGCTCGCGGAACAACAGCAAACCGACCAGCGCGCCCAACGCCACCACGCCGATATTCATGCTGGCAAAGACCAGCGCGGGATGCGCGGGCAGTGCGCGATGCCCGCGCAGGTAGAACAGGATATTGCCGAAGTTGGCCAACCCCAGCACGATGCCGCCGAGCGCACTGCGCCGGCTAAAGCGGGTCTTGCCCTGCAGATGCTTCCACAGCGGCAGCGCGAAGGCCAGTGGTAAAGCCAGCGCGAACATCGCCTGCAGCGAAGCGCCCAGCGGCACGCCGGCCAGAGCCACGCGCTTTAACAGGATGTCGATCAGGGCGAAACCGACGAACACCAGCACGGGATAGCGCCAGTTTGGTGCCGCATCACTGGGCGCCGACGCATCGCTGTGCCAGATCATGCTCAACAGGGCCAGCAACCCCAGTGCGATGCCAGCCAGCTTGAACGCGGTGAGCTGCTCGCCGAACAACACGAAGGCAGCCAGCAACGAGAGCAACAGCGACAGCCGCTGGGCCGCCTCGCTGCGCACGATACCCGCATGGCGTACCGAGGCACTCAGCGCGAGGAAAATCGTCGGCAGCAGCGCGGCCAGCCCGAGCAGCGACGGCCACGGCGTGCCGGGTTGGCGCAGGGTCACCAGCGCGGGCTGCAACACCAGGGCGGTGAGCACGCTGGCCACCACATAGTTCCAGGCGATCGCCTGGGCCACGTCGATATCGAGACGGCGCGCCAGCTTCAGCAACACCGATACCAGCACGCTGCACAGCACGCTCAGCAAAACGAAGATCATCCAGCACTCCCGCTCAAGAGAGCGCGCATTGTGACGCAGTGCGTGCCCAACTTCGGCAGCGCCGGGAGATCAGCTGCGCAGGCTCTTCACCAGCATCAGGATCGCCACCGCGATGATTGCCAGCGCGAAGATCACGTTCAGCACACCGCGGGTTTTCGCCAACCGTTTCGCGCCCATCGCGCCGAGCCAGCCGCCGACGATGCCGCCGCCGATGAATTCCGCGGCCACCGGCCAATCCACCAGACCTGAAATCGCATAGTTGCTGGCGGCGGCGAGGCCGAAGGCGCCGACCGCGAACAGCGAGGTGCCGATGGCATGGATGATTTCCATGCCGCTGGCGAACATCAGCCCCGGCACGATCAGAAAGCCGCCGCCGATGCCGAAGAAACCGGCCAGCCCGCCGGCACCGAGGCCGACCGCACCCAGTCGCGGATACATGTGCGGCAGCGGGTAGCGATCCGGTCCGCTGCGGCGGCCACGCAGCATCAGCACGGCGACCACCAGCATCAGCAGGGCGAACAACACCAGCAGATGCTGGCCATTGACCGCCTTGCCTATGCTCGATCCGATGAAGGCACCCACGACGCCGGTGGCGGCAAAGGCGAATGCCGGCTTCCAGCGCACATGACCGGCACGTGCATGCGGGACCAGGTTGGCGAACGCATTGAACGAAACCGCCAGTGCGCTGGTGCCGATCGCCAGATGCGGATCGCGCACGCCGACCACATACAGCAACAGTGGCACCGCCAGGATCGAGCCGCCACCGCCGATCAACGCCAGCGAGAAGCCCACCGCCGATCCGCACACAACGGCGAGCAGGGCCTGCAGGGTCAGCAGATGATCCATGGACGACTCCCGATGTTGACCAGCTTAAAAGAATGCGGCGCGCCGCGATGACGCAGGCGGGCTGCTTCAGTGACCGTGTGCCGCGTCACCCAGCCGCGGGCGCAGGCCCGACAAGTCGTAGCCGGCCCTGCTTGCCGTTTCAAGAATGGCATCTGCCGTGCCCTTGGCCTGAAGCGCCCACAAGGTGGTCGAGCGCGTGCCGGTGCGGCAGAACGCCAGCATCGGCGCAGGCATATCGGCCAGCGCGTCGGCGAATGCCGTCACCTGGGCATCCTGCAACTGGCCCGGCACGACCGGAATATGCCGATATTCCAAGCCCGCCTGCCTGGCCGCCGTGGCCAGCGTGATGCTGCTCGGCTGCCCCGGCTCTTCGCCATCGGGGCGGTTGTTGATGACGCTGCGAAAACCCTGCGCGGCCAGCGCCGCGATGTCGGCAATGACGATCTGGGTGGCGACGCTGAGGTCGTTCGATAGCGGGCGAAGCTGCATCGGTGTTCTCCTGCGGAAAGGCTGTGGTTGGTCCGGACTCAGATCGCGTCCAGTGGAATTTTTAGATAGCGCACACCGTTGTCCTCGGCCGGGGGCAGTTTGCCGGCGCGCATGTTTATCTGCACGGCGGGCAGGATCAACTTCGGCATCGACAAGGTGGCATCGCGCGTGGTGCGCATGCTCACGAAGTCCGCTTCGCTGACGCCATCGTGCACATGGATATTGCCGCGTCGCTCGGCAGCTACCGTGGTCTCGTGCGCGAACTCGTCGCGGCCAGGGGCCTTGTAGTCATGGCACAGGAAGATGCGCGTGCTTGCGGGCAGCGCGAAAATCTTCTGGATCGAGTGGTACAACGTGGCCGCGTCGCCACCGGGAAAATCACAGCGGGCCGTGCCGTAGTCGGGCATGAACAGGGTATCACCGACGAAAGCCGCGTCACCGATCAGGTGGGTCATGCAGGCCGGCGTATGTCCCGGTGTATGGAGGGCCATCGCCTCGATGCTGCCCAGCGCGTAGCGCTCGCCATCGCTGAACAGGTGGTCGAACTGGCTGCCATCGCGACGGAACTCGCTGCCCGCGTTGAACAGCGTGCCGAAACTTTCCTGCACGGCGCGGATATGTTCACCGATGCCGAGTGTGCCACCCAGGATGGATTGCACATAAGGCGCTGCCGAGAGGTGATCGGCATGCACATGGGTATCGATGACCCACTCCACGGTCAGCCCCTGAGCCCGCACGAATTCAATGATGGCGTCGGCCGATTCGTGCCCGGTGCGGCCGGACGCCGCATCGTAATCGAGCACTGAATCGATCACTGCCGCTTTCTGGGTGGCCGGGTCCGACGCCACGTAGCTGAACGTATTGGACGATGCATGAAAGAACGCTTTCACTTCGGGACGTTGCATGATGATTTCCTCGGGAGTCGTGTGTGATCACGCCTGGCCTGAAGTCAGACGCGACGCCAGCCACCAGCCGGCGACCATGCAGGCGACCAACAGCAGTAGCGAGGCGCCGCCACCACTGAGCGAGGCCAGTGCTGGTCCGGGACAGTAGCCAGCAATACCCCAGCCAATGCCGAACAGCGCGGCGCCACCGATCAGGCGCCAGTCAAAGTGATTCACCGTGTGCAGCTTAAAGCTTTCCTCCAGCAGCGGGCGCGCACGCCGCAACACCAGCAGGTAGCCGAACGCGGTGGTCAGCACCGCGCTGGCCATCACGAACGCCAGTCGTGGATCCCACGCGCCGAAAACATCGAGGAAATTCAGCACGACCGCCGGCTGGGTCATGCCACCGAGACTGAGACCCAGGCCGAACAGCAGACCCGAAAGCAACGCGACCAGAAGTTTCATGTCAGAGCCCTCCCAGCAGGTGACGCACTACATAGACCGTGCCGACTCCGCAAGCCAGAAATACCCCCGTGGCCAGCAGTGAACGCCGCGAAAGCCGCGCGATGCCGCAGACGCCATGTCCGCTGGTGCAGCCGCTGCCGAGACCGGTGCCGAAGCCGACCAGCACACCAGCCAGGGCCATCCACGGCGGCGCCACCATCGGCTGGCCGATCCCGCTGTCCCCGCGCAGCAGCCACAGCAGCATCGGCGCGGCCAGCAGGCCCAGCACGAAAGCCAACCGCCAACTTCGGTCGCAGAGGCCGGGTCGGATCAGTGCCGCGGCAATGCCGCTGATGCCGGCGATTCGGCCCAGACACGCCATCAGCAGGACAGCTGCGCCGCCGATCAGGACACCGCCGAGTGTTGCAAGGAGCCAGGGATGCATGAGTGATCTCTTCGCTCTTCAAAAGAATGAATGCATCCGGCACCGGCGCGGCGGCGGCCGCGACTTGTCCGATCTGTTCCTCGATTGGCGGTGCGCAGGATCACGAGCAACGTCTGGAGGGCGGACCAAAATTGGTGCAAGACAGCATGACAGGGGGGGTATCTTGTCGCTATAACCACTATACCCGTATGGGTATCCGATTTGCTTGACGTTGACGAAACCGCCGATCGTTCTGGAGCTACGAATGATGAAACAACGCCCAATCTGGAACTCTCACTTGGCGGGAGCCGCGCTCGGTCTCGTGCTGTTGCTCACCTTCGTGCTGACCGGCCACGGCCTGGGTGCGTCCGGAGCGCCTACGGCGATCGCGGCAGCCGCCTCGAATGTGGTGGCACCGGCTGCAACGCAGGCCAACGGCTACCTCGGCTGGATGGTCGAGGCCGGACGCAATCCGCTCAATTCATGGATCAACTGGGAAGTCCTTGGCGTTGCCCTCGGTGCACTGGCCGCTGCCTGGCTATCGGGCCATCTGCGCGTCCGCGTCGAAGGTCCGCCGCGCGCCGGCAACTATGGACGACTGGCGCTGGCCTTGGCTGGCGGCGTGCTGTCCGGCTTCGGTGCGCGGGTTTCAGCCGGCTGCACCAGTGGCCTCGGCCTTTCCGGCTCGGCAACCCTGGCCACGGCGGGTTTTGTATTCCTGATCGGCTTCTTCGGCGCGGGGCTATTGACCGGGCTGCTGACACGGAGGATGTGGAAATGACGTTCCCTATGGGTTTGACCGGCCCCATCTCGGGCCTGGTATGCGGCGCACTGTTTGGCTACGTGCTGCAGCGCGGAGGGCTGGGCAATGGCTGCCGGCTGACGGCGCAATTGCGGCTGCAGGACTGGACCGTATTCAATGTGATGTTCACCGCCATTCTGGTCTCGGCCGGTGGTCTCTACGTACTCGAACTGGCGGGCGTGATGCACGCCGCGGATATTTTCATACCGACCACCTTCCTCTGGGCAACCCTGCTCGGCGGGGCGCTGATCGGGGTCGGCATGGGCGTTGGCGGGTATTGCCCGGGGACGGCGGTGGTCGGCGCGGCAGCCGGCCGCATCGACGGCATTGTTTTCTTTCTCGGCTTGATCATCGGTGTCATGGCCTTCGCCGGCATCTACACGCCGATCGCTCCGCTGCTGGGCGCGGCAGCAGGCCCGCAGGCACAGACTTTGGGCGATCTGCTTGGGCTGCCCGCCTGGGCCGTGCTGGCCCTCCTGACCGGCGTCGCGGCAGGCGTCTGGTGGTTTACCCGGCGCAGCGCCGCGAACCCTGCCATTACCTGCGCCGACTAATCCGGCCCCCATAACCGATAGGACAACACGATGAAATCCACGCGCAAGAAACAGAAGCTGTCGCTGAGCGGAAAGCTGTCGCTGGTGACCTTGGCCCTCGCAGCCATGGCGCCCCTGCCGGCAGCGCTGGCACCCTTCAGCGTCATCTCCGAGGCCCACGCGCAAACCAACCCGTGCGCGCCGACCCCGCCGAAATCCAGGCCTTCCAATCCGTGCGCGCCGCAGAAGGCACGCGCGGCCAACCCGTGTGCGCCGCAGCCGGCCAACAAGGCAGGCAAGACGGAAAAAGCCAAAAAGAAATGCGACGCGCCGAAAAATCCGTGCGCGCCGGCGCCGAAGTGCACCGAGGACGGCCAGGGCTTATGAAACACGTTCAGACCGCCCGTGGCGACAGTCCTCGCCTCGCATTCCCGCCGGCACGCATTGCGGCGAGTCTGAGCGCGCTTGACCGCGCCCATCGGGTGCGCGCGCGTGCCGCGGCCGACGCGCTGGTTGTCTGCCTGCGCAAGTTCATCGATGCTGGCCAGGTACCGCTGTCCGCGACCGTGGGGCAGACGGCAACGCCGCAAAGCTGGCAGCACTACCAGCCCGCAGATGCCATGGCGATCGATGGCCGACCCGGCGCGCTGCACTACTACTATCACGCGCACCCGACACCGGGCTCGCACACGGCCGAGCACGGACACTTTCACCTGTTTGCCCAGCTTGGGGCCGATGAAGAGGGCGTGGCTCGTTACACCCACCTGATCGCGATCGGCGTCGATGCGCGCGGCTTGCCGATCCGGTTGTTCACCACCAATCGCTGGGTCACCGACGAAACCTGGTTGCACGCAGATCGCCTGATTGCCCTGGCCGAAAAAATTGCCGACTCCCGCGCCAGTCACAACGATCCGGTCGATGGCTGGCTGCGGGCGCAACTCGGCGTATTTGCACCACAGATTGCCGGATTGCTGCGGCACCGGGACCGACGCATGGCCGCGCGTCGGAAAGATGGAGGCCGACCAGGCCTGTTCGAGGACCGGCGAATGCACGTTGTAAGCCAGTGCCTTGTGTCCGTCGAGCGCCAACTCACCGCGCTTGATCACGTTATTCACTGAATGTCCGAGAGGACGAGGTTGGGGGAATGAATATGAAGATGCGATTCAAGAGTGCGTTCATCGCTGCTCTGCTGCTGGCAGGAGCAACTGCAGCGCAGGCGATCGAGTTGCCCGGTCCGGTGGTCAGCCCACAATGGCTGTCGCAGCACCAGACCGAGGTCAACATCGTGGACGTCCGCAGCGACCCGGCCTCGTTCACCAAGGAGCCGGTCTTCACCACCGAAAAAGGCGTGAAGTCACTGTCGACCCTGGGTGGTCACATCCCCGGCGCCCTGCTGCTGGATTTCGGCAAGGTGCGCGTTCCGCGCATGATCGATGGCCGCGAAATCAAATGGATGCTGCCTGACCAGCAGGCCTTCCAGAGCCTGATGCGCAGCATCGGCGTGAAGGCGGGACGGCCCACCGTGATCATTCCTGAAGGCGCCACTGGTGAAGACGCCGACATGGCGGCACGGGTGTACTGGTCTATGAAGGTCTACGGCGCCGACAAGCTGGCCATGCTTGATGGCGGCACCACCGGCTGGCTGCAGCAAGGCCTCGCCCACAACTCTTCACCGGCTGCCAGCGCTGAAGGCGACTGGGTGGCTACTCCCGCGCGGATGCGTTACGTGGCAAGCAGCGCGGACGTGGCCAAGGCGATCGGCAAGGCGCAGATCGTCGATGCGCGACCGATGCCGTTCTACGTCGGCCTGGTGAAGAAGCCCATGGTCAGCTCGGCCGGACACATCAAGGGCGCGCTCGACCTGCCGCCCGACCTGCGCACCACCACCACCGACGGCAGCGTCCACTACCTCAAGCCCGGCCAGTACAAGGCGATCTTCACGCACCTCGGCCTCAGCGCGAACAAGCCCAGCATCACCTACTGCAACACGGGGCATCTGGCCGCCGGCGCCTGGTTCATCCTCAGCGAAGTGCTGAAGAACCCGCATACCCGTCTGTACGACGGCTCGATGTACGAGTGGACCACCGAGCAACACCCGGTGGTCGGGCTGCCCTGACACGAATCGACGGCGAAGCGTTCGCCGCGTCAAGAACGAGTTACAGCGGAGCTTTGGATGGACCAGCAAGATCCCAAGCGTGGCCGGATCATTCCGGCACCAGAGAACTTCCTGAGCAGCGCCGGCGCGTCCCGCCGGCGCGCGCTGGGAGGGTTGCTTGCGGGCAGCGCGGCGCTGGTTGCCGCGCGCTCGGCATTTGCCGCCGATGCCACCGGGGCACCTGCCGACCCGGCCCACCTGCCGCCCAACGTGCCACCGTGGTCGAAAGAGCTCGGCAAGCCGGTCGGTGCAAATCCGTATGGCCTTCCTTCTACCTTCGAGAAGACCATCATTCGCCGAAGCAGCCCGGGCCTGACCGCCACCACCCAGTCCTCGGTCGCATTCACGCCACTGCAGAACCTGTTCGGCATCATCACGCCGAACGGGCTGCATTTCGAGCGCGACCACAACGGTCGACCCGAAGTGAATCCGTACGAGCACCGTCTGATGCTGCACGGTCTGGTGCGCGAGCCGAAGATCTACACGATGGAGGACCTGTTGCGGTTTCCCTCCGTGTCGCGCATCCATTTCATCGAGTGCGGCGCCAACTCCGCCATGGAATGGGCCAACCCGTCCGTGCCCACCGTGCAATACACGCATGGCATGTTGAGTTGTTCCGAATGGACCGGTGTGCCGCTGTCGACCCTTCTGGACGATGTCGGCTTTGATCGCAAAAAGGCAAAGTACATCCTTGCCGAGGGCGCCGATGGCGCCGGACTGACGCGTACCATTCCGATCAACTTCGCGCTCGACGATGTACTCGTCGCCTACGGACAGAACGGTGAAATGCTGCGCCCGGAACAGGGCTACCCGGTGCGACTTCTGGTACCTGGGGTGCAAGGCATTTCCAACGTCAAGTGGCTGCGCCGGATCAAGGTGGGCGACATGCCGTGGAACACGCGCGAGGAGTCGCTGCAGTACAGCGATCTGATGCCCGATGGCAGCAGCCGCCAATACACCTGGATCCAGGAAGCGAAGTCGGTGATCACCTCGCCTTCCGGTGGCCAGCAACTGCTGGACAAGGGCGGCTATTTCGAGATCAGCGGACTCGCCTGGTCCGGTCGCGGCAGCATCAAGCGCGTCGACATCTCCACCGATGGCGGCAGGAACTGGCGCACGGCCAAGCTGCAGACGCCGGTGCTGGACAAGGCGCTGACGCGTTTCCGCGCTGACTGGACATGGGATGGCAGTCCGGCACTGCTGCAGAGCCGTTGCATCGATTCCACCGGTTACGTACAGCCGAAGATGCGCCAGCTGCGCGACGTCCGTGGCACCCACTCGATCTATCACAACAATGCCATCCAGACGTGGCTCGTCGATGCCGAGGGCAAGGTGCACAATGTTGAAGCGTGATCACTCGTTCCGCGCGCGACTGGCCATCATTTTGCTGGCTGTGGTTGTGGCATGGCCGATCCAGGCGAAGGACAACTACCACCTGGGGAAAAAGGCCAGCGCCGCCGAGATTGCCGGCTGGAATATCGATGTTCGCCCGGATGGCGCAGGCCTACCCGATGGCCATGGCTCGGTAGCCCAGGGCAATGACATTTATGACGCCAACTGCGCCATGTGCCACGGCACCTTTGGCGAGAGCAACGAATACCTCGCCCTCACCGCGGTGGGCGCAAAGCTCAACTACGCCACCACCCTGTTCGATTACATCAACCGGGCGATGCCCTTTCCACACTCCAAGTCACTGACGGCCGACCAGGTTTACGCGGTCTCCGCCTACGTACTCAATCTCAACAACGTGGTTCCGGGCAATTTCGTGGCGGACAAGAACACCCTGCCCAAGGTCAAGATGCCTTATCGCGATGGATTCAAGACCTTTCCCGGCTTGATGAGCGTGCATGGCAAGCCGGATGTCCACAACACCGCATGCATGAAGAACTGCGAGAAGGACCCGAAAGTGACGGCCAGCCTGCCCAAGGGCTTCGTCAAAAATCTGTATGGCGACATCCGCGACAACTTCCGCGGCCTGTCCACCATGAACGAAGAAGCGCCGCCGACGTCCGAGTCCGCCGCACCGCCGGACCTGAGCGGCCAGGATCTCGTGCAGAAAAACGGCTGCGCCGTTTGCCACGCGATCGACAAGAAAATTGTCGGCCCGGCGTTCCGTGATGTCGCTGCCAAATACAAGGGCAACCCCGACGCGTTGAAAGCATTGCGCGACAAGATTCGCAAGGGTGGCGCGGGCGTCTGGGGCACGATTCCGATGCCGCCACATCCCGACGTGTCGAATGCGGACCTCGACATCATGGTGCGTTGGGTCCTGGACCAGTCCGCAAAGAAATGATTGCAAAGCCTCTCGCGGCACTCTGATTTTCCACCCACAGCAAACGCAATTCAGCCGAGGATTTATCAATGAAAATGTCGAGAAGGGCATTCCTTCAGGCAAGCGCCACCGGAACCGCGATGCTGGCCGTCATGGCTTCCGGCCTGATGCCGGCGCTGGCCGCAGCCGCCACCAATCCGTTGGCAGCAGGCGATGACCGCAAGCCTTTCGAGGCGCAGACGCTGGACGACGTCGTCAAGGCGCTGGGCGGCAGCAAGGCCCAGCCGTCGACCGATATCTCGTTTCAGGCACCGCCGATTGCCGAGAATGGCGCGGTGGTCCCATTGGTGGTCGAGAGCAAGCTGCCAGGCACGCGGATGATCGCGATCGTGTCCGAGAAGAACCCGCATGCGCTCACCGCGGCGTTTCACATTCCCGAGGGCACCGAGCCGTACATCATGACCCGCGTGAAGATCGCCGAGACATCCAAGGTCTACGCGTTGGTGCAGACCGACAAGGGCTTTTTCTATACCGACCAGCTCGTCAAGGTAACCCTTGGCGGCTGTGGCGGCTGAACCGAATCCGGAGCAAGCAGACATGACAGATCCCATGCGAATTCGCGCCAGCCTCAGCGGCGACACCGTCGAGGTAAAAGTCCTGATGTCGCACCCGATGGAAACCGGGTTGCGCAAGGATGCCAGCGGCAAACTGGTGCCCGCGCACTACATCGAAACCGTCAAGGCCAGCTGCAAGGGCAAGGACGTGCTGAGCGCTGACTGGGGCCCGGCCGTCTCCAAGAATCCGTTTCTGGCATTTCGTTTCAAGGGCGCCGCCGCTGGCGACAAGGTCACGATCACCTGGACCGATACGGCCGGCGAAAGCCGCACGGATGAAGCGGTGATCAGCTGAAACGACGGCACTCATCGGCCTCAGGATCATCCAGCCGATGAGTGCCCGCCGGGCTCAGTGGTCACCATGGGGACAAAGATGCGCATACCGGCTCTGACCTTGCTGTTCGTCTTCGGTGCGATGCTCGTACCGGGGGTTGCCGTGTGCGCTGAAACGGCAACCGCAGCGGCGGCGGAGCCGGTGCATGTCGTCTATCACCTCGATGCCGACAGCAAGGGCACCACCACCGCCCTGCACCAGGTGCGCAACCAGCTGCAGGCTGACCCGACGGCGAAAGTCGTCATCGTCGCGATCGGTACGAGCGTGCGTTTCCTCGTCAAGGGCAGCCTGACCGAGGGTGGCTACCCGTTCGCCTTGATGATCGAGGATTTGCAGCAGAGTGGCGTCCGGGTCGAAGCCTGTGGCAACACCATGACCACGCTCAAGATCAAACGCGACGCGCTCGACGACGGCATCGTGGTAGTCCCTTCCGGCATGGCCGAACTCGCACGACTGCAGTCGCGTGATCACTATGCCTACATCAAACCCTGAGCAGCGACCACGTTCCAGGAGACGACATCATGAAACTGAAAAACGGAAAACTGGGACCATGGCTGATCCTCGCGGCAGGCGCAGCGTGCAGCCTGGCGGGATCGCTGGTGTGGGCGCAGTCGGAGACCGCCGCCGATCCGGTTGCCGAGTATCGCGCCATGTTTGGCGACGACAATCCTGCCGAGCTATGGACCGCGCGCGGTCAGGGCCTGTGGCAGGAGGTCCGCGGCACGAAGCACGTGTCGCTGGCGAAGTCCTGTGATCTCGGCATGGGTCCGGGCGTGATCAAGGGCGCCTATGCGCACCTTCCCCGCTATTTTGCCGACACGGCCAAGGTGCAGGATCTGGATAGCCGGCTGCTTACCTGCATGGTTGATGGCCAGGGCATGGACCAGGCCGCGATCCTCAAGAATCGCTTCGGTGATGGCGATCGCAAATCCGATCTCGAGGCACTCGCCGCTTACGTTGTGGATGCGTCGCATGGCGTGGCCATCAGCCTGCCGCTTGCGCACCCGCAGGAAAAACGCGCCTACGAATTGGGCAAGGCGATCTTCTTCTACCGCGCCAGCACGCATGATTTTTCGTGCGCCAGCTGCCACGGACAGGTCGGCAAGCGCATCCGCCTGCAGCAATTGCCGGATCTCGCCACCGCTGGCCCGGATGCACGCGCTACTTATGCCGCGTGGCCCGCCTACCGCGTTTCTCAAGGTGAAGTTCGCACCATGGAGTGGCGCATCGGCGACTGCTTCCGCCAGCAACGCCTGCCGGAACTCAAGTATGGATCCGAAGCCGCGATCGACCTGACCATGTTTCTCGCCAAGAACGCCGAAGGCGGAAAGATGGCGGCCCCCGGCCTCAAACGTTAAGGAGTCGACCATGCATTCGCTGATTCGCTATGTGATCGTTCTCGCCGCCGTACCGGTGCTCACCACCGCCGTGCACGCCCAGAAATCTCCGCCAGCCGATCGCAACGTGCAGGCACGTGCGGTGATGAAGGCCTCCTTCCAGGCCAAGGGCCAGGCCGGCATGGACCGGCTCGATCAGGACAAGACCCAGGCGCTGTGTTCACTTCACGCACCAGGTGCTCCGCCGGCCGCCGCAGCGGCCAAGGTGGTCGCCGCAAACCAGGCTTCGGTCAAGTTTCCTGCCGACGGGAAATTCCTCGGGGACTGGAAACGTGGCCAGGCGATTGCCGAGGAAGGCACTGGCGAGCAGTACTCCGACGACCCGAAAAAGCCGTCTGGTGGCAATTGCTACGCGTGCCACGAACTGGACAAGCAGCAGATTGCATACGGCACGATCGGGCCGTCGCTGTATCACTACGGCAAGATCCGCGGGCAGTCAGAGCCGTTGCTGAAGCTGACGTGGAGCATGATTTACGACATGAAGGGGTATTCCGTGTGCACGGCGATGCCGCGCTTCGGCAGCAAGGGCATCCTCACCGAACAGCAGATCAGGGACGTCATGGCCTTGCTGTTCGACCCCGATTCCCCGGTCAACAAATGAGGCTGAAGAGAACGCCATGAGCATGAACCGCCGTGAATTCATGCAACTGCTGGCCGCCGCTGCCGCGGCCGGCTTGCCGCTCGCGACGTCCCGCGCGTTTACCACCGGCAGTGGTGAAGCGCTGTATGACCCGCCAGCGTTCGGCAATGTCAGTCTGCTGCACATGACCGACAGTCATGCGCAGCTGATGCCGATTCATTTCCGTGAACCCTCGTTCAACATTGGCGTCGGCGCAGCGCGCGGCCAGCCGCCGCATCTGGTCGGCGAGCACCTGCTGAAGTTCTATGGCATCCGGCCAGGCACCCGCGAGGCGCACGCGCTGACATGCCTGGATTTTGTCGAGGCATCGCGCCGCTACGGCAAGGTCGGCGGCTACGCGCATCTGGCCACCCTGATCAAGCGCCTGCGCGCGAACCGTCCGGGAGCGCTGCTGCTCGATGGCGGGGATACCTGGCAGGGTTCCGCCACGGCACTGTGGACCAAGGGCCAGGACATGGTCGACGCCCAGCTCGAGCTCGGCGTCGACGTGATGACCGGCCACTGGGAATTCACCTATGGTGCCGACCGGGTCATGGAAGTCGTGAACGGGCCGTTCAAGGGCAAGGTCGACTTCGTCGCGCAGAACATCCGCACCGCCGATTTCGGTGACGCGGTGTTTCCCGATTACTCGATGCGTCACGTCAATGGCGTCGACGTGGCCGTGATCGGCCAGGCCTTTCCGTACACGCCGATCGCTCATCCGAAGCACTTCGTGGCTGACTGGTCTTTCGGCATTCAGGCCGACCATCTGCAGCAGGTGATCGACAAGGTGCGCAAGGCCGGCGCCGCCGTGGTTGTCCTGTTGTCGCACAACGGGATGGACTGCGATCTCAAGCTGGCCTCGCAAGTGAGCGGCCTCGATGCAATCCTCGGTGGCCATACCCACGATGGCATCCCGCACCCGGTGAAGGTGAAGAATGCCGGCGGACAGACCCTGGTCACCAATGCCGGCAGCAATGGCAAGTTCGTCGGCGTGCTGGATTTCGACGTGCAAAACGGCAAGGTGCGCGACACCCGCTACCGCTTGTTACCGGTGTTTTCCAACCTGCTGCCGGCCGACCCCGCAATGCAGGCGCTGATCACCAGGCACCGGCAGCCTTACGAAGCCAAGCTGGCGGAAAAGCTGGCCGTCAGCGAGGGGCTGCTGTATCGGCGCGGCAACTTCAATGGCAGCTTCGACCAATTGATCGTGGACGCCCTGATGGAAGTGAAGGATGCGGAGATCGCCTTTTCACCGGGCTTCCGCTGGGGCACTTCGTTGCTGCCCGGCGAAGCGATCACGCGCGAACGGCTGATGGACCAGACCGCCATCACCTACCCCACGGTGACCGTCAATGAATTCACCGGCGAGCAGTTGAAGGCGATCCTCGAGGATGTCGGCGACAACCTGTTCAATCCGGACCCCTACTATCAGCAGGGCGGCGACATGGTTCGCGTCGGTGGGCTCAGTTACTCCTGTACCCCCGCCGCCGCCGTCGGCAAACGAATCACTGACATGCGTCTGAATGACAAGCCGATCGATCCCGCAAAAAGTTACAAGGTCGCCGGCTGGGCGTCCGTCGCCGAAGGTCTCAGCGGCGAGCCGGTCTGGGATGTCGTGGCTGACTACCTGAAGGCGCATCAGTCGGTGGCAGCACCGCGGTTGAACGTGCCGCGGCTGATCGGCGAGCAGGGCGATCCCGGGATCGCCTGATGATGCTGCGCAGGACGCTGCTCGGACTGCTGCTACTGGCGTCTACCTCTTGCTCCTTCGCCGCAACCCGGCTTGCACCGGCACCGTGGGCGCCCAGCGCCATGCCGATGACCGTGCACCAGATCGGGCCGCACAGCTATTACGTGGAAGGCAGGCTCGAGGAAGCGACCCGGGCCAATGAGGGATTCATCGCCAATGCCGGTTTTGTCATCACCCGCGACGGCGTGGTCGTATTCGATACCCTGGGCTCGCCGGCATTGGCGGATCGGCTGATAGCCGAGATCCGCAAACGCACGGATCAGCCGATCCGCCGGGTCATCATCAGCCATTATCATGCCGACCATTTCTATGGCATCCCCGCGTTTCGCCGCATCGGCGCAAAGATCTGGGTCGACACGCGTGCACACGCCTATCTCAATTCCGCTGCCGCCGCTGAACGTCTGCAGCAACGCAAGCAGCTGATCGGCCGCTGGCTGGGTGCTGACTTCGTACTGCCCTTGCCCGATCGCTGGCTGGACAAGCCGGAGAGCTTCGACATGGGCGGTGTGCACTTCTCCCTGCGCCACATCGGTCCGGCACATTCACCCGAAGATCTGGTCATGCTGGTGGAACCCGACGGTGTGCTGTATTCCGGTGATGTTGTCTATGCAGGACGCGTGCCCTTTGTGGGCGATGCCGACACGCGTTTGTGGTTGCAGGCGATTGACCGCCTGCTCGACATCCCTGCCCGGGTCATGGTGCCGGGCCATGGGGCGGCGTCCTTTCATCCCCGGCGTGACGCGCAAATGACGCGCGACTATCTGGTGTTCCTGCGCCAGCAGATGGGCGCGGCCGTGAAGAACTTCACGACCTTCGACGACGCCTACCGCAAGGTGGACTGGAGCAAGTTCAACGCCGAACCAACGTTCAACGCGGCCAATCGGCGCAACGCCTATAACGTCTTCCTGCAGATGGAACAGGAATCGCTCTCGCCATGATCAGCCGAACTTGGACAGCAATCGCGCGAGCTCCTTGGTCGACGCACGTACGTCATCCTTGTCTCCGGAAGCCTCCACGTTGCTGTTGATGCTGCAGACGATCATTTCGTAAAAGGCCTTGTCCAGCGCCCGCCGGGCAGCGGACAACTGCAGGGCGACCTGTTCGCATGAGCAGTTGTCCGTAATCATGCCCTGGATGCCGCGCACCTGCCCTTCGATGCGGGCAAGCCGCGTAACGATCTGGCGCCGGTGCGTCTGCTCGGTTTCCTGCACGACGGCGGCTTTGGCTTTTTTTGTCATTTCAATGAGCCCAACTCTTAAAATTCTGGTGTTGCGGTGCACGAATTTTGTTGGCGCCGATGCGGTTGATTCAGCGTTGTTCGAACACGCGTAGTCATGGTCAATGCGCAGGCTACCACGGCACAGGCTTCCATTCACCTGAGTGACGCTCCAGCGCACTGAAGCAGAAGCATGCGCAGGAAATTTCGTGCTGCGATGCATTATTTATTTCATATTGCATTGCATTATATTTTTTGCGCACTGCAATAATAAATTCAGATTATCCGATGGTTGTCTAACACCATTTTTGTCGTGCTAGTCTTGCCCATATACCAATACCCGTATTGGTATACACGCGGAGTCGGGGGACTACGTCCGCACTCAGGCAACTGCCTGTTCATCGACCAGGGGTAACGAACTCATGCGACAGCGAGTCTTTCTCACATCCGGTGCACTCTTGTTTTGCTGCGGAACGGCGGCGGCGACCGATGGATACTTTTCGGATGGATACGGCATGCAGGCGGCAGGTCGCGGCGGCACCTCCATGGCGATAAGCACCGACAGCTTTGGCGGCGCCAACAATCCCGCCACGATGGCGATGGCTGGCAACCGGTTGGACATCGGCCTCACTCTGTTCAGCCCGCGTCGTCAGGCAACGCGCAGCGGGCTGGGGCCGGGCCTGGATGGCTCGGTGACAAGCGACAAGAACCTGTTCGAGATTCCCGAGTTTGGCTACAACCACATGCTGAACAGCAAGCTGGCTCTTGGCATCAGCATGGTTGGCAATGGCGGCATGAACACCACCTATCCCGGCGGTCAGTTCAACTGCGGCCAGGGTCCGGCCAACATGTTGTGTGGCTCCGGCAAGCTGGGGGTCGATCTTGAACAATTGATCATTGCCCCTACCGCGGCATATGCCTTCACTCCCGACCAGTCGATCGGCGTCTCACCACAGCTTGCCTATCAGCGGTTCGCCGCCACCGGCTTGCACGCATTTTCCGGTACGCCAGGTCTGTCTGCGCAGCCGGGCAACGTCACCAACAATGGCTATGACAACTCCTACGGTGCAGGTATCCGCATCGGCTATTTCGCCCGGTTGTCGCCGAACTTTTCCCTTGGCGCAAGCTACGCCAGCAAGATCCGGATGAGTCGTTTCAAGGACTACGCCGGACTGTTCGCCGAGGGTGGTCGCTTCGACATTCCGGAAAGCTATTCCGTGGGTGCAACATGGTTGCCGGTGAAACCGCTGTCGCTGTCCGTTGATTACGAACGGATCAATTACAGTGGGGTGCCTTCAATCGCAAACCCGAGCCTGGTGGCCGCACAACTGGGTTCGTCCAGCGGCCCCGGCTTTGGCTGGACCGATATCAACGTGTGGAAATTCGGTGTCGAGTACGCCAGCTCTGATCGCTGGATCTGGCGCGCCGGATGGAATCACACCGGCAACCCTGTGCAAAGCGCCAACGTGACCTTCAACATCCTGGCACCCGGCGTGATCATCAACCACGCGACCCTGGGATTCACCTACCGAACCAGCTCAGGCGACGAAGTCACCGTGGCCTATACGCATGCCTTCGGGAATTCGGTGCAAGGGGCATCGATCTTGCCGGCATTCATGGGCGGCATGCCCGCTGGCAATGAGCGCATTTCCATGCATCAGAACTCGATTGGCGTCGGCTACGCCTGGCGATAGCGGCTCGCCCACCCTGACATGTGGTCAACGCAGGCGGCGGCGCCCGAGGTAAGCACGACCGACGGCGCAGCGATGCGCCGTTTTTGCCCGCGGGAAACGGACCGGTTGCGTCGAGCTTGCCATATGGCCGCAAGCACCCACTCGGTCACGGGCTCGCTGTTCAGCGTGGAGCCTTCCGAATAGTGCACCTCCGCTGTGCGGCGACATGGCCCTGCGTCACATCGATGGCATCCCGGATGGATTCGTCCCGGGCATCTTCCAGCGTCATGCCAATCTGGTGGATGAGGTGCTCAGCATCTAGTGCAGCGAAGCCGTCAAGTCGATGCGCCATCTCGCGCGACGCCATGGCCTGTTCTGCGGCCCCAGCTTGGCTGCGTACCCAGCTGCCCGCGCGTTACGTGCGCGAGCGCCGTCCCGAATTGCGTATCGCAATTACCCGTTCTGCGATGAGGGCGCAAATACTTGCAGGAACACGGCATGCGCGGCGACAGCGTCATCGTCAATGTCGGGCACTTTGCTTGAGTCCGGCCTCGCGGGCGTAGACCGTGCATGTCGATGCACGCTGCGGCGACACCGCGAGGCGTTGCCGCGTCGCCGCACCCGCCGTCACCGGTTAATCATCTGTCAACGCTTGTTTTCTTGCCATTTTGTTGCATCGCATTATAGTCAATCCTCCCCGATACTCCTGGGAGTGGAGAGACATGGATCAGCCGCACGCGCAGGGTCTTTACGACCCCCGCAACGAACATGACGCCTGTGGCGTGGGTTTTGTTGCTCACATCAAGGGTCGCAAGACCCACGCCATTATTCAGCAGGGCCTGCTGATCCTGCGCAATCTGGATCACCGCGGCGCCGTGGGAGCCGACCCGCTGATGGGCGACGGTGCCGGCATCCTCATCCAGATCCCGGACCAGTTCTATCGTGAGGAGATGGCGCTGCAGGGCATCGCTCTGCCGCCACCGGGCGAATATGGCGTCGGCATGGTGTTTCTGCCCAAGGAAAAGGCTTCGCGACTGGCCTGTGAACAGGGACTGGAGCGCGCAGTGCAGGCCGAGGGTCAGGTGGTGCTGGGCTGGCGCGACGTGCGTATCGACGCCAGCATGCCGATGTCGCCGGCGGTACGTCATCGCGAGCCGGTGATCCGTCAGATTTTCATCGGGCGAGGTCCGGACATCATGGTGCCGGACGCGCTGGAGCGTAAGCTCTACGTGATCCGCAAGACGTCAAGCCATGCCATTCGCGCATTGAACCTGAAGCATGGCAAGGAATATTTCGTTCCCTCCATGTCCACCCGCACCGTGGTCTACAAGGGGCTGTTGCTGGCTGACCAGGTTGGTCAGTACTACCTGGATCTGATGGACCCGCGCACGATCTCGGCGCTGGCGCTGGTGCACCAGCGCTTCTCCACCAACACCTTCCCCGCCTGGGAACTGGCTCACCCCTACCGCATGATCGCGCACAACGGCGAGATCAACACGGTCAAGGGCAACGTCAACTGGATCAGCGCGCGCACCGGTGCCATCTCCTCGCCCGTGCTCGGTGATGACCTCGCCAAGCTGTGGCCGCTGATCTACCCCGGCCAGTCCGACACCGCTTCGTTCGACAACTGCCTCGAACTGCTCACGATGTCGGGATACCCGTTGTCGCAGGCGATGATGATGATGATTCCCGAGGCATGGGAGCGTCACACGCTGATGGACGACAACCATCGGGCGTTCTACGAGTATCACGCCGCGATGATGGAGCCGTGGGACGGCCCTGCGGCAATCGCCTTCACCGACGGCCGTCAGGTGGGCGCCACGCTTGATCGCAACGGCCTGCGTCCGGCCCGCTACATCATCACCGACGACGACCTGGTGATCCTTGCATCGGAGGCGGGCGTGCTGCCGATCGCCGAATCGCGGATCGTCAAGAAGTGGCGGCTGCAGCCGGGCAAGATGCTGCTGATCGACATGGAAGCGGGGCGTATCATTGACGACAAGGAACTGAAGGACCAGCTTGCCAACGCCAAGCCCTACAAGCAGTGGATCGAACACATCCGCATCAAGCTGGACGATCTTCCCGAGCCGCCTGTCGAATCACGTGCCGGTGACAGCCTGCTCGATCGCCAGCAGGCCTTCGGCTACAGCCAGGAGGACCTGAAGTTCCAGTTGCTGCCGATGGCGCAGGAAAGCCAGGAGGCGATCGGCGCGATGGGCAACGACTCGCCGCTGGCGGTGCTGTCCGATCACAACAAGTCGCTTTACAACTATTTCCGCCAGCTGTTCGCGCAGGTGACGAACCCGTCGATCGACCCGATCCGCGAACAACTGGTGATGTCGCTGGTGTCCTTCATCGGACCGAAGCCGAATCTGCTGGACATCAACAACATCAACCCGCCGATGCGGCTGGAGGTGTCGCAACCGATACTGGATTTCGCCGAGATGGCCAAGATCCGAAAAATCGGACGCTACTCCAAGGGCAAGTTCCGCAGCTTCGAACTGGACATCACCTATCCCGCCACCTGGGGCAAGGAGGGTATCGAGGCGCGCCTGGCCTCACTGTGCGCACAAGCGGTGGACGCGATCCGCCAGGGCCACAACATCCTGGTGGTATCCGATCGCCGGGCGGACCACCTGCGCGTGGCGATCCCTGCGCTGCTCGCGACCTCGGCGGTACACCAGCACCTGGTCAGCCGCGGCCTGCGCACCAGCACCGGACTGGTGGTGGAAACCGGCTCCACGCGGGAAGTGCACCACTTCGCCCTGCTGGCCGGCTACGGTGCCGAGGCAATCCATCCGTACCTGGCGATGGAGGTGCTGGTGCAGCACTTCGCCAGCAACCCCGGCGGGATCACCCCGGACACCGCGATTCACAACTACGTCAAGGCCATCGACAAGGGCCTGCTGAAGGTGATGTCCAAGATGGGCATCTCCACCTACATGTCCTATACCGGCGCGCAGATTTTCGAGGCGGTCGGCCTCAATGGCGACCTGGTCGACAAGTACTTCACAGGCACCAGCTCCAATATCGAGGGTATCGGTCTGTTCGAGGTGGCCGAGGAAGCCCTTCGCCAGCACGCGGTGGCCTACGGCGACGACCCTGTCCTCGCCGACGCGCTCGACGTCGGCGGCGAATACGCCTGGCGCACGCGCGGCGAGGAGCACATGTGGACGCCGGATACGATCGCCAAACTCCAGCACGCCACCCGCGCCAACAACGCGTCGACGTACAAGGAATATGCGCAGCTCATCAATGACCAGACCCGGCGTCACATGACGCTGCGGGGGTTGTTCGAGTTCCGCATCGATCCGTCAGTCGCCATTTCTGTCGACGAGGTGGAGCCAGCGAAGGAAATCGTCAAGCGCTTCGCCACTGGCGCGATGTCGCTCGGCTCGATCTCTACCGAAGCCCATGCCACGCTGGCCGTGGCGATGAACCGCATCGGCGGCAAGTCCAACACGGGTGAGGGTGGCGAGGACGAGGCCCGCTACCAGAACGAACTGCGCGGTATCGCGATCAAGTCGGGGGATACCCTCGGCAGCATCATCGGCAAGGAACACATCGAGAGCGACATCGCCCTGCAGCCTGGCGATTCGTTGCGCTCGCGCATCAAGCAGGTCGCCTCCGGCCGCTTCGGCGTCACCGCCGCCTACCTGGTATCCGCCGACCAGATCCAGATCAAGGTTTCGCAAGGAGCCAAGCCCGGCGAGGGCGGCCAACTGCCTGGCCACAAGGTTTCCAGGTACATCGCCAAGCTGCGCTACTCGGTGCCGGGCGTGGGTCTGATCTCGCCGCCGCCGCACCACGACATCTACTCGATCGAGGATCTCGCCCAGCTCATCCACGACCTGAAGAACTGCAATCCGCAGGCATCGATCTCGGTGAAGCTGGTCTCCGAGGTAGGCGTGGGCACGGTTGCGGCGGGCGTGGCCAAGTCCAAGGCCGACCATGTGGTGATTGCCGGTCACGATGGAGGCACCGGTGCCTCGCCATGGTCATCCATCAAGCATGCCGGCACGCCATGGGAGCTCGGCCTGGCTGAGACCCAGCAGACCCTCGTACTTAACCAGCTGCGCGGCCGCATCCGCGTGCAGGCCGACGGCCAGATGAAGACCGGCCGCGACGTGGTGGTCGGCGCCCTGCTTGGCGCCGACGAATTCGGCTTCGCCACCGCCCCGCTGGTGGTGGAAGGCTGCATCATGATGCGCAAATGCCACCTCAACACCTGTCCGGTCGGGGTGGCCACCCAGGATCCGCTGCTGCGAAAGAAGTTCGCAGGCAAGCCCGAACACGTCGTCAACTTCTTCTTCTTCATCGCTGAAGAGGTGCGCCAGATCATGGCCCAGCTGGGTATCCGGCGCTTCGACGACCTGATCGGCCGCACCGATCTGCTTGATATGCGCCAGGGAGTCGAGCACTGGAAAGCGCGAGGACTGGACTTTTCCCGCGTGTTCTACCGACCCGAGGTCCCGGCGGAAGTCGCCCGGTATCACGTGGAGTCGCAAAACCATGGCCTGGAGAAGGGCGGCAAGGCGCTCGACCACGAGCTCATCGAGAAGGCCCACTCGGCGCTGGAACATGGAGAGAGGGCCAGCTTCATCGTCAGTGTGCGCAACGTCAACCGCACCGTGGGCACGATGCTGTCGGGCGAGGTAGCGCGTCGCTACGGCCACGCAGGCCTGCCCGACGACACCATCCACGTGCAACTGGACGGGGTCGCCGGACAAAGTTTCGGCGCCTTCCTGGCGCACGGCATCACCCTGGACCTGGTCGGCGAAGGCAATGACTACGTGGGCAAGGGTCTTTCCGGCGGCCGCCTCATCGTGCGCTCACCGAACGACTTCCACGGCTTCGGCCCGGAACACATCATCGTTGGCAATACCGTGCTGTATGGCGCAACCGAAGGCGAGGCCTATTTCAATGGCGTGGCCGGCGAACGCTTTGCCGTGCGCAACTCCGGTGCCCGTGCGGTGGTCGAGGGAGTAGGTGACCACGGCTGCGAGTACATGACCGGTGGCACCGTGGTGGTGCTGGGCGAAACCGGGCGCAACTTCGCGGCCGGCATGTCTGGTGGCGTAGCCTTCGTGTACGACCCGGACGGCAGCTTCGAGCGCAAGTGCAACTTCGACATGGTGGCACTGGAACCGGTGCTGTCGGCCGTGGAGCAGGAACTGCGCGTGCCCGGCAACCTGTGGCACGCCGTCGAGCGCGGCGGTATCCGGTCAACCGATGAGGCGATCCTGCGCCAACTGATCGAGGCGCACTTCCGTTACACCGGAAGCTTCCGTGCCAAGGCCATTCTGCACGACTGGCAAGCCTCACGCTTGCGCTTCATGAAAGTGATGCCGAGCGAATATCAGCGCGCACTCATCGAAGCACATCGCGATGCCGTGCCCGTGTCCACCGGGAACGCCACGGCCTGAGCCACAAGGGAAATCACGACACATGGGCAAGATCACCGGCTTTCTCGAATACCCGCGGCTGCACGAGGCCAGCGAGGCACCGGCGCAACGCAAGAAGCACTGGCGCGAGTTTTCCAGGCATCTCAGTGACAGCGATGCCGCCATCCAGGCAGCGCGCTGCATGGACTGCGGCATTCCGTTTTGTCACAACGGCTGTCCGGTCAACAACATCATTCCCGACTTCAACGAGCTGGTTTACCGGCAGGACTGGAAACAGGCGCTGGATGTCCTGCACTCCACCAACAACTTCCCCGAATTTACCGGGCGCGTGTGCCCGGCGCCGTGCGAAGCCGCCTGCACGCTGAACATCAACAGTGATGCGGTCGGCATCAAGTCGATCGAACACAAGATCATCGACAAGGGCTGGGAGGAAGGCTGGGTGACGGCCCAGCCGGCCGCCCGGCAGACCGGCAAAACAGTGGCCGTGGTCGGCTCCGGCCCTGCCGGGCTCGCCGCCGCGCAGCAGCTGGCGCGTGCGGGACATGCGGTGACCGTGTTCGAGAAAAGCGATCGGGTCGGCGGCCTGCTGCGCTACGGCATCCCGGACTTCAAACTGGAGAAAAGCCACATCGACCGTCGGGTGGAGCAGCTGCGCGGCGAAGGTGTGCAATTCCGCTGCGGCGTGTTCGTGGGCGAGGCCGCCGATGCGGCGGCGCATGACGAGGTCGAGGCGATGGCGCCAGCACAATTGACGCGGGATTTCGACGCGGTGGTGATCGCCGGTGGTGCAGAGGCACCGCGCGACTTGCCAGTGCCGGGTCGCGAATTGAAGGGAGTCCATTTCGCCATGGATTTCCTGCCGCAACAGAACAAGGTGGTTGCCGGCGACAAGCTCAAGCAGCAGATCCTTGCCACCGCCAGGCACGTGGTGGTGATTGGCGGTGGCGATACCGGCTCCGATTGCGTGGGCACCTCGAACCGCCATGGCGCCGCTTCGGTTACCCAGTTCGAATTGCTGCCGCAGCCGCCGGTGCAGGAGAACAAACCTCTGGTGTGGCCTTACTGGCCGATTCGCCTGCGCTCCTCCAGCTCACACGAGGAGGGCTGCCAGCGCGATTGGGCGGTAGCGACCAAGCGCTTCAACGACGACGGCAAGGGCAACGTCAAGAGCCTCACCGCGGTGCGCCTGGAGTGGAAGGACGGCAGGATGCTGGAGCTGGCTGACAGCGAGTTCGAGATCCCCGCCAGCCTGGTGCTGCTGGCCATGGGCTTCGTCTCGCCCGCGCAGAATGTTCTAGATGCCTTCGGTGTCGAGAAGGATGCGCGCGGCAATGCCAAGGCAACGACGGAAGGCGAGGCCTGCTACCAGACCAGCGTCAGCAAGGTCTTCGCCGCTGGTGACATGCGACGCGGGCAGTCGCTGGTGGTGTGGGCCATTCGCGAAGGGCGGCAATGCGCCCGCGCGGTGGACACGTTCCTGATGGGCAGTTCCACCCTGCCACGCTGAAACCGGTGCCGTCGGTGAACCGCGTATTGCATCGCCCGGGTTTCGTGGAGCCTGTTTGGTTCAAGTCAGGTCACCCGCGTGGTGGCCTGACTGGCGAGTAGCCGGTAGTGGTGCGCCTCGCCCGGCGGGATATAGCCGATGGGTTCGAGCCGCCGGTGGTGGTTGAACCAGGCCGCCTGAATCACGGAAACCGCAGGTTAGATGGTGCCTGACGGCAATGCGTCATGCCCCTCAGTCAGCCGAAACCCTGTCAAATCGCGCAAAACAGCGCTTCGCACGAAGAACCAGGCCAGACAACGCAGCTTCAATATTAATGTAACCAATTGAATTTGCTATATATGTTCGACTGACGACCGCGACTGCCTCGCCACAAAAGCGGCATTGTTTGTACATGCGCCCGAAAGCCAAAGCAGGTGCAACACAGACAAACCATGCCGTTGTGTCCTGGCTGGATAGGCAAGGGCCGCTGCTTGCCAGTTCAAGCGCACCTTGGCGGGACAAAAATGAACTGACATATATTTGCCTTGACAAATATCTTTCCGGCAATAGAATACGCGTCATGAATGACATCACGCGCCCCGCAACCCCATCCCTAGGCCGACCCAGCGATGCGCCCACCCTGGGCATGTTGCTGAACATGGTGCGTTCGGAAATGGTACGCACCATCGAGGCGGAAATGAGCAGCCAGGGCCTGGACTTGAGCTTCACCCAGTACCTGATCATCAAGAAGGCCCAGCAACTGGGCGCCGTCTCAGCCACCGAGTTGGCCCGCGCGGTAGAGCTGGACGGTGGCGCGATGACACGCCAGCTCGATCAGCTGGAGCGCAAAGGCTTTCTGCGCCGCTCGCCGCACGCACAGGATCGTCGCACCCTGAGCATCGAGCTCACTGAGGCAGGACACGCGGTATGGCAGAACACCGCCTCGGTGTGCGGCCAGCGCGTGACGAACGCCGCCCAGGCCTCACTCAGCCATGCCGAACAAGCCCAACTGCTCGACTACCTGGAGCGCGTGCTGCACACGCTCCGCGACAAGACATGAACCCCGCAACCCCCGCTTCCCTGGACTTCCCCATGCGCCTGCACCTACTCGCGGCAGCTACCGCACTCACCCTCGCCCTGGCCGGTTGCGCCAGCAGCGGTGGCATGCACCCGGACGGCACCGCGCTCGACGCGGCGTCGCTGAAAGCCGGGCACAGCCTCGCCGGCGTGCCGCTGTCGCCGGCCGCCTGGCCCACCTCTGACTGGTGGAGCGCCCTGGGCGATCCGCAGCTGGACGCGCTGATCAGCGAGGCACTGCGGAACAACCCCGGCCTGGCCGTGGCCGATGCCCGCGCACGTGGCGCCCAAGCCCAGGTCGGCATCGCCGATGCGGCGCGCGGACCCAGCGTGACCGGTGGTGCCAGCGTGGCCGGCGCGCGCCTGCCAGCGGATGTCCCCTTCGGCAACGGCCATTTCGGGCTGGCCAAGTACGCGGATGTGAGCTTCAAGTGGGGCGTTGACCTGTGGGGCGGCAAACGTGACGCCTGGCAGGCGGCACTCGGTGCCTCGCGCGCCGCACAGATCGACGCCCATGCGGCACGGATCGAGCTCTCCGGCAACGTGGCCCGCGCCTACGCCCAGCTTGGCTACGCCTTTGCCCAGCAGGATCTGGCGGCAGGCGAACTGAAACGCGCCAACCAGTCACTTGAGCTGACCCAGCAGCGGGTGAGCGCAGGCATCGACAACCAGATCGTGCTGAAGCAGGGCGATGGCGAGGTCGCCAGCGCCGAGCAAGACGCAGCAGTAACGGCACGTGCCGTCGATGCAGCGCGCTCCGCCTTGTCGGTGCTGCTCGGCAAAGGGCCCGATCGCGGCCTGGAGATCACCCGCCCGCGCGTGCTGACGCCGGCCGAACTGGCGGTGCCGGCGAACCTGTCGATCGATCTGCTCGGCCACCGCGCCGACCTGGTTGCCGCGCGCTGGCGGGTCGAGGCCGCAGGCAAGGACATCAAGGCGGCAAAGACCGAATTCCTGCCCAATATCAGCATCAGCGCGATGGCTGGCGTGATCGCGCTGGGCGGCGGCAGCCCGCTGTCGCTGCCGTCGCGGTTTTTCGAGGGCGGCCCTTCGCTCAGCCTGCCGATCTTCGATGGTGGCCGCCTGCGCGCCAACCTCGCCGGCAAGGATGCGCAATATGACCTCGCCGTAGCGCAATACAACCAGACCCTGGTCGGCGCGCTGAATGAAGTCGCCGACGACGTCTCCGCACTGCAATCGCTGCAGCAGCAGATGCAGGCGCAACAGCGCGCGCAGACAGCCGCCCGGCAAGCCTGGGATCTTGCACTGCAACGTTACAAGGCCGGCATCGGCAGCTATCTGGAAGCGCTCAGCGTGCGCCAGCAATTGCTGCTGGCCAACCGCGGCATGGCGGCGCTGCAGGCGCAGCAGGTCGACCGCTCGGTGCTTCTGATCGAGGCCCTCGGAGGCGGCTACCAGCCGCAAGCCGAGGCGCCCACTCCCCCGTCTTCCTCCCCTTCACATTCCTGAGGCAGCCCCATGTCCAGCCAGACTCCTACTACGACCGAAGCTACTCCGGTCGCCCCGCCACCGAAGAAGAACTCGCGCGGATTCCTGCTGCGAGCGCTCGGCGTTGTCGTGTTGCTCGCCATCGCCGGCTGGGCGCTGTGGTACTACCTCGACGGCCGCTGGTACGAGGGCACTGACGATGCCTACGTCAACGGCAACGTGGTCCAGATCACCCCGCAGATCGCGGGCACCGTGGTCAGCATCGGCGCCGATGACGGTGATCTGGTGCACGCTGGCGACCCGCTGGTGCAACTCGACCCCAGCGACGCCGATGTGGCCCTGAGCGAGGCCAGGGCGAACCTCGCCCTGACCGTGCGCAAGGTGCGCGGACTGTACTCCAGCGTCAATGGGGCGCAGGCCGACGTCGCCGCGCGCAAGACCGCGGTGGACAAGGCCCGGGCCGACTACAACCGCCGCGTGGCGCTGGCCAAATCCGGCGCCATTTCGGCCGAGGAGTTGTCGCATGCCAGCGACGCGCTGACCACCGCCGAGAGCGGCCTGATCGCCGCGCAGCAGCAGTACCAGACCAGCAAGGTACTGGTCGACGATACCGTGGTCGCCTCGCACCCGGATGTGCAGGTGGCTGCCGCCAAGCTGCGCGCTGCGTTCCTCGACGATGCACGTGCCACCCTGGTGGCGCCGGTGGACGGCTATGTGGCCAAACGTTCGGTGCAGGTGGGTCAGCGGGTGATGCCGGGCGCGCCGCTGATGGCGGTGGTGCCATTGCATGGCGTGTGGATCGACGCGAACTTCAAGGAAACCCAGCTCACCCAGATGCGCATCGGCCAGCCGGTCGAAATCGACTCGGACGTCTATGGCGGCAAGGTCGCCTACAAGGGCAAGGTGGAAAGCCTGGGCATCGGTACCGGCAGCGCGTTTTCCCTTCTGCCAGCGCAGAACGCCACCGGCAACTGGATCAAGATCGTGCAGCGCATCCCGGTACGCATCGTGTTCACCGATCCGGATCAGCTGAAGAAGCACCCTCTGCGGCTGGGCATGTCGCTGAATGTGGATGTGGATCTGCACGACCAGAGCGGCCCGACCCTGGCGCAGCAGGCGCCGACCCAGCCCGCCTTCAGCACCGACATCTACAAGCAGCAGCTGGTCAAGGCAGACGCCGCCATCGCACAGATCATCCACGCCAACATGGCTGGCAACAAATAAGCCCTGTAGGAGCGCACCTTGTGCGCGATGCCTTTTGCGTTGATGTGCGGAAAGGCATCGCGCACAGGGTGCGCTCCTACCTCATTGATTGAATCCGATGACCACCCCATTCCGCCCACCCAATCTGGCACTCAGCACGATCGGCCTGTCGCTGGCCACCTTCATGCAGGTGCTCGACACCACGATCGCCAACGTGTCGTTGCCGACCATTGCCGGCAACCTCGGCGTCAGCAATGACCAGAGCACCTGGGTGATCACCTCGTTCGCGGTGAGCATGGCGATCTCGCTGCCGCTGACCGGCTTCCTCTCGCGTCGCTTCGGCGAGGTGCGGCTTTTCACCGCCTGTACGCTGTTGTTCGCGCTGACATCGTTCATGTGCGGCGTCTCCGAGAGCATGCCGATGCTGCTGCTGTTCCGCGCGCTGCAGGGCGCGGTAGCCGGCCCGATGTATCCGATCACGCAGAGCCTGCTGATCGGCATCTACCCGCCAGCCAAGCGCGGCATGGCGCTGGCGCTGCTGGCGATGGTCACCGTGGTGGCGCCGATTGCCGGCCCGATTCTCGGTGGCCTGATCACTGACAACTATTCGTGGCCGTGGATCTTCTTCATCAACGTGCCGATCGGCATTTTCGCCAGCATGGTGGTTGCCAACCAGATGAGGGGCAAGGTCGAGAAGACCGAGCGCCCGAAGATCGACTACGTCGGCCTGATCACCCTGATCATCGGCGTCGGCGCACTGCAGATCGTGCTGGACAAGGGCAACGATGCCGACTGGTTCAACTCCACCTTCATCATCGTCACCAGCATCGTCTCGGCCATCAGCATTGCGATCTTCCTGATCTGGGAGCTGACCGACAAGGACCCGATCGTCGACCTGCGCCTGTTCCGCCACCGCAACTTCGCCGCCGGCACGCTGGCGCTGGTACTGGCCTACTCGGCGTTTTTCTCGATTGGCCTGCTGGTACCGCTTTGGCTGCAACAACAGCTGGGTTATACCGCCACCTGGGCCGGTTATGCCACGGCGCCGCTGGGCATCATCCCGGTGCTGCTGACGTTTTTCGTGGGCAAGTACGCCACCCGCGTCGACTTGCGCATGCTGGCTGCCGCCGCCTTCCTGGTGATGGGCATGACCTGCTTCATGCGCTCGGGTTTCAATCTTGACGTGGACTTCAACCACGTGGCGATGGTGCAGTTGGTGCAGGGCCTCGGCGTGGCGCTGTTCTTCATGCCGGTGCTGTCGATCCTGCTGTCGGACCTGCAGCAGAACGAGATCGCCGCCGGCTCGGGCCTGTCCACCTTTCTGCGCACGCTGGGTGGCAGCTTTGCCGCATCGATCACCACCTTGCTGTGGACACGCCGCGCGGTGGTGCACCACGAGCAGCTGGCCGAGCACATCACCGCGTACAGTCCGGTGACCCAGGCAGCGATGCAGCAACTGGGTCACGGCGATGCGCAGGTCGGCGGCAGCGTGATCAACGGCATGATCACCCAGCAGGCCTTCCAGATTTCGTTCAACGAAGTATTCCACGCGCTGGGTTGGGTTTTCCTGGGGCTGATCCTGGTGATCTGGCTGGCCAAGCCGCCGTTCACCGCCAAGGCCGGTCCGGCCGCCAGCGGCCACTGATCACCCACGGCGATGAAGCGGCCCTGCCCGGGGCCGCCTTCCTGTCGGGAGAACCCGCCGCTTCAGAAGTCGAGCGCGAGGCCGATCACTGCCATGGTTTCGCCGGTGTTTGGCCGGTGCAGGCCGCCATTGGAAATGTGCCGCAGCGCAAAGGTGAAGTGTCTGGCCTGCCAGCCCAGCGTGCTGACGAACTGGTAATGGCTTGAGAGCGTGCGGCTGACCCGATTGGTGGCTGCAAGCTGCTCGCTGAAAAACAAAGGCTGATACCACTCACCACGATCAGCGAAGTGAAAGCGCGCACCGGCAGCCACCAGCCCTACCGATCGTTGGGGACGATAGCGCGCGAAGCGGCTGCCATCGGGCGGCGAGGCACGACCATCGATCCACCCCAGAGACACATCCGGCGACCAGCTGAAACCCGTGTTGGCGAACGGCTGTGGCGCGAATATCGCTTCGACAAAACCGACATTGGTGCCGTCACTCTCCGCATAACTACGCCCCACCTGCACTTCCAGCCGCGCGGCGGTGGCAGGGAGAGCAGCAGCGAACAAGGTCAAGGCGAGGACACGGCGAACGGGAGCGGGGAGAGACATGGGAAAACCTGGGGAAAGGGCAATTCATGTACTGCTTAGTATAGTTCCTCGAAACACCCGTCAGTAGCCCATTTTCACCTTGCCTGGTGAACAAAATGTCCACCCGGCGATGCCAAAAACCCGGCGCAAAGGCCGGGTTTCCAGGTGACATCGTCGGGGTCGCTGGCTATTTGCCTTGCGGCGCCTGCAGGCTGGAGCTGTCCAGATCCAGTGCGGTGGATTGCAGCAGCATCGCCTTCGGATGCTCCTTCTGGATCGCGGCGGCGAATGCGCTCGCGTCACCAACCACCACCACGCTGCTGTCGTCCGCGAGATGCTTGTGTGCGTATTTCTCGATCTGCTTCGGCGTGACTGCCTGCACCTGGGCGATGTACTTGCCGACCTCGTCCAGCTTGACCCCGTATATCGCCAGCTCGGCCACCTGTTCGGCGAGGCCGGCGGTTGTCTCCAGGCTGCGCCCGTAGGCGCCGATCAGGGTGGCCTTGCGCGCGGCCAGTTCGTCGGCTGACACCCGCGTGCTGCCCAGCCGCTTGAACTCGCCCAGCATCAGGTCGACCACCTGCGGCGCCGACGGGTTCTTGGTCTGCGCCGCAGCCAGCCAGATGCCCGCATCGCCGAGGGACTGCAGCCGGCTGCTGGCGCCGTAGGAAAGCCCGCGCTTGATGCGGATCTCCTCGTTCAATCGCGCCGAGTAGGAGCCACCAAGCACCGCGTTGGCCACGGTGCCGATGATGTAGCCCCGGTCGCTGCGCGCCGGCGCCGCGTGGGCGGCGACCACGCCCGCCTGACCGGCACCATGCTGGTCGATCAACAGGACCCGCGGCAACGCGCCGGTGCTCTTGCCGGCAGGGTGGGACGGCCGCGGCGTCGCCGGTTTCTGCCAGTCACCGAAGCTGGCCTGCGCCAGCTGCTGCGCCTGCGCCGGTGTGATGTCGCCGGTGAGGATGAGGATCGCGTTGTCCGGTCGGTATAGCGCCTGGTGCAGCCGCAGCACGTCGGCGCGATCGATCCGTGCCAGCGAGGCCGGCGTGCCACTGCGCGAATGGCCATAGGCACCGGTGCCGAATACCGCACGACTGGCCGCCAGCGAAGCCAGCGAGGTGGGTCGGCTCAGCGTCAGGCGCAGGTCGTCGATGGCCTGACTGCGTGCGCGCTTCAGCTCGGTCTCGCTGAAGTCCGGCTTGCGTACCACCTCGGCCAACAGGCCCAGTGCCGACGCCAGCTTGGGTGTGGTCACGGTGATGCCCACCGCGCTTTCGTCCCAGCCTGCAGCGGCATCGAGCGAGCCGCCCAGCGCCTCGGCGGCGGCGGCGATCTGCGGTGCGGTCTTGCCGTCAGCCCCCTTGCTCAGCAGGCTGGCCGTAAGATCGGCCAGGCCAGCCAGTGACGGCGGATCCATCTCGCCACCGCTGCGCAACACCAGCTGCGCGGTCACCAGCGGCAGGTCGGCGCGGGTCACGCTGATCACCTGCAGGCCATTGGCCAGGGTCTGCACCCAGGGTGTCGGCACGTTCAAGGTCGGCGCCGGACCGGCGGCGGGTGGCGTCGTCGGAAAACTCCCGGCTTCGCTCGCAGCCAGCGCTGCGCCAGCAGACAACAGGGCGGCCGTAAAGATGGCCAGACGAAGTGTGTTGCCGCGACGGCTCATCGGACGGCTCATTTCGCTGCTCCCTTGGCGGTGGCCGGCGCGGCGGTGGCCTGCGGCAGGTAGTCAATGGTGACCTTCTTGGCGCCGGTGACGTATTTCTGCATCACCCGGTGCACATCCTTTTCGGTGACCTGCTGCAGCGCGGCCAGGTCGGTGTTGACGTGGTCCACGCCACCATCGATCAGGGCAGCCTGGCCCAGCGCAAAGGCGATGCCCTGCGCGGTCTGGCGTCGTTTCAGCTCACTGGTCAGCAGCTGCGTCTTGACCTTGTCCAGCTCGGCGGCGGGAATCGGCTGCGTGGCGAGCCAGATGATTTCCTCGTTGAGCAGCTTCTCCGCTTCGCGTGGCTGGTGCCCGCTGGCGAGGATCGCGTACGCGGTGAACAGGCCAGGCCCGACCCGCGCATCGGCATCGGCACCGACCTGCTGGGCGGCCTGATGGCGATACACCAGCGACTGGTAGAAGCGCGAGGAGTCGCCCTGCGCCAGCAAGGCAGCGGCTACCTCCAGCGGGATGCGGTCGGCACTGTCGACTGCCGACGGGATCAGCCAGGTCATTGCCACGGCCGGCAACGGTGCGGTCTCGCTGGTCACGGTATAGCGCAGGTTTTTCTTGCGCCGGGGCTCCTGCACGGTGACTTGCGGAATCGGCGTGGCGGGCTTGGGGATCCAGCCGAAATACTGGCTGACCCAGGCGTCGAGTTGCTTCGGATCGAAGTCGCCGGTGACGATCAGGGTGGCGTTGTCGGGCCGGTAGAAGGTGTTGTGGAAATCGATCACGTTTTGCAGCGAGGCGGCCTCGAGGTCGGCGATGCTGCCGATGGTCGGACGCTTGTACGGGTGCACCGTGTACGACTTCGGATCGATCGCGTTGTAGAGCATGCCGTACGGGTTGGCCAGCACGCTCTGGCGGTATTCCTCCTCCACCACCGCGCGCTCGGACTTGAAATTCTTTTCGTCCACGTTGAGGTTGGACAACCGCTCGGCCTCGGCCCACAGCAGGGTCTGCAGGTAGTTGCTGGGCACGATCTCGAAATAGTTGGTGACGTCGTCGCCGGTGGAGGCGTTGTTGGCGCCGCCGACGTCCTCGGTGAGTCGGTCCATCTGCTCGGCATGCATGTGTTTCGTGCTCTTGAACATCAGGTGCTCGAACAGGTGCGCGAAGCCGGAGCGCCCCTTGGGGTCGTCCTTGGAGCCCACGTGAAACCACATCTGCACGGCCACGTTGGGGCTGGAGTGATCCTCCACGCTGAGCACCTGCAAGCCGTTGGGCAGGGTCCGCTGCTGGTACTGGATCGGTGGAATGCTGAGTTCGGCGGCCATCACGGGCGGCGACGAACCGGCGACGGCAAACAGGACAAGTGTGGCTAGCAGTGTGGCCGGGCGCAGTCGCTTGGTCATTCCCTTCCATTCCTTCCGGGTGTGTTTCCCAACCATAGCAAGCTGACAGGTGACAGCGGGCATGACTTGTGGCCCATTTTGCGCGGATATTGCCCGGGTGTTATTGACAAGATGTTTAACCCGGATAATATCCATCCACGTTCACCGAGGCCACCACCATGCCTGCCACCCGCACCACCACCTGCTGCGCGTTCGACCAGCATCAACTGATCGCCTGCGGGTCGCTGGTCGAGGTGGCACGCGCCGCCAAGCTGGCGATCGACGCCGGCGCCAATGGCCCCGTACTGATCTTTGATGAGCAGAGCAGCCGTCCGATCGAGCTGGATTTCCGCGGCTCGGCGGACGACGTGCTGGCTCGACTGGCGCCAGCCGCGGCCGCGCCCGTGCCACCCAGCCGCGGGCCGGGTCGGCCGAAGCTTGGCGTGACCGCGCGTGAGGTCACCTTGCTGCCGCGCCATTGGGAATGGCTGGCGCAACAGCCCGGCGGTGCCTCGGCCGTGCTGCGTCAGCTGGTCGAACAGACCCAGCGCGGCAGTGCGCCGAAGCAGCGGGCGCGGCTGGCGATGGAGGCCGTCGAGCGATTCATGCAGGCGATGACCGGCGACTTCGTCGGCCACGAGGAGGCCTCGCGAGCGTTCTACCGGGGCGAGCGCGAGCAATTCGCCGCGCTGATCAAGCGCTGGCCCGCCGATGTGCGCAATCATCTGTGCCGCCTGGTGGCCCGCGCGTGGGACGATCCAGCGCCGGAGTGAGCCGGCGGCCAGCAAACTCCGCATGAATTTCGATGCCGCCACCGCCACCACCCTGTTTCCGGAAGCACTCGCCCGGCCGCTCACCGCCGTGGCAGGCTACCCCCGCAACGACCATCACGCCCTGCCCAAAAGGATTTCCCCATGCAGAAGCCAGGCGGCAACTCCGTGCTCGCCAACCGCAATTTTCGCCTGCTGTTCGGCGGCAGCACGATCTCGATGCTGGGCGACCAGTTCACCCTGGTGGCGCTGCCGTGGCTGGTACTGAAACTCACCGGCGATCCCGCCGCCCTCGGCATCGTGCTGGCCACGATGGCACTGCCGCGTGCGGCCTTCATGCTGATCGGCGGCGCGGTGGTGGATCGTTTGTCCCCGCGCAAGGTGCTGCTGGCGGCTCGTGGCATCAACGCGCTGCTGGTCGCCCTGCTGGCCACCCTCGTGCTACTGGGCGACATCCGCATGTGGCTGGTTTACCTGATCGCGCTGGGCATCGGCCTGGTCACCGCGTTCGCCTACCCGGCCGGCTCGGCGATCCTGCCACAGCTGGTCAAGCCCGAGCAGTTGCAGCCGGCCAATGCGCTGGTGATGGGCATGCGCCAGCTGAGCATGTTCATCGGCCCGGCGCTGGCCGGCGTGGTGATCAGCGTCGGCTCCCATGGCGAACACACACCCGGCTTGCAGGACGCCGGCGGCCTCGGCCTCGCCTTCAGCATCGACGCGATCAGCTTCGCCTTTTCGCTCGGCGCGCTGACGCTGGTTCGCATCCACAGCGATTTCCACCCCAAGGCCATCGTCGGCAGCGTGCTCGGCAACGTCGCCAGCGGCGTGCGCATGATCTGGGCCGACCTGCCGCTGCGCGCGTTCATGCTCTACGCCGCCGTGGTCTCGGTCTTCGTCGGCGGCCCGCTGCAAGTCGGCCTGCCCGTACTCGCCGATACGCGGATGGATCTGGGCGCCGCCTCGCTCGGCATCCTGATGACCGCCAACGGCGGCGGCATGTTGCTGGGCAGCGCCCTGTCCGGCTTCGCCGGCCGCTTGGTGAAGGGGCGTCTGGGCCTGATGGTGCTGAGCATCGACAGCCTCGTCGGCCTGGCCCTGGCTACACTGGCGCTGGTGCACTCCACCGTCGGCGGCGCCGTGCTGCTGGCGACCACCGGCGTCTTCGGCGGCATCGTCCAGATCGCCATCGTCAGCTGGATCCAGCGCCGCGTGGCACCGGAAATGATGGGCCGCACCATGAGCGTACTGATGTTCACCTTCATGGGCCTGGGCCCCCTCTCCGCCGCCCTCGCCGGCAGCCTGCTGAAAGTGATCCCGCTGACCGCGCTCTTTGCGGGCGCCGGCCTGCTGCTGACCATGATCGCCTTGAGCTGCATGAGCAGCCCAGCGCTGCGGGCGATCGGCACCGCGCGGGTGGAGGCGGTACCGGCGGGGTGAAGTTGCCACGCTGCAGGATGTCGCGCTGAAATCACTTTTCCGGCAAAGCCGGGGACGGGGTCAGCGGTGCTCTTGGCTGCCCGATTCCCGGACAAGCATTTTGCACGATGGAAAAATGCTGCTGACCAATGCCTCGGCCTCACGGGGCAGCCCGAAGCGCGGCAGCAGCTTTCATCCACCCCATCAGCCATCCTCAAGATAAGTCACCTCGTCGCCGTCTCCCGCCCGATTGATCTGCTCGCAAGCGAAAGCAGGGGATGCCGAACAGCGCACCGATATTCACAGTGGATCAGCGACGCGGCTTATCCATCGCACACGCCAACGTCCCCCATTGAGGGTCCAGAGATGCGCGAATTGAGCGCCGTCCTGCACGCAGTGGCTGGCACCGGTGGCGCAGAACCGCTGCGTCCCGGTGACCAGCGCGCTGTCGTCGTCGATCGCGCGCACGGTCAGGCTGCCTGGCAGCACCTCCCGATGCAGATGGGCGCAGACGCGGTCGCGCGCCTCGATCACCGGCTCGATGCGCCGACCGTCGGGCATGCCGATCGTGGTGCCGGCGAACAGGCTGGCGCGCAGCGCATGCAGGTTGCAGGTGTTGTAGGCACGGCTCATGGCCGCTTCACGAGCGGCGAGGGTTCGGCTGAGCCACGCGTCGTCGGCAGATGGCGGTCGCGGCGACGGTGAAGTCGAGCACGCGTTCACAAGCAGGCACACTGACAGGCCCAACGCGGTACGACGCAGAGCGCTACATTTTTTCATGGCACGACTCCTGGTGCGGGTGAATTTCAGGAAAAGCGGCCCCCCTGCGGCCAGCCGGGGCTGGCCGCCGCGGTAGCGGAGCGGATAAATGGGCTGTCGGAACGAAGGCGTGGGGCGTCGGTTACGCCCGTTGGGCGGCGGATCGACGGTGTCGGAATGTGCTCAGCAGTGTGCCGTCAGGGGCCACCACCGGCGTGACGATTTCCGTGTCGTGCGCCTGCTCGACCTTGTAGCCGTCATTGCCGAATTGGTTGACCCCGGCGAAGGTGTGGAACTGCACTGGCCCCGGCACGGCAACGCAGTCCTCGCGCGAGGCGTTGTGCTGGACGCCGATGCGGGCCAGGTCGGCGCTCCTGCTGGACAATGATCAACTTTGCTTCGAACCAGGAGCTTGTGATCACGATGGCATCTCCGTTGAGTGTGAGCGCCCTTGAGATTAGCGGCCTCTCCCCGGCAAATAAGCTGCGTTGCGACGAAACGACAACCACGGCGACGGACGCCCGAGTCGCGGGTCTGAAACGGCTGCCTGGCCGCCGTCCAGCCAGCCACTGGTCGGGCACGGGTAATGGACGAATTCGAATCCAGGTGCGGATTGCCAGTCTGCTGATCAATATTTGCCAGCCAATTCGACCAGGCTCGCCAGCCAAATGGACCACCGTCGCCAGCGGGTTGACCATCCGACTAAAGGTCGCTGGTCGACCCGTTGGAGTCGGTGGCGAACGGCCGCTTTGGAGGACTCTAATTTATTGCTGCCTACCAGGAATTAAGCCACTACGCCGATGCTCGGCTGAAGCCCCACGTCTCGCTTTAGGAATCCGGCAGCCGAGACGTTTGGACCCCGATGAGGTAGAGCATTCAGCGTTTCGGAAGACCAGGCACTTCTGACTCAATCTCATGGTGGCGACAACAGACCTTGAACGAAGTCGGCTCGCCTGTTGCGTTCAGGACGCCAGCCGCGTGAATCCGTCATCGCTCCACTCCTCGCTGCCTACGCCGTGGCGCACGAAGAACAGGCCGTCGGGGTCGTAGCGCTGCTTTACCTTGCGCAGGCGTGCGTAGTGGTCGCCCCAGAAAGCGCGTTGCCAGTCTGAGTTGAAGTAGTTGCTTTCCGAAACATACGAGCCGGCGCCGGGAGCGACCGTGCGCAGTGCGGCAATAGCTTGGTCGATGGCGCGAGCGTCGGCGTGGGCAGTCTTGAGATCGATGGCGGAGTGCGGAATTCCGGGGAATGCGGAGGCTCCACCGTCGGCGATGATGGCCAACGCAAAGGCTTCGCAGACGGCGGGGTTGGTCGAGGTCTCGCGCGCGGCGGCAATCACTTCTGCAGTTGCGCCTGCGAGTCCCTTGTTGAAGTGCAAACTGATTTTCTTGTGGCGGCTACCGTCGAACAGAGCGTCGACGAGGTGCTGCTGCTGATCCTTCCGCAGTAGAGATGCGGGTAGCCATACGGAATCGAATCCATAGAGGTAGGCACCGACTTGATCCTGGTCTCCCTGCCACCAGCCATGATACTTGGGCGCACCCGGCCGTTGGTCGGGGATCATCGAATCGTTGCCTTCGATCTTCCACCAGTTCTGCGCCTTGACGGCGCGGGTGCCGCGCTCGTCAGCGATCGTGAAATCCTGCGGTGTCGCGTTGACCCAGTCGAAAAACGGCTGCCATGTAGCCTTGATTTGGTCCGTATCGAGGCCCTGGCAGACCATTGATATCTCCAGTGTGTTGTCGCTATGGATAGCGACCTGTTCACCCCAGTGCGGATTCAGCAGGCTCTCGGCACAGAAGTCGGCGAAGCGCCCGAGCAGGCGCCGGAAGGCGGCGTCATCGGGCGCCTTGATCTTGGCCCACGCGCTGCCAAAGTATTCGGGCAGTTCGTAGGTGCGCAGGGTGAGCCGGGTCACCACGCCCCAACTGCCGCCACCGCCGCCCTTGAGCGCCCAGAACAAGTCCGGATTGATGCAGGCGTTCGCGATCAGCATGCGGCCATCGGCGGTGACGATTTCGGCTTCGAGCAGGTTCGCCGCGGCGGTGCCGAAGCCCTTGGACATGCTACCGAAACCGCCGCTCTGGATCAGACCAGCGACGCCAACATCGGTGCAGCCGCCGCCCTGCACGTAGCGGCCGGCTTGAATGGTTACCGCGTTGTAGAGGTCGATCCAGACCGCTCCGGCACCGGCCGTCACCGCCGGCAATGGCTTGATGCGGCCCTCGCAACCCTGGGGCACGAAGCGGTCGTGCAGGGTCACCGTGTCCATGGCGCGCGTCCAGATCAGCAGTGAATCGGGCGCGTTCGAGGTGCCTTGGTAACTGTGGCCGGCGCCCTTCACGACCAGCCGCAGATTATGCTGGCGCGCGAAATTCACCCCGGCCGCTACATCGGCGGCATTGCGCGCGTAAACCGCATAGACACTGGGTGCAGGCGCCCATGCATCGAGCCAGCCGGATACCTGCGAGCCACCGGGTTGATCACCGAGGAAGAACGGGTTGCGCAGGTTCTTGCGGGTGTCGATGCACGCCGCGCTCGTCGCGTCCGCCACGCACGCGGCACCAAGCGCCACGACCGTGATGAGCGAGCCACCAACCGACTTGTTGAGTCGGTTCCAATCCGCTGCGCCGGGCCACGCAGGATCGGTGGGCCGCACTCTTTGCAGAGTGCGTGCCGCCGCCATGGCCTTTGCTACTGCTGCTTTCGGCAAATTGGCCAGCAGTGGTACGAGCAAAGGCGCACCCGCCAGCCACTTTATCAACGTTCGTCGTTGCATCGCTTTTTCTCCGGTGGTGGGTCATGCAGCACGGGGTTTACGTCTACTTTCACGGCCTGATTGGATTGATTGATGTGATGATGCTGTCCATGTCGTCCGGGTAGATGGTGAAATGTATTTTGTCGCCAACCTTGGCCTGTCTGAGCAGATCCGGCGTGGCAACTTTCAGCACCATGGTCATTGTTGGCCAGTCGAGCGTAGCAATCGGTTCGTGGCGCAAGGTGATCGTGTTGTTGGTGGTGTCGATGGCATGGATTACGCCGATACCTGCGACCTCGGCTGGCTGGCCGTGCGCTTGCTCGCCGGCCGTATATCTGGTTAGGGTCAGCGGATAGGTCTTGTCATCCTGCACAAGGCTGCCTATCAGCGCATCGCCTTCCGCATTCATGGTGCCCGTGAAGATAGCCGGATGGTCCGGAATATGGACGGTCATACCCCGTTCGTTGTGCTGGGTCTTGTTGGACGTGGCGGTCGCAGCGACCACATGCTGGGTCGGGATATCCACACTCATGGATGTGCTGGAACCGGTGGTGACGATGCGCAGCACAACGCTGCCTCCGGTGGCGATCGGGCCTGACCAAATCTCGCGCGTCACCGGGGTGGTGAGCACGGAAATACCCCGATTGGTTTTCCAGCCAGTACCCATGTATTCCATGTAATCGGCAGTTTGCTGCGCCACGTCCTGTCCGAAGCGATCAGCCACCATGTGCAATGCCAGATCCACGCCGGAGGTCAGTCCGCCAGCGGTGAAGGTGATCGAGTCAGCCTGCACGTAGCGCACCTGTTCCACCAGCTTCACCTTAGGGAATTCGCGCCGGAAATCGCCGAAGAACCAGTGGTGCGTAGTGGCCTGCTTGCCGTCAAGCAGGCCGGCTTTGCCCAACTGGAAAGCGCCGGTGCATACCGATATGACGAGCTTGCGCTGTGCGTGCATTTTCTGCAGCCAAGCGCTGAGCCCTTGGCCGCCAGATTGTGCGCCGACCACGACGATGTCAGGTGCTGGTGCGTCGGCAAAGTCGTAATCCGGAGTGATGGTCATGCCGGGATGATTGCTGCCCTCGGTGTGCAGCGGAGCTTTTTCCGAGGCCACGGTGTAAAGCTCGTACGGTGTCACTTTCTTCCCATGGCTGTCCTTCAGTGAGGTGTCCTGGAAGACTTCCCATGGGCCAGCGGTGTCCATCAGGTTGGCACCGCCGCTGACGACCACGGCGACCTTGATCATGCCGTTGCTGATCGGCGCAGGTGTTGTTGACGCAGCTGCAGTTGTGGTGGTGGCCATGGCATAGGTTTCCGGCGCGAGGGCAAGCGCAACAAGAAGCAGTAAGCGTTTCACGGGACGTTCTCCGAAATTGCACATAGGCGCATGCAGCTGAGCACATGACGGCGACGGCTATGTCAGCTGCGGCCAACAGCATGCTTGCAGCATGTGAGTCGGAAAGGCGGCCGGATAGCCGACGATTCCGGCCAATGGTTTCACTGCCCGAAGCGTTGCCGATATTCGCCTGGAGTGGCGTCGTAGCGGCTGCGGAATGCACGCCGGAATGCGTCCACGCTGTTGAAGCCGACCGCACTGGAAATGCGTTCAATGGATCCATGCCCAGTGGTCAGCTGCAAGCAGGCTTGTTCCAGTCGAAGTCGTTCAACGAAGCGTGCCGGCGTCGTGTCGAACGTGGTGGCGAACACGCGACGAAAGTTACGCGGGCTCATCGCCACGCACTCAGCCATGCGCTCGATGCTGAGCTTTTCGGCAAGATGATCTAGGAGCCATTTGAGCAGGTCGGCCATACGTCCCGTGCCCTGGCTTTGCGCGGCCAGCGGTGCGGAGAACTGTGCCTGATTGCCAGGGCGCTTGATGTACATGACCAGCTCACGTGCCACCGCCAGCGCGGTGACCGCACCGAGATCTTCTTCGACCAGTGCCAGCGCGAGGTCCATGCCTGCGGTCAGGCCGCCGGAGGTGGCGAAGCGGCCATCGCGCAGGAACAACTGATCCGGCTGAATATCCAGCGCCGGATAGCGGCGAGCCACGTCGACGGCGTAGCGCCAGTGGGTGGTGACCTGGCGGCCGTCGAGCAAGCCGGTAGCGGCCAGAATGTAGATGCCTGTGCATACGCTAACCACACGACGTGTCGTAGTGGCGCGATAGCGCAACCATGCAAGTAGCCGTGCATCAGTGGCGATGACGCGACTGCCGATACCGCCGGGTATCAGCAAACTGTCGAACACTGGTGCATCGTCGAGCGTGCAGTTGGCCGTGATGATCAGGCCATTCTCGGCACGGGCAGGATTGGCATCCAGGCCGATGACATGCAATTGATAAGGCGGCTTGCCCGACGTCGACGTATTGGCCATGCCGAAGACGTCGAGCGGCCCGATCAGGTCGAGCGATTGCATGTCCTGGTAGGCAAGCAGCCCGATTCTTTTCATGACATTCCCGGGCCATCACCATTGAGACGAAGCTAGCTTGATGAGACTAACGCACATGGCTACACAGGATTCCCCTTTAGCGTGCAAGCATTGATTGCGGCCTCGCAGAGTATTCGTGCCGCCAGCGCGAGTGCCGCGTCAACAAGCGGTAGATGGTAGATTTTCGTCGGTTTCGTCGGCACCGATTTCAGAAAGGCTATGCGGAATATGGCCTGTACACGAAGCGTACGCATGTTGGCGGCATCCTTTGCCACGGGAAGTCTCCAGTGACCGCTATCCGGCAACATGATAGGAAGAGCCGACGTCTCAAAGTGGCCGGTCAGCGACTGTCCCGCGGTAGCAGTTGATTGGACCGCTGCTGGCGGTTGCCCGATGGTCGCTGTACGACCTGAGCTACCATGGCGGCGGCGCCAAACGACCAAACTCAATCATGTAGGCATGGGTGGATGTGGCCGGTGCTTTCTGATCGCGCTGCGGTTTCTGAAAACG
>JBAZRB010000013.1:0-112104 GCA_041663105.1 Rhodanobacter sp.
GTAGTTGGCCAACAGGCTGCTGAGCAGCTCGTCGGGTACCTCGTGCTTGCGTGAGCTCATGGTGTCTCCGGGTCAAAGGGCAGTTTCCCGCCTGTGGCCCGTTTACACAAAATCTAGGACACCCTCGGTAACCGAACATCATGCAAATGAATGCACGCCGGGTTAGCTTGCGGTCGACACGGTCACCATTCCGCCAAACTTTTAACGTAATCCCTTCCCCCTCAATCATTTGATCCAAAGACTCGCGATCAAATGAAGCGACGGCAGCAAGGGATGCAATATAGAAGCCGATTAGAAGTTGTAGTAGCTCATTTACCCAATAAACCAATCCTCTATCGCCCAATATTGCAATTGGCTTCGGTAAAACGAAAAGGCACACGGCAACCATCACAGCCACAATCGCCGGGATTGTCCAGTCCCATGCAAATTTATGACCATTTTTCGCCCTCAAGTACTTGAGAGGCGATAGGAGTGTGCCCAATGTGTTCGTCATTTTCTTAGGTGTGCAACCATTGCTTTGACAAGTTCAGTACAAGGCACATCATGTGTCTGTGCCACAATAGTCTTAAGCTCGATTTTGTCGATGCGTTTGATTAGAAAGTCTTCTGCATCCTCTCGGTGGGTCCCAAAGGTAATTGAGCGATTCTTTCCGTCTTTGCGCTGGTAGTGAACGCGGACCTTGTCATAATCTTGGTCATGAGCAGATTTCGCCAATTTCTTTAACCACGCCTTAATAGAGCCGTCACCTTCAATTTTCTCTTTCGGCTTCAATTTTACTTCTTCGCGCGTTATCTTGACGTCCAGTTCATCGTCAAAGCTTCGCGCCTCGCGGAGCTCACGAATCGCCACGAAATAGCTGAGCGCACCGCCAGCTGCATCCTCTTCCACCTGCTCGTCGTCAAGCCCAAGCATTTCGAACCGGGCGAAGGCAGGTTTAGTGTGTCCATCCTCATTCTTGAAAGAAAAATGCTGCTTTGCGCCTATCATTCCCGTAATAGCGTGTTGCATTTTTGTCTTGCCGAGGCCCTCTACATCCTCAATCAAGGCTGGGAAATAGGAATGTTTTTTGCGTGACTTTTGCTGTAGCAGGATGACCAGGTGCGCAGACGCGGCAACAGCCTCATCTGGCTTCTTCTGTTCCGTGCGTTTCTTACGCGTCTTCAAATTCTTAAAGCCCGGATCCGCACCTTTTACGTTGCTGTAAGAGAACAGCAGAACTAAGGCCTCCGGCCTAGACGGTGGGTAGTAGGTTACGCTGTCTAATGAAACAACTTCGTCTCGGTTGTTTGCATCGGGGTATTGGTCGGCGTCCTTTGTACCGACCACTTTTTCAAGCAAAGCGCCAAGGTTCACAATATCAAGCATGTCAGGCGCTTCGTGAGGAACCCATCGGAACCCTGACTCCATGAATACAACCCATCGTTCGTCATTCCTAAGCACAGTCTTCTCCTTCGTCCGCTCATGGGCTGAGACGCCCCCTGTGGAGCCAATCAAACCACGCTTCGCGCCTCGGGTCATCTTTGGTGGGTCATCAGTTCGTATTGGCTCATGTGGAGCGGCTCCTTTCAACAGCCGTCTGCCACGATGCGGAAGGGGTTCCGGAACGGCTCAACGCGGGGTTTGCGCTCGCCCGGTTCCAGCAGCCCATGGCGCTTCAGGTACGCGTGCTGGGTTTCAAAGATAGGCGGGGCGTCCGGATCGCCGCACCACTCTGGTATGCCGAAGGTGTAGGACGGCGAGACGTTGAGCACTTCGTGGAGCGGCTTGCCTTCGCCGAAGAGGCACTGGCGCGGCTCCCGGGGTGCGTCATACCGCCACCAGCAAGACGGGCGCGTACCTGGGTGCGCCTTGATCCAGTCGATGAGGATCGCTGGGCCTTGGACTTCCCATAGCGGGCGCATGACCGGATCGAAGTTGCGGTCCATGGCGAGGAAGGGATTGGCGTCTGAGGGCAGTGGTGCGTCGGTGAGGATCGCCCAGTGACCCGGAGCGCCGCGAGCGCGCCCGGTCGCACCGGCAACAAGCACAACGCGGTTACAAACGGGCGCGCTTCATCGCTGATGTGTTCAAGCAAGCTCCGGCGTTGATTCCTGTCGAGGTACAGGTTGCGCCGCCCATCCGCCTTCATCGCCTTTAACGGCTCCTTCCACGCGAGCGCATTTTGTACGTATCCGTCTTCCAGCGCCGCATTGAGGGCAGCGCGAAGCGCGGTCATTTCGCGGTTGACCGTAGCGGGGGAACGCGGGCGGGTAACTTGCTCACCCACCTTGCTTCGCGTGACCCGCGCTGGAGTTTTCTCCAAGCGCACTCGCCATGCTTTGACTTGCGTCCGCGTGAGGCGTTGCGCGCATCTACAACCGCGACACTCAAACCAACGCCTTTAATTCGCTCGGCGACTTCGCCGACCTTTCGCCCAGTGCGCGGTTCGAAGCGGCGCGGCGCGAGGCGCTCGCGTTCGGTGAACACATCAACGGCGGCGGCAACAATAGGCCCATCACCGTGCGTGAAGCCTGCGAGCGCTACGCCGAAGGAGAGCGGGATGTGCAGGCCCGGTTCGCCTTGCACATCTACTCCGACCCCATCGCAAAGATCGAGCTACAACCCACGAACCGCGACCTGGGCGAAAGCCGAGGTACTGCCCGGTGGTCAACTTGTGCCAGTAAGGCTCGTTGCGTTGCCGCAGCCGTTCACGATTTCGAAGAGTGGAAAGATCCATCGCTATCTCCCGAGTCACGAAACTTTCACGAAAATCCTACTCGCTCCGGTTACGTTCGGGAAGACCTAAGTTATTGATTTTGCGTCCGGTTGAGTCCGGGAAAGTCCTGATTCTCGCCCCTCCGAGGGCAGAGATCGGCCAGGAACCGCCGTTCAGAAGTGACTCTGACCCGGATCTCGATCCGGATCTCTGCATAACCCAAATCCAGTGCGGTCGCGCGTGGCTCACGCGCCCGACAATGATCCGCCATCATGCAGTTAGGACGACAGGTATTTGGCTATTGACTCGAGGATGACCATGACACCATGTGAAACGGAACGTGCACTACAGCATTGCGGGGACGTGAGGACACTGGCGGAGTACCTTGCTGCCATCGCGGACCATTTGAACGGCGCGACAAGCTACCTGTTTCGCGGCCATCGCGAAGCGACGTGGCCGCTTAAACCAGGTATCGCGCGCCACACGCGTAATTCGGCGGAGATGGAATGCGACATGCTGGAGGAATTCAAGCGGCGCTCGATTCCCTATCTCGAATCGAGTGTCGATTTGCATGATGCGGATTGGCTCGCGATTGCACAACACCATAAGATGCCCACGCGGTTACTCGACTGGACGGGAAGTGCCTTGACCGCGCTTTGGTTTGCGATCAATCAACAAGCCTCACCCACACAGACTCGGCCAACGCCGCCAGCGGCCGTGTGGATATTGAATTACAAGCAGACCGACTTGATTACGGAGAGAGAGCGTAACAATCCCCTGACGATAACGCGCACTGCGCTGTTCAAGCCGCGCCACGTCTCACGCCGAATCGCTGCACAAGACGGGTGGTTCAGTGCTCACCGGGCACATGACGGGGAAGATGTCCGATTTGTGTCCCTCGAGAAGAACCAGGAGTTCAAGCGCCGGCTGCACTATGTGACGATCCCGGCCGAGGATTTTGGGCCGATGCGCCTGCAATTGAAGATCGCGGGTGTTACGGGGGCGGCATTGTTTCCGGATTTGGACGGTATCGCGAGCGCAGTCACTGGAATGCACCTATATCCCGATGATGAAATCATGCCGCGACTTGGACCATTATTGAGCTAGATAGACGGGCAATTCGTCCCAACCGGAAACCCATCTAGGCAAAAAACAACGACGAGGATTCTGGATGAAAGGCAAAAATCGAACCGCACAGAGACGGTGCAAAGCCATATTGGTGTGCGCGCTCGCGACTGTGGCGATATCGGCGGACGCTGACGGTAGAGTGAAAGACGTCAGCGATGACGCACTCGTGCAACATTGGTGGGCGACGCAGAATGCCTGCTACGATGCGCCGGATGGCCCCGCGTGTCCGAAACGCGACCGCGCCGCTGCCGCGCTCGAATCGAGCGGCTATGAGTGGCACAATCACGATGTTTGGACGTCACCGTCGGATGCCGGGCATTTTAACGGCGTCGTCGAAAGCACTGACAATTGGGCGGTCGACAAGAGCCCGATCATGATGGTTATGGATGGTCCCGTCGCTTTAAAGAGTCTCAGGAAATATCTTTCGGACGATAAAATCGTCGCTCTCTGGAATGAATCGTACGCATCTATTCGCGATAGGTATCCGCGTGCATGGCTCATCATCGACCGACAGGTCAAACTGATAATTGCCGATCACGCCTGCGAGAACGACCCGCGCTATACACTGGATCCGACGAACGATGACGGCGCGATGCCTTCACCGAAGCCGATGCCCGAATGGTCGCCGGACCCAGGCCTGAGTGAGAAACTCGTCAACACGCTTCGCGGGCTTCCCGATACGAACGCAGAGCGTTTCTTGTTCGAGGGGCGGCCAGCTGTGCTATGGCCAATAACTTGCACGTTAGCTGCTCAAATGCAAAGTAGCGAGATGAATGGATCACGCGATTATCCTTTCATCCGGTGGCAGTTTGGTCAGTCCGGCAAGCTGTTGACGGTTGAACGTGTCGACGGCACTTACAGCGAAGCGTGTTACGCGCGCACCGCGCACGGCATTCGCATATGGTCATTCGAACAGAAAGAACCGTTCGATTCGAACTGGCAGTAAGCCGGAACGAATATGCAGTTGACTAGATACTCGGCGGCTCCGGCCTACATCCCTATCTAGCAACTTAGGCGAGGTCGGGTGCGATTGCGGTCCTGCTCGGGCTGTGGCTCGGGCGTTTGCGGTCGGCGCAATCCTTCGCGCGCCTTCTGCCGCACCGCCTGGATGGCCAGCCGCGAACGAGGTCAGATTCAGCTATTCCGACGACCGCTATGGGTCGACTTCTGCCCTCCGCAATTTGGTCACACCGTCATTCGCGCCTCTCGCGCACGCCACGCCTCACTCCCCTCGATGCTCCAGCGCCAGGTATTCCTCGCTCTGCATTTCGATCAGGCGGGATTCAGTGCGGCCGAATTCGGCGCGCAGGCGTTCGCCGTCGTACAGCTCGGTGATCGGGGCGGCGGCGGACAGCACCAGCTTGACGTGGTGGTCGTAGAACTCGTCGACCAGCTGCACGAAGCGCTTCGCGGCGTCCTCGCTGTAGAGGGTGAACTGCGGCACGTTGGCGATGATCACGGTCGGGCCGGTCTTGGCCAGCGCGGACAAAGTGCTAAACGCCAACAACTTGATCATCATTCGCCACGCCAGTTGCGCACTTCCGCCACGAAAACTGATCGGGAGCGCCAGGAAAAATGATCGACGCCGCCAATCTGATCAGCCCAAGGGAGTCATCCGCCTTCATCCTGGGACTATCATTCCTCCATAGATGGGACTACTTGGGGAATGGGCGTCGCACATGGGCTTCATTGCAGAAGTAAGCCGTCACTCCTCAGCCATGAAGCCCTGAGCGGGTCAACGGTCGGGGCGTGTAGCAGGCGCTGCATACACCGTGCCCAGCCCTGCTGGTGCCGGGGCCGGTTCGTTGAGCAACGCAGTGATTTCGGCCAGCAAGCCGTCCAGATCCTTTTCGTCGTATCCGCGATGGATATCCGCGATCGTTCCATCTCGATGCAGCATCACCATGACCGGAAGAAACTTGTCGGCACCATAAGGTTTGCCGATGTTGCCGTGCAGGTCGCTGGTGATCAGCAGTGTCGGCATGCGCTGGTTCAAGGCGTGCGCGACAGTCGCGAAGATGTGGTGGGATTCCTTGCTGTTCACGTAAACCACCTGCAGCGGCAAGTGGCGTTGGGCTGCCAAGGTCTGCAAGCCGGCCAGCACCGGCATTTCCTTCATGCAGTAGCTGCACCACGTGGCCCAGAAGCTGATCACCACCACCTTGCCCTGCAGTGTCGACAAGCGAATATGAGTGCCGTCCAGCGTGCTGCCCAAATCGTCGGGTGGCGTGTTGCCGGGTTGCAACTGGGCGCTCGCAGCGAAGCAGAACAGGTACGTGAAAAGTGCAACACCTAGTCGGCGCACGTCGTTATCCCCTATGTATGGCTTCCAGAAGTATAGCGACAGCGCTGTGTCCTGCGATGAGCGCGCGCGTTATGCCAATGCCGACTATTGAAAGTGGCGGGAGACAGACCGCGCCACTTCGGGAGCTACCTATCCGTGCAGGATGCGGGCAATTTCCGCCGATTGATCCGGCCGCAAGGCTTTATAGCGTGCCTGCGCAGCCATGTAGTCGTCCCGTGCCATCTCACGCGCTTGCGCCGACGTGTGCGGATCACGCTTCACCTCCAGGTGGCGACGGAAGGCTCGGCCGGCGACCAGTGACAGTCGCTCGCAGGCGCGTTCAAAGTCCAGACCATAGTTGATGCCCATCTCGGGAATGATCCCCGGCGATCCGTAGTCCACGGCGGTACCTCGTTGATCAGCGTTTGGCTTTCGTTCGTATCCACAGCGACTCAATGAGACTTGCACGCAAATCCCGACTTTCCTCAGGCAGATGGCACGCCACCGGCTAGTGAGCCGACTGCGAACCATCGCCCGGCGCTTGGTGGTCGCGCAGCAGGCGCTTAGCGTCCGTCGCTGCGGGAGGCTTTAGAAGCCATGTGGGAAAAACAAGGAGCAACTGCAAGTCTCTCATCGTACATTCACGCCTTGTTTGCAACCCAAACCAGCCCTCCTATACCAAGTGAAAAGGCTATAGAGAGAACGAATCCCAATGCCCCCATGAGGAGAAGTCGCCGGGAGTGTCGTCCTCCATCGCTTAACAGTTCAGGGGAAAACAACGCGTTAAGCGGATTCCAAAGCGTTTGCGCGGAGAAAGTATCTTTTGTGTTTGAGAACTGAAATCCCATCCTAATCAAGAAAAATACTGTCCAAAGGAAGCATGCGATTCCAGTGATGCATGCTAAAATAAATGCGACAACTAATACATGATTTACTATTGATAGAGTCATATTAAGGTGCCTAGTTAATGGCCGTGTATCAGACTCATAATGTTGCTCAAGCCAAATGTGTTGGTAAACGTCGAGGTTAACGCACCACCCAAAGGTAACCCCAATCCAGCTCCAATTGATCCACTGCCATACGACTTGCAGCCATTCGATGTTATGGCAACGCTACCACTACCAGTAACAGGCCCAATAGAGCCTTGAAGATCTAGGGTTTGTCCAGCGATGTTACTAGATGAGCCCGGAACGTAGCCCGCTGAGACTCCCGCGCCAAGATCCACGCCAACGCCACCTCCAACAGACCCATACACACCTATATCAAATCCCTGGCCCCAGCTGACATAGATGCCGCCAGACAATGTGAATCCACCAACGACGATCGCGTTTACGTTTCCGCCTAGCAACAGATTGGCAAGCCCATAGGGGTCTGTATAGCTGAGCGGATTCCCACCGACATAGGCATACGTATTCGCCCCAGCTATCAACCCCAACGGGTCACTCTCGATGTACCGCCCCAGCCCCGAGCTGTAGTCCCGAAACCCGTTGTTCCAGTTACCCGTCTCCGCATCATAGTACTGCCCTGGGAAACCCAGATTCAGCGCGACGGTAGCCACCGTCACCTGCTGCGTGAACGGGTAATTCTGCGCCCGCCACACCACCGCCTGGGCGGCATTGGTCATTTCCTCCGGACGGCCCACCTGGTCGGCGTGTATCGCATCGACCGTACCGCCGCCGATCCGTCCGATCAGCCGGCCGTTGAGCCACACGTAATCGATCCAGCTGCCGGCCGCGTTCTCCGCCAGCAGGCTGCCGCCCTGGTCGGGCGCGAACCAGGTGGTGCCGGCCGCGCCCGTCTTGCGCAGGCGCTGGCCTTCGGGGTTGACGTAGTAGCTCATGCCACCGGCGCTGTTGAGACGGTTGAAGGCATCGTAGCTGTAGGTAGCCGTGCCGTTAAGGGTGGTGGTGTTGCCCTTGGCATCGTAGCCGTATTGCAGGCTGCTCGCTCCCGAGGTACTGGCGATCTGGTTGCTGGTGGCGCTGGGGTTGACGATCGTCGAGGCGCCGTTGACGGTCTGCGTGGTGCGGTTGCCATTGGCGTCGTACTGGTAGCTTTCGTTGTCTGCCCCCGAGTACACCGACACCAGCCGCGACATGGCATCGTAGCCAAAGTCCTGGGTCAGGTTGCCATTGATGCCGTTGGCTATCTGGGTGATGCGGCCGGCAGTGTCGTAGGTGAGCCCCAGGCTCTCCACGCCCGCGGCACTGATACCGGTGAGCCGGCCATCGGTGTCGTAGCTCATGCTGTTGACCAGGCCGTTGCTTGACATCCACGCTGTCATGCCCCGGTTCATCGGCTGATAGCTGATCGACGTGGCCCCGTTCACCACCGTGCCGCCGACGGTCAGCGCCACGCTGGAGACCACACCGTTGGTATACGTGTAGTTGGCCTGGTTGCCGTCGGGGTAGTTGACCGTGGTGATGTGGCCGACGCTGTCATGGCCGTAGCCGAGGGCATAGGTGGTGGTGCCAATGGAAAAACCTCGGCCGGCGACCCAGCCTTCAGGGGTGTAGCTGTAGCTCGTCGCTCCCGTGGCATCGCTGTCCGAACACAGGCGGCCGATACCGTTGGTGCAACTATCGTAGGTAAAACTTTGCGTGAGGCCACCGGCACTGACGGAGGTGACTCGGTTGAGGCCGTCGTAGCCGTAGGTGGTCTGGGTATTGTCGGCACGTGTCATGCTTGAACGCCGCCCGTCACTGTCGTAGGCGTAGCTGGTGGTGCCGGTGTCCGGGCTGCTCTGCTGCCACAGCTGGCCCAGGCCATCGTGCGTGTAGCTGGTGACCAGGCCGCGCGGGTCGGTAACCGTCGCCACGTTGTCGCCGGCATCGTAGGTGTACTGCGTGACCACCGGGCTGTCCGCGTAGGCCACTTGGTTGGCCAGCAATCCGCCCAGCAGCAGGACAGGCAGGGCACGATGTCGGGACAGAAGGCGATGGATGGCTAAGGCAAGATCCATGCTTGGTTTCCTCCGTGAACAAAGCCGGTGGTCGGAATCGCGGCGCGACTTCATGGCGGCTGACGCCTTGTGGCGATGCGGCATCATGATCATTCCCCCGATGCCGCTTCGGCTGTCATCGTGCAGGTGGAGCTGGAGATATTGATGCCGGCTGCGTTGTAGAACGTGACCGTCACGTGGTACGTTAGCCCCACAATGTTGCTGTTGGTCCTGCCGACGGCGACGCGGTAATCGCTCACCGGATTACTGCTTAGCGCCGTCGGCGAGCTGGCACCGTTGGTCACGGTACCTCCAGCGGTAGTCGCCCCGCTGGCCAGGCCGACTTCGGTCCAGGTGTATTGGACGGTGGTGGCCCCGGACGGCACCGCGCCTGAGGCCGCCATCACGGCGCCCGAGCTCGTCATGGCGGTAAAGACGCCCCAGTTATTGCCTCCCACGATCTCGAAGCCCACCTCCGCCGAGCTACCCCCGTTGCCTCCCGCAGTGTCGCTGCCTTGGTAGCTTTGCCCGTTGATGGCGATGGGCTCCGGGATGGTGACCATCACTGTGCCCACGTTGCTCCATGGGCCGCAACCGAGGGGGTCACAGGCCTGCACCCAGTATCCATAGCTGCCGTTGACCTTGCCCGAAGCATTCCAGCTGGTGGACCCATTGTTCTGAATGGTGCTCCAGCCGCCGCCGTTGACCTGTTCCTGCAACACATAACTGCTGGCGCCTGCCACGCCGCTCCAGCTCACCGTGTAGCTGCCGTTGGCATTGGTGGCGGGGACACTCAGCCCCGCTGCCGCCGTCGGCGCCGTCACACCCACCGTCCCGGTGCCGCTCCACGGGCCGCAGCCGCTGATATTGCACGCCTGCACGCGGTAGCCGTAGGTGGCCGCTCCGTGTCCACTGGCCCCCCAACTAGTCGAGCCGCTGGTCTGCACCGTGCTCCAGCCACCGCCGTTGACCTGCTCCTGCAGGGTATAGCTGGTCGCCGCGCTCACGCCACCCCAGCTAATGGTGTAGCCGCCGGTGTAGTTGACCCCCGGCGTGCTGGGCGTTGGGGCAGCTCCCGGAATCGGTGGAATCGATACCGACACGGTGCCCGTCACACTCCAGGCGCTGCAGCCCGAGCTATTGCACGCCTGCACCCGGTAGCCGTAGCTGCCGTTGCTTTTTCCCGTAGCGCCCCAGCTGGTGGCCGCGCCAGTCTGCACCGTGCTCCAGCCACCGCCGTTCACTTGCTCTTGCAGGGTGTAACCGGTGGCGCCAGAGACCGCGCTCCAGCTCACCGTGTAATAGCTGACCTCGCTGCTGGCCGGCACACTGAGGCCGGGGGCACCGGCCGGCTCGTTGACCGGCACCTTGAAGCTGCCCGCGTTGGTCAACGGCAGGTTGTCGGCACCCACCGGCGAGATGCCGTATACATAGATGGGTTGGCCTACGTACTGGCTGCGGGTCGCCACGGACAGCGGAAGGACATACCGGTAGCTGCCGCTGCTCACACTGCAGGCGCTGGCCACCGCCGGTTCGCTGCTCCCGTTGGCGGTATAGCGACCGATGAAGGTACCGCTGCCCGCGGGACCGCCCAGGTAAAGATCCGCACTGATGGACTGCGAAATTCCCGTTGAGCAGGCCCAGCCGGTCACGGTGGCATTGCCCGAACCATCAATGGACACGCCATCGATATTGCCGGTGACGTGGGTGACGATCACGCTGCCCGCATTGCTCCAGGGACCGCAGCCGCTACTGTTGCATCCCTGCACCCGATAGGCATAGGTAGCGCTGCTCTTGCCACTGAGCGCCATGCTAGTCGAGCCACCGCCCTGGATCGTCGTCCAGCTGCCGCCGCTGATCTGCTCTTGCAGGAGATAACTGGTCGCGCCGCTGACCGAGGTCCAGCTGACCGTATAGCTGCCGTTGCTGCTAAGCGACGGTGCGGTAAGGGTTGGCGCCGTGCTCGGCATCGGTGGGCTAGCGCCCCCGCTTTCCACCGTCCTGGTGAGCCGGTCGAGGGCGTCGTACTGATAATTGACTGTATGGCCGGCGGCGTTGGCGAGCGAGATCACGTTGCCGTTGCCATCGTAGCCGTAGGTCAGCGTCTGACCGTGATTGCCCTGCGTCTGGTAGAGGCGGCCGAGCGCATCGTAGAGCGCATTTTCAGCCAGGCTCGTGACGCCACCGCGCGTTACCACGTGACGGGTCACATCCCCGTTCGAGTCGTAACCAAACGTCTCGGTCGACGTACCGTCCTTGTCGTTGTGGGTGATGGTATTCACCCGCATCTCGGCATCGCGGCTCCAGGTGGTGACCTCGTTGTCCGGCGTGGTCAGCGTATAAAGCAGGCCAAAGCCATCGTAAGCGTATTGCCAAGTGGCCGCCGTCCCGTTGGGGTGCGTCGTCTTGGTCGACACCCGGCCACGTGCATCGTAAACATAGTCGGTCTCGTCCCCGTTGGGGCCGATGACTTCGCCTACTTCACCCAAGCCATTGTAGTTGCTGTACCGGGTGGTATGGCCCAATCCATCCGTAAAGGACGACACGTTGCCCAACGCATCGTAGGTCGAGACATCGGTGTCGCTGTTACCGGGCGACGGGTGCGTTACCGACAGCGTCTGCACCATGCCGTTGGGGTAAAGCGTGTAGTTGTAATAGGTCGTCAGGGTCTGGTTGGCCGTGCCGCTGGGCGACAGATTGGTCACGGCCACCGATGCCAGACGGTTCTGGGCGTTGTAGGTGTAGACGGTCCTGGACCAGCCTTCGACCGTGACGCTTGTCAGGCGATTGAGCTGGAGGTTGGGGTCCCAGACGTAATCCGTCGTGCGCGCCTGCGATGTGCCAGAGGCTTCGGTTTCGGTTTGCAGCTGGCCGTTGGCAGCATAAGTGTATATGTGGACGTTGCCGTTGTCGTCGACGGTCTGGGAAAGATTGCCGTTAGCGTCGTAGGTACGGGTGTTCTCGGTGGCACCGCAGTCAGCGACGGCATCGCCACTGACCGAACTCAACTGCCCGTTGTAGGCCCCGCCAGCGCCGTTGGTGCCGTCGTAGGTATTGACCGAAACGTGACCGAGTGGATTGGTGATCGTGGCGGAGAGGTTGCCCGCACTGTCGTTGCCATACAGGACCGTCACAGTCTTGGATCCATCGGCAAGCGATGTGCTGTTGGCCCATCCGTAGAAAAAACTGTTCGCGGTGGTGACGTAAGATGTATACGCATAGGGCGTGCCGTTGTAATCGACCTCGGACAAGGGGTAGTCGGTCAGGCCGCCGGACGGCTGCGCCGTAAGTGTGTCGTACTTGAAACCGATGACCGTCGCCGGGGTACCCGGGAACGTCAGGCCATTGGCCGAGAAGGTGTAGCTGTTCCCTGCCGGATCGGTAACGACTTCACCACCCGTGGTTGGATAGGAAATCGTGATGTATTGGCCATTCGTATGTGTGATGCGTAGCGTTGAGCCTGTGGCGCTGAACGTCCAGCCAATGCCGGAGGCATCCGTGATGGATTCGATTCCCCCAGCAGACGAATAGACTTCCGTGTTTCCATCCTCATCCTGCAGGGTGTAGTTGCCCGTGGTCGCATCGCGGGTCAGTGCTGCGACCGGATTGGTGACGCTCAGGCCGTTTTCGAAGGTTTCGTTGTAGACCGTGCCGGTCGGCCCGCCGGAGAAAGTTAGCGTCGAACCATCCGGTCGATGCGCAATGGTCTGGTGGCAGCGCAGCTGGTCACCTTTCGTCGAACAGTCGGTATCGAGCCAGAAGCCGAAGTTGTCGGACCACTGGGGCGCGATGCTTTCGATATCGTAACTGGCGGCGTTGTAGTAGAGGACATATCTGAGCCCCATTTCGCCGGGCGTCGCGAAGACGGGATACGTCTCCAGCTTGGTTCCACTGTTTATCTCGATGGGCGCTCCCTGGAAGTTCCCGCTACATGGGCCACCGCTCTTATCCGAGCTCGAATTGTTTGATGGTGAAGTGTTGTTTGGCGAAAATGCATGTTCAAGTTCATGCATGCCACCGGCGCCGTTTGACAACTGGATGCCTGCAGTGATTTGAGTTCCTGTCGTTGAGTCGATATACGGGGCATGAGTAACAACTATCCCGGACTCATTCGTTGTATTGCCGGAAGTGGGTGGCGGTGCGTTCTCCTGCTTGATTGGCAGCCCGTCTGCTTGCGCACTCATCGTGCCCGAAAAGATAGTCAGCAGAAGCGCAGCCAGAAATACGGAGCCGAAACGGGATTTAGCGCACGACATGAAAGGGTTCCCTCCCAGCGGGACTACGTTGATCCAGACACACAGATGAAATTGGCTGCGCAGGCGTGCGGTGTTTGTTGCGACTACCCCGTCGAGATTCCGGCAGGATCGGAACGGCCGTGGACCGCTGGCGACCAAAGGCACCGCAAGCATCCCGCGAAGAATGGCGTGGTCGACGTGTTTGAAGAGGGTAGAACCGAAAGTCGGTGTGGATCGCCGTCAATGACGGCCTGGCTGGTGACACCGCGTGAGCGCGTCGCGGCGAACCCGGCCACTCCCGATGTCGAATCGTTGCGACATAGTGTCTGAACATTATCGTCCCTGACATCAGCTACTCCCCCAGTCGCTGGATGTTCACCGTCATCGTATGACGCGGCGCTTAGCATCCTCGTTGCCACGGAACGGGCTTGTCAAGGAGCGCATTTTTACGTCCGACAACGGAAGTATTTGCGTGCACGTCTGCACTCCGCGGCGCCTGGATGTTCGTATCTAACCGAAGCCTGTCCAACCCCAGGCTCTCGCTGCTCAGGCGCTAGCCTCGGCTAATCCGCTCCATGACGTTCAACAACACCGTGGCGCCAATCAGCGCCACGATGCCTACCAAAACCAGCACGCCACTGAGAGGGCGAGGCGCTTTGGGCCCAAGGAAAAGCAGCGCCATCCCGACGCACGCCAGTCCCACCACCTTACGACTCACCTGCTTTCGAAGCTGCACCTGACGCTGCAGTTTTTGATCACGCTCCTGCACGGCGTAGTAGCTAAACAGGTCAAAGCGGCAGAGATGACAATGTTGCGTGGCGCACCACGTCCAGCGATCGCATTGCGGGCATACGATGGCATGGCGATGATGCGGTGGCGGCCCGGGATCGGGGAGCATCGTCGGCAAGGATGTCCTCGGGGGCTCCCGTTCGGTGATCGACTCGGACTCGGGAATCGGTTCGGCTTCGCCCAGCAGCCACTGGATTTCTTCCCGCACGCTGTTCGTGGAGACGTCCTGTTCGCGTGGCGGTGTGGGCGGCGCAGGTGCGATCGGCAGCCGCGTCACCTTGGGATCCGGTGGTAGCGTCTCTTTCATCATGTTTCACGCGGCCAGCGCCAGAAACTCGGCTACATCGGCGGGATCAAAGGCGGGTTTGTCACGAAAGTGCTGATAGAGCAACTTGATCAGACGCCCCTTTTTCTCCGGGGTCAGTTGCCGACGCGCGCGCTGCAACCGTGATTCCACGGCTACGACAATCGCTTCGATCAGATCCGGGTAAGCCGGAGCATCGGTACCCCGCGGGTCGTCTCCCGGCCCAGTGAGCACCCATAACGGATCCACACCGAACACCTCAAACAGCAGCTTGAGCACCACCGCCGGAACTTCACGCTCACCGCGTTCATAGTTCTGGTAAGCCCGCGGCGAGATGCCGAGGCGGTCGGCGAAATCGACTTGCGACAGTCGCACGCGATGGCGCAGCGTGGCTAGGCGTTCACCAATAGGGGCGTTATCTTCCAGCGTTGCTAACTTGCTCATTTGTGCTAGTGTTCGTCTCACTTGTTAAGCGCACGCTACCACATGTCCCTTTCCCTGCGACAGCATGAACGGATCAAGATGCGGTTGCGCTTGGGCGGCTGCTCCTTGGCGGACATCGCACGCGAACTCGGCGTCGCGCGCACCACGGTCACGTCGGTAAGTCAGGGGTATCGGCGTTCGCGCCGCATCGAAGGGGCCATCGCCGACAAGCTGGGGGTCACGCCGGCGCAGCTATGGCCTGATCGCTACCCGCCGCTGCGGGCCATGGGGGAGGCCACCATGACCTAGCGCTTCTTTCCCTGGTGTGATCCGAACGGGAAAAAGCAAAAAGCCCCAAGCGTTGGCGCGCCGAGGGCTTTGGAGAGGCTTGATATAGACCGTGTCAGCATTCTCTACGCAGTTTCCCCCCGACGTCAAGCGCGGATCGACGCATCGCCGATCCCTGCGGCCGCCCCGTCTCCGACAGGCGGGGCCCCGCGCTGAATGGACACTGCGGGATGACCCCCATTAAAGATGTGTGCCGCCTGTTGCTGACTACCTCGTTGTCGAACCGGCGCATCGCCAGCGCCTTGCGTATGGCACCGAACACCGCCCAGCGCTATCGGACTCGGCTCGCCGAGGAAGGGCTGGACTGGTCGGACGTGAGCGGCCTGGACGAAGAAACCCTGAGTCGGCGACTCAACACCGGTCGCCGTCAATTGCTCCACCACTTTGTCGAACCGGACTGGTCGCACGTGCACGAGGAGCTGCAGCGGCGTGGGGTGACAGTCACTTTGCTGCATGAAGAATATGCCGGGTCATTGGTGGCCGGCGTCATGTCGGAGACGGAGTTCCGACGTCGGCTGCATCGCTATCAACGCACCCGAGGCCTGGTCATGCGCCAAGTTCACCGGCCCGGGGAATGCTTGTTCCTCGACTTCTCGGGAATGCGGCCGAGCCTGACCCATCCCGCCACCGGGCAGCGGACCCCGGTAGAACTGTTTGTTGCCGTATTCGGGGCAAGCCGCAAGACATTCGTCTATGCCGTCGCCAGCCAAACCTTGCCGGACTGGATTGACGCCAACGTGAAGGCGCTGGAGTTCTTTGGTGGCGTGCCGATGTTTCTGGTGCCGGACAATCTGAAATCGGCCGTGATCTCGCACAAGCGCGGTGAAGGCGCGTTGCTGAATAAGACCTACAGCGAGTGCGCAGCACACTATGGAACCACTATTCTGCCGGCGCGACCGCACACCCCGAAAGACAAGGCGCATGTCGAGCTGGGCGTGAAGATCGCGCAGCGCTGGATTCTGGCCCGCTTGCGCCATCGGACCTTCACCAGCCTGGCGGAACTCAACGTGGCGATCAGCGAACAACTGGATCGCATGAACGACAGGCCGATGCGCAGTTGCGGCGGCAAGAGCCGCAACCAGTTGTTCGACGAACTGGATCGACCCGCGTTGAGCCCTCTCCCCGTCGAGCCGTACACCTTTGGCGAATGGCAGCTCGGTGTGCGCGTGGGCCAGGATTATCACGTGCGCTGGGATGAGCAGTATTACTCGGTGCCTTACACCCTGGTCAGCGCCAAGGTCAATCTCAAGGCCACGCGCACGGCGATTCTGGTGTTCCATCGGGATCGGCGGGTCGCGCTTCATCCGAGGCACCATGAATCCGGGTATGTGAGTACGTTGCCGGAACATCAGCCACGCGCACATCGCGCCTATGCCAGCGATCAACCCGCTGCCGTCATGGCATGGGCGCAAGCCGCGGGTGGCGCCATCCACCGATTCCTGCAACAGCACATCGAACATCACCGACGGCCCGCCCAGTCGTTGCAGGCCGGGCGAGGGTTGCAACGAATGGCACGCGAGTACGGTAACGATCGTCTGCAGGCGGCTTGCGACAAGGCATTGCGTTTGCATGCCTTCAGCATCCGCTCCGTGAAGTCGATGCTGCAACGAGGCATAGATCACGCGCTGTCCGATACCCAGGACGCTGCCAACGACACCCCGACCACGGCGCACGACAACGTGCGGGGCGCGAATTACTACACCTCATGAACAGGAACAGTGCCATGACGCTTCAGTACACCATTGATCAGCTTCGTCACTTGCGGTTATCCGGCATGATCGCCGGGTTGGAGCACCAGCTCAGCCAGACGGTGTACCTCGACCTGCCCTTTGAGCAACGGCTGGGCCAATTGGTGGATGCCGAAACCAGCCACCGAGACAGTCAGCGGCTGCGACGCCTGCTCAAGAACGCAAAGCTGAAGGTAAACGCCGAGCCCGAAGCGATCGACTATCGGCCCGGGCGCGGCCTGGATCGGGCCATGATGGGCGATCTGTTGACTGGGGGATGGATCGGCAGGAAGCAGAACCTGCTCATCACAGGCCAGACCGGCACCGGCAAGACGTGGTTAGCCTGCTGTCTGGGTGTGCAGGCTGCGCGCATAGGGCTCACGGTGGGCTATCGCCGAATCAGTCGGCTGTTGGAAGAGCTCGATATCGCTCACGCTGACGGTTCGCTCGGCAAGCTGCGCAGCCAGCTGGCCAAGCTGCAGTTGCTCATCCTGGACGACTTCGGTCTGGTACCGCTGACCGCCCGGGGACGGTCGGACTTGTTGGAACTGCTGGATGACCGTGTCGGCCACGGCTCTACAGTGATCGCCGGGCAGATGCCGGTGAAGGAATGGCATGGTTTCATCAATGATCCGGCCCTGGCCGATGCGATCCTTGATCGACTGATTCACAGCAGCATCAAGCTGGCGCTCACGGGCGAATCGATGCGCAAACTGAAGTCGAACGGCGGCTGACCATTGGGGGTGATCCGCTGTCCGGCAAAGCGGGTCAGTTTGGCGGCACTGATCAGCTTGTTTGGCGGCGGCGCGCAGTTTGGCTGGCAGCGGTGATCAGTTTGCTTGGCGGCGGTGTGCAGTTGGCTGGCGTTTTGCAACAAAGGGTACGGCGCCCACAGCTGGTTGGGCGCCTCGGCCAGCAGCTCGGGGCGGGCGTATATCGGAATCTGCGCAAGCGCGGCGTCATTGTGCGCGAAGCGTGGCACACGTGCTAGTCGGCCCATGGACCGTGGCGGCTGTCACAAACTCCGGCAGTCGCCTTGGCCTTACCTGTGGGCTACTTTACGGAACTGGGCTGCCGCGCATTGGCGTGCGGCAGGAATTCAATCCATTGAACCGCCGTGGTACGTGATCCGTATGCCCGGTGGTGTGGGAGGAGAGGCCCGCGAGGTGCCTCCCTATCCCGATTAGGCGCCAAGGAGACATCGTGACAGTCAAGCGTATGGACAACGTCGGCATCGTGGTGGAAGACATCGATGCCGCTATTGAGTTCTTTACCGAACTCGGCCTTACCCTGGAAGGCCGCATGCCCATCGAAGGCGAATGGGCCGGCCGCGTCACCGGAGTGCGCAGCCAGCGTGTCGAGGTCGCCATGATGCGCACCCCCGACGGCCAAAGTCGCCTTGAGCTCTCGCGTTTCGACGCCCCCGCCATCGCGTCCGATCACCGCACAGCCCCCGTAAACTCATTGGGATACCTGCGCGTCATGTTCACCGTCGAGGACATCGACGACACCCTCGCCCGGCTCAGCAAGCGCGGTGCGACGGTGGTCGATGAAGTCGTCGATTACGAAGACGTCTACCGGCTTTGCTACATCCGTGGTCCCGAAGGAATTCTCATCGGGCTCGCCCAAGAACTCGGGCAGCAGACCTCCCGAGAGGATCCTATGGAGCGCAAGCGTTGAGAATTCAGGCGTTGGCGTCTAACAACCGGTTGCAGCGGACTGCACGCAACGGATGATCCGTCTGCACGAAATCGTCCAGCTTCGCCACCGTAAACAACGATTCCTGCGTGATGTCCGCTCCGCGCATCCCATGGCTCCATCAAATCCAGCGAGGCCTTATGGTCAAACGATCCCTGCCAAGCCAGACACACCAACGGTGGATTTCAACAGGCTGCTAGCCCAGTAGCAGACCCCGGTAGCCCCCGCGCATGAACGCCTGACCTCGTCTGATCGTACGGCGCACCTGGGCGCGCAGGTCGCTGTCGCCGTGCCATTGCGACGCAACGACGGCACGGCCAAACCACACCTCGGCCACCTCACGTTGCGAGGCACCGGCCAGCGTGCCGTCGAGTGCCTGCAGCGCACGCAGGTGACCCAGCGCAGTAATGCCGGGTCGACTCCTGGCGACGGCGGTAGGTACGGCGTGCGCCGCATCGAGCCAGGTCAACTCAGTCCCGAGGGCGCGCCAACACTCCTGAAGGCGATGGCCGGCTGGCACCGCGTAGGCATGCGGCATGCCGTCCTCCAGCGTGGGCGACAGCGCCGCGCGGAGAATATGACCGGCAAACTGGCACTTAAGGAACAGTCGGTTCCCGTCATGCACCAGGCGCTTGTGGCCTGGGAACCGCCAGAGCCGAAAGGGCAGTGCGTCGCCGGATATATCCGCGTCTGGGTGGATCTGCACCAGGCGTTTAGGAGCGGGCAACCAGTCGGGCGTCGCCTCGCGGGCATCGCGCGCGGGATCTTCCAGCAGGCGCAAGCCCCAGTGATGCGCCACCCCTGCCGCGTGAGGATGGTGACACCGCCAGTCCCGTTGATAGTCCGGATGACGACGCAGGTATTCCCAGGACAGCGCCGGAGCGTCCAGGTGCAGCACGTACAGGTAGGCCGCGATCGGATGCCACCACACAGCCGTCGAAGAAACCATGGCGCAACTTCCCTGTCGGACAGGAAACGATCGCCATGACCTGCTCGCGCATCCGCTTTCTTAGATGCGCAACTACTGCCGCAACACGAAGCGCACGCCGGGCTCAAGACCCATGCACAAACGACGGCAGCGCTCCGCCCGGACAAGCCATGACGGCGAACCGCGCCACCCTGTCGTCCGCGGTATCGCAAGGATGCCGAAAAGCCAGAAGAGCTGCGAGACCGATTGAGTCTGCGCCATGCCACGACAGGACACGCTGCCGATGGATGCATCTGGTATCCGAGTGCAGACCGGAAAAGACCGAATGTGATGGGGTCGAAATAAAGCGACCACTCCTTCGCAGGTCATCGCTTCGCTCAGTCGGTGATCGAACCGTTGAGCCGGGCAAGCCGCACGTACTCGGACAATGGCCGTTGCGCGACGAAATAGAAATCCCGCGCAATCGGCGCATCCGAAGGGCCGCGCACGAAGGCCAGTTCGGACAATCGCACATGACCCAGTACCGGCATGCCGAGTCCCAGATCGCACAGGCCGAAGGCGGTATCTCCGTCCTCGGGATCGAGCTCAGTAAGAAGCCAGGTCGCATGGGCGTCCGGCGTAAACAACCTGACGACCGGTTCCGGATCGCGGTCCTGGCCGTGAGCACGTGCCTGTCCATTTGCAATCAGTTGGACGCGCTGCTCGGGGGTGATGAGCGCTCTCATGGTCGCTTTCCGGGTTCGCTACACGCCGGCAGAGGCTTTGTCCTGTCGCCAAATGAGTTAAGTTTAACGTGGTTTTAGTTGCTCTGTGAATCGACGCTTCTGGGCATGCAGAAGCGAGCGATCCAGCGCGGTCGGCCGGTTGGCGCGACTACCTTCGATGCCGAACTGGCCCAGGCCTTCGGCACCGTAGTGCGCGCCCAGCGAACCGGCCAAGGCATCGCCCAGGAAGCACTGGCCAACCTCGCTGGCATCGAGCGCTCGCACATGGGCAAGATCGAGCGCGGCGAGCACATGCCGACCCTGGCCATCCTCTTCAAGATTGCGCAAGGGTTGGGATGCAATCCCGCAGAATTGATTGCCGAGACCAACCATCACCTAGATCGGGTCGCCCGACGATAAGGTCTCTTCGCGCTCGGCCAGGCTGAGGGCTCCTGCGGATCGGCGTCCCTGCCGGGGTCGGTTCCCGCACGTCTCCGCGAGGATCCTTTGAATCGAAGAATTAGTTGCGGTCAAACAACTGGGCGATCTGTGGCAAAGACTCGCCCTGGTGCCAGCGCTCCTACATCCGGCCTTCTGGCTATCGCTGTAGCCGGCCTCACGTTCACATCCATCCTATTGGGTATCAAGCGCGGAACATATTGCTTCCGCCTCGTTGGACTTGAGCATACGAAACGTATATAGTTCATATATTCAAGCTTTCTGCCGAGGACCCGATGGGTATTGTGAAAATTGACGACGAGCTTCACGAGGAGGCCCGTCGGGCCAGCACGGTCATGTGCCGCTCGATCAACGCCCAAGCCGAGTTCTGGATGAAGGTCGGGATGCTTTCCGAGGCGAATCCGACCCTGTCCTTCAACGACATTGTGAAGATGCAGTTCGAGGTCGCACAAGTGGGCATGGCTGGTGGGATGCCCGCCTGAAATGATCAAGACCCCCAGCGAGCTGGCGCTCATGCGAACTTCGGGCAAGTTGCTTGCGTCTGTCTTCGAGATGCTGGACGAGCAGATTCTTGCCGGTCTGTCGACGATGCAGGTCAATGACCTGGTTGAGCAATTCATCACGGTGGATCTAGCCGCGCGGCCGGCGAGCAAGGGGCAATATGGCTTCAAATATGTCCTGAACTGCTCGATCAACCACGTCGTGTGCCACGGCGTGCCCGATCCGGACGAGATCATCCGGGACGGCGACATCATCAATCTCGACATCACGCTGGAAAAGAACGGCTTCATCGCGGACTCAAGCAAGACCTATCTCGTGGGCAATGCGCCGCCAGCGGCGCGCCGGTTGGTGCGGGTGGCACAAGAGGCGATGTGGAAAGGGATAGAGCAGGTGCGGCCCGGAGCGCACATGGGCGATGTAGGTTCCTCGATCGAACGGCATGCCAGGAAAAACGGCTACTCCGTCGTGCGGGAATATTGTGGGCATGGCATCGGCCGGGAGATGCACGAAGAACCCCAGGTGCTTAATTTCGGTCGGCCAGGCACCGGTCTGACGTTAAGGGAGGGGATGGTGTTCACCATCGAGCCCATGGTGAACCAGGGTACCCGCATGGTTTCGACTGAACAGGACGGATGGACGGTTGTCACAAAGGACCGGAAGCTGTCCGCTCAATTCGAGCATACCGTCGCGGTTACTGGGGACGGCGTCGAGGTGCTGACTTTGCGCGGCGATGGGACCTAGGCCCCCTTCTCGATAGGCCGATCATGGTCAGCATGATTGAATACGTGTGTGAATACCCACAGGGCACTTCGCGCCGCCGAAGGAGCGACGCGTTTCTTGCGGTGGTGGCCGGCCTTTCCTAAAAGGCAGCGGGCGGTCGCCTGCTGCCGATGGCGGCCGCCCTGCCCGTAGGAAGCCGCGGTCAAGGAGGGTGAGCATAGCGAACAGGAGTTCGGTGGGCGCGTCCTGCGGCGCAGCGAGGACACAGTCCGAACTCCGGCCCTTGACCGTGGAAGGCGGCCGTAGGGTGGTTCTAGATCTGCGCTCGCGCCTCTCTGAAACTGCACTTTCCACCAACAGGCAGAGCCAACGCGTCGTTCGCCGATTGGCGAACACATCCTCGCGAACAAACCGAAGCCGGCCCCGAAGGGCCGGCCCGGTGCCGGTGGATCATTCCGCCGGCTGCTCCTTCGGCTCATAGAGCCGCACCACGATCACGCCGTCGAGCGGCAGTGCGTTCAGCGCGAGGCGGAAGCCCTTGCCATCGGCGTTCGGGAACGCCACGCCGATCCTCGTCCAGTCGTTCCGCGTTTCACCCGCCACCTGGTACTCGCGCACGGTGAAGGCGTCGTAGCGGTCGGCAGTCTTCGGGGCGGGCTTGCTGTTCTTTCTCATGATGATGTCTCCGGTTGGGTTCTGCGCGGTTGCGCGAGCCCAAGGCCGCGCGCCGGACAGGCTCGGCAGCACCGCAGTGACGAACGCCAGTGAGGAACGCAGGGCGGAACATCGTGGAGCACCCCTTGCGGGTTGCGCGGAGACGAGGCGCGCTACCGTCGCTCGCCCTCAGCAACCGCGCCCACCCGGAGTACATGAGCACGCGTCACTGCCCGCCTCTGCCGATCGCTGCAACGCTCCGTGCACCCGTTACATGTGGCATCGACACGACGGGATCAGGTATGGCGTTCCCGATGGCAAGGATTCCACGTCATCGAGAGCCAATGCAGCGATGTGATCCTGGTGCAACAGAACATGTCCATGCGGGATGCCGCACCAGCGGCCACTTCAGGATCGGCGTCAGTACGAGTCCGGCAAGCAGCGCGTGCAGGTCACCGTGGGCTAACGAAGGCGTCAGGGAGCCAGGCCAATATGGGCGCAACACCGTGCGCGTGCGCAGCACCCGGTACCCGACCCGCAGGGTGACGCGAAGCCCCTTCCCATTCGCTGGTAACCTCCGGGCTGCCACCCATCCGCACGGAGAACCTTCCATGGCTATCAATCTCGACGGACTGTCACCTAAAGAACTGCAGGCCCTGATCGCCCAGGCTCAATCGAGGATGGAATCCGCACGCGCGGTGCACATCCAGCATGTCAGAACCAAGATCGACGCGCTGCTCAAGGCCGAAGGCCTGCAGCTCACCGATCTCTACGCGGGACGCAGCGGCAAGCGCGGCAAGCGTGCCGGTGCGGGCATCCCCAAATACCGCAACCCCGCCGACCCGTCCCAGACTTGGACCGGCCACGGCAAAAAACCGACGTGGTTCCAGCAAGCCCTGAAGAAATCCGGCGCAACGGCGGATTCGCTGCTCATCACCCGGGCGGCCACGAAGAAGACGCCTGCGAAGAAGGCCGTCAAGAGAGCGACGGCGAAGAAAGCGACCAGGAAGGCGGTCAAGTAGTCCATCAGCCGGGGCCTCACATGAGGCCCCGGGCAGCCATCGACACGCATTCGCATGCGCTCACCACCAGGTGATCCAGCACGCGTACGCCGATGAGCTGAAGCCCCTCGCTCAGCTCCTTCGTGATCGCGCGATCAGCCGCACTGGGCTCGGCCACCCCGCTGGGATGGTTGTGGGCGAAGATGCACGCGGCGGCATTGTGCTGCAACGCCGAGCGGATCACCTCGCGCGGATGCACGGACGCTCCGTCGATCGTGCCGCGGAAGAGTCCCTCCACCGCGAGAATGCGATGGCGATTGTCGAGCCAGAGGACGTGGAACTCCTCGTGCTTCAGGGCGCCGAGCCGCATGCGCAGGAAATCGGTGCTGTCGCGAGGATTGCCGATGCTGCCCAGCCGCTCCAGCCGGCGACGCAGGATGTCCTCGGCCGCTTCCAGGATGTCGCTCTCCGTCTGCGGCCCGTTGATCGTGTAGTGCCCGAGAATGTCACGCGTGATGCCCATGTGCTTTCTCCCCGACGCGGGATTGCGCCGTGGACACCGGGAGGCGAAGCGGGAAAAGGCCGGCAGCACCAGGAAGCGCCGGCCATGCCGGAGCTGGAGGGCGGAAACGTCAGTGGACGAGGGCTTGCCCTTGCGCCGGCCGACCGCGCAGCCAACCTTGCCCACGTGAGCGCCATTAGCCAGCGTCGGGGGAAAATGGGAGATCAAGCTCGGATGCCGCGGACTTTTGCGAAACGCAGCATTGAGACCACCGCCGAAAACGGCCCTGCGCTCAATCGGCAACTCTCAGACGCTGCCATCACCAACGATGACGTGCGCGCTGCGGGGTGCTTGGCTGGACCGAAATCCGCCGGCCCCTGATTCTCGAGAGCCCGAACGTGCGCCGCTTGAGCCTTGCACTCGGCCGCCGCGCTCACACTGCTCGCGTGCAAGCCATCAAAGCGGCTTCGGCATGACCAAGCGACTAGAAGAAATCGCCTTGCTGACGGAGTCAGGCAAATTGTTGGCGGATGTATTCGGCTATCTGGATCAGATGAACATGATCGGCATGTCAACCATGCAGGTCAACGATCTGGTCGATAGCCTCATCGTCCATGAACTTGACGCACGCCCGGCAAGCAAGGGGCAATACGGGTATGCCTATGCACTCAACTCTTCCCGCAACAACGTAGTTTGCCACGGTGTTCCATCCACTATGGACATCCTGCAAAGCGGCGACATCGTCAATTTCGACATCACGTTAGAGAAAAATGGCTATATCGCCGATTCCAGCAAAACCTATCTGGTTGGCGAGGTGAATCCGCAGGCCAAACGGCTCGTGCAAGTGACCTACGAAGCGATGTGGAAGGGCATCAAGGCTGTTCGTCCAGGTCGGCGATGTGGGACATGCCGTCGAGCGGCACGCTCGCAGAAACGGCTATTCGGTCGTCAGGCAATATTGCAGGCATCGCACTGGGCGTGAAATGCACGAAGATCCACAAGTACTGCATTGGGGAAAGCCGCACACGGGTCTGATGCTGCGGGAAGGCATGGTGTTCACCATCGAACCGATGGTTAATCACGGAGGGCCCGCGGTTCGGACCGAAGAAGATGGCTGGACGGTCGTTACACGCGACGGGCAACTATCCGCGCAATTCGAGCACACCGTCGCCGTGACCCGGAACGGTGTGCGAGTCTTGACGTTGCTCCCTGAGGAAAAGATGCTGAACTAAGTCGGTGAAGTTACGCCGCAGGCATGGGATTGCCCCGCCGGGACGGCAGGCTTGCAGAGGCGCCAAGCGCAGCGCCGCAAGCGCGAAGGCATCGGCAGCGGGCGCTGCAAAAAAGCACGCCGCCCCGCGGGACGACGCGCCGGAGAGTAGCCGCGCGATCAGTGCGCGACCATCGACTGCAACTGCTCGATCACGCCGGGTTCGACGAACACGCACGGCTGTTTGTCCGCGATCGGTACGTTGAACACGCGAGCGAACTCCTCGCGTTTCAGGTGCGCCAAGCGACCCGTGCGGTATGCCTGTTCGGGCTTCACGCGAGCACCGCCCGTCGGTGCGCCGCTGCGCTGCGGGTCGCATTCGACCAGCGCGACAAAGCCCTCATCGGACAGCTTCTGGTGTTCCAGGCACAGGCCCCAGCCGGTCGCCGTGTGATGCTCCATGCTCGCGCGCAGGCGGCGATCCAGCAGGATGTTGCCGGTGTCAAAGCAAACGCCGCAGACGAGGCAAACGTGTTGTTCGAGAGAAACGTGCGATTTGTCGTTCATGACGATCTCCGGTTGCACGGGCGGAATTGCCCGGAACCATCGCCAGCACGGCGCAGCGCAAGCCGTCAGGGGGCGAAGCCGGCCGCCAGGACGCCAGCGCGCAAGGCGCGCGCCGCCCTTGACGGCGAGCACGCCGTGGTACGGTGAAGGGAACAGCAAGACCGCCTCCCCTCAGTCCCCACGAAACCGATGACGGCAAGCGGAGCGCGCAGGCAGCGACGCTGCCGGAGGTGTCGGGGATCAATGCCGAATGGCCGAGACTCGCCAGAGGCGCGGGGCGCAGCCCGCGAGCCCGACGGCGGCGCTATGTCGGACGCCTCGGATTTTCGACGGGAGATTTTCTGAATGGAACGGAGTCAGACGTTATAGTTGCTGCTGTCGGGCACCTGTCGGGGTACTGTCGTGTCGCCATCGCCCGTGGTTTCCCATACTCGCCACATCGACTTCAAGCGATGGAGGCATCAATGAATACTACCGAACCCTCGCCGCAGGCCCGTCTGTTGACCTCGGTCGAATTAGCCGCCCTGATCAAGCTGTTTCGGGAGATGCGCCAATGGTCGCAGGAACAGCTAGCCGCCATTTCCGGCCTCAATGTACGCACGATCCAACGAGTTGAACAAGGTGAACCCGCCAGTCTCGATACGCGCCGTGCCCTCGCCAGCGCGTTTGATTTCGAGGACATCGACGCGCTAAGCAAGCCATACACCATTCCGACAGTAGAAGAAATCAAGGCAGCGAAGGAAACGTTTGAGCGCGAGAACGTTACCTTGACAGCCACACCGCTGACGACGGGCAAGCAACTGGCCAGACTCGCCGAATCATGCACGATGGACCTGTCTGAGCCGGCCCTTGAGTTGACGCGTGAGCAGGACGAAGCATTTGCGGTCCTGGTCGATTATTTCCGCGATTACCGGGACTGCGCCGACCTCTACACCGAAGCACAGAAGTTCGAAGTCTACGACGAGATGCAGTCGTGCATCGACGCCCTACGAACGCTCGGCATCTCGCTGTGCTCTGCCGTTCGCAGGATTCAGGTGAAGTGGGGCGCCGAATCTGACAGCAGGCCGATGCCAGCGACTGCGCTGTATCTCGTGGCCTTCCCACTAGGAAAGGAACCCGCACAGTTTGCAACACCGAGGTCCGCCGGCATCAAGCTGTAGTTGAACGCTCAAGCAACGTATATCGGTCACCCGCTTTCAAAGAAAAGTAACGAGCACACGACGAAAGTTTGGCAGTACTCAAATGGAAGAAATCCGCGCCCATGAGTAGAGGACGTCCGTGATGCACTTTGCCCCTGATCAGATTGCAAATGAGATATCTGAAGTTACGCGACGGGCAATCGTCGACCACCTGAGCGCGGCGAATGTCAGTTGGTCCGGACGATTGCAGGACGATGAGTTTCTATCGAGACTCTACGATCTCTCAAACTTGCCATCCCTCGACTATCGATATACGGATGCTGCCGGCGACATTCATCAGCATTGCGTGCGCAACAACGATTGGGACTTCGGCTGGGTCTTCTACGACCGCCGTTTCAATCTGATGCATGCGCCAGATGATGAGTTCCTTCGGTTTTTGTGCGAGACCCTCCATCCCGTGGCACGACCCTCAAAGGATGATGTCGACGTCCTCGTTAGTTTCTATAACGAGATCCTAGCGCCTGATGGCTGGCAGATCGTCGAGGGCAGGACCATCTCGGGTAAGCCGCTCTTCGTCGCTCAATCCGCTAAAAGAGCCGCTGTGTTTGAAGAACCAACTGGCTGGTTGAAGGTCGATCGTCAATTGCAGGAAATGCGGCTCAGGCTTGATTCCGCAGAGACCGAAGAACAGTTTCAAAGTGTGGGCCTGCTCTGCCGCGAAGTGCTGATTTCTGTCGCACAGGAGGTTTACGATCCAACCCGCCACCCGCCAGTTGATGACAGAACCCCGAGCGACACCGATGCGAAGCGCATGTTGGATGCCATCTTTGAATCCGAACTCAAAGACTCCAGCACCGAAGAAGCCCGTGCGCATGCAAAAGCAGCCGTCCGATTAGCTCTCGCCCTTCAGCACAAGCGAATGGCTGAGTTTACAACTGCGGCATTGTGTGCCGAAGGAACCTGGTCAGTTGTGAATATGCTCGCCATCATTGCTGGCCGTAGAGGCAGACGTATCACATAGCGGAAGATATTGCTGGCACCGTTGGCGCTGTGACGACTGTCCGCAACCGAGGCGCCGTAGCTAATCTTCCGCGATTCACAGCGACCCAGCTTGGGCAGCTTGGAGTGGTGTCTGTGAAACCGGTAGCAGTCCAGCATTACGCCCGGGATCGAGGACGATTCGTCCTGCCCGTCGCCCAGAAGCGGCCCAAGATGGAGTGGTCGGTATTTGAGTTGCTCAAGGCGTCCCCCATTTCGTAGTTTGCCGCCAGTCTCGCGCGGCTTGCACAAGACTCGATACCTTCAGGCCCGAATCGTGATATAAAACCTCGGACGATTATGTATATGGCCAAGGGTTTCTATCAATGTCTGCTCCGCAGACTACCCAACGTGAGCAGGTCCTCTCGCTGCTGCAAAGCCGGGGAATGATGCGCCTGCGCGAGTTCGGCGACGCCGGGATCACGTCCGCAACCGTCTCCCGGCTGGAGCGCGATGGCGCCATCGTGCGCCTGGCCCGTGGGCTTTACCAACTCCCCGACGCCCCACTCGATCAGCAGCATTCGCTGGCCGAAGCAACCAAACTGATTCCGAAAGGGGTGATCTGCCTGACCTCAGCACTGGCCTTCCACGGCCTGACCGAGCAGCTACCTGCCCGAGTATGGGTGGCGCTGGGCAAGAAAGACTGGCGCCCCCGCGTTGCTTATCCTCCCGTGCGGATCGTCCGCTTCCCTCCCAAACTGCTGGCCGCCGGTATCGAACATCATGTCATCGAGGGTATCCCGGTACCCATCTTCGGCGTCGCCAAAACCATGGCCGACCTGTTTCGATACCGGCGAACCGTAGGTGAAGCAACGATCATCGAAGCGCTGCGCGAGGCCCTGCGCCAACGCAAGGCCACGCCCGCCGAGATCGCCCGGTTTGCCGAACAGACAGGCGTCTGGAAAGTCATGCAGCCCTATCTCACGACCCTGACTTCCCATGGCTAAGCCGCCTACCCACATCGCGGCATCGGTGCGCGCCCGGCTGCTGAATCTTGCGCGCGAAACGCAGCGCTCGCTGGACCAACTGCTCACGCGCTACGCGCTGGAGCGGCTGCTATACCGCCTGAGCCGTTCCGAATACCGGGAACGTTATGCCCTCAAGGGAGCCCTGCTCGTCACCACCTGGTTCGACAGCCCGCACCGTCCCACGCGCGATGTCGACTTTCTCGGCTTCGGTGATCCGTCGACCGATACCCTTTTGTCGCGGTTCCGGGAAATCGCGGCCATTCCAGCGGACGACGGCCTGGCGCATGACACGGAGTCACTGGTGGCGGAGTTGATCCGGGAAGACCACCACTACGGCGGCATCCGGCTGCGCACGACTGCGACACTGGCCGGCGCGCGCATCCCCATTGTCATCGACATCGGTTTCGGCGATGCGACCGAACCTGGCCTGGAAAACATCGATCTGCCGGTATTGCTCGGCATGCCCGCACCGCACTTGCTCGCCTATTCTCCCGAAACGGTGATTGCCGAAAAGTTCGAGGCCATGGTCAAGCTGGGACTCGCCAACTCGCGCCTGAAGGACTACTACGACGTGTGGGCACTGCTCATCACGAGGGAACTCGACGTACACCGGCTTTCCGGCGCGATCGCAGCCACGTTCAAGCGTCGCGGCACAGCCTTGCCTTGCAGCACGCCGGACGCATTGACACCCGCCTTTGCCGCGAACGACGCCCGGAAAACCCAATGGCTCGCGTTCACGCAAAACGTCGAGCGCGAAGCGCCAACGCTTGACGTCGTGGTCGCCGAGCTGGAAGCGCGACTGATGCCCGTCGTTCGATTGCTTTCCTCCTCTTAGGATGCAGCCATGCTGATCACGCGCGTACTCGGTGACTGCCCGGCATGCAAAGGCGCGGACACGTTCGGCAACGTCTCAGTCCAGCGTGATCACGTGCTACGCGGTTGCAAAACCTGCGACTACGAAACGGTCGCCCTGCTTCCGGAGATCCGGAAGCAGGTGCTGTATCTGGACCAGTTCTTCTTCTCGCATGCCTTCCGCGGCAACGATGAGCGGTTCCTCGCAGCCATCGAGCGCGTGAAGCAGGTCAGTCACCTCCAACTTCTGGTCGCGCCGTACTCATCGGTGCACGAAGACGAGACGCACCAATGGCGTGGATACAAGGACAAGACCCATACGCAGTTGATGGATTTCATCAAACTCACCGCCCGCGGCGTGGAGTTCGAGCGAAGCTATAACATCGAGTCGCCCCAGATCCTGAAAGCGTTCACTGCCTACCTGAAAGGCGATCCCGCCGAGTACGAGGTCGAAGACGCGGATGCGATTCGGGGCGCACTGGATGCCTGGGACGACTACTTCTTCGTCGACGTCGGCGGCTATTGGCACGACGTGGAAACCAAGCGCCAGCTCAAAACGCAGGCGGTTGACGAACTGGTGACGACTTTCGATGCCTGGCAGCAGTCGACTCAAACGTTCGATGAAGATGTCGCGCTTGAATACCACGACGCCGGACGTCTCTACCTGCAGTACTACATCGACAAGCTCAACCGCATACGACAAGGGGATACGGGCGCAGCCACCAATTCCCCGATCATGGCCAGCATGGTGGGGTACATGCGCGATTACCTGCCCAAGGACATGCCCGAGCTTGAACAACTGCAGTGCTGCGCCGAGTTCTTCAAATCGGGCCACTTCGCCGAAGTGCCCCACCAGTGGATCTCCGCACGGATCTTCGCAACGCTGAAGAGCATGGTGCGACGTGGCGCCTACGCGAATCGCACAGAGGCGCGCAAACGTCTCAGCGGCCTATTCGGGGACATCACACATATCTCGCTGTATGCGCCGTACTGCGACGCTTTCGTCATGGACACGCCGATGGCCGAACTGGTTCGCCAGCCAACCGTTGGCCTTGAGTCGCGCTATGGCGTCCAGGTCTTCAGCCTGAACAACTGGGATGCGTTCCTTGCCTGGTTGGACGCACTTGAAGCCCGCATGAGCAACGAGCACAAGGCCGGAGTTGAGGCAGCCTATCCCACGCGCACGTGACCTCGCGGCGTGCGCAATCCAAGGAAACATGATCATGAAGGTGCATCTGCTCATCGATATCCACATGCTCGACGTCGAATTGGCCTTGTCGACGTATGGCATCGTGGTGATCGAAACGACGCGACCCCATGCCGCTCAGATCGGCGAACTGGCAAGGGCGCGACTGTTCCCTGACGGACCGACTTTTGCCATCGATGGCTACGACGAATATCCCGACACACTCAATCTGCTGGCAGTCAATGTGCCGCCTGATCGTGGCTGGGTCCACTACCTGATCTACTCCAAGGTGTTCCCGTACCACCTTGAGCGTGCTCAGGACCTCGTCCGTGCAGCCGTGTCGAACTGGCCAGGCCGAGACAACTATGTGTACCCAGTGCCCTCGTGACTCGTGCACCGGCACTGCAAAAAAGGCTCGCGCCCTCCTTCGCTTACAGCAGTGCGCGTTCGGCATGCGTATTCCGATCAAACCCGCCACCGCGCCACATCTCGACTCTACCGATCTCTGCCCTTCGCAGCTTGCTCCGCCTGCACGTTGTTGTAGGTGCCTGACACGCCACGCTCCTTGTGCGACAGCTGGCGCTCCAGCGCTTCGGGGATCCACTCGGAATTCCTCGCCGATAACGCCTGAAATCTTGCAACCCCGGCCAAGTGCCGAGGCTAATCAGCTGGCCTCAATGCGATGATTGAAGGCCCCCGAGCACATGTGGAACAAAGACGGACTCGGCAAACTGAACCCGCATCATCACAGGGACAGTGCTGGACTCAGATGTGTTGCGCCTGATCGACGGCGGCCCATGTGGAGCCTGGATTTCGGAGCGAATATCGCAACGACCCGCTCGACGAGCGGCTGTCACAAGTGGCACCGGGCCTTGAAACGAGGTGAGATCGGATGAATCGTCGGAATTTTCTCATGCTCGCCACATCGGCATTGTTTGCACGTCATCTGCGGGCAGCTGCCTTCAGTCCAGCTGGTGTGTGCATCGAGCTCTCACCACCGCTCACGCCCAAAAGGCCGAAGCGCATCGTTCAACTGGGCCGCGTCCGAGTCGATGACTATGCGTGGCTCAAACCGGCGAACTGGAAGGCAGTGTGGAAGGACCCTTCCACACTGAGTCCTGCCATTCGCGCACATCTGGAAACGGAAAACACTTACGCTGAGAAAGTTCTGGCGCCAACCAAGCCACTGCAACGCCAGCTTTTTGCGGAAATGTCAGCTCGTTCTAGCGGAAGTGAAACGCCTCCGCCCCAGCCCGTAGGACCCTGGCTTTACTACCACCGCTTTGCGCCAGGCGCGCAGCATGCCTCTTGGTATCGAAAACGGCGCGACATGCAAGGCAGCGAAGAGCTATTGCTGGACGGCGCCGCGCGCGCGCATGGCAGATCATCGCTCAAGATCATCAACACCATCCCTAGTCCTGACCAGAATCTCTTCGCATGGGCCGAAGACGCGGTCGGCTCCGAGCGGTACCGCATTTATGTCAAGGATTTGCGCACGGGCAAGGTTCTTCCTCATCCAGCCGAGAGCGCGTATGGCGATTTTGTATTCTCGCACGATTCACAATGGATCTTCTGGACCTACCGCGATGCCAACAGCCGCCCCGCGAAGGTCTTTCGCCGTCCCGCGCGCGGCAGTGAAGACGCCTTGGTGTATGAGGAACCCGACCCCGCATTTTTCATGGCCGTCAGCTCCACGGCGTCAGATCGCTACGTAATGATCCGCTCGTGGAATGCGGTCTCCAGCGAAGTGCGGCTCATCACCGCCAAGGAGCCGACAAAGGCGCCTCGCGTGGTCGAGCCTCGAACAAATGGCGTTGTCTATTCAGTAGAGGACTGGAATGGGCGATTTGTCATCCTCACCAATGCCGACGGCGCAACCAACTTCAAGCTCATGTGGGCCGAGGAGTCCGATCCTGCGCGGAAAAACTGGCGCGACTGGATTCCTTATGACCCCAAGGCCTTCATTACGGGCATGAAGCCGTTTCGCGATCACTTTGTACGCGAAGTGAGGGTGCGAGCCAACCCGCACCTGGTTGTTACCGATGCAAAGAACATGTCGGACCATACCATTCCGTTCCCGGATGCGGCCTATGCCGTGGGAGTGTCGCCCCACCAGGAGTATGCGTCCTCGAAAGTCCGCTACACCTATCAGTCTCCCAGGCAGCCAACGCAATGGATCGCCTACGACATGGCCACTGCGCACCCTGCCATTTTGAAAACGGAAGCGGTGGGAGGGGGATTTCATCGGGATGACTACGTTGTCGAGCGCGTTTATGCCAAGGCCGATGACGGAGCGAAGGTTCCCATTACCATACTGCGCCAACGCAAGACGAAGCTCGATGGCAGTGCTCCGCTCATGATGTATGGCTATGGCTCTTATGGTGATTTTGTTGAACCCGTATTTTCGGCGCCCTTGTTATCCCTTGTCGACCGCGGTTGGGTATACGCGATTGCCCACGTGCGCGGCGGGTCGGCCGAAGGTTGGAACTGGTACCTTCAGGCGCGCCAATTGCACAAAAAGCGGTCCTTTACCGACTTCATCGCCTGCGCCGAGGTGCTGATCCACAAGGGGTACGGAAGCAAGGGTCAAATCGTCGCGTACGGCCTGTCCGCCGGTGGCCTGCTGATTGGCGCGGTGCTCAATATGCGTCCCGACCTGTTTGCAGGTGTGATTGCCGAGGCGCCGTTCGTCGACATGCTCAACACCATGAGCGACCCCAGTCACCCGCTTGTGCCGCTTACCTATCCTGACTGGGGTAATCCGTTGGCAAGCGAAGCCATCTACGACTATATGGCCAGCTACTCGCCATATGAAAATGTAAGGCAGCAGGCTTATCCGCCGGTACTCGCCACCACCAGCGTGGCCGACGACCGCGTTGGTTTTTGGGAGCCGGCCAAATGGATCGCCAAGCTGCGCGCTGATGACACAAGTCATGATCGAAAAATGCTGCGCGTGGAAATGGGCGGCCACCTCGGCTCGGCGGGCCGCTTGGCAAAACTGCATCAAGCAGCATTGTTTTACGCTTTTTCCATTTGGGCGGTGAGCCGTCACTGCTCCTGAGAGGATGACGATGGGGTACTTCAAACAACCGCAAACTCTGAGGTGGCGCAAGGCGCTCTTCCAGGTACATCTCTGGATCGGCACCATCATCGGTCTTTTCATCGTTGCCATCTGCGTTAGCGGAAGCGTGTTGGTGTTCGAGCAAAATCTACTCAACGACACGCCACAACTTCCGAATGCGTCGACGCGCGGTTCCGCCAGCTGGGACCAATTGGTCAACTCGGCACGGTCTGCAAATCCCGGCAGCACACTTGCGGACATTGACATGCGCTCGGCCAACCGCCGCGTGGTACCCATCGGTCTCAGCTCGCACGGGCAGACCCTTGTCGTATACGTGGACTCGTTGACCAACCAGACTGTGAAGCAGGAGGTTCTCCAGCAGAAACACTGGTTTGTTGAATCCATGTTGGCGCTCCACACCGAACTTGCACTTGGAGATAACGGTGCGGTGGCCATTGGTATCTTCGGCGCACTGCTGTTTACGATGGCGATGATCGGCATTTTGCTGTGGTGGCCCGGTGTCCGGGGTTGGAAACGCGCGCTCCGGATCAATTTTCGTGGCCGCCTGGCGGGTATCAACTTTGACCTGCACAGGACCTTCGGCTTCTGGTGCTTTCTGTTGGTGGCGATGTGGGGCATCACTGGGGCTTACTTCATCTTCCCGAAGCCATTTGACTGGGCCATCAAAGGCTTCTCGCCCATGCCAAGCATGGTGCAGTTGCCTTCCGACTGGAAGCCAGGCGATCCGATCCTGTCCGCAGGTGAGCTGATTCAACGGGCGCAAAGCTTTTATCCACAGGACAAGCTTGCATACCTCTTCATGGATACCAATCGCCCACACGGACTGGTAAAGGTTTTCATGTCACCGCAGCCATCGATTCCGATGGAGCAGCTCGAAGACGTGGTTGCAATTCATCCGGCCACTGGCGCCATTCTGTCCAACACTTCAAGTGCGCGCTGGACGAGGGGCGAGCGCCTTTCCCTCGGCGTGTACTCCGTACATTTTGGTGACTTTGGCGGGTTTCCCATGCAGATTGTGTGGGCGCTGTTGGGACTCGTACCGGTTGTACTCGTGATCACGGGATACGCCATGTGGTGGAACCGCACGCTCAAGAAGAAATGGGCGAAGCTCACCGGCGGAAAGCCTACAAAGCAGTGAGCGCGCAGTCGGGAAGCCATTTTGCCGTCTCAACAGCCTCCCTCAAATTGCCTCATCGCGGACTGACCCGCACAGGCGTCTCCAAAAGGCTCCCACCGCTGCGAGAGTACGGTTCATGCAGGCATTTGCTATCCACCGACCTTGATCACGACATCCTGGGACGACGATCGAGTGGTACCCAGCCACGAGTCAAGTTCACGGCAACGATCCAGGGGCCCAGAGCTGCGCCAACCCGATCTTGTTGCAAACAACCGACATCACAAGCCACACCTACATGCCGACCGACAAGCAGATCCAGCAGGATGCAGATGTGTCGGCGTTTTAGGCGTACAACCTCGGCATCAGGAAAGTGTCCAAATAGTCCGTTGTACCCGGTTGAACAACCGCGGGAATCCTGGGGGCTGCGTGGCTTGATTCACGCTGCGCCGCGCAGAGCATGGGCCAGACGCGACGAATGATAACCCCGTCGCACATGCAGCACTGCGACGGATTGGCATATTGAACTCGCATCAAGACGCCGGCTTTCGCATCAAGTCGCCGGCTGAACCCGTGCCTCACGCCGCCGTGGTGAGACCACTGGGCGCGGATACCCGCACCAGCGAGCGCGCCGTTCTCGACTTATGTTCAGCAGAACCTGTCTGCTCCGTCTATGACGATGCCCGAAGGCACTTGCGGAGCCATTCGGCGCTGTCGTCCAGTGCGCGGCCAGCAACGTCCGCGATGGATACAGCCTCAAGGAAACTGTGTGTAGCGCCGGCATATTCATGCTTTTCGGCGGCGACGCCAGCCTCACACAAACGCTCCGCGAACGCCAAGTTCTGTTCGGCCAGCACGTCGCATTGCGCAATGACTTGAAAGGTTTGCGGCAAGCCTTCGAGCTCGGCGAGCAACGGCGAGGCTAGCGGGTTAAGCGCATCAGCGGGGTCGTCCAGATAGTTGCTCCAGAACCACGCCATTTCGCTACTGGTCAGAAGATTTCCTTCCGCCCCGTAGCCGTTCACAGATGTCTCTGACAATACCTGGGCAAAACAGCCATAGATCAGCAGCATGCCTTGCAGCACCGTTGGATCGCCTGCATCGCGCAAGATGAGGCTTGTACCAACAGCGAGATTCGCGCCAGCCGAATCACCACCAATCGCCAATCGCTTCGGATCGACTTCGAACTCGTCCGCGTGACTGGCCAACCAGCGCACTACTCCCTCAATTTGGTGCAGGGCAAACGGAAACTTCGCTTCGGGTGAAAGTGCGTAGTCAACACCGATGACGACAACCCCGGCGCGAGCCGCCAGTTCACGCATGATGCGTTCATGGGTATCGATGCTGAACATCGTCCACCCCCCACCATGGAGATAGATAAGCGCAGGTTGCGGCTCGCCACTCGTGCAGGGCCGATACAAGCGCACATGCACATCGCCGCACGCCGTCGGCACCTGCATGTCCCGGATCTGCGCGATCGCGGGGCCACCCTGGCGCCAGGGCGCGCGAATAACCTCTGCGTTACGCCGCATCTCGCGGAAGGATGGTTGGCTGACGGGCACATCTCCCGCGGGGGATTGCATGAGGTACGAAACGAAACGACAGATCTGCGGGTCAATCGGAGCCAGCTCATTAGAGTCCATACTGTTCGGATCCTGCCCTGTCGGCTCATGCGTCATCGTGGCCGTGCCTCTTTGCGCTTCATCGGCCACATCGTTCCAGGTCGGCCCGGACTGCTGCTTCTTGCTTTCATTGCACGCTCTTCGCTTCCAAGCCTAGAATCAATACTTCGCCATAGCGTATTGGGCCGCCGAAAATACGCTGTCGTGAGAGGATCATCTATCGTCTAGCGTGGGCCATATGGATCGCAGCAAAAAAGGCATTGACTACCAATTCGTGGATCGTCCGGTCGGGGTACTGATGGATGACTACCCACCGGGATTCTTCGATCCGGCGCACAGTCATGTCCGCGCCCAGCTTGTCTACGCTACAAGCGGCGTAATCATTCTGAGCACCAACACTGCGAGCTACGTTGCGCCACCACAGCGCGCCATCTGGGTTCCGGCCGGCGTAAAACACGAAGTACGCTGTCGCGGACGCGTTGAGATCCGCACCCTGTACATCACCAGCGACGCTGCGCCGGATCTGCCGACCACCTGCCAGGTGATGGAAGTATCCAATCTACTGCGCGAACTGATTCTTGAAGCCGGGAAGCTGCCCGTCGAGTATCAACTCGAAGGCCGCGAAGAACGCGTCATGTCGCTGATCCTTGACGAGATACACCGCGCGCCGCGCATCCCCCTATGTGTGCCGATGCCGTCAAACGAGCGGCTCGCGCGTGTTTGCAAGGCCATTCTCGCCGATTCCGCCCAGCATGAGGCACTGAACGACTGGGCGAATGCGGCGGCGATGGGTCGACGCACATTTACACGAACATTCCGGCAGGAGACCGGCATGAGTTTCGCCACATGGCAACAGAACGTACGTCTCATGGACGCGCTCTCGCGCCTGGCGACAGGACATTCGGTCACCGCGACGGCGCTTGATGTCGGCTATAACAGCCCAAGTGCCTTCACAGCAATGTTTCGCCGCGTTTTCGGCGTGTCACCATCACACTATTTCGTCGAGGCGGGCGCGTCGCCACAACCCGAAACTCCCCGGAGGCGCGCACGTCAGCCGGTCACCAAATAGTAGGTGGCACCTTACTTGACAATTGGCCCAACGACGACAGCGAGAGACCCCACTGCGAAAGCCTGCAAGCGGCTCTGGATGGAAAGTCGCAGGTAGGTCTATGCGCCAATTTCGGCACGGAGCTACGCATGCGCTCTATTTTGCAGTCCATCGACAAATACCTTGGTCTGACGTTTGCTCTGCTTTGGTCTTCATGGGCCATGACCGGCGGTGTTTCTAGGCTCCCTCGGCATACTGCGCGAGTGGTCGACTGAACCATGGCTCCACGCCCACTTGCCAATTTCCAAGATACACGCCATGACACAAGCTCATCTCGCGCCCCTTGTTAGCGCACTCACTACTACCCTTGGCCGCAATCCGGCCGCTGCAGCTTCGCTCATTGCAGCGCCACGCGCCGACTAGCCTTGGCGCTGAATTGGTCTGGGTCAAATTGGCGAGGTGGCCTGTCGCATGGCGTGACCGCGATATTTTCCCCTACAAACGACGGCGGCGTGCTACTCAACCGAGTAGCGGTCGAGCGGCCTCTCGAAGAAAAGAGATACAGCGCGATATGCCCCGTTCACAGCGGCGAGGTCGCCGGGCCTGCGGGAGGAAGCATTCTACTGATCACGGCGGTATCGCTTGTCGCGGAGCCCGTGCTCAGCTTGTGTCTATCGCGGATGCACTATCGACTCCAAAGACTCAACATCTCTAAATGCAGGTTGAAGGACCCCTATGACATTCACAAAATTCGCGCCGCGCAATGACGCCGATATTACCCAGCTGGTCACACGGCATCCACTTGCCTGGATAATTTCACAGGGCAATCCCAGTAACGCTACGCCATTGCCGCTGCGTCCGGAGCAGGTGGAGAATGACCGGATCGTAACCCTCACCGGGCATTATGCACGATCCAATCCACAGGTCGGCGACTTGCAAAGCGATCCGCGTGCATCCCTGCTGTTTCTTGGCCCGAATGGTTACGTGTCGCCTTCGTGGCTGAGCGATCGAACGCAGGCTCCGACCTGGAACTATGCCAGCATAAATTTTGATGTTCGTATTGACTTTCTTGATAACCCACACGACCTGGACCGCATCGTCCGCGACCTGGTTGAGGCGATGGAAGGCGATCGTCAGCGCAGGTGGAGTGTCGAAGAAATGGGAGAGCGTTACCGACAATTGCTGACGCGGATCATTCCATTTCGCGCCCATGTGCTTGCGACACATGCCAAGTTCAAACTTGGCCAGGACGAAAGAGATGACGCATATCCAGAGATCATCAGTGGGCTCTCACAAACTGGCAACGAAGACCTTATCGAGTTGATGACCGATGCCAATGCGAATCGCACGAACAGGCATAAACCTGGATGAACACTTCGAGCATGTTCGCGCGCAAGCCAATCGAACAAGTGCTGGCGGAAGCGCAGACCAGTGGTTTGCGCAAAGTTCTGACGCCAACGAGCCTTGTGTTGCTCGGCATCGGCTGCATCGTGGGCGCCGGAATTTACGTGATGATCGGGCCTGCCGCCGCCTACTATGCCGGGCCGGCCGTGATGCTTTCCTTTCTATTCGCTGGCGGTGCCTGCGCGCTCACAGGGTTGTGCTACGCGGAGCTGGCTGCTGCCATCCCGGCTGCCGGCTCATCCTATACCTATTGCTATGCAGCGATGGGCGAAATTTACGCGTGGATCCTCGGCTGGCTGCTCATGCTCGAATATGGCCTGGCGGGTTCGGCACTCGCGGTAGGGTTTTCAGGTTACCTCAATAGCTTACTCGCCAGTTTTGGCGTTCATTTCCCGGACTTGGTGTCCACGTCATTGCTGCAGGTCACCGTCGTCAACGGGCATACGACGTTCGGTGTGGGGCATGGCGCGAATCTCGTCGCCGCACTGGCATTCGTTCCCGTTGCAACCGTGTTGGTGCTCGGCGTCTCCAAGTCCGCGTGGGTAAACGCAGTCCTGGTTGCCATCAAGCTTTCTGTTCTTGCGGCATTTGTCGCGGTCGGTGTTGGTGCCGTCCACGTAAATAATTGGGTTCCGCTAATACCACCGAACGAAGGCGGCTTCACCTACGGTTGGGCTGGCGTGATGCGCGCCTCGTCGATTCTGTTTTTTGCATACCTTGGATTCGAAACAGTCTCCACCGCGGCCGCCGAAACAAAGGACCCCCAACGCGCCATGCCCATCGGGATTCTCGGTGCGCTTGGAGCCAGCACGGCAATCTACATTCTCGTTGCCGCTGTACTTACCGGTATCGTTCCGTTCCGCGAACTCGGTGTATCCGATCCGCTGGCCGTTGCGGTTGACCGTATTGGGTGGCCTGGCTTCGCTATCCTGATCAAGCTTGGCGCGCTGACCGGGCTGGCTTCCGTCCTTCTAGTGAACGGCTTCGGACATTCGCGCATTTGCTTCGCCATGGCCAGGGACGGTCTGCTCCCGAGCGCCTTCGGTCATCTGCATAGGCGTTTTCGCACACCCTGGATTGGCTGCATTCTTGTCTGTTCGATCTCAGCCATTCTCGCCGCCATGTTTCCCATCTCCCTGCTTGGCGATCTGGTGAGTATTGGTACGGCACTCGCCTTTATTGTCGTCAGCCTGAGCCTGATGTGGTTGCGTACCGCACATCCGGAACTTCCCCGGCCGTTCCGCGTGCCGCTTGGTGGCTTCAGGATCAGGAAGGTCTGGATCGGTTATGTACCTGTGGCCGCCATTGTCATGTGTATTGCGATGGTGTTGCCGGTATCGCTCGATATCATCGCGCAGGCTCGCCGGGGAGAGATAGTTCCCGCCGTATTTCTTGTTGGCTATGGTCTGCTTGGCGCGGTGATCTATATAGGTTACGGATTGCGCCACACAAAAAGGAACGATGCACGGAAGCCTGGGTAGCATCCGGTCCCAACCCAGGTACTGCGTGCGTTCACAAAAAAATCGACCGCCGAAAAACGTGAATGCCGTGTCCGGGCAGGCGGGGTATAACGAGGAGTGCCTTTCTCATTCATGTGCGCCCGGATATCGATCCACTGGCAAAATCGCTAAACAGATCGGTACGGTTGATGTCTGCGCGAATGATCACGTTGTTGAACGTGCCTGACTCATCTTTTGCTCCACAAGAATCGCAGGGCCGGGATCGTAGTCACCAGCACGAGTGGGCAGGCGACGTAACTCACACTGTATGCCGGAATTCAAACTTGAGACGAGACCAGTAACAATTTTCAATTCCCCGACTCGGCTCACCTTCCATTTTGTGGGGGACTGATTCGTACCTTCTGGGCTTGCACGGCGTCCGCGCCATTCTGGAACCCCTCATGGCCGACCACTTTCAGCTCCGTCTCGTCGACGGTCGCATGCTCGCCCCGACGGCGCGCCACCTCGTGTTCGAACGCGTGGACGGCCAGCCCCTGGCGTTTCAGCCGGGACAGTTCCTGCAGTTGCACTTCCACTACGACGACGGTGCGGCCACCAAGCGAAGTTATTCAGTAGCCACCGTGGGCGACGGCAGTTTCCCTGTGCGGTGCATCGAGATCGCGGTCAGCTATGTCGAGGGCGGCGCTGCCACCCGGTTGCTGGGCAATCTGTCCGTGGGCGGCGTCGTCGACGCCAGCGGCCCGTATGGCCGTTTCTGCCTGCGGGCCACCGATACCCACCCACGCTACCTGCTACTGGCCACCGGCACCGGCGTCACACCTTACCGGGCGATGCTGCCGCAGATCGAGAAGCTGCTGGCCGCCGGTGGTCGTGAGGTGGTGCTGCTGTATGGCGCACGCAGCGAAGCAGAGCTTTTCTACGGCGAGGAATTCGAGGCCTTCGCGCAGGCTCATCCCGGGTTCCTCTTCCACGGCTGCCTGAGCAGGAAAGCGCGGCCCGTGCCGCGCTCCACCGATCGCAGCGGTCATGTGCAAAACGTGTTGGCCGAACTCGGCCCCAGCGCGGAGCGCGACATCGCCTACCTGTGCGGCAACCCGAACATGGTTGACACGGCGTTCAATACACTGAAGGAATCCGGCCTGCCGGTGTCGCAGATTCGTCGCGAAAAATATATTTCTTCGCGTTAAGGACGCATCATTCGCCGATGGTCAGCAACGAGGCATTGCCGCCGGAGGCGGTGGTGTTGATGGTGAGCGTGCGTTCGCCGGCAAAGCGCAGCAGGTAGTGCGGGCCGCCGGCCTTGGGCCCGGTGCCTGACAGGCCTTCGCCGCCGAACGGCTGGACCCCGACCACCGCACCGATCTGGTTGCGGTTGACGTAGCAGTTGCCGACGCGCGCATGCCGGCTGATGTAGTCGACAGTGGCGTCGATGCGGCTGTGGATGCCCAGGGTCAGGCCGTAGCCGGTGCTGTTGATCTCGTCGACCACGTCCTTCAGCTGGCTGGCCTTGAAGCGGATCAGGTGCAGCACCGGGCCGAATACTTCGCGATGCAGCATCGACAGCGAAGGAATCTCGTACGCACGCGGCGCGAAGAACGTACCGTGGCCGGTGAGCTCCGGATCCATCGGCACCTCGGCGATCTTCTTCGCCTCCTTGTCCATGCGTTCGGCATGGGCGACCAGGATCGCCTTGGCCTCCTCGTCGATCACCGGACCGACGTCGGTGGAGAGCAGGCCCGGATCGCCGACTTTCAGCTCGGCCATCGCGCCGGCCAGCATGGTGATGACCTTGTCGGCGATGTCTTCCTGGATGTACAGCACGCGTGCCGCCGAGCAGCGCTGGCCGGCGGACTGGAACGCCGAGGCGATCACGTCCTTGACGATCTGCTCGGGCAGCGCCGAAGAGTCGGCGATCATCGCGTTCTGGCCACCGGTCTCGGCCACCAGCACGGCGATCTGCGCGTTGCGCGCGGCCAGTGCGCGGTTGATCGCCCATGCGGTCTCGGTGGCACCGGTGAACACCACGCCGGCCACGCGCGGGTCGCGGGTCAGGGCGGCGCCCACGGTGGGGCCATCGCCCGGCAGGTATTGCAGCACGTCCTTCGGGATGCCGGCTTCGTGCAGCAGCTGCGTGGCGAGGTGTCCGATCAGGCTGGTCTGCTCGGCCGGCTTGGCCAGCACGGTGTTGCCGGCGGCCAGCGCGGCGCTGACCTGGCCGACGAAGATCGCCAGCGGGAAGTTCCACGGGCTGATCCCGACGAAGATGCCGCGACCGCCCAGGAACAGCTGGTTGGTCTCGCCGGTCGGGCCGGGCAGCTGTTCGGGTTCGGCGAACAGCCGGCGCGCCATGGTCGCGTAGTAGCGCAGGAAGTCGGCCGCCTCGCGGATCTCGGCGATCGCGTCGGGCAGGCTCTTGCCGGCCTCGCGCACGCACAGTGCGATGAACTCGCCGCGCCGTGCCTCGAGCTGCTCGGCGGCATACTCCAGCATGGCGGCGCGGTTGGCCACCGGCAGCGTGTTCCAGCGTTCCTGCGCGGCCGCCGCGTTGGCCACCGCCTGGTCCACGGTGGCCTGGTCGGCGGTGACATAGCTGCCGATGACGCGGCGACGGTCGGAGGGATCGGTGACCTGGACCGTGACGCCGCCGCTGCTGGCACCGGGAACCAGCGGACCGGCGGTCCACGGACCCTGCTGGGCGTTGACCGCCGCGGCAAGGTCGTTCAGTTCATTGTCGTTGGCAAAGTTGACGCCCATGGAATTCTTCCGAAGTTCACCGTAGAGATTGGCCGGCAGCGGGATGCGCGGATGCGGGATGGAGTCGAAGCCGCGCACGGTCTCGCACGGATCGGCGACCAGCTCGCGCGGCGCCAGGCTCTCGTCGACGACGCGGTTGACGAAGCTCGTGTTGGCGCCGTTCTCGAGCAGGCGGCGGACCAGGTACGGCAGCAGAACCTGATGCGAACCGACCGGGGCATAGACGCGGCAGGGCACGTTGAAGCTGTTCTTGCCGATCACGTCGGCATACAGATCGCTACCCATGCCATGCAAACGCTGGAACTCGAACACCCGACCCTGGGCGAGGTGATGCACGGCGGCGATGGTATGGGCATTGTGGGTGGCGAACTGCGGGTAGATCAGTTCGGAGCCCGCATTGAACAGGCGTCGGGCGCAGGCCAGGTAGGACACGTCGGTGTTCGGCTTGCGGGTGAACACCGGGTAGCCGGCCAGGCCCTGCTCCTGCGCGCGCTTCACCTCGGCGTCCCAGTAGGCACCCTTGACCAGCCGCACGTACCAGCGGCGCCCGGCGGCCAGCGCGGTCTCGACCAGCCAGTCGATCACGAACGGGGTGCGCTTGGCATAGGTCTGCACCACGACGCCCAGGCCGTTCCAACCCTCCAGCGAAGGATGCTTGAAGACGTCGCCGAGGATGTCCAGCGACAGCTCCAGCCGGTCGGCCTCCTCGGCATCGACCGACAGTGCGATGCCGTGCTTCATCGCCAGCTGCGACAGCTCCAGCAGCTTCTCGGTGAGTGCCTGGCGCGCACGCTGGCGCTGGGCCACCTCGTAGCGCGGGAACAGCGCCGACAACTTCACCGAAATCGATGGGGCGCTGGTGTGGCTGGCGAACGGCCCGCGTGCGCCCAGCGCGGCGATGGCGTTGCGGTAATCCTGCTGGTAGCGCTCGGCACCGCGCGCGGTGACAGCCGACTCGCCGAGCATGTCGTAGGAATAGCGGTAGGGCGTGTTTTCCTTCTTTGCGGCGCGATCCAGTGCTTCGTCGATGGTACGCCCCATCACGAACTGGTAGCCCATGATGCGCATGGCCTGGCGTACCGCCACACGGATCGTCGGGTCACCGATGCGGGTGACCAGCCGGCGCAATGCGCCGGCGAAATCCTGGTGGGTGCCGTCGGCCAGGTTGACCAGCTGGCCGGTCAGCATCAGGCCCCAGGTGGAGGCGTTGACCAGCAGCGATTCGCTGCGCCCCAGGTGCTTGCGCCAGTTGGCGTCGCCCAGCTTGTCGCGGATCAGCTTGTCGGCGGTGGTGCTGTCGGGGATGCGCAACAGTGCCTCGGCCACGCACATCAGCAGTACGCCCTCCTCGCTGGACAGGTCGTACTGGCGCATGAAGGACTCGACCACGCTCTGATCCTTCACGCGCGAGCGAACGCGGGAGACCAGCGCGGCGGCGCGCTCGATCACCAGTTCGCGTTCGTCCGGCGGCAGGTCGGCCTGGTCGAGCAGGTCGTTGACTGCCTCGGTCTCGTCGCGCAGCCATGCGGCGGTGATGCGCGCACGCGCCGGCGTGATGTCGGCGGGGAGTTCGGGAGTGAGAATGGGCTGGGTCACAGTTGAGGCCCATACGCTAAAGCGCGCTGCAAATGCGAAAAACCAATCATGACGACCATTCCCACACGTTTGCTCAACATTTCACCTTGCCCCATTCATTCTGGGGTGCGCAACACGCTGTGCCGCACGCCAAATCTGGAATAGATTGCCACGCCGATCGAAAGCAACTCCATCAGCACGTCCCAGTTGAACAAGTCAATGGTGTGAAACAGATTCAGACTGGTACGCACGCCAGCCACCCGGACATCCAAGACTCAGAAGATGCATGGAGGATTCATGGAATTTCCACACGGTTACGAGCGCACCATTTTCGTGCGGCGATGATGTTGCCAGTCAGGTGCTGGCGACGTGCCAACAATCCAGCTCATTGGCCAGTTCCATGCTGCGGCGAGTGGCCGCTGCCATGGCGCTTGCGGTAATTCGCGACAATCCATCAGTGGTGAAGCTTTCCAATGCCGCCTGGGTTGTCCCATTTGGGGAGGTCACCCGCCGACGGAGCGCGGATGGCGTCTCCTGGCTCTCCGCCAGCATGCGGCCAGCACCCAGACAGGTTTGGACGGCCAGCGCACTAGCGACATCCCGCGGTAGCCCTTGCGCGACCGCAGCGTCCACCAATGCTTCGACGAACGCGAAAAAGTATGCCGGACCGGAGCCGGAAAGCGCAGTAATTGTGTCCATCTGAGTCTCGTCCTCGACCCAGCACGTCAACCCTACTGCACTCAAAATATGTTGCGCATGCGCACGCTGCGCCGTGCTGACCCGGTGGTTGCCGCACATGGCGGTGGCACCAACTCCAATTGATGCCGGTATGTTTGGCATGCAGCGAACGACCGGCAAATCGTCACCGAACCACCGCTCCAGCTGATCAATGCGCACGCCTGCCGCAATCGAAATCAAGAGCGGCCTATTCCGCTGCAAGGTATCGCACAGATCTTCGCGAACGGACAGCATGATTTGTGGCTTGACCGCCAGCAGCAAAACATCGGCGTTGTCAGCGGCCAACCAGCTCTCCGCATGGCACGCAATACCGAATTCGCTTCGCAAACTCTCCCGCGGTTCCTCCCCCGGCTCGGAAACGGTGATGGCGTCGGCAACCCAGCCGGTGCGCAACAAACCGCGTATCAGGCTGCGCGCCATGTTGCCGCCACCAATAAACGCGATACGAGTCATATCAGTTCTCCATGCGCCAGAGCTCGATGAGACTTGTCCACATCCATGATGTGTGGACCTTCAGACACTGCGAAAAGGAGGCATTCCGCCTCTTACCCCCGCGATCAATGCGCCAACACATTGGCGCCGCCGCGCGACCCTCAATACGATTCCAATGATCTGTATTCATTTCGCTCGTGCGAGAACCACTGCGGCCCTAGCCGTTTGATTTCAGGATAGATCTCGTCAAGCGTATCGGCATCGTAGAGACGACCATTTTTCATGACCTGCATGACCGAAAGCGTGTTTCGAATATCGTCGAGCGGGTTCTTCTTCAGAATCACCAAGTCGGCATATTTTCCTGGCGTGAGGCTGCCGATCTCATCTTGGCGCCCTATCGTTTCAGCCGAACCCATGGTGACTGCATGCAACACCTCGCGCGGCGTCATGCCACCGGCTGCGTAGGCCTGCATTTCCCATTGAATGCCGAAACCCGGCACCTCGCCATGTGATCCAACACCCACCAAGCCGCCCGCGCGTTGCACCTTGGCTGCACCTTGTGCGATCGCACCGAAGAAATATTCCTTCGGTGCGTACCAATGCCTGCGCGAGAATTTCGTTTCGGTCAGGAGTGGTGGCGAAAAATGATTCATTTTGGCCACGCTCTGGGGTAAATCACGCTCGATGAAGTAATTTTGTGCGGGCGGCCCGCCGTGCGAGATCTGCAGAGTCAGCGTGTAGCTGACCCGCGTTTGCACGAGCAATTGAATGACATCCTTGTACAGAGGTGCCGCGACCAGGGAATGCTCGTTGCCTGGGAATCCGTCCATGATCTGGGTCAAGTCCAGCTTCATGTCGAGCGCGCCCTCGGTAGTCGGCTGCAGGCCCAAAGTATTCGCCGCCATGACGACCCACTCGCGCGTACGGCGATTGCCTGTCCGATATTCCTTCAGATTGCCGGTACGGAAGTCGACGACGTAACGGGACAGCACGTCCTTTACCTGCTGGAATGAAGTGAATTCATTGAAGGAGAAAATGGCCGGGCCGGTGGAATATACGCGCGGCCCCAGCGACAGCCCGGCATTGAGCATGTCCTGATACGCCAGCATGTCGATGCTCAGTGGCGAAGGATCGAGACCCGCTGTCTCGCCATAAGCGAGATCGGTGAGGTAACTCCAGTTCTGCTCATCGAGCACACCTCGCCGTACTTCCGCCCAGTGATCATGCGTATCGATGAAGCCCGGCACGATGAATTTGCCGCGTACATCGCGAATGACCGCGCCTTCGGGGATTTTCACGTCGCCCTGTTTGCCGATCGACGTGATGCGATTGTTTACGATCACGATGTCTGCATCGGCAATAACCTCGTCTCCACGCATGGTGATCGCGGTTGCGCCTCGCAGGACGAGCGTTCCGTGCGGAACATCGCGTGGCGCTTCCACCGCGGCCGTAAATGCCTCGACGCCGTCCTTTCCTGGCAGCGGCGTCGCACCACGTCCGGTTTGTCCAGCAGGATCCAGGGCAATGTTTGCGAGCGGCTGTCGATAGAAGGTCGAGCCAACTGCCCAGGTAATGGTCTTGCCACCATCGGCCCAACCAAAGAAATCGGCACCGACATTCGTCAATTTCCGATGGGCGACCGGTGGCCCATCGATATCCAGGGTCTGCCCGGGATCCGTCGGCATGCGCAGCAGAAAAAGTTGTTCTGCGTTCTGCGCAAGCAGCCACTTCCCGTCAGGGCTGATACGCAAGTCATCGACCTGTACGCGCCCTTCCTGAAAATAGAACCCCGGCCCGGTGACGGAAACAAGCAGGTGCCTGCCGGTTCCATCCAGCCTGACGGCATTCAGTCCATCACCGAAATTCACCTCGACAGTCGTTTTATCGTTGGTGAAATGCGGGACACCCCCCATCGAGCCACTGGCCAGTACGCGCGTGCGCCCACCCCGCAGCGGAAACATGATCAGGTCGGCCTGACGCAGCGGCCCGTACTCCATGTAGGTATGCATTCGCTCATAGTTGCTCGAGCGCTGCGCGACGATGGATTTGCCGTCAGGCGTGAACACCGGGTTCGTGTAATACGCGGCAAGCTTGGTCAGTGGCCTTGGCGTGCCTCCCTCCACCCGGGTCAGCCATATCAGGCCCGCATCCTTCGCGGTCCAGCTGATGTAAACCAGCGACTGGCCATCGGGTGACCAGGACGGTTCGAAAGCAGGAACTCCCGGCGGGGAAAGCACCTGCGGTCGCGCGCCTGGAGCCAGCTCCATCGTGTACACGCGACCCAGCGCGGAAAAAACGACGCGCTTGCCGTCGGGCGACTGCACCGGTGCCTGGATGAGGCGTGCCCGCACGGGGCCAGTCCCATCCTTGAACGATCGGCGCAGCGACGGGCCAATGTCCAGGTCGACATGCGCCAGGAACGGAATCACCGTTGCTTTTCCGTGAGCGAGGTCGATGTGATGGATTTTCCCCTCGTAGGCGGCGATCAGCGCCTTGCCGTCGGGAGTGAACGCATAGCCGGGCATCGTGTCGCGCGTGGCCATGCCTTCCTGCACATCATGCTGCACGGGATAAGCAAGCAGACGATCGCTGCCACTGACCAGATCGCGCACTCGCAGCCCGGTCTTGCCGTTGTAGCGTGCCGCGTAGATGAGTGTCCTGCCGTCGGGCGACAGCGCCGGACGCATCGCGCTACCCGGGTTAGTGACGATCTTGTCCATCTGCCCCGTGGCAAGATCCTTTCGATAAATGCTCCACATCGGGAGCGTCATGTCTTCGCCAAAAGTGCCGTATTGGCCCGCAAAGAACAGCGAGCGACCATCAGGCGATGCAACAGCTCCGAGTACACCGAAACGCTCATCTTTCGGCTGCTCCGGATACGCTTTCGCATGGGTGACCTGTTCACCATGGCCGCTGCCGTCGACCGGGTAGCGCCACAACTCGTAGGAAGTTATCTCGGCACGAAATTCTGATACGTAGATCGAGCGACCATCCGCCGACCACGTCGGTGACGTGAATTCCCGGTTGTCGTCCAGCGTGGAAATTTGACGCGGATGTCCACCGTCCGCATCCGCAATCCAGACGTTTTCGTTGCCGGATCGGTCGCTCACGAAAACGATATGCTTGCCATCCGGTGAGAAGCGCGGCTGCGAATCGAAGGGCAGGCCATGGGTGAGCGCATGCGCTGTGCCACCCCGGATGTCCATGCGATATAGATCGCCGAGCAACTCGAACACGATGCTGCGACCGTCGGGCGACACGTCCAGCGACACCCAGGTGCCCTCGGTCGTGTCGAACCGGATATGGCGAGTCGGCACCAGCGGCAAGCCATCAGTAGGTACGCTATTCGCCAGCGCTCTGTCCACCGGCGCCCCGGCCGCGACAACGCAGGGACCGACGGCGATAACGACCAGCAACAAGGCCCGCTTCCAGTTCATGGTTTGTCGCCTCATATGATCGAACTTGTTCAGTGATAGGCCGCTGGCCACGGGTTGGATCTGGCCTTGGGCGCATAGCGATCACGTAGCAGGGTCTGCCGGGTGACGAGCGATGCTGGCAGTCCTTTCACAAGCACGAGATCTGGCGCACTTGTTGGTTCGAGCGGATCGCCATTCCATATGACGAGATCGGCATCCAGCCCGCGCGCCATGCTGCCGTAGTGATCGGCGACGCCGAACATCTTCGCGCGATTCAACGTGAGGGCCCGGAGCGCGGCGGACCATGGCAAGCCATTTGCCACCGCTATCCCGGCCGCCTCGCGCAGCGCGACACCGGCGTTGTGACTGAGATAAATCGTGTTGCCGGATACGTTGAACGCGATCGTCACGCCGGCGCGTTGAAGGATCGCCGCACTGTCGGCACGGGAACCCAGTTCATCGAACGTCCACGGCAGGTTGGCCTCGGGGTCGATCACTACTGAAACGTGATGCGCCGCGAGCAGATCGGCGCAACGCCAGGCCTCAGCACCGCCAAGAATGATAAGCCGCAGATGATAGTCATCTGCCAGACTCACCGACTGGCGGACATCCGACTCACGAGAGACCTGCATAACCAGCGGCATGTGCGTGGCGAGCATTGTATGCAGGGCGACGATATTCAGTCGATTCTGCAGCTGATCGCGCGGAACGCCAACCCCTTGGACCGGCTTGTACAGTTTTGCCTCATCTAGCGCATTGCGCAGCAGTTGCCATTGCGCGCTGCGCGAACCGCCACCGTGCTTGGAAACATTGCCGCCGATGCTGGCGTACATGGCCGCTTTCGCCCGGTCCAGAATGTCGCCACCTGGCACGATGCGCAGCACCGCACCCATGCCGAGGAATGCCGCATCTGCCGCACCACCGGGGCTCGTCACTGCCCGGGTCAGCCCATCGGCCAGCACGTTGGGAAGCAAGATGGAGTTCGGGTTCAGACCGTATTGCACGTCGAACGCCGCACCGAGCGGGCCGTCGGTAACGCTGTAATCGCGTGTTTCTTCAAGTGACGGCACTTCGACCAGGCCGAGGTGCGTGTTCGCGTTCATCAACCCCGGAGTGACGATTCTCCCGCTTGCATCAATGATGCGCGCCCCAGTCGGCGCCGCGGCGCCCGCCGCGACCGACTCATAATGACCATCGCGGATTACGATCGTGGCGTTGTCGATGTATCCCTCTGCACCTGTCTTCGCGGTCATCGGCCACGCCCGCGCGTGCACGATCGCAAGCGTCTTACCATGGATCGCGCCGGCAACAAGGAGAAACAGCGCGGCAACCGCACTGCGCCAGCATCGGCGTTGCATGCGCTTACGGGCCGTCATCGTGCCTGCCTGAGGGCGCCGTCATGCTTGGCTCACCGACCTCGAAATCCGACTGTGGTTGATGGCTGGCGTCCGTGCGATCGAAAACCAGCGCACCGTCGATATAGACCTGATCCGCGCGACTGTAGACGCTGAACGGATCACCCGACCAGATCACCAAGTCTGCGTCCTTGCCGGGTTCCAGCGAACCGATTTTTGCATCCAGGCCGAGTATTTTCGCGCTGTTGAGCGTCACCCACTCAATGGCGTGCGCGGCAGTCAGATGCAGCCCTGCCCGATTGCCGGCGGCCATGGCCTTGGCCGCCTCGAGATTCAGCCGCTGCCCAAGCCAGGGCGAGTCCGAGTGCATCGCTACACATACACCTTGCGCATCGAGAAACGCCGCATTCTCGCGGATGCCGTCGAGTGCCTCCATCTTGTAGCCCCACCAGTCCGACCAGACCACGGCACAGGTGTGGTTGCTCACAAACAGCCCTGGAATCTTGTAGGCCTCGACAGCGTGGTGAAACGCGGTGATATGAAAACCGGCTTCTTTTGCCGTATCGAACAACGTGGCCATGTCGTCAGCGCGATAGCAATGCCAGTGCACGCGAATATCGCCGTCCAGCACTCCAGCAAGTGTATCGAGCTTGAGATCCCTGTCAGGATGCTTCCCCCGCTTGCCGGACTCGTAATCAAGCCACTTCTGGCGATATTCGGCAGCTTCGATCCACGCCTCGCGTTCACCAGCAACGCTGCCCATCCGGCTCGACGGAAAGACCCCCTTGCCGCCAAAGGTGTATTTCGGATTTTCGCCGCAGGCCATCTTGAGGCCGTAGGGCGCATCCGGAAATTTCATTGCCTGCACGGTATTTTCCGGTACATTTTTCAGAACCACCGTACGTCCGCCAAACAGATCACTGGACCCGGGCAGAATCTGCAACGTCGTGATGCCACCGGCGAGTGCATATCCGAATGAAGGGTCCTGCACATTGATTGAATGTTCAGCCCAGACGTTGGCTGCGTTCGGTTGCGAGGTTTCGCTCACGTCTGAATTCTTGGCATCAAGGCTCGTGTAAGGAGCGGCAAAATCGCCGTCGTGCGAGTGTACGTCGATGATGCCCGGCGTGACCCAGCGACCGCTCGCATCAATGATCTTTGCACCGTCAGGCTGGACGATTGCACCTGAGCCTATTTCAACAACCTTCCCATCCCGCAACAGCACGCTGGCCTTGTCGAAACGATGTCCTGCCCCATCAAGAATGGTTGCATCAATGATCAGAGTGTCTTGTCGCGGCAGTGGGCGGTATGTGCTGGGATAAGGATTGAGCTTCCATGGCAATGGTGCCTTTGGAAGACTTGTATCCTTGCCATGTGCGCCCGCCGACACTGCGATAGCCACCAAGACAAACCCTGCAAGACAACTACTAGCGAGGGTTGCGATGAACCGCCGCATGCGCTGACGGTTCATCGGGGAGATGGCGGTGGTAGCGCGCATTGATGTGGAGACGGCAAGCTCAGAATTTTCGCGTGACCGTCAGGTTGATGACCCGCCGTAATCCGTAGTAGCACGCCGCATCGCTCGAGCATCGCGACAGATACTCCTTGTCGAACATATTGGAGAGATTGAGCTGCATTACCCATTGATCGTGGAGGTTATAGTGAACGGTGGCGTCCCAAAGCACGACACCGGGTGCCCTATAGACATTGGCGGGATCTCCGTAACTCGATCCGACATAACGTGCCCCGAGGCTCGCACCCAAACCAGTCAGCGCACCAGACCAGTCGGTGTAGTCGACCAGCGCCGAGGCCATCCGCCGAGGTGTCTGCGCGAGCTGTTTGCCCAGATCACCACCGTTGCTCTTGGTCACTTTCGAGAGCATGTCGGTATACGCTGCATTGAGACTCCAGCTCTCATTTAAGCGCGCAACGCCCTCCAGCTCGAGGCCTTTCACCTCAACTTGGCCTGTCTGCACACTGAAAAATGGATGAGTCGGCTCCGGATCGGGCGTCAATACGTTGTTCTGCTTCAGATCGTATGCCGCTAGCGTCAGCAGCATATTCGTGCCCGCTGGCAAGGAAGTGGGCTGGAACTTCAAGCCGACTTCCGTTTGGTTGCCATTGGTGGGCTTGAAAGCCTGGCCCTGGAAATCCGCACCAGGAGTAGGCTGAAATGATGTCGCATACGACACATACGGCGCCAAGCCGTTCTGGAACAGGTAGTTGAGCCCTGCGTGATATGTGAACTTGCTGTCGCTTGATTTCACTCCGAGATTGCTTGAGTCGACACTGTCCTCGCGCCCGCTGAGGGTGAGCACCCAACGATCTAGCTTGATGTGATCCTCGCCATACAGGCCCGTCTGTTTTTGCACCTGCTGCAGGTAAGGGAAAAGCTGCGTAGGCGTGGTGATGGGCACGCCGTACACCGGATCGAAGAGATCGATCGGAGGCGCCACCGCAAAGCCGTATTGAGCACTGTCGGTGTAGCGTCGATAGTCGGCACCGACGAGAACGTTTTGTTTCACGTCGCCACTATCAAACTTCCCTTCAAGATGCGAGTCGACGTTGAAGGACTTGACGTTCTCATCGAACGGAAAGTTGTAGCGATTGACCGTGCGATAGTCAACGGGAACGCCATCCGCGTTCGTGACAAGTCCAGCGCCGTAGACCTGCAGGATATTCACTACGCTGGAGAAATACTTGAGGTTCTGCTGGAAGCTCCACGCGTCGTTGAACTTGTGCGTGAAGTCATAGCCCACGCCGTATTGATTACGCTTGAAATGGTTGTACTTGGTGTCGCCCAAGTTCGTATCTGTAGGCACCGTCCCCAATGGATTAAATGCAGCGACACCGTAAATTGGCAGGAAGCCGCCACCGTCACCATAGACGTCGTCGTGCTGGAAATAGCTCAGGAACGTAAGATTTGTATCGGGCGATGGCAACCAGGTGAGTGCTGGCGCGATGTATGTGCGGTCCGTATCGACACCGTTGGTCTGGGTGCCACGATCAAAATGAAGTGCGGTGATTCTCCCCAGAAAATGGCCGTCCTTGTCGAGTGGCCCGGTCACGTCAACGGCCGCCTGTTGATTGGCGTAACTTCCGTACTGTAACTGCGCTTCCCCGCTGAACTCGCCCTCCGGACGGCGGCTGGTGAGGTTGACGATGCCGCCGGGTGGAGACAACCCGTAGAGCGCCGACGAAGGCCCTTTGAGTATTTCAACAGTCTGAAAGCCATACAGATCAACGCCGACACTGCTCACGGACCCAATGGGAGCCTGCAAGCCGTCAATGTATTCCGCAGGATAGAACCCCCGTAGGGTGAGCCAGTCGTAGCGCGGATCAGGTCCGTAGTTCTCTCCGATGACACCGGCTGTGTAGCGCACGACCTGGCTCAGGTTTTGCCAATCGAGCAAATCCACCTGATCACGCGGAATCACCGTGATTGCCTGTGGTGTTTCGATAAGTGGTACTGCCATCTTGGCTGCGTCGTTAGTCTGACGTGGCACGTACCCCGCATTTACCGTGACGTTCTGAAGCGTGACCGCGTCCTTCTTGGCGCTGTCTTTCTTGGTGCTGTCGGACTGGCCCAGATCGACCGCCCCGGCCGCGCCACAGTACGCACCAAGTACCAGTAATACGCTTGCGTACAGCAAGCACCGTTTGCCAAATTTGCTTGCGGCAGAGGATTCACAGGTAGTCATGATTTCACCCCCAGGCGAAAGGACTTGCACAGAGTGGCCGGGCAAGCTGTTGCATGTTTCATCGATTGGGACCCTACTTGGTCGGAACTCGACAAACGTGGATTCAGCCGTTTTCGAACGTCACGACGTCGATTCAATGTGCCCAGTCCGTCGTCACCATGCCTGCGCAACGGGGTCTTTAATCGTCGCGTTGAGGCCATCTGGCAGTCCATGCAGCACCAGCACCCGTCGTGGACGTAGGCGGAGGCCATGCATTCGTACTGCCGGCGCGGACAACACGGTCATTCATGTGCCGGTGAGACAGTGCGACCAAGACCGAGGCATCGATCGAGGTTCACTATTGAGGTGCTGTGACCTGCCGTTACCGTCAAGCCCCACCGTCCGGATCCCAACGACCGGTGGCGTGTTCCCGCTGATCCAAAATTGACCAGCGCTGCCGGCCGAAAACTGACCAGGGAAGGACGCCGGCAAAAAGCACTCCGGCTGTGGATAAGTCTAGTTGTTCTGCGTGTGGATAGCGAAGCGGCTCGGGGGTGCCGAGCCGCGGGTTGAGGATATGCCTTTCAGATCGCTTCGACGATGATCTCCTCTTCGCGCTTGCCTTTCTTCACCTGTTCCCGCGACTTGACGCGGGCCCTGGCGGTCTGACTGCTGTGGCGGAAGCGAAACGAGTCATTGCCGGTTTCGACGATGTGGCAGTGATGCGTGAAGCGATCGAGCAAGGCGGTCGTGAGCTTGGCATCGACGAAGACGCTGGACCATTCGGCAAAGACCAGGTTGGTGGTGACGATGACGCTGGTAAGGCATCAAGCCGCGTGGGAGGGCGTCGATGAGGCGAGCGGCAGCACCGCCAGCCGCAAGCCCATTGCCTTGAGGACAGCGGTCAGGCTGTTCAACGCGGGGTTGCCCTTTGGCGAAAGCGTGCGGTAGAGCTGCGTCGGATTCAGGTGCGCCTGCTCGGCCACCACCTGCACACCGCCAAACGCCCGGGCGAGCTGGCGCAGCACGATCAGCAGCTCGGCCTGGTCGCCATCCTCCAGAATGCCGTTGATGACGTCGAGCGCGAGGGCCGGATCGCTGTGATACAGCTCGGCCATCGCCTCGTCATGGGTTCTGCTTCTCATTCGTCGGTTCTCCGTTGCCAGTCGTGCCAGTAGTCCACCGCCCGCTCGATGTCCGCGTCCTGCGTGCGCTTGTCGCCGCCGCACAGCAGGAGCACCAGCCGCTGGCCCGACAGGGCGTGATAGACCCGATAGCCTGGCCCCGCGTCGATGCGCATCTCCCACACGCCATCTCGGCAGAACTTGTGGTCGCCGAAGTTGCCCTGCTCGATGCGGGTCACGCGTCGGATGACCGCCACCTTGGCCTGGCCGTCGCGCAAGCGACGCAACCAGTCAATATAGAGATCCTTCTGCCCGTCGGCCGTCAGGTAGTGCTCGATTCGGTACATAGTCATGTTCGTTTATAAACGAATAAAAGTCAAGAGAAGGAAACAGTAACGCCCGGCAATCCGGCCCGAATTGTCGTCACAGCGACATGACAACTCGGGGATACAGGCCCATGTCGAGATCATGCCCAAGGTCGTAGGCACCGGCTTTGCTGAGGCTGAGGCTCGCTTCCGTACTCGCTGCGTGCTCATTCCCTCGCCTCCTTGGACGCCTTGGGCGTCCCCTTCCCTCCAGGCGGCGCAGCACCGGCCCTTCCCTTTGGGTCTCCTTCCAAGCTCACCCTGTCAGATGTGGAGCGAAACGCCGGCTGCTCATCGGCCCAGCGGTCCAGATCCTCGATCGTGTAGACAACGAAGCGCCCGAAGCAGCGATACGGCGGGCCGTTGCCATCCATCCGCAACTGCTGCAAATAACGAGGAGACAGGCACAGATACTCACCGGCCGCGTCGGTGCCCACGAAACGCAGGGTGATCGGCAGAGGGGCCTCATCGCCTGCGGGCGCGTGGCTGGCAGCCTTGGTCTCCTTCATCGTCATCATCAACGGTTGCCGCAGCGAGAGCTGTCGAGGTCTGGTCTTCATGGCGCCGCCTCCTCGCGAGTCGAGCGCGCTCGCTTGGAGTCCGGCGGTACGGCCCGGGTCTCCTCCTTGCGATGACGGAATGGCCGGTAATTGCCAAGGCTGGTGCGGGTCTTACCGGTCTGGTCTTCCATTGCTTCGGGCAATGCGTGCACTGCCCCTGCACTGCCGATGGTTTCCCGGCGACGGCTGGCCACTTTGTCGGCGGCCTCGCGCACCGGATCGTCTTCAAGATGGATGTAGCGCATGAACATCGCCACGGTCTTGTGCGCCGTCAATGCCATGCCGACCTTGACCGGGATACCAGCGTTGGCGATGTCGGTAGCCGCACGGTGCCGGATGCCGTGCGTCCCCACGTGGGTGACCTTTGCGCGCTTGAGGATGCGTCGCCAGCCATTGACATAGGTGTCCTCCGGCAGGGCTTTGCTGCCGTCGAAGATGCTGGGGCAGACGTATCGGGAGCCTTCGACCCTGTAGGCGTTCGACAACAGACGCAACGCCTCCTCGCTCATCGGCTTGGACATCCCACCCGTCTTGCTGTCCGGCCAGGTGACTCGCCGGTTCTCAAAGTCGATCCACGACCATTCGAGGCAAAGGATCTCCGACATGCGCGCAGCGAACTCGAACTGCAGTCGGATGCCCAGTGTCAGCAACGGATGCTCCAGGCCCTGGGCGTCCGCCCTGTCGAGGTAGGCGAAGATGCGCACCAGCTCCTCGTCGTTGATGTAGTGCGTCTTGCCACGCTCGGGATACTTCGGTACATGGCGACACGGATTGGAACCATCCGACCGATAGCCCCAAACCTCGGCCATGTTGAGCATCTTGCGAACACAGCCGATGGTCCGGTTGGCGGTCACGGGAATTTTCGCCATCCGCCGCATCAGCGTCGAAATATCCGCACGCGTCAGCTCGGACACCTTCATCTTTCCGAGCACCGGAACGATGTAGTGGTCGATGTAGTACTGATAGGTTTCGACCGTCCTCGGCTTGTTGCGCGGAATCGAGTACTCCTCGATGAACTGCTTGCCCAGTTCCTTGACCGTCGGTACCTGTCGCCCCACCAGCTTCGCGGCACTCGGATCGCCGCCCTTGCGAACATCGGCCAACAGGTCCAGCGCGATCGAACGCGCCTGCTCGACGGTCAGCTCGCCGTAGCGACCGATGGACGGCTTGCGCCGTTCGCCCCAGTTCGTGCGGTACTGGAGCATGAACACCTTGCGGCCGCTGGCGGTGACTTTACACAGGAAGCCGGGGATAGTGGTATCGCGCAATTCGTACTCTTTGCCGATGATCGGGGCCGCATCGACGACGGATTTGGTGAGCTTGGAAATAGCCATGACGCCTCCTGTTCGTGGGTCGAATGCAGGAACCAACCAGGAGCCACGCGAACGATAATTTCGACGCAATTGGCCCAGTCATGGCGTAAGGCTAGACGGGACCAGGCTCCCGGAAAACCAAGCAGGTCAATGCATGGCGAGTTCCGGCGTAGACCCATCCTATAGAAGGCTCTTCAGCTCAAAATCCGCTTGTGGTGACACAGTGTAGGTTCGAGTCCTATCACCGGTACCAAGTGCGGTTTTTAGCCAGTACCAGCTAGAACCATGAGACATCCCAAGCCCGCATAACAGCGGGCTTTCTCATGCCTGATGGGTTTCAAGCGCTCGCACCAGAGGCGCAAACCGACGGTATGTATCGGTACCGTTGGCGGCACAGGTCGCTTGAACGTCGCCCAGCCGACGGCGCGTGGACCAGTGGATTCTGCGCGGCGAGCAGCATTCGGTGGTGAGCTGGTCGGAGCGTCTCGCACAGTGACGCGATGAATGCTTTCAGCATGAGCCGTCTGATCGGGCGCACCCCGGGCTGAGGACGCCTGGTGCCTACCGGCCGATCTGGAAGGCGATCACGCCTCCAGCAAGGCGGAAATCAACCACCGCGCAGGCAGGAGAACCGGAAACAGCTCATCCGAAGAACCGTCAATTATTCTTGGCACCTTGATCGACCCAATTCGAGATCAGATCCACGTCCCGTGCGGACAGCTGGCGCGCATTGACCCCCGGCAACACGATATTCTCGTGTCGGGTCAGATCGATCGTGTAGTTTTTTGGCATGTTGATTGTCTCGTCAGCCTGGTGTTTCACCAGCCTGACCAGGGTACTGCCAACGCTGCTTCCCGGTGTAACAACGGGGCCATACTTCGTGCCCCTCATGACGTCCTGGTATGTCGCCACGCTGAAACCGCTCGTCATGAAGCCGGCACCGCCAGGCGCGTGACAGACGGCACAATTTTCCTGAAGTATCGGGTTTATGTCGCGACTGTAACTGACGACACGCTGGCCGCAGCCCGCAACCAGAAACGGAACCAGCAGCACAGCATAGGCGAGCTTCTTGCTAGACATGATTGCCTCCTCAGGTATTTCCATGAAAGACCGAGAATTCCACGCACCATGCGCAAGGCGGGAATCCAGATCAGGGAAGCCGCCATTCCTGGCTCGCCGGTCGACCGCACAGACGCGAACAACCACCCCCTGAAACTTCACGCGAATATCTTGCCTGACCTGATACATACACTGGAATATTTCCGGGTATGTATCAGGTCATTTTGAATGATCTGATCAAATCGACTGGCTCTTGCCCTCTTCCTCGGCATGAAGAAATATTATTTGATAGAGCGAAACAAATATCTGAATACCCCAAGCAGTTCCCAATATCAATCCGGAAACTATAACGGTGTAGGCAAATACCGGATCCCACTTTGTCAGATACCACGTCGTAATGTCTATGACCATTGCAAAGAATGGAGCAACGATGACCACGTTCTTGAACCATCCCGGCAATGTTGAAAAACAGAACACGAATCCAAGTACGAAAGTTACCAGACCAATGCCGAACAGATGAATGTGGGACAGCTTGACCAAGGTCTCAATCGACATGCCATGATCGACCGTAGCCACCGGAATAATTCCTTCGTACGTCGTAAAATCACGGAGGTTCTTGCCAGCTTTTGCACTATGACAGCTCGCGCAGTCCTTCATGATGATCGGATAGATCGTGTCGTCATATTCATCTTCAGTCGAGCCGGACTTCAGCCACGCAACCACCTTGTCCATTTCATCCGAGCTTATCTTGTCGCTCATCTGGCCCCGCAGCATGAGCTCCAGTCGAGTTCCGCTGCGGTTGCCGTAATAAGTTATGGCGATATCCTGCGCAGATATGCCTGGTTTTCCGTTAAGTCCAGCATGGGTCATGTAGAGATAACCCAGTGCCATGCAATAACCCAGACCAAGTACGCATATCACCAGTCCGTAAAGCGTGCGTTCGCTGCTCGAACATTCCCGGAAAGTTCGTCCCTTGACCACCGGACGATTGCGGGGAAGACGACCAAACATGCGGCGTATCCAGAATATGGATACCGCAATACCAGCTGCACCAAGAATAAAGTGCATGATGGAGACGTCCTTGGCCGCCGAGCTAAATGTGTCAGGGGCGAGGATTATCCATACGGTAAGCAGGAAGAACGCCCACGCTGGCCATATGGCGCGGCGCCATATCAATGCGATGGCGGCAACTGCCATCATGAGAACACCGGTGATAATGTAAGTCCAGAAAATACCCGGGTTCAACGTGGCCTGGGGGCCACTTATATACCATGGAGCAAAGATCGCCACCGCACCGATGACCATGGCGGAAATTCTAGCCGTCAGTCTGTTTGGTGCCGGCATATCGCTATTATTCATTACCACTTTCCTCGATAATTCCCAAATATCTGTGGATCTTCGCGGTCCCGTCAAGTATCGCCGAGGAATTTGCGGACAGATCGATCATTGTCCGATGGCTTTTTCACCCTTTGCATACGGCATGACGGACTAAGGCATCGCTGAAAAAGTGCTGTTGAAGTAACGGAGATGACTGTTACATGAAACTGTAGCGATAAGACACGAATACAACGTTCTCGGTGTAACTTGGACTCAACTGATTAGTCGGCATGGTCGTGGTTCCAGTGGACATCAACTGGTAGTAGTTATAGTAATAGTCATTCGAGTTGAGTTTCTCGAAGATATAGCCGACAGCAACCGAACTGCGGTGGTCGATACGGTAATTGGCCATCAACCTTGCTCTGAGAAGTTCACTGTAAATCGTTGGAGTCGATCCACAGTTATAGCCGGCATTGCCTGGCACAGTCGCGCAGACGATGCCGGGGATGAGTGCCGTGGCATAGCTCTCCGTGTTGTAGTTCGTCTTGTCCAGCGAATAGGAGACATTTGCGCTCAGATCAAGCTTTCCATGGAGCATGCCGCTGTGCTTCATATCGATGCCGAACGCCGAACCCTTGTCGGTCAGCTTGTTGGACCAACCGGTCAGGCCGGCAGTACCCACCGAGTTGCGACCCGTGGCACTTACCATGTCACGAGACCGGTACTGCCAGTTGGCATAGACCGAGGCCGAGGTCTTTTCCGACAGTTGATAGGCCGCATCGAGATTGACACTGGACGACTTGCCCTGTTGCACGCCCATCACTGAATCGTAGTAGTCGTCCTTGGTACCGCGCATGTCCATGCTCAGATTCAGCTTGTCCGTTGCCTGGTAGTTGACGCCAGCCTTGATCAGCTCTTCCCGACGCGATCCATCGAAGAACGCCTGATAGTTGTAGTTCTCGAAGCCTTCGCTATTGGCATGCAAGGGGCTGTAAAACGCCGGATTCACGGTGGAACTTCGATCCGAATAGTTGAAACCCGCATTGAAATTCAGGTTGTCACTGGCATCCGCACGGTAGTTCACGACGAACTTGTCTTCTGTCGACTTGGGCACCTCGACACAGCTCACTGTCGAGACCAGCTGGTAGTAGCCCGTGTTGGTCGCTGAAACATCGGCGCCGATGGGAATGCCGGTAGCCGGATCGACTGGAATGGCGCTGTTGCACCAGCGCTGGGTATCGGTGTACTCGTAATCAACATGCAGACGTTGTTCGCTGGTGATCCGATAGTCTCCAGCGAGTGTCCCTTGCGTCTTCCTGTAGCTCAGCGGGATGCTGACCGATGTCTCCGGACCGGCGCCAAGGTCGAAGAAGCTGTAGGTGTAAGCCGGCGTCTGGTTGTCATGCTCGTTGTAGTTGATCCCTCCAGACAGCGTGAGATCCTTGGTTGTCTGGTTGGTCAGCTTCAGGTCGGCGTGCGAGAGGACCACCAGGCCGTGGAGCGAGCTGACGGGCAAACCGTCGGGCTGCATCTGGTCCTGATTGACGTAGCCCGCGTTCTGGGTGCTGCGGCCATAGGAGTAGCCGCCAGTCAGATGGGTCGTCGGCGTGAGGCTGTAACCACCGGTGAAGTTGATCTGGTTGAAGTCATTGCTCGGTGGCGTACTCAGTGCATCAACCGGGTACGGCGCACCCAGCGGCAAGCCGTTGGCGGTAGCTCCCCTGGTGTAGGGGTTGGGGAAGCTCACACTCGAATAGTTGTCGACGAAGTGCGAGCCATAGTAGCCAACCGTGCCAAACGCATTGATGCCGGCCCAGTTCAACGCCAGATCAATATTGTCCGTCGTGTAATTCGTCGGGTTCATCAGCATCTGGATGGCTTCACCAGCTGTGCTGTACTTGGACAATGTTGCCCCGGCAGCTGAGTTGTTCTCGTCTGATCCGGAAGAAATCAACTTTGCACCGCTTTGTTCGATGTGATTCCAATCGAACACAACGCCCCAGTGCGGGTTGAGGTTATAGCCAACGGTGACGCCCGTGTTGTTCCGATTGGTATGCACATTCACCTTGCGGAGAAGGGCAACCTGGGCGGGAGTCAGGGCCTGCGTTCCGTAGGGGAGCGCAGTTGCCGGCCGGGCAGTACTGATCGTCCCGAACGCCTGCGGAAGGGTGAACACATTGCCACCCATTGACCCCTGCAGCGGCGTCGAGAAGTCAGCGATGTCGTGATACTGCTGGCTGAAGCTGAGGCCTACCATCCAGTGCCCCTGGTCCCGGATCGAGGCATCGACCGACCGGATATCCGTTCCCAGGTTGGTGCCCTCGACCGACCAGCGGCGGATACCCGAACCCTGGCCATAGGCATCCCCACCTTGCAGGCTCAACTTGCCAATGCCGAACAGGCCTGACTTGCCCAGTCCGTTGTACTGGCCGAAGTTGTAGGAATCACTCGACACATTACCCAGACCCAGTTCCACATAATTCGTGGGTTTGGTCAGGATCGAAACGTCATCATCACTCTGGGCGAAGGCGAGCATCGGCAGCACCGTCAGTATCGCCAGCACAAGTGACTTGACGCGAAGCACTCCATTTACGGATTTCATATCACGTCCCTAATGGTTAACGGTGTAAGAAGGCGCCAGCGGGGCTGTTTGAGCCATGGACCATCACGTGGCAATTCAGGCACGCACGTCCGGCACCGCTTGAGCTTGGGTTTGGCGCACGACCACCACTGGCCGCGAACCCCGACATGGTTGACTGCAAACCTCCAACACTCGGGCCAAAGGCCGACTGACTGTTGTGCGGGCCGTCATGGCATTCAGCGCAGAGGAAGGGCGGACGGGATTTCAGCAGCGGAGAGATATTCGAACCATGCGGCGTATGGCAATTGGTGCAGTCCTCGGCCACCGGCTCGTGCTCCCACAGGAATGGACCGCGCTTCTCTGCGTGACAGGTCGTGCAGGTCTCGTTCACCGTGGCTTTCTTGAGCAGGAACGGGCCGGCCGAGCCATGCGGGTTATGGCAGTCGGAGCACACCATCTGGCCTTCGCCGAGGGGGTGGTGCGAGATTTTCTGCAGGTCGGCCTTGCGGTCCTTGTGGCAGGTTTCGCACACGGCGACCTGGGTTTCCTTGTTGCGCACCGGGTCGACCGCACTGTGAACCTTGTGACAGCTGTTGCAGGCCAGACCGTTGGCCTGATGGGTACTGCCCTCCCAATGGGTACGCTGTGTTCCCTTGTGGCAGGTCAGGCATACGCCTGCACGGACGGTGGCATCCGACATTGGATAGTCATGCTTGTTGAACATCACGTCCGGCGGTGGAATTCCCTTGCCCGTCTTGTCGCCGGCAAGATGCTTTTCGCTCTCACCGTGGCATGACTGGCAGGTTGGTGTGCGCGGGTCACCTTTCACACCCATCGGCGTCTGATAGATCGAGAGAATCGGCTTCGCCTCGTTCTCGTCGTGACAGCGGGTGCATTTGGCGTCAGCCGCAAGCGCACGCGCCGCGACTGCCGCGGATGACTGGCTGGAGACTGCCTGGGTCGAACCCAGGTCCGGGAGCTGTATTGGAGGATTACCCGCCAACACCGGAGTAGCCCAGCTGATCAGGATCAGGACTGCTCCCATGATGAATTTCTTTCTGAGGTCCATTTATCAGGTCCCTTCCTGCGTATCTGGTGAGGATATTGATGAGGTTCTGCCGGCACCGGCGTGTTTCTTGAGCGTGCAGCTACCCGCAGCCGGCTTGAACCCACTGAGTAAATTGAAAACAACAACATCATTTGAAAAGCGGCCTCGGGGTGAGTACCCGTGGACGCCGAACAGCGCCTATGGCAGCGAAAGAATCCAGTCAACCATATTCTTGAGTTGTGCCGGATCGTTGGCCGGATCCGTCTTGAGGATCGCGTGGTGCACCATGCTTCCGTCGGCCAGCTTGACCATCGGCGCGGCAGTAAGGTGATGTATCAATTTGGCCTCGGCATCCGGGTCGCCCTTGAGCTTGGCGGCGACCTTGTCCCAGGCCGGACCATCCTTGTCGCGCGTGAGGGCATGGCACTTGAAGCAGTTGTTGGTTCTCGCCAATGCCTTGGCTGCATCCATATCGGCAGCGTGAGAGCTGGGAGCAAGCACAAACAGGCCGATACCGATAACAATGGTGGCCAGCGCGGAGCGAGGGATATTCATCATTTCTTCTCAACCTTCATTACGTGAATGATTTTTCCGAGAACGCAACGGCGGCATCGCTTGAAGCTCACCACGTTCACGAGTGAATTATGGTCGTGGCCCCTGCGGCCAACCATCGGAGACCAGATGAAAATTGCCATAGGATTAGTCCTATGACCGGTGGGATCTGACTGCCGTGGCGCGCATCGATCCATGATCACTGGCGTCACACAGCCGGCCATCCATGCACTCATGGGGAGCATCTGCGTTTGATCCGCCTTGCTGCCCGTCGAGGGTCTTCCGCCATCGGAGAGCTGGCCCTTGCAACCGTCAGCCGTCAGGTCAGCAGACGCCGCTGCGGACGCCACGCTCGGCGATGAGCTGATGCCGATTGGCTGCCAATTGCCTGTGCTTGACGTGCATCAAGTTGCGTTACCGCCAAGAGCGTACTTTTCACACCTATGCGACAGACGCTTGCATGACCTGCAGCAGGGGTCCAGGACAGAGTGAACCTCGATGTACCAGGCGAAAAATGCCATGTGGCCAGTCTTCGCGATTGTGCGCAGACATGATCGTCTCGAACCGAGCTTGCTCCCGGGGGAACACAGGGGAAATCAGCTCATGGATCATCCACTTGTCTGGTCGCAGTCAATTCGCCTCGTCCGTTCGCGACCGCACCGCTCCGCTTGAGAGAAACCGAGCATGTCCAAAAAATTCAGCCCGGCCCGAGCGATCTATCTTCTGGCTGTACTCACGATCATCGCCGTTGGCATGCTGGTGGCTTCCTTGCTCCTCAACCTGCGCGCTCGCGATCTGACACGCGAGCATCAGGAGACCAACAGCCTGGCACGCTTGCTGATGGATCAGACGGAGCAGTCATTTCGTAACACAGACCTCGCTCTTCGGGGAATCCAGGACAGGTTGCAGACGGCGTATGGAACCCAGCTGAGCCTGGACAGTCCGCCAGTGAAGTTGCTGCTCAGTACCCGGCTCGCGGGGTCCAGGCAACTGGCCGAAATATTCGTTGTCAATGCAGATGGTCTGATCGTCAATAGCTCCAGTCCGGTCACGATGCTGCAAAGATCCGTCTCGGGCTCGGACTATTTCGGACCTCTTTCCCAGGGCAGGCAAACCGGACTCTTCATCAGCTCTCCGGTCAAGAGTCAGGCCACGCACACCTGGGTTCTCGATCTTGCCCGCCGCATCGATGATTCAGACGGAAAATTTCGCGGTGTCGTGGTGGCCGCCATCGACCTCAATCATTTTGAACAGCTCTACGGTTACATGGAGCAGGACTTCGTACGTGAAATCGGGCTGTACATGAACGATGGGACGTTGATCGCCAGCCTGCCCCACCAGGAAAATGAAATGGGCAAGCCCGCGCGTGAATTGCAGCATGTGCGTTTTGCGACCACGAGCGATAGCTTGCAGCAATTCAACCACGTGTCCGCGGACGGCAGCAGACACCCCTTCGTTCTTGGCTACGTCAAGAACTTCCCCTTCCTGGTCAGTGTCACCAGCAACGATGCGGGAACCCTGGCCACCTGGCGTCAACACGCCATTCCGGTGGTGGCCGGTACCGTGCTGGTGGCAGTGTTCATCCTCATCGCAGCCGCTCTGCTGGCGATCGAATCGCGTCGAGAAGCCGTGCTCAATTCCGCGCTGCAGGATGCAGACGACCGCTATCGACTTACTATGGACTCGGTCATGGACGCGATCATCTCGGTGGATGAAGCACAGAACATTGTCATGTTCAATCCGGCGGCGGAACACATGTTCGGAGTTTCCGCCGCCGATGTCATCGGCAGGCCACTGACGAGCCTGATGCCATTGCCGCGACGGGAGGCGCATGCAGGACACGTACGGTCATTCATGAATTCGAGCGTGCCCTCCCGCGGGATGGGGATGCAGATGGAGATCCTCGGGCTGCGCGCAGACGGTCGCCAGTTTCCACTGGAATCGGCCATCTCGCAGACGATGGTCAATGGCAAGCCACAGTTCACTGCCGTCCTGCGCGACGTTACCGAGCGCCAGCGCAAGGATGCCGATCTTCGCCGGGCCAACTCCGAGCTGCGCCAGCTGTCGATCTCGCTGCAGTCCGTGCGCGAAGAAGAGCGCACACGCATTTCCCGTGAATTGCACGATGAGCTGGGCCAGCAACTGACCGGACTCAAGCTGGAATTGACCTGGCTCAATGGACGTCTGCAGGAGGGCCGACAGCCTGAGCCCGGCATGCTGGATGCCATGCGCGAGATGCTGGACGGAACGATCATCTCCGTTCGCCGTATCTCGACCGAACTGAGGCCACGCATCCTCGATGATCTCGACCTTGCTGAGGCAGTCTGCTGGCAGGTCACGGAACTTACCAAGCGAAGCAACCTCAAGTCCGTGTGCAACATGCCGGCGGCGGAACTCGTCAGGGAAGACACCCTGGCGACGGCACTCTTCAGGATCGTGCAGGAAGCGCTGACCAATGTCGCTCGTCATGCGAATGCGGATCAACTGGAGGTGAGCTTTGTCAGGGACGGCGACGAACTGGTCCTGAGTGTGCGCGATTCGGGCGACGGATTTGTGCACGACCACAACGGCAGGGGCATCGGACTGGTCAGCATGCGCGAACGCGCCACAGCCGTGGATGGCACGTTCACGATCACGAGCGCGCCCGGACATGGCACCACGATCGAAGTGCGGGTTCCCTTCAAAGTCCCGGTGCCCGTGGGAGATGAAGCATGACCAAGGTGCAGATACTCGTTGCCGATGACCATGGGGTGATCCGCAACGGTCTGAAGAAGATCCTCGACGACACGCCGGACCTGGAGTTCGCCGGCGAAGCCTGCGATGGCAGGTCATTGCTCGAGAAGGTTCGCGAGCGCCACTGGGACATGCTCATCCTCGACCTGTCGATGCCCGGGCGCAACGGGCTGGAGCTGATCAAATTGGTCAATGAAGCACAACCGCCATTGCCGATACTCATCTTCAGCATGCATCAGGAAGAGCAATACGCGGTGCGTGCACTGCGCGCGGGCGCGTCCGGCTACCTGACCAAGGAATTCGATGGCGACCTCCTGCTGTCGGCCATACGCAAGGTGGCCTCGGGCGGCGTCTACGTCAGCGCCAAGGTCGCCGAACTGCTCGCCAGCGATGTTTCCAGGCCTCAGCATGCTCCGCCGCACACGCTTCTATCCAATCGTGAATACGAGGTTTTCAGTCGACTCGTCCGTGGCATCAGCCTCACGGCCATTGCCTTCGAATTTTCGCTGAGCATCAAGACGGTCAGTACGCACAAATCGCACCTGCTCGAAAAAATGGGGATGTCAAACCAGACAGACCTGGTTCGCTACGCCATCAACAACGGCCTGATTGACGCCGCACCGGACCTCTATCAGGGGCACCATTCATCCACCATCTAGCCACTAGCAACGCCCACGCCGTCTGGTCGGCAACAGGGTGACCCTACCTTGGCAAGCAGCCGTTACCGAGCAGGTAACGGCTGCCGTAGATCACCCGTTCGCCCTCAACCCGGGCAAAAAGATCCTGGCTCTTCGATTTGCCGGGTATTCAAGGTCGCGGCCATTGTCCAGGCTAGAGTTCACGCACCACGCGGAAACCGACCCGACCGCTGCGGATATCGCTGTCGGCACCCTGCCGGTAGGCTGAGGTGACCTGCTCGGGCGAGCTGCCCCAGGAGCCGCCACGCAGCACCCGGGCGCTGCAGCCCGGGTTGACCCACGCGCTGCCATCGACGGGAGCCCGGATGTAGTTGTCGTGCCAGCAGTCGGCGACCCACTCGGAGACGTTGCCGTCGATATCGTAGAGGCCGAACGGATTGGCGGCGAAACTCATCACCGGCGCGGGACCCCAATAGCCATCGCGGTAACCGCGGAACGAGTTGCTCCAGCTGCGCCCACTGCGCGACCGGTCATCCGAGCCAGTGAGGTTTTCCACCTTGCGCTTGGGCACGCCGCCACCCCACCAGTAGCGACTGGTGGTACCTCCACGCATGGCGTATTCGAACTCGGCCTCGCTCGGCAGACGATAAATCTTGCCGGTGCGCTGGCTCAGCCAGGCCGCATACGCGTTGGCGTCGTTCCAGGAAATATTCACCACTGGCAGGTTGTCGCCGGCCTTGCGACCGGCATAGTCGTCCTCCCAGGTCGCCCGGGCATCGTCACGCATCGCGCCACTGCGCTCGTCGTACACGCTGGCACCGCCGAGCTTGACCGAGTCGGGTACATAACCGCTGGCCCGCACAAACTCGCGGAACTGCGCGACCGTCAGTTCGCTGCGCGCCATCGCGAAGCCCTTGGCCAGGGTTACCTCGTGCTGCGGCGTGGCCGCCTCGATGTGATCCTGCTCGTTATCCGGCGCGCCCATTTCGAAATGGCCGGTGGGTATCACCACCATCGCCGGGGTCTTGCCCGGCATGTCGACATAGCGATCGGTGAATACCTGACCCGGCTTGTAGCTTGCGTACAGACGCGCGTTGACCAGTTGCTCGTCGAATTCATCCAGGCCCGACAGGCTGGGGCTGATCGCGCGAACCTGGGCAGCCAGCTTCTGGGCGAGATCGATATTGCCTGCGTCCAGCGCTGAACGGGCCTGTGCCAGCACGCCGTCCGCGCGTTGCTCGCGCATGTTCTCCACGCGCTGCTGCACATCAACCATTTGCTGGGAACCGGGCCGGATCGCTTGAGCCAGCGCCAGTTGCTTGTCAGCGCCGGCAAAGTCGTTCTGCGCCACCGCCGCCAGTGCCCGATCGAGCACGGCACGCTGGACCTGGAAGATGCCCTGCTCGGCCACCGCATTCTGCGGATCCAGCCCCTGCACCTCACGGTACACATCCAGCGCACTGCCGCCCTTGGGCAAGTCGGCCTTGCCCTGCTGCAGCAAACCGGCCGCCTTGGCCAGCATCGGCCGCACCTTGGCCAGCGTCGCCAGGTTTGCTTCCAGTTGCGCCACTTCCTGCTCGGCGTTGGGTAACGTGCGCAACACGTCGAGCAAACCGGTGGCGGCATCGGCGTCGCCCACCGCGATGTCCTGGTCGATCTCCGCCACCAGCCGTGCGCGCACGTCGAACAACCCCTGCGTGGCAAGACGGCTGTCAGGTTGATTCTTCAGTGCCTGCATGAACAACCCGGCCGCACTGTTCGGATCACCGGCCAACTGACCGGCATGCAAGGCCTTCGTGGCACGGACGAGCAAGGCCTTCACCTCGGGGGTGTCGGCATTTTTCTGCTCGGGCAGGTTCGCGTTCTTCCTGCCGCGGGCAACAATCACCGCGGTGGGTGCCAGGGTCAGCGGTGGCCCGGCACTGAGTTCGTTGATCGCCGCCGCACGTTGCGGCGGCATCTCACTGGTGGGCAGCGTGCCACCAAGCGACATCGCTCGCTGTGGTGCCTGAGTCGGGTCCACATGGAACAGGCGCGGAAAAAAGTGGTACGTCAGCGCGAAGCCAAGCACGGTCAAACCCAGCGCTCCACCGAGAAAGCGTTGACCCCGCAGCATGGCATTGCTTGGCATGAATAGGCGTCCTCAGAGCCAGTGAAATGTCGACTGCCACTAACAGCGCAGCCCTCGTCAGTGCGACGAGGCAGGTCATCGACCCATGCGCAAGAGTTTAGTGCACCCAGCGCAACGAATTGACCCGGTGTGCACCGTCATCGCAGCCATCGGGCGTTGCTCACGATACCGTGCAGCCTGTTATGGTGCGCTGCTGACCATCGGCAGCGCCTGCCGACAGGGCTTTCCATATACCCGCTATTACCCGCTATTCCTCAAAGGAACCATGATGTCGTTGCCCGAAACACCTGCCGCCGACTGGATCGACCATCGCGATGCGCTGCAGAGCTGGCTCGCCGGCATACCCACGGACGCCGCCATCGGCCTGGACACGGAGTTCATGCGCCGCAATACGTTCTACCCCCAGCTGGCCTTGCTGCAACTGGGCTGGAACGGCCGCTACGTCCTGGTCGATCCGCTCGCCTTCGAGATCGGCAGCTGTCTGCAGCCGCTGCTCGGCACCGGCCCCGCCGTGACCGTGATGCACAGTGCCAGCGAGGATCTGGAAACGCTTTCCCCCTTGCTGCCCGACGGCCCCGCCACCTTGTTCGACACGCAGATCGCCGCGGCCTTCGTCGGCATGGGCCTGGGCATCAGCTATCGCGCGCTGGTGGCTGAGCTGATCGGCGTGGATCTGGACAAGGGCGAGACGCGCTCGGACTGGTTGCAGCGGCCACTCACCGAATCGCAACGCAGCTACGCGGCGCTGGACGTGGTGTATCTGAAGAGCATCCACGAACAACTGGGCGAGCGACTGCAGAAACACGGCCGCAGCGCATGGCACGCTGAGGATTGTGCCCGCCTCAAGGCGCGTGCCAGCCACCGCGATGGTGACCCGCAACCGCAGCGGGCGATGCGCGGCGCGGCCGAATGGAGCGTGCCCCAGCAGGCCCGATTGCGCCTGCTGCTGCTGTGGCGCGACCGCAGCGCCCGCCGCCTCGATGTGCCACGCCCGTGGCTGCTCGACGACAACCTGGCCATGAATCTGGCCCAGCAGCCGCCCACCAGCCTGGCCGACCTCGAACAGCGCTGCCGTGGTCAGCGTGCGCTGCGCTCGGCCCAGCGCACCGACCTCCTCGAACTCGTCAGCCGGGCCATCACGGCTGAGGACATCGCCGCCACGGCCAGCATCCCCGCCCATCCGCAAGGGGCGGCCAAGCAGGCACTCGGCGCGATGAAACAGCTGGTCGACGCGTGCGCCGTCGAACTCGACCTGCCCGCCGGCCTGCTGTGCCCGCGCAAGGTACTGGAGGAATACGCGGTCACCGCCGAATGGCCCGAATTCCTCGACGGCTGGCGCCGCGAACTGCTGCACGATCGTCTCGTCGCTCTGCTGCCCGGCTGATCCAGAGCAGGGTCGAACGCAGGGCTTGGCGAAAACCGGCGCACGCTGCTAACATTTGCGGCTTCCGTGGGGCGGTAGCTCAGCTGGGAGAGCGCCACGTTCGCATCGTGGAGGTCGTGGGTTCGATCCCCATCCGCTCCACCACGGATTTCAAGATCGACGAAGAGCCGGCCACGTGCCGGCTTTTTCGTGCCTACCTTTTCGCTGGCTTGACGAGGTACAGCGCTCGGGTATCACGCCCCCGAACACTCGCTTGCGCATTTGATGAATTTTGCACGCCGTGCATGGCAGAGTCTGTTCGGATGTGCGCTGCGGCGTATTCTCCATCCACTTGCCATCAGCCTCGCCGCTACGCGTGGCTAGCCAACCCGGGGATTTTTCATGATCACGTTGCAAGTCAATGGCCAGGCTCATCAGGTCGACGCCCCACCGGATATGCCACTGCTCTGGGTGCTGCGCGACCTGATCGGGCTGACCGGCACCAAGTTCGGATGCGGTATCGCGCAGTGCGGCGCCTGCACGGTGCATCTGGATGGCCAGGCCGTGCGCTCCTGCGTGCTGCCGGTTGGCGGGTTGGCGGGCAAGGCGATCAGCACGATCGAAACGCTGGATCAGTCCGACGCTGGCCGCAAGGTGCAGCAGGCCTGGCTGACGGTGGATGTCGTGCAATGCGGCTATTGCCAGTCCGGCCAGCTGATGTCGGCGGCGGCGCTGGTGGCAAGCAATCCCAACCCCAGCGACAACGATATCGACATGGCGATGGCCGGCAATATTTGCCGCTGCGGCACCTATGTGCGCATCCGCGAAGCGATCAAGCTCGCGGCTACCGGCCACACCGACGCGTTGCAGGTGATTGCGGACGATGCCAGCACGCCTACTGGAGCGAACTCATGAGCACGCAGCCGGGCACTCCGATCGACTCGACCCTGGTCAATCCGGACCGGCGCAAGGCACTCAAATTCGGCGGACTGGCCATCGGCTTCCTCTGGCTGGGCGGCGGCAAGGCGGCGCTGGCGGCGATCAGCCCGCTACCACAACCGGACGATGCCGACATGGCTGCCGCGGATGGCCATCCTGCGTTTGCCCCCAATGCCTTTGTGCGTATCGACACCGACGGCAAGGTGCGGCTGGTGATGCCCAATGTGGAAATGGGACAGTCGATCTACACCGGCACAGCCATGCTGCTGGCCGAGGAGCTCGGGGTGGATCTGGCCCGGATCAGCGTCGAGCACGCCCCGTCCGATGTGCAGCTCTATGGCACCAAGCTGCTTGGCGGCGAACAAGCTACCGGCGGCTCCACCAGCACGCGCAATGGCTGGGAAAGCCTGCGCCAGGCCGGCGCTGTCGCCCGGCTGCTGCTGGTGCAGGCGGCCGCGGCGCAATGGAAGGTCATGGCGGACAGCTGCACGGTCGAGCATGGCGAAGTGGTGCATGGTGCCAGCGGTCGCAGGCTGGGCTACGGCGCGCTGGCCGCAGCGGCCGGCAAGCTGCCGATGCCCAGCGGGGCGATCCCGCTGAAGGATCCGGCGCAGTTCACCCTGATCGGCAAGCCCTGGCGTCGTGTCGACGCGGCCATCAAGGTCAATGGCGAGGCGCAGTTCGGCATCGACGTCAAAGTGCCGGGCATGAAGATCGCCACCGTACGTGCCTGCCCGGTATTCGGCGGCAAGCTGGCGAGCGTGGACGACAGCCGTGCCAGAACACTCCCCGGCGTGGTGGCGGTGATCAAGCTGGACGATGCGGTGGCGGTCATCGGCGACCACTACTGGGCGGCCCACCAGGGCCTGGAGGCGCTGGAGATCAACTGGGATCTGGGCGCCAACGCCCACCTGGACACGGAAGAGTTGACCCGCCAGCTGGACGAGCATTCGCGCACCGGCAAACCCATCGTCGCGCGCAAGCAGGGGCAGCGGCCTGCCGCGGGCAAGTCGGTGGAGGCGATTTACCAGTTGCCCCTGCTGGCGCATGCCACGATGGAGCCGCTCAACGCCACCGTGCATGTCAGCCCCGACCAGTGCGAAATCTGGGTGGGCACCCAGGTGCCTAACCGGGTGGTCGCGGCAGCGGTCAAATTGACCGGCCTGCCCGAAGAGAAAATCGTCTTCCACAATTTCTTTCTTGGCGGCGGCTTCGGCCGGCGGCTGGAGGCGGACATCGTGGTGCAGGCGATCAAGATCGCAAAGCAGGTGGATTATCCGGTGAAACTGATCTGGAGTCGTGAGGAAGACGTGCGTCACGACATCCCGCGCCCCATGTATTACGACCGCATCAGTGCCGTGCTTGGCGACCATGGCCGTCCCGATTACTGGAGCCATCGCACCACCGGCGCCAGCGTCGAGGCACGCTGGATCCCCGCGGCGCTTTCCAAGGATGGGCTGGACTCGGACACCGTCGAATGCGCAGCCGAAACCCCCTACGCCGTACCCAACGTGCTTTCGGAGTGGGTGCCCTGCGATTTGCCGCAAGGCTTGTTGCCGGGTTGGTGGCGCGGGGTGGGACCGACCCACAATCTGTTCGTGGTGGAAAGCTTCATGGATGAGCTCGCCCATGCGGCAGGGCAGGATCCGCTGGCCTACCGTCGCACCCTGCTGCAGAAGAATCCCCGTGCGCTGGCCGTACTGGATCTGGCGGCAGAAAAGATCGGCTGGGGCAAGGGCAGCCTGCCGCCCGGTGTTGGCCGCGGCATCGCGTTGGGCGAGCCGTTTGGCAGCGCCATCTGCGCCATCGTGGAGGCCGAGGTGACAGCGGAAGGCTCGGTGCGCATGCGGCGCGTGGTGGTCGGGCTGGATTGCGGGCAGATGGTCAACCCCTCTTCGGTCTCGGCACAGGTTCAGGGCGGCCTGCTGTTCGGCTTCAGCGCGGCGCTCTACAACGGGCTGACGGTGAAGAACGGCGGCATCGTGGAGTCCAACTTCAACGACTATCGCAACCTGCGTATCAATGAGACGCCAGCCATCGAATTGCACGTGGTGCAGACCACCGCCTCGCCAGGTGGCATGGGCGAAGTCGGTACGGCGATTGCGGCACCGGCACTGGCCAATGCGGTATTCGCCGCCTGCGGCGTGCGGGTGCGCAATCTGCCGATCGAACGCGCCCTGGCAGCGCACAATGCGGAGGCACGCAAAACCGTGACCGGCGACAAGCAAGACGACCACTCGGGGGCGCTGACATGAAGACGCTCAAACGCCTGCTGTTGCTGATCGTGCTGCTGGTGCTGGGCGGCGGGGTTTATCTGCTGCTCAACCGTACCGACCCTTCCCCCGGCACTGCGCCGCCGCTGGCCGGCGCGCCGGCAACAGCCACCGTCCTGCAGCGCGGCGAATACCTGGCCCGGGCCGCCGACTGCGTCGTCTGCCACACCGAGCCCGGCAAGCAACCTTTCAGCGGAGGTGTCGCCTTCAAGCTCCCCATCGGCACCATCTACTCCAGCAACATCACTGCCGACCCCGATACCGGCATCGGCCACTGGAGTGACGATGATTTCGTGCGGGCCATGCATGACGGGATCAACGCCGATGGCAAGCGCCTCTATCCGGCCTTTCCCTATACCTCGTATACCGCCCTCAGCCGCGATGACGTACTGGCGATCAAGGCCTACCTGTTCAACCTGCCCAAGGTCCGGCAAAACCCGCGGGTCAACGATTTGTCGTTTCCCTTTGACCAGCGCTGGGCGATCGGCTTCTGGGATGCAGCTTTCTTCAAGAGCAAGCGATTCACCTCCGACAGCGCGCAATCGCCACAGTGGAATACCGGCGCCTATCTGGCCACGGCCCTGGGACATTGCGCCGAGTGTCATACCCCGCGCAACTTCGCCTTCGCCCTGAAGAACAGCCAGGCCATGGCCGGTGCGACCCTGCAGGGCTGGCGCGCATACAACATCACCTCGGACAAGACTCACGGCATCGGCGACTGGTCCGATCAGGCGCTCACCCAATACCTGGCACAAGCCCATGCCGAGGGCCATGGCACGGCCGCTGGTCCGATGGGCGAAGTGGTGCAGCACAGCCTGCAATACCTCAAACCCGATGACCTCGACGCACTGGTCACCTACTTGCGCACCGTCCCCGCACAGGTCGGCAGCGACCCGATCAGCATCGATCGGCAGCCCGCGGCGCTGATGGCAGCGTCCGCTGCCGCGCCCGGCCCTGCCGACGCGGAAAAGGCTACACCCGGCATGCAGCTGTTTGCCGGCGCCTGTGCCAGCTGCCACCAGTGGAATGGAACAGGCCGGGAAACGCCTTACGCTTCGCTGCTCGGCGGTAGCAGCGTCAATGACCCCAGCGGTCAGAATCTCACCCAGATGATCCTGCACGGCAGCGACATGCATGTCGCTGATCAGGCTGTCTACATGCCCGCCTTTGCACATGCCTATACCGACGCCGAGGTCGCCCAGTTGAGCAACTTCGTGATTGCCCATTACGGCGGCAAGACCGGGTCGGTCACACCAAAGCAGGTCGGCGAACGACGCCAACAACAATGATGCATCGAACCAGGGCTGCGGTGCCCTGGTTTCCCGTCGTCATCACTCACCGACCACTTGAGCTGCAGGCATGAATTCACCGCATGAACTGAGCACCCTCATCGCCCGCCTGCGCCAGCTCAGAGCCGACGACTTTGCCGGGGGTGCCGCCTTGACCACGATCGTGGCCACGCGCGGCTCCACCTTTCGACGCACCGGCACCAGCATGCTGGTGCTTGGCGATGCCAGCGTGGTCTGCGCGCTGTCCGGTGGTTGCCCGCAACGGGACATCACCGAACGTGCGCTGCAGGTGATCGCCAGCGGCATCGCCAGCCGGGTCGTCTACAACCAGGACTTCGGGCTGGATCTGCTGATCGAAATGGGCTGCGGCGGCGAACTTGATGTGCTGATCGAGCCGATCATCAGCGGAGCCGACCTGCTCTATCTTGATGCGATGGCCGATGCCCTCGCCGCGCGGCGCCCGTTCTGGATGGCCACGGTATTCCCGGCAGAACCGGGGGAAACTTTCCGCCATCCGCGTCGGCTGCTCTGGCACGAGCAGGCGGTGCTGCACGATGGCCTGGACAACCCGGCTCTGCGCGAGACGCTGTGCAGCCATTTGCAGCGACCGGCCAGCAGCGGCCGCCCCGTGCTGGTGCCTGTCGACGACGGCCAGCTGGCGCTGCTGGAGCGTCAACTGCCAAGCCAGGCTTTGCTGGTGGTCGGGGCCGGCGCCGCTGCCGACGCGCTGGCGCCGTTGTCACTGGCATTGGGCTGGGAAGTCTGCGTGGTCGATGGCAACCCGCAACGACTGGCGGCTTACGCCGATCACGGGCTGACCACCTTGCTGGCCGCACCCGCAGCGCTGATCGAGCACGCCCGCATCGACTCCTACACCGCGGCGGTCGTGATGACCCACAACCTGCAACAGGACATCGCCTATCTCGACGCACTGGCTGACAGCCCGGCCAGCTATCTCGGCGTGCTGGGCTCGCGCGAGCGTGTGGCCGCCATTCGTGCCGGCAGCCGCGTGCCTGCCGGGCAACTACATGCGCCGGCCGGCCTCAACCTGGGCTCCGAGGCGCCCGCCGAAATCGCACTGGCGATCACCGCCGAGATCCTCTCCGCGCGCAACGGCCGCGATGGTCGCCCGCTGCGCGATAGCCACGGCCCGATCCATTGAACAACGCGACCGGTCCGGTGCTGGTGCTGCTCGCCGCCGGCGCTGGCAGCCGGTTTGGCGCCACCAAGCAACTGACCCCATTGCAGGGTGAGCCGATGCTGCGCCGGGCCGCACGGATTGCCCTGGGCAGCGGACGACCGCTGCTGGTGCTGGGTGGCGCACAGGCGGAATCGGTGGAACCCAGCCTGCAAGGGCTGCCCCTGCACTGGCACGTACATCGCGGCTGGGCCGACGGCCTGGGCAGCTCGATCGCCTGCGCCATCACCTTCGTGCAGCACGAATGGCCGCACGCCAGCGGTGCCCTGCTGATGCTGGCCGACCAGCCACAGGTTGATCTGACCTTGCTGCAAAGCCTGCTGAAGATGCACATGGATCACCCTGCCGATATCGTCGCCGCCGACTACGGTCCGCGCCGCGGTCCACCGGTGCTGTTTCCACGGGGCTGTTTCGCTGCGCTGACTGCCTTGCAGGGCGACCGCGGTGCCCAGGCGCTACTGCTCGACCCGCCGCGACCGCTGCACAGCGTGCCGGCACCGCAGGCGGCATTCGACATCGACCGGCCGCAGGACTACCAGCAGGCAAAGCAGCAACTTGAGCAAAGCGACTGAAGCCAATCGCCGGCGCTGACCAGCACACAGTGGCTGGTACGACTTCCGCGATCACGCTCAAACTCGCCACGCGTGCACAAGGCGCAAGCCTGTGCCGCGCGCCGGCGAGGTTCAGGCCCGAACGAAATATGGCACCACCATCAGCGCCACGCCGATGATGACCAGCCACGCCGTGCCGGTCACGAAATACGGAAACACCATCAAGGCCACACCACAGACCAGCGGCACAATGACTTGCTGCTTTTTGCCGTAGATGAAGAAGCCCATCCCGATCGAGCCGAACAGCATGCCCCACCACAGTGCCGATGCATTCAAGGCGAACTCGCTGGTTTGCGGAAAGACGGGTGCATCGTACTCTGCTCAGCGTGGCGGCTCGGCGCCATCGACGACCCCATAGGATGCCGATGCCAATGTGTCCTCGACGAAGCTGACGAAGGCCCTGGCTTTCGCGCTGACCAGGCGGCCGCTGGGGAACACCGCCCACAGGTCGACCGGCGGCAAGCTCCAGTCGGCCAGCACGCGTACGACCTCGCCACGGGCGAGTTCGGGGCCGAACATCCATTCGGACGCAATCGCCAGCCCCAGATCGGCCATCACCGCCGCGCGGACGCCCTCGGCCGCCGTGAGCTTGATCCGGGGCGAGAGCACCACCGGCACCTCCACGCTGTCGCGCCGCAACGTCCAGCTGCCGCCGAAGCCCGGCTGGGCGTAGATCACCGCCTGGTGCACGGACAACTCGGCCGGCGAGGCTGGTGTGCCGTGCGCCTGGAAGTACGCCGGCGTGCCGAGTACCACGTGCGGGCTGCTCGCCACCCGGCGCGCCGTCATCGAGGAGTCGGCCAGATTGCCCACGCGCAGCGCGACATCGATCCCTTCCTCGCGCAGATCGACGTTGCGATCGTCGAGCACTACCTCCATCTTCAGCTCGGGATGGGCGTCGAGGAAATGCCCCAGGTACGGCACGACGTGCAGCCGCGACAGGGTCACCGGCCCGCAAACGCGCAGTCGCCCGACCAGGCCTGCACCGGCACCGCGTGCCAGCAGATCGGCCTCGTCCGCCTCCTCGATCGCCCGCAGCGCGCGCTCGTAGAACGCCTGGCCGGCCTCGGTCGGTGCCAGCCCGCGCGTGGATCGCACCAGCAGCCGCGTATCCAGCCGCGCTTCCAGCTGGGCAATCGTTTTGGACACCGTCGGCTGCCCCACATGAAGTCGCCGCGCTGCCGCGGAAAACGAGCCTGACTCGATCACCGCCACCAGGGTTTCCATTGCCGCCAGACGATCCATCAACAGCCCTCTGTTTGCCGCCGACATGGGCCAGCCAGGAGGTCAGCATAAAGTGTTTGGCGCCACGGTTCCTGCCAACCGCAACGCAAGAGGCGGCGCGTGATCAGCCCGGCGAGCAGGCCGCACCGGCGCGGCACGAACCTGCAAGAAGCCATCCATGCCCATGCGGAATGATTGATATGCAGCAGGCGCGGCTACTGCCCCAGAGGCGACGAACCTATCCTGCGCACCAGCATGATGTCGCGCGCGGCAAGCCCGCGCCCGACTCATCTCGATAATCTTTGACGGGAGCAAGGCCACATGCGTACCCACGTTCCAGCCGCAGCGCCCACGCTCACTCGCGCCACGCTGTTCGCGATGGCGCTGGCCACGGGCACGGCGGTCGCCAACATCTATTACAACCAGCCGATGCTGGGCATGATCGAGCAGAGTTTTCCAGGCAGCCCGGCAGCCGCGTTGGTGCCCACGCTGACCCAGGTCGGCTATGCACTTGGGCTGCTGTTTCTGCTGCCGTTGGGCGACCTGTTCGAACGTCGTCGACTGATCGTGATCCAGTTCCTGACAGTAGCCGTGGCATCGCTGCTGGCGGCGGTGTCCTCGGGCGTGACCGAGCTGCTGCTGGCTTCGGTCCTGATCGGCGCCGCCGCCACCGTGGCGCAGCAGATCGTGCCATTTGCCGCCATCCTGGCCGCACCGGAGCGCCGCGGACAGTCGATCGGTTTCGTGATGAGCGGCCTGCTCACCGGCATCCTGTTCAGTCGCACCCTGGCCGGTTTCGTCGCGACCTGGGCGAGCTGGCGTGCGATGTTCTGGGTCGGCGTGCCGATTGCCTTGTTGAGCGCGCTGTTGGTGGCACTGTGCCTGCCCAGGCATGAGCCGGCCAAGCGGGTGCGTTACCGCGAGCTGCTGGTCTCCATCGTCAGGCTGTGGCGGCATGAGCCGGTGCTGCGCCGCGCCAGCTTCACCCAGGCCAGCCTGTTTGCCGCGTTCACCGCGTTCTGGACGATCCTGGCGTTGCGTCTGGAGCAACCGGCCTTCCACCTCGGCGCCGCCGTGGCGGGATTGTTCGGCATCGTCGGCGCGGTAGGCGTGGCGATGGCGCCACTCGCCGGCCGTGTCGCTGACCGCCGCGGCCCGCACGTGGTGATCAGCGTGGGTGCCTTGGTGACCTTGCTGGCATGGCTGGTGTTTGGCTGGTGGAACACGATCGTGGGCATGATCGTCGGCGTGGTACTGCTGGATTTCGGCGTGCAGATTGCGCTGGTGTCGCACCAGCATCTGGTCTACGGCCTGCACCCGGAGTACAAGAGCCGGCTCAATACCGCGTTCATGACCAGCATGTTCCTCGGCGGCTCGCTCGGCTCGGTCGGCGCGGCCACGGCTTGGATGCATGCTGGCTGGCTGGGTGTCAGCCTCTTCGGTGGCGCGCTTGCGGTGGTTGCCCTGATCAGTCAGGTGCGCGCCCATCGGTTGCAGTTGGGCGGCGAGGGGACGACCGCCAGCGCGGCGGTCACGCGCTGATCGACGACGCACGGCAGCCGATCACATTCAACGGCCACGGTCATACCCTTGGCCCTTGGCCCTTGGCCCTTGTCTGTGCTCGACTCCGCTTCGCGATGAACTCAGTGCATCGGCGGCAGCTCGAACACGATCACCTCGGCGTGGTTTCCCTGGCCCAGGCTGAGCTCGCTTTCGTCGATCAGTTTGGCCGCGTCACCCGCCTTCAAGGCATGGCCGTTGACGCTCAGCGATCCGCGCACCACATGCATGTAGATCAGCCGCCCCTTGGCCACGGCGAGCGAGGCACGCTCGGTACCATCGAACAGGCCCGCATACATGTGGATGTCCTGGTGCACCACCACCGAGCCCTGCTCACCGCTCCGGCTGGCGACCACCCTGGACCGACCCAGCCAACCGATGAGCCCTCTGCAAGGCAACTGACGATGGCTTCCGTACACTTTTCGGTTTGGCGCCAAACGTGCCAATCTTGACGATGGGAATCCTTCATTGATTCATCAGTGTCACTGCCAGCGAGGTCGGCAGTTTCTGTCCTATTTCCGGAGCATCGCTTCATGAAGTCCAGCGGGTATGTCGCGCTTGCGACCCTTTGTCTGCTTGCCTTGCCGTTTTCCACACGCGCCGAAACTGCCACGCCAAGGTTCCAGCTGGATGATCTGCAAAAAATCGTCAGCTTGGCCGACCCGCGGATTTCGCCGGACGGCAAGCGCGTGGCGATGATCGTTTCCACGCCAGACTGGAAGAGCAACAAGCGCCAGCAGGAGATCGACCTCGTCGATGTAGCCAGCGGCACGCGGCGCACGCTGGCCTGGAAGCGCGAGAAAATATCCTCGCCGCGCTGGTCTCCTGATGGCAACCGGCTCGCCTTTCTGGCCAAGGATGAGCAGACCAAGCATGCCCAGTTGTACGTGATGCCGATGGATGGCGGCGATGCGATGCGAATCACCGATGCCAGGCAAGGGGTCGATTCCTACGGCTGGAGCACCGACGGCACCCAGCTGGCCTTCATCAGTGCGGACGAAGCCGCCAACGCGAAAGCAATCAAGGCGCATGACGATGCATTCCAGGTGACGGACAACAATTTCCTGGCGCGCACCGCGCTGAACCCGGCGCATCTGTGGCTGGTACCCAGCGGCGGTGGCACGGCGAAGCGTCTGACCGAAGGCAGCTACAGCCTGCAGACCGACCAGCAGGATGACGCACCCGCACCGGCGTGGAGCCGCGACGGCCACGGCATCGCCTTCACCCGCTTTCCGGGGCCGTATTGGGGGCCGTCCTTTCATTCGGTGATCGACAGCGTCGATGTCGCGGGTGGCACGCCCGCCAACGTGGTCACCGAGCAAGGCGCGATGGATGCCAGCTTTGCGCCGGCCGGCCGGTGACGACCTCGCCTTCATGCTTCCGCGCGGCGGCGACCAGAACAACGGCAATGCGGTCTATGTAAAAAGCGGCAGCGTGATCAAGGACGCCACCAGCGCACTGGCACGAAACATCAACAGCTATGCCTGGTTGCCGCGCGGCAAGGGCCTGCTGCTGGCGGGCGAAGATGGCACGCACGGCGTCTTGTGGCAACAGCCGCTGGGCGGCAACGCCAAGACTCTTGACCTTGGCGACGTCGAAGCCTCGGCGGAGGTGACTGTTTCGAGGACCGGCGCAGTGGCGTTCATCGGCAGCACGGCCAGCCACCCTGACGAGCTTTACGTCATGGATTCGCCCGACGCGAAGCCGCGTCGGCTGACCAATATCAACGCCTTCGTCGACAAGCTCGCCCTGGGACGTACCGAGAGCATCGACTGGCAGGGTCCGGATGGCTTTCACGAAGACGGTGTCGTGACTTATCCGGTCGGCTACCAGCGCGGCCAGAAATATCCTCTGGTACTGGTCATCCACGGTGGTCCGGAAGCGGCGTCCACGGTGAAGTTCTCTGCGCTGCCGCAATTGCTGGCTGCCTCCGGCTACGTGGTGTTTCAGCCGAACTATCGCGGCAGCACCAACCTCGGCGACGCCTACCAGCATGCAATCTACCGTGACACCGGTGAAGGCCCGGGCAAGGACGTGATGGCCAGGCTGGCGGCCGTGCAGAAACTCGGCATCGTCGACGGCGACCGCGTTGCAGTGACCGGCTGGTCCTACGGCGGCTACATGACCACCTGGCTCACCGGCCACTACCCGAAGGCATGGAAGGCTGCGGTCTCCGGTGCCGCGCTGACCGACTGGGTGATGGACTACACCATCTCTTACTACCAGACCGGCGACACCTACTTCTTCGGCGGCTCACCGTGGAAAACCAGTGACTACGCGATCTGGCGCGACCAATCGCCGATTGCCGCCGCGCACAACGTCACCGCAGCCACTCTCTGATCATGGGCGATGTCGGCGACCCCAACGTGCCGTTGGTGAACAGCTATGAGTGGTACCACGCGCTGCGCGACAACGGCGTGGAAGTGGAATTTTACGCCTACCCGGTCGACACCCATTTCCCCAAGGACATCGTGCGCACCACCGACGTATATCGCCGCTGGGTTGGCTGGATCGATCGGCATCTGAAATAACGCCAGCAGACAGCGCGGGCACGCACGGCCGCTTGGCTCAGAAGCGGCCGTCGTGTATCAATTGCTCGATTTCCTCGTCGGTGAAAAGGCGCGAACGGGTGAGAAAGCGCACGCCCTCGCCATTCTCCAGCGAAAACATGCCGCCGCGCCCCTCGACCACGTCGATGATCAATTGCGTATGCTTCCAGTATTCGTACTGCGAAGGGCTCATGTAGAACGGCGCACCGGCGATCTCGCCCAGCTTCACATCACGGTCGCCGACGATGAAATCGTCCTGCGGATAACACATCGGCGAGGAGCCATCGCAGCAACCTCCCGACTGATGAAAAAGCAAGGCGCCATGTCGATCGCGAAGGCGCTCGATCAGCGCCTCGGCCGAGGCGGTGGCGAGTACTTTCGCCACGGGATCAGGATGAGGCATGGATGGTCTCCGATGGGGTTCGCTCAGAAGGTCAGATGTGCACCAAGCATCCAGGTGCGATCCGGGCCGGGTTCGAAATAGCGTCCATTGCCGTCGTTGACAATGACCGAACCGATGTAGCGGCGGTTGGCCAGGTTGTCCACGCGCGCGCTGAGCTGAAGCCGCGAGCTTTCACCGATGGCGAAGGTATAGGTGGTGTCCACACCAATCAGCCCGTAGCCTGCCGCGCGCTGCGTGTCCGTATCGTTGACGGTGACCGAGCCCACGCCGGTCAGATCGATGCCTTCGCGCCAGCCGAGGTCAGCGCCATGCTGCAATCGAAGTGAGCCGTAGTTTTCAGGCACACCAGGTATGCGCGACCCGGCCTTCACCGGCAGCGAAGGCACGACGCAAGGGGCACTGAAGCAGGTCTTGAAGGCGCTCAGGAATTTCGCCTGCAGATGAGTGACGCCGGCACTGATCTGCCAGTCGTTGGCGAACTTGCCGGTCAGTGATGACTCGAAACCCTGGCGCCGCGTATCGCCCACGTTCTGGTAGGTGGAACGGCCATTCGAGTTGCTCTCGATAGCCAGCTCGTCGTGCGTATTGGAACGGAAGGCTGCCGCATCCAACTCCATAGCCCGGGTGATCTGCCACTTCGCACCAAGCTCCATGTTGCTGCTTCGTGCCGGTCGCAGGTTGAAGGCCAGGCCCGGCAAGCCGTCGCTGCGATAGCCCAGCTCATTGAAGCTCGATGTCTCGAAGCCCTTGCCATAGCTGGCATACAACCGGACATGTTCGCTGGGGCGGAAATCCAGCCCGGCCACGGGTGTGGTGTCACCGTAGTTGACACCGCCGCTGTTGTCCGGATTTTTCGCATTGATGTAGAAGTCGTGCGAGCTGAAGCGCACTTCATCGTGCCGCGCACCCAGCAACAACGACCAGCGATCGGCAAAGTGCCAATACCACTGTGCGTACTCGTCGACGCTGTTGACGTTGTCATCCTCATCGCGCCGCAACTGCCCGATCACGCCGAGGGTGGTGCCGACGAAGTTGTTGTAGCCGACGCGATGCTGCACCTGCGCATCAGCGCTGGCACCCAGCACGAACTCGTAATCGCGCCCGGCCAGCTGCCCACGATGGGTCCAGCGCGCATCGGCGCCGCCGTACTTGGTGCCGAGGTCGATCACGGCACCCGACGACAGCGGACTGGCCTGTGCAAAGATCGGAATCGACAGATACTGGATAATGCTGCGGTGACCGTAGTAGGTCATCATGCGCAGCTGGTCATCGTCGCTCAATTGCTGGTCGAAGATGGCGCCGATCTGGTTCTGCAGGATGCTTTTCCGCGTGTTGTACTGACTGGCCACGGCAGTCGCCCGGCTGGGATCAGCGTTGACCTGTGCCCGGGTGAGACCCAGCGGATCCTGCGACAACGGCTGGTTGAGCCGGTTCAACACGATGGTGAGTTTCTTCTGATGGCCAAGGTCGATACCGAACTTGGCGTTGTCCGATTCGCGCCGCACCCGGCTGTGCTGGCGATAGCCGCCTGAAAGAAACAACGACCCGGCAATGTTGTAGCCAACCGGCCCGATGGTGCCGCGCGTGTCGGCGCTGTAGCGAAAGCTGTCGTTGCTGCCTGCGCTCACGCCCACCGTGGTCAGTGGCGTGGGCGTACCGTCAGCACTCCATATCTGCACTACGCCGCCGGCCGCATTGCCGTAGAGCACGGAGAACGGACCACGCAGTACCTCGATTCGGTCGGCGCTGTCGAAATTGAAATGCGAGACCTGGCCCTGGCCATCCGGCAGGGTGGCCGGAATGCCGTCGACATAGAGACGGATGCTGCGCACGCCGAAGGTGGTACGCGAGCCAAAGCCACGAATCGAGATCTGCTCGTCCTGGGCATAGTTCTGCCTGTCACGCGCGAGGATTCCGGGCACACCCACTAGACTCTCCGAGAGATTCACGCCCGGCTGGCCGGCCTCGTAAGGCGCCACCTGGACAACACTCAGCGACGCGGGAACGTCGAACGGCGAGAGGTCGAGACGGCTGGCATTGACCTGGACTGGCGACAACGTCACCACCTTCTGGGTGGCCACGGCAGCCTCGGTGCCGGCTGCTGATGACTCGGTGGCCCCGGCCGACTGCACCGCCAACCCCAGACAAAGCAGGATCAGCGTACCGCGCGCCTCGGAATGTGGTTTCCCGAAATCGCTGTTACCCGCTCTCCGTGCCTTCCGCCGTGTCTGCTTCATATGAAACTCCTGATGGTGCAAACAAATACATGCCGCGGGGTGCAGCCAATGACGCGGCACCCACGCGGCACACTACTGGTTGTCGTTGCCTCAGTTGCCACGATAGATCAGATCCACCTTTGAGCCTTTCGCCCCATCGAAGGTCAACGCCTTGCTACCGGCAGGATAGCCGTTCTGTTGCAACAGAAAGGCCATGATCGCCACGTAATCCTGATGTTCCAGGCTACCTGGCGCGGTCGCCGGCATGTTCTGCGAGACGATGGTGAAGATATCGCCGACGTGGAAATCCGACTTCGTCGAGGCGAAATTCGGACCCTTCAAGGCCGGACCGGCACGTCCCTCCAACATGGGACCGTGACATCTCGCGCAGTTGTCGAGAAATTTCTGCTTACCCTCGGTAGCCTGCGCATCGGTGAAAAGCGCTGGCGGTGCAGCGTGGTCGTCCTCCGCTGCAGCGGCGCTCTTGCGATCCGGCTTTGACCCGCAAGTATGCGCAGCCGCCCGTCGGGTACGCGGCCGCCACAGCGACGCGGACTGGCCGCGCCCCGCCGCATGAACCGTCGGCTGCGCCGGTCCGGTCTCCGCATACAACGCCAATATCCGTGCCAGCTCACCGGATGCGGTCATGGCCGCGATCGACTTGTCGAAAGCAGCGGCGACCGGTGCATTCGCGTCGTCATACAAGGCCACCAGATTGAACTGGGCATGTGGCTCGTGCAGTTCGTGGTAAGCGAAACGATTCGCTTCGTGCCGTTGCGACAGATAGTTCACCACGGTGGGCTGCCACAGCATCGCTGCATGCACCGTGTGCTGTTCCAGCGCCTTGAGCGCGTCCTCGTTGCTCAAATGAACATCGGCCTGCAGGTCCGGGTGATGGATGAAGTACAGATTGGGCGTGGTCTGGTAGGTCACCGCGACGCTGGTGTGGCTGGGCAGCTGATCGAGGTTGGTGGCCTTGCTGCCCTTCGCCGTGACCAACACAAAACCGGTGTGGCCATACGGCGTAGTGGCGTGCAGACCGGGCAACCCTGACTTCTCGTCCGCGTCGATCGGGAAGCCCAGCACCAGCGCACAGCTGTCGTGCGCGAGCTTGTTGAACTGCTTGGGAGAGAAACCGTCGTCGCCCCTGCCACTGCCGTCGAACTCGTGAACCTTCAGCGTATTGCCCTGCTGTGCGGCAACGGCACGGGCGACGCCATGGTCCATGGCTGCAGCGGGGCTGCTCTTGTCAATGCAGACGGAAAGCTCACCCGCAGCGGCGGTGCCGCCGTACATAAGTACGGCGGCCAGTCCGACCAAGCACAGTTTCAACCCGGGTCTTTTGGAAAATTTCTTCATGCTCCAACTCCTCCGGTTACAGCGCGAACACGTACAGGTGACCACCCAGGGGAATATTGGCGATCGCCGGATCAGTGGCCATGTCTCCGCCCCAGATCGGCGTGGCGCCACCCCAGCCTGCATATACGCTGATGTATTGCCTGCCATCGACCTTCCAGGTGCTGGGCACGCTCTCCAGCCCGGAGCTCAACTCGGGGCTCTTCCACAGCACCTTGCCGCTCTTTGCATCGAAGGCATACAGATGGCCATCGGCGCCGCCTGAAAAGACCAGGCCGCCCGCCGTGCTGAGCATGCCGCTGTTCCACGGCAGCGCCGAGGGATGGCTCCATGCCTGCTCGCCGGTATTGACGTCGATCGCCTGTACTTCACCCCACTGTCCCTTGAATGCGGGATCGGCAACCACCTTGAAGGATTCGCCCAGGAACGGCAGGCCCGCCTTGTAGCTCACCGTGGTGCCCTTGATGGTCATGCAGGTATGCATGGTCGGCACATAGGCGAGATGGGTCTGCGGGTCCACCGAGATCGGCCACCAGTTCTTGCCGCCCAGGAAGCTCGGGCAGGTGAACACTTCCTTGTCCACGGTCGGTCGCATCGCCGGGTCGGTGGTGACCTTGCCGTCCTTCTCGCCGTTGACCGAGGTCGCCGTGGCGAATTTCTTCATGTAGATCAACTTGCCGTTGATGCGGTTGATCGCATAGAACCAGCCATTGCGACTCGCGCTGACGATGGCCTTGTACGCCTTGCCCTGGTAGTTGACGTCCGTGAGTACGGTTTCGTTGGTGCCGTCGTAGTCCCAAGTGTCGTTCGGGGTGTACTGGAAATGCCACTTGATCTTGCCGGTGGCCGGATTCAAGGCGATCACCGAATCGGTGTACAGGTTGTCACCCGGACGCAGCGTGGCCAGCCAGGGGCCAGGATTGCCGACACCCCAGAACAGCGTATCGGTAGCCGCGTCGTAGCTGCCGGTCAGCCAGGCGCCGCCACCACCGGTCTTGTAGGCACCCTTGGGCCAGGTCTTGCCGCCTGGCTCGTTCGGCGCCGGAATCGTGTACTGCTTCCACACCTGCTTGCCGGTCTTGGCATCAAGCGCCTCGATGAAACCGCGCGCACCGTATTCGCCACCGGACTCGCCAACGATCACCTTGCCCTTGACCACCAGCGGCGCGAGCGTCATCGCATAGCCGACGTCTGCCGGGATCAGTTGCTTCTTCCACACCACCTTGCCGGTACGACCATCCAGCGCCACCACGTAGTTGTCCAGGGTCGCCATGTAGACATTGTCGCCGTACAACGCCACGCCACGATTGACCACGTCGCAACAGATCGTCTTCAGGCCGACCTGGGACAGGTCATGCTGATATTTCCACAACTGCTTGCCGGTGCTGGCCTGAAACGCGATCAGCTCATCCTTGGGCGTGGTGATGTAGAGGTAGTCACCGTTGACGATCGCGGGAGCCTCATGCCCCTGCTGGAAACCGGTCTTGTAATCCCAGACCTGCTTCAAGCCGGTGACGTTGTCGGTGTTGACCTGCTTGAAAGGCGCATAGCCGGTGCTGGCGTAGTCACGCCGATACATGAGCCAGCCATTGTCATTGGCCGCGTCGGACAGACGCGCCGTGGTTACTGGCGCGAAGTCTGTCGCATGCGCACCGCCTGCAAGCACGCTCAAGGCAACGAAGAGACTGGTCTTGCGCAGGATGTTCAATGATTTCATTTCTATCTCCCGGTGGATCAAAGGTGTGAGTCAAATCGAGAAAGCGCTCAACTTGAGCGGCTCCAGACGGCTTAGAAAAACAGGAATCCACCCAGCGCGATGCCGTTCATGCGCGCGGTGTTGCCGTCGAAGTCCTTGGAGCGGGTCTGGCTGAGTTCCAGGCTCAAGGTCACGCTCTTGGTCAGCGTGTAGTACGCGCCGCCGGTGATATTGCTGTTGGACTTGAAATTCGCGTCACTGGCCAGGTCATCGCGATTGCGGCTCACGCCACCGCTCAGACCGAGCTTCAGCTTGCCAGTCACCTGGTAGCTGCCTTGCAGCAAGTAGTTGATGCCTTTTGCATTGCCCTGGTCGCCATCGGTCAGAATGCCGATGCCGCGACCTTCCTGCACATTCGCCAGCACGCCGAACTTTCCCAGGCTGTATGAGGCACCGACCTCGGCGGCAAGCATGGTGAAACGGTCGGGCAGCGCACCCGAGCCGGCGATCGCATAGAAGCGCTGCGACTTGGCGCCAAGCCAGCCCTTGAAGCCATCTGCCGCGTAGGCCAGCTGCAACTGCACCTGCGGTGCCGAACGCGAATCGTAGACACCGGTATTGTCGACCGGGCTGAACACGCCGCCGGTGAAGCTCAAGCCAGTGGTTCCCGGTGTGCTGTAGACGATCTGGCCATAACTGCCGAGATACGTGTAACCGGCGCCAATATGCCCGAGTGCGACGCGGCCTCGCTGGGTCGCCTGGATCGGCGCGCCGGCGCCGAGCAGGGTCATGTCGGTGAGGATCGCGTTGGAGCCGAATATGCCGTAATCACGACCGAGCTTGACCGTGCCGAAGTCGGGCGTGCCCAGGGTGAAGAACGCCTGTCGCACATCGACACCGTTGTTCGCGGCCAGCGCATCGGTAGTGGCGACACTGGCCATCAGGCTCACCTGCGCCGCGATATCGATACCTTCCTGCTGCGTGGTGAACTTGGTCGTCAGCGCATCTGGCAGCAAACCATTGCCGATGGTGGTGCGGTTCTGCTGGTCACCACAGCCCAGGGCCTTGCCCGCCAGCGCGGTACCACCTACCGCCGCGCCGTTGCAGCTGACCGTGGTGTAGTACGCGTTGGCGAAACCGCTGAGGTCTACCGTCCAGTTGTCGCCGCTGAATGACGTGGCGCTGGCAGCCAGCGGACTGACAGCCAACCCGAGCAGGGCCACGGCCCCGGAGATTCTGGTGCAACTGGTCCGACGGCCCGTGCGCGTCGCCCCATTCCTTGCTGAAATGCCCATGCTTTACTCCCCCTCTGATGAATGACTGGAGACGCCGCCCCCCTGACTGACACGCCCCGATGGATGAAAAACCCCGCGGCCTCACGAACCGGCGAACGCACCAGTCCGCTGCAGCCGCGAACCGTTGCTGATTCGTCGGTGCAGGTGTGCTTTGAAAGTCATAACCGCTGGCGCGATGTGTCGCCATGTAACAGGGCGACCACACCCTCACGCTCAGCCGGTGGCGGGTAGCCGCTAGGGCCACCCGCGCACGGTACTCAGAAGAAGCCGAGCTTCTTCGGCGAGTAGCTGACCAGCAGGTTCTTGGTCTGCTGATAGTGGTCGAGCATCATCTTGTGGTTCTCGCGGCCGATGCCGGATTGCTTGTAGCCGCCGAAGCTCGCATGCGCCGGATAGGCGTGGTAGCAGTTCGTCCACACGCGGCCGGCCTGGATGCCGCGCCCGAAGCGGTATGCGCGGGTACCGTCACGGGTCCACACGCCGGCGCCGAGGCCATAGAGTGTGTCGTTGGCAATTTCGAGTGCTTCTTCGTCGGTCTTGAACGTGGTCACCGACACCACCGGCCCGAAGATCTCTTCCTGGAACACGCGCATCTTGTTGTGGCCGAAAAATACCGTCGGCTTCACGTAGTAACCGCTGGCGAATTCGCCCTCGAGTACGTTGCGCTCGCCGCCGATCAACACCTTGGCGCCTTCCTGCTTGCCGATGTCGAAGTACGAAAGAATCTTCTCCAGCTGTTCTCCCGAGGCCTGCGCACCGACCATCGTCGACGGATCGAGCGGATTGCCCTGCTTGATCGCCGCGATCCGCTTCAACGCGCGCTCCATGAACTTGTCATAGATCGACTCATGGATCAGTGCGCGACTGGGACAGGTGCACACTTCACCCTGGTTGAAGGCAAACAGCACGAAGCCTTCGATTGCCTTGTCGAAAAAGTCATCGTCGGCATCGGCGACATCCGCGAAGAAGATGTTCGGCGACTTGCCACCAAGCTCCAGCGTCACCGGAATCAGGTTCTGGCTGGCGTACTGCATGATCAGCCGGCCGGTGGTGGTTTCGCCGGTGAAGGCAATCTTGGCGATACGATTGCTCGATGCCAGCGGCTTGCCCGTTTCCAGGCCGAAACCGTTGACGATATTCAGCACGCCCGGCGGCAGCAGGTCACCGATCAGTTCAGCCCACACCAGGATGCTGACCGGGGTCTGCTCAGCTGGCTTCAGCACCACGCAATTGCCGGCCGCCAATGCGGGCGCCAGCTTCCAGCACGCCATCAACAGCGGGAAGTTCCACGGAATGATCTGACCCACCACGCCCAGCGGCTCGTGAAACTGATAGGAGACCGTATCGTTGTCGATCTCGCCCAGGCTGCCTTCCTGCGCGCGAATGCAGCCGGCGAAGTAGCGAAAGTGATCGATCGCCAGCGGCACATCGGCGTTCAGGGTCTCGCGGATCGGCTTGCCGTTGTCCCAGGTCTCGGCGTACGCGAGGATTTCAAGATTCTCCTCCATCCGGTCGGCGATCAGGTTGAGGATGCGCGCCCGTGCCGCGACTGACGTCGTGCCCCAGGCTTCCTTGGCGGCATGCGCGGCATCGAGTGCAGCTTCCACGTCGTCCTTGTCCGAGCGCGGAATCTCGCAGAACGGGCGGCCGGTGATCGGCGTGACGTTCTCGAAGTACTTGCCATTGATCGGCTCGATCCAGCGCCCGCCGATGAAATTGCCATAGCGCTGCTTGAAGGGAACCTGCACCGCGAGATGTTGCTGTTCCAGCTTGGTCATGGCCTTTGCTCCGTGTGGTGGATAGGTGATGACCACAGAGCAGATGCCGTGCCACATCGTCGTCTCCAACGCATTTGCTGCAGTGTGCCAAGGCCTCGAACACCACGCGGAATGGGGAAATTATTTCTGTCGCCGCATCGCACCAATCCGTTGGCAACTGCTTTGTTGCACTTGTCGCACGGTTGTGTTTTGTATCGAGACACCCCTGAGCAAAGGTGTCGCAGAATGCGACACTCGAGGAGCCACATGCGCCATCCAGGCTTGACTGAATCGATCAACACGGCACGCCGAAGCTTTTTCGACAGTGGTGCAGAACCCCGTGGCCTGGTGCCGGACAACATCCTTGCCTCGTGGCGACGCTGTCGGCAGCAGGGGTTGCTGGCGGACACCTGCCCTGATGTCGCCCCTGTCGAGCGGCACGCGCTGAGCGAGATGCAGGAGCAGCACGAAGCGCTTCGCCGGCTGTGTCGACCGGAACTGCAGACCTTGTATGCCAGTGCCAACCAGGCTGGCAGCATCGTGATCCTGACGGCGCCGGACGGATTCATTCTCGATGCGCTGGGCAATGCCAATTTTCTCGACAAGGCCGCGCGTGTCTCGCTGCGGGCCGGCTCGCCCTGGAGCGAGGCGATCACCGGCACGAATGCGATCGGCACAGCCCTGGTCGACCGCTGCGCGGTGGAGGTGCGCGGAGGCGAGCATTACTACGCGCCACACCGCGTGCTCAGTTGTTCCGCCTCACCGATCTTCGATCCCCATGGCGAAGTCGTCGGCGTGCTCGATCTGTCTGGCGAAGCCTCGGTGCATCACCAGCATGCGCTGGGCATGGTGCAGCTGGCGGTGGAGCAGATCGAGCACCGGCTGTTCGAGCACCACTTCGAGGGTGCCGATATCGTGCGCATCCAGCCTGATCCCGACCTGCTCGGCACCGCACGCGAAGGCATGCTGGTATTCGAGGCGCACCGACTGGTCGCTGCCAACCGACACGCGCTGCGTCTGCTCGGCGTCGACTGGGGTGAGCTGGGAAAAAGTCGCTACGACGAGTTGTTCGCCTCGGCACTGCCACGGCCAGGCAGCCTCACCAGCATGCGCTGCCAGAGCGGGGAAATGCTGCACGCCAAGCGCGATGCACTCAGCCACAGCAGCGTCGCGGCCCGTGTACCGCGAAACACACGCACGCGCTCGAACCGCTCACCTGAGCCGGTTTTCTCGCCGACGCTGGAGTCGGAAATCAATCGCAGCGTGCGCCTGCTCGATGCAGACATCCCGCTCCTGCTGCAGGGCGAGACTGGTACCGGCAAGGAAGTGGTGGCGCGCGAGCTGCACAAACGCAGCCAGCGTGCCTCGTCTGCCTTCGTCGCGGTGAATTGTGCCGCGCTGCCGGAACATCTGATCGAATCGGAATTGTTCGGTTACATGCCGGGAGCCTTCACCGGCGCACGCCGCGAAGGCGCCCCCGGCCTGTTGCGCGAAGCCGACGGTGGCACGCTGTTTCTGGACGAGCTGGGCGACATGCCACTGGGCATGCAGAGTCGGCTTTTACGCGTGTTGCAGGAACGTGAAGTCACCCCGCTCGGCGGTGGCCGCTCCCACGCCATCGACATCACCGTCATCGCCGCCACCCATCGCGATCTCGCCGGGGCCGTTGCCCGCGGCGAATTCCGTGCCGACCTGTATTACCGCATCGCGCAGGCGACCCTGCGCCTGCCACCCTTGCGGGAACATGAGGATCTTCCTTCGCTGATCCAGCAGCTCTGGCATGCGCTGGGTGGCGAGCAGATTCCGATAACGCTGCACCCCGAGCTGATCGAAGAACTCTCGGCCATGCCTTGGCACGGCAACCTGCGCCAACTGGTCGGGCTGCTGCGCGGCTTCCTCGCACTCGGCGAAAGAGGCTCCACCCTGACCCGGGAGGATTTGCCGGCCGAGCTGAAAAATCCGCGGCATATGCCAGCGCTCCCGCCGACCCGACTCACCGGAAACCTGCACGCCATCGAGCAGCAGGCGATCGACGTGGCCATCGCCAGCTGCCAGGGCAATGTCGCCGCTGCGGCGCGCAAGCTCGGTGTAAGCCGAAGCACCATCTACCGGCGCCTCAGCGAACAGACGCCTGCCGACTGATTACCACCGGCAACGCCGCAATCCGCGCGGCCTGCTCGTCGAGTCGATCTGCAACGGCCGGGTCGAGCGAGGCGATGAACCGTTCGACGGCACCTGTGTAGTCGGAGGGCAGACCCAGTTGCTGATTGATTTCGGCATGCGAGAGATCCTCCGGCAGCACGCTGGCGCGACTTCCGAAGGACTCGGCCTTGCGCACGAAGGCCTGCGCCTGCGGGCAGGAAACCAGGCGCGAGCTGGAACACACGGCGAGGAACGGAACGATCCGCCCCCGCATCTGCTGCAGCGGCGAGGCTGCCAGCCAGTCCGCGGGATCGGCACCAAAAGCCTGGTCATACAAGGGAAAATGACCTGCCCGCATGGTCTGCACCACGTCGAGGCTGCCGCTGTCGAGCAAGATCGTGCCCAGCCACGGCCTGGCGCCCTGCGCCGTGACCAGTGATGGCTCGGCACTGAGCAGGGCGACCAGGTGCGAACCCGCCGAATGTCCCATCAGGATGAACCACCCGGCGGCATCACCGCCCCACTTCGCCGCCCCGTCGTGCGCAACGGCCTGCGCCCGCGCCACGTCCTGCGCCTGTTGCAGCGGTGGTGTGTCTGGCCGCATCCGGTAATTCGTCGATATCACGATGAAGCCGCGCGGTAGCCAGCGCGCGATCTTGCTCTCGATCACGCCGCGCATCGCCTTGTCGCCGCGGCGCCAGCCGCCGCCATGCACCATCAGGATCACCGGCGCCCTTTGAGCTCAGCATCGGTTGCGACGGCAGCAGCGTGTTTGTCTGCGTCGCCGACCATGGCCCTGGTGTGCATCCCGACTTGCTGCAGCGACTCGGTCAACCGTTCCTGCGTGGCGACCGGGCCCGCAGCACGGCAGGCACCGGGCTGGGCCTGAGCATCGCCGGACGCGCGTCCGGGTTGCATGGCGGCTCACTGCAATCGAGCGTCCCGCCGGAAGGCGGTTTCGTCGCCCTGCTCCTGCTGCGGTGCTGACTCCCACGAATCTGTCTAGCTTCGCTTGTCCACGCCGCCGGGGCGGGCGTCGGCGCGGAGCGCGCTGGAGCGGCTGCTTCAGCGACCGTTGCTGATGCCGCAGATGCTCTCGAGCAACTCGTTCTGCACGTTGCGCGCGGACTGATCCACGCCGGGGGTGAGCGCCCGGTATTGACCGTCCGGCTGCAGGATCAGGGCGCTGGTGTTGTCGGCGAGATAGAGCTCCAGTGCGTTGCGTACACGCTGCTGCAACTTTTTTCCCTCGATCGGGAACGCCGTCTCGACGCGGCGATCCAGGTTGCGTTCCATCAGATCAGCGCTGGACAGGTATATCTGCGGCTCGTCGTCATTGGCGAACCAGTAGATGCGACTGTGTTCGAGGAAGCGGCCGATGATCGAACGCACACGGATGTTTTCCGAAACACCTTCCACACCGGGGCGAAGACAGCACACACCACGGACGATCAGGTCGATCGACACACCCGCCATGCTGGCCCTGTACAAGGCCCGGATCACCTTCGCCTCGGTCAGTGCATTGATCTTGAAAATGATCCGTGCCGGCTTGCCGGCCTGCGCGTGCGCGGTCTCGCGTGCAATCATTTCAAGCAGGCTTTTTTTCAGGGTAAACGGCGCATGCAGCAGCTTTTTCATCTGCAGCAGCTTGCCCATGCCGGTGAGCTGGCTGAACAGCTTGTGGACGTCGTCGCACAGCACCTCGTCGGAAGTGAGCAGGCTGTAATCGGTGTAAAGCCGTGCATTGCCGCTGTGATAGTTGCCGGTGCCCATGTGCGCATAACGCACCAGTTCGCCGCCTTCGCGGCGCTGAATCAGCATCAGCTTGGCATGGGTCTTGATGCCGACCACACCGTAAATCACCATCGCGCCGGCCTGCTGCAGGCGCGATGCCAGCGACAAGTTGGATTCCTCGTCGAAGCGCGCGCGCAGCTCGACCACCGCGGTCACTTCCTTGCCCGAGCGGGCGGCATCAACCAGCGCATCGACGATCTCGGAATTGGCGCCGGTGCGATACAAGGTCTGCTTGATCGTCAATACCTGCGGATCCTTTGCCGCGTGCCGCAGAAAATCGACCACCGGCGAGAATGATTCGTACGGATGCAGCAGCAGCACATCCTGCTTGCCGATGACCTGGAAAATGTCCTCGACGTGCTGCAGCGCCTTCGGCAACACCGGCGTGAATGGCGGATATTGCAGCTTGGGGTAACTGACGTTGTTGGCGATGCTGAAAAGTCGCGCCAGGTTGACTGGTCCGTTCACCTCATACAGTTCGGACTCGTTGAGGCCGAACTGCTTGAGCAGGTACTGCGCCAGATCCTTTGGGCAATTGTCGGCCACCTCCAGCCGTACCGCATCACCGAAACGGCGTGAATACAGCTCACCGCGCAAGGCCAGCGCCAGGTCCTCGACATCCTCGGGATCCAGCGTGAGATCGGCGTTGCGGGTCAGCCGGAACTGATAGCAACCGAGTACCTGCATGCCGGGGAAAAGCTCCTCGGCGTGGGCGTGGATCATCGACGACAGCAACACATAGTTGTCGCCGCCCTCGCAGATTTCCGGCGGCATGCGAATCAGCCGCGGCAGAATTCGCGGCGCCGGCACGATCGCCAGACCCGAATCGCGGCCGAACGCATCAATGCCGTCCAGCCGCACGATGAAGTTGAGGCTCTTGTTCACCAGCAGTGGAAATGGATGGGTCGGATCCAGCCCGATCGGCGTGACCAGTGGTGCCACCTCCTCCCTGAAATAGCGGCGCACCCACAGCTTCTGCTTGTGCGTCCACTGCGTGCGACGCACGATGCGGATACCCTTTTCGGCCAGCTCCGGCAGGATGCGTTCGTTGAGAATCGCGTACTGCCGCTCGATCTGCCGGTGCGCGATTTCGCTGATCTCGGCCAGCGCACGTCGCGGCGGAATCGCATCCGGGCCGATCAGTTCGTGATCCAGTGCGATCTGGCCCTTCAGCCCGGCCACCCTGATCTCGAAGAACTCGTCCATGTTGCGCGAAAAGATCAGCAGGAACTTCAGCCGCTCCAGCAGCGGCGTGCGCTCGTCCAGCGCCTGATCCAGCACGCGGATGTTGAATTGCAGTTGTGACAGTTCGCGATGGATGTACAGCCCGCTGTCGCTGGGATCCACCACCGGCGTCGCCAAGTCGTTGGCGACGGTCGACAAGGCATCAACGGCGGGAGTCTCACGTTTCGGGTGGCTGTTCATCGGTGCACGAGGATCCGCTGGCAAGGCAACTGGTGATGGTAGCGCGGCATGGGTGAAGACCGGATCGATTGCTCATTGAGGCATCGGCTGCCCAGTTTGCGACATTTTCTTGACCTGCAGATGACCATGCGCCAAACGCCTGATGCGCCGCGGCAGATGAGTCAGGTCTCCACACGCCCCTGCCGCACGCGCGGCTCATCGGCGACCTGCCTCGGCACGGGGTGCGGTGTCTCCATCGGGCCAGAAGCGAGTCTCTCGTCAGAGCGCAGATAGCGACTGGGCGGCGCCCCCAGCACCCGGCGAAAGGCAGCTGTAAAGGCGCTCGCGCTGCTGTAGCCGAGATCGATCGCCACCGTGGTGATGGTTTCGCCATTGCCCATGCGGGTCAGCGCCGCCAGCAGACACGCCTGCTGGCGCCAGGCGCTGAAACTCATGCCGGTCTGCTGGCGAAACAGGCGGGTAAAACTGCGCCGGCTCATGCCTGCCTTGTGCGCCATCGCATCGATGTCGACCTCCAGCGCCGGCGCCGCGATCAGCGCACGACAAAGACGGGACAGTCGCGGATCGCGCGGCAGTGGCGTACTCAAGGCCAGCGCCGGCATCGCGGCGATCTCATCGAGCAACAAGGCCATTACCCGGCCGTCGCGGCCATCCAGCGCGTATTCCACCGGCAGATCCACCGCCTCCAGCAACAGGGCGTGCAGCAGCAACGATACCTCGATGACCCGGCAATGACCGGGCAACCTTGCCGCGGCCGCGTGGCTCACGTAGGCGCTGCGTGTGGACACGACGCCACTCATGCGCACCTCATGCGACACGCCGGCCGGCAACCACACGGCCCGGCGCGGCGGTACCACCCAGCTGCCTTCGTCGGTGATTACCGTGATCACTCCGGTGGCGGCGTACAACAATTGCCCGCGCTTGTGCATGTGACGCGGCAGCACGTAGTGCAGCGGATAGTCGTTGCCAGTGGTGACGACATCGCGGGGGGTGTCTTCGTAGGCGGTGACGCGGGTGTTGCGCATGGCGGCAGCCTCTGGCCCGAATTCATCAAAACGTGACCCAATCATGCATGCGGGCCGGCACCGGCCACTTTAAAGTGGCGCCTCCGGCCGCACAAGGCGGCTTCCCCACGACCCCGAGATTTCCCGCATGGATACCCGCGTCGACGAGACGATGCTGCCGCTCCGACCAGAAGGCGTTGCACGGGCGAAGCCGCCACTCCATGCCGAGGGCCCTGCCTATGGGGTACTGGGCGGCATCAGCTTTGCGCACATGCTCAACGACATGATCCAGTCGCTGATCCTGGCGATCTATCCGCTGCTGAAGAACAGCTTCCATCTCAGCTTTGCCCAGATCGGCCTGATCACCCTGACCTATCAGGTCACCGCTTCGCTGCTGCAGCCGCTGGTAGGCATGCTCACCGACCGCCGGCCGATGCCGTACTCGCTGCCGACCGGCATGGGCTTCACCCTGTGCGGCTTGTTGCTGCTGTCGGTGGCGCCGAGTTTCGCCATACTGCTGATGGCCGCTGCCCTGGTCGGCACCGGCTCGGCGATCTTTCACCCGGAATCCTCGCGGGTGGCGCGGCTGGCCTCGGGTGGTCGCCATGGAATGGCGCAGTCGCTGTTCCAGGTCGGCGGCAACACCGGCTCGTCGCTAGGGCCGCTGCTGGCGGCATGGATCATCGTGCCGTACGGCCGTGGCAGCGTCGCCTGGTTCTCGCTGGCAGCGCTGCTGGCGATCGTGGTGCTGCTGCAGGTTGGGCGCTGGTATGGCGCGCACCATGTGGCGCGCAGCCAGTCGACATCGCGCCATCTGTCCATAGTGACCCTGCCACGAAAGCAGGTGATCGGCGCGTTGGCCATCCTGGGCCTGCTGATCTTCTCCAAGTACTTCTACCTGGCCAGCCTCAGCAGCTATTACACCTTCTACCTGATCCACAAATTCGGCGTCTCGGTGCAGAGTGCACAGGTGCACCTGTTCGCCTTCCTGTTCGCGGTGGCCGCCGGCTCGCTGATCGGTGGGCCGATCGGCGACCGCATCGGACGCAAGTGGGTGATCTGGGCGTCGATCCTTGGCGTGGCCCCGTTCACCCTGCTGCTGCCGCACGTCAATCTGATGTGGACCGGCGTACTGACGGTGATCATCGGCCTGATCCTGGCCTCGGCGTTCTCGGCGATCCTGGTCTACGCGCAGGAGCTGATTCCCGGCCGCGTCGGCATGATCTCCGGTCTGTTCTTCGGCTTCGCCTTCGGCATGGGCGGTATGGGCGCCGCCGTGCTGGGCAGCCTCGCCGACGTGCACGGCATCGAATATGTCTACCGGCTGTGTGCGTATCTGCCGCTGATGGGGCTGATCACGGTATTCCTGCCGAACCTGGAACGGCCGAAGCGCGCGTAGGAGCACACCCTGTGCGCGATAGCTCTTCGTCATGTGACAGAAAAGCATCGCGCACAGGGTGCGCTCCTACACGCCAATGATGACCGGCTCCGGCTCCAGTTGCACACCGAATTTTTCGCGCACGCCGTGCATCACCTGCTGCGCCAGCGCCCACAATTGCGGCCCGCTGGCGTGGCCATGATTGACCAGCACCAGCGCATGCCGGTTGGAGATGCCGGCATCGCCTTCACGCCATCCCTTGAAGCCGGCGGCCTCGATCATCCAGCCAGCGGACAGCTTGCTGCGGCCATCCGGCTGCGGCCAGGCGGCCAGCTCCGGATATTCGCTGATGAGCGCCTGGGCAACTGCTGCCTCGACGATCGGATTCTTGAAGAAGCTCCCGGCGTTGCCGATCACCGCCGGGTCGGGCAGCTTGCGCGTGCGCAGATGCACCACCGCCTCGGCGACGTGGAATGGCGCGGGCTTGTCCACGCCCATCCGGCGCAACTCGTCCTCGATGCCGGCGTAGTCGGTGCGCAGCGGACGGCTGCGCGGCAACACGAAGCGCACGGCGGTGACGATGTATCGACCGGGTTCGCGCTTGAACAGCGAGTCGCGATAGCCAAACGCGCAGGTGGCGTGATCGAGCATCACCACGCGGCGCTCGCGGATATCCCAGGCTTCGACACTCTCGACGAACTCGGCCACCTCGCAGCCGTAGGCGCCGATATTCTGAATCGGTGCCGCACCCACCGTGCCAGGGATCAGGATCAGGTTTTCCAGCCCGGCGTAGCCCTGCCCCAGCGTCCAGCGCACAAAATCGTCCCAGCGCTCGCCCGCCGCCACGGCGATGCGCGCGCTGTCACCGTCGCTTTCCAGATGCACGCCACGGGTCGACATGAGCAACACGGTGCCGTTGAAGTCGCTGGTGAACAGCATGTTGCTGCCCTCGCCCAACACCAGCAGGCGACCGTTGCGTACCCCAGGGAAATCCAGCAACTCGGGCAGCTTGGCCGCGTCGCGGATATCGGCCAGCAAGCTGGCGCGCGCGGCAACGCGCAAGGTGTTGAGCGTGGCCAGCGAGGCATTTTCGGTCAGCGTGTAACCACCCATGTCCACTCGCTCGGCTGGCATGTCCACTCGTTCAACCGGCATGGCTACTTTCTTCCTGTGCGGCGGCGCGCTGGCGACGGATCTCGTTGACGCATTCGGCGACCAGCTGTGGCCCGCGGTAAATCAGACCGGAGTAGATCTGCACCAGCGATGCACCGGCGTCGAGCTTTTCGGCGGCATCGCTGCCATCGAGGATGCCGCCCACGCCGACCAGCGGAATGCGCCCCTGCAGCCGCTGCTGCATGCCGGCCAGCACCGCGGTGGAACGCTCGAACAGCGGCTTGCCTGACAATCCACCGGTCTCGCCACCGCGAGGATCGTCGGCAACAGCGGCATGGTCGATCGTGGTGTTGGTGCAGATCACTCCGTCGATGCCGGTGCGCAGCAGCACCGCGGCGATCGAATCCAGTTCGGCCTCGGTCAGGTCGGGTGCAATTTTCAGCAGCATCGGCTTCCGTCGGCCGTGTTGCGAGCCAAGCCGCTCCTGCGCGGCACGCAGGATCGAGATGAACTTGTACAGGGTCGCTTCTTCCTGCAGGTCGCGCAGGCCCTTGGTATTCGGTGATGAAATATTCACCGTGATGTAGCTGGCGTGCTCGTACACCTTGTGCAGGCAGGTCAGGTAATCGTTGACCGCCTTGTCGTTCGGGGTGTCCTTGTTCTTGCCGATGTTGATGCCGAGCACGCCGTGGTAGCTGGACTTCAGCACATTGCGCACCAGCGCATCCACACCGCCGTTGTTGAAGCCAAGGCGGTTGATGATCGCTTCGTGCTGCGGCAGGCGGAACATGCGCGGCTTGTCATTGCCCGGCTGCGGCAGCGGGGTCACCGTGCCTACCTCGATGAAACCGAAACCCAGCGCATCGAGTGCGTCGAGATGGTCGGCATTCTTGTCCAGCCCGGCGGCCAGTCCAACCGGATTGGCGAAGGTGATGCCGAAAGCCGTGGTCGGCAGGTCCGCCGGCGGTTGCGCGATCAGATGGGCAAAGCCGCTGCGCTGCGCCACACCCATGCCATACAGGGTGAGACGATGCGCGGTCTCGGCATCGAGCTTGAACAGCAGTGGGCGCAGGATGTCGTACATGCTCAAACTCGTTGGCCCGCGAAAATGCGGGTGTCGTAATCGAAGCTTATCGTGCCATGTTCAGCGCAGTCGTCGAACAGCTCACGCAACGCCTGCAGCATCGGCAAATGCCGCGGATGGCCAGCCTGCGGCGCATACGAAGAGGACATCAAGCGCCCACGCAGCGCATCGAAATCCAGCTGCTGGCCATGGGTGAACGAGGCGGCACCGCGAAAACCGGCACCAAACCAGTCGCGCATGCGGGCGTCGTCGGCATAGCGTTCGGCCACGCTGCTGTAGTCGGTACCGAAAGCCTTGAGCAGCGCCTCGTACCCTTCCAGAAAGCGGGTGCCGCTGAGCCGGCGGGAGTTCCACCAGATCGCCACCAACCCGCCGGGCCGCAGGACGCGGGCGAACTCACGCCGCGCCGCTGCCTCGTCGAACCAGTGAAAGGCCTGTGCCACGGTGACCAGATCCACGCTGGCATCGGCCAGGCCGGTGGCGTCGGCGCGACCGTCGATGGCGTCGAAACGTGGGTAGTCCCGCAGCCAGCGCATGGCTGCGCTGCGCATCGGCGCGTTCGGTTCCACCGCGGTTACCTGGTAGCCCGCGTCGAGAAACATCTTCGAGGATATGCCGGTGCCCGCGCCGACATCGGCCACCCGCCAGCTCGCGTCCACGCACTGCTTGCGCTGCAACCACTCGAGCAGTGCCGGCGGATAGTCCGGGCGAAAGCGCACATAGTCATCGACGCGGTCGCTGAAGCGCGTGGTCGACTGCAGCGAAGCGTCCTGATCAGCCATTGAGCATCTGACCGCCATCCACTACCAGGGTCTGCCCGGTGATCCAGCCCGCCCAGGGCGAAGCCAGGAACATCGCCGCGTGGGCGATCTCTTCGGGCATGCCGAAACGGCCGAAGGGAATCTTCGCCAGCACGCCGGCGTAGCGTACGGGGTCCTCCTGCCGGCAACGGTCCCACAGACCGTCGGCGAACTCGATCGAACCGGGCGCAATCGCGTTGACGCGAATCCGCTGACCGGACAAGGCCAGCGCCTGCGACATGGTGTAGTGGCTAAGCGCCGCCTTCATCGCTGCATACGAAGGACCGCCCGGACGCGGGCGCGTTGCCGCGATCGAGCTGGTATGCAGGATGCAGCCGTGGCCTGCCTTCGCCAGATGCGGCAGCGCTGCGCGCGAGGCACGCACGGCCGCCATCAGGTCCACATTGAAATCAGCCAGCCACGCTTCGTCATCGTCGCCGAAGCCATAGCCACTGGCGTTGTTGATCAGCACGTCGATGCCGCCCAGCGCGACGGCGGCATTTTCAACGTAATTGCTGATCGCCGCGGCGTCAGCCAGATCGCAGCGCTGCGCATGCGCCGTGACGCCGAGGGCGGCGACCGCCTGACGGGTCTGCTCCAGCGCCATCTCGCCACGTGCGCAGATCGACACCGACGCGCCGGCACCGGCAAACGCCAGCGCCATGCTGCGGCCAATGCCCTTGCTGCCGCCTGCAACGACCACGCGACAACCGCGAAAATCAAAAGGGGAAACGGGCTGTCCGTTGTTCATGGGGTGGCCGCTCAGTGCCAATGCCGCAGCGTTACACCGAGAATCAGGAACACGACGAACGCCATCAACAACAACAGCCCGACGGCAAACTGCAGATAGCCGAGCACGAGGCCGGCGATGGCCATGCCATCGCCTTCCATGCGATTGTCGACGCTGGCGCGACGGATTTCCGCACGCGCCAGATGGCCGCAGATGATCGCCACGAGCGGACCGATAAACGGCAATACACACCAGCCGAGTACGCCGAAAACCAGACTCACCACGGCCAGCGAACTGGTCGACGGGCCGGCTCCATAGGGGGGTTGCTCACTCATCGGATCACTCACTCATCGAAGGGAACACGGTCCAGACAACGGGGGTAGCACGACGTGACTCCAGCGAGCCGGCCACGGGAGCAAGGTGCCCGTGACCGTAGGATCGCTCAGAACTCGAACTTGATGCCCTGAGCCAGCGGCAGCGAATCGGAGTAGTTGATGGTGTTGGTCTGGCGACGCATGTAGACCTTCCACGCATCCGAACCGGATTCACGACCACCGCCGGTTTCCTTCTCGCCACCGAACGCACCGCCGATCTCCGCACCCGAGGTGCCGATGTTGACGTTGGCGATGCCGCAATCCGAACCGGCCGTCGACAGATACTTTTCGGCCGACTTCATGCTCTCGGTGAACAGCGACGAGGACAGGCCCTGCGGCACGCCGTTCTGCAGCTCGATCGCCTCGTCGAGAGTGTTGAACTTCATCACATAGAGGATCGGCGCGAACGTCTCCGACTGCACCACCTCGTCCGAATTCTTCAGGCCGGTGATGATCGTCGGCAGCACGAAGTTGCCCCTGCGATCCGTCATCGCCGCACCGCCGGTAGCGACCTTGCCGCCCGTCGCTTTGGCCTTCTCGATCGCGGCCAGGTAGCCCTGCACGGCATCCTGGCTGTTGAGCGGGCCCATCAGCGTGGTCGGCAGGTTCGGATCACCAATCTTGCCCTCGACCTGCTTGTAAGCCTTGACCAGAGTGTCCAGCACGTTGTCGTAGATCGACTCGTGCACGAACAGGCGACGGGTCGAGGTGCAACGCTGGCCGGCAGTGCCGACCGAGCCAAACACGATGCCCGGCACGGCCAGCTTCAGGTCGGCCGATTCATCGAGGATGATCGCATTGTTGCCACCCAGCTCCAGCAGCGAACGACCCAGCCGCTGCGCCACGCGCTCGCCGACCATGCGGCCGACCTTGGTCGAGCCGGTGAAGCTGATCAGATGCACGCGCTTGTCGTCGACGAAGTTCTGCGCCAGCTCGCTGCCGGCATCATTGAACAGGAAGAACAGATCCGGGTAACCGGCGTCCTTCAGCGCTTCGTTGCAGATCTTCATGGTCGCGATCGCGGTCAGCGGGGTCTTCGGCGACGGCTTCCAGATGCAGATGTCACCGCAGGCAGCAGCCAGCATCGCGTTCCAGGCCCATACCGCGACCGGGAAATTGAACGCGCTGATGATGCCTACGATGCCCAGCGGGTGGTACTGCTCGTACATGCGGTGGCCCGGTCGCTCCGAATGCATGGTGTAGCCATGCAGCATGCGGCTCTGGCCCACGGCGAAGTCGACGATGTCGATCATCTCCTGCACTTCGCCGTCGCCCTCGGCCTTGATCTTGCCCATTTCCAGAGCCACCAGTGAGCCCAGCGCGTCCTTGTGCTTGCGCAGCGCTTCGCCACACAGCCGCACTGCTTCGCCGCGCAGCGGCGCCGGCGTGGTGCGCCAGACCTTGAACGCTTCCTGGGCACGCTTGACGATCACCTCGTAGTCGGCGGCGCTGGACGCATGCACCGTGGCGATCACCTCACCGGTCGCCGGGTTCACCGGTTGCAGCACGCCGGCATCGGTGGTCCTGGACCACTCGCCCTGACCGAGGTAGCCGCCGGAATGTTCGCTGCCGATACCGAGCGACTTGAGGATTGCATGGTGCATACGTAACTCCTGAAACTGGGTGGCACCCGCCGGCGCCGTGAATTTGAAGGCGTATAAAGCGGTCATTCTAGCAGGCCGGCTTTTTCCCCGCCGCAGCGGCCACCCCTGCAAGCATGCGATGGACAAGGTTACGGATCGCGCCGCACGATGATCCATGCGAAAATCCCCGTGCTGCCCTCGTAGCTCAGTTGGATAGAGCGGCCCCCTCCTAATGGAAATGTCAGTCAAGGGGGATTGAGTAACATTCCTGTTTTATTCTTTAGTTTCAAGGATTTAAGGCGCTTTCTCGTTCCGTCTATTCGTGACGATTTCGTTAAGAACGTGTTTTTTCGTAGTTGCTCGGGGTACTTCGTGCGTTTTTTTTGCCCTGCATTTGCCCCGCCCCTCTCTTTCCCGTCGGTCGCCTCCCTACCGTAAGCGTGCAGAGCGCTACTCGTTGGAGCAACACAAGACCGCGTTTAGACGTCTATTCACAACCCCAGAAGGGCACGTACTAAACGGATTGCGTCTTAACTGGCGAGACGTACACCATGTAGAAAGATACATCCGGCAATGCCACACCAAAGAGGCAAGCCGGGCTCACCGATCCACCACTTTTATGTTGTTCACACTAGCTGTCGGGACCTATGATGTCTGGGCAACTATGCCGACCCTACGCTACAAAAAAAAAGCGGCGCCACCAAGGAGGCAACCTTGGCAGCGCCTGACCACGCCCTACTTACTAGGAGTAAAGCAATGGCTAACGAACATGGTAGAACAGTGAAGCGAGCAAACAAAAGCGTTCCTGCAAAGGCAGGTCAGACCAAGCCGACTGCTAAAAAGGTGGCAACGAAGCCAACTCTGAAGACGATCGATTTGTTTTGTGGCGCGGGTGGCATCACTGAAGGATTTCGCGAGGCTGGATATCAGTGTTTGTACGGCAACGACTTCATGGCCGAAGCTATCGAGACATTCAGCCTGAATCATCCGGGGGCGATAGCTGATTGCACCCCCATTGAAGACGTTGACCCCTCGAAGATTCGCAAGAAACTTGGCTTGCGCGAAGGTGAATTGGATGTTCTTGTCGGAGGCCCTCCGTGCCAAGGCTTTTCCGTCAACGCACCAGAACGATTTCTCAGCGACCCAAGAAACAAGCTGTTCAGACACTATGAGCGGTTTTTAGAAGAGTTCATGCCGAAGGCATTCGTATTTGAGAACGTCCCAGGTCTGCTCTCCCTCGCGGATGGGAAAATTTACCGACAGATCATCAAGGTTTTCACCGAACTGGGCTATGAAGTCACCTCGAAAATCTTATTTGCGGCTCATTACGGCGCACCGCAGGAGCGTTGGAGGCTAATCTTGCTCGGTTCGCGAACCGGAGCCATCGAACACCCGAATCCCACTCATTTCGCGTCTGGTCGTGCGAATTTCCGTGGGGGCAACACTATGACGTTCCAGCTTGAAGATGTTCAAAAAGAAGCTCTGTTGCCCGCCGTGACTGTAGGCGACGCCATCGGAGACCTTCCCCGCCTTGGGCTCGGAGAAGGTGCCGAAGTCACTGGATACACTATCGACCCTCATAGTGCTTACGCCGTGGGGATGCGGGGACTAAGTGAGGTCACGTTCAACCATTACGCCGCCAAGCTCTCAAAGCAAAACGTTGAGAGAATGAAGTATGTCAAGCCCGGTGGCTCTTGGCGTGACATCCCTCACGACTTGTTGCCAAAAGGGATGCAGCGAGCCCGTAAATCTGACCATACGAAACGCTACGGGCGTCTTCGGAATGACGGGCTGTCTGGGACCGTGCTAACCAAGTGCGATCCACACTGGGGTACTGTCTTTTTGCCAGACCAAGACCGCACCTTGACAGTGAGGGAGGCCGCTCGCCTCCAATCGTTTCCCGACTCGTACCGTTTCCTCGGTTCTCGCGTGTCACAGTACGAACAAGTTGGAAACGCTGTTCCGGTACTGATGGCCAAGGCGATTGCAGAACAGGTCAAGCAACATTTACGGAGGAAGCAGAAAGCTTTCGTAGTCAATCGTAAGAAGGAACCGGAAATTGGCTAGTCGAATCATCGAGTTCTTCGGGTATGACGCTGGGGACACATCCGGACCGGCAAAACAGGCACGGGATGCAAGGTACTGCCCTTTCCTCAAAAGCACGTGTGTGAAGACCCTAAATGATGGGGAGGTAAGCGGGGCCTGCACTCTGCAGCCAGCAACATCGGGGCCAGTTATTTGCTGCCCGATCCGGCTGTACGCCGACAATTACAAGATCTTGAAGGATGTTGCCGAAACTGTTTTTCCCGGCCCTCTTGCGCTCGTTGCTGGCAACCTCGCAAGGCATACCCCGGTCCCGGCTGGGCATGCGAAGGTCGCCGTCTTTGGCAAGGGCTGGGGCGGTGAATTACGGCTTCCGAACCGGGGTAAGTCAGGCGGATACTTTGTTGACTGGATACTCGCGCTCTTAGATGGCAACGGCGAGTTGGTGGAGTTCGTAGCAGTTGAGGTCCAGTCAATCGACACGACTGGAAATTACAGAAAAGAAAGAGAAGACCTCCTTTCGGGAAGGGTGCCTTCCAAGTTGAGCACCGCAGGGTTCAACTGGGAAAATGTTAGCAAGCGAATTCTTCCCCAACTGATATACAAGGGTCACGCGCTTCGACAGGACAGCCTTTGTAAGAAGGGCTTGTTCTTCGTATGCCCGACCCCCGTATACAACAAGATTAGGGAGCGCCTTGCAGGCAAGTTGTTGAGCTACGGCCTACAACCTGGAGCACTGACATTGGTCCACTACGATATCGGACCAGAAGTGCCTGCCGGTCAAGTTCGTGACCTTCTTTGCGTGGGCAGTTTCACGACCACCGTCGACCAAGTTGCTCTAGCGTTCACGTCCCCCAGCAATTTGCCTCCGGTCGATGCCTACCAAAAAGTCATTCGTGAGGCTCTCTAGTACAGCAACCCCGGCATCCGGCGAAGCTTGGGCCTTGGGTGCTGTCGTGACTTGATGTAGCTTTGGCTTCTCTCTCCGCATGGAAGCCTTATAACCATGAATGCCGTAACAACCTCAGTCAACTACGAACGACTTAAAGAAATTTTCCCCGAACAATCCCACCTGTCGCCTGCCGATGTGGCAAAGGTCTTGAAACTGGCGATTGATACCGTTCGACGTGCCGTCAAAGATGGACGCTTGAGCGCTGGGTTCACAAAGTTAGGCACTGGCTCCCTGCGTGTCTCCATGAAAGCGTTTGCTGACTATCTGGACGGGTTGCCCGTCATGGATGGGCAACAATCGGTGATTGCGTATGAACCAAAGGCAGGCACCCACTTTGATGTAAAGAACATGCCCGCCCGTCGCGGTGCTGGTGGTGTGCGGTCGCTGGAGGTCTATCAACCGATTGGGTTTGAGCATGCCCATGCTTACTCTGGCCTTGACATGCTGGCGGTGTCGTCGCGCTTTGAAGGCTCGTATGAACTTCAATCGTTGTTGTTGAAATTCGGTATCTGGCTCTATCGCTTGGGTCATGGAACTTCACACAAAGACATTCAAGACCTGTCATCGCATGTAGAAAGCCTGACCACTTCGCTTGATGATGTGGAGGCTTGTTCAAAAGCCTTCTTTGCGTCGGTCATCGTTGAGTTCAACAAAGATGCCGGAACGGACAATCTGGAAAGTCTATGTTCTTTGGCTTTGTACTTCTCTGAATACCTCCCTAAAAGGTTCATTGAAGTTTGAACTTGAATGTAACTCGAACAAACAAGAAAGATTGCTTCTTCTCTTGAAATAGTTGTTGTTTTCTTATATGGGGCTCGATAAGATCGCCTCACACCAACCAACAAAGGGGTTTAAATCATGGCTCTTCCGTCGCTTGAACAAGTCAAGAAAATGTCGCCTGAAGAACGGCGTGAATACTTCAAACTCATTCAAGAATGCGAAGCTGACGATTTGAAGGCAATCAAGGCCGGCTTCATTGAACGGATTCAAAACGCTTATGATGAGGCGCTGGCAAGTGAAATCGTCCTGACCTCTGCGGATGTTCCTTTTATCCGTGGCGTTGCGGGCAAGGCTGGCAAGTCGGTTGCTGGTGCCACCCGCGTTGCAAAGTTCTTCTATCGTATCAATGGCAACGATTACAAAACCCAAGGCAAGAAGTCGCAAGCCTTCCTTGATATGAAACTCACCCCTGAGCAACTCTTGAAAGCGACGGAAGCAAACCCCGACCACCCCGACTATGTGGCTAACAAGAAAGCACTTGATGAAGAAAAGAAAGGTGGTGTAGCTGCTAAAAAGGCTCCAGCAAAAGCTCCTGTAAAGGTTGCTAAAAAGGCTCCTGTAAAATAAGTCAAGTAATTTCTTTAAAAGGGGCTCCAATTAGTGAGGTTATCGGTTACAATAACCTCACTGTTAAACAACCTATGATGTAACGCCATGAATACCACTTCCAAAAAAATCAATGTCCCGTTTCTTATTCTGCTTGTTTCTGTCGCATTGATTGGCGGTGCTGGCTGGCTTTACTTCCATGACCCACTCTTCGCGAAGTCGGTTAACCACGGTGCTTGGGCGGTATTCCTTCCGCTGGCAATCGTTCAATTCTTTCTATCATTCGCCCGTCTTTCGTTGTTCCAAGTGGTCAGGGCTATTTGGCAAAACCTAATTGCTCCCCTCGGTCATGCTCTCCGCCGTGACCTCCGTCGCTCCAAGTAACCCCGAACCCTCATAGTTACAGCGAAGCCCCTAACGGGGCTTTTTCTTGTGGGCGTAGCACACGGAGACCGCTTCACGCTCTGGCGGTAGATACTTCTTTCACTCACGACAAACCCGCTTTCAAGACGCTGTTAAGAGCCTTTAATGGGCTTCGCCTGTTCTGGCCTACGGCTCAGGCGCTGGGTTGAAGGGCAACAAAAAGCCCCCGCGAAGGAGGCTTTCTCTTGGTGCGTTCAATCCTCTGTTAGTGATAACTGACTGCTGTACTGCTGTCAAAGAGGAAGGTGTACATACCCAAGCCGTAGGGGTCTACCGCACAAGCTGCTGTAAGTTTTGCTGTGTCGATGGGTTCCCCTGACACATAGTAATAAGGGGCTGTTCCGTTGTTTAGAACAAGCTGGCCTTTCGTCATTGCGGCAAAGACCTTGAACAACGGGATACATTGTTTTTGACCGTCATTGCCTGCTGCTATATACATGTTACTTCTTCCGTCAGGCAAGAAGTTATATTCAATCGTCCAGTTTGTGCCGTCTACCGCGTAACGCTCGCCCATGACGCCATAGCCTGTATGCGTTAGACCGTCTGGAAGGTTTCCCGTTTCATCAAAGTATTTCATAACATCAAAATACTGACCTGAACTCATAGCCTGACCTCTAAATGAACCGCTGGATGTGTCAGCGCTACTTAAAACCATTGTTGCGGTGTTACGGAGTTTTTCGACCGTCGCCGCTTCTCGAGAAGAGGCATACAAGGGATAAACAACAATCCCGATAATGACAATGATGGCGATTGATAGAAGAACTTCTGTCAACGCAAAGCCTTTCTTTTTCTTGTTTTGATAATTAATGATTTTCATGATGATGACCTATTCTTGTTGTTATTTGTCAAATGACAAGAACAGGGTAAGGTATTTCATGAGGTTTAATTACAAGAAAGCCTCAATTAAGAGGCTTTTTGTTATTTCGGGTTAATGATTTGAGAATGTATCTTCACCATGTCGTATTGCCTCGTTCCATCTATTGTTCCGTTCTTCCATGATGCTTTAATGATGGCGTCCTTTAAGTTCCACCTTGCCTTTTGCGTGTCGTCTTCCGTGGCTCCTGCTTCTACAAGCTGGCTCAAAGCAACCCGACACGCGGTAACGGTAGGGTCGTCGTAGCTGGCTGTATAACATATGTCCGTTAGTCGCTTTATTCGCCTTGCGTCCTTGTCGTCTAACTTCTGTTGTGCGTTCATGAAAGGCTTCATGCTGCCTCCTTAACAATCCATTTATCAGGATTTTTACGGAGCCATCTTTTCCGTTGCTGGTTATTCTTCAATTTAATGAATTCTTCAAGACCCTTTGAATACGTTTCAAAATAATTGTTAAAATCTTCCGTAACAGTCTCTCTATCTCCTGAAGTTCGTTGTAAGAAATATTGAAGCATTTTGTTTCTTTGCTTCGATGTGCTTGGACACATTTCCGCGTTTACGAAATTTCCGTACTTTCCGACTTGTACATGAATAAAGCCTCCGACAATTTTATTGTCTGTCTTTTCTTTTAAGTCAATCATTTCATTTTTCCTTTAAGTTGTCATTGATTAGAACCCTGTATAAGTGTTCCGGTTTTTTGATAAGCAAAGTGCTTGTCAAGTGGTTGATAGATTATTCTTCCCTTCAAAAACCCACAAGATGGAAACATCGTGTTTTTTCGTGGTTGTGCGTGTTCTATGAAAATAATTCCTCTTTCAGGTGGTCATTGATGGCAAGTGGTGGGTTGATTAGTGGTGAAAAGCACTGTCTTTTATGTAACCACAGAAATTAACGCCAATAATCAAGGGGACCGCCGCAAAGCGGCTTGCTTCTGTGCGGGCGGAGCCCGTCCCTGATGCTTGAATGGTTGCCATCGCTGGATTGTTGGCGTTTTTCTTGAATTGGAGGCACGACTGAAAGCCCTTGCGGGCTTTTGGTAGGTTTCAATTGTTCGGGGGTGCTGGTTAGGTCTTGGTGGTTTGCTTCGTGACCTTGTGGAGGGTTCGAGGGTGTACAGAATTTTGTGTAAACGGAGTTTGAGTTACCGCTGAGGAAGGCGCCCCTCGAACTGGATCGTAAAGCGGTTCAAGGCAGCCTTCCAGTCGCGGATCGGCATCGTCCATTTCTTG
>JBAZRB010000014.1:0-111111 GCA_041663105.1 Rhodanobacter sp.
GCGGACACCATCGCCTCGCCATACCGTGCAAAGCGTGCCTCCAGACTCGTGCCCATGACCCACCTCCTTGCGTGTTGCTCGAAGATGGCGTCATCATGCCATAACTTTCATAACACAGTAGAACTAGGTCGCTCGCCAGATAGTGTGCCGAGTGTCGTGCTATATTCGTATATATCCTACTAATAAATTTCAGTTTCATGCTCGCACTCTCAGGTTGTAGGCAGTAACGCCGATCGCAACGGTTACGGCCGCTTCGGTTACAACGTAAGCTGACGCTGCGCCGATGGCGCCAAACATCCTTCCCGCGATAAGTATGGATGCAATGTGAATTGGCGCGGCAAAGGTGGTGATAATAGTAACGTGCTTATCTCTGCCTTTTGCTATTAGGTTTTGGACGCCGAGCAAGTTGCTAACCGTGACGAAGATGATATTGATCGCAAGAATCTGAACGACGATGCGGCTTGTCCCATAACCGATGCCGAAGAGTAATGGGATAGCCCAAGGAGCGCTGATGAATAATCCAAGAGTTAGTAATGTTGAGGCGAGTAGAAGTATTTTCGATGATGTTAGTAGGATGCTGCGATTTTTCTGTGAATCGGCTTGTGAGGCGGAGTACGGAAAGATGGCTGCCATTAAGGGGTTGAGTAATCCACGTCCAGAGCGAATTAAGCGTTCGGCTAGTGAGAAAAAGGCAACTTGGGGCGAGGCTGCGACTAGTCCAAGTAGGAATGGATTTAGTGATGAGTAAAGCCCAGAAGAGGCGCAAGTGAGAAATAGAGGGGCGCCCTCCCGTAAGGTTTCTATAACGTCCTTCGCATGTATTTTGCTGTAGAGTGGCTTCACGTGCTTAGCTACGAACCAATGTGCGAATGCGGCGGTTAGGACAGGGGCCATGAATTGAATGGCTGCTGCGATGTACAGTCCGTTTTGGCCTCGAACGAATATCCAAGTAAGGATTGTGACAATTACCAAGGAAGCTGCGCTGGCGTAGGCAAGCGGCATATTTCTCTTCATGCCAGCTAAGTACCATGCGGGGGACAGTCCGACTCCCACAAGCATTATAAGACCTAGCCATCGCAGCGTTATGTCTTTATGCTCGGGAAGAAGATTGGATATCGCGAACAGGAGAAGCGTAGCGGGTATGAGCAAAAGAAAGCGTGCACTCATCGTTGCGTAATATATTTTTCCTATTTGTACCGGAGTGAGATCGCTTTTGCTAAGTGCGCGTACGGCGCTGTAGTTGAAGCCATAATCTACGAGTATTGCTAGCCCGCCAACGAGTGACTGCCAAAAGGCTAATTGGCCAAATTGATCTGAACCAAGTTGGCGAACAAGTATTGGAAGTACAAGAAGGGGGCTTAAATATTGAATACCCTGCACTGCATAGAGAGACAGGACGTTTGTTTTGAAGCCACCAGTCGTGCTCATAGAAGTGGGGTGTTTCCGGTTAAGGTTGTCCCTGATGTACTTTCCATCGGCTTGGTCGTGACACGCCTTGATTTGATGCCTTTGGGTATTTTTGCGCGAATAGGTTCTATAGCGCATTGGGGCGAGGAGATTCTAATTTTCGCGTTTTTGATCCCTATGTAATTTTTTGCTCGGAAATTTGATGGTATAATTGAAAACATGTGGTCGGCGGAAATTAGGTTGTTATTCATGCCCAACTTGGAATTTGAGCTATCTGAGTTGGAGTTCTTCATCGCCAGGTGCTCCTCGGATCGAGGCTCATTTTGACTAGGGTCTGCGCAGATGATTTCCATCGGGCGAGTCCGCGGGCTGCTTGCGTACTTGGATCGACTATTCATTGCTTTCCAAGCAAGTCTTGCAGCTCGGTGAGACTGTGATCCAGGCTTCCGCCGATATTCAGTGTTTCCAGTTGACGCAAAGCATCCAGGGCAGTCGCTTTTTGCCCCTGCGCTACCAGCATGCGCACCAGTGTGATCCGGTAAGCGGGCTCGCTCGGGGCAGCCTTCACCGCATCTTCCGTCATGCGCACGCCGAGTTCATGGTCTCCCAGCACGTTCCAGGCATAGTCGCCGTACATGGCCATTAGCCGTGCACTTGGGTCCGGGTGTGACAGAGCGGCCATGTAGGCCTCGATCATGCGATTTTTCGGCAGGTCGCAACGATGCTCACGATCGCATTGGGTCAGGGCGCCGAGGGAGCTCTCGTCCTGCACGGTGGACCTTCGCGACTTGAGCTTGGTGATCATGCTGTCCCACCACGCGTCCTTCAGCGGCAGGTGCATGCGCGAGTTCATGAAGATCAGCGCCTGCTCGGGCAGAATCGATGATTCGGGCAACGCGGCAGCTCTTTCCAGCGGGGGATAGGCCAGCGCCGTGAATGGCGAGGTGGGGTCATAGTGCGAGTAGATGATGTACGTGCGGCCTAGCTCGTATTCGGCGCGAGGTGACTGTGGTGCCCGGCCGGCCAGATCTTCGGCCAGTCGCAGCGGGTTACCCCAGGCGTAGGCCGTGAGTGCGGTGAGCGTAGCCCAGCACAGCATCAATCCCGCCAACAGGACGTAGCGGGGCAGCGCCATCGGCAAGGCTTTACCCGCTGAAGCGGCGTCATCCGTGATGCTGGATGTGGCCACGTCGCTGTTCATTGGGGTGGAATGTGGATTTTCGTTCTCGTTGGACACCGTTCCAATAGGCGTGAAGTGTTCCTCTGGAACGCGGGCGTTGGATGGAGCAGCCAGCAACGGAATGATGGCCAGCAGTAATCCGAAGCTGGCGAAGTAGTTGCGGTGTTCGTAGATCAGTTCCAGCGGCAGGATGGTGCCGGTGAGCAGCTGGCAGCCAAGGAACAGGGCTATACCGAGTGCAACCAGCGGCCGGCGTTGACGCAGCCAGATCATCAGTGTGACCACTGCGGCGAGAAATAAGATGCTGGCGAGGGTTGTCCATGGCTTCAGCAGGCCAGTCGAGATACGGAAGTCATCGTGGTAGAACGACAGCGCATCTGGAGTTGGCAGCAGTGTCCAGCGGATGTAGTCGACCACGATGCGCGACTCACTGAGCAGGCGTGTGCGCAGCCCGAAGTCCCGTGTCGACCAATAGCCGGGGTTGAATACCTGAGGCAGCAGCCAGATCAGTCCCAGGATCATCGGCAGCAGCAACAGCACGATGAACATGCCGGCCACGCGATAGTCGCGCTTGCCCGAGTACGTGCGGAACCGGAATAGCGTCCACTCAATCAGCACGGCATAGAGCGGCAGCATGACGGCAGTTTCTTTGGCCAGCACGCCCACGCTTGTAAAGAAAATGATGCTGGCCAGGCAGGTGATGAAGCCACGGGTGGTGGTCGAAGAGCTGCCCCAACCCAACCTTCCACGGCGAGCAGGGGAGGGTGCCGAGCTCAGGCTGGCGTCCAGTCCCAGCATGCGGCGGCGCCCGGCGACGTAGCCGATCAGTCCAAGCAGCACGAACAGATTGGCCATGCTCTCCATCCGCTGCACCACATACAGCACGCCGGTGAGGTTGATCGGAAGCAGCATCCAGCCAGCGGCAACCAGGGCTGCAATGATGCCGGTCCGGCTTCCTGTAGGAGCGCACCCTGTGCGCGATCGATCTTCGATCCACGTAGAGCTTTCGCGAACAGGGTGCGCTCCTACAAGCATCGAACACAGGAGTGCGCGGGTCAGCAGGAATATCAGCAACCCGTTGAGCAGGTGGATGACCAGGTTGGTCAGCTTCATCCAGTACGGGTCGAGTCCCGTGCTGAGATAGTTGGCAGCGAAACTCAGTGAGGACAAGGGCCGTTTGAACTCGCTGGATGGCGAAGAAAGCGCGGCTCCTGCGAGTGACGAAATGCTGGCGTCATGCGGTTGCACACCATGGTTATCGACGATGTTGGGGTAGTCGTCGAACAGAAATCCGCCAGACAGGCCGGGCCAGTAGACGGCGATGGTAAGGGCGAACGCGGCAAGCAACAGCCACCAGCTGGTGCGGTGGTGGCGTGAGCTGCGCCGGTGCGAAGCGGTCTGGTTCATTTGGCAGTAGGGGTCTGGTGCGCGGCGTCGTCGCGCAGTGTAGCGCGCAGGTGCGCCAGCTCCTTCGGCCAATACTGTTGACGCTGCAAGACCCAGGCGTGGAGGCGTGGCATGCCGAACCCCGGCTCGAACGCTTGCCGCGGCTCAGCCGCAAGATGATCGAGATGGGCTAACCCCTGTCGAGGGAAACCACTGGCGCCGAGCAGTGCGGCCTGTTTCAGTGCTGCCGAGGTGCGCACCTGCAAATCCAGTGCCTGGTTGAACTCGGCCAGTGCGGTGTCCGCCTTGCCTTGCATCAGCGCGAGGTGACCCAGTAGATAATGGATGTCCTGCTGTCGGCCCGGGTTGGTGGCCAGGTACGGGTTGGCGAGCGCCGCCTGGAGCAGACTGGAAAGCGTGGCATAGCTCAACTGCGGGCAAGGCGGATGCGCCACCTGCGCCATCGCGCGCTCGAACCAGCTCACCAGCAGGCTGCCCGGATCTCGGGTAGTGCCAAGCGCAACCCGCGAAGCGGCAAGCGTTGATGGGTCGATGTTGCCCAGCTGGCATTGGGCGCCGAACAGGTTGAGGGCCAGCTGCACCTGGTCGGGTGCTTGGGCCAGTGGCCCGAGCAGTCGCTTCACTGCGAGCTCGGGCTGGCCCGCGTTCAATTCGGCCTGCGCGGCGTTGGCTTGTGCACGGGGCGAATCGGGGTTGAGTCGGGCCCATAGCAATGCCTGGTCGTGGCTGTTGCCCCACAGGCTGGCTCGGGCATGGGTCATCAACCCCAGTCCCAGCAAGATCAACACAGCCAGCGCGAGCTTGCCGCTGGCGCCCGCAGACCACGCCGCTTCGGGCCTTGCTGCCGTGCCGGATGAATCGGCCACCACGGTTATCTCCGGAGCAGCCGATCCTGTGGCTCGTTGCGAGCGCACATCGCACAACCAGAGCGCCAGAGGCCAGAACATCAGCATTGCCGGCAGGTAGTTGCGATGTTCGAAATACAGCTCGAGCGCGACCGTGCTGGATTCCAGCGACTGGCCGACAAAGTAGAACAAAACGGCCAAGGCCAACGCCGGCCAGCGGCGGCGCAACAACCACGCGCCCACGATCATCGCAAAGACGGCCAGCAAGGCGGGCAACGTCGTGGCTGGCGACCATAGCGATGCCGAGGCCTGGATGTGATCATTGAAAAGCCCTGGCGTAAAGGGTCTCGGCAACCAAAGCAGATCCAGATAATCGAGCAGGACGCGCGGCTCGGTGAGCAGGCGCTGGCCAAGAGTCCATGGGCGCACTGAGGAGATGCCGCGGGTCAGGCCGCTCCAGCCCTGTTCCAGCAAGTAGCCAGCAACCATTCCCGCGGGTAGCCAGCCGAACAGCCTCATGCTGCGGCGATACGTGCGCTGCCGGCGCTGATCCACGGGTGAGGTGGAAAGCTCACACGAGGATGAGGAACGCAACAGGGTGCACTCGACCACCAAGGCCAGTGCTGGCAGCAGGATGCCATTGGCCTTGCTCAGCACACCAAGCAGGGTGCAGCCACCCAGGCCCATGGCAATCCACGCGAGTCCGCGCCAGGTATCTCCGCGCCTGATCATGGTCCGCCCATGCAGCCACGCCAGCAGACCGAGCAGAGTGAACGTAGCCGGCAACATGGCCTCGCGCTGCACGATATAAAGCGTGGTCGAGACAAACAGCGGATGCAGCAGCCAGAAGCCGGCACCGAGTACCGCCGCCAGGTCGACACGGCTGGATTTAGCGGCGGTGAATGTTTCGCGGCCCAGTCGGCGCAACAGGAGCGCCAGCAGCGCGCCGTTGAACAGGTGCAGGATCAGGCTGGTGCGTTTGAAGGAGTAGGGATCGGCCGGCCAGTTACGGGCGTCGATCAGGAACGTCAGAAGCGTCAGCGGCCGGCCGGTGGGATCTGCCGTACCGGAGGTGATGTAGCGCCAGAAGGTAGGCCAAGTGTCGACCGGGCCGGTGGCGCCAAGGACCGGCAAGTTGCTGAAATCATCAAACAGGAAGCTGCCATGCAGACCGGGGCCATAGGCGATAGAGACCAGCAGGCACACCAGGAACAGTGCAATCCATGGAAAGAGGGTCGATCGCTGCTGCACGTAGGCCATCCAGGAAAAAAAGAAGGGCCGCAAAAGGCGGCCCCTCTTTAGTTGTCGAACGCGCCGAAAATTACGGGCGGCAAGACGTGGGCAGATACTTCGAGTCGACCGTGCCGCCGGTGCAATGCCACTCGATGCTGCCGCCATTGGTCACGGCGGAGAAGATCAGCGTTTTTGGACCGGTGCTGATGGCAACGTTGGCCTTGGCGCCACCGTAAGAGGCGGTGATTTTTCCGACCGCCGTGGCTACGTCGACTTGGCTGACGTACTGGCCCTTGATGCTGGTGTTCGTCGCCAGACCAGCAGAGGCATTGGTCTTCGGGAAATGCCCGGTGTTGCTGTAGAACTCAGCCATGGCTGTCTTGGCGCCATCCGCAAGAACGGCACCTTCAGAGACCTGCGAGCGGATCAGGTAGTCCTGGTAAGCGGGGATGGCGATGGCGGCGAGGATCGCGATGATCGCGACCACGATCATCAATTCGATCAGGGTAAAGCCTTTCTGCACGTTCTTCATGGTGGTTCCTCTGTTTGGTTAGCTAACCGTGTGATGCCCCCTGAGCTCCGGCCCCAATTCCCCTAGGTAGGATCGGACTCCATACTCGTGGTCAGTAACGACCAGGAAGCTCTCAGCAGACGAAGCAGTTTATGTGCCACGTCTACCGCTGGTGTATTCCCGCATATCGCGGTCGTCGGAATTGTGCCTTTCGTCACGAAAGCCTGCAACTATGGATATAGCTGGCATCACCTTGGTTCGGCGTGGCGTTGATATTTTCGCCTGAGAACTGGCTGTGCGGGGCAGATGGTGACGCTTTTTGTCAGTTTATGCTCATCGAAGTTTTCGGGTCGCAGTGAGGTCACTGGCGACAGGTTGTGGGCAAATACTTGGGGTTAACCGTACTGGGGGTGCACGTCCACACGATGCTGCCGGCTTCGGTAACGGGTGACAGCACAACGTACTGGGTGTTCGCTTGAATGGCGGTGTTGGCCTTGGGGCCGTTGAACAACACCTTGATAAGACCATTGGTAACGTCGACGCTGGACACATACTGACCTTTGATCGACGTACTGGAAGCCAATCCCGCGGACTGATTATTCTTGGGAAAGCGGCCGGTGTTGGACACGAAGTCCCAGTCTGCTGCCTTTGCGCCGCCGGCTAGTACGAAGCCCTCTGATACCTGGGCTCGAATCAAGTAGTCTTGGTAGGCAGGTATGGCGATGGCGGCGAGAATGGCGATGATCGCCACAACAATCATGAGTTCGATCAAGGTAAAACCGGCGGATATTCGGCGGTGTGACATGGTGGATTCCCCTGGAATGCTGCTTTGGGAAAAGCACGTTATGTACCAATGCTCCCAAGGTTTTTGACTGGCGAGTGCGCACGAGGCCGAAATGAGATGGCTGTCACCGATTTCTTGCGTCGCCGGCCGTCGCACGTTATCTGTTCAACCTGCCACTTTGCGACGGTTGAGACGCGGGTATGGGCAGGGGTGACCCAAGGTCGAGCCGGTCCTTCAATGCGGGTGCCAATGATTGTATGAAGATGGCGGTGAGGTGCTGGGAGTCTCGGAATACCACCATTCCGTTCCGCTCGGCACGACATTCACCCTCGGGGCAGACAAGCGGGTTCATATCGATCGCGGTCACGTTGCTGAAACGCGAGCTGGCTTGCTGGAGCCAGCGATAGACGTCGTCGTCGTGCTGGCTGAAAGCCGGCCATTCGCATCGGCCTTTGCGCGCATGCAACGAGGGAAGCCAGTTTTGCGCAGAGAGGCAGTCGGGGCCATCGAACGGCAGATGGGGCGTGCCGCGCAGGATGTAGATGTGGCCGGTGGCTGCCGTAATTACCTGCAAAACCCGAGCAGTGCCATCCACCCATTGGGTTTGCGAGAAGTCGGGAGATTGCACTGAGCCAAGGATGACCACGTCGGGCTTCATGGATGCGATCTGCAGTAGCGCCTGCTTGCGCCAAGTCGTGCACTCGACATAGTCCCTGCCGATACGCGCGTAGAAAAATGGTGCATCCACCATCGGGCACGACGATTTGGTGAGCACCAGCAGTCGCCAGCGGGGTCGATTGAAGATATCGGCCAGCGCAGAAAACCACTGCGCACCGATGCTGTCGCCCATCAGTACGGCCGTGTGTGCGGCGTCCTGCGGTCCGAAGGCGCAGATGCGTACCCTGTCACTGTGATACCAGTCATCGCAGCCCATCGCATAGATGGGCGGGGCGTCGACCTGTGCCTGCCGGTAGCGTTGTTGGTCCGGGCTGTCTTGCCAGGCGGATGCAGCATTGAACCAGACGATGCACATCACGTTCGCCAGCAACATCAAGCCAATCGCCGAGAGGATGGTGACGCCGGGGCGAACGATCCATCGAGACTGGTGGCGGATGGGTGACTCAATCCAGGCATACGACAGCACAGCCAGCAGCAGGGATAGTGCAACCAGGCCCGTGCGGTAGATTCCGCTGTCCGAAGGGAGGAGGGCTGCACCCAGCAGAAGCACCGGCCAGTGCCACAGATACCAGCTGTAGGAAATACGCCCGATTGCTTGCATGGGACGTAACGAAAGAAGCCTTGAGACACCACCATCGAAACCGTTCACGCTTGCAGCCAGGATGGCTGCGGCGCCAGCGGTGGGCAACAGCGCGCGCCAGCCAGGGTAGGCTGAATTCGCATCGAACCAGAGGCCACTGAGCAGGATCAGCCCAAGGCCTGACCAGCCAATCCAGCGTCGCGCTGCGATGCCTGATGGGGCGGTTGCGTCTGGTGCGCTGTCGGCGGAGCTGGAACCAAAGTACAGCCACACCAGTGCGCCGGCCGCGAATTGCCACGCGCGCAGCGGCATCAGATAGAAGGCCATCTGCGGCGCGCTACGGGTCAGCACCAGGCTAGCCAGCAGGCTGGTCAGACCGACCAGCAGCATGGAAACCTTCAATCGACCGGGGTGGGTGCCTTCGCCACGCATCGTGGCGAAGGTCCAGAGCACGAGAGCTGGCCAGATGAGGTAGAACTGCTCTTCGACGCCGAGCGACCAGGTATGCAGGAACAGGTTGGTGCCGGCCGCTGGACTGAAATAATCCAGATTCGCCAACGCGAAGTGCATGTTGCTGAGCCAGATCGATGCCGTGGCTGCGGCTGTGGCCTGACGTCCCTGATCGCCGGGTGCCAGGGTCACGATCGCGACCAGGCAGATGACCAAAAGCATAGTCAACAGCGCCGGGAGCAGCCGTCGGAGTCGGCGGGCATAGAAGTTGGCGAAGCCGAGTTTGCCGGTTTTTGCGATTTCGCGCGTGAGCAAACCGGTGATCAGAAAGCCCGAGAGGACAAAGAACACGTCCACGCCCACGAAGCCACCCGCCAGCCACGGCACTCCAGCGTGTGCCCCAATCACCAGGAAAATGGCAACGGCTCGCAGGCCTTCGATGTCGCCTCGGTAGCCCAGCCGGTATTCTTTTTTCTGCACGTTCTTCCCCTGAACACCGAGCGCGGAGCAATGCTGCCGCAGTGGCGAATCATACACATGTGGCAAAGGGGGATTGGCCACGCCGTAGCTGTTGCCATCCGCCTTCGTCAAACACCCGCGATTCTCGATCTTCCACAGCAAGCGGTATCTACGGGATTGCCTGAACGTGTTTTTCGACGTTTCGCCGGGGCGTCGCGATGAAAAGGTTGCGATCTGATTAGCATCGCGACGGCAGTCGCTCTCACATGATTGACCTTGCCCGGCACACGGCCCTGGTGCAGGTCAGCCACGGGCCGCTCGATATCAACGACTACAAGCTGTCGCCTGATGGCAAGCAGGTACTGCTGTCGTACGAAGTGTTCACTGATTGCGGCACGCTGGCCTGTACTGATACTGAGCAGCGCATCAAGGCGCGCGACAATGACAAGGCCAGCGGCACGCTGTACATCAGGTTGTTCGTGCGGCATTGGGACACCTGGGCCAATGGCCGGCGTAACCAGCTTTTTGTCGCCAGCTTTGATGGCAAGGGGCGGTTGCCGCTGGAGCCGACTTTGCTGACGCGCGGCATTGATGGTGACGTGTCCGGCAAACCGTTTGGCGATGAGAGCGAATTTGCCTTCGCACCGAAGGGCAAGCGCGTGTATTTCGCTGCGTGGCGTGTTCCTGCGCAAGGGATGGATGGAGGCCTTGCGTCTCGAGCGTGGCGATGATGGTGCTGCCCGGGCTGGGTGTCATCCCCATGGGCTTCAGGCATCCCGCGCTGATGAGCGTATCGGAGATGAAGCGCCTGATGTGACTCGTAACCATCGACCAGGTCGAGTGAGCGGCGGTCACGCCGCGCGCGGTTGGATAGGGGACAGTGCGTCGCCCAATTCGCGGCGTGCCGTTTCCAGCTCGAACCGCTTCTGCAGATTGATCCATGCATCGGCCGTCGTGCCGAAGTAACAGCCGAAGCGCAAGGCCGTGTCTGCGGTGATGCCGCGCTTCTCGTTCACGATGTCGTTGACGCGTGCCGGCGTGACGCCGATGGCGCGGGCGAGTGCGTGGCTCGAAAGCTCCATCGGCACCATGAATTCCTCACGGAGAATTTCGCCGGGGTGAACCGGTGGGAGCCATGTGGAGGTCATGGTGGTTACCTCTTCAGTGATAGCCAGTGATTTCGACGTCGTACGCGTCGCCGTTTTTCCAGCGGAAGCACACGCGGAACTGATCGTTTATGCGGATGCTGTGCTGTTCACGGCAGTCACCCTTGGGCGCTTCGACACCGTTGCCCGGCGGCACCCGAAGATCTCCCGGCGCACCGGCCGCTTCGAGGTATTCCTGTTTGCGGCGAGCGAAGCCTTCCATGTTCACCAAGCGGCGAACTCGTACGCCGTTGAACAGAGCCTCCGTGTTTTGTTGGCGAAGGTCTTGATTCCATCGGCGTATCGCATCCCGGGGCACGAGACACGGCAAATCAATATCGGGAATCGTCGCAACACCGGCAGTATGCGGACCCAGCCGACCGTGCAGCGCCTGCAGGATGTGGCATCAGGGTAGTGCCCGGTCCTGTGAGGCTCACCTGGCTGCTCCTGCAGGGTGGGGAACGGTGGGATATACCTTGATATATGCCTGCATCATGCCTATGCTTTGATATATCACAAGGTATGAGGATGCCGTCATGAGCCAGGTAGCCAAACTGTTCACCAATGGTCGCAGTCAGGCGGTACGTCTGCCGGCCGCTTATCGGTTCGATACCAAGGAGGTCTTTATCCGCCAGGACGCGGAAACAGGCGACGTGATTTTGTCGCGGAAGCCAGCGAGCTGGGATGATTTCTTTACGGCGCTCAAGAGTGCCGAAGTACCGGCGGACTTTCTGGGCGCTGCGGAACGTCACCACGAAGGGCGCGATCGCGACCCTTTTGAGGGGCACCGCGAATGAAGCGGTACATGCTGGATACCAACACGGTAAGCCACTTGCTCCGGGAGCATCTGGCCGTGGCCAGGCATGTCGTGGCCGTGCCCATGGCATCGCTTTGCATTTCCGTCATTACCGAAGGCGAACTGCTTTTTGGTCTGGCGAAACGTCCAGCCGCCAAACGACTTCACGGTGCCGTGCGGGAGTTTCTGCGGCGCGTCGATGTGCTGCCCTGGGGAAGCTCCACTGCAGCGTGTTACGGAATGGCGCGGGCTGACATGGCAAGGCAGGGCAAGGTACTTTCGCCGCTTGATCTGCTGATTGCAGCGCATGCGCTGAGCGAGGGTGCGGTATTGGTGACCAACGACCAAGCCTTCAGCCAGATGGCCCATTTGCACCTTGAAGACTGGACGGTGTAGTTGGCTCCCAGGGTGGATCGCGGTGAATTCGGCGGCATTGCGGTAGATATCTGCCTCCGATCGCCGTCGGGAAAGTCGCGTCTGGCAAGCACCCATGGGTCAGCAGGACGGGAAGAAAAACGTGCGCACGGCGGCACACTTGCTTGCTGCCGGCAAGCTGAATTTTTCGAGCCAATGGCCACCGCAACCAGCTGTTTGTCGGCAGCTTCGATACCAAGGGGCAGTTACCGCTGGAGCCGACTTTGCTGACGCGCGGCATTGATGGTGACGTGCCCGGCAAACCGTTTGGCGATGAGAGTGAATTCGCCTTCGCACCGGAGGGCAAGCGCGTGTATTTCGCTGCACGGCGTGTTGCTACGCAAGGGGTGGGTGGAGGCCCTGCGTCTCGAGCGTGGCGATGATGGTGCTGCCCAGGCTGGGTGTCATCCCCATGGCCTTCAGGCATTCGTCGCGGTAGCGGTCGTCGCGCAGCAACGCCAGCCCCCGATCGAAGTAGTCCCGGATCGACCTGCCATAGGCGCCTTCGGCCTTATTCAGGGCCGTCGCTGGTATCGGGCCCCAGCTCTTGATCATCATGGCCAGGTCGACCAGGTCGCGGCTCATCTGTGAGCGGTCCAGCGCGCGGTCGGCATTGGCGAGCAGCTTTTCGGCGTACATGTCGTCCCGATCAAGTACAGGCACGGACAGCACGGGATCGAGCGCGCCACTGATGTCGATGCGCCCTTCCAGAACGAACTCGACCCTCACGGGTATGTCGTCAACTTCCAGGAAGGTCGAGATCTTGTCGCGTTGCGTGCGCACGTCTCGAAGGTGTCGCACCGGTGAGCGGAGGACAGAGCCTAGCGTGGGTGGCGTGATCGCATTGCGCCTGGTCAGGCCGCGTGAACGGGGAAAAACGGGCTGAGGTTTGACACCAGTTAGGTCAACCGATGGCGAGCTTGACCGGCTTGCCGACACGACTGAGCATTTCCACCAGTGCGTCGATGGTGAATTTGGCCGTTTTCTGGTTGATTACGTCGGATACGCGGGGCCGCGAGACCATCAGGATCGCCGCAGCGTCGACCTGTTTCAGATGATGCTCGGCAATCCAGGTAGACAGTTCGCCCATCAATTGCTGCTTCAACAGCCGCGTGTCGTTGATCTGTTGGCGAGAAGCCACTTGTAAACGCCTGGCTTCGGCAGGCGCGAAGCCGAGCTCCAGAAACAGGTTGGCTCCCGAGTGGGTGACATGGCGGATTTCGGTGTCGATCGTCATTTCGGTGCCCTTCTCGCGTTGACTACGGCGCGATAGCGCGCCTCGGTAATGGCCTTGTCCTGCTTCCCGGTCGTCTGTGTCTTCTTTTGGAAGCAGTGCAGGACATATATCGCTTCCTCGAATTTGGCGACGTACATCACCCTATAGATGCCGTTGGTTTCCCGAATGCGGATTTCCCGGGTGCCGGTGCCGGTGCCATCGAACGGCTTCCAGTCGTCCGGCTCCAACCCAGCTTGAACTTTGCTCAACTGGAAGCCGGCATGGCGGCGCGGCTCATCCGGAAAGGCCAGTAAATCGTCGTGAGCGGAACCCACCCAGCGAATTTCTTTTTCGTCGCTCATTGTTGCGCTCCGTATAAAATTTTATACTCACCAAAGAGCGCGAGTCAAACCTTCTGGAAAAGCGCACGTTTCGCGAGTGCTTTTGCTGGCTGGATCAGCCGATCCATGCGCACAGTGTTCCTACCCAAGGGATTGGTGGATACCCTGCGTCTCGAGCGTGGCGATGATGGTGCTGCCCAGGCTGGGTGTCATCCCCATGGCCTTCAGGCATTCGTCGCGGTAGCGGTCGTCGCGCAGCAACGCCAGCCCCCGATCGAAGTAGTCCCGGATCGACCTGCCATAGGCGCCTTCGGCCTTATTCAGGGCCGTCGCTGGTATCGGGCCCCAGCTCTTGATCATCATGGCCAGGTCGACCAGGTCGCGGCTCATCTGTGAGCGGTCCAGCGCGCGGTCGGCATTGGCGAGCAGCTTTTCGGCGTACATGTCGTCCCGATCAAGTACAGGCACGGACAGCACGGGATCGAGCGCGCCACTGATGTCGATGCGCCCTTCCAGAACGAACTCGACCCTCACGGGTATGTCGTCAACTTCCAGGAAGGTCGAGATCTTGTCGCGTTGCGTGCGCACGTCTCGAAGGTGTCGCACCGGTGAGCGGAGGACAGAGCCTAGCGTGGGTGGCGTGATCGCATTGCGCAGCAGCCGGTAGCCGGCCTTGTCCGAACACAGGAAGTCGATATCGACCGATTCACGGTATTCGCCCAGCTTGAGCGCGATGGCGGTGCCGCCGCCGAAATAGCACTTCGCCTGTGTCAGCAGGTTGCTGTCCATCGCGCGAAGAAGCTTCGCGATCTTCTGGTGATGCGGACGTTCAAACATGCAGAACTCCGTGTCCGTATTTGTCCGCCAACCGCTGCACGAAAGAGTGTTCCTGGGTGGTCAGCTGATCGACGTCGACTAGATCCCAGTGGCGTTCGTACAATGCCAGTGCATCGCGCTCGGCGATCATGTCGGTGCCGGGTCGGTTCCAGGTCAGTCGCTTGAGCTGGGGATATTCCGCGATCCGGACTTCGGCCGGCTTGACCGTCGGCACCAGATCGAGCGCACCCATGGTGGCGGCATAGGCAGCGAGAGCCACGCCCGGTTTGCCTTGTTCGACCTGGATCAGTTTTTGTCGGCCGATACCGGCACGACGGGCCACTTCGATCTGGGTCAAACCCTGCTGTTTGCGCTCGGCGCGCAAGGTCGCGCCGAGTTGGCGGGTGAGTCGGGTGAGAGGCGTGTCTTTCATCATGTCGCGAATATAGGACATTTGACGGTGTGTCATGAATATACGACATTGTGGACGCCGGTAGCGTCCGGGTTGCGTTCATTGTCGCCGCGCGCGCTGAATTTTCTGCTCACGGGGGGGCTGTTCCTGCTGTGGCATGAGCTGCCGCATCGGCCCACACGTGAGGCCGACCAGCTCGGCTTCGGCACCGCCGATGTCGACTCGGTGGTGGCGGTATTCCGTCAGGTTTGCGCGGTGGCTTGCGACGACGGCATGCGCTTCGATACCTGCTCAATCCGTGGCGAGGTGATCCGCAAGCAGGCCGGTTACGGCGGGGTGCGCATCGAGATACAGGCCGCGCCTGCGGTGAGATATTCTCAGTCTCGCGGTTGACCGATGGCACGGGCAAAGGCTTCGAAGTCGCCCAAGTGGTGCGTGGCAATGGCGTGCACGATCGCCCAGTCGATACTGCTGTAGTTGTGCACGGCGATGTTGCGGAACCCGACGGCCTTTCTCAGTCGCAGCGCCAGATCGACTGGGATCTGTCCGGCACCGGCCAGTTGGTCGAATGCCTCTCCCATGGTCTCGGGCGCCGGTTGCCCGAGGCCCGAAAGCGCGTGGAGCGCAAGGTCAACGCAGATCTGCACGGCCCGGCTCAGGTTGAGTACCAGGATGTCCTGCAGGTCGGGCTCGTGGGCCAGCGTGGCAACGTCAGCGGGGCATCGTTCGCGCACCCGGTCGAGGCAACGCCGCAACGAGTCGAGTTTGCGTGCAACGATCAGCCGATCCATGCCTGTCTCCTTTCTTCGAGCATGCGTTCTACATAGGGCATGAAGTCTGCCATGGCGTAGACGTGCCGTTGCATGAGCGGAGCCAGATCGGCAGCTTCCCCGCGAACCTGTTGGCCATGTTTGAGGATCTGCCCCAGCAGGGGTTCACCGACGGCGCGAAGATCGATCAGGTCGACTGGTCGACCTGTCATGGCGGCGATGTCGGCGATCAGTTGCATTTTTTCGTCGGTGCCGAGTGGTGTTGGCAATTGCACGGCGACGTCGACGTCGCTGTCGCGACGCGCTTCGCCACGGGCTACCGAGCCAAACACGATCGCCAGCTCAATCTCTGGATGCCTTGCCAGTGCAGATCGTACTTGTTGGATGGACACGGCCGTCCTCTTGGGCAGGGCGGGCACGGCCCGCCGGTTCTTGCTTGCATCGTCGCACAGTGCGGCGGGCGACGCCCGCCCTACGAGGTGGGCACTGCTTTTGTGGGGGTGGCTTCAGCCGCGATAGCCCTGGTTTCGTTGTGGCCTGGATAGCATCGCGACTGAAGTCGCTCCCACACAGGGGCTTTCGCGCACAGGGTGCGCTCCTACAACAGCGTGCGGTGACGCCAACGCTTGCCTGAGACCGGTTTGGCGCTTACCGTCACCGCTTCGACCACCCAAGGACCACCCCATGAAACCTCTGATTGCTGCGCTGCTGCTCGCGCTGGCGGCCGCGCCCGCACTGGCCAGCAACACCGTGGAAACGACCTTCGTCAAAACTCAGGGGGCGCACCCGTTCAACGTGCGTGACCTGGTGATGATGGATCGGGTCAGTGATCCGCAGTTGTCGCCGGATGGACGCTATGCGGCTTTCGGTGTACGCAGCACGGACTACGCGGCCAACAAGGGCGTCAACGCGATCTATGTGCTGGCGCTGGGCAGGGATGGCAAGCCGGTGAAGGTGGTGGACAAGGGGAGTTCGGCGCGCTGGTCGCATGATGGGCGCAGCCTGTATTTCGTGGCGCCGGCCAAGGGCGTGGCGCAGTTGTGGCGGGTTGATCTGGGCGGCAAGGGGCTCAGCCCCGGCAAGCACGCCGTGCCGGTGCAGGTCAGCCACGGGCCGCTCGATATCAACGACTACAAGCTGTCGCCTGATGGCAAGCAGGTGCTGCTGTCGTACGAAGTGTTCACCGATTGCGGCACGCTGGCCTGCACCGAGCAGCGCATCAAGGCGCGCGGCAACGACAAGGCCAGCGGCACGCTGTACACCAAGCTGTTCGTGCGGCACTGGGACACCTGGGCCAACGGCCGGCGCAACCAGCTTTTTGTGGGCAGCTTCGATGGCAAGGGGCAGTTGCCGCTGGAGCCGACTTTGCTGACGCGCGGCATTGATGGCGACGTGCCCAGCAAACCGTTTGGCGATGAGAGCGAATTTGCCTTCGCACCGGATGGCAAGAGCGTGTATTTCGATGTGCGCATCGCCGGAAAAACCGAGCCATGGTCGACCAATTTCGATGTCTACAGCGTGCCGGCGGATGGCTCGGCCGCACCGAAAAATCTCACTGCCGGGAACAAGGCCTGGGACGCTTACCCGGTGCCCTCGCCGGACGGCAGGACGCTGTACTACCTGGCGATGAAAACCCCGGGTTTCGAAGCGGACCGCTTCGCGATCATGGCGCTTGACCTGACCACCGGAGCGAAGCATGAGATCGACCCGCAGTGGGATCAGTCGCCCGGCGGCCTGTCGATTTCCGCGGACGGCAAGACGCTTTACACCACCACCGACGACAACGGCCAGCATCCGCTGCTCGCGATCGATGCTGCTAGCGGCAAGGTCAGCCAGTTGGTTGGTGACGGTACGGTGGACGCCTATTCCTTCGCCGCGGGCAAGTTGCTGCTGGCGCGCGACGATCTGAAGCGTCCAGCCGATCTGTATCTCGCCAAGGCTGACGGTAGTGATCTGCAGCAGGTAACCCACTTCAATGCGGCTGATTTGAAAGAAGCGAAGGTCGGCGACTTCGAGTTCTTCACCTTCAAGGGCTGGAACAACGAAAGCGTGCAGGGCTACGTGGTCAAGCCAGCCGACTACCAGCCGGGCAAGAGCTACCCGGTCGCCTTCATCATTCATGGTGGCCCGCAGGGGGCGATGACCAACGGCTGGAGTTATCGCTGGAATCCGCAGACCTATGCCGGGCAGGGCTTCGCCGTGGTCACCGTCAACTTCCACGGTTCCACCGGTTACGGCCAGGCCTTTACCAATGCCATTTCCGGCGACTGGGGCGGCAAGCCGTTGCAGGATCTTAAGCTGGGCTGGAAGGCGGCGCTGGACAAGTACAGCTTCCTCGATGGAAACCGCGCCTGCGCGCTCGGTGCCAGCTATGGCGGCTACATGACGTACTGGATTGCCGGGGTATGGAACCAGCCGTGGAAGTGCCTGATCGATCACGACGGCGTGTTCGATACCCGCGCCATGTACTACGACACCGACGAGCTGTGGTTCGAGGAACACGAGAACGGCGGCACGCCGTGGCAGAACCCCGCCAATTACGAGAAGTTCAACCCGGTCAACTACGTCAAGGACTGGCGCGTGCCAATGATGGTGGTCCACAGCGGCGACGACTTCCGTATCCCGATCACCCAGGGCCTTGGCGCGTTCACCGCGCTGCAGCGTCGCGGTATTCCGAGCGAATTCCTCACCTTCCCCGATGAGAACCACTTCATACTGAAGCCGCACAACAGCGTGCAATGGCACGATGCGGTGAATGCGTGGTTGAAGAAATGGACGGCCAAGGGTGCACCGAAAGCACCGTCGAACTGATCCGTCCGGTGTGATGCAAACGGCGGCCTTGGGGCCGCCGTTCTTGTTTCTCCGGTAGGAGCGCATCCCGTGCGCGAACGGTTTTCGCGAGGTGCGGCAAGAGCATCGCGCACAGGGGGTGCCCCCACATATGTTCGATGTGATGGGCGACGTTGAGCGTGGCCTTGCTTCTTGTAGGAGCGCACCCTGTGCGCGAACGACTTTCGCGAGGTGCAGCAAGAGCATCGCGCACAGGGTGCGCTCCTACAACTGTTCGATGTGATGGGCAGCGTTGAGCGTGGCTTTGCTTCTTGTAGGAGCGCACCCTGTGCGCGAACGACTTTCGCGAGGTGCAGCAGAGCATCGCGCACACGGTGCGCTCCTACAACTGTTCGATGTGATGGGCAGCGTTGAGCGTGGCTTTGCTTCTTGTAGGGGCGAACCCTGTGCGCGAACGGTTTTCGCGAGATGCAGCAGAGCATCGCGCACACGGTGCGCTCCTACAGCCAGACGCAATCCCAATAGGGGTAGTCGCCTGTATGGTCGACGAGCTTGGCACGCAGGGGGTTGGCAATGATGTATCGGGCTGCCGCGCGGATGTCTTCATCATGCCGCAATGCATGGTCATGGAAGCCCCGAGCCCACATGCGTGAGGTCCGCTCGGCTTGCTGGATGTGCTTGCTGGTGATTGACTTGAAACGATTCATGACCAGTGAAAGGTCATCCCGTTCACCAAGTTCGATCAGGCCATGCCAATGATCCGGCATCAGCACCCAGCAGAGCGGGCGTGCATCACCCCATGCTTTGGGTTCGATCATCAGTCGGCATGTTGCCCGGGCTAGCCTCAGATCCAGGAAATACGGGATGTGGTCTACGGTGACGGTTGTCAGCAGATAGATTTGTCCTGGCAGCGAGACGCGGCCCTTGCGGAGTGCCTGATGGCCTGCGCTGTTTGTCATTCAAGATATATGGTTGACCGAACATTATCGTGCCAGCAGAAAGCTGTGACACATCGTGTAGGAGCGCACCCTGTGCGCGATGCCTTTCGGCCACGTGACCGAAGAGCATCGCGCACAGGGTGCGCTCCTACAAATGCTTCAAGACATCGGGCGCAGGGTGCGCGCCAACATGTGTTTGATGTGATGGGCTGCGTTGAGCGTGGTTTTGCTTCTTGTAGGAGCGCACCCTGTGTGCGAACGACTTTCGCGAGGTGCAGCAAGAGCATCGCGCACAGGGTGCGCTCCTACATGGTTTTATTCACAGCCATTTGGAGCGTTTGAGCAGCATGAAGATGCTGCCGACGACGGCCAGCATCACGATGATCATGGCGGGATAGGCCCATGGCTGGTTGAGCTCGGGCATGTGGGTGAAGTTCATGCCATACCAGCTCGTCAGCAGGGTGGGCGCGGCGAGCATGGCGGCCCAGCCGGCGAGCTTTTTCATCACTTCGTTCTGGCCGAAGCTGACCAGCGCAAGATTGACGTTGATGGCGGCGGCAAGCATTTCCCGCATCGCACCGATCGATTCGTTGACGCGGAACACATGGTCATAGACGTCGCGGAAATAGGCGCGCAGATCGTCCGGGATCAGGTTCGGGTGCAGCCGCACCAGCTGGCTGATGAGGTCTTGCAGGGGCGCCACCGCCAGCCGCAGGCGCATCAACTCGTGTTGCATGTCATACAGGCGGCGGATGGTGTCGCGGTTGAACGTTTCCGCAAAGATGGCCTGCTCCAGCTCCTGCAGCTCCTCGCGGAAATCCCGGATGATCGGTGACATGTTGTCGACGATGAAGTCGAGCACGCCATACAGGCCGTAACTGGGACCCATGGCAAGCAACTCGGGCGTGTTCTCGCAGCCGCGACGAGCGGGTGCATACGACAGCGAGGCGCCGTGGCGAATGGTCACCAGGTAGCGCGGGCCGAGAAAGATATGGGTTTCGCCGAACGTCAGGTGGCCCGCGATCAGCTGGGCGGTCTGCACCACCAGGAACAGCGAATCGCCATAGGTTTCGATCTTGGTGCGCTGGTGGGCGTTGTGTGCGTCCTCGATCGCCAGGTCATGCAGGCCGAACTCGTCCTGCAGTTTTTCCAGCAGGGTTTCGTCCGGCTCGTGCAGGCCGACCCAGACGAAGGTATCGGGCTCGATCAGCACATCGCTGATCGCGTCGATGGTGATATCGCCGATGCGGGAGCCGTCTTTCCGGTAGGCGATGCAATTGACCACCATCGGGGCGTCTTCGGGCGATGTCGTGGCGGTGGGCGGGGTGATCAGGTTCATCGCCGCATCATGCCGTGCCTGTGCGGATGGGGCAATTGCACGGTACGGTCAGCGGCTAGCTGTTCCTGCGCAGGCTCCATGCCAGCGCAAGCCAGCAGGGCAGGGCAAACAGCAGCCATGGCTGGTTTTGCTGCACCGTGCCGGGCAGCAGGTGCAGTGCCACGGCGATCACGACCGCGATCAGCTGCACGGCGATCACGCCATTGATGAAGCGCGAGGCGGCGAAACCGCGACGCGAGCGCCACAGTGTCGGCAACAGCAGCGGTGCGAGCGGGTTGAACAGCAGCAGGTTGGCATTGGCCCAGGCCGCATGATGCGAGGTCAGTGTCCACAGCGCCAGCAGCACCAGCCCGACCAGAGCGGCGGCGATCAGATACAGCGTGCCGATCAGCACATAGCCGGTCGGCCACCAGCGTCGGCTCAGCGCGAGCATCGCGCCGAACATCGCGCCGGCCAGTGCCAGCGGCAGGCGCAGGTCGGGGGCCGTTGGCGGCGGACCCTCCAGGCGGTTGGGGGCGACCTGTCGTTCGTCGAGTACCAGCGGTTGCAGGCCGTTGCCATGATCCACCTGTGCCACGCGCAGTTGCGTCTGCAGTACCTCGGGCAGGAAGCTTTCCTGCCACGCGTTGAGTGGCTGGTCGGCGTAAGGGCCCAGGCCCAGATCCAGCACCAGCATCAGCCATGGCTGCGCACTCATCAGGCGCACGGTCTGCTGGCGATACGTCATCCCGCCGGGGCGTGCCGTGAGCTGGGCTTTCAGTACGCCGCCCACGGCCTTGTCCAGCGCATCGCGTACGCGGGTGGTGCAGTTGTCGACGTAGTAGTCATAGTTGTATCCGGCATTTTCCGGACGCAGGTTCCACAGCAGGAAGTCGCGCAGCGAGGCTGCCTGGTCGGCGCTGAGCGCCAGCCGCTGGTGGGTCACCGAGCGGCCACTGTCGATGTAGAAGCTCTCGTCGTAACTGCTTGGCTCCGCGTCCATCCGATAGTGCATGCGACCGCGGGCGAAGTTGAGAAAGAAATTCTCCTCGTTGAAATCGAACACGCCGTAGTTGAAGTCGATCGATTCGCCGGACACGCTGTCGCGCAGCTTGATCGCGTCATGTCCAAAACGTTCCCAGTAGGTTTCACCGGGGCCGTAGGTAATCAGCGATACCTCGAGATTGGCGCCAGGCGCGTTGGCGACGCTGGCGTGAGCCGGCAGTGCAAGCAGCGCCATGACCAGCAGCAGGAGTAGCAGGAGGTTGCGGTTGATCAGGTTCATGCGGCTCATTGACAGGATTTTGTAGGAGCGCACCCTGTACGCGATGTTTTTGCGCAAGTGCAGGCAAAGAGCAATCGCGCACTGGGTGCGCTGCTACGTGGGGTTTCGCACCACGCGGAATTGCTGGACGCGGCGATCGTCGGCTTCGGTGACATGGAACAGAAAGTCGCCGATGTTCACTTCTTCGCCGACCTCGGGCAGATGGCCAAACTCGGAGGTGACCATGCCGCCGACGGTGTCGTATTCCTCGTCGGAGAATCCGGCGCCGGTGTGTTCATTGAAATCTTCGATCGGAGTCAGTGCGCTGACCAGCCAGTCGCCACCGGGCTGCTCGTGCATCAACTGCGGCACTTCCTCGTCGTCGTGTTCGTCGTCGATCTCTCCGACGATCTGTTCGAGCACGTCCTCGATGGTGATCAGGCCGGCCACGCCGCCGTATTCGTTGACCACCAGCGCCATGTGGTTGCGCGAGAGGCGGAACTCCTCCAGCAGCACGTTCAGTCGCATCGACTCGGGGATGAGCACGGCCGGTCGCAGAATGCTGCGGATGTCGAAGTGCTCGATGGCGCCGTAGAATTTCAGCAGATCCTTGGCCAGCAACACGCCGAGTATCTCGTCCTTGTCTTCGCCGTGTACCGGGAATCGCGAATGGCCGGACTCGACCACGACCGCGAGCAGCTCCGGCAGGGTCGACTCGACCGGAAGCATGACGATCTGTGCGCGCGGCACCATGACATCGTCGACACTCAGCTCGTTGACCTTGATCGCACCCTCGACCATGGTGAGGGTGTAGGCCGACAACAGTCCGTTGGACTGGGCGGAGCGCAATTCCTCGAGCAGCTCGCTGCGGTTGCGTGCCTCGCCGGAAAACATGTGGCCCAGCCGGTCCCACCAGGTGCGGTGTGCCGGGCCGCTGGTACTGCCAGGGTCGTCGTTCATTACTCTTTGCGATTCAGCCCGAAGCCGGGCGGAAGACGGATTCTAACGGAAAATTCTGACCGCTCCGTGCGATGGTGCCAGTCAGGGCTGGCCCAGGTCCTGTTCTTCGGGAAGTCACGGCCCGGTCTGGCCGTCTCTACGCGTACGGGTCGGCGATGCCAAGGGCCGCCAGAATGCGGGTTTCCAGCCTTTCCATGCGCTCGGCCTCGGCGTCTTCGACGTGGTCGTGACCGAGCAGATGCAGCACGCCGTGGATGGTCAGGTGGGCCCAGTGATCGCGGGCGAGTTTGGATTGTTCGGCCGCTTCGCGCAGCACCACCGGTGCGCAGATGGCGAGGTCGCCGATCAGCGGCAGGTCGATGCCAGGCGGAAGCCCGGCCGGGAAGGAGAGCACGTTGGTGGCGTAGTCCTTGCCGCGATAGTCGCGATTGAGGGCGCGGCCCTCGTCGATGCCGACGATGCGAATCGACAGCTCGGCAGGCTTGCGTCGGCGAGCACCCTGCAAGGCCGACGCGACCCAGAGCCGGAAACTGACCGTGGCGGGCAGGCCGCTGCGCGGCATCGCATACCCGACGTGCACCTGTAGGAGCGCACCCTGTGCGCGATGCTCATGCGGGCCACGCTCAAGAGCATCGCGCACAGGGTGCGCTCCTGCGGGAGGAGCAGATCGCCGGCTCATTGACCGTTCTCGTCGCGCTGCTCGAATGTCTCATAGGCGCGCACGATTTTTGCCACCAGCGGGTGGCGCACGACATCGCGCGAGGTGAAGAAGGTGAAGCTGATGCCATCGACTCCGCGCAGCACCTCGATCGCCTGGCGCAGGCCGGAGCGGGTATTACGCGGCAGGTCGACCTGGGTCACGTCGCCGGTGATCACGGCCACGGTGCCGAAACCGATCCGGGTCAGGAACATCTTCATCTGTTCGACGGTGGTGTTCTGTGCCTCGTCGAGAATCACGTACGAATCGTTGAGGGTGCGTCCGCGCATGTAGGCGAGCGGTGCGATCTCGATCACATTGCGTTCGATCAACTTGGCCACGCGCTCAAAGCCGAGCATTTCGTACAGGGCGTCGTACAGCGGGCGCAGATAGGGGTCGACTTTTTGCGAAAGATCGCCGGGCAGGAAGCCGAGTTTTTCGCCGGCCTCCACCGCCGGGCGTACCAGCAGCAGGCGCTGCACGCGGTTCGCCTCGAGTGCCTCGACCGCGCTGGCCACGGCCAGATAGGTTTTACCGGTGCCGGCCGGTCCCACGCCGAAGTTGATGTCGTGGTTGGTGATGGCGTGCAGGTAGCGCGCCTGGTTCGCGCCACGACCCTTGATCAGCCCGCGCTTGACCTTGATCGCCACCTCCGGGGACGCCTCGACGGACGCGTCGGTGATTGCATCGATGCCGGATTCGGCCAGCTCAAGGTTGATCTTGGCGCCGTTGAGTGATGCCGACTCGGTGATGCCGTGCAGGGCGCGCAGCACTTTCTCGGCGGCGCGGGTCACGGCCTCCGGGCCGATCACCTGGAACAGATGGCCGCGGTGGTTGATCTCCACCCCCAGGCGCAACTCGATCTGGCGCAGGTGCTCGTCAAAGGGACCGCACAGGTTGGCCAGGCGGGCGTTGTCTTCGGGGTCGAGCGCGAAGTCGCGCTGGTTAAGTTCGCTCATAAGCAGGCTAGGTTACCGCGCGGCCGAAGGCTGGGCCAGCAAGGCGACGGCTTGCGTCGATGCCGCGATGGCTTGCCTTAAATTAATCGATGAATTAATTTTGCCCGCATGCCGACATCTGACAAATCGACAAGACGGGCAGGCGCGCGCGGCGCCGGCCGCCCCAGTGGCGACGAGGGTGATCTGCGCGCCCGGCTGCTGGATGTCGCCGCGGCCCAATTTGCGCGTACCGGCATCGAAGCAACCTCGCTGCGCGCCATTGCCGACGAGGCCCGCGTCACGCCCGCGATGCTGCACTACTACTTTGGCGACAAGGCGCGTTTCACCGAAGCCTTGATCGAGGAGCGCCTGCTGCCCGCCCTGGCACCCTTGCGTGAGCATCTTGAGCAGGTCGGGGATGACCCGCGCGCGCTGATGGAGGCGTTCGCGCGGGCGGTCGGTGAAATCGTGCAGCGCAATCCCTGGCTGCCCCCGCTATGGGTGCGCGAGGTGCTGTGCGAAGGCGGCAGGCTGCGCGAGCTGATGTTCAGTCGGATCGTGCCGAACCTGCCGCAGTTGCTGGCACAGCGCTTCGCGGCGGCGCAGGCCAAAGGCTTGCTCAATCCGGGACTCGACCCGCGGCTGCTGGTGGTATCCCTGGTCGGCCTGACCCTGTTTCCCGCCGCTGGCGCGCCGATCTGGCGACGCGCATTCGGCGCGGAGGATCTGGGGCCGGACGCTTTGTTGAACCACACGCTCGCGCTGCTGGATCATGGCGTGGGCGCCGGCTGAATCGGGAGATTCCGGATGAGCATCACGCACGCCATGCGCCGTGTTTTCGCGACCAGCCTGCTGGTTGCCGCCCTTGCGGGGTGCAGCAAGGCACCGCCGCAGGCGCTGGGCACGCTCGAGTATGACCGCATCACCTTGCCGGCCGTGGTGGCCGAACGGATCGTCGCCATCGATGTGCGCGAAGGCGAGCGCGTGCATGCCGGGCAGTCCCTGCTGCAACTGGATCCGGCGCAGACCCGGGCCAGCCTGCTGGCCGCCGAGGCGCAGGCACAGCAGCAGCGCGACGCGCTGGCCGAGCTGGTCAGAGGCCCGCGCGCCGAGGACATCACCCAGGCACGTGCCAACCTCGCCGCGGCGCAGGCACAGGCGCGCGAGGCGCGTGCGTACTATCAGCGGCTGCTCGCCTTGAAGAGCAAGAACTATGTCTCCGCCGATGATCTCGACCGGGCGCGTGCGTCGGCAGGCAGTGCGGATGGCCAGGTGGCGCAGACCCGTGCCGCGCTGGATGCCTTGCTGCACGGCAACCGCCCCGAGCAGATCGCGCAGGGGCGCGCGGCGCTGGCAGCAGCGCTGCAGCAGGCGGAGGCCGAGCGCGTACTGCTGGGCAAACTGCATGTGGTGGCACCACGCGATGGTCTGATCGACAGCTTGCCTTACCGCCTCGGCGACCAGGCGCCGGTGGGTCAGCCGCTGGTGATCATGCTGGTGGGCGATGCGCCCTACGCACGAATCTATGTGCCCGAGCAGCAGCGCGCCAGCTTGCATGTGGGCGACAGCGTGAAAGTCTACGTGGCTGGCAGCGAGCGCGCCTATGCGGGGAGGGTGCGCATGCTGCGCAGCGAGCCGGTGTTCACGCCGTACTACGCGCTGATCGGCGATGACGCCGCACGCCTGAGCTACCTGGCCGAGGTGTCGCTGGGCAAGGAGGCGGCGAATCTTCCGGCCGGCTTGCCGCTGCGGGTCGCGTTGGGCGGGGCATCGAAATGAAGCTGGCCGAAGGCGAGCTGGCGATTCGGGCCCGTGGCCTGACCCGCCGCTTCGGCGAGCTGGTCGCCGTCGACCATGTCGACTTGCAGGTGCCCGGCCGCCACGTCTACGGGTTTCTCGGCCCGAACGGTTCGGGCAAGTCGACCACCATCCGCATGCTGTGCGGCCTGCTGACCCCCAGTGAGGGCGAGATCGAGGTGTTGGGCCTGAAGATTCCGGCCGAGGCCGAGGCGCTGCGTCGCCATATCGGCTACATGACGCAGAAGTTTTCGCTGTTCGAGGATCTCAGCGTGCGCGAAAACCTGGAGTTTCTCGCCGCGATCCAGGGCGTGCCGCGCCAGCGCACGCGTGGCCGTATCGATGAGCTGATCGAGCAATACCGTTTCGGCGATCTGCAGAAGCAACTGGCCGGCACCATGAGCGGCGGCCAGAAGCAGCGCCTGGCGCTGGCCTGCGCGGTGATCCACGAACCGGAGCTGCTGTTTCTCGATGAGCCGACCAGTGCGGTCGATCCCGAATCCCGCCGTGATTTCTGGGAGAAATTGTTCGAGCTGGCAGACGCGGGCACCACCTTGCTGGTGTCCACCCACCTGATGGACGAGGCCGAGCGTTGCCACCGGCTGGCCATTCTCGATCACGGCGTGCTGGTCGCCGACGGTACGCCGCAGGAGCTGACCGGCCGGTTGGAGGGGCGCACTTTCATCGTCGAGGCAGCTGATCCGCGCCGCGCGCAGCGGCTGATCGTCGACGTGCCGGGGGTGCTCAGCGTGGCCCAGATCGGCAACAGCCTGCGTGTGCTGACCGCCGCCAGCGAAGGCGAATCGGCGGCGACCGACATGTGCCAGCACATCGACGACACCCTGGCCAGCGCCGGCCAGCAGGCGCACACCCACCCCACGCCGGCCAACCTGGAAGATGTTTTCGTGGCGGTGACCCGCCATGGCACGAAACAGGCGGAGCGCGCCGCATGAACGGGCGGCGACTGTGGGCGATCGTGGTCAAGGAGCTGCGCCAGCTCAGTCGCGACCGCATCACGCTGGCGATGGTCCTCGGCATTCCGATCATGCAGCTGGTGCTGTTCGGTTACGCGATCAACCTCAACCTGCGCGGGCTCGATGCCGGCATCGTCGATCAGGCCAATACCGCCGGCTCGCGCGCGCTGGTGATGGACATGCTGGCCACCGACGTGGTCTCGGCGAAGCGCACGGCGAACACGCCGGAGCAGTTGATGGCGATGATCCGCCGCGGCGACATCAGCATAGGCATCGTGGTGCCACCGGATTTCGAACGCCGCCGCATCGACGGCCGGCCGGTGGCGCAGGTGCTGGTCGACGGCAGCGACACCACGGTGCAGAGCGCCGCTGCCCAGCTGGCGCAAACGCCGCTGGACAGCTCCGCGCCGGACCTGCGCGCGCCACCCACCAGCACGCCGTCGACGCCACGGATCAGCGTGGTCAGTTTCTACAACCCGCAACGGGTGTCGGCGATCAACATCGTGCCGGGCCTGATCGGCGTGATCATGACGATGACGATGGTGCTGTTCACCGCGATCGCGATCGTGCGTGAGCGCGAGCGGGGCAACATGGAGCTGCTGATTGCCACCCCGCTGACCAGCACCGAGCTGATGGTCGGCAAGGTGTTGCCCTATGTGGTGATCGGGCTGGTACAGACCACGGTGATCCTGGCTCTGGGCATCACGCTGTTTGCGGTACCGATCCGCGGTAGCGTTCTCGACGTCTATCTGGCTGCCGGCTTGCTGATCCTGGCGAATCTCTCACTCGGCCTGCTGATCTCGACACGCGCGCAGTCGCAGTTCCAGGCGATGCAGATGACGTTCTTCGTGTTCCTGCCGTCGATCCTGCTGTCCGGTTTCATGTTTCCGTTTGCCGGCATGCCGAAGGCGGCGCAGTGGCTCGCCGAAATCCTGCCGCTGACTCACTTCCTGCGGCTGATTCGCGGCGTGATGCTGCGCGGCGCGGGCTTGTGGGAGATGTGGCACGACGTGCTGGCCCTGGTCGTCTTTGTCGCGGTGATGATGGGCGCGGCGATCCTGCGTTTCCGCAAGCGGCTGGATTAGCCTTCGCCTTGCAGGAGCGCACCCTGTGCGCGATGCTCTTCGATCAGGTGGCCAAGAGCATCGCGCACAGGGTGCGCTCCTACCAGAGCGGAGGTCTCAGGCGGGGACATCTTCAGCCAGCATTACCCGCCCGCGCAGCGAGTTGGCCATCGCGTCGGTGATCAGCACGTCGACGAACTGGCCGATCATGCGCGGGTGTCCGGCGAAATTGACGTAGCGCATGTTTTCGGTGCGCCCCATCAGCTCGCTGGGATCGCGGGTGCTCGGTTTTTCCACCAGCACGCGCTGCACGCTGCCGACCATCGCCTCGCTGATTTTCTTGGCGTTGGCATTGATCGCCGTCTGCAGACGCATCAGTCGCGCGTGCTTCTCCGTGGCCGGGGTGTCGTCGGCAAGATTGGCCGCTGGCGTGCCGGGACGCGAGGAGAAGATGAAGGAGTAGCTCTGGTCGAAGCCGATGTCCTCGATCAGCTTCATGGTCTTGCCGAAGTCCTCTTCGGTCTCGCCGGGGAAGCCGACGATGAAATCGGACGACACGCAGATGTCCGGTCGCACCGCGCGCAGCTTGCGGATCTTCTGCTTGAATTCCAGCGCGGTGTAGCCGCGCTTCATCGCGCTGAGGATGCGGTCCGAGCCGGCCTGCACCGGCAGGTGCAGGTAGTTCGCCAGCTGCGGCACGTTGGCGTAAGCCTCGATCAGCGAGTCGGAGAACTCCAGCGGGTGCGACGTGGTGAAGCGGATGCGGCCGATGCCATCGATCTGCGCGATGGCATGGATCAGCACGGCCAGATCGGCGATGCCGCCATCAAAGGTCGTGCCGCGGTAGGCGTTGACGTTCTGGCCGAGCAGGTTGACCTCGCGCACGCCCTGGGCGGCGAGCTTGGCCACTTCGACCAGCACGTCGTCGAATGGACGGCTGAGTTCCTCGCCGCGGGTGTACGGCACCACGCAGTAGCTGCAGTACTTGGAGCAGCCTTCCATGATCGAGACGAAGGCGGTCGGGCCTTCCGCGCGTGGCTCGGGCAGGCGGTCGAACTTCTCGATTTCGGGGAAGCTGATGTCGACCTGCGGCGTGCCGCTGGCGCGTTGTCGGTCGATCAGTTCGGGCAGGCGGTGCAGGGTCTGCGGGCCGAATACCAGGTCGACGTAAGGCGCACGCTTGACGATCGCCTCGCCTTCCTGCGACGCGACGCAGCCGCCGACGCCGATCAGCACCGGCTTGCCGTTCTTCTTGTGCTGCTTCCAGCGACCGAGCTGGCTGAACACCTTTTCCTGAGCCTTCTCGCGGATCGAGCAGGTGTTGATCAGGATCACGTCGGCCTCGGTCTCGTCCTGGGTCAGCTCCATGCCATGCGACGCCTTGAGCACGTCGGCCATCTTGGCCGAGTCGTACTCGTTCATCTGGCAGCCGTGGGTCTTGATGAAGAGCTTGGCGGGGACAGGCTTGCCGGTCATGGCATGGGTACCGTGGTTCGTGAAGCGGGAGGAGCAGTTCGCTGAACCGCACAGTTTACCCGTGCAGCAACGGGCTCGCCAGCGGATCAGCAAGACGGATCAATCACTTGCGCTTGATTGGGCAGCCGGGTCGCGGAGCGGTTGACCCTGGGTTGACCATCGCCCACAGGTGCGATGGTCGCCGCAGGTCTACGCCAGGTCGAGGTGGTCGTGGCGCACGAATCCAGAGGCTTGTACTTGGCGTCCGCGGCGCTTGGCGGCACACTGCGCCCATGTCCGACGTTGCATGCCATGGGGGAAGCGTCGACCAGGTTGCCAGAGGCTTCCCATCGCGATTGATCCTGATCTGGATCGGGCTTGCTTGCGCCTCATTGTGGTGGTCGTCCGCTTCCGCCGGCACCTTGTACCGATGTACCGGAGCCAGCGGCGAAGCGGTTTTCAGCAGCAGCCGGGTGGGTTACCACGACTGCAAGGCGATCAGTGGCTATGCCACTGCACAGCCGCGGCGGCGCGCGCCCGTGTCGCCAGCCACCTCGCTGACCGGTGTGTCCGGGTCAGTGACGACTTCCGCGCACAGCCTGATGGCTGATGGCGCCAGGCCGACTTCGCTTGGTGCGGTGCGGACAACGGTCGACACCAGCGCGCAGCAAGTCGGCCACGCGACGGTGCAGCGGATGTCGCTCGCTGCGGTGCGCGGTTCCGCGCAGACCACCGCCAAGCTCCCGCTGGCGGCGGCTGGCGCAGGAACGCCGGGCCAGTGGAGCTATCGGGAGTCGCATGACGATGCGGCGATGGCGGCGGCCGCGGTGGGTGCGCCCGACAATCGGGTACTGCGCGGCGCGGTCTATCGCGTAGTACAAAAGGACGGCAGCGTGGAATACACCAACCTGCGCCCGGCCGGTCAGCGTGGTCGCGCGGTGACCATGCTTTTCAGCTACATCGCCACGTGTGCGGCCTGCAACATCCATTCGACGATTCGTTGGGGCAGCGTCTCGCTCAATCTCACTGCCTATGCCGACACGATCCGTTCCGCCAGTCTGGAATACGGTGTCGACGAGGCGTTCCTGCGCGCGATCATCCACGCGGAGAGTGCGTTCAACCCGCGCGCGCTGTCGCTCAAGGGTGCGCAGGGTCTGATGCAGCTGATGCCGGGTACGGCCGTCGACATGGGCGTGCTGGACGCCTTCAATTCCGATCAGAACATCCGCGGTGGCGCGCGCTACCTGAGCCTGTTGCTGCATGACTTTGACGGCAACGAGCGGCTGGCCGCGGCTGCCTACAACGCCGGTCCCGGGGCGGTTCAGCGCTACAAGGGCGTGCCGCCCTATGCTGAAACCCAGGTCTACGTGGAACGGGTAGCTACCTTGCGGCAACGTTACGGCGCCGCCATCCATACGCCGCTGGCGTCGCGCGGGCCAGGCTGAGCCCGGGTTTTTCAGCTAGTTACATCACCACGGTGTTACTCATCCGTCGCGGAGCTGGGCATCTCAGGGCGTTGCGCCAGGGTCACATCGAGATGAAACGGACTGCCGTTGCGCAGGCCGGAAACCTCGACCGTGCTACCTGGCTTGAGTGCCGCTTCGCGCCTGCGCAGGTCAGCCGGGTCGAGAATGTTGTCGTTGCCGATCTGCAGCAGGATATCGCGCGGCTTGATTCCGGCCAGTGCTGCAGGGCTGCCGGGGTAGACCACGGTCACCTGGACGCCGCGTGCTGCCGCGGGCAGGCCGCTGTTGGCAGCGACGGGAACAAAACCGTAGTCGGCACCCATCCAGCCGCGCACGACATGGCCGGTGGTGATGATCTGGTCGAGCACCTTCTTCGCCGTGGCCACCGGGATCGCAAAGCCGATCCCCTCGGCGCCGGCCGGTTTGCCGATCAGCAAGGTGTTGATGCCGACCAGTTCGCCTTCGGTATTGACCAGTGCGCCGCCGGAGTTGCCCAGATTGATCGCCGCATCGGTCTGGATGAAGTTCTCCGCGCTGGAGCTGTTCAACTGACGGCCGATGGCACTGACGATGCCCATGGTCACGGTCTGGTTGAGTCCGAGCGGGTTGCCAATCGCCAGCACCACGTCACCGGCACGAAGTGGTTGCTGATCGGCCAGGTGGATCACCGGCAGGTTGCTGGCGTCGATTTTCAGCACCGCCAGGTCGGACTCCTCATCGGCGCCGACCAGGGTGGCCTTGGCGATGCGGCCGTCGTAGAGCAGCACCTGAATGTTCTGCGCGTTCGCAATGACGTGGTTGTTGGTCAACACGTAGCCTTGGCCCTGCGCGCTGACGATGACGCCGGAGCCGAGGGTCTGCTCGCGGTGCTGCAGTGTGGTGGGCTGGCCGCCAAACAGTTGTTGCAGCACAGGATTGTCGTACATGCGTACGGCCTGTTCGGTAACGATCTTGTTGGCGTAAATGTTCACCACCGATGGTGCGGCGATCGCCACGGCGTCGGCATAGGAGACCGGACCGCTGCGCTCGCGCGGCTGGCCCACGGTAGCCGGGGAGGGTGAGGTCAGGCCGAAGCGCGCGCGCAGCCGCTCCCCGCTGCCTGGCCAGAAAAGGCCAACCACAAAAGCCATCGCCAGCCCGAGGACGGCGAAGCGGGCTATGAAAAGGAGGGTGCCGGCGGCATGTTTCATGTCGAAAAGAAAGCGTTCCGGCGAGTCGTGACAGAAAAGTCGTGAAGGGTGGATTTCGGGTCTATTCAGTTTATTGTACGAGTCCAGTCCTGACGCTACACTAACGCGATTTTTAGGGGGTTCAAAAACCTCTTCCAGAAGTGACTTAGCAAGTAACCGGAGAGCCTGATGGCGAACGAAGTCGTCGATCATGGCCGCCGCCGCTTCCTTACAGCAACCACTGCGGTGGTTGGTGGCATAGGAATCGTGTCGGCAGCTGTGCCCTTCATCAAGTCGTGGGAACCCAGCGCGCGCGCCAAGGCAGCTGGTGCTCCAGTTACACAGTCACTGAAGAAAATAGAGACAGGGCAGCAGCTGATCGTCGGCTGGCGCAGCCTGCCGGTGTTCATCGTCAATCGAACACCGTCGCAGTTGAAGGTGCTGCCAGCGCAGGACGTTCGCCTGGTTGACCCCAAGTCACTGGTTGATCAACAGCCCAAGTACGCGCAGAACGGTACCCGCTCGATCAAGCCCGAGTGGCTGGTGATGATCGGCATCTGCACCCACCTGGGTTGCGTGCCGGATTACAAGGGCGAGATCAAGCCCGAGCCGTTCGATCCGAACTGGCAGGGTGGTTACTACTGCCCCTGTCACCATTCGCGCTACGACATGGCCGGCCGGGTCTACCAGGGCGTGCCTGCGCCGAAAAACATGGTGATTCCGCCCTACCATTTCGTCGACGACATGACGGTGCAGATCGGCGTGAATCCACAGGAGGCTGGCTGATGGCCAACGTATTCACGAATATCGGCGAATGGGTCAATGAGCGGGCGCCGGGTATGGCGCCGATGTATCGCGCCCACATGACCGAGTACTACGCGCCGAAGAATTTCAACCTCTGGTACTACTTTGGCTCGCTGGCGATGCTGGTGCTGGTCAACCAGATCGTCACCGGCATCTTCCTCACCATGAACTACAACCCGAGCGCCGCCGGTGCGTTCGATTCGGTGCAGTACATCATGCGCGACGTGGAGTGGGGGTGGCTGATCCGCTACATGCACTCCACCGGCGCATCGCTGTTCTTCGTGGTGGTGTTCCTGCACATGTTCCGCGGGATCATGTACGGCTCGTACAAGAAGCCGCGCGAGTTGGTGTGGCTGCTTGGCATGCTGATTTTCCTGGCGCTGATGGCCGAGGCGTTCATGGGTTATGTGTTGCCATGGGGCAACATGTCGTTCTGGGGCGCCAAGGTGATCATTTCCCTGTTCGGAACGATACCCTACATTGGCGACTCGTTGGTCCAGTGGATCATGGGCGACTTTCTGCCCGGTGACGCCACGCTCAATCGCTTCTTCGCGTTGCACGTGATCGCGTTGCCGCTGGTGCTGTTGCTGCTGGTGGTACTGCATATCGCCGCGTTGCATGAGGTGGGTTCGAACAACCCGGACGGCGTGGAGATCAAGAAGGGACCCAAGGGCAACCGTTGGGACGCCCTGAAGCCGGCCGACGGCATTCCGTTCCACCCGTATTACACGGTGAAGGATCTGGTCGGCGTGGGCTTCTTCCTGCTGATCGCCGCGTTCATCATTTTCTTCGCGCCGACGCTGGGTGGCTGGTTCCTGGAGCACGACAACGCAATCCGCGCGAATAACCTGGTCACTCCGGCAGAGATCAAGCCGGTGTGGTACTTCACTCCGTTCTACGCCATCGTGCGAATGATCCCATCGTTTCTGGGGACGGCCGTGTGGGGCGTGCTGGCGATGTTCGGTGCGATTGCGGTGCTGTTCGTGATGCCCTGGATCGATCGCGGCAAGGTCAAGTCAATCCGCTATCGCGGCACCGGCTACAAGGTGGCGCTTGGCGTATTCGTGCTGGCCTTCTTCGGCCTGGGTGCGGTGGGCGCAGGCATCACCGCCGAGGTGATCCCGGAGTGGTTCGGCAATGTTGACCTCACGACCTGGGAAAACCTGTTCGGTCGAGTCATGACCCTTCTTTACTTTGGCTTCTTCGTCTTCCTCTGGGCCTATACCTATTTCGGCTGGGAGAAGACCAAGCCGGTTCCGGATCGGGTGACCACGCATGACTAAGCGGCAGACGACGATGAAGCATTTTCTGGCCAGTTTCGCACTGGCGTTCGGTCTCCTGGCTGGCACCATGCCGGTGCACGCCGTGGGCGCTGAAGGCGGTCTGATGAAATCAGGCGCCGACGTGCGCGATCAGGCCTCTTTGCAGCGCGGCGCAAAGTTGTTCTTCAACTACTGCGTTGGCTGCCACTCGCTGAAGTACATGCGCTACTCGCGCCTGGCACAGGATCTTGGCCTGACCGAGCAGGAGGTGATGCAGAACCTCGATTTCACCGGTGCCAAGTTCGACGATCCGGTCATTTCGCATATGCCAGCGGGCTCGGCTGCGACATGGTTCGGCAAGAGTCCGCCGGATCTCTCGCTCGAAGTGGAGGCGAGGGGCGCCGACTGGGTCTATACCTACCTCAACTCCTTCTACCTGGATCCGCACAGCCCGATCGGCTGGAACAACACGGCGTTGCCGAACGCCGCCATGCCGTTCCCGTTGTGGGAGCTGCAAGGCATGCAGACCGCGGAAATGAAGCCTGGCACGGACGGTGGTGCTGCGACGGTCGAGAAGCTGGTTCTTTCGCACCCGGGCAAGATGACGCCGGCACAGTTTCAGCAGGCGACCCGCGACCTCACCAGCTTCCTTCAATACGTCTCCGAGCCGGCGGCCCTGCAGCGTCACCATTACGGAGTCTGGGTGTTGTTGTTCCTGGCTTTCTTCACATTCCTTGCCTACCTGCTGAAGCAGGAGTTCTGGAAAGACGTGCACTGAAGCCGGATGGCATCACCTGATGGCGGCGGCTGAGGCCGCCGCCATCGTCTCATCGACAGGGAATCGCCCATGGTTCAAGGCACTCGCTCGCGTACCGTACTCACCTTGTACACCACAGCCGACGACATTCAGTGTCATCGGGCGCGGTTGGTGCTGGCCGCCAAGGCAGTCGTCTACGAACGGGTCATGGTCGAGCCGGGCAGGCCGCCGGAAGACTTGATCGATCTCAATCCCTATGCCAGTACGCCAACCCTGGTAGACAGGGACCTGACCTTGTTCGATACGTCGGTGGTGTGCGAATACATCGACGAGCGCTATCCGCACCCGCCGTTGATGCCGATCGACCCCCAGTCGCGCGCCCGTCTGCGTGTAGCGTCTGTGCGAATCGAGAAGGACTGGTTGCCGGAGGTGGATACGATCCGCGCGGGCGGGCGAGCGGTCGATGCGGCGCGCAAGCGGTTGCGCGAGCAGTTGTTGTCCAACCTGCTGCTGTTCAAGGCTTCCCGATTTTTTCTAAGCCAGGAAATGAGCCTGGTCGATTGCCTGGTTGCACCGGTGATATGGCGCCTGTCGTGGCTGGGTGTCGATCTGGGACGTCAAGGCAAGCCGATTATCGATTACGGTGAGCGTTTGTTTCATAGTCAGGGTTTTGCGCGCAGCATGACCGATCAAGAAAAGGCGATGCGGCAAGATCATGAGCAAGCATGAAAGCGTGGCAATGAGTTCCAATCGTCCGTATCTGTTGCGGGCGATTTACGACTGGATCAGCGACAACAACCTTACCCCATACATTCTGGTCGATGCTGGTTTCGCGGGGGTACGCGTGCCGCCGCAGGTCATCAAGAACGGTCAGGTGGTGATGAACCTGGCGATGCGCGCCGTGGTGAATCTGGATATGGGCAACGAATGGATCAGTTTCCAGGCACGATTTTCCGGAGTCAGCCAGAGCATCCAGATTCCGGTAACGGCGGTGCTTGCGCTTTACGCCCAGGAGAACGGACAGGGCATGATGTTTCCGGCTGACGAGGAGGGCGGCGACACGCCACCGCCGATGACGCCACCGCCAGATACTCCTGCGCCCGTCGAGGGTAGCGGTGCCAAGCCCAAACGCGGCGCACCGCATCTGCGGGTCATCAAGTAGTCCGTCGATCGGGCAGGGGCCGCTTTGCGGCCCCTGTTGCTTGTCAGTGCAGGCGGTTGTCCGGGCGCGGCCGGAATGGCAACACTTTGCCTCCCGTTGTCCCGACGGCGACTTCAGTTGCATCAAGGCTTGCTGGCAGCAAGGTGACGGTCGGCAAGCTCAGGCTGCTCAGGGCGTCGCCAATCATCCACAATCTTCCGGGCTGGCGATCATCACCGTCGATGCTTACCTCAAAGCCGTAGCAGCGCTCGATCCGCTGCAGGCCGTTGACCCGACGCAAGCGCAAGCCGCGAAGGCCCACGGTTTCATCCAGCAATTGCAGTCCATGCTGCAGGCACTGCTGACCTGCTTCGTGAGTTGCGCGCTCGCGGGCCCTGCTCAGTTTCAACCACAACCCGACCAAGGCGCCGAATACCAGCAGTGACAGCAGATTGAAGAGATCGCTCATCCCTGCAGTGTGTGGGCGCCGCTGCCGCCAGGCAAGCCGGATCACGGCTTGGTTGAAATGTCCGCGCTTGAGGCCAGGCTCAGCCGCAGGCGCAGCGACAGGTCAATGGCTCGGACATGCTTGGTCAGGGCACCGACCGAGATGAAATCCACGCCGGTGCCGGCAAACGCGCCAATGGTCTTCAGGTCGACATTGCCCGATACCTCCAGCGGCACCCGGCCGGCGGTGTAGCGCACGGCCTCGGTCATCTGCGGCAAATCGAAGTTGTCCAGCATGATGCGGTCAGCGCCGGCCGCGATCGCCTCTGAAAGTTCGACCAGATTCTCCACCTCGACTTCGACCATCAGCTTTGGCTGCTGCTCACGCGCAGCCCGCATCGCGGCGGTGATGCTGCCGGCGGCGATGATGTGGTTTTCCTTGATCAGGATCGCGTCGTACAAGCCCATGCGCTGATTGTGCCCGCCGCCGCAGCGCACGGCATATTTCTGGGCCACGCGCAGGCCGGGAATGGTCTTGCGGGTATCCAGTACCCGCACGGCGGTACCAGTGACGGCGGCGACATAGTCGGCGGTGATCGTGGCGGTGGCCGAAAGCAGCTGCAGAAAATTCAGGGCTGCCCGCTCGGCGGTCACCAGTGAGCGGGCATCACCGTAGAGGCGACAGATCACGTCCCCGGCCCTGGCCCGTTCGCCATCGCGAACCAGCCAATCGATGCGGACGGCAGGGTCAAGCCGGCGAAAGCAGGTATCGAACCAGGCGCAGCCGGCGATGACCGCCTGCTCGCGACAGGTCAATTCAGCGTGGGCCTGGGCATTGGTGGGTAGCAGCCCGGCCGTGGCATCACCCTGACCGATATCTTCGGCCAGGGCGCGTTCCACGTCGGCGGAAATCTGTGCAGCATCAGGCTGCGCGAGCGATGCAGCCAGGGTCATTCGCTATCCGAAGCCGCTTCGTTGGCATCCGGCTGGCTCAGCTTGCCGACAATCGCACTCATCGCGCGGTCGAACAATGCATTGGCTGCCAGCAGGCGGGCCTGGCCATTGCCAAACAGCACGGCTAGCTCCTGTGGCGGGTAATCGGCAACTTTCAGGCCGCGCCGATTGACGAAAAGGTAGCGTCCGCTCATCGGGCTGATCCATGAGAGCTTGGCCCGGTTCATCGCCTCATTCGGCGGGCAGAATTCAAGCCAGTTGCCTGCCTGCAGCGCCTGAACCTGCTGCCATTCCGGGCTGTCGGGAGGGACCACGAAGGTCTCTTCCTCCTCCTCGATAGCCTCTCTCTCGCTGGCATGGGTGTCGATGACGGGCTGGATGCTGTCGGGAATGGCCAGCATGGCCGGATCTTCCTCGACCGTGACGATCTCGTTGGCATCCAGCTTTTCACCGAGCTGCTGGCGGTAGTACGTATGCAACTGTCCGAGCAGGCGATCGATGTCCTGTTCCTGGAACGCCACATTCGCCAGGCCCTGGCGCAGCGCCCGTTCGATACCGGGAAGCATCTGCCGCAATGTTTGCCTGCTGGCAGCGTCGTTCGCCGGCCTGGTGCTGGCGATGAATTCATCGATGAAGCGCAGTGCGCTCTTGAATTCCGGCGACGTTTCGCCCTGACGCAGCAGGGTCAGTACCAGATGGTTGGCCCAGGCACGGGCGAGCACGCCATGCACCAGCGGCGGCAGCCTGTTCTCGCCAATGCGATCGAGAATCTCGCGGGCAGCGCGGCGCCGGGCCTGCTCAAGCTTTTCGCGGCCGCGGGTGGATTCGGCGACACGCTGTTCGGCCACTTCAGAGCGCCGCTTGTTGATGTCCTGGAATTGCTGGAGGTCGGTCAGCAGTCGCTCGAAAATACCCATATCGTCGTCGAAATCGTGCAGCAACTTGTCGACGATCGACTTCACTTTTTCGTGCAGGCGATGGTCGCGATCGGATTCTTCCGACCAGCTCTTTGCCTGCTCGGCGAGCCCGTCCAGCAACCGGCGTGCCGGGTGCTGGCGATGCGAGAACATTTTCCGGTCAAGGATCGCCGCTTTCAGGTAAGGAATCTGCAGCCTTGCCAGCATGACCTGCATGGCGGTGGGAAGGTTGCGATCCTCGAGGATGAATTCAAACAGCATGCCGACCAGGTCAATGGTGTCTTCATCGATATTGGCGACATGGCTGGGCCGTTCGCCGCGCAGCGCACCAATCTGGGTGAGCAACTGCTGCTTCAGCTCCAGCACCTCACGGCTGAGTTCAACGGCATCGTCCACCTGCGCGTAACGCAGCGGGCCGGCACTGGCAATCTGGCTCTGCAGCACGCTGAGAGCGCCCAGCAGTTCATTCGCCGAAGGCAGCGGCCCGCTTGGCGTTGCGCGAGCATTGCCATCGCCGAGCGGGCCGACGATACCGGCAGATGGACCGCGCCGCGCACTGAACAGCGCATGCAAGGTCTGCAGCAGGTCGCTGGGGATCTCGCCCGCTTCTTCGGTTGCGCTGCTGCCGGAGATTTCTGCCGCCGCAGCGTTTCCACCCGTGGCTGCTGCGGTCCTGCCCTGATTGTTGCGCAGTATCTCGTGACGCAGTTGCGGCAGCACGCCAGCGCGAACCAGTTCGGCATTTATCTCGTGGTAGAGCTCTTCCAGCATCGACAGCACATAGCGGTCGAAAAGCTTGTAGATGATCAGCTTGACCCGCATGTCCGCCGTGAGTTCGTGCAGCGCCTCGCGAAACGCCTGTGCCAGCGCGGCAGGAGCGACCGGGTTGCTGGCATCGTCCACCTTGTGCCCGCCACAGATCACCGATAACCGCTGATTCACGGCAAACAGGTCGCGCGAAAGTCTGGAGTCGTTCTTGCCGATCATGCTGGTGATCGCGAGCGACTCCTCCAGCTCATTGTCGGCGACCAGCGACAGCTCCATCGAACCCAGTGACGCAGACGTCGACGTTTGCTGCAGCGGCGCGGCGGGGTGGGTCAGTTCACCGATTTTGCGGTTGATCGTGCCCAGGAAATGACGCTCGACAGCTGGTCGACGCTTGCGGACTTCGCGCATGCCATCGAAGTAGTGCATCTGGGCCGCATTGTTTTCGGCCTTTTCAGCGAGGTCAAACAACGCGTCATCGACCTGTTCGAAGGCATTGCCGATCCACTGCTGCAGGCGCTTGCCGGCGATGCCGCGGACCGCGTTGAGGAGCTCGCCCACGCGCTCGCTGCCTGGGTCCATGCGCTGGCTCAGATGTACGACTCGGGATGGATCACTGGCTTCGTTCATCGCCGTACCCCATGGAGAGCATGATGCTGCGTGCAGCTGAAATCCGAATGTGCTGCCCAGATGCCGACGATAAGCCAAATCGGGTCACCGTGTCATGCCAGGCCATCTGGCCCGGTAAACGCCTGAGATTACGTTGTGGGCCAGTCGGTGAGCTGAATGGTGCCAATGCCTTCCTCGGGCAGCATCACCGGAATACCGTCCTCGATCCGGTAGATGACCTTGCCGTCGGTGGTGATCAGCGCCTGGTCGATCCGCTGCTTCAACACCGCGCCGGCAATGGACTGGACCTTGCCGGTGGCAATGGCTGCATTCAATGCCTCGAGTTCGTGTTTGCCCAACGGGCGCACCGGGGTTTTGCTGACCGGGCAGCACAGGATGTCGAGTAGACGCTTGTCCATAGATCGATGGGCTCGGGTGTGCCGGGCTGGAGAAAGTCGGTACGATAACGGTTTTTGGACGGCCCGGCCATGACAGGAACAATCAAGCCGCCGCGCGTGGGCGTGGTGATGGGTTCACGTTCGGATTGGGAAACCATGCAGAACACGGCCAGCGTATTGGCCGAGCTGGGTGTGGCGCATGAGGTGCGTGTGGTGTCCGCCCATCGCACCCCAGACCTCCTGTTCAGCTATGCCGAGCAAGCCCCCGGGCGTGGCATTCAGGTGATCATCGCCGGGGCCGGCGGTGCCGCGCATTTGCCGGGCATGCTGGCGGCCAAGACCCGGCTGCCGGTGTTCGGCGTGCCGGTGCAGTCGAAGGCGCTCAACGGCATGGATTCGTTGCTGTCGATCGCCCAGATGCCCGCGGGCATTCCGGTGGGCACCCTCGCGATCGGTCGGGCCGGCGCGGTAAACGCCGGCTTGCTGGCGGCGGCGGTGTTGGCCTTGCACGACCCCGATCTGGCCCGTGCACTGGATGAATGGCGGGCGCGGCAAACCCAGGCGGTGCTCGATCAACCGGACCCACGCGCATGAGTGAACGACGGCAGCCCGTGGTAGGCATTCTTGGTGGCGGTCAACTCGCTCGCATGCTGGCGCTTGCAGCCGCGCCGCTGGGCATCAAGTCCCTGGTGGTGGATAGCGCCGCAGATGCCTGCGCGGGTCAGGTCGCGCCGCTGGTCGTGGCCGACTGGACTGACTACGTCGCACTCGAGGCGTTCGCCCGGCAGGTCGACGTGGTCACCTTTGATTTCGAAAATGTGCCGGCGGAAACCGCACACTGGCTGGCCGAGCGGGTCGCCGTGTTCCCCGCGCCGCAGGCGCTGGCCGTAGCGCAGGACCGTCTGGCCGAAAAAACCTTGTTCCGTGAGTGCGGCCTGCCGACGCCGGACTTCATGACGGTGGATACGCGTGCCCAACTGGACCAGGCCTTGGCCGCGGTGGGCGCGCCGGCCATCCTGAAGACACGTCGACTGGGTTATGACGGCAAGGGACAATTTCGTCTCGCCAGCGTGGTCGATGCCGACGCGGCCTGGGCCGCCCTCGGCGCGCAGGCTTCGCTGCACGGTTTGATCCTGGAAGCCTTTGTTCCATTCGAGCGCGAGCTGTCGGTGATCGCGGTGCGGGGGCGCGACGGCGACTTCCGCACCTGGCCACTGACTCGCAACTGGCATACCGATGGCGTGCTGGCGATGAGCCTGGCACCGGCGCCGGATATCGATCAATTGCAGCAACGGGCCACCGCCCTGGCGCGTACCCTGGCCGAGCGGCTCGAATATGTCGGCGTGTTTGCGCTGGAGCTGTTCGTTCGCGATGGCGAGTTGCTGGGCAACGAGATGGCACCGCGAGTGCACAATTCCGGTCACTGGACCATCGAAGGCGCCCACACGAGCCAGTTCGAGAATCATGTGCGCGCCGTGCTTGGCTTGCCTTTGGGCGACACCGGCGTGCGCGGCCTGTCTGCGATGTTCAACTGGATCGGCGACTTGCCCGACGCGGCGACGGTGCTCAATACCGTCGATGCACATTGGCATGACTACGGCAAGCAGGCGCGACCGGGTCGAAAGGTGGGACACGCCACGGTTTGTGCGGTGGATGCGGCCACGCTGGTCGAGCGCATGAGTGGTCTGGCCGAGTCACTCGGGCGACAGGAACAGGCACGGCCGGCTCTGGAAACCCTGCACCGTTGACCCATCCGGCGTCGGCAGGGCTGAGCTTCCTGTTATGATCTTGCGCCTTCGAAGAAGGCCTTGCGCACATACTCGGGACCTTCAGCCAGTGTAAGTGACGCCCCCCTGTTCCGTTTTGCTGTGCCTGTGCGTCGTTCGACGCCGCATCTTTGCCAGACATTCACAGTCTTCTCAAGCTCCTTTTGTCGATGGGAGTGCGGGCGGCTGATCCATCTCAGGGAATTCCATGTCACTCTCGTTCGCGCAAGCGAAGAACAATGTCTTGTCCGGTCTCACGGTCGCGTTTGCGCTGGTGCCGGAAGCGATCGCGTTTGCCGTGGTCGCTCACGTCAATCCGCTGACCGGCCTGTATGCCGCTTTCATGATGTGTCTGATTACGGCGGTGCTCGGTGGTCGGCCGGGGATGATTTCCGGTGCGACCGGAGCAATCGCGGTGGTGATCGTGGCGCTGGTGATGCAGCACGGCGTGCAGTATCTGTTCGCCGCGGTGATCATGATGGGGATGCTGCAGTTGCTGTTTGGTGCGCTGCGCCTGGGCAAGTTCATCCGCATGGTGCCGCATCCGGTGATGCTGGGCTTCGTCAATGGCCTGGCGATCGTGATTTTTCTGGCCCAGATGCCGCATTTTCAACAGCACGGCGAGTGGATCGTCGGGCGCGCCTTGTGGGTCATGCTGGCGCTGGTGGCCGTATCCATGGCCATCATTTACCTGTTGCCACGACTGACCAAGGCCGTCCCTTCAGCGCTGGTAGCGATTCTCGTCGTGGCCTTGCTGACCAACTTCATGGGCATCGAAACCCGCACCGTGGGCGACCTCGCGTCGATCAAGGGCGGTCTGCCCAGCTTTCATATTCCCGAGGTGCCGTGGAATCTGGAGACGCTGCGCATCGTGTTTCCATATGCACTGATCATGGCCATGGTCGGGCTGATCGAGTCGCTGCTCACCCTGAATCTGATCGATGACATGACCGACACGCGGGGCAAGCCCAACCGCGAGTGCCTGGCGCAAGGCACCGCCAACGTGGTCACCGGTTTTTTTGGTGGCATGGGTGGTTGCGCGATGATCGGCCAGAGCATGATCAATGTTGGCGCCGGTGCGACGCACCGGCTTTCCGGCATCGTCGCCGGGCTCGGTTTGCTCAGCTTCATCCTGTTTGGCTCCAGCCTGATCGAGCGCATTCCGCTGGCGGCGTTGATCGGGGTGATGTTCGTGGTGTCGGCCAAGACCTTCGCATGGGGCAGTGTGCGCGTGCTGGGCAAGGTGCCGCGTGCCGACGCCCTGGTGGTCGTGGCGGTGACCGTGGTGACGATCTTCACCGACCTGGCGGTGGCGGTGGTCATCGGCGTGGTGATCGCGGCACTGGTGTTCGCCTGGCAGCACGCCAGTCAGATCGAGGTGACCTCGCGGATCGATGCGCATGGCAGCCGCATCTACGAGCTGAAGGGCACGCTGTTTTTCGCCTCGACCAGCAATTTCCAGAATCTGTTCAATCCCAAGGACGATCCCGAGCATGTGGTCGTGGAGTTTGGTCAGGCCAAGGTGATGGATCATTCAGCGATCGAGGCCATTGACGCTTTGGCCGAGCGTTACCAGAAGCAGGGCAAGCGCCTGCATCTGCGCCATCTGAGTCCCGACTGTGCCGAGTTGCTGCGCAAGGCCAGCGGCATGGTGGAATCCAACGCAGTGGAAGATCCGCACTATCACCTGGCCGACGACCGGCTGGGTTGATCGGTTTTGTCAGGCATGAAAAAACGGAGCCGTTGCCGGCTCCGTTTTTTTGATCATGGCGTTTGGCTTCAGGCGAGATTTTTTGCCGCAAAGTCCCAGTTCACCAGGTTCCAGAATGCTTCCACATACTTCGGGCGCGCATTGCGGTAATCGATGTAATACGCATGCTCCCACACGTCGGCGGTGAACAGCGGCTTGTCGCTGCCGGTGATCGGCGTAGCCGCATTGGACGTGTTGACGATACCCAGCGAGCCGTCCGGACGCTGCACCAGCCAGGTCCAGCCCGAGCCGAAATTGCCGGCCGCGGATTTGCTGAACTCTTCCTTGAACTTGTCCACTGAACCAAAAGCCTTGTTGATGGCATCGGCCAGCTTGCCGCTGGGGGCGCCGCCGCCCTTGGGGCTCATGGAGTGCCAGTAGAACGTGTGATTCCAGATCTGCGCGGCGTTGTTGAACACGCCGCCGGACGACTTCTTGATGATGTCTTCCAGCGCGGCATCGGCAAACTCGGTGCCTTCGATCAGCTTGTTCAGGTTGGTCACATAGGCCTGGTGATGCTTGCCATAGTGATATTCCAGCGTTTCGGCGGAAATATGCGGTTCGAGTGCATTCTTTTCGTACGGAAGCGGGGGAAGTTCGATGGCCATGAGAGGCTCCTTGGCGGTGGCGGAGAGAGAGGGCGGCGCAGTGGGCGGCAGCCGACGACTGACTGATACAATACCGGTCTGCCTGCATTGTAAAGATGAAACACCGAACTATGGACATCAACGAGCAAATCAAGGCGATGCTGGCCGAACATCCGATCGTGCTTTTCATGAAAGGCACGCCAGAGTTTCCGATGTGTGGTTTTTCGCATCGCGCGGCACAGGCGCTGACCGAGGCCGGTGCGGTGTTTCACTCGGTGAACGTGCTGGCGGATCCGCAGATACGCGCGGCCTTGCCGCATTTTGCGAACTGGCCCACGTTTCCGCAGTTGTTCATTCATGGCGAGCTGATTGGTGGCTGCGACATCATCGAGGACCTGAAGGCAGCCGGTGAGCTGAGCCGGATGGCCAGCGACGTGGCCGGGGCCATGCCATGACGGCATTGCCCATCGCGCGTTTGCCAGCAGGCTGGTCACCGGCCGCTGACACACTGGTCGATCGGGTGGTGTTGGTGACTGGCGGCTACGGTGGTCTGGGTGGCGCCGTGGCGCGTGCGGCGTCGCGTGCCGGAGCCACGGTAGTGATTACCGGCAAGCGCAAGCGTCAGCTGGAAAAGCTTTACGACGCGATGCGGGAAGAGGGCTTGTCCGAGCCGGTGATCCATCCGCTGGACATGGAAGTGGCCACGCCGAGTGACTATGAAGCGCTGGCCGACGGGCTTGAGCGCGACTTCGGCCGGCTCGATGGCATCGTGCATGCGGCTGCCAGCTTCACCGGGCTGACACCGATCTCGATGCTCAAGCCGGATGACTGGCTGCGCGCACTGCATGTGAATGTGTCGGCACCGTTTGCGCTGACTCAGGCCTGTCTGCCCTTGCTGACCCAGGCCAGCGACAGCTCGGTGGTGTTTGTGCTGGACAATCCCGACTTGCTCCAACGCGCGCACTGGGGCGGCTATGGCGTTTCGAAGGCGGCGCTGGAGCGCTTCGTGGCGATCCTGCACGACGAGAATGACGGCGGCCCCCTGCGCGTCCATGCCATGCTGCCTGCGCCGATGCGCACGGCATTGCGCCGGCTGGCGTACTTCGGCGAAGACATCATGCAGCGGCCGCCACCGGATGCCGCTGCCGTGGCGGCCGTTTATCTGCTGAGCACGCAAGCGCTGGCTGCACGCGGCGGCGTGCTCGATCTGCGGGTCGACTGAACACACCTGGGCGTTGCCAGCGCGGCGCCAGCTTTAGCTGACGGGAGTTGAGATGGAAGCGCAGATGACCACGTTGTCGGCGGGAATCATGTTGTTTCTGATCATGGACCCGCTGGGCAATATCCCGTTTTTCCTGAGCCTGCTCAAGGACGTTCCGCCCAAGCGCCGCCGTTGGGTGATGGTGCGCGAACTGCTGATTGCGCTCGGCGTGCTGCTGGTGTTCCTGTTCGGCGGTCAGCACATCCTGCAGTTGCTGCAGCTGAAGCCGGATTCAATCAGCATCGCCGGTGGCATCGTGTTGTTCCTGATCGGTATCCGCATGGTGTTTCCGCCAGCCGATGGCGGCGGCATTTTTGGCAAGCAGGGCGAAGGCGAGCCGTTCATCGTGCCGATGGCGATTCCCGGGGTGGCCGGCCCCTCCGCCATGGCTGCCCTGCTTCTGCTGACCAATACCCAGCCTGGCCGTACGGCGGACTGGGTGATCGCGTTGTTGCTGGCATGGCTGGCGACGTCGTTCATCTTGCTCAGCGCCACCTATTTGTTCCGATGGCTCGGGGAGAGCGTGCTGACCGCGCTTGAGCGCGTGATGGGCATGCTGCTGATCGCCTTGTCGGTGCAGATGTTCATGTCCGGGGTGGCGTCCTTCCTGCACTCGGTCCCCTGAAACAGTCTGGCAACCCGACTGCAACGCATGATTCTACGAATGGCCGCTCGGCTGTCATAGTTGGTCGCCAGGATGGGGGCCTCCGAGGAAGCAGTCATGCTGAGCATCGAACAATCCCTTATTGAGCGTTTGCCCTGGTTGACTCAGCACCCGCGAATTCGCCGCCCGGTTGCCGGCATGCTCGGGCGGCTGGCTGATGAAGACGGGTTCAACCGGGTGCTTGAACAAGTCGCCGGGGCCGAGGGTTTCGATTTCGCCGAGCGTGTGCTTGACGTGCTCGGCACCAGCTACCAGATCGACCCGCGCGATCGTGAGCACATTCCGGTCGAAGGCCCCTTGCTGGTGGTGGCCAATCATCCGTTGGGCATGCAGGACGCCATGGCGCTGGTGCAGCTGATCGGCTCGGTGCGCCGCGACGTGCGCATGCTGGGCAATGACTGGCTTTCAGTGATTCCGCAACTGGGCAAGTTGCTGCTGCCGGTTGACGTTTTCGGCAACGGTGCCGCTTCCCGCCTGCGTGGCATCTATCGGGCGCTGGACAAAGGTGAGGCGCTGATTCTTTTTCCTGCCGGCGAAGTGTCGCGGATGGGTGCCGGTGGCGTGCGCGATGGCCGCTGGTCCGATGGCTTTGCACGCCTGTCCATGCGCAGCAAGGCGCCGGTGCTTCCCGTGCATGTCGCGGCGCGCAATTCGACCGCGTTCTATGGCTTGTCGATGCTGGCCAAGCCGCTGAGTACTGCCATGCTTCCGCGTGAGGCGGTGGCGCCCGGTCGCCGCCGTATCGGTTTCAGCATCGGCGCCCTGGTCAGCGCGGAAGAGCTGCAGCAGCGCAGTGGCGGTTCCTCGATGCAGGCGAGCAAATTGATGCGCCGGCATGTTTATCGGGTAGGCCGTCATCGTGGCCTGATTTTCGGTGGGCAGGCACCACTGGCCTTGCCGGAGCCGGCCGAGCAGGTGGCGGCTGAGCTGGTGGGCGCGGAAAAGCTGGCCGAACTAGGCGACGGCAAGCAGGCGTGGCTGTTTCAGGGGGCGACCGACAGCGTGGTGATGCGTGAGATCGGGCGTCTGCGCGAGCTGACCTTCCGCAAGGTGGGCGAAGGCACGGGCGCGCGCCGTGATCTGGACGAGTACGACCCGCACTATGAGCATCTGGTGTTATGGGACTCCAGGGCCTTGCGCATCGTGGGTTCATACCGATTCGGGCACGGTGCGCGGTTGATCGCGCAGCGCGGCATGAAAGGCCTCTACAGCTCCAGCTTGTTCAATTATGCGCCAGAGCTGGAGTCACGTCTGACCCGGGGACTGGAGCTCGGGCGCAGTTTCATTGCTCCCGCTTACTGGCGTTCGCGTGCGCTGGATCAGCTGTGGCAGGGTATCGGCCTTTATCTCCAGCGCCATCGCGACCTTCGTTACCTGTTTGGCCCGGTCAGCATGTCGGTGAAGCTGCCGCGCGAAGCACGGGAATGGATTGCGGCGGCACATCAGCACTATTTTGGCGCGCCGGGTCTGGCCGCCGCGCGCCAACCCTTCGTGATTTCGCCCGAAGTTGTCGAAGGCGTACGCCTGGCTCTGGATGGCCTGGACGCATCCGCCGGGCTGGGCAGGCTCAAGCATCATCTGGATGCGCTGGGCGTAACGATGCCGGTGCTCTATCGCCAATACGTCGATCTGGTCGAGCCCGATGGCGTGCAATTTCTCGACTTTGGCGAGGATCCGGGCTTCTCCGGCTGTGTCGACGGCCTGGTGTTGCTCGATCTTGCCAGCCTGAAACCCGCCAAGCGCGCCCGTTATCTGGGCAAGCTGGAGTCCAGTCAGCCAGTGAATGGCTGAAGGCGCTTTGGCCATGCCCGACAACCCGACACCCTGCGCATGCCGTTGCGCGGCGCCTACGCAAGGGATGGTCGGAGGCTCGGCTGAATTGAGGACGGGCACTTTAAATTGTGTAAAAATACCGTAAAATCAATATGCGATATTAGCTGAGCTTCACACTTCATCTATTCAGGCAGCCATAGTGAAATCGACTGCGAACGTAAAATAAAACGCACTTATCGCAAGTAATCGCCCGGTCTCGACGACTGGGCTTTTTGTTGCCTTGGATTTGACGTTAATTCTTGCGTAATCAGCTATTTCTTGTGCCTTTGCCTCGCGCTTTGCGGGCAGGTTGAAGCATTCAAGCGGCGCCCTTTTTAAATGACCTATCTGGGATCAAGTACATGAAAAGAAATCATATTTCAGCGGCGATCGCACTCGCCTGCGGCATGAGCGTTGGTATGGCGGTGGCCCAGAGCACGTCGAGTGCAACATCGTCTGCTCCCGCCGCTGCTGGCACCCAGACCGCTCAGCGTACCAGCGCCTCCAGTACATCGAACACCACGACCTCCAACGACACCAAGCGCGTGCTGCAGCTAGCGGCGGTGCAGGTCCAGGCGCAGTCGTTGTCACTCGGCGGTGGCCTGATGTCGGTGCAGGCGGCGCCCAAGGCGGTGTCCACGATTGGCCGCGATGCGATCGTCAAGGCGGCTCCGGGCGGCACCTTCGTGCAGATGGTCGACAGCATTCCCGGCGTGAACGCATCCACTGATGACTACACCGGGCTGAATGACGGCAACTACAGCATCCGTGGATTCACCAGCGATGAGATCGGCACCACCGTCAACGGCGCACCGATCAACGACAGCGGCAACTACAAGGTCTATGCGACTGAGTACGGCGATACCGAGAACATGGGTGACATCACCGTGCTGCAGGGTTACCCGGACGTCGATACACCGGTTGCAGGCGCGGCCGGCGGCTCGATCGCCTGGGTCACCATCGACCCGTCTCATACCGCTGGTCTCGATGCGAGCCAGACCGTCGGCAGCAATAACTACCGCCGTACCTTCCTTCGTCTGAACACCGGCGACACCGGTCCGGTCCGCTCGTGGCTGTCCTACTCGAACAACAGCGCCGACATGTGGCGCGGCGCGGGTCAGATGAAGGTGACCAAGGTCGACGGCAAGTCGCTGTGGAAGATCGATGACAACAACTCAATATCGGCTTCATTTCAGTACAACCGGGAAATGAAGAGCAGCTATGACAGCCTGACCAAGACGCAGGCCCAGCAGAACTACAACCAGAGTTACGACGAGACTCTGCTGAGCCCGACCGACACCAACTTTTACAAGCTGCACATCAACCCGTTCCGCAACTACATGTTCAGCATGGACGGCGAGTTCAAGTTGAGCGACAACCTGCATTTGTCGGTCATTCCGTACTTTCAGTATGGTGTTGGCGGTGGCAGCTCGGGCACGACGTTCACCGAATCCAGTTCATCGCTTAACCAGTTCAAGTACACCAACCAGGACCTCAATGGCGATGGCGTGCTGAAGGGTAGCGATCTGGTTTACTCGCTCAGTACTTCGCATACGTGGCGCCCGGGCGTGATCGCCAAGTTGAATCAGGATTTCGGCGACAACAACAGTCTCGAGTACGGCGTGTGGTGGGACAAGCCGCGGCAGGAGCAGGGCCAGGTGTTCTCCTCGACTGCTCCGGGCACCGGCATTCCGTCAGACCGCTGGGGCCAAGTGGATCTGATCCGCTACCCGGACGGCACCGTGCAGAAGACCTACAGCGAGTTCACGCGCACCGATACCCGCAAGGCTTTTGCCACTGACACCTGGACGCCGACCGACCAGCTGACGTTGACAGCCGGCGCTTCCTATATGTGGGTTCAGCGCCAGGGTTATGACTATGAGTGGCCTGGTTCGGTGCGCAAGTACTACACAGCGTTCGGCGGCAATTCCGGCGCGACCTACCACGACTGGAGCCCGACCGCTGGCCTCAAGTATCAGCTGAACGACGAGAACCAGTTCTACATCGGTGCCGGCAAGACGTTCCGCGCTCCGATCAACAGCGCCATCCTGCTGAACTCCATTGTTGCCAGTGCACCCGGAACAACCGCTCCGGCCAGCACCTACCTCAACAAGCCCGAGACCGCGACCACGGTGGATGCCGGCTGGCGTTACTACGGTGGCCAGTTCTCGGCCAATGTGGATGTCTACGCCTCCAACCTCAACAACAAGCAGGTCTCCGGCTACGACCAAAACACTGGGCAGACGGTCTATGTCTCCCTGCCCAAGATGCATATGCGCGGCCTGACCGCCGAGTCCAGCTACGAGATCACGCCGGACTGGACCTTGTATGGCTCGTATGCCTATACCAAGTCGATTCTGGAAGGAAACATCAACACCCTGGCTGACGGTATCTACAACACCACGGGCAAGACCTTCCTCAACACGCCACTGAATTCGGGCTTTGTTCGTCTGGGTTACGACCACGGCCCGCTGTGGGCCAGCATCGACGCCAAGTACCGCGGCGCGGTGTGGGGTGACTGGTCCAACACGCAGCAGGTGGGCGGCTACACCACGATCAACCTGAGCGGCGGCTGGCGTTTCGACGATGTCTCCTCGTGGTTCCGCAAGCCTTACATCAAGGTCAATCTGTTCAACATCGCCGATCGTCAGGCGTTGACCAACGCCAACAACATCAGCGCGTTCCTTGCTGCCAATCCGGACAAGACCACTGATCAGAATGGTACGGTCCTGTATGCCAGCGCTCCGTACTACTCGCTGCTGGAAGGTCGCACCGTGATGGTGACGTTCGGCGCTTCGTTCTTCTGATCGAACGTGGGCGTCGGTTGACGTCCAGTCAGGCCAGAATGCCCCCGCTTGCGGGGGCATTCTGTTTTTTGGTCCGACTCCGCCGGTCCATCTAGAGTGAGGTCCGGGAGTGGGTGGAGGTCATGGCAACCGCGTAAAAAGCACCGGCAGGTGCTTTTTTTGTTGCGAGTCTGACGCAATAACAGGTATGTTTTGCGCGAGTTGTTACGAAAATGTAATCTATTGCGACTATGGTGTGCCGACCCATTCTTGCTGTGGGCCGTGCGGCGTTGCCGCGAATCGGAACCGCGCCAAGGGGACAAGTGCCGGCCCGAAAATCTCTTCAAGCCATCACTTGGAGGCTTTGGCCTGTCGCTTTGACGTTTTCACTTTCTGACCGAGACCTAACGGATAAACGCCCGATGAAAAGCTGCTTTCGCGCAAAACTACTGCCACTGGCCATCACTGCATTGCTGGCGGCATCGCCAGTTCTTGCGCAGGACACCTCTTCAGCGATCAACGGTCGCGTGCTTGATGCCAGCGGCCAGCCGGTTGCAGGCGCCACCGTCCAGATCGTGCATGAGCCTTCCGGTACCACCAAGATCGTCACCACCGATGCAGACGGGCGTTATTCTTCACAAGGCCTGCGTGTGGGTGGGCCGTTCGATGTAACGGTGTCGAAGGCTGGCTTGGCCCAGGCCGAGCAGCACAATGTCTACCTGCAGCTGGCGCAGGAATCGGCCATCAACCTGACCATGGGTGGTGGCGCCAGTGCCAAGGACGCCAAGGATCTGAATACCGTGACCGTGTCGGCCAGCGCCCTGGCGCAGACCTTCTCGCCGGACAACAAGGGCATCTCGACCAATATCTCGGCTGCGCAGCTGGAAGCCACACCGACGCCGGGTCGCTCGATCCAGAACATCGTGCGCCTCGATCCGCGCATCGTGATCACCGACCGCGCCCGTGGCGAGATTTCGGCCATTGGCCAGAACAGCCGCTACAACAACATCACGGTCGACTCGGTCAGTGCCAATGACCCGTTTGGTCTGAACGCGAATGGTCTGCCCACGCTGGGCACGCCGATTTCGCAGGACACGATCCAGGAATACAACATCTCCACCGCGAACTATGACGTGGCCACCCGCCGCGGCTTGGGTGCCACCGTCAACGCGGTGACCAAGAGCGGTACCAACGATTTCCATGGTTCGGTCTACTACGTATTCCAGAACCAGAACATGATCGGCAAGAACGAGAATGACGCCAAGTATCAGGGCTTCGACCGCCAGTGGACCGGCGGCGCCACCGTCGGCGGCCCGATCATCAAGGACAAGCTGTTCTTCTTCCTCTCGGCGGAGAAGAGCGTGCAGGTCGGTGCTGGCAGCCCCTACGGCCCGGTGGATTCGGGCGCGGGCATTCCGATCGCTAACCTGACCAACGCGATGGTGCAACAAGTGCGCGACGCGGCCAAGGCCGTGGGCATCACCCAGGATCTCGGTTCGATCGGTGGTGGCAATTCCAACCTGCAGGACAAGCGTTACCTGGGCAAGATCGACTGGAACATCAACAACGATCATCGCGCCAGCTTCACCTACAGCCAGACCAAGGAAATCAAGCCGGTCATCACCGGCAGCACCACCAAGCTGGTGCTCTCCAGCGGCTGGTACACCACCAACGTCGACAGCAAGAGCTATGCGCTGCACTTCTACGATGACTGGTCGTCCAATTTCTCGACCGACACCACGTTTTCGTACGCCAGCTTCAAGCAGAATCGCGGTCCGTACAACGGCGTGCCGATGCCCGACATTACCGTATATCCGAATGGTTACGGCGGCCCGGCCGTCGAGTTCGGCACCGAGTACTCGAGCCAGGCCAATGCGCTGAAGACTTCGGCGCTGAGCGCCGCCTGGTCCGGTACCTATTACGCCGGTGATCACACCATCAAGGGCGGTTTCGATTTCGAGAAGGACAAGATCTACAACCTGTTCCTGCAGAACGCGTTCGGCAGCTACACCTTCGAAGACGGCAACGGCAATACGGGTGTCGGTTCGGGCATTCAGAATTTCCTGGATGGCTACTACTATCAGTACTACTACAACCGCCCGGCCGACGGCCTGAATCAGGGGCAGGTCGCGGCCAACTTCGGCATGAAGCAGTGGGGCGTGTTCCTGCAGGACACCTGGCAGTTCAACGACAACCTGTCGCTGCAGTACGGCGTGCGTGTCGATATCCCGCTGATGTCCGACAAGCCGTTGTACAACGCCACGTATGCCGCCGCATATGGTCGTACCAACCAGACCACGATCAACGGCAATCGGCTGGTGCAGCCGCGCCTGTCGTTCAATTACAACTTCAATACCGAGCGCATGACCCAGCTGCGCGGTGGCGCGGGCCTGTTCATGGCCAACCCGCCGAACGTGTGGATCGGCAACATCTTCTCCAACTCCGGCATCACCCAGACCCAGTTCAACTGCGGTCCGACACGTCCCAAGCCTTGCACTGGCACCAACGTGCCGCCTTTCAGTGCCAACCCTTATGCACAGAACGATGGTGCGGCAGGCGCGGGCAAGATGACGGTCAACACCGTATCGCCGGGCTTCCAGTTGCCCAGCGCATGGAAGTTGAGTCTCGGCTTCGACAAGGAGCTGCCGTGGTGGGGGCTGGTGGGTACCGTCGACTACGAGCACATCATCCAGCGTGATGCGATCCTGTATCAGAACCTGAATATCGGTACGCCACAGGTGGTCAAGGGCACCGCCGATGGCATGTTGCCGGATGGTCGCCAGTCGTTCTACCAGCTCGCGAACAGCGATCCGAAGGCCAAGGGGCAGTCGACCCGTTATGGCTCCAACGCGGCCTTCGCCGACGTGGTCAACCTGGCCAACACGAGCCGCGGTACCGCGGACAGCCTGGCGTTGTCGTTGAAGAAGACCTTCTCCGATGACTGGTCCGGCATGGTCGGCTTCACCTGGAGTCGCGCTTCCGAGGTCAACCCGGGCACGTCCAGCGTGGCCACCTCGAACTACAAGTACAACTACGTCACCAACCCGAACGAGAACGTGGCCAGCACGTCCAACTACTCGATTCCGCGTCGCGTGATTGCCGGCCTCAACTGGCAGCATCGCTTCTTCGGTGACTACGCCACCAGCGTCAGCGCGTTCTTCGACGGCCACAATGCAGCGCCGTATAGCTGGGCCTTTGGCAATGACGCCAACGGCGACGGTTACGTCAATGATCTGGTGTTCATTCCCAGCCCGGGTCAGGTGGAGTTCCGCACGACCGGCAACGCCGCCAAGGATGCGATGCTGCAGCAGCAGTTCTACAGCTACATCAAGGGCAATGATTACCTGAAGGATCACCAGGGCCAGATCGCCAAGCGCAACGGCGACCGGGCGGGCTGGATCAACCAGCTGGACCTGAGCTTCAGCCAGGAAATTCCCGGCATCTTCAAGGGCAACAAGGGCATCGTTCGCCTGGATGTGTACAACTTCACCAACTTGCTGAACAAGCATTGGGGCATCGAGAAGCGTGCGAACTTCCCAGGTGGTCGTCCGCTGGCCGACTTCTACGGCGTCGACGCGGCTACCGGCAAGTACATCTACGACATCGCTTGCGGCGGTGCGTCGAGCTGCGTCAACTACATTGACAAGAACGGCAACTACAACCCGCTCGCCGTCCCGACCTATGTCAACAACAACGACGATCTGGCTCAGCGCTGGTCGGTGCAGTTGACGGTGAAGTACACGTTCTGATCCCTCCGGTCTGAAGTGTTGTCCCATAGCCGGTGCCCGCAAGGGCGCCGGTTCTTTTTGCGAGCTTGACCCTGCGCAAGCCGCGCGGGAAGCTAGGCGGTCTGCCCCTGCTCGATGCCGGGAGCACGTTCCGCACTGAGCGGCAAGGAGAACACCGAGAATGAACGACACACACGCTGCCATGCCAAAGGCCAATACCGTCAGTGCACGTATTTCCCCGATTGGCGGGCTGGATGTCCTTTCCCGCAATGAAGTGGTGCGCCTGCGTGGCGCCAGTGATTCGGGCCTGCATGCGCTGCTGCGTCGGTGCGCCCTGGCGGTGCTTACCTCGGGCAGTCTCAGCGACGACCCGCGTGCGATTCTCGAGCAATATCCGGATTTCGACATCCAGGTGTTGCAGCAGGATCGAGGCATCAAGATCGAACTCACCCATGCGCCGGCGCAGGCTTTCGTCGATGGACAGATCATCGTCGGTATCAACGAGTTGCTGGTGGCGGTGGTGCGCGACATCGTCTACGTGTCGACCCAGCTGGAGCAGGTCGGCCTGGAGCTTGATGGTTCGGCCGGGCTGACCCAGGGCGTCTTCGAAATCCTTCGCAATGCGCGCATCCTGAAGCCGAATATCGACCCCAATCTGGTGGTGTGCTGGGGTGGACACTCGATTTCACGCGAGGAATACGACTACACCAAGCTGGTCGGCTATCAACTCGGTCTGCGCGGGCTGGATATCTGCACGGGCTGTGGCCCAGGTGCGATGAAAGGGCCGATGAAGGGCGCGACCATCTCACATGCCAAGCAGCGGCTGCGCGACAACCGCTATATCGGCATCACCGAGCCCGGGATCATCGCGGCCGAGTCGCCGAACCCGATCGTCAATCAGCTGGTGATCATGCCGGACATCGAGAAGCGGCTAGAGGCCTTCGTCCGCTTGGGCCACGGCATCATCGTGTTCCCCGGTGGCGTCGGCACGGCCGAGGAAATTCTCTACCTGCTTGGCATCCTGCTGCACCCGGGCAATGCCGAGATTCCGTTCCCGCTGATCTTCACCGGTCCGCGCGAGTCATCTGCCTATTTCGAGCAGATCGATCAATTCCTGCGACTGAGCCTGGGCGACGATGTGGCGCAGCACTACAAGATCATCGTAGATGATCCTGCCGCCGTGGCGCGCACGATGGTCAAGGGTCTGGACAAGGTGCGCCACAACCGACTCGATACCAAGGACGCCTTCTTCTTCAACTGGTCGTTGCAGGTGCCGCTGGAATTCCAGCTGCCGTTCCGCCCCACGCATGAAGCGATGCGCGGCCTGCAGATTCATCGCGATCGTCCGCTGCATGAGCTGGCGGCGGATTTGCGCCGGGCGTTTTCCGGCATCGTGGCGGGCAATGTCAAGGAAGAGGGCGTGCAGGCGATCGAGAAGCACGGTCCGTTTGCGATCGATGGCGATCCCGAGATCATGCGGGCGCTGGACCAGCTGCTGCAGGCGTTCGTCAAGCAGCACCGCATGAAGTTGCCCGGCGGCGCGGCCTATGTACCTTGCTATCGGGTGGTTACCCACTGAAAAGACCTGTCGAGATACGCCGCAATGTATTGACAGCTCGTCAGTGCAACGACAAAATACGCAGCTCACGCCCGAATAGCTCAGCTGGTTAGAGCACTTGACTGTTAATCAGGGGGTCGTTGGTTCGAGTCCAACTTCGGGCGCCATATCGTGAAGGCTTCGCAGAGATGCGAGGCCTTTCTCGTATCCGGGTATCGAATTTCTTGTACCGCGTGGTGCCAGGATTTTCTGCAAGATGTGATCGTGGATGCGACGCTGCAACCGGCAAGGTCTCGTTTCAGTCGGCGCTCATGCAGCTTTCTGTTTGCGCGGCATCGGCAGCGGCGCCGCGGATGCGGCCGGAATTGGACACCACGACGGTCAGTGCGGGCTCCTGGCTGCCAGGCTGACAGAACGACAGCGTGAGGTTGCTGCCGCTGGCACTGCCATCAGGGCGAAAGCGTACGTCGCGTCGCCCGGTGCTGCTGGTGATGCGTATGCCGCTGGCATTGGCGCCGCCGGTGTACGACGGTGCACCGTCGGGTTGATGGTCGCCATCGGTGTCGTGGCCCAGCAGCCAGCCTTTATGCCATTGCGTGCTGTCCGAGCAGCGGCGGCCGTCCTCGCTGGGGCATAACAGGGTTCGTTTTCCCGTGGAGGCTGCCGTGAATCGGGCGTTCTGCAATGCCGACATGAAATCGGTCTGTGCTACCTGCAGCCGGTTCTTGCTCAGCAAGCGTGTCAGCGAGGGCAGGGCGAGACCGGTCAGGATCGCGACGATGGCAAGCACCATGATCTGCTCGATCAGGCTCATGCCTTGCTGGTGGACCGGGAGCTGGGGCGTCCTGCAAGCGGCCATGTCTGCGCTTCCTGCGCTGTGCGGAAACGCCATGCTAGGACGCGGGCGGACTGTCGGCAGTGGCCAAACGATGTCACGAGCGTACGTCTCTGCTGACGCGAGCTGTCAGCAGGACGGATTTAAAATAGTCCGCCGCGCCCACATGTGTAGCCGATGACTGACCGCTTCCAACTTGTTGCCCCCTACCAGCCCGCCGGTGATCAGCCGCAGGCGATCCAGCGACTGGCCGACGGTTTCGAGTCCGGGCTGGCGGCACAGACCCTGCTCGGCGTTACCGGCTCGGGCAAGACCTACACCATCGCCAACGTGATCGAGCGGGTACAGCGACCGACCATCGTGATGGCGCCGAACAAGACGCTGGCGGCGCAGTTGTACGGTGAGTTCAGGGAGTTCTTTCCGAACAATGCGGTGGAGTACTTCGTCAGCTACTACGACTACTACCAGCCGGAAGCCTACGTGGTCGCGTCGGATACCTTCATCGAGAAGGACGCCTCGATCAACGAACACATCGAGCAGATGCGGCTGTCGGCGACCAAGGCGCTGCTGTCGCGGCGTGACTCGATCATCGTCGCCACGGTGTCGGCGATCTACGGCCTTGGCAATCCCGAGGACTACCTCTCGCTGCGACTGATCCTGGCCACCGGCGAGCGCATCGATCAGCGCAAGCTGATCCATCAATTGACCGAATTGCAGTACAGCCGCAACGAGATGGAGCTGCGTCGAGGCACCTATCGTGTGCGCGGTGAGACCATCGACGTCTTCCCGGCCGAGTCGGAAACCGAAGCGCTGCGTATCGAGCTGTTCGATGGCGAGGTGGAGAAGCTGGCGCTGTTCGATCCACTGACCGGCGAAACGATTCGCAAGGTGCAGCGCTATACGGTGTACCCGCGCACGCATTACGCCAGCACCCGCGAGAGCGTGCTCAATGCGATCGAGACAGTGAAGGTCGAGCTGAAGGATCGGCTGGAACAGCTGTATCGCGACAACAAGCTGCTCGAAGCGCAGCGGCTGGAGCAGCGCACCCGCTACGACATCGAGATGATGGCCGAGGTCGGCTACTGCCAGGGCATCGAGAACTACTCGCGCCACCTGACCCGGCGTGAGCCGGGCGAGCCGCCGCCGACCTTGTTCGATTACCTGCCTGCCGATGGTCTGCTGGTGGTGGACGAGTCGCACGTGACCGTGCCGCAGCTGGGCGCGATGTACAAGGGCGACCGCTCGCGCAAGGAAACACTGGTCGAGTTCGGCTTTCGCCTGCCCTCGGCGATGGACAACCGGCCACTGCGGTTCGGGGAGTGGGAACAGCGTGTGCCGCGGGCGATCTACGTCTCGGCCACGCCGCGTGCCTACGAGCTGGACAAGTCCGGTGATGCGGTGGTGGAGCTGGTGGTGCGTCCGACCGGTCTGGTTGACCCGGAAGTCGAAGTACGGCCGGTACGCACCCAGGTCGATGACCTGCTCGGCGAAGTGCACAAGCGCGTGGCCATCGGCGACCGCGTGCTGGTCACCACGCTGACCAAGCGCATGGCCGAGAACCTTACCGAATATCTGGCCGAGCATGACGTCAAGGTGCGCTATCTGCATTCGGACATCGAGACGGTCGAGCGCAGCGAGATCATTCGCGACCTGCGCCTGGGCGAGTTCGACGTGCTGGTCGGCATCAACCTGTTGCGCGAGGGGCTGGACATGCCCGAGGTCTCGCTGGTGGCGATCCTCGATGCGGACAAGGAAGGCTTCCTGCGCTCGACCGGCTCGTTGATCCAGACCATCGGCCGCGCCGCCCGCAACGTGCGCGGCAAGGCGATCCTGTATGGCGACTCGATCACCCGCTCGATGCGGGCTGCGATCGACGAGACCGCCCGCCGCCGCGAGAAGCAGCTGGCCTGGAACGAGGAGCAGGGCATTACCCCGACCACGGTGGTGCGCCGCATCGCCGACATCATGGAGGGTGCGCGCAGCGAGTCAGGCAATCGTCGCGGCAGCAAGGCCGCCCGTGGCAAGGCGACGGTGGCCGAGCAGTCGGCGGACTACTCGACGCTGAATGCGCAGCAGGCGGCCGGCATGCTGAAAAAGCTGGAGGCGCAGATGTACAAACACGCGCAGAACCTGGAGTTCGAGGACGCGGCTCGCTTGCGCGACCAGATCCACCAGCTCAGGGAGCAGTCACTGCGTTGAGCCGTGAACAGATCGGGCGAGGCAGGGGATATTGTCGCTGGCGTTCCGCTGCCGTATACTGCGCGGCTCGCGCGGCAGGTTGAGCGTGAAATGGGCGGTTAGCTCAGCGGTAGAGCACTTCCTTGACATGGAAGGGGTCACAAGTTCGATCCTTGTACCGCCCACCAATTCAGTAGCCCTCTTGATCAAGATGGGCCAAGAGGGGAATCCACCAGGGTTCCCCTTTTTCATGGGCGCATGTGCTGGTCCGGGGACTCAGCCCAGGCAGGTCTCCAGAGTCCGGCAGATCGTCTCGAAGTCCTCGTCGGTCATCCATGGGCTGTTGCTGATGCTGAGGCTGCGTGCGGCAAAGTCGCGCGCGTGCGGCAGATCCTGCGGCGGAATCACATCGGCCAGGTAGGCGTAGTCAGGTAGCGCGTGAATGAACAACCGGCTGACGCCGAGCCCGGTACCCCACAACTGCGCCAGCGCGGCATCGCGGCGCGACTGATCAGGCAACAGCAGCAACAGGAACGGCCAAGTGCCCTGACTGCCGGGGCTGTCGTCGAATACCTCGATACCTGCCACGCGGCGCAGTCGGGCTATACGCCGTTGCGCCTGGGCACGCGTCTGATCGAGGAAGGCGGGCAGGCGCTCGGCAGCACGGGCGCCTATCGCCTGGCGCCAACGGCCCACGCGATATAGCGGGATATCCATCGGGAAATCGTCGCCGACCGCCGCGACCGGATTGCCGCGGCGCAGTGACCGGCGCAGCCGATTGCCGTAGGCCAGGCGCAGGCCGTGCGGTCGGTACAACGCGGCGTAGCCGAGCAGTTCGATGCTGCGGCGCCATTCCCAGCCGGATCCTCGCGGCACCATGCGTCGGGCGGTGCGCACCAGGAGTTCGCGCATCGCGGGATCACGTGCCAGCAGCAGGCCGCCTTCATAGGTCGACAGCCCCTTGCCGGCGGCCAGGCTGAAGAAGCCGATGTCACCGGCGAGTCCCACGCTGGCACCGTTCTGGCGCGCGCCCAATGCCTGTGCCGCATCTTCGATGACGTAGGCGCCGACACCTCGTGCGACAGACAGCGCGTCGCCCACATCGGCGACGCGCCCAGCCAGATGGGTGGGGATGATCGCCAGCGTGTGTTCGTCACAGACGCGGCGCAGCTCCAGCGGGTCCATGTCGAAGTGGCCGGGCCGCAGGTCACACAGCTGCAGCTCCAGCCCGGCCTGGTGCACGGCAATCGCGACCAGCGGGCAGGTGAAGCCGGGCACCACCACACGCTGGCGCTGCGGCTGCAGTTCGCGCAGGGCGCTCAGCGCAACCAGCAGGCTGGCGGTACCGGAACACTCCAGCTGCAGCGGTGGTGTGCCCAGTTGGGTGGCGACGATATCGGTCAGTGCCGACGCCGCGCCGGGACGCAGATCGCCCAGTCGCAGCGGCAAGCCGGCGGTGGGGGGCAGTTCCTGGGCGCGTCGTGGCAGCATGCGTTGAGCTTAACCGGTGCTCGGAGCCTGGCCGTCAGGCGTCAGCCGGTTCGCCCACGTGCTCGCGGTTCTCGGCCAGACCGAGGCAGACGATGCCGGCAACGATGGCGATGGCGCCCAGCACCCGCGGAAGGGTCAGGTGTTCGTCGAACAGCCAGATCGACAGCAGCATCACCGAGACCACTTCCAGGTGCGAGGCGGCGAACGCGGGGCCGATCGGGGCATGCTTGAGCAGGGCCATCCAGGTGAAGAAGGCGCCGACATAGCCGACCACCGCGCCGTAAACCCAGGGCTGGCTGAACACGCGCACCAGCCAGCCGATGCTGGCCTCGACCGGCAGCGCGCTGTCACCGGCATACTTGAAACTGATCTGCGACAGCGTATCGAAGGCCATCAGCAGCAGGAAGCCGAACAGGTAGAAGCGCTTCATCCGGCCAGCCCCACGATCGCCACGCCCAGGGTCACCAGCAGGATGCCGGCGACCCGCAGCCGGGTCAGCTTTTCGCCGAACAGGAAGCGGCCGGCGACCATGATCGCCACGATATTGATCGATCCCAGCAAGACACCCTCGGACAGCGGCAGCAGCGAGAGAAACGCGATCCACACCAGAAACTCGATGACGTAGCAGCCGATCCCCATCCACAGCCACGGCCGGGCGGCCATGTGCTTCCAGCGCGCCAGTCCATCACCGGCTTCCGGGTTGCCTGCGGCGGCCTTGAAGGCGAGCTGGCCGCCGGTGTCCAGCACGACGTTGAGCAACCACAAGCTGGCGACCAGGGTTGAAATGGAACCTGCCGGGGGCATCATCAGGCGGCGATCAACTGGGCGCTTTCCGCAGCGACGATGCGCTCGAAGAACGTGGCCGAGCGTTCGATCAGGGTGCGCCGCTCCTTGTCGATGGTGATCATGTGGTAGCTGTCGTTGAGCAGCAGCAACTCGGTCGGTGCATTGACTTCACGTATCACCAGTTCGGCATTTTTCACGCTGGCGACGTCGTCTTCGCTGGCATGGGCAACCAGGCAGGGTGCGGTAACTTCAGACAACTGGCGACGCACGGTGGCGGCGAGGCCATACATTTCGGCCAGCGAATACCAGGGATTGCCGGGCAGGCCGGCAGCGGCGCTGTCGCCGCCGAGCATGGCGGTGCTGATCTGCGCGCGCAGACGCTCGTCGCGAATGCCGTAGGGCGGTTGTTCCATGAAACTGCGATCGCGCCCGATACCGAGCTTCTTCAGCAGGGGCAGCATGAAGGACAGCCGGGCCATCCGCGGAATGCTCCAGCCGTCGTAGCGGAAGGTGGCGCCGTATACGCCTACGCCGGCAACATGCTGAGGCCGATCCGCCGCCAGTTTCAGCGCCAGCAACGCACCCATCGAGAGGCCACCCACGAACAGGTGGTCGACCTTGCCCAGCATTTCATCGGCGGCCTTTTCCACGCTGGCGTACCAGTCGTGCCAGCCGGTGGCGAGCAGATCCTCGACGTTGCCGCAGTGGCCAGCGAGCTGCATGCCATGCACGGTAAAACCCGCGCGGTTCAGACCCTTGCCGAGCAGACGCATTTCCATCGGCGTGCCGGTCAGGCCGTGGATCAGCAGAACACCGCTGCGACCGCCTTCGAAGAAAAATTCAGTTTGCTGGATCACGCGCTTGCCCTGTGCATGGAAGGGGCTGGCAGATTCGATCCACCCGTCGCCCAGATTGGTGCGCAGCTTGGCAGTGGGCGGTTTCCTCAGTCTTTCGGTGCGGTACCTGCTGGTGCGGGCTTGCCGTCAAAGCGCACGATCACGCGCTGGCCGATGCGCAGGTCCTGTGGTTGATCAAACCCCAGCACACATTCCACCGTGCGTGCATTGGCGCGTACTTGCGGGTCGTTTTCCAGCGTCGAGGGGCCATAAACCTGGCCGATACGCAGCACGTGAGCCGACCAGTGCACGTCGCTGCCACTGTTGTCGGGCACCACATCGGCGTGCATGCCGGGCTGGACGGCGCCGACGAAACTTTCGTTGAGTTCGGCGCGCACGATGCGCGGTTTTTGCGGCAGCAGGGTAAAGAGTGCACCGGAGCCGGGTGAGACGTTGGCCCCCGATTGTGCGGTCACTTGCACCACGTCAGCATCGAACGGGGCCAGCAGGCTGCGCTGGCTGAGTTCATAGCGGGCTTCGTCGAGCTTCTGGCTGGCCATCTCCAGGGAGGCGCGCGCGCCGAGTTGTTCGGCATCGAGTTGCGCGGCGGCTTCGCGCGCATCGTCGGCGCTTTGGCCATCCCCGGCACCGGCGGCCACCGCGGCGCCGAGTCGTTGCGCTCTCTGTTTCGCTGCAGCCAGCCGTATGCCGAGCAGCTTCATCTGCGCCTGCGCCTGCTCCAGTTGCGCCTGTGCGGCCTCCACCGCAAGCGTGGCCGGCCGGGTATCGAGCTGGGCCAGCAGCTGGCCCTGTTTGACGAGGTCACCCTCATGCACGGCGACCCTGGTCAAGGTGCCCTCGCGCGGCATCGACAGGGTCAGCAGACCGCCCTGGATATCGATCCGGCCTCGCGCCACGGCGGCATACGCCGGTGGTGCGGTGGCGCCGGTCGCCGGATCAGCGGGTTTCGAACAGGCACCCAGCATGGCCGAAAGGCTCAGCGCCAGGCAGGCGAGCGGGAGTCGGCCGGTACGATGTATTCGCGGCGGCATGTGGCCGGCGACGGATTTGAGGCAGAGCAGCTTCATGACGAAATTCCGTGGCTGTCGACGACGGGCGCGTGGTTGCGCCGGTCGCTCAAAATGCGGCCGTCTTCCATCGCCAGTACGCGGTCGGCGTGAGCCACCAGGCGAGGATCGTGGCTGACGCATAGCACCGTGGTGCCATGGGTGGTGGCGATGCGGTGAAGGATATCGATGATGATCTGGCCGTTGGCGGCATCCAGCGCACTGGTCGGCTCATCGGCGAACAGCAGCTCCGGCTCCTTGGCCAGCGCACGAGCGATCGCGACGCGCTGCTTCTCGCCACCGGAGAGCTCAGCCGGACGCAGCAACATGCGGTGTGCCAGCCCGACCTCTTCCAGCGAGGCTCGTGCGCGCCGACGCGCCTCCTCGCGGGACAGCCCCATGTGACTCAGCGGCAACTCGACCTGTTCAAGCGCGCTCAATGCGGGGAAAAGGTTGAAGCCCTGGAACACGAATCCGGTGTGCTGCAGGCGAAAGCGCTCCAGTGCGTGCAGGTCGAGTTGCCCCAGTTCGCTGCCCAGTGCGAAGACACGGCCGTCGTCCACTTTCTGCAGCCCGCTGAGCACAGCCAGCAAGGTGCTCTTGCCGCAGCCGGAGGGACCGGAGATCAGGGTCAACTCCGCGGCCTCGATGCTGAGGTCGAGGCGATCCAGCACCTGGGTACGCTGCTTGCCGGAGACGAACGCCTTGCATACGCCCTCCGCCCGGAGTGCCGGCGTCTGCGATGGATGGTCGGCGGTGGCAGTCGACATGGCGGTCATCTCAGCAAGGTGGCAGGGTCGACGCGGCGCAGACTGCGCATCGCGGCCAGCCCGGAAACGGCCGCCAACCCCATCACCAGGATGATGCATGCCAGTGCGGCCGGCACATTGAGCACCACCGGCACATCCTGGCTGCGTGCCAGCACGAGCAGCAGCACGCCGAGCACGCTGGCGCCAAGCAGGCCCAGCGCACCGACCCAGAAGGCCTGTTCCAGTACCACCCGGCGCAGCGCAGCCACACCTACGCCGAGCGCGTTGAGGGTGGCATATTCGCGCACTGAGCCGTTGACCGCGGCAATCAGGGTCTGGCTGGTGATCACCGCGCCGACCAGAAACACGATACCCGCCAGGAACAGCACGCCCGCACCGGCGCCGGTGTCAAACAACCAGTACAGCACCGAGAGGCGCGCAAAATCGCCGGCGCTCCAGGCTGTGTAGGGACCGAAGGATTTATCACCGCGCAGGCGCTGCGCCACCGCATTGGCCTGGTTTGGCTGTCTTATCCGGGCCACCAGATAGGTCGGGCCGTTGTCCTCGGTATCGGTATCGAGCCGCCGCGCCGTATCCAGCGAGCACAGCACGTTGACCCCGCCGAGTGCACGCAGTCCACTGCCGATACCCACCACATGGACCTGATGGCCATTGATGGTCGCGGTCTGGCCGATACTGATGCCGAGCTGTTCGACGGCGGAGCGGTCGACCACGATCGCGTCCGGCTCGGCCAGGCGGGCGCGCAGCGCAGGGGCCAGTGCCTTGGAAAACATCAAGCCGTTCGCCGACGGATCAATCCCGGAAACGAATACCGACACACCACCGGTTTCCTTTGCGCCGCGCCAGTCACCATCGACCCAGATGTAAGGCTCCACCCGCAGCACGGCGGGATCCATCAGGATGCGCGCCTCCACATTGGGATCGATCGTGCGACCCGAGCCCACGCTCTGGGTGCCTGGATAGCCCACCCAGACGTCGGCCGACGAGCCGGTGATATACAGGCTGGTGCTGCCGAAAATGCCCAGCACCAGGGCAAGCTGCAGCAACTGCAGCAGGCCGGCAAAACCCACCGCCAGAATCGCCGGCAGGAATCGCCGCCATTCGTAGATCAGGGTCTTGCGTGCAAGAGCGACCATCAGCGTGGCGTCCCGGCGTCTGGCTTGTCCGATTCAGCTGCCGGCACTGCTGGCTGTTCGGCGGACGGCAAGGGGGCGCCGCCCAGGGCCTTGAACAGGGCGATGTAGGCCAGGCTGTGTGCGGCGCGTGCGTCGGCCAGCTCCACGGCGGCCTGGGCGGCGGCGATATCACTTTCGGTCTGTTCAAGCGCACTGGCCAGATGCAATCGCTGTCGGGTCTGCACCGACTGGTCGACGCGCTGCAGCGCCCGCCAGGCCGCTGCGCTTTGCTCTTCGCGCTGTTCCTGTTGCTGCAGGCCGCCGAGTGCGGTTTCCACTTCGGTGACACCTTGCAGCACGGCTTGCCGATAGGCCAGCACGCTGGCTTTCAACTCATGATCCTTGGCGTGCTTGTTGGCAAGCCGCATGCCCCAGTCGAACAAGGGAATATTGATCTCCGGGCCCAGTGAGGCGATTCCACTGGAAGCACTCTTCAATTTGCGATTGTTGTCTATGTCGGTTGACCAGTCGATCGAGCCACCAATGCCGAGACTGGGGAAGAGATCGGCATGGGCCAAAGCCAGCGCGCCAGCGGCCTGAAGAACATCTGCTTCTGCGCGGGCAATCTCGGGTCGTGTGCGTACGAGATTTGCCGGGGTGCTGTCGAGCTTCCACTGGCCCAGTTCGGGTGGGGGGGCGGCCTGCAGCCAGACAGGGTCGGGGTGGTTCTGCCCCATCAGGACTGCCAGACGCTGGGCACTGGCGTTGATGCTTTGTCGTGGTGCGGCCAGCGCAGCCTTCGATTGCTCAAACGAGGCCTGTGCCTGATCCACCACACTGGACGAGACCAATTGCAGATGCTGCCGTACCTTGAGCAATTCCCATTCATGCTGACGGGCCTGGCTGATTCCGGTCAGCAGTTGCTCCTGCTGCTGCGCGGTGCGCAACTCGACCCACTCGCGAACCACTTCAGCCACCAGGGAAACCTGGGTGGTGCGAAGATCGGCAAAGCTGGCATCCAGCGCGCCTTGCGCCTCGCGGCGAGTCCCCTCCGACCGACCGAAAAGGCCCAGTTCCCAGTTGGCATCGAAGCCGACCAGCAAGTACGACGCGCGGGCACTTGGATCAACCACATCGTTGGTGCTTATCCGCAGCGAAGGCAGATAGCGCGCCTCGGCGCTGTGATGCAACGCGCGAACCGCTCGCAGTCGTTCGATGGCCTGGGCGACATCGAGATTATCGCGCAGGGCGCGATTGACCAGTGCGTCGAGTTCGGGATCGCCAAATGCGTGCCACCAGCCATGCAAATCGCCCGCTTTTGCCTGATCCGAGCCGATCTTGTGCTGCCATTGTGCGGGCAAGGACGGCGTGAGCTTTGGCAGCGGTGCTGCACAGCCCGCCATTCCAAGCAGCAGAATCCCCGCCAAGCAGAGATGCCATCGTATGCCGAGGGTGGGCTTGCTCAGTGGAGATGGCACGATTGGCGGATTTCCATGGGATCGGGGGCGTGACGTGGACCTTCGGTACCGCTCGAAGTTTCACCCGCACCATTGTGACGTGGAACGCTTTGTCTATTCTGATGGCCGCTGCCGGATCACGCCAGTCGAAGCTCATGGCCTCTGAGTGCTACACGCCGGGATACGAGGTCGTCGGTGTCGGCGGCGGAAAATGTACTTCCACCCGCAAACCGTGTTCTTCGGCAAGACGATAGGCCACCCTGGCGTGATGGCGCTCGGCGATGCGTTGCACGATGGCCAGGCCCAGACCGCTGCCTTCCTCGGTGTTGCTGGCGGCTCGGAAGAAGCGTTCGGCGAGTCGCGGCAGCAATTCGGGTGGCACGCCCGGTCCGTTGTCTTCGACGCTGAGGCATACACCACCATCGGCCTCGGCATGTAGATTCACGGTGACGACACTGCCGCGGCCGGCGTAGCGCACGGCGTTGTCGATCAGGTTGTCGAGCAGGTCCAGCATGCTCGAGGTATCGCCGATGATGCGCAATGCCTTGCCGCTGCCCTCGTAACCCAGGTCCACCCCGGCGCGCAGCGCATCGTGCACACGCTGGGATACCGCTTCGGGTATCAGTTTGCCCAGATCAAGCAAGCGGGGTTCGTCGTTATCCAGCGGGGCGGCCTGGGCCCTGGTCAAGGCCAGCAATTGCGACGAAGTGCGGGCCGCGCGGTGGGTCAGTCGCTGGATGTGGCTGAGTGCGTCGGCCACGGTTTCGGGGCGGGGGTCGGCGATCGCGCGATCGACATGCAGGCTCAGCCCGGTCAGCGGCGTGCGCAACTGGTGTGCGGCGTCGGCGATGAAGCGGTCGTGCAACGCCAGCATGCTGCGCAGGCGACTGAACAGGGCATCGATGGTGCGGGTCAGCGGCTGGATTTCCTGGGGCACGTCGTTGCCGTCGATCGGGGTCAGTTCGTGTGAGCGGGCCGCCAGTCGTGCCGTCAGGGGATCGAGCACGCGCAGCCCGCGGCTGACGCCGAACCAGACCAGCGACAGGATGCAGGCGATCAGCGAGGCCTGCATCACGATCGACAACAACAGGATCTCGCGTGCCTGCTCGCGCCGATCCCGCAGCGTCTCGGCGACAGTGATGGTGAGGGTGTCGGTTGGGTCGTGCGGGGCAGTCGTGATCACCGTGGCAGCGCGTAGCGCGTGTCGGTCCAAATGGGTGTCGTAGAGCACCGCTGCGTCACCCGTCGCGAGTGTGTTGTGCGGCAGCGCCAGTTTTCCGTCGCCCGCGAGCAGGCCGTGATGCGCACTGCGGACACTGAAGTAGCTGTGTCCTTCCCGATCGTATTCCAGCAGGAAGCGCGCCTGCGGACTCAGCTGATCGCCAAGCTGGCGGTTGCCGAGCATGTTTTGCACCATCAGCGCATCGTCGCTGAGGTCGCGATCATGCACGCGATTGGCGTAGGTCAGTGCCACGCCATAGGTCAGCAGGGCGTCCAGCATGAGCAGGATCGCCATCGGGATCAGCAGAAAAATCAGCAGGCGGCGACGCAGGCTGGGGCGTCGTTGGCGCACCGGCGTGTTGCTCATGAGGGGTCGTCCACTGCCGCGTCGGCTTCTTCCAGCAGGTAGCCGAGGCCACGAATGGTGCGCACGCTGGTGCCGCTGCCGTGCAGCTTTCTGCGCAGGCGGTGAATGGCGATATCCAGGCCGTTGTCCGTGAGCTCCTGATCCCAGTCGCACAATGCTTCAATCAATTGCGCGCGGCTGGTGACGCGATCCGGTCGCAAGGCGAGGGCCTCGAGCAGGCCGAATTCGCGCGCGGTGAGCTCCAGTGCGGTGGGTCCGATCCAGGCCCGATGGCCCGGCAGATCCAGGCGCAGCTGGCCGATCAGCAATTCCGGTTTGCCCTGGCTGCTGGCGCGGCGAAGCAGGGCACGCACGCGCGCCTCAAACTCGGACAGCGCGAAGGGTTTGACCAGGTAGTCGTCGGCGCCAAGATCGAGTACGCGAATGCGCTCGGGCAAACCATCGCGAGCCGTCACCACCAGCACCGGCATGCCGGTACCGCGACTGCGCAGTCGCCGCAGAACTTCGCTGCCATCGATACCGGGCAAGCCCAGGTCCAGCACCAGCAGGTCGTAATGGTGATCACGCAGCGCCGCGTCGGCGAGATTGCCGGCAGCAACGTGGTCCACCGCATGACCGCCGTGTCGCAATGAGGCACAGATACCCTCGGCGATGGAGGGATCGTCCTCGGCCAGCAGAATTCTCATCGTGGACTCCGGGTAAGAGGGGAGTTTGGCCGGCCCACGCGCCGTCAGCAAGTCGGCGGCGGTTGCTGCTCAAGTGGTCGGCGATGAGGTGTTGATCTGGAAAGCGGCCCTTCGCTCATCAGCGGCGTGTACTTGTCCAGTGGGTTTCTTGTTCAGGCATCAGTCGGTGAGGAATACCGACTGATGATCAGAAGGGTCAGGCGTAGGCGCGATGAGGCTCGCGGAACGGCGGGTAGTAAGCGAACACGTGGTTATGGCTGCCGTAGAAATCCATGTTTTCTATGTGCTCGCCCCCCAGCCGTTCGGCCACGCGGTCGGAGGCCTGGTTGCCGATGCGGACCAGACTGATCACGCGACGGGCGTGCAGCTGGTTCCAGGCGAAATCGAGCGAGGCGTTGCCTGCTTCGGTGGCATAACCCTGGTGACGGTGCTCGGGTTTGAGCATCCAGCCCAGCTCGAGGTCCGGCCAGCCGTCAGGGTTCATCAAGCCAGCCCGGCCGATGAACTCGCCGGTTTCCTTCAGCTCCAGCGCCCACATGCCATAACCGCGCAGTGCCCAGTGGCCAAGCAGCATGGCCAGTGAGCGCCAGGCATTGGTGCGATCCAGTGGCTGGCCATCACCGACCCAGCGGGTGCTGTCGGGATCGGCGAGCATGGCGGCATAGTCGTCGAAATGCTTTTCGGTCAGCGCGGTCAGGCGCAGTCGCGCAGTTTCAAGGGTTGGTATATCAAACATCACAGTCAACGGTAGGCAATAGCCAGCAGTTCGGCCAGGGTGCGGGTGCTGCTGACAAGGCTCTCTTGCCAGGACAATCCGGTAATTGTCTCACCTGTGACCGAATCGACAAAATCCTCCGATTCGCCGGGTGGCAGCAGGTGTCGATAGTCCACCGTGATTTCAGTACCGATGGGCAGCTCGGTCAGGGCGAACACGAATCCCAGGTGCCACAGCCCGTTGGGCGAGAAGCTGTGGTTGATGTAGCACTCGTCCGGCCAGTCAGGCGATAGCGTGTAGCGATCCTCGAACCAGCGGGCGCTGGCATGCAACTGCGCCTGGAGCTCTGGTGAGGCGATGATGTCGGCGTGCCTAAACGTCTGGTTGATCGCATCTGGCGCGCTGATGATTCGCCCCGCGGCGACGTTTTCTTCGAGAAACAGGCCTTTGCCGGCACCTTGGATGGCGGAGGGGGCGATGTGATAACTCGGCAGGATCATGACGACATGGCAGCGACGAGAGAGGCGCGCGAGTGTAGCGCAGGCCGCGCGCCCCGTGATCGGGGCCGCGGCGTGCGGCCGGCGGCGGAGCAGGCTTATTCTTCGGCCATGGCTTTGTCGCTGACAGACTCCTTTTTGGTCACCTTCGGCGTGGCTGCATCGTCCAGCAGGATGGCGCTGCGGTTGCGTTCGACCGTGGCCTTGCCGATACCCTTCACACGATGCAGGTCGTCTGCTTTCTTGAAGGGCCCATGGGCTGTGCGCCAAGCCACGATGGCGTCGGCGCGCGACTGACCAATGCCGTCCAGCGATTTGGCGATCGTGGCTGCATCGGCCTGGTTGATATTGACCGGGGTGGCGGCGAGCAGCAGCCCGGGCAGGGTGATGCCGACTGCAAAAGCGAGTGCGACTAGCTTGCGGATCATGGCCTTCCTCCTTTTGATGAGTGTGTGTTGTGTTGGCGACAGCGGTTTGCGCCTGCCGCCATTTCACTGTGCTGATCCGTCGCGGTGAGCGCAGTCGGTTGTCGCGCTGCAACGCTGTGCGGCATGCCCGCCCATGCCTGTGGGCATGCGCCCGGCTCGTGTCGGTGCCCCGCAGGGCCGCTGCTACAATGACCAATTACCTGTCAGCCGGAGTTTCTCCATGGATACCCATCGCCTTTCCCGCTTTGTCAGCGATCTATGGGATGCTGAAATCGTGCCGCAGTTGGTTGAATACATTCGTATTCCCAACAAGTCGCCGATGTTCGATGCGAAATGGGCCGAGCACGGTTTCATGGACGCGGCGGTCAAGTTGATGGAGGACTGGGCCCGCTCGAAATTGGGCCAGCTGCCGGGCGCCACGCTCGAGGTGGTACGACTGGAAGGGCGTACGCCACTGATTTATATCGAGGTGCCGGGACAGGGCGACGACACCGTGATGCTCTACGGCCACCTCGACAAGCAACCGGAGATGACCGGCTGGGCCGACGACCTCGGTCCGTGGAAGCCGGTGATCAAGGGCGACCGGCTGTACGGCCGTGGCGGCGCCGACGACGGCTATGCGATCTTCGGCTCGCTGGCCGCCTTGCTGGCGCTGCATGAGCAGGACATCCCGCATGCGCGCTGCGTGATCATGATCGAGGCATGCGAGGAATCAGGCAGCTACGACCTGCCGTTCTACGTCGATCATCTGGCGGCGCGGATCGGCAGCCCGTCGCTGGTGGTGTGCCTGGATTCCGGCTGCGGCAACTACGACCAGTTGTGGCTGACCACCTCGCTGCGCGGCATGACCGGCGGCAACCTCACGGTGCAGGTGCTGGAAGAGGGCGTGCATTCCGGTGACGCGTCCGGGGTGGTGCCGTCGAGTTTCCGTATCCTGCGTGAATTGCTGTCGCGACTGGAAGATACGGCGACCGGCCAGGTCAAGCCGAAAGAGCTCTACGTGGAGATCCCTGCAGAGCGTGTCGAGCAGGCCAGGCTCTCCGCCGAGGTGCTGGGGGAGGAGATCTACAACAAATTCCCCTGGGTGGATGGCATGCAGCCGGTCACCCACGATCTGGCCGAGCTGGTGCTTAATCGCACCTGGCGCCCGCAACTGGCGGTGACCGGCATCGGCGGCATGCCGCCGCTGGACAGCGCCGGCAATGTGCTGCGCCCGCAGACCTCGGTGAAGTTGAGTCTGCGCGTGCCACCCACCCTCAGCGGCGCCAAGGCGGGTGCATTCGTCAAGCAACTGCTGGAGAAGGATCCGCCCTACGGCGCCAAGGTCAGCTTCGTGCTGGAGAAGGACGGCAGTGGCTGGAACGCTCCGGCACTGTCGCCGTGGCTGGCGCAGGCGGTAGGCGATGCGTCGCAGCATTACTTCGGCGCAACGGCAACTTATATGGGCGAGGGTGGCAGCATCCCGTTCATGGGCATGCTGGGTGAGAAATTCCCGCAGGCGCAGTTCCTGATCACCGGCGTGCTGGGGCCGCATTCCAATGCACACGGGCCCAACGAATTCCTGCACATTCCCACTGGCAAGAAAGTCACCATGGTGGTCGCCGACGTGGTCGCGCGACACCATCAGCAGGCACGCAAGGGCTGAGTGGGAGCGGGCGTGATGAACACCGATACGGCCTATCTGGCCGCGCAGTGGGCACAGGTTCGCCATCGTGTCGACCAGGCCTGTCGCGATGCCGGCCGCGATCCGGCCGAGGTCAATATCTTGCCGGTCAGCAAGACCTTCGGTGTCGACGTGATCCGCGCCGCGGTGGAACTGGGTATGCATCGTTTTGGCGAGAACAAGGTGCAGGAGATCCGCGAGAAGTCGGTGCCGCTGGCCGACTGTGGCATCGAGTGGGTGGTAATCGGTCACCTGCAGACCAACAAGGCGAAGGACGTGGCGCGGCTGGCCAGCGAGGTGCAGTCGCTGGATCGGCCGGAGCTGGCCGAGGCCTTGCACCGTCGACTCCAGCATGAAGGCCGCGCCATCGACGTGCTGGTGCAGGTGAAGACGTCAGCGGAGCCGAGCAAATTCGGCTTGTCGCCGGCGGCGCTGCCCGGGTTTCTGGACCTGCTGCGCGGCTACGACACCCTGCGGGTGCGTGGCCTGATGACCATGGCGACCCAGTCGAGCGACCCGGCCGAGGTGCGTGCCTGTTTCCGCCTGCTGCGCGAGTTGCGCGATCTTGGTTCGGCACAAGGTCATGATCTGAAAAGGCTTTCAATGGGCATGAGTGGAGATTTTCCGCTCGCCATCGCCGAAGGGGCGACCGAGCTGCGTATAGGTACGGCCATCTTTGGTCGCAGGGACTCCGCTGACTGAATCACGCCCTGATTTCTGCCAGGCACTCTCATTTACGCCCTGTTCTCAGAGAATTTGCCAACCAGATCATGTTCTTGCGCGAAATGCGCAAGGGTTCACGAATTAAGGGAACGGCAGAGTTCAGTTAACCTCAATCCAACAAGCTGACCCCTGGTTCTTGTTACCGTCACGTCCTTGTCACGTCGTCAGCTTCGGCCGGCGGCCAATCCTGAGAACAACTGGGAACCCTCCCTGCATGCCCATCAAGAGATTGACCGTAGTTGCCGCGCTCTTTTCAGTGCTGCTCTTGTCCGGTCCCGTTTACGCCAGCAACACGCCGTCCAGCACCACCCCGGTAGTCAACTCTTCCGCGATTTCGGATGCGGCCGCCAGCGTGATGCAGCAAATTCCATCGTTGAACCCAATGCCGACGTTTGGTCAGTCGGTGGTTCCCGGCGATGTGGGCAGCCTGTTTGCCGCCGCCGTACCAACCGGCAGCGATTCGAACGACCAGGCTGACAGTGACGCCCCGGCGCAGGGGGTCACCATTGGCAACGAAAACATCACTGACTTGCGCAAGGCCTTGCTCGCAGCCGCGATGAGCCTGCGTGACGTGCGCTATGTGCGCGGCGGACACGATCCGTCTACCGGCTTTGATTGCAGTGGTTTCGTGCGCTACGTGTTCTCGCACGCCATCGGCCTGCAACTGCCGAGCAACTCGGCCTCGCAGTTCCTGGCCGGACTCAAGGTCAAGCGCGCCGACATGAAGCCGGGCGACCTGGTGTTTTTCCGCACTCACGGCAAGCGCCGCATTTCCCACGTCGGCATCTATATCTCGAACGGCCGCTTCATCCATTCGCCGACGACTGGCAAATCGGTGGAAATCTCCAGCCTCGATGATGGCTACTGGGCCAAGCGTTTTGCCGGAGCCAAACGCCCCGAGGCGATGGCGCTGGCCGCCCACAAGAGTTGAAGAGATGCTTCAGCTTGTCTGAGAAGGCCGCCTCCGGGCGGCCTTTTCGTGTGCAGCACGTCCTCGCTGCCCGATGATCAGTCGAGGGGATGAACGATTCCCGCCGGCGCCGGTCAGCGTAGGGCTGCCGGTCGACCCAGGCCTGCATGTGGCGCGAGCGCATGGGCGCCGTTACGCTTGTCACTGAATTCCGGAAATCCCCTGATGCCTCTTGATTTGCCACCCGTCACCCGTAACCTGTTGATTGCCAACATTGTCCTATTTCTGCTGCAGCAGATGACGGGCAACGTCATGCTGCAGTACTTCGCGCTATGGCCGTGGGGGCCGGACCAGGTCTTCCAGGTTGGCCAGGGCCTCGCATCGATCGGTTTCCGGCCGTGGCAGCTGGTGACCTACGCGTTCCTGCATGGCGGCGTAACCCATATTCTTTTCAACATGATCGGCCTGTACATGTTTGGCGGCACGATCGAGCGCACCTTCGGGGCGCGCAATTTCACCATCTACTACTTTGTCTGCGCGATCACGGCTGCTGTCGCCCAGTTGATCATGGTGAGCTGGTTCACGCATGGCTTCTACCCCACGCTGGGGGCATCGGGCGCGATCTTCGGGCTGCTGCTTGCGTTCGGCATGCTGTATCCGCACGAGAAGGTGATGTTGATGTTCCTACCGGTGCCGATGCCGGCATGGCTGTTCGTGATCGGCTATGCCACGGTCGAGTTGGTGCTCGGGGTCACCGGCACCGAGGCCGGTGTAGCCCACTTTGCCCACCTCGGCGGCATGGTCGGCGGCATCGTGCTGATCCAGTACTGGCGCGGCAAACTGCCGATCAAACCGAAGCGGCGGTTGATGCGCTGATAGGCATGTGCAGGAGCGCACCCTGTACGCGATGCTCTTCGCCAGATCCGGCAGAGCATCGCGCACAGGGTGCGCTCCTGCAGGGACATGAGGCCAGCTTCAGCGCAGCGCGAGGAAGTCCGGGCTGACCACGAAGCGCATCGCATCCAGGCGCAGACGCGACTGTGGCAAGGCGGCGAGCAAGGCGGTGCGTTCATCGGTCACCGCGCTTATTTCAGCCTCGCTGACCGAGGGGTTCACCGCGCGCAGCGCCAGCAGACGGGACAGTTCCGCATCCAGCATGTCGGTGGCTACACCCAGTGCTGCCTCGATATGGGCCTGGCCCCGTTCGCCGGCCAGTGTTTCGGCACGAGCCAGCATCGGTGGCACCAGCTTGCCGAGGAACTTGCGGTAGCGCAGCACTTCGATATTGCGATCACCCGCCTTGCGCAGGCCGATCTCGCTGGGGTTGAAGTCAGCACGCTCGGTCAGCTTGGTATCGACGGTGATCACGATCGGCATGGTCGGCAGGAAGCGTTCCGCGTCGAGCCGGCGATCGGCCACGCACTCCAGCACGAACACCGCCTGCAACAGGGCGGTGCGTACCGGCAACATGTCGTCGACCATGAAGGCGGCGTTGCCCTGCTCGCCGGAGAGGGCCAGATCCATTGCGCCGGCGATCAACGGGTGATCGAGTCGCAACAGCGGCAGATCCTCCCGCGCCAGGGCCACGTCGCGGGCGAAGGTGATCGACTGCGGACCATCGGCAAAGCCGGGCAGGGCATCGGTGGACAAGTACTGTGGATCGAGCAGCAGCACCTGGTGGCCAAGGTCCTCGGCATGGATGCCGAACGCTTCCAGCAGCCGTTGCATGAAGGCGTCGCGACCGGGGTCGTGATCTTCGTGGGCAAACGCCTGCTGCAGTTCGTCAGCGTGCAGGTCGCGGCTGGCGGCCAGCTCGAGCAGGTGATCGCGACCGCCGCGGATCAGTTGGGCCAGTTGTTCGTGGCTGGCTTGCGTCTCGGCCAGCAGCACGTCCAGCTCCTGGTCGCGGTTGTCGAGCCCGCGCGCATGATCGACGGCCAGTCGGGTCAGCGGCTCGCCGTAGCGACGCAGCAGTTCGCGGCCATCGGCAGGGCTGGAGCGGAACGCGTTGATGCCTTCGTCGAACCAGCGCGCCAGCACATGCTGTGCGCTATCCGCCACCACCAGGATGTGGATGCTGATGTCGTGCTTCTGGCCAATCCGGTCGAGCCGGCCAATGCGCTGCTCCAGCAGGTCGGGGTCCAGCGGCAGGTCCCACAGGATCAGCCGGTGCGCGAACTGGAAGTTGCGGCCTTCGGAGCCGATCTCTGAACACAGCAGCAGGCGTGCACCATCGGGTTGGGCGAAATAGGCCGCGTTGCGATCGCGCTGGATGATGCCGAGCCCTTCATGGAAACGGGCTACCGCCACACCACTGCGCGTGCGCAGCACTTCTTCCAGCGCCAGCACCTTGGCCTGGCTGCGGCAGATCAGCAGGAACTTGTCCTGCGGGTACTGCTCCATCAGGCTGATCAGGCTGTCGACGCGCGGGTCGAGGCTGTAGTCGACCTCGATCAGCGCCGGCGGTTGCTGGATGTCGGCGTGAAACTCGGCCAGCAGCGACTGCCGGGTGCCTTCCTCCAGCGTGTCGGCATCCAGCAGGTGCCATTCGGGCAGGCGCGTGGGAAAGCCGCCGACACCGGCGCGGTTGTTGCGGAACATGGCGCGGCCGGTGCCGTGGCGGTCGATCAGGGCCGCCAGCAACTCACGCGTGCTGGCTGGCTTGGTCGACTCGGCCAGTTGCGCGGTCAGCGCCTTGTCACCATGGAAGGCGTCGGCAAGCGTAGCGCGCTGCAGCTCATCGAGCGCGACGCCCTCGAGCAGCTTGTCGGCAATTTTCGACAGCACCTGGTAGGTATCCGCCTCGGCCAGGTAACCGTCGAGGTCGTGATAGCGCTGCGGATCGAGCAGGCGCAGGCGGGCGAAATGGCCGCTGCGGCCGAGTTGTTCGGGGGTGGCGGTGAGCAGCACCACGCCGGGAATCACGGCGGCGAGCTGCTCGACCATGCGGTAGCGCGGGCTGGCCAGTTCCGGCGACCACGCCAGATGATGGGCCTCGTCGACGACCAGCAGATCCCACGGCGCCTCGAGCAACTGCGCCGCGTATTTCGGCGAGCTCTCCAGAAAGCCGAAGTCGGCGATCACCAGTTGCTCATCCTCGAACGGGTTGCTGGTGTCGCCGGATTGCTCCAGCGCCTCGCAGCGCTCTTCGTCGTAGATCGCGAAGCTGAGATTGAAGCGGCGCAGCAGTTCGACGAACCACTGGTACACCAGGGTATCGGGCAACAGCAGCAGCACGCGCGAGGCGCGACCCGTGGCGAGCTGGCGGGCAATGATCATGCCTGCCTCGATGGTCTTGCCCAGACCCACCTCGTCGGCCAGCAGCACACGTGGCGGGCGCCGCGCGGAGGCGATGCCGGCCACGCGCAACTGGTGCGGCACCAGCCCGATACGGGCCGAACCCAGCCCCCAGATCGGCGAACGGCGTGCTTCTGCACGCCGCTTCAGCCCTTCCAGGCGCAATTCAAAGTGGGCGACCGCATCGGTGCGCCCGCCGATCAGGCGGTCATCGGCCTGGCTCACGCTCTGTTCGTCGTCGAGCTGGCCTTCTTCCAGCTCGCGACCTTCGCCGCGATAGATCAGCAGCTCCTCGCGAATCTCGACACGCTCGACCAGGAACGCGATGCCCTTGCCGGCCACCCGCTGGCCGGCGCGAAACTCGGCGCGCAACAGTGGCGCCGAGTCGATCGCATACGGACGCAACACGCCGGCCTTGGCGAACAGCACCTGCACGCCGCGTCCTTCCACGCGCAGGATGGTGCCGAGACCGAGCTCCGGCTCGGCAGAAGAGATCCAGCGTTGACCAGGTACGAACATCATTCAGCCGTTTTGCGTCAGGGGTCGACGATTATCCGCCCCGCAGCGCGCGGTGGGAACAGCTGACACAGCGATGCATGCATCGCTGTGGTTCGCCACGGCCTGTCGGAAGTCAGGTCTCGGCCCATTGCCGCAGCAGGTTGTGGTACACGCCGGTGAGTTGCAGGACGGCGTCGGCGTCGGCGCCGGTCAGGGTCAGGCGCTGGATCGAGCTGTCGAGTTCGAACAGCAGGCGGCGGCGGCTGTCGTCGCGGATCAGGCTTTGTACCCAGAAGAACGAGGCCAGTCGTGCGCCACGGGTGACCGCTTGCACCCGGTGCAGGCTGCTGGAGGGATACACGATCAGGTCGCCGGCGGGCAGCTTCACTTCGTGTTCGCCGTAGGTATCGCTGACCACCAGTTCGCCGCCGTCGTAATCCTCCGGCTCGTTGAGGAACAAGGTGCACGAGATATCGCTGCGCAGCTGGCCGCCATTGGCGGGCAGGGCCATCACCGCACCGTCGACGTGGAAACCGTAGTGGCCACCTTCCTGGTAGCGGTTGAAGCGCGGTGGCAGGGTACGCAGCGGCAATGCCGCCGCGTGGTAGAGCGGTGAGCTTGCCAGTGCACACAACACGACCTGGCCGAGTTGCTGTCGCAGTGGTGATGTTTCCGGGAGTTGCTGGTTTTGCTTTACCCGCGCTCCCTGCGCGCCGACGGTTTCACGACCATCGGCCCAGTCGGCGGCTTCCAGTGCTGCACGCATGGCGATGAGTTGTTCACGGCCCAGTACATTGGGTATGTGCAGCAGCATGGCGGAGGACCTGGGTGATGGTTCGTGTCAGAAACGGACGTTGGCGGTAAGCATGAACGAACGTGGCGCGCCCGACGTATAGCGGTAACCGCTCTTGTTGATCGCCGCGACGTAGCTCTTGTCGAACAGGTTGTAGGCGTTCAGTTGCAGGCTGAGGTGTCGGTTGACCGGGTAGCTGACCATCGCGTCGAACACCCAGTACGCGTTGGTATAGACCGGTGTGCCGATGGCGCTGTCGGTGCCGCGCTGCATTGCACCGGCATGGCGGGCGCCGCCGCCGAGGGTGAGATCGAACGGCAGGTGGTACGTGGTCCAGGCGGTGAACGCGCTCTTCGGCGTATAGGCGAGGTCGCTGGAGCCGCTCTCGGTGACGCCGGGGCCGTTGGTGACTTTGGTATTCATGATGGTGTAGCCGGCGCTCACTGCCCAGTCATCGCTGAGCTTGCCGACCGCGTTCAGCTCGATGCCCTGCACGCGCTTCCTGCCCATCTGGTAGTACTGCAGGTCGACTGGGTCCTGCACCACGTCGTCGCTGACCACGGTGCTGTAAAGCGCGCCGGTCAGCAGCAGCTTTTCATCGAGCAGATCCCACTTGGTGCCGAGCTCGGTGGTGCGTGCCCGTTCCGGATCGAAGATCGGGTTGTTGGCGTTGTTGGCCGACGAGCTGAGCGCGAGGCCGCCGCCGCCCGGCGGTTGCGCGGACACTGCGAAATTGGCGTAGATGCTGCCGTTCGCCGCGGGCTTGTACAGCACGCCTAGCTTGTAGTTGAGCAGGTTGCCCGAGGTGTCGGCATCAAGCCCCGGCACGGCGCTGCCGGCGGCCAGGTTGCCGCAGGCCGGGGTGTTCCTCGACCCGCAGGCCACCACGCTGGCGTAGTCGGTGCTGTAGTTGTCCACGCGCACGCCGGCGTTGACCTGCCAGTGCACGCCGAACTTCAGCGTGTCGAACAGGTAGGCCGAGGCGGTATTGGTCCTGCCGTGACCGTAGGTGCCATTCGGGCCGTATGCCGGGCCGTTCACGTGCGCGTCGGGCGCGTACAGGCTGGCCGCCGGCCACCGGCTGCCCAGCGGGCTGGTGACCACGCCCGCGGTGTCGAGCTTTTCCTGGGTCAGCTCGATACCGCTGCTGAGGTTGTGGGTGACCGCGCCGGTCTGGACGTTGACCGTGAGGTTGGTCTGGTTGGTGAGGATGGTGTTGGCCTGGTCCAGGAACGTGGGGTTGCTGCGTGCGATCGTCCAGCTGGATGGGTCATTGACGTCGGGCGTCAGCAGGTTGGCGGCGCTGAGCATGAACGAGGTCAGCAGGTAGTTTTCGCGAGTGCGGCCCCAGCGCAAGGTGTCGTGCAGCGCCAGGTCGGGCGTGAAGTCATGCTCGATTCGCGCCGTGAACATGTCTGCGTTGACGCGATCGTGGTCGGCATCGGTGCCGTAGAAGTTGCTGGGGTCGACTGCCGCGGCGTCGCCCAGCTGAGGCCGCGTCGGGTCGGGACTGGTGTAGCCGGGCAGGCCGATGGTGGGCACGCCACCGTCAGGAATATTGTTCTGCCTGATGTGCAGGTAGTCGAAGTAGATCCGGGTCGGCGTGCCCAGGCCAAGCGCCAGCGTCGGTGCCACGCCCCAGCGGTTGTTCTCGACCTGGTCGCGGCCGGGCACGCCGCTGTTCTGTGCCATCAGATTGAGGCGAAACGCGGTGCTGTCGTTGATCTGCTGGTTCCAATCGGCGGTGCTGCGTTTTCTGTCGGCGCTGCCGTAGGAGACGGAGCCCGACACCCCCTGGCCGAGGGTGGCTTGTTTGCTGACCAGATTGATCGCGCCGGTTGGTGCGGTGCGACCGTTGTCAGTACCGGACGGTCCCTTGAAGACCTCGACCTGCTCGATGTTGAAGACATCGCGCGAGATGGCGCCGAGGTCGCGTACGCCGTCGACAAAGATGCTGCTGGAAGTATCAAACCCGCGCATGTAGACCGCATCGCCGGTCGAGGTGCTGCCGTTCTCACCCACATAGAAAGTGCCCACGCCGGGGCTGTTGCGCAGCGCCTCGGCGAGGGTGCTGGCGCCTTGCTGCTGGATCAGATCCTTGCTGATGATGCTGATGGTCTGGGTGGTGTCCAGCAGGGGCTGGGTGAATTTCGGCGACGCCACCTGATCGACCCGATAGTCGGGCGCGGCGCTGGCCTGAACATGCACGCGGGGCAGGCTTTTGGCGTGAGCTATCTGGGCGATGGTATCTGCGCTACCCATATCCGTTGCGGCGGCCGGCGTTGCGATGGCAAGGCCGGAGACCAGAGCGGTGGTGGTCCAGCGCATTGATGCGGCTGATCGGCTGGAGCTGCGGGGATGTTTCCTGCTCTTGATGAAGGCCATGTCGGTTCCATTGGTGGGGCGGAGCCGGCGGGCAGCCACGGTTTCGAGCGTGGCTGCGGTCAGGCTCCTGGCAGCGGAGGTCGGATTTTGGCCAGCCGACGTCGCGCTGCACGATGGCGGCGGGGCGCTGGGATGACCGGGTCAGCAGGGTGGGCGCGGCGGCAATGGCCCCGTCAGCGTGCCGTTGCTGGGTGGTACATACGATATTAGTAATGAGAATGATTTGCAATCAATAGACGAGACGAAGGTTGCGCCTCCCGTGTTGTGGCTTGCACGAAGCAAGCTGCTCATTACAAAGAAAAGGCCCCGCACTTGCGTGCGAGGCCTTTTGTTGACATCCGATGAGGCGGACGCCGACTACCCGTGGAGGCGTGAACCCGGCTGCCGCATCCGGCTGACGATTACCAGATCTTCACTTGCTTGTCGGCCGGACGCACCATCGCGTCGTCGGGCTTGCACTGGAACGCGGCGGCGAACTGCGGCATGTTCGACGGCGCGCCCATCGCACGGAACTTCATCGGCGAATGCGGATCTGCGTTGAGGTAAACCATCTGCGCTTTCTCGCGAATGCTGCCACGCCAGACGCGGGCCCAGTTGAGGAAGAAGCGCTGGTCCTCGGTATAGCCGTCGATCTTCTCGCCGGCTTCGGTCGGATTTTTCTTCAGTGCCGTTTGCAGGGCGTCGTAGGCGATGTTGAGGCCACCGAGGTCGGCGATGTTCTCGCCCAGGGTCAGCTTGCCGTTGACGTGCAGATCCGGGTGATCGGCCAGTGGCGCGTAGTCGTTGAACTGATCGACCAGCTTGTCAGTGCGTGCATCGAACTTGGCCTTGTCGGCCTTGGTCCACCAGTTGACGTTGTTGCCGTTGCCGTCGAACTGGCTGCCCTGGTCATCGAAGCCGTGGCTGGACTCATGGCCGATCACCGCGCCGATGCCACCGTAGTTGATCGCATCGTCACCTTTGGCGTAGAAGAACGGCGGCTGCAGGATCGCGGCCGGGAAGTTGATCGTGTTGTCGGTCGGGTTGTAGTAAGCGTTGACCGTTTGCGGGGTCATGCCCCAGTCCTGACGGTCGGTCGGCTTGCCGATCTTGGCGATGTCGTAGTCGTAGTTGAATTTGCCCGCCGCTTCCATGTTGCCGTAGTAGTTGTCAGGCGCGATGGTCAGGCCGTCCCAGCTGCGCCAGTGATCGGGGTAACCGATTTTCGGCAGGAACTTGGACCACTTGTCCAGCGCCTTGGCTTTGGTCTCGTCGCTCATCCAGTCGAGGTTCTGGATACGCGCCTTCAGCGCCTCACGAATATTGTCGACCAGAACCTTGGCTCGCTCCTTCGCTTCGGGAGTGAAGTATTTGGCTACATAGAGCTGGCCCAGCGCCTGGCCCATGGCGCCATTGACCGAGGCCAGCGAACGCTTCCATTGCGGCTGCTGTTCCGGCTGACCGCGCAGGGTCTTGCCATAGAAGTCGAACTGAGCGTCAACAAATGGCTCGGACAGTGCGCTGGCGGCGCCGGAGAGCGTGTGTGCCTCAAGATAGGCCTTCCACTCGGCCATCGGCGCGGCGGCCATCAGCTTGTCAAACTCGGCGAAGAACTTCGGCTGCGACAGCGAAAAACCCTTGTCGATGGTGACGCCTTGTGTCTTGAAGAATGCGGTCCAGTCGAAGTGCGGGGTGAGCTTGTTTGCTTCAGCCACGGTCACGAAGTGGTACTGGTTTTCCGGCTTGCGCATTTCAACGCGCGGTACGGAATTTTTGGCCAGATCGGTTTCGAACTTCATCGTCAGCGCGGCCTGCTTGCTCGCATCGGCGGCGCTGCTGCCAGAGAGCTCGAACAGCTTGGCGAGATATTTGACGTAGCTGTCGCGGATATCCTTGTACTTGGCGTCGGTGTAGTAATCCGTGGTCGGCAGACCCAGTCCACTCTGCTCGGCGTACGCGATCTGCATCTTCGCGTCCTTGAAATCGGCACCGGAACCGAAGTCGAACACGCGGCTATCGCCCTTGGCGAAGGATTGGTCCAGCCACGCCGGCAAATCCTTGTTGGACTTCAATGCCTCGATCGAGGCGAGATCGGGCTTGATCGGGTCGAAGCCAGCCTTGTTGCGCGCGTCCATGTCCATGCTGGAGTGATAAAGCCAGCCGATTTTCTGGTCAATCGAACCGGCCTTGGCGCTGGCCGCGTTCTTCTCCGCGTTCTCGACCAGTTGGCGCTGCTCGGCGAGGCTTTTCTCATGCAGCATGCTGAAGGCGCCCCATACCGTCTGGTCGGCAGGGATCGGATTGGCGGCAACCCATTTGGCATTGACGAACGCATTGAAGTCGGTGCACGCCTCGCCGGTAGCGCCCAATTCGCCCACATCGAACACGCTCGCCGGGGCAGCTGCTGCGGCGCTGTGGGTGCTGGCGGTGGTCGCCGGGGCCGGGGCTGCGGGGGCTGCAGCTTGCTCGCTCTTGCCGCAGGCGGTCAGCGTCAACGCCAGACTTACCGCCAAGGTTAGCGGCTTCAGATACTGCTTGGTCATGGTGATCCCTTTGTCAGTGAGTTCGCCGGTCAGGGCGGGAAGGTTGCCGATGGCTGCGCACAGCGTGCTTCGTGCGAGCGGACCTGAAGACGCTAGGCCGAACGTCATGGGTCAGACAGTGTCAAAGGTCAGGGTTGACCCAGGCATGCAGCTCAAACTGGAAAGGCCCCGCACTTGCGTGCGGGGCCTTTGGTTTTCGGCTCGCCATGAATGGCAGCCCTCAGCGGTATCGCTTTACCAGATATTCACCTGCTTGTCGGCCGGGCGCACCATCGCGTCGCCCGGTTTGCACTGGAACGCCTGGGCGAACGCAGGCATGTTGGACGGCGCACCCATCGCACGCAGTGAGGCGGGTGCGTGCGGGTCGGTGTTGAGCTGCAGCACGGCCTGCTTCTCGCGGATGCTGCCACGCCACACGCGCGCCCAGTTGAGGAAGAAGCGCTGGTCTTCGGTGTAGCCGTCGATCTTCTTGTCGGCTTCGGCCGGGTTCTTCTTCAACGCCACCTGCAGTGCGTCGTAGGCCACGTTGAGGCCGCCCAGATCGGCGATGTTCTCGCCCAGGGTCAGCTTGCCGTTGACGTGTGCGTCGGGCTTGTTCTTGATCGGCGTGTAGTCGTTGAACTGCTGCACCAGCTTGTCGGTACGCGCGTCGAACTTGGCACGATCGTCCTTGGTCCACCAGTTCACGTTGTTGCCGGCACCGTCGAACTGGCTGCCCTCATCGTCGAAGCCATGGCTGGACTCGTGCCCGATCACGGCACCGATGCCGCCGTAGTTGATCGCGTCGTCCGCCTTGGCATCGAAGAACGGCGGCTGCAGGATCGCGGCCGGGAAGTTGATCGTGTTGTCGGTGGGGTTGTAGTACGCGTTCACCGTCTGCGGGGTCATGCCCCATTCCTTGCGGTCGGTCGGCTTGCCGATCTTGTCCAGGTCATAGCGATAGTTGAACTTGCCGGCAGCCATGACGTTCGCATAGAAGTTGTCCGGCGCGACGGTGAGCCCGGACCAGTCACGCCACTTGTCGGGGTAACCGATCTTGGGCAGGAAGGTGTTCCACTTGTCGATCGCCTTGGCCTTGGTCTCCGGGCTCATCCAGGCCAGGTTCTCGATGCGTGCCTTGAGCGCATTGCGCACGTTGGTGACCAGCTCCTGCGCGCGTTCCTTGGCTTCCGGAGTGAACTCCTGCTTCACGTACAGCTCGCCCAGCGCCATGCCCATGCCGCTGTTGACCGTGCCCAGTACGCGCTTCCACAACGGCTTCTGTTCCGGCTGGCCAGACAAGGTCTTGCCGTAGAAATCGAACCGGTTGTCGGAGAACGCCTTGGTCAGGTACGGCGACGCATCGTCGATGGTGTGGAAGCGCAGGTAGGCCTGCCACTGGCTCACGGGTGCCTTGGCCAGCAGCTTGTCGAATTCCTCGAAGAACTTCGGCTGCGACAGCGAGAAGCCCTTGTCGATGGTCACGTCTTGCGCTGCGAAGAACTGGTCCCAGCTGAAATGCGGAGTCAGTTTGTCGGCTTGCCTGATGCTGACAAAGTGGTACTGGTTTTCCGGGGTGCGCAACTCCACCGGGGCCAGCGACGCCTTGGCCAGCTCGGTTTCAAAGGCCATCACCTGGTCAGCCTGCTTCTTGGCATCGGCCGCGGACACACCGGTCAGCTCCAGCGTCTTGGCGATGTAGTCGAGATAGGCCTTGCGCTCGTCGGCATGCTTGGGATCGAGGTAGTAATCCCTGGTCGGCAGACCGAGGCCGCTCTGGAAGGTATAGGCAATCTGCATGTCGGCGTGCTGGAAGTCCGCGCCGGAGCCAAACTGGAACACCTGCATGTCACCATCGGCGAAGCTCTTGTCGAGGTAGCTGACCACGTCGGCGGTATTCTTCAGGCCGCTGATCGCGTCGAGCTTGGGCTTGATCGGGTCAAAGCCGGCCTTTTCGCGGGCGGCTTCGTCCATGCCTGACTCGAACAGGTAGCCGATCTTCTGCTCGATCGAACCGGCCGGTGCCGTGGCGGCGCCCTTGGCCGCATCTTCAACGATCTTGTGCTGGGTATTGAGGCTGGCCTCGGCCAGCTGATCGAATGCACCCCAACGGCTGCGGTCGGCCGGAATCGGGTTGGCGGCAACCCATTTGGCGTTGACGAAGCCATTGAAGTCGCTGCAGGCCAGGGTGCTGGCGCCGAGCTCGCTGACGTCGAACACGCTTTTCGCAGCGGGCGCCATGGCGGTTGCCGCGGTGCTGCTCTTGGCCGGTGCTGCCGCCGGAGTGGCGGGCTGCTCCTGCTTGCCGCAACCGGCCAGTGACAGCGCCAGGCCCACGGCGAGTGCCAGTGGCTTCATATACTGCTTGGTCATAGGTTTCCCTCTGTAGGTGATGTCGCCCATGGGGCGGTCAGGATGTTGCGTGACAGGAGCGGCAGGATGCCCCATCGAACCGACGCCTTGCCCAATTACGCTAGGTCAAACGTCACGGGTCAGACAGTGTCAAAGGTCAGGCCACCATGGCCTGCGGGTACCTGATGGGGTGTCGGAAGATGCCGCTGTCCTGGCCAGCCTCGGGGCAACATGGTCAACGTTCGGGAGGGGGTCGAAAAGCACCTGTTGCATCGGTGCCGCCACGCCGTCAGCTGGCGCGGTTCCTCAGGCCTCGTCGTGGCGCAGGCTGGCGGGTGTAGCGGGCAGGGTGTCGGGCGCGACCGCGCCACCGGAGATGATGAAGGCCATCGCCTGGTCCATGGTCCAGTCGGTCGGGGTCAGCTCTTCCACCGGCACCAGTTCCAGATAGCCACCGGTGGGGTTGGGCGTGGTCGGGATGTACACCGCCGCCATCTCTCGGCCGGTGCCCTGTTCGGTCATCACGCGGGTGACGAAGCCGACCACCTTCATGCCGCGGCGCGGGAAGTCGATCAGCACTACCCGCTGCATGCCGCTGGGCTTGTTCTGCAACACCGCCATCAATTTCTTGGTGCCGCCATAGATCGTCTGCACCAGCGGGATGCGGGCAAGCAGGGCGTCGAAGCCGTTGATGAAACGCTGCCCGATCACCCGGTTGGCAATGAAGCCCAGCAGGTACAGCGAGCCCAGCGTGATCAGCAAGGCAATGATGAAGGTCAGCCATTGCGTGTTGAGCGCATCGGCGGTACGTGGCGCGACCAGTGACAGCGCGCTGATGAGCGCATCCACCAGCGGCGCCCCGATACCGGCCAGCATACCCAGCACAAACTTGAACACCAGCCAGGTCACCCACAACGGGATGAAGGTCAGCAGGCCGGTGATCAGGTAGCGTTTGATGCGCAAGGGGGGCATGGGACGACGTCCGGAATCTTGATGGGATATGCGGTGATTGTACGGGGTTGGCGGACAACCCTTGCGGGCGTCACTTTGCTTGCGAGGCTCAGCGCCGCTCCGAATTTGGATCGGCGCGCCCGCTCGATCGGCGCACCGCTGTGATTTTTTTCTTCGTCTGGCGAATCATGGGGTGAGCCGCAGGGAATGGATGTTCATGACAGCAAGGCAACACCAGCAGCGTTTCGAGGCATTGCTCGACCAGCACCGGGGCATCGTGTTCAAGGTCGCCGGGATGTACAGCCGCCGTGCCGCCGATCGCGAGGATCTGGTGCAGGAAATCTGCGTGCAGTTGTGGCGCTCGTTCGGCCGCTATGACGAGCGCCAGGCGAAGTTCTCCACATGGATGTACCGGATCGCGCTGAACGTGGCGATCTCGCAGGTGCGGCGTGAGCGAAGGCCGGAAGTCGACCGGTTCGAGCCGCTGGAGGCACATCACCTGGAGAGTATCGGTGGTGGCGCGGCGATCGCCGAAGCGGACGAACGGCTGACTGCGCTGCATGCGTTCATCGGTCAGCTCGATCCGCTGAACCGGGCCTTGATCCTGCTCTACCTGGAAGACCGTGCTTACACCGAGATCGCCGAGATTCTCGGTATCAGCGAAACCAATGTGGCGACCAAGATCAGTCGCATCAAACAGAAATTGCGCGGGCAGATGGCCGCTGCGGAACCCGCCGGAGCATGACGATGGAACTAGACGAGATGAAACTGGCATGGCAAACGCTTGACCGCCGACTGGACAAGCAGTACGCGCTCAATCTGCAACTGTTTCGTGATGGCCGGATGGACAAGCTGCGGCGCGGATTGCGGCCGCTGGTGTGGGGGCAGGCGATCCAGATGGTGATTGGCTTGTTGTTGGCCGGGGTGGCGGTCGCATTCTGGACCAGCCATGGGCGCGTCATGCATTTGCTCGTCTGCGGCCTGTTGGTGCAACTGTACGGCGTGCTGCTGATCGCATTTGCCGCACGAAACCTGTATCTGATTCAGCGTGTTGACTACGCCGCCGCGGTGCTGATGATTCAGCGTCAGCTGGCCGATCTTCGTGCATGGCGGGTGCGAGCGGAGGCGCCCGTGAACGCGATTCTTGGCTGCTTCGTCTGGATTCCGGTGACGTGGATGAACTTTGCGTGGTATGGAATCGATCTGTGGTCGAGACCATTTTTCTACTGGTCGATCACTAGCAGTCTTGTCGGGTTGGCTCTTGTTGTCCTGGTCGTGTGGTTGATGCGCCGGGCGGGTATGGCACGCAAAATGGAAGACAACGCAGCCGGTCGTGGTCTGCAAAACGCTGAGGCGGTGCTTCACGAAATCGCCCGTTTCGAGCAGGAGTGAGGCGAGCATCGGTAGGTGCGCACCCTGTGCGCGATGCTCTTGCTCGTCGTCGACCTCAGAGCATCGCGCACAAGGTGCGCTCCTACGGGCATCCGATCCGATGGGTCGATCAGCGCGCCTTCGGCTTCAGCCGCACGTAGATCTGCTTGCGCACGACGGCGATGACCTTGCCTGAGGCCGTTTTCACTTCGGTCTCGAACCAGCGCAGCACCTTGTCGCCGCTGGCCGCGGCGCGGCGCAATTCCTCGACGACGGAGGGTTCAAGTTTGAAATGGGCGTAGACGTCCTCGTAGCCCGGTGCGACGAAGTCGATGGCGCCGGCCTTGTCCCAGACGAAGTAGTCCTTGCCCAGCTGGTGCATCACCAGCAGCATCCAGAACGGGTCGGTCATGGCGAACAGGTTGCCGCCGAACTGGCTGCGCACGTAGTTGCGGTTCCAGAAGCGCAGGCGCAGCACGACCCTGGCCTCGCTGTAGTCGTCGCTGACCAGTTGCACGCGGATCGCGTTGAACAGGAACGGCGGCCACAGGTTGAGCAGGCGGCGGAAGTTGCGGGGACTCATCATGCGCGGGTTCGGCGGTGGTCAGAAAGACGCAAGCATACCCGAGCGTATGTACGCGTATGGGGCGGGGAACGAGGAACGGGGAATGGGGAACGGGGAATGGGGAATGGGGAATGGGGAATGGGGAATGGGGAATGGCAAGAGCTCGAGCTTTTGCAGTCGAGTGCTGGCTGGATGACTTTTAGAGCGGGCTGCAGGGTTGTACGCGCGTCAGGCCACGCCATCGCCACACGCTTCTCCCCGTTTCCCGCTCTCAGAACAACATCGAAGCCATGCGCCGGCGATAGCGGCCGACCAGGTCGGCGTCGTCCAGCGTGGCGAAGGCGGCCAGCAGGCGCTTCTTCGCCTGGCCCTCGTTCCAGTCGCGTGCCTTTTGCAGGATCGCCAGGAATTGTTCGAGGCCGCCTTCCGCATCGCCCTGCAGCAGCAATCGCACGCCGAGTTGGTCGCGGGCAGCCCAATCCGCCGGATCGACCTGGATGCGCTGCTGCAACTCGACCGCCTCGGGTGCGCCTTCCAGCGCATGCGCCAGCTCCAGTTCGCTGCGTAGGCGCAGCGCACGGGCATCGGTGGCGAGGTTGGCGGGCAGGGCAGTGAGCTCCGCCTCGGCGCCCGTGGTATTACCGGCACGCATCAGGGCCAGCGCCAGCTCAAGCTTCAGCTCGGGCTTGTCCGGTGCAGAGGCGATCTCCTGCTGCAGGCGGTTGATTGCCTGCTCGGCGGTCTCGGGCTCGACTTCGCTGGTGTCTTCGGTGGATGCTTCCAGGGGCTGTACGTGACGGGACAGGAACTCGCGCAACTGGCCCAGCGGCAGCGCGCCGGCGAACCCGTCGAGTACCTGGCCATCTTTCACCAGCACCACGGTGGGTATGCTCTTGATGCCGAACATGCCGGCCAGTTCCTGCTGGGTGTCGACGTCGACCTTGCCCAGCCGAAACGCGCCGTTGTACTCCGCGGCGAGGCTTTCCAGCATCGGTCCCAGCGTCTTGCACGGTTCGCACCAGGTCGCCCAGAAGTCGACCAGCACCGGCGTGGTCAACGAGGCCTGCAGCACCTCGGCTTCGAAGGTTTGCTGGTCCACATCGAAGACATGGGCCAAGGGTTCGGCAGGGGTGGTGGCATTGGTCACGAAAAACTCCAGCTCGGCAGGTACCCGCTTTCAGATCGGGGTGCGCGTGAGCATATCAAGCGAACCTGCGCATCATGGTGACGGATTTGCGAGAATTCACACCCTGTTCCACCGCCATCAGGCACACCACCGCATGGGCAAGGCTTCACCGGCATCGTTGTTGATCTGCGAGCAGTGCGACACGGTTTATCGCCGGCGTCTGCTGGCGCGCGGCGAAGTCGCGCGCTGTCTGCGCTGCACCGCCGAGCTGGAGCGGCATCGTCCGCTCAGCGTAAACAGCCTGCTGGCCTTGCTGCTGACGGCGATGATCGTCTTCATGCAGGCCAATATCTGGCCCATCGTCACGTTGGGCCTGAACGGTCAATACAGCGCCACCACCTTGTGGGGCATGATCATCACGATGTGGCAACAGGACGCCCAGGTGGTCTCCGTGCTGGCCGCCTGCACGCTGTTTTTCTTTCCGATGGCCAAGATGCTGATGATGGGCTGGTTGCTGTGGTTTGCCCGCAGCGGCCGGCGTGCGCCAGGGTTCGTGCCGCTCATGGTCGGCCTGCATCGCATCGGTCCATGGACGATGAGCGAGGTGTTCGTGCTCGGCGCGCTGGTGGCAATCGTCAAGGCACATACCTATTTCGAAGTGACCGCTGACCCAGGCATCTATGCCTACGCGGCGTTGACCCTGCTGATCACGATTTTTTCCGGCGTCGACCTGCGCCTGCTGTGGGACGAAACCGCGGAGCCGGTCAAGTGAGCGCCTTGCCGCGCGCCGACGAGCTGGGACTGATCGGTTGTCCCGTGTGCGGCCTGGTGTGTCGCAACGTGGCGGGCGATGAGCGGCTGGACGGCGACGGCATCGACGACGCGATGGCCTGTCCGCGCTGCAACACCACCTTGCAGCGGCGCAAGCCGAACAGTTACGTGCGCACCTGGGCGCTGCTGATCGCTGCCTTTCTTCTGTACATCCCGGCGAACCTGCTGCCGATCATGCGCACTGCCAGCTTGAACGACATCGATGACAACACCATCATCAGTGGCGTGGTGGAATTGTGGGTGAAGGGTTCCCCCGGCCTGGCCGTCATCGTTTTCACGGCAAGCATCGTGGTGCCGATGCTGAAATTTCTTGCGCTGAGCATGTTGCTGGTGACCAGTCAGCGCGGTAGCGGCTGGGCCCGGGTGCAGCGTGCGAAGTTGTTCCGGCTGGTCGAGTTCATCGGCTACTGGTCGATGCTGGACGTGTTTGTGGTGGCCTTGCTGACGGCGCTGGTACGGTTCAGCGTGCTGAGTCGGGTCGAGCCTTTGCCCGGCGTGATTTTTTTCGGGTTGACCGTGGTACTCACCATGTTCGCCTCGATGAGTTTTGACCCGCGATTGATCTGGGATGGCAGGGATACCGATGACTGAAGACAGCCACAACGATCAGACCCGCGTGGATCGTGACGAACTGCCGACACCGATAGTCAAGCGGCGCCGCTTCAACGCCTCGCTGATCTGGCTGATACCCGCGCTGGCCGCACTGATCGGCATCTCGCTGGTAGTCAACAGCTGGCTTCAGGCTGGACCCCAGATCACCATCAGCATGCAGAGCGCCGAAGGCCTGGATGCGGGCAAGACTCCGGTGAAATACAAGAACGTGGTGATCGGCCGGGTCAAGAAGATCCGCCTGAGCAGTGATCGCAGCCATGTGCTGGTGGCGGTGGCGCTGGAGAAGAGCGCCAGCGGCTTCGCCACCAAGGGTACCCGTTACTGGGTGGTGCGCCCGCGCATCGGCCTGGGCGGCGTTTCAGGCATCGATACGCTGTTCTCCGGCGCCTTCATCGGCGCCGACGTGGGCGAGTCGAGCAAGGAGGAGGAAAACTTCAAGGCACTCGAAGTGCCGCCGGCAGTCAACCACGGTGCACCCGGGCGCAGCTTTGTCTTGCACACCGACGACCTCGGCTCCCTCGATGTCGGCTCACCAGTATACTTCCGCCGGATCCAGGTGGGCAGGGTGGCTTCCTACGAGCTGGACAAGGACGGCAAGGGCATCTCGGTGCATATTTTTGTGGATGGACCGAACGACCGGTTTGTCACGATTTCGACGCGTTTCTGGAATGCCAGTGGCGTCGATCTCTCGGTCGGTGCGAATGGATTGAAGCTCAATACCCAGTCGCTGGCGACGGTGCTGGCCGGTGGACTGGCGTTCCAGGACCCGCCCGGGCCGCATGACGACACGCCCGCGCCCGCAGACGCCAGCTTCAAGTTGTTCAATGACCAGGTCACCGCGATGGCGCCGCCTGACGGTCAGCCAAAATACATCCGCATGCGCTTTGATCAGTCGGTGCGTGGGCTGGCGGTGGATTCGCCGGTGGAGTTCCTTGGCATCAACATCGGTCGAGTGGTGTCGGTGCGTCTGGATTACGACGAGAAAGCCCAGACTTTCCCCGTGCTGGTGGGCGCGCTGGTTTATCCGCAGCGGCTGGGGAACGCCTATGACAAGCTCGTTGCATTGGCCCGCGCGCATGGCGAGAGCCCGGAATTGCCGCAGCTGCTGAGCCACCTGATCGACCATGGCCTGCGCGCACAGGCGCGTACTGGCAACTTGCTGACCGGCCAGCTCTACGTCGCACTGGATTTCGTGCAACACACGCCGAAGGTGGCGTTTGACCCCAGCCTGACGCCACTGACCATCCCCACCGTGCCGGGCAGCTTCAGCAAATTGCAGGAACAACTGGCAGAAACCGTCGACAAGATCAGCAAGATTCCGTTCGACAGCATCGGCAAGAATCTGGACCAGACCCTGGCCGGCCTGAACGCCACCCTGAAGCAGATCAATGGGCAGACCCTGCCCGCGTTCAAGAACACCTTGCAAGGCGTGCAGAAGACCATGGGCACGGCCAATGAGGCGCTCTCCGGCGATTCGCCCCTGCAGCAGAATCTGGGTGCCACCCTGGAACAGGTGCAACGCATGGCACGCTCGCTGCGCGTGCTGACCGACTATCTGGGCGAGCACCCGGAAGCGCTGATTCGTGGGCGCGGTGCCGATGCCAAACTGGATGCGCCGCCGCCTTCCAGCAAGCCCACTACCGAGCGGTCACGAGGGAGCAAGCCATGATCCGGATCGCCATGCGTGTGCTCACGGCCTGCGCCATCCTCGGTTTGGCTGGCTGCGCGTCGGCGCCGCTGCACTACTACACCCTGGTGCCTCCGGCCGGCGTGCCGACAAATGCCGGGCAGACGGCCGGGCCGCCGTTCGAGTTGTTGCCGGTCAGCGTGCCGGCCCAGGTCGACCAGCCTCAATTACTGGTGCGCCAGGGTGGGCAGGGCGTGGCCCTGCTCGGCAGCGAGCGCTGGATCGCGCCACTGGGCGACGAGGTGCGCAGTGCGATGTCGGCCGATCTGTCGGCCGAACTGAACAGCCAGGATGTCAGCGGCCTGCCCGGTAACGGCAAGCCGCGGCTGCGCATCAAGCTTGACCTGCGCCGGTTCGACTCCGAGCCCGGCAGCTATGCGCTGATCGAGGCGGCATGGAGCGTGCGCCTGCTGTCCGGGGGTGATCATGCCGAGCCGGTGGCCTGCAGCAGCCTCATCCGCGAAACCGTGGCACCGGGCTACGCGGCCCTGGTACAGGGGCATCAGCGCGCGCTCGGCCAACTGGCGGCACAAATGGCTGCCGTGGCTCGCTCGCTGGCAGCCGGCGAGCCGGCCCGCTGCCCCACCGGCTGAGTGGTTTCAGCTTGGCGGCTGGCCGCTGCTGGGCTAGTCTGCCCAGTTCCCCGCGGCCGGCTTTCGCCGACCAGCATTCACCGCATTACGGCACCGATATCATGCAGGACACTCAAGACTCCCACGCCGCCGCCCAGGCCGACGCCACCGAGCAAGCAGGTGCCGCCAGCGGCTATGCGCCGCAGGCGGTGGAGGCGGCCGCGCAGCAGTACTGGACTGCCGAGCGCGCCTATGAAGTGAGCGAGGACAGCAGTAGACCGAAGTTTTTCTGCCTGTCGATGCTGCCGTACCCGTCCGGTGCGCTGCACATGGGCCACGTACGCAACTACACCATCGGCGACGTGATCAGCCGCTACCAGCGGATGAACGGCAAGAACGTGCTGCAGCCGATGGGCTGGGACGCGTTCGGCCTGCCCGCCGAGAACGCCGCGATCAAGAACAACACCGCGCCGGCCAAGTGGACCTACGCCAACATCGATCACATGCGCAGCCAGCTGAAATCGCTGGGCTACGCGATCGACTGGACTCGCGAGTTCGCGACCTGCCGTCCGGACTATTACCGCTGGGAACAGTTGATGTTCACCCGGCTGCTGAAAAAGGGCATGGCCTACCGCAAGAACGCGGTGGTCAACTGGGACCCGATCGACCAGACCGTATTGGCCAACGAGCAGGTGGTCGACGGTCGCGGCTGGCGTTCCGGTGCGCTGGTGGAAAAGCGCGAGATCCCGCAGTGGTTCCTGAAGATCACCGACTACGCGCAGGAGCTGCTCGACGGCCTGGACACGCTGCCGGGCTGGCCCGATGCGGTGAAGACCATGCAGCGCAACTGGCTCGGTCGCAGCGAAGGGCTGGAGATCCACTTTGCACTGGATGGCGGTGGCGATGCGTTGAGCGTGTTCACCACGCGCCCGGACACCTTGATGGGCGTGACCTTCCTGTCGATTGCGGCCGAGCATCCGCTGGCATTGCAGGCGGCGCATGAAAACGAACGGCTGGCTGCATTCATCGCCGAGCTGAAGCAGGGTGGCGTTTCCGAGGCGGAGCTCGAGACCCAGGAAAAGCGCGGCATGGACACCGGCCTGCGCGCGATCCATCCGGTCAGCGGTGAACCGCTGCCGATCTGGGTCGCCAACTTCGTGCTGATGGGCTACGGCACTGGCGCGGTGATGGCGGTACCTGCGCACGATCAGCGCGATTGGGAATTTGCGCGGAAGTACAGCCTGCCGATCAAGATGGTGATCGTCGATGTGTCCGTGCTCGACGCGCTGCGCGAGATCAAGCACGACCTGGCGCTCGGTGTCGGCATCGACCCGATGCGCGCGGCACTGCGCGGGCATGACCTCAACACGCAGGACATCTCCGCTCCGGTGCGCGTGATCGAGGAGTTCGAGCGTCGCATCCAGCAGGACGGCGCCTGGACCGAGCGCGGCGTGCTGGTCAATTCCGATGCCTACGACGGCATGGATTTCGCTCAGGCACTGGCAGCGCTGGCCTCACGTCTCGAAGGCCAGGGCAGCGGCCAGCGCCGGGTCAACTGGCGCCTGCGCGACTGGGGCGTGAGTCGCCAGCGTTACTGGGGGTGCCCGATTCCGGTGATCTACTGCCCGGACTGCGGCGCGGTGCCGGTGCCGGAGGACCAGTTGCCGGTGATCCTGCCCGAGGACGTGGCCTTCTCCGGCGTGCAGTCGCCGATCAAGGCCGATCCGGAGTGGCGCAAATGCGCCTGCCCGCAATGCGGCGGCGCGGCCGAGCGCGAAACCGATACGTTCGACACCTTCATGGAGTCGAGCTGGTACTACGCGCGCTACACCAGCCCCGGCGCCAACGCGCAGATCGACGAGCGCGCCAACTACTGGCTGCCAGTCGATCAATACATCGGTGGCATCGAACACGCGATCATGCACCTGCTGTATTTCCGCTTTTATCACAAGCTGTTGCGTGATGCGGGCATGGTGCATTCGGACGAGCCGGCGCAGAACCTGCTGTGCCAGGGCATGGTGATTGCCGAGACGTTCTATCGCGACAATGCCGACGGTTCGAAGGACTGGATCAATCCGGCCGATGTGGAGATCCAGCGTGACGAGAAGGCGCGCGTGGCTGGCGCCCTGCTCAAGGCGGACGGCAAGCCGGTGCAGATCGGCGGCACCGAGAAGATGTCCAAGTCCAAGAACAACGGCATCGATCCGCAAACCATGGTGGACAAGTACGGCGCGGACACAGTGCGCCTGTTCTCGATGTTCGCCGCGCCGCCGGAGCAGTCGCTGGAATGGAGCGAGGCCGGCGTCGAAGGCATGTCGCGCTTCCTCAAGCGGCTGTGGCGCGAAGTCACCGCGCATGCGGCAAACCCGGACCATCCGCAGACCGATCCGGGCGCGCTGGATGCCGCGCAGAAAACCCTGCGTCGGCAGGTGCACGAAACCATCCAGAAGGTCAGCGATGATTTTGGCCGGCGGCACGCGTTCAATACGGCGATTGCCGCGTTGATGGAACTGCTCAACGCGCTGAACAAGTTCAGCGACCAGAGCGAGCAGGGCCGGGCGGTCCGCCACGAGGCACTGGAGACAATGGTGCTGCTGCTCAACCCGGTGGTGCCGCATATCAGCCATGCCCTGTGGCAGGTATTGGGCCACGCGCGGTCGGTGCTGGAAGATCAGCCCTGGCCCCAGGTTGATCCGGTGGCCCTGGTGCGTGACTCGGTCACCCTGGCCGTACAGATCAACGGCAAGTTGCGCGCTACCATCGAGCTGCCGGTCAGCGCCTCGAAAGAGGACGCCGAGGCGCTGGCCCGGGCGCAGCCGCAAGTGGTGGGGTTTCTGGAGGGCCTGACCGTACGCAAGGTCATCGTGGTGCCCGGCAAGATCGTCAATATCGTCGCAGGATGAAATCCATGAGCTTCAGCCACCTCGGCCGTCTGATTCAAACCTCCCTGCTGCTGGTCGCCGCGTTCGCGCTGGCCGGTTGCGGTTTTCATCTGCGCCAGAACGCCAGCCTGCCGCCGTCGATGCAGCGCATGCATGTCAATGCACCGGTCAACGCCGTGCTTCAGCGGCACCTGGCCAGGGCGCTGGAGACATCCGGCATTGCCATCGAGGACCAGCATGGTCCAGGCACGGCGGAGTTGAACGTGCCGGTGGCGGCGTTCAATACCCAGACCCTGACCGGCGGTGGTTACGTGCGCGTCTCCGAGTTTGCGGTGCACTATCAGGTGAAATTCGGTGTCACTGACGCCAACGGCCAGGTGCTGGTGCCGCTGCAAGACATCAACATGTCGCGTGAATTCAGCTACGACGCAACCAACACAGTCGGCAATGCCTCGCAGATCGAGGAGATCCAGCAAAGCCTCAACGACGACATGGTTCAGGCGATCCTGTTGCGACTGGAGGCCGCCGGCAAGCACGGTCTGGTGGCACCGGCGCCCGCCACCAGCACGCACTGATGCCGCTCAGCTCCGCTCAGTGGCAGAAGGCGTTGACGGCCGATCGGCTGGCGCCGGTGTATCTGCTCGCCGGTGAGGAGCTGCTGGTGCTCGAGGCGGCCGATGCGCTGCGCGCGCAGGCGAAAAAACTCGGTTACAGCGAGCGCGAGGTGCTTGAGGCCGGTCAGCATTTCGACTGGAACGACCTTGCCCGTGCCGGCGCCAGCATGTCGCTGTTCGCCACCCGCCGGCTGATCGACCTGCGCCTGCCTACCGGTCGCCCGGGCATCGAGGGTGCCAAGGCGATCAATGCGTTCTGTGCCGATCCGCCGCCGGACGTGACCCTGCTGATCACCGCGATGGAATGGAGCAGCAAGCACGATGGCGCGTGGAGCAAGAAACTCGACAGCAGCGGCACCATGGTGGTGTTCAACGCACCGCGCGCGCATGAGTGGGGCAGCTGGATCGGTGCGCGGCTGGCCTCGCGCGGGCTGTCCGCCACGCCCGACGCGGCCGCCTTGCTGGCCGAACGGGTCGAGGGCAACCTGCTCGCCGCGGCGCAGGAAATCGACAAGCTGGCGGTGTTGCACGGCGAGGGTCGCATCGATGCCGCCGAGATGGAAACGCTGGTGGCCGACAGTGCCCGTTACGACGCCTTCAAGCTCACCGACGCGGCGTTTGCCGGTGACGGCGCGCGCGCGCTCCGCGTGCTGGCCGGCCTGCGCGCCGAGGGTGACGAGTTGATTGCGCTGATGGGCTGGCTGGTCAATCAGCTGCAACTGGCCTTGCGCCTGGCCAATGCGCGTGACTTCGCCGCGCAGGCCAAGATCGAGCGCCTGTGGCAGGCGCGCGAACAACTGTTTCGTCAGGCGCTGCGCCGTGCTCCACGCGAACACTGGCTGCAATGCCTGGCGCGCGCCTCGCGAATCGACCGCATGGCCAAGGGGCGCGAGGCTGGCAACCCGTGGCAGGAGGCCGAGCGGCTGATCGCCGCCATGGCCGAACCGCGCGCGGCCAAGGCGCTGGCATGAAGCCGCTGGCGGTATTTGGCGGCACCTTCGATCCGATCCACCTGGGCCACCTGTGCGTCGCCTGGGAAGCCTCCGAACTGCTCGATGCCGACGTGCTGATGATGCCGTCCGGCGTACCGCCGCACCGGCCAGCACCGTTCGCCAGTGCCGATCAACGCGTGGCCATGTTGCAGGTGGCGCTTCGCGACCAGTCCCGGCTGGTGCTGGATGCGCGCGAACTGACGCGCAGCGGACCGTCGTACACGGTCGACACCATGGTCGAGCTGCGCGCCGAGCAGGGCGATCGCCCGCTGGTACTGTTGCTCGGCGCCGATGCGTTCGCTGGTCTGCCCGGCTGGCACGGCTGGCGCCAGTTGTTCGAGCTGGCGCACATCGGTGTACTCAGCCGGCCCGGCGAACAGGCGGCGTTGCCGGACGTGCTGAAAGACGTAGCGGCCCCGCGCTGGGTGGATGACCCCGCCGCGCTGCGATCGTTGCCGTCGGGCAAGCTGATCGCCCTGTCGGTCACCCCGCTGGAGATCTCCGCTACGCGCATTCGCGAGCTGATCGCCGCCGGGCGCGAGCCGCGCTATCAACTGCCGTCGGGTCTGTTCGATGATCCCGACCTGCTGGCACCGTACCGACGCTGAGCCATCCGCTCCGGCGGAATCGACTGGAATTCTGCAAAACAGCATCGACCGGCCCACCCTAGCCGCGGCCGTTGACCGTCATCGCCGGTGGAACAGGCAAGGTTTGCCAGCGGAGTCGACCGACAGCCGTCGGCCAGCATTTGCCACGCAAAAAGTACATTCTGACCCTGAGGCTTCAATCTCCGTTCTTGGCACCTGCGTTACAACGTCGGAACCTTTTTGATGCCACCTGTAGAGCGCAACCTGTGCGCGTTGCTCTTCGCTCCGGTTGTCTGGTGTTGCTTGAATCCAGAGCGTTTCGTGCCGCTTCTCTGTTGGTTACTTATCTCTGTGCGTGGCCAAGAGACAAGTAACCAACAGAGAAGGCCACCCCACTTGGCGCTTGCCGCCCATCCATGGGCGGCAAGTCCGTGAGGCGGGGCCGGGCTTTTCGATCGGACTCCTGTCCGGGCGAAAAGGAGCCGACATCCCTGTCGCCTCCCCTGCGGGCCTGTCGTCCCCACCTCATCGCCGCACAGGGGCCCCGGGTAGAGCACGCGCCATCCTGGCGCGCACTCGGTGCGCCACCGCTGCGCTGCGCCGTCATCGGGGTTCCACCCCATGATCCACTTGGACGAAACAAATGCCATTTGGATCGCCAACTCAAGCCGGGCCTCTCTTTTTGGCGCCATTCAGTGCGATGGATGCTCACACCCTGGGGACATGCATGGACCCGGTGTCATCTTTGACAATAATCGCGCATGCCGCAGCACCTCGGTCGCCCCCAGGGGGCCACCATGGCCCATATGGAAGCGCTCGGCGCCCGCCTGCACAAGGCGTTCCAGTTCGCGCGCCACTGTCTGCGGGTCATCTTCGAACGGAGGCCGCATGGCACGGCTATTGAAGGCGATGCCGCCGATCAGGATTCCCGATGCGATCAAGTCGCCGACCATGGCATCTTTCGAAGCCAGTTCGATCGCAATCGAGCCGGGGGTATGGCCTGCGGTGTGACGAATCACCCCATCGACACCAAACTCCTTGAGGCTGGTCACGTCTGCATCCTTCAACAGAATGTCTGGCTGAAAGCCCTGATAGGGCTCGTGCGGCACGGGTGTCTTGATGAAAATACGACCCGCCCACCCCGTAGTGCAGTAAGTCATCGGTATCTTGCGCGTGTAGAAATCGACATCATCCTGGTGCGCCAGGATGGGCGCGCCGGAAAGTTCACGCACACGTGCGGCGCTGCCGGCGTGATCGGTGTGCGCGTGAGTCACAACGATCAGCTTGATGTCCTTGAAGGACAGGCCGTGCTGGCTCAGGACGCGTTCGATCTTTCGCTCCGATCCAGGTATGCCGGTATCGACGAGTATGCAGCCGGCATCACTTCTGATCAGGTGCGCGTTGACCATATTGAAAGGCAGGATCGGGATGCGAATGATTTGTTGGGTAGTCATGAGCGTTCCTCGGAGTAATCGGGTAGTTGTAGGGGGTGTGTGCGCTGTGAAGCGGTCGCCCGCAAATGTGGAAAGTCTTCAGCACGGCTTGCGCATGCGTCTGCTGCTGACGATGCTTGATCTTTCAGGGCTCATGGGCTGAGCCGGTTTCGACTGCAACCCGTCGTGCCGCCCCGCACTCTTCACAGCGCAGCAGGTCGGCGTCTCGTTGCACTGATACCGATGAAAATCCGTTCCCGGTCATCGACAGCACGAAGGCCCTGATGAGATCGGCGACGTCATCTGGTGCTTCAAGTGGCAACAGGTGGCCTGCGTTCGGCAGCAGGCAAAGCTGTGCTTGGGGAATTCGGGAGAGAAGTTCGCGACGGAGGACGTCCGCCGGGTCGACCCGATCGTGCTCTCCGGAGATGACGATCACCGGCACGTCGATCTCAGCCACGTCAGCGGAAATATCCTCCTGGCTCGTCAGCAGCGGCCACGCTTCTCTGGCCGCCAGCGCGCCGGCGAGGCTGTCGGCAATGACTGTTTCGAGATCTTCCGGTTCGAGCCCGTCGGGTGCCAGAACCTGCGCGACCGTCGCCATGACGCTCGCTCGCGATGCATAGGCGCCCACCATCTGCTGGCGAACTTCCAGTGGCAGCGGCATGGGACTTGGCGGTGCTGGTGCGACCAGCACGAGACCCATCAGCCCCCGAGGGTGACGTGATGCGATCAACTGCGAAACCTTGCCGCCCATCGAGTGCCCGACAAGGACGTAACGCTCCAGATCGAGCGTGGCAATGACAGCCTGCGCATCATTTGCCATATCGGCCAGCGCATAGCCAATGGCAGTTGCCTCTGACTTTCCCCAACCGCGCTGATCGATCGCGACAGTGCGAAATTCGGGTGCCAATGCATCGACGACATGCCGCCACGTGCGCGATGACCCGCCCCAGTAATGCAGAAAGACCAGCGCTGGCGATCCTGCACCGCGCTGTTCCACATGCAATGCGATGCCGTTGGATACGATCTTCATGACAGCCGTCCTTTACTTTGGCCGGGCGGATGCAGACGTGTTGCTGCATGCCGCCAGCCCTCGTGACGTGGTGGGTGGAGAGACAAGATCCGATCAAACTGTCGCTTGAAGAATGAAGTTCGCCACAATCTTCGGTTGGGACAGCATCGGCACATGGCTGCTGTCCACATGCGCGACCGTCGCCTTCATCCGTGCCGCCATACGCTCCTGCTCGACCGGCGGAATGGTGTGGTCCTGATCGCCGACGAGGTAATACGCCGGACGGGTCTGCCATGCGGCCTGGGTGATCACGCCGCCGAGCGCCGCGCCATTGATCGGCCCCTGGGTGGCATGCGCCACGAGCTTTTCGCTTTCGTCCAGATCCTGCGCAAACAGGTCGAAAATGCCGGCACGGGTAACCGAGAGAAAGCCTTGCGCGTCCGGCCGGATCTCCGCATTCAGCGGCGCCGATTCGAATTTCGCAAACAGCGTGCCCGCTGACTCGCCAGCATCCGGCGCGAAGGCATCGACATAGACCAGCCGAGCCACCTTCGGATCATTGCCGGCCTCGCTGATCACCGCGCCGGCATAGCTGTGGCCCACCAGCACGACCTCGCCCTCGGCAAGTGCGATGGCGCGCCGCACTGCTGCCACATCCGCCTCGAAGCTGCTCAACGGCAGCTGCACCGCCGTGGCCGCCAGGCCCTTCTCTGCAAGCAGCGGAATCACCTTCGCCCAGCTCGAACCATCAGCCCATGCGCCATGTACCAGGATCACGTTTGAAATAGCGTTCATCGTTTGTCTCCGTTTGTTCGGCTGAAGCCGGTGGGTTAGTCGATGAGCAAAGTCTAGGCTGGACGGGCATTGGCAGAAATGACATATTTCCATCGAATTCTGCCAACTCAAGGAAAACGACATGCCACATGCCGGCGTAGCAAGAACCGTCTGGTTCGTGGTGTTTCCCGGCTTTGAGCTGCTCGATCTTGGCGGTCCGCTTTGCGCATTCAATCTCGCGGTCGACTTTCATCGGGCGGCCTATGACGTGCGCATTGTCTCCGCGTCGGGTGGCGTGGTGCGTGGATCTTCCGGCGTGGCCATCAGCACCGTGCGGGCGCCCTCGCCCAACCATCTCGACACGCTGATGGTCGTGGGTGCCGCCACCACCGAGGTGCTTGATGAGCAGCCCAGAACGGTTGCCTTCATCCGCAAAATCGCCATGCGGGCCCGGCGCAAGGCCAGCATCTGCACGGGTGCCTTTCTGCTGGCCGAGGCCGGACTGCTCGACGGGCGTCGCGCAACGACACATTGGCGGTATGCCGCCGAGCTTCAACGGCGCTATCCATTGATCAAGGTCGATGCCGATCGAATCTTCGTTCGGGAGGACGACACGTGGACATCGGCAGGCATCACCGCCGGCATCGACCTTGCGCTGGCGATGATTGAAGAGGATTGCGGGCTCGAAATCTCCAAATCCATCGCGCGGGATCTCGTCGTGTCTCATCGTCGAAGCGGCGGGCAGGCGCAGTTCTCCACCATGCTCGCGCTGGAGCCCAAGCCCGGTCGCATCAGCGATGCACTGGCATACGCCCGCTTGCATCTGGACGAACGCCTGTCCGTCGAACAGCTGGCCGATGTCGCCAACATCAGCCCGCGCCAGTTTGCGCGTCAGTTCGCTGCGGAAACCGGCGAAACACCAGCCCGGGCCGTCGAACGTCTTCGCTGCGAGGCAGCACTACCTCGCATCGAAGGCACCAGCGCGCCGTTCGATCAGATTGCCCTGCAGGTGGGTTTCGGCGACATGGAGCGCATGCGCCGGGTATGTATTCGGATCCATGGACAATCGCCACAGGCCTTGCGCCGCCGCGGCCGCGCAGAACGAGCGTAATGGCCGATATCGTAGATGCGATAAATAGAAAGTAGGTCACCGACGTGGTGATTTATGAGCGCCACGCACAGAGCAAATATGCTGGCGACGCGCGCCGATCGGTCTACCTACATTTCTTCAGGAATACTGTTTCGAGTTATGGAAAGTGGCGGATCGGTCGTCTCCTTCGAGTCAGCGACCGCAGGACAACCGCCCCCAACCGATCAGTCCGACAACCTAAACCAACGGTCGCTGACCGGCCAACCGCCAGTCGATTTTGGAAACTCGGCGCCCCAAAGCAGACGCTCAGATGGTGAACCCGACCGACTTAGGGCCCAAGATAATGAGGCCGCGTCAAATGTAGCGACGAGTGCTCCGATACGGTTCGGCAATTTTCCCCGCATCGGCCGGCGCTTCTGCGGTGTCTTGCGCAATGCGCAGGGGCATCCCTTGCGCGACTCTTACCATCGCGTCGCTGCGAACAGCGACTTCCCACATCAGCGCCCAGATCGACGCCTGCGGAGCGCGATCGAGCCGCCACGGCCGACGAGAAAATGAGAACCGGCGATGACTGTCCATGCCAGCCCGAGAGCCACGAAGAATCGCTGTATCCTGAACAACGTACCCATGAAAACGACTCCGGTTCGAGGAACCTCTTCAGCGGCTGTCGGCCGGCGTGGCGCGTATCCGCGCGAGTTCGGCCTCGAGCGCTTCGATGCGCTGATCCTTCTCGCGCATCGCCTCCAGCACGTCGGCGGCCTCGAAGCGGACCGGGATGTGCTGCGGGCAGTTGGTATCCCACGCCGCGACCGTGAACAGGAGCACCTGTTCGGGCCGAGCCTTGTAGCCTTCCGGCATCAGCGCCGCGAGCAGGTCGTCATCGACGGCGACCGCGCGTGCCTCGCCCCAGATCTTCACCCGTCGGCGATGGCGGTAGTCGATCAGGAACAAGTGGGCCTTGGGATCTTCGGCGAGGTTGCCGGTACTGATGAACTGCCGGTTGCCCGAAAAGTCGACGAAGCCGAGCGTGCGATCGTCGAGCACGCGCAGGAACCCCGGCGGGCCGCCGCGATGCTGGATGTACGGCTGGCCTTCGCTGTTGACGGTCGCGAGGAACACGCTGCGCTGGTCGGCGATGAAAGCGGCCAGATCGGGCGTGATGCCCGTCTGCCAGGAGCCGGACTCTTCCATGCGCGCATACGCGCGGCGCGAGCCCTTGAGCGATTGCAGGGCCTTGACCGTGGGTGTGAACGCGATGTCGCTGGCGAAGCCATGCGCGGCCATGGCATCACATCCCGAGATCGCTGAGCGAAGGGTGGTCTTCGGGGCGGCGCCCCTGCGGCCAATGGAACTTGCGATCGGACTCGGCGATCGGAAGATCGTTGATGCTAGCGTGACGCACGCGCATCAGGCCGTGCTCGTCGAACTCCCAGTTCTCGTTGCCGTAGCTGCGGAACCACGTTCCCGCTTCGTCGTGCCACTCGTAGGCGAAGCGCACCGCGATGCGGCTCTCGCGGCAACCCCAGATTTCCTTGATCAGGCGGTATTCGCGTTCGCGTTGCCACTTCCGCGCGAGGAAGGCTTCGATCGCCTCGCGACCCTGCACGAACTCGGCGCGATTCCGCCAGCGGCTGTCGACCGTATAGGCCTGCGCGACGCGGACCGGGTCGCGCGAGTTCCATGCGTCCTCGGCAAGGCGGACTTTGATGATGGCGGTTTCGAGAGTGAAAGGTGGCAGCGGCGGGCGTTCCATGGTGTTTCCCCGGAGGGTTATCGGTGATGCCCAAACTCCCCGCCTAAACGGGGAGAATGAGCGAGAGGAGGCACGCCAGCGCGTGCACCCTTGCGAACGGGTGGTTCACGCGGCCTTGCGCGCTTCGACGACCGGGAAGTCGATTTCGGTGGCGGCGACCTCGTTGATGTAGTTCGTCCAGTTGTTCAGGGCGACGTGCAGGACGATCTCGATGACCTGCGCATCGTCGTAGCCGGCCAGCTTGACCGCGCGCACCGCTTCCTCGCCCACGTGGCCGCGCGCGTTGGCGACCTTCGCGGCGAAGCGCACGGCGGCGTCGGCCTTCGGGTCGTTGGAGGCGCCGCTGCGGTTCGCGGTCATTTCGGCGTCGTCGAGCTTCGCAACGTGCTTGCCCAGGTACGTGTGCGCGGACAGGCAGTAGCTGCAGCCGTTGATTTCGGCGACGGCCAGTGCGATACGCTCGCGCGTCGCGGCGGACAGCTTGCCCTTGCCGAGTGCGCCGGACAGCGACACATAGCCTTCAAGCGCAGCCGGACTGTTGGACACGAGGCGGAACAGGTTCGGTACGACGCCGAGCTGCTTCTTGACGGCTTCGAGCATCGGCTGCGAGGCGGGGGGCGCGGATTCGATCGTGGCGGGGGTGTGCAGACGCGACATGGTGGATCTCCTGGGGGGTGGGTTGGGGTTCGGCGTGTCCGGGACCGGATCGTCCCAGCGCCCGCTCAGGTTATGGCCTATCGAATCAACGCACTAGACAGGTACTATTGGAACCATTCTTCCATTTTTCGGAACACTGATGGACCGCCTCGAAGCGATGTCGGTATTCCTCGCCGCGGTCGAAACCGGCAGCCTGTCTGCGGCTGGACGACGCCTGGACATGCCGCTCGCGACGGTCAGCCGCAAGTTGTCGGAGCTCGAAGCGCACATGCGCGCGCGGTTGCTGCATCGTTCGACGCGGGCGTTGACGCTGACCGAAGCCGGACAGGGCTACCTCGTCGCGTGCAAGCGCATCCTCGAAGACGTCGAAGAAGCCGAACGAGCGGCCGCCGGCGAATACAGCGTGCCGAAGGGCGACCTGATCGTGACCGCGCCGATCCTGTTCGGGCGATTGCACGTGCTGCCGGTTACGACGGAATTTCTCAAGGCCTATCCGGAGGTCGACGTGCGGCTCGTGCTCGGCGATCGCGTACTGCACGTGCGCGACGACCATGTGGATCTGGCGATCCGGATCGGCGCACTGCCGGACAGCAACCTCGTCGCCACCCGCGTGGGCACGATCCGCCAGGTCGTCTGCGGAAGCCCGGCCTACTTCGGGCCGCGCGGCACGCCCAAACGGCCGGAGGATCTCTCGAAGCTCGACTGCATCAGTTTCGAAAGCCTGACGTTCGCGGATCACTGGAAATTCGGAACGGGCAAGTCCGAGGTCTCGGTTCCCGTTCATTCGCGCCTGATCGTAAACACCGCCGATGCGGCCATCGCCGCCGCGATCGCCGGGACCGGCGTGACACGCGCCCTCTCCTACCAGGTCGCCGATGCGACCCAGGCCGGCACGCTGGACGTCGTGCTGCGGGACTTCGAGCCTGAGTCATGGCCCGTCAGCCTCATTCATGCGGGCGAGGGACGCCTTCCGCTGAAGTTGCGCGCGTTCATCGACTTCGCCACGCCCCGGCTGCGGGAACGACTGGCTCCCACGCCGTGACCCGGCGTACACGGTGGTCGATGAATGCACCACTCAGGCAGGCACTGCCTCGATCATCAATGGCAGGCCCCAAAAGGCAGGGGTCGGCCAACTTCGGCCGGTCGGAGTCTCCGTCAAGTTACCCGTTAGGCGCCCTTGGGGAGGCCGGCTCAACAATCGACCTCGCGAAAGGTTAGGATTCAAGACGCCAAGCGAAGTGTTTCTCGCTTCCTTCAACCATCGCGCTTAGTAGTTGATCACGCCCTGACACCTTTTTTTGAAATTGGTCCTGACATCTTTTTCACTGCAGGGCTCCCATGATTCAAGGACGCATCCATGAAACGCCCCATCGTCGTGTTCGCCATCGCTTCGCTGGGACTTGTTGCCAGCCATTCCGGACATGCCGCTGACTTGGCTGGCATTGCTTTGGACCGGCCCGTTACGCTGGCCGAGTGCGCTGAGCGCCAGCACGATTACCTACCCGATGACCGCACCACCTGCTTCAAGTTTCCAGCGGGCCCGTCGCGTGATCCCTACGCCGCTGCTGCCAAACCGCCGGTCAACGGCAGCATCATCGTGAACGTAGCACGGCCGGATCGTCCCGACTTTATGAGTGGCAGCGATGCTGTCGTGGTGCTCAGGGCAGGCCGTGCGGTCAGTATCTCCGTGCGCACGCATGGCACCAACGGGGAGGGTGGCGACTTCCGCGCACTGAAAGACGCTTTCGGCGATGCCTCCCCGCGCCAGCAGATCGTACCCTGGAACACTGGTGGCAGCGGGCCGGTGCAGACACAGACCGGTTTGCTGGCCGACTGGACCTTGCCGGGCGATGAAACTGTCTACTTCAATAGCGGCGAATTCGGCGTATATTTCGGCTTGGTCCGCCTGCAGACCTCGGCGGCTCCGACGCATCAGAACGGAGTGTGGGATTAGCCACCGACAAACTAACGCACCATGCCGCGCCTACATTTGGGTTCTACAAACAAGAGCCGGTTGACATGGCAGAGGCGACCGAGGCACGCGCAAACAAAGCCACGGGCCGAAGCGCCAGCAGGGCCAACAGGATCAGCCGAATGTAACGCAAGGATCGACGCGTAAAGTCTGCTCAGATGAACGTCCCGAAATCGGATCTTCGCGACCGACAACAAAGGGTCGCACAGCGACCATCGGGCAGCCGCCCGCCGGTCAAGCGACGATAACCAACCAACGGTCCCTGACCGGCCAACTCCGGCCGGTCAATGCTTTCAACTCGGCGACAGAAAATAGCCGTTCAAGTGCAGGCTCCTACACCGGAAAATTTCAAGCTAGTTGTCGCCTCAATGATTAATTTTCAGGCGGCTTTTCGTTCCTGGTTACGAGCTGTCGTGATGGCGTCCTGGTCGTCGTCCCGGTCGGGATTCAGATAAACGGTAGGGATGCGCGTCCAGTTGCGCGTAGCGCCTTTCCAACGTAGCGGCTGAGATTGACGTGCGGCTTCGTAGAGCGCGACGCGTTGATCCAGGATGGCCTGATCCATAAGGGCATGGCGCTGGGCGGGCGTCACGAAGCGGATCGCGCTGTGACGATGCTCGTGGTTGTACCAGTGCACTAACCCGGTCGCCCAGGCTCTTGCGGCGAACAACGTGTCGAACACGTTTAGCGGATAAGCCGGCCGGTACTTCAGCGTCTTGAACAGTGATTCCGAATAGGGGTTGTCGTTGCTCACGCGCGGACGACTCAAGGACGGCATGACGCCGAGGGCCTGCAAGGTCGCCAGCATCGTGGCGCCCTTCATGGGACCACCGTTGTCCGAATGCAAAATCACTTGGTGGGGCTGTATCGCTTCGCGCACGCACAGATCCTTGAGCACTTCACTGGCCTGGACGCTACTTTCTTCGGCATAGACCTGCCAGCCGACGATCTTGCGGCTGAACACGTCCATGAACAGGTACAGGTAGAAGTACTGTCCGCGAACGGTGGTGGGCAGGTAGGTGATGTCCCAGCTGTACAACTGGTTGGGTGCGGTGGCGCAGACGGCGCGTGGCTTGCTGCGTGATTGGGATGGCCGTTCACTGCGCCGATGCGCCAGTTGCTTTTCATCCCGCAGGACCAGGTAGAAGGTCGATTCGGATGCGATATAGCGTTGCTGGTCAGCCAGACGAGGCACCATCTGGCTCGGTGGCAGGTGACCGAATTCGGCGGAGTTGGCGACCGCCAATAGCTCGGCGCGCTCCTCGGCGCTGAGCTTGTGCGAGGGCACATGGTGCCGCAACGAACGCCCATCCACGGCGTCCGGCGCACCGTCTTTCCAACGCTGCAACGTGCGCGCGCTCAGCCCCAGTATCTCGCAGGCGTGCTCTTGGCGAGCACCCGCGGTGGTCGCTTCGCTGATCAGGCTGATCACGATTTGGCGCTCTTCGAGGGACGTCATGACGCCTCGTCCCCGAACAGCGCTTGATATTTTTTTGATAGAACTAACAGCGCAGCCGCCTCCGCCAACGCCCTGTCCTTGCGGGTCAGTTCGCGTTGTAGCTGGACATTGGCACTCTTCAGTTCGCGCACTTCCTGCGCGCTCTCTCGGCGATGGCTCGAGCTGCTGATCGTGCAAAAATCCTCGCGCCATTGAGTCAGCTGATGCGCAAATAAACCGCGCTCGCGACACCAGGCGTTCAGGGGCTCGCCGACCAGACCGTGGCTCTGGTGCAAGGCCAACAAGCGTTCTTCCGCCGACCAGTCTTCCGGGCGCCGCGCCTCGCCAGCAGCCTCGCCACGGCTCAATGCCTTTTCTTCTTTCATCCAGTTCTTCAATGTCCCTGCGTGCATGTTCAATTCGTCAGCCACCGAGCCGATCGTACGACTTCCACGGCTAAATACCTTGGCCAGCGCCTGCTCACGAAACGCCAACGAATACGTTTGTTTGATCTTCAATTTACACCTCTGAGCTTCTTGATTAAGAAATTTCAGAGGCGACAACTAGTCTGACGCCGCGGGACACCGAGATGAATGGAAGCGCTCGCACCCTCTTGCTCAGGGTGCCCGTACATACGACGATCCAGACGCATCGCGATCCGGATGATCGCGTGGCAACCGTCATCTCAGGCACTTGGAAGTTCGGTTATGGCCCTCGATTCGGCAAGAAAGCCCTCAGAGCGCGACCTCCGGATACGTGACCCGATGTACACGACGGTTATGGCTGGCGGGGTTGGCCTGTGCCTGGGCCGCCGCCTCACCTTGGGGCTGTGTCCGGCCCTTGCGGCGCTCGCGTGTCGGTGTCGGACATGGAATTGAGCCACCTTGCCGACGATTTCGTGAGTCACATCGTTGGCTCGTAAACCTGCCAGGCATCCGAACTCCAAGGAACGCTTGTCGGCTCACTTGAACACCGGCTCTCTGCGCCGAAATGGCTCATTCCGCTGTCGGCGTAAACAGGCAGCCCCAGCGGGCGCCCAATGGCGCCACGGTCTGGTGCATAAGCTTGTCGCGGAAATCAGTGCTGTCGCGCGAGACATTGCTGCCGGAGGTCATTCGCAAAAACGTGCGGCTTGACAATGTCGAAAAGAAAGGATGAGTATCAAAAGGAAAGGTGATTGCATCCTCGCCGAGGCGATAGCGATTGTTTGGCAGGAGCCGTTATAGGCCCTCAAGGTTTGAGCGCACAAGGAGAGAGGATAAGGATGTCCGAAGGTCTGTTCCGAGAAGAGGTACTCCTCTCTCAGCGTGGTGAATGGCCCGGTTCGATCCGCCTGCAGGCTCCCCGGCTCGGATGGGCCTTCTTCGGTATCGGCCTGCTGGCTGTCGTGATCATTCTCGCGCTGTTGCTCGAAGGCCATTACACACGGCACGAACAGGTCGCCGGCACGCTGGTTCCGAGCAGTGGCCTTCTCACCGTCACCCCCACCGCCTCTGGCATCGTGACCAGCGTGAGTGTCCGCGAGGGTGAGGTGGTCCATGCGGGACAGTCGTTGGTCGAAATTTCCGGCGAACAGGCCAGCGCTTCGCTGGGCGACACCGATGCTGCCATCGCGGCGCAACTGCAAATCAAGCGTAACCATTTGCAAGCCGACCTCGGCGACCAGCAACGGCTGGCGGATCTGCAAGCGCAAGATCTACATTCGCGCTTGTCGTTGTTGCATGGGCAGATCGTCCAAATGAAGCAGCAAGTCGCATTACAACGGCAACGTGCCGATAGTGCTATGAAGTTGTATGACCAGTGGGCGAAGGTAAGCAAGACGGGGGTTGTCAGCAAGCTCTAATTGCTGCAACAGCATGACACGGCTCTCCAGAATCTGGTTCAGCTCAAAGAACTTAACGGACAAGCGTTCCAGTTGCGACAGCAATCGGAACAATTGCAAGGACAGCTGAATCAGTTACCCGCGACAGTTTCTGGCAAACGCAACGATACCGAAGGACAACTGGCGGATGTTGCGCAATCTCTTGCCCAGAATGCCGCGCATCGGGCTGTATTGTTGCGCGCGCCCGCGGATGGCACGGTGGCCAATGTATTGGTGCATCCCGGACAGACCGTCACCGCCCAACAACCTTTGTTGACGGTCCTACCGGCCCATGCCCAATTGCTGGCAGAACTGTGGGTTCCCAGCAGATCCGTGGGCTTCATCCATACTGGCGAACCCGTCGTGATGCGTTATCAAGCCTATCCTTACTTCTACTGTGTTACTAAACACGCCTGATGCCTCGGTGCGCTCTGCCGCAGCACGGACAGCGTGACAGATGGCGCGCGATGACGCGGGCGAGGCGGAAGCGCAAGGTCGCGATCGACCACGGCAGGTG
>JBAZRB010000015.1:0-108352 GCA_041663105.1 Rhodanobacter sp.
GCACACTGTCAAAGATCAACCACTTGTAACCGATTTCTCGATTACCCCTGAAGACGTTTCGTCCTAGGTGAGCCGCCCATTCTACAACTCTTTTTGCGACCGTCAACACCTTCGTTGAAACTTTTTTTGAAGGTCCCAACGGTCCGTCTTGCAACGTTTGGGCGACTGCGGGCCGCGAATAATACGATTACTGAAAGATTTGGCAAGCACTTCTTGAGATGAATTTTCCAAATTTCGTTCAAACGCATGAAGTGCAAGATGTTTTCTGTTCGGACGGCCCTGCCTGAAGCTGCGCATGGACGGCCCAAAGAGGTCCAAAGTCACGCCAGGACCAATCTGACCCTGGCAAAATTTCGCTTGCCGACCTGCAACACGCCTTCAAAGCCCGCATTGAACAGACGCTGGGCATCCTCGACCACCTCGGCATCTATACGAACCGCACGCTCCTTCAACTTCCTGCTTGCCTCGGAGTTGCTCGCGGCAAGACCCGCGAGCGTGAGCAGCGCTGTCAGGCGCACCCCCTCAGCGGGCACGGCGACCTCTGCCAGCGGCAGGAGCGAAGTATCGCCTTCGCCACGGACCACGGCATGCCAGCCCGCAATCGCCAGCTCGGCGGCGGCGGCGTCATGGAACCGGGTCGCCAATTCCCGCGCGAGACGAAGCTTGGCGTCACGCGGGTTGAGCTCGCCGCTCGCGATCTGTCCCTTCATGACCGCCATCTCTGCCAGCGACACCTCAAAGCTGAGCAGCTCGAACCAGCGCCACATCAACTCGTCGCCGATCTTCATGGTCTTGGTGACCATATCGATGGCGGGCTCATTGATACCTATGTAGTTGCCCAGCGACTTGGACATCTTGTTGACGCCATCGAGACCCTCCAGCAGCGGCATGGTCAACACGATTTGCGGCGCCTGGCCATGATGCTCCTGCAGGGCACGCCCCATCAGCAGATTGAACTTCTGGTCGGTACCGCCCAGCTCGACATCCGCCTTCAGCGCCACGGAGTCATAGCCCTGTACCAGCGGATAGAGAAACTCGTGGATCGCAATCGGCTGCTGCGCGGCATAGCGCTTGGTGAAATCGTCGCGCTCAAGCATGCGCGCCACGGTGTGCTGCCCGGCCAGCTTGATCATGTCCGCGGCGGACATGGCGCCAAACCACTCGGAATTGAAGCGCAGTTCGGTACGCTCCCGATCCAATACCTTGTAAACCTGCTCGGCATACGTTTCCGCGTTGGCCAGCACGTCTTCGCGCGTGAGCGGCTTGCGGGTGACATTCTTGCCGGTGGGATCGCCGATCATGCCGGTGAAGTCGCCAATCAGAAAAATCACCTGATGGCCCAGGTCCTGGAACTGGCGCATCTTGTTTAGCAGCACGGTGTGACCGATGTGCAGGTCCGGCGCGGTGGGATCAAAACCCGCCTTGATCCGCAGCGGGCGACCCAGTTTCAGGCGTTCAACGAGTTCCTCCCGCTTGATGATTTCGTCGGCTCCACGCGCAATGGTGGCCAGCGCCTGGTCAAGCTCGCTCATGCATTTCTCTCTACTGAAGTGTGGACAAGGCGGACGCTGCCAGCCCGGTCTGTGGCAGGGACGTTAATTGTGCGTTAACCAGGAATGGATCGCAAACCATTGATAGGAAAGACATTGACGCCTTCTACACATCGCGGCTAAGGTTGGAGAGGTTTGCAACTTTTACAGTGTAGGGCGGGTACGGCATGGCAGACGAAAATTTGGGCGCACATCAGGCCCGCAAACAAGCCATCAGCCGCAAGGCACAACGCCGACACTCCCACTTTTATGAACGCCGCGCCCACTGGTCGTTCAACCGTTCGACTGAAGTTGAGCCTATTCATTGGCACCGTGAACATTGGGTGCTTGCCGGCACGGCGCTGCTGATCACCTTGTTGTCCGGTTTCATCATGCCCGCGTGGGCCAGCGCCATGCGGCCAGAACCAGCACCAATGGTGCACGCGCTGCTGCCGCTGGCGGTACCCAAGGTGATCCCGCCGAGTACGCCAGCACCCAAGGTTGAGGCATGGCAGGTATCGCGCGTGGAGCCGGGGCAGACCTTGTCCGACATCTTCTCCGAACGCGGGCTCAGCATGACCGACCTGCAAAAGGTGATGGATGCCGTCGGTAGCAGCACGTCTTCTCTGCACAATATCCGCCCGGGGGAAGAATTCGATTTCCTGCTCGGCAGCGACGGTAGCCTTGAAGGTTTTCGGTTTGATCAGGACCAGGCGAATCGCGCAACCGTTCGGCTGGACGGCGCTCATCCCACACTGGCTATCCAGCAACGCCAGATGGATCTTCGCGAACAGGTCGCTCACGGCACCATCAACAGCAGCCTCTATGCGGCCGCTGACCAGGCCGGCTTGAATGGCGCAATGGTCGGCAAGCTGGCGGACCTGTTCAAATACGACATCGATTTCGTGCAGGACTTGCGCGTTGGCGACAGCTTCACCCTAGTCTACGACGAGATCTATCGTGATGGCGTGCACTTTGGGGAAGGCGACATTATCGCTGCCGAGTTCGTCAATCAGGGCACGCGTTACACCGCCTACCGATTCAAGAAGACCGATGGCAGCTACGGCTGGTACAGCGAGGACGGTCGCCCCATCCAGAAGTCGTTCCTGCGCATTCCGGTGGACTTCACCCGCATCTCCTCCACGTTCAGCGTGGCCCGCATGCATCCGATTCTGGGCCGCATGCGCGCGCACAAGGGCGTCGACTATGCCGCCCCGATGGGCACGCCGATCCACGCCGCCGGCGATGGCGTGATCAAGTACCACGGCTGGGAGCGCGGCTACGGCAACTTCGTGGTGATCCAGCACGACAAGACGATCAGCACGGCTTACGGTCATATGTCCCGTTTCGTCAAGGGTCAGCACGTCGGCGAACACGTACGCCAGGGTGAAGTCATTGGCTTCGTCGGCATGACCGGTCTGGCGACAGGCCCTCACCTGCACTACGAATTCCGGGTCAACGGTGTTCAGCGCAATCCGCAGACGGTGACCTTGCCCAAGCCGGAGCCACTGCCCGCCGTGCAAATGGCACGATTCAAGGCCGAGGTGGTGAAGCCACAACTGGCTCGGCTGAACGAGATTGACACGCGCTTCAAGCTTGCACAAAGCAGCACCCCTGCCACCAGCGACAACTGAGCACGGCCTTCGCGTGAACGATGCATCGGCGCTTTATCTTGGTTTGATTTCGGGTACCAGCGCAGACAGCATCGATGCTGCCCTGGTCGGTTTCGGCGATGACACGCCGCGTTTGCTGGCACGCCATGCGCACCCTTGGCCCGCTCCTTTGCGCGAGCGCATGCTCGCGCTGGCCCAGGGCGAATCGGCGCTGGACATGGACGCGATGGGCCGACTGGATGTGGAAATTGGCCACCAATTTGCCAACGCCGCATTGCAGTTGCTGGCAGACAGCCGTACGCCCGCCAGCGCCGTGCGTGCAATAGGTTCACACGGTCAGACCCTGCGCCACCGCCCCACCGGTGAGTTTCCGTTCACCACGCAACTGGGCGATCCCAGCGTGATCGCCGAGCGCTGCGGTATCGACGTGGTCGCCGATTTCCGCCGTGCGGATATCGCGGCCGGCGGGCAGGGTGCGCCACTGCTGCCCGCTGTTCACGCCATACTGCTGGGCCGGCCCGGGCAGACCCGGGTCGTTCTCAACCTCGGTGGCATCGCCAACGTAACCATCCTGGACGCGAGCGGTGATGTGCGCGGTTTCGACACCGGCCCGGCGAACGGGCTGCTCGACGCCTGGTGTCAGCGCCACTGCGGCGAAGCGTTTGATCGAGACGGTGCGTTTGCGGCACGCGGCCGGCTCGCCCCGGGCCTGCTTGATGCCATGCTCGGCGATAGCTATTTCGCCCTGCCGCCACCGAAGAGCACCGGGCGCGAGCATTTTCATCTGGAGTGGCTGACCCGCCACCTGCCCGACGTACTGATGAAGCCCGCCGATGTGCAGACAACCCTGCTCGAACTGACCGCACGCAGCGTCGCCCAAGCCATCGCGGAGCATGCGCCGGATGCCGGGGAAGTATTCGCTTGCGGGGGCGGCGTGCACAACGGCGCACTGATCCGGCGGCTGCAGCAGCTATTGGCACCTCGGGTGCTGCGTAGCACCGCCGAGCTGGGTGTTGACCCGGATTTTCTGGAGGCGACCGCGTTTGCCTGGCTGGCGCGACAGCGTCTGCTCGGCCTGCCGGGCAACCTGCCCGCGGTCACTGGTGCGCGTGGGCCGCGGGTACTGGGCGCGGTCTACTCCGCGCCTGCCAGCGGTTCCTGAAAGCGGATATTTTCCGGGGCCAGTTGGGTGGCGTGGGTCTGCGCCAAAGCCTGCAGCGCTTCCTCGAACGCTCCTCGCTCGGCCGCTTCCCAGTCGCCTTCCAGCGTCGACAGCGTATCCGGGTCACGACGCGTTTCGCTGTATTGCTGCGCCACCGACATCCCCAGGCCACTGCGCAAGGCATGCAGCAGGATGTCATTGATCGAACACTGACGCTCCTTCGCCAGGGCCTTCACCCGCTCGACGAGTACGCCATCGACATACTGCAAGATCATGTCCGGCACCGGCTTCACTCCACATGTCTTTTCCCCTGCAGCGGGAATGCTTGCACAGCCACGCCGGGCTCGGACAGTGGAAGCGCTGTTTCGTGGGGGAATTGGCAATCGCTCTGTGAACGACACCACGCTGGTACGGCAGCACGGTCAACAATGCTCAGTCCGACAAGCGCAAGTTGCCTGCCTCAAGCGCCGCGCGCTCGCGCTCGAACCGGCGAAAGCGCGGCCAAAGCCCGGCAAAAAGCATCATCGCCGGCAGCACCGCCACTACCGTGATCACGAAATACCCGCCATAGCCGGTGCTCATCGCAATGCCACCGGCAAAGAAACCGAGCAGCTTGCCCGGCAAATTGACCAGTGAACTCAACAGAGCGTATTGGGTGGCCGTGTGCTGTCGATTGACCAGTGACGACAGGAACGCCACCGTGGGTGGACCGAGCATGCCAAGCGTCAGATTTTCTCCAGAGATCACCAGCGTCAACACCAGCAAGTTGCCGGGATGCGCGATCAGCAGCAGGTACAGCAGGTTGCTGCAACCGCACAGCACGATGGTGACACCGAGCGGACGCCACGCACCCCAGCGCGCCACGGCAGCCCCCCCGAGGAATACACCGACGATGCCGATCCAGATGCCATAGATCTTGGTGATGGTACCGATCTCGGTCTTGGAGAAGTTCATGTCGCGGTAGAACGGACTCATGATGCCGCCGATCGTCGCCTGCTCGGGGATCTTGAACAGCAACAGGAACAGCAGTGTCACCCCGGCCAGCACCCAGCCATAGCGACGAAAAAAGTCGGCGAACGGATCGATCACGCTTTCCTGCATGGCGGCGCGCCAGGTTGCGGCGCGCACGCGCAGCACCTCAGGTTCCCGTGCCAGCAGAGTGGTGGCGACTGGCACGGACATCACCACGGCCATGCCTGCGTAGATCACCCGCCACGCGAAATGGTCGGCCAGGATGAGCGCCAGCGCGCCGGCCACCAGCAGGCCTATGCGATAGCCCAATGAGTAGGTGGCCACCAGCGCGCCCTGTGCCTCGATCGGCGCAATCTCGATGCGGTAGGCATCTACCGCGATGTCCTGCGTGGCACCGAAAAACGCAACCACAAGGGTGGCAGCCACGAACGGCTCGATGCGAGTCGGCGTGAGCGCGGCCATCGCCAGCAAGCCGACGATCACCCCGAATTGCGCAAACAGCAACCAGCCGCGGCGTTGCCCGAGGCGGCGGAATCCGGGAATCTGCCAATGGTCGAGCATGGGTGCCCACAGAAACTTGAGCGCGTAGGTCAGACCCGCGCTCGCGATCATCGTGATGTCCTTCAGATCGATGCCGTTTTCTTTCAGCCAGTAGGCGAGGGTGCCGGCCACCAGCAGGAATGGCAGGCCGGAGGAAAACCCGAAGAACGCCATCGTCGCCGCCGCCGGCTGCGCGAACGCTCGCCAGATCGACGGTTTGGCTGGTCGGTTATGCGCTTGCTCAGTCGACATAGTCGACCGTGTAGGGCGCGTGGTCGGAGAAGCGCTGCTCGCGATAGATCGAGCAGTTCGCCAGACGCTCGCGCAGCGACGGCGTGCAGACCTGATAGTCGATGCGCCAACCCACGTTGTTGGCGCGCGCCTGACCGCGGTTGGACCACCATGTGTACTCCACCGCATCCGGCTTCAGCGCGCGGAAGCTGTCGACCCAGCCACGCTGCTGGAACAGCAGATCGAGCCACGCGCGCTCCTCGGGCAGGCAGCCGGAATTTTTCTGGTTGGAGGACCAGTTCTTGATGTCATTCCTGGTGTGCACGATATTCCAGTCGCCGCAGATCACGTAGTCACGGCCACTGTTGAGCCAGCTGTCGAAGATCGGCGTGATCCACTGCATCGCCTTGAACTTGAACTGCTGCCGCTCGTCACCGGAAGAACCGGAAGGGAAATACAGCGAGACCACCGACAGGTTGCCGAAGCGCGCCTCGATATAGCGACCCTCGTTGTCGAATTCGTCCCAACCCAGCTCGGTCAGCACCTGGTCGGGCTCGCGTTTGGCATAGATCGCCACGCCGCTGTAACCCTTCTTGCTGGTCGCATCGCGATAGAAGCAATGATGCCCATCCGGGCGAAACATCAGATCGGTCAGCTGATGCTCCTGCGCCTTGGTCTCCTGCAGGCACACCACATCGGCATCCTGCTTGCGCAACCAGTCGAATACGCCCTTGGTGGCGGCCGAGCGGATGCCGTTGGCATTCAGGCTGATGATGCGCATGAAGTCTCTCAATCGGATGATCGGGCGATCATAACAACCCGCGCCCATGCCAGCGCGCCGCAGGTTCAATGGCGCGCCGGGTTACCATGTGCAACCGGTCCATTTGCTGCCGTCACCGCAGCGATTTTCATGGCAACCATCTACCCGCTGCGAGACGACCCGTGCACGACTACCAACGCGACTTCATCAAGCTGACCTTGCAGCGCGAAGTGCTGCGCTTCGGCGATTTCACCCTGAAATCGGGTCGCCAGAGCCCTTACTTCTTCAACATGGGGCGAATCGATTCCGGCGCCGCGCTGGCCCAGCTGGGTCGAGCCTACGCCGAGGCGATGATCGATGCCGACGTCGAGGTGGACATGCTGTTCGGCCCTGCCTACAAGGGCATCGCGCTGGCTGCCGCCACCGCGATTGCGTTGTCCGACCGGCACGGGCGTGACCTGCCCTGGGCCTACAACCGCAAGGAGGCCAAGGATCACGGCGAGGGCGGGGTGCTGGTCGGCGCACCGTTGCGGGGTCGCGTGCTGATCGTTGACGACGTGATGACGGCGGGTACGGCGGTACGTGAATCGCTGGCCTTGATCCGTGCACATGGAGCCGAACCGGCCGGCGTGCTGATTGCGCTTGACCGGCAGGAACGCGGCAGCGGGGAGCGCTCGGCCGCCCAGGAAGTGGCAGCCGACCATGGCATTCCGGTGATCGCCATCACCGGCCTGGACGATTTGTTGACCTATGCCGGCGAGCAGCCACAACTGGCCACCGAGCACGCGCGACTACTGGCCTACCGCGCGCGCTACGGCGTCCAATGCTGAGTTCATGCCCTGGTCGATAGACTCCCGCCAACCTCGTCACCATGGCGAAAGTTGCCACTGTTCCTGCACAGGGTCAGGAAGCACCAGGGCAGCGGCTATACTTTGAAGGACAAGGGAGGATCCATGCGCAAATCACTGCTCGCTATTGTTGCTTTCGTGCTGGTTTCGAGTCTGTCGGCGCAAGCTCAGACTCCAACGGGCAGCAGCGTTCGCTACAAATGGGTTGACGAACACGGGCTGATGCATTTCAGCGACAGCCTCACCGCCGAGGCAATGAAATACGGGTATGACCTGGTCAACGACCATGGCCTGGTGGTGCGCCACGTCCCACGCCAGCTCAATGCCGAGGAGCGCGCCGCCGCCAACAAGCTGGCCGCCGAACAGGCAGCCAGGGAGCGTGCGGCGCAGGAAATAGCCAGCGCCGACACGCAGATGCTGTCTGCCTACCCGGATGAGGAGTCGTACAGGATTTCGCTGCAGCAGGCACTGGACACGATCGATCAACAGATCCACACCACCCAGATCAACCTGCGCAGCCAGGAAAAGGCGCTTACCGACCTGCTGGCACGGGCCGCGGATCTGGAGAACGCCAAGGATCCCGTGCCGAAGTTCGTGACGGACAATATTGCGTCCCAACGCAGCGTGGTTACCCAGCAACGCGACAACCTGAAACGTCAGCAGGCGCTGCGCGCGCAGACCGTGCAGACGCAAGTGCAGCAGTTGGCTCACTATCGCCAGCTCAGGGCGGCCGAGAGCAAACCCGCGCACTGAGTTGGCCCCGGCGGAAAATAATGGCCGCAGGGGCTCAGCTGGTCCGGGCACGCTCCAGGGCTCCGGAAGTAGCGGCAGCCTCAGGGAAGCCGGATGACAACCTCGGCGTGGCCGGGGTCTACCGCCCTCAGAACGGCAGCTTCAGCTTGAAGTCGATGGCCAGCAGTTGCTTGCGAAATACCTGCTGAATCCGCTTCAGCGCCACGGCGCTTTCCGCCTCGAAACGCAGCACCAGGGTAGGGGTGGTGTTGGACGCACGCACCAGCCCCCAGCCATCTGACCAGTCGGCGCGCAGACCGTCGATGGTGATCAGCGTGGCATCGTCGAAACTGGCCCGTTGGCGCAACTGATCCATGAACTGGTAGTGCTCGCCTTCGGCCAGATCGACCTTCAGCTCGGGCGTGGAAACCGCCTTGGGCAAGGTCGCAAAAATCTCTTCCGGACTGCGCCCCTGAAGGTCGCCCGCAAGAATTTCCATCAATCGCGCCGCCGCATAGATGCCGTCGTCGAAACCGTACCAGCGCTCCTTGAAGAAGAAGTGGCCACTCATCTCACCGGCCAGCTCGGCGCCGGTCTCGCGCATCTTGGCCTTGATCAGCGAATGACCGGTTCGCCACATCAGCGGGCTGCCACCGGCATCGAGTATCTGGCCCTTGAGATGGCTGGTGCACTTGACGTCGTAGATCACCGTGGCACCAGGCTGACGCGACAGCACATCACGCGCGAACAGCATCAGCAGGCGATCAGGATAAATGATCTCGCCAGACTGGGTAACCACACCCAGCCGATCGCCGTCGCCATCGAAGGCAATGCCCAGATCCGCGCCGGTCTGCCGGACCGCCAGAATCAGGTCCTCGAGATTGTGCGGATCGGACGGGTCCGGATGGTGGTTGGGGAAGCTGCCGTCGACATCGCAGTAAAGCGGAATGACCTCGCAACCCACGCCTTCGAGTACCTGCGGCGCGATCGCCCCGGCGATGCCGTTGCCACTGTCGACCACGATCTTGAGCTGACGCTCGGCGAGCACGTCGGAGACGATTTTCTCGATGTAGTCGGGCGCCACATCGACCTCGCGCAGGCTGCCATGGCCGTCGTCGATCAGTGCGCCGCTGGCGATGCGCTGGTAGAGGTCCTGGATGGCGCCCTCGGACAGGGTTTCACCACCCACCACGATCTTGAAACCGTTGTAGTCAGGCGGATTGTGGCTGCCCGTCACCGAAACGCCGCAGCCGGTGTTGAAGCGATACGCCGCGTAGTACAGCACCGGCGTCGGCACCGCGCCCACGTCGATCACGTCGATTCCCGCGGCGCGCAAACCATCGGACAAGGCGCCCGACAACTCCGGCCCGGACAGGCGGCCATCCCGGCCCACCACGATTTCACGCAAACCCTTCTCGCTCATCACGGTACCGATAGCCTGACCCAGGGCATGCGCTACCTGCTTGTTCAGCGTCTTGCCGACGACCCCGCGCACGTCATACGCGCGAAAGATGCTCGGATCCACCGCAAGACTGACGGCGGCGGGCGCTGGCGCTGACGCTGGTGGCGGCACCGGGCGCGCGGGCGCAGGTACGCGCGCCAATGCAGCAGGCGGCTCAATTTCGTCAGACCAGAGCGGCTCGACCCGGGCAGGCAAGCGCATGCGTATACGCAACCAGAACAGGAACATCGCCCCGCCCAAAGCCAGTAGCGTGAGCATCGCGCTCAGCAGCAGCGAACGCGGCAACACGATGAAAGCGCCCGGGAGACCCGCTCCGATGCTGAAAGCACTACCTGCGATCGGTTTGCTGCTGGCCTCCACCTCGGCCGATGAGCTGCCGTGGGAGAGCAGCTGGATGCTGCCCATATCGTCACCCTGGCGCAAATCCAGCCGGCCGCCCGCTGGCGAGATATCCTCGAAGCGCTTTTTCAGCGGTGCAAACGGAAGCTCCACCCAGACCCAGGCCTGCGCCTGCTGGGGCAAGCCCAGTGAGATGACCATGCTCAGACGACGGTCACCGGCTCCATAGGAGACACTTTGCACCATGGGCGCCCCCTCGGCGCTTTGCGCGGCCATCAGCTGCGCCGCCTTGGCGTAGCCGAACTCGCGATAGTTCGCGTGCAGCACTTCGGTCAGATCGCCGCTGTACAACTCCAGCTTGCTCGCCTCGGGCAGTTTCAGGCGCAAAGCCGCGGCCGACTGTGTCGGATCGCTCATGATCGTGGCCGGATCGACCGAGCCCAGAACGCGCTGAACCGTGTTGCGCTGCTGGGAAATCTCGTCGGCGATCGCCCGCACGGCTTCATCCTGGGCTTGGTGTACCCGATCAATCGCATGCCCTTCGTCCGCGATCAGCCAGGACTGCCAGCCGCAGAAAACCCCCAGCAACAGGCACAGCGTGCCACCGGCCAAGGGCAGCAGCGCCGGCCAATCCATCTGCAACTGTCGCTTTGATCCGTTCGCGTTGTTCAACGCCATGCCGAACGCCCCCGTGGCTGTGCCTGCGAGCCGACCCACATGGGGCAGGCTTCCCTCTGATCTATTGGTTACCGGTCGAGCCGAATCCACCACTACCGCGCTCGCTTGGCGCGAAATCGGTGACGACATTCAGTCTCGCTTGCGCCACCGGCACCAGCAGCAACTGCGCAATGCGATCACCTGGCTCGATGGTGTACGAGTATGAGCCACGATTCCAGCACGAAATCATCAGTGCCCCCTGGTAGTCGGCGTCGATTACCCCCACCAGATTACCCATGACCAGACCGTGTTTATGGCCCAGGCCCGAGCGCGGCACGATAAGCGCGCACCAACCCGGGTCACCAATATGGATGGCCATGCCACTCGGCACCAATGCACTCTCGCCGGGAGCCAGGGTCAATGGCTGCTCCAGTGCGGCCCGCAGATCCATGCCGGCACTGCCGATCGTCGCCACCTGCGGCAAGGGGATGCTGTCGCCCAGACGGGGATCGAGAATCTTCAGCTCGACATCAATGATCGCCCGCGCACTCACGGGCGCGCCATCCGGTAGCGCTTGGCCACGCAGGAAATCAGCTCACGCGCCAGCTCCGGCTTGGCGGCCCGCGGCAACTCGCACTCACCACCAGCCCAGTAAAGGGTAAGTGCATTGTCGGCCGCCTCGAAACCGAGGCCTCCGCCCACCTGGTTCGCTGCAATCATGTCCAGACCTTTGCGCTCCAGCTTGCCCTGCGCGTAGCCCGCCACATCATGGGTTTCCGCCGCAAATCCGACCAGGAACGGGTGCGCGGCTTGCGCCGACAGGCTGGCCAGGATGTCCGGATTCTCGTCCAGCTTCAGGGACAACGGCGCGCCCTCACTTTTTTTCAGCTTCAGTGCGGACACTTCCGCCGGACGGTAGTCACCCACCGCCGCTGCAGCGATATAGATGTCCGCCTGGCGAGCCGCGTCGAGCACGGCGGCATGCATTTGCGCGGCACTGCGCACATCGATCCTCTGCGTCACACCCGCTGGCGTGGGCAAGCTCACCGGGCCGGCCACCAGGGTCACCGAGGCGCCAGCCGTGGCCGCCGCCTCGGCCACGGCGAAGCCCATGCGGCCGGAGCTGCGATTGCCGATGAAGCGTACCGGATCGATATCCTCATAGGTCGGCCCGGCGCTGACCAGCACGCGCAGCCCGGCCAGGACACGATTGCCGAACGTTGCCTGCACCGCGTCGCGCAATTCGTGCGCCTCCAGCATGCGGCCACTGCCGACATCACCGCAGGCCTGCTCGCCCGCGGCCGGCCCCAGCAAGTGCACGCCGCGCTGACGCAGACACTCGACGTTGGCCTGCACCGCCGGATGCGCCCACATCTGCTGATTCATCGCCGGCGCCAGATACAGCGGCGCGGCAGTGGCCAGGCATACCGTGGTCAGCAGGTCATCCGCCATGCCATGTGCCAGCCGCGCCATCAAATCCGCGCTGGCCGGTGCCACCAGAATGCGTTCTGCCCAGCGCGCCAGCTCGATATGGCCCATCGCGGCCTCGGCCTGCGCATCCCAAAGACTGACCCGCACCGGCTGGCCGGACAAGGCCTGGAAGGTGGTCGGGCTGATGAAGTGCGTGGCACCCTCGGTCATCACCACGCGGACCTCGGCATCGAGATCACGCAGGCGGCGAACCAGTTCGCAGGACTTGTAGGCGGCAATGCCACCGGACACTCCCAGCAAGATGCGGCGTTGGGCAAGACTCATGTAGGGCGGGCCTGACAATCGGGCAGAGGCCTAGCTTACCGGATTCATTCGTCCTCACTGCTGCCATGGGCGGATCGAATCAGCGAAGTTTGGAACATGAGTATCCGCGACTGGCCCGAAGGCGAACGACCCCGCGAAAAACTGCTGGCCCGCGGCAGTGCCGCGCTGTCCGATGCGGAACTGCTGGCACTGCTGCTGGGCAGCGGCAGCCGCGGCAAGGACGCCATCGCGCTCGGCCGCGAAGTGCTCTCCAACGCGGGCAGCCTGAGTGCGCTGCTGGGCCAGCCCGAGCAGCAGATCCGCGCCAGCGGACTCGGTCCGGCCAAGCGCGCCCGCATCGTCGCCGCGCTGGAGTTGGCGCGGCGCAGCCTGGCCGAGGAGTTGCAGCAGCGACACAGCCTGAGCAATCCGCGGGACAGTGGCGACTATCTGCGCGCCCGCCTGCGTCACCTGCCTTATGAGGTCTTCGGCTGCCTCTATCTGGACAATCGCCATCGTGTGCTGGCGTTCGAGGAACTGTTTCGCGGCACCGTCGACGGCGCCAGTGTGCATCCACGGGAGGTGGTGCGCGCCTGCCTGCAGCACAACGCCTGCGCGGTTATTTTTGCCCACAACCACCCGTCGGGCGTTGCCGAACCCAGTGCCGCGGATCGGGCCATCACCGAGGAACTGCGCCGTGCGCTGCAGTTGGTCGGTGTCCGCGTGCTGGATCACCTGGTGATTGGCAGCGGTGAGCCGGTGTCGATGGCCGCCCGCGGCCTGCTGTGACCCGTTCTTCCAAAAAAAAACGGCGTGGTAATGAACCACGCCGTGGGGCCGATTGGGGGAGCAGACAGGAGAGAGCGGCATCTCCGAAGCACCGCGTCATGGAGGGGAGTCATGGTCGGTACCTGGGTATTGTCGCGGCGCCGCATGACAGGACGATGACCTTGGCTGGCCTCAGAAACCAGCGCCAAGTCGCCGAAACTTATGCACAAAACCCGCAAAGCCTCACTTGCAGCCCCTATCGCCTATTTGACACTAGGTTGGAAATATATCTTATTGAATTAACTAGATAATTTTGCTTGCGCAAGAAACGACACACGATTGCTGTTTTCATTCAGCCACCTTCAGGTGATTTTTCCCACAGAGTTATCCACAGGCAGTCTCGCCGCGGTGCATCAACGCTGGCGAGTTCCCTGGCATTGCGCCGCCCCTTCGGAGTCCCAGGCGACCTTGCGCTGCGTCGGCATGGTGGTCTGTTAGGATTGTCGGTTCCATCTTGAAACCGATCCCGCCCGTGAAAGAACAGTTGCGCGACCTGGTGCTGCAGGCGATCCAGTCCCTGCAAGACAACGCCACCCTGCCCGCCGAATTGAGCCTGCCTGTTTTCGTGATCGAGCGCGCGCGCAGCCGCGAGCATGGGGATTTCGCCTGCAATGTGGCGATGCTGCTGGCCAAGCCGGCGCGGGCGAAACCGCGCGAGCTGGCCGAAAAGCTGGTCGCCGCCCTGCCTGCCAATGCGCTGGTGGCCAAGGTCGAGATCGCCGGCCCGGGCTTCATCAACTTCCACCTCGACGCAGGCGCGTACCACGCCGAGCTGCGCCGCATCCTGGACCTGGGCGACGGCTACGGCCGCAACAGCGGTGGCGCTGGTCAGACCGTCGGCGTGGAATTCGTTTCGGCCAACCCGACCGGGCCGCTGCATGTCGGCCATGGCCGCGCCGCGGCGATCGGCGACTGCATCAGCCGGCTGCTCGATGCCAACGGCTGGAACGTGAAGCGCGAGTTCTACTACAACGACGCCGGCGTGCAGATCGCCAACCTGGCGATTTCGGTGCAGGCGCGCGCGCGCGGCATCACCCCGGACGACAGCAACTGGCCGGAGGCGGGCTACCGCGGTGACTACATCGCCGATGTCGCCCGCGCCTACCTCGACCGCGAGTCGGTCGTGGCCGATGGCCAAACAGTGACCGGTGCGGGCGATGGCGATGACATCGAGGCGATTCGCCATTTCGCCGTGGCCAGCCTGCGCCGTGAACAGGACCTGGACCTGCAGGCCTTCGGCGTGGGTTTCGACACCTATTTCCTCGAGTCGTCGCTGTACAGCGACGGCAAGGTCGAGGAAACCGTGCGCGAGCTGGTCGCCCACGGCCACACCTATGAGGAAGGTGGCGCGCTGTGGCTGCGCAGCACCGACTACGGCGACGACAAGGACCGCGTGATGCGCAAGTCCGACGGCAGCTACACCTACTTCGTGCCGGACGTGGCCTATCACTTGAGCAAGTGGCAGCGCGGCTACCAGCGCGCCATCACCGAACTGGGCTCGGACCATCACGGTTCGCTGGCGCGGGTGAAGGCTGGCCTGCAGGCGCTGGACTGCGGCATTCCGCAGGGCTGGCCGGAATACGTGCTGCACCAGATGGTGACGGTGATGCGCGGCGGCGAGGAAGTGAAGATCTCCAAGCGTGCCGGCAGCTATGTCACCCTGCGCGACCTGATCGACGAGGTCGGCCGCGACGCCACCCGCTACTTCCTGATCGCACGCAAGTCCGATTCGCAGCTGGTGTTCGACATCGACCTGGCCCGCTCGCAAAGCAACGACAACCCGGTCTACTACATCCAGTACGCGCACGCCCGCGTCTGCAGCGTGCTGCGCCAGGCACCGGAAAAGGGTTTCAGCTTCGACCTGGCCAACGGTCTCGCCCAGCTGGCGCGGCTGGACAACGAACACGAACAGATCCTGCTGACCGAGCTGTCAAAATACCCCGAGCAGGTCGAGGCCGCCGCGGCCAACCTGGAGCCGCACCTGATCGCCACCTGGCTGCGTGAGCTGGCCAATGCGTTCCACACTTACTACAACTCGTACCAGTTCCTGGTCGAGGATGACGCGCTGCGCAACGCACGTCTGGCGCTGGTGGTGGCGACGCGCCAGGTATTGAAGAATGGTCTGAACTTGTTGGGCCTCGACGCCCCGGAGAAGATGTAATGGCAGCACGCAAGGGCAAGGGTCGGCAGGCGGTGCGCAACAACAGCGGCGGCTTTCCGGGCTGGGGCTACGCCGTGATCGGGCTGGTGATCGGCGCCATCCTGATGGCGATGATGATGCGCGGCAGCCTGCTCACCAGCCTGCGGAAAAGCGACGGCCCGCAGGCAAACCCGCAGGCCACCGCGCAGCGCGGCAGCGACCCCGGCGTGCTGGAATCGGCCAGCACCGAGAGCGCGCCGAAGAAGCCGCAGTTCGATTTCTATTCGGTGCTGTCGGAGAAGGAAGTACGCATCCCCGATGCCGAGATCAGCGCACAGGCGCGGGTCGAGCAACAGCAGAAGCAGCAGGCTGCGCAGGCACAGGCACAGGCGCAGCAGCCAGCGGCAGTACCGGCCGGCGCACCGGCGAACATGCCCAATGCGGTAAGGCAGGACATCACCGCCGCGCCGGCTGCCGCCGTGCCGCAGCCGGCCGCCGGTAGCGGTTACCTGCTGCAGGTCGGCGCATTCCCGAACGCCGCCGACGCGGAAACGCTGAAAGCCAAGCTCGCCCTGCAGGGTTTCGTCGCCAACATGCAATCGGTGAATGTCGGCGGCCAGACCTACCATCGCGTGCGTCTGGGCCCATTCCACTCGGCCACCGAGCTGGAGTCGACCAAGCAGCGACTGACCAGCGCCGGGATCAACGCGATTGCGCTGAAGGAAGGCAAATAGGCCACCGCGGTTCAACCCGGCCAGCAAAGAGGCCGCGCCTCTGGCGTGGCCTCTTTTCATGCAACGCACCCTCAGCTCTTGCGCTTCAAGCGGATCAGTGCCGAGATATCGTCATCACCGTAGCCCTGGCTCATCAGTTCCGCGTAATCGGCCAGTGACTGCTGGATCACATGACGGTCGGTGCCGGCCTGTTCGGCGATGCCGTTGACGATGGCCAGATCCTTGTGCAGCAGGGCCAGCTTGAAGCCGACGCTGAATTCGTCGCGCAGCATGGTGGCGCCACGCTTGTCGAGAAACCAGTTGCCCGCCGCACCCGCGCCCAGGGTGGGTATCAGTCGCTCGGGATCCAGCCCCAGCGCCTCGCCCAAGGCGAGGCCTTCGCACACTGCCTGCGCGATGCCCGCAACCAGCACCTGGTTGACCGCCTTGGTCGCCTGGCCCGCGCCCACGTCACCGAGGTGGGTGACGCGCAGCGCATAGGCTTCCAGCACCAGACGGGCGCGTTCGAGTACGGCCGCGTCGCCGCCGACCATCACCGACAGCTTGCCGTTCCTGGCACCTTCCACGCCACCGGAAACCGGCGCATCGAGGAAATGCGCACCGACCGCGGCCAGTCGCATCGCCGCCTGCTTGGCCGTGTCCGGCGCCACGGTGGAGTGATCGATCACGATGGCACCCGGCCTCAAATGGGGCGCCAGCGCGTCCACCGTGGACAGCACGTCGGCATCGGCGGTGACGCACAGCGCGATGATGTCGCACTGCGCCGCCAGCTCAGCCAACGTGGCCGGTGCGCTGACGCCCAATTCGGCGGCCAGCGCCACCGCCCTGGCGTGCGTGCGGTTGGCGACGGCCGTGAGCAGGCCGCGTGTCTTGAGGTGGCCGGCCATCGGCGCGCCCATCGCGCCAAGACCGATGAAAGCAGTATTGAGGGTCATGCGGGTACTTCCTGGGGGCGAATGGTGCAAGTGGAGATATACGTCGGAGCGGCGCAGGTGGATCGCGGCAGGCGCACCCGCCGCTCAACAACGCAGCTTTCTGCCCGACACGGGAGAAGGCGCAAGACGCTTACTGCATGAACCAGCCGTGGCTGACCACGATCGACTGGCCGGTCAGTGCGGCGCTGGGGAAGGTGGCCAGGTACAACGCCGTCTGGGCGATATCTTCCACCGTGGTGAATACGCCATCGACGGTGTTCTTCAGCATCACGTTCTTGATCACCTCGGCCTCGCTGATGCCCAGTTCGCTGGCTTGCTCGGGAATCTGCTTCTCGACCAGCGGCGTGCGCACGAAGCCCGGGCAGATCACATGCGAGCGCACGTTGTGCGGCGCGCCTTCCTTGGCCAGGGTGCGGGCCAGGCCGAGCAAGCCATGCTTGGCGGTGACGTAGGGCGCCTTCAGCACCGAGGCCTCGTGCGAGTGCACCGAGCCCATGTAGATCACGATGCCACCGCGGTCGCCCTTGTACATGTGCTGCAGCGCGGCCTTGGTGGTGAGGAAGCCGCCATCAAGGTGAATTGCCAGCATTTTCTTCCAGTCGGCGAACTTGAAGTCGACGATCGGGCTGACGATCTGCACGCCGGCATTGGAGACAAGGATGTCGAGCTGACCAAACGCGGCAACCACCTGGTCGGTGCCTGCGTTGACCGCGTCCTCGCTGGTCACGTCCATCGCCACGCCGATCGCCTTGCCACCGGCAGCGTTGATTTCGCTGGCGACGGCGTCCGCCGCCTGCTGGTTGATGTCGGCAATCGCGACGCTGGCGCCGTGCTGTGCATACAACTCGGCGATCGCCTTGCCCAGACCACTGGCAGCGCCGGTAATCAGGGCCACCTTGCCGTTGAGACTGGTCATGCCTTGCTCCTGTGCGAGAAAAGAATGGGACTCGTAGGAGCCCGCTGGTGGGCGATGTTTTTGCTTTGCTGTTCCCGTGAGACATCGGGGCAACAGCATCGCCCGCCAGCGGGCTCCTACGGGTGGTTCAATGGGTGTCTTCGGCCAGATAGGTGTAGGCGGTGAGGCCTGCATCCAGCGTCGCGTAAAGCTGCTCGCCTGCGGCACCGGTCATCCCGGCGCCGGCAATGCGCTCACGGTAGCTGCGTCGCAGCTCGGCCAGGTCGTAGCCGACGTAGTCGAGCATCAGGTCGGTGGTGTCGCCGCGGCGCACATGCGCGAAGGTGTAGCCATCACCATCCACGCGCACATTCACCGCGTCGGTATCGCCGAACAGGTTGTGGATGTCGCCCAGGGTCTCCTGGTAGGCGCCGACCATGAAGATGCCCAGGCAATAGCTCTCGCCGTCCTTCAACGCATGCAGCGGCAGGCTGACGTCGACGCCATCGGCATCGACGTAGTGATCGATGCGGCCGTCCGAATCGCAGGTGAGGTCGACGATCACGCCGCGCCGGGTCGGCGCTTCGTCCAGCCGCGCAATCGGCACGATCGGGAAGATCTGCTCGATCGCCCAGATATCGGGTACCGATTCGAACACCGAGAAATTGGCGAAGTACTTGTCGACCAGCTTTTCGTCCAGCTCGTCCAGCGCCTGCCGGTGTGCTCGCTCGGACGGCAGCAGGCGACCGCGCACGGCATTGGCGATGGCGTAGAACATCTCGTCCAGCCGCGCGCGGTCAGCCAGTGACAGCTGACCCAAGGCATACAGCGACTGCCCTTCGGCCAGGTGATGCTGCGCCTCGTGGAACAGCTCCAGCGGTGGGCGCTCGTCCAGTGCCGTGTAAACCTCGCGCAGATGTCGCAATACGCTGGGCTCTTCCAGCTTCACCGGCGCCATGTGGCCGGCCGGCACCTGCTCCACCTCGGTCACGTTGATCACCATCACCGCATGGTGCGCGGTCATCGCACGACCGGCTTCAGTGAGGATATGCGGTGCGGCCAGTCCCTCGGCGGCCACCGCTTCGGCCAGCGACTGCACGATGGTCGCGGCGTATTGCTGAATCGAGTAATTGATCGAGTTGTGACTGCGCGAGCGGGTACCTTCATAGTCCACGCCCAGGCCACCGCCGACGTCGACGATCTCCAGCGGCACGCCAAGCCGGGTCAGCTCGATGAAATAGCGGGTCGCCTCGCGCATGCCGTTGGCGATGTCGCGCACATTGGAGATCTGCGAGCCCATGTGGAAGTGCTGCAGCTTCAGCGTGTGCTTGAGGCCGGCGGCATCGAGCCGCTCGATCAGGGTCAGCACCTGGCTCGGCGACAGGCCGAACTTGCCCTTGTCGCCACCGGTGTTCTGCCACTTGCCGGCACCGATCGAGGCCAGCCGCACGCGCACGCCGAGCAGCGGCTCGATGTCCAGTGCCTTGGCCTCGGCAAAGACGTGGTCGAGCTCGGACAGCTTCTCGATCACGATATGCACGCGCAGGCCGAGCTTGAGCCCGATCAGCGCGAGGCGCACGTATTCGCGATCCTTGTAGCCGTTGCAGATGACGATCGAGCCCGGACGCGCCATCGCCAGCACGGCCATCAGCTCGGGCTTGGAGCCGGCTTCCAGGCCAAAGCCATGGGTGCCCGCGGCCACCAGCTCTCCGGCCACGCCGCGCTGCTGGTTGACCTTGATCGGGTAGATCGCGGTGTAGCCGCCGGCGTAGTCATTGTCTTCGATCGCGTTGGCAAAGGCTTCCTGCAGACGTGCCAGGCGGTCGGCGAGGATATCGGGAAAACGCACCAGCAGCGGCAGGCGCAGCCCATCGGCGCGGGCCTGCGCGACGATGCCGGGCAGGGACAGCGCCGGGCCGCGGGCGCCGCGCGGGCGCATCACGACATGGCCAGCACCGTCGACGTCGACATAACCATCGCCCCAATGGGCGATGGCATAAGTGTAGCGAGCGGTATCAATGGTCCAGGACTTGGACATGGGGTTTCCTTGTGAAAACGGATCCTGCTGTCGCAGCGGCGAGCCTTGACGATCATGCTCCAGGAGCGGGAGCCCGCCGGCCGGAAGCCTCGCACGCCGCGGGGCCGGATGGGCTTGCTCGGTCGCCGTCACGCCATGGCCACGGCCGGCCGAGCGCCTATTGTAATGGTCATCCGTGACAATGCGCGCGGCACCCTGACAGGACGTCGCCCGCGGTTGCCGCTACACTTCGCCTCCTTGTATTTCACGTTTGCATGGGAACACCGTCATGTCGCAGCAACCCAGCTGGTACACCGAAGCGCACCAGGCCTCCGGCTCCTCCATCGGCTTCCGTACCGAGCAAATGTTGCACGCAGAGAAGACGCCGTTTCAGACCATCGAGATCCACCAGACCACCGACTGGGGCAACCTGATGGTGATCGATGGTTGCGTGATGCTGACCACGCGCGACAATTTCCTCTATCACGAGATGATGACCCACCCGGCCCTGTTCACCCATGCGCGCGCCAAGCGCGTGGTGATCATCGGCGGCGGCGACTGCGGCACCCTGCGCGAAGTGCTCAGGCACGAGGAAGTGGAGTCGGCGGTGCAGGTGGAGATCGACGAACGCGTCACCCGCCTGGCTGAAAAGTATTTCCCGGAGCTGTGCGAAGCCAACAACGACCCGCGCGCGCAATTGCTGTTCATCGACGGCATCAAGTACATGGCCGAGTGCGAACCGGAGTCGCTGGACCTGGTCATCGTCGACTCGACCGACCCGGTCGGCCCGGCCGAAGGCCTGTTCAACGCCGCGTTCTACGCCAGCTGCTACAAGGCGCTGCGCCATGGCGGCATCCTCGTGCAGCAGAGCGAGTCCCCGCTGGCGCACCTGGAACTGATCAAGTCGATGCGTTCGGCCATGCGCACGAGCGGCTTCAGCGCCGTGCGCACACTGCCGTTTCCGCAGCCGTGCTATCCGACTGGCTGGTGGAGCTGCACCATGGCGCGCAAGGGTGGCGACCTGTCCGGCTTCCGCGAGCGCGGTGCGCTGAGCAAGAATTTCCCGACCCGTTATTACAACGCCGACATCCACAAGGGTGCCCTGGCACAGCCGGAGTTCATGCGCGAGGCTTTCGGCGAATAGGCGGGAACGGGAAACAGTCAAGGCAACGCGGCTTTCGCCCTTGTTCCCCCCGTTCCCCGCTTTCAGAACAGCTTGTTGCGCACCTTGGGCAGCAGCACCAGCAGCAAGGTCGCAATCGGGCCAAGCGGCAGCGACAGCAGAAACCAGATCAGACCACTGCGGTTCTTGCCCTGGGCCAATGCCGCATTGATCAGCGCCAGCGTGCCCCAGCCCACGAACCATGGTGCGCCATCGGCGAATCTCGACAATTGTTCCACTGGCATCTCCCGTGGTGGTGGGCGCGCCCATGCGCCCAAACGTCAATCCTAACAAGCTCGCCGGTTCCTGCGTGCACACTCGTGACCTGGAATCAGCCGCGCTTAATCTGCGCGAGGTAAGCTGAACGCTTTGCTTGCGGACCAAACCTCATGACGCGTGGAATGCGCTACTTCATCCTGAGCTGCGCCCTGTCCCTGCTGGCCAGCCAGGCCATCGCAGCCAAGGCGCCGGCGAGCACGAAACCCGGTGAATCGACGAAGACGCTCAAGGCTCGCGACAAGGCCCAGCTCGCCTTCCAGCGCGACCTGGTCAGCGTGCTGGCCCCACGCGCCGATGCGATGCCCCTGCTGGGCGCAGCGCTGCTGGCCCGACCGCTGGTGAACCAACCGCCGACCAACAGCTTTCATGCCCTGATCAAGCGCGCCGCCTACGCCGAAGGCGCCGATGCGGCGGTGTCCTGGGTGCGGCTGGCCGATTGCGACACCGCCGCAGACACCTGCCCGAACCCGGCAGCGCTGCAGCAGTTGCTGACCCAGGCCCCGGACAATGCGGCGGTGTGGCTGCTCAAGCTGGGTGTCGACGCACGCGACATGAAGCAGGACGCCACCCGTGAAGATCTGCGCAAGGCCGCCGCGGCAAAGATGTATGACGACTACACCGGCAGCAGCCTGAAGACACTGGCCAATGCCGTCGGGGTATTGCCGCCGCCGGCAGGTACCTTCAACCCGGCCAGCAAGGGCGGGCCGGTCGGCATGCAGACCGTGCTGGTGTTTGGCATTGGCGGCACCCAGCCGCAGCCGGGTTTGCAGCTGATCGCCAAGCTCTGTGAAAACTCCGCCGAAGATGCCTCCATCAAGGGCGACTGCAAGCAACTTGGCAAGGTGCTCGAATGGGGCTCCAGCCCGCTCGCTCGCTCGCTCGGCCTGCATCTGCGCGAAGTGCTCAGCGATGACCCGACCCAGCAGCAGGCCGCCAGGGACGAGCGCCGCAACCTGATCTGGCAGGTACAGAATTTCGGGCAATTGCTGGCGCGGGCACTCGACGATGCCAGCCTGGCCCAGCATCTGCTGGCGCTGGCCCGAAATGGCGGCAGCGAGATGAGCCTGGAACTGGCGGCCTTGCGCGACAACAACATTCCCACCGAGCCACCGGTGGACTGGCAGCCACGCCCCACCGAGTGAGCGGCGCCAGCACGACGCTTTGCGGCGCATCCACAGCCGTGTAGGCTTGGCTCACCTTCCGCGGCAGGGATCAGTCGATGCTTACGACGCTGGTGGCAAGCAGCAAGGGCGGTTGCGGCAAGAGCACGCTGGTGACCCAGCTCGCTTCGCACTGGGCACAGGCCGGGCAACGCACGGCGATCGTGGACGGCGACCGGCAAGGCTCCAGTTTTCGCTGGGCCTCTCTCAGGCCGGACAATGTTCCCGGTGTGCTGGCCTTCGAGGGTGGCCGCAGGGCACTGAAGAAGCTGCCGCCGGATATCCAGCAACTGCTGATCGACACGCCCGCCGGCGCCGACGAACGCGAGCTCGAACCGTACCTGGAACACGCCAGCGTGCTGCTGGTGCCGGTACTGCCTTCCTCATTCGACCTGCATGCCACGCTGGGCTTCCTCGATGAGCTGCAGTCGATCAATCGCATCCATCGCGGCAAACTGCCGGTCGCCCTGGTCGGCAACCGGCTCAAGCCGTGGACCCACGCCAGCCAGGACGCGCTGGCGCAACTGGCCGAGCAATCTCCCTTCCCGGTGGTCGCGCAACTGCGCGACAGCCAGGCCTATGTGCTGCTGGGCGCACTGGGCAAGGGGATTTTCGACTATCAGTCCGAACAGGTGCGCAGCCACCAGCAAGACTGGAAAACCCTGCTGCGCTGGATCAAGCGCCAGCAGTGAACCGGGCCATTCCACCGCGCAGCCGCGCCCTTACCACCGCCGGAGTCCTCACATGCACGAATTGATCCTGTTGCGGCACGCCGAAGCCGTACCGATAGAAACCACCGGTGACGATCCGGCGCGGCCGCTGAGTCCCCGTGGCGAGCAGGAAGCGCAGGCGGCGGGCCTGTGGCTCGCTTCGCACGGCCTGCGGCCCGAGCGGGTACTGTGCTCGCCCACCCGACGCACCGACGAAACCACCCGGTTGGCACTGGCCGCGATCGACGCCGCACCCGTGCCGCAGATGGCCGTCGAAATCTACAACGCCTCGCCCGGCGAACTGCTGGCCCTGCTCGACCAGCACGGCGATGCCGGCACGGTGATGCTGGTGGGTCACAATCCCGGCATCGAACGGCTGGTGGCCCTGTTGGTCGAAGGCCGCTCCGATGACTTCCGCGGCATGCCACCGGGCGCCATGGCCGTGCTGCACCTGGATGGCGCGCTTGAGCCCGGCAATGCGCGGCTCGATGCCTTCTGGTCGCCCTGACGCCACTCGCGTCACACCGTAGCGGCCCGCCTCGACCCACCGCCTGATCGCTTGCCGCAGAGCGCGCAGCGGTGCTGGTCGACGCACACGAAATCGTCACCGACACGCCGGCCAATCCCCGTATCATCAGCCGATGTCCTTCGCACCACGTCAAGCTTCCATCCCGCTGCTGCTGCTGATCCTGTTGCTGCAAGGCTGCGCGCCTTCGCGCCAGCAGATCCGCCGCGCCGATGCCGTGGTCGCCGCCACCTCCGACGCCACGGTTTCCTGCGCGCAGGCCGATCACTGCGCCACCCCGTCGCCCTTGCTTGAGGCCGCCGACCAGGCGCTGGCCCGGTCGACGGCAGACAAGCCGGTGCACGTGGTAACCCTGCTGGCAGACAGCGAGCCGGCGCTGGCGGCGCGGATCAACCTGATCCGTGCCGCACGGCAAAGCATCGACGTGCAAACCTACATCTGGGACCAGGACGATGTCGGCACACTGATGCTGAACGAACTGGTGCAGGCCGCCCGGCGCGGGGTGCAGGTGCGCATCCTGGCCGACCAGCTGTTTTCCTTTGGAAGTGTCGATCTGCTCGACCAGTTGTCGCGGGTCAGCTCGCACCTGCAGGTGCGCCTGTACAACCCCACCTTTCAGAAGGCGAAAACGCCACCGCTGGATTTTGCCGCAGGCATCCTGTGCTGCTTCATGCAGTTCAACCAGCGCATGCACAACAAGCTGCTGCTGGTCGATGACAGCATCGGCATTACCGGCGGACGCAATTACCAGAACCGCTATTTCAACTGGGATGACAGCTTCGACTACATCGATCGTGACGTGATGGTCGGTGGTCCCGCCGCGAAGGAGATGGCGGCCAGCTTTGCGCTGTTCTGGAAACACAAGCGGGCCGTGCCACTGACCCACCTGCGCGACGTCAACCAGCGCATCCTCTCCGATCGGACGGTACCTGCGTGGCCAACGCCGCACTACAACCGGCCCGCCCGCGTAGCCCGCGTGAAACAGGCCGCCGAGGACCCCCAGTGGCTGCACACGTGGCTGGTTGCGCCTACGCTCCAGGTGGGCAAGGTGGACTATTTCAGCGACATGCCGGCGAAGACCGACGAGCCGGACCGGAAGCGCGCCACCGATTTCACCCGCCACATCATGGGCATGATCAGTGATGCGAAAAGCGAGGTGCTGCTGCAGACTCCCTACCTGGTGATGAGCCGGAAGGCACAAGGCATCTTTCGATGGCTGCACCGGCGCGCCGACCCGCCGCGGATCATCGTCTCGACCAACTCGCTGGCCTCCACCGACGCGTTTGCCGTGTATGCGATGTCGTACAAGCATCGCAAGCGCTACCTGAAGAAATTCGGCTTCGAGATCCACGAATTGAAGCCGCACGCTCCGGCTGCTGCGGTTGATTACGCGCTGGCCAATCTCGACCTGGACCTGGATAGCGATGAGCCGTTGCCGGCTGATGCCAGCACCGCACGGAGGCGTTCGCGATTTCTTCTGCTGGGCAGCCGCGGCAGCAACAACCGGCCGGCGCCGCTAAGGAGCGAAGGCCGCCGCTTCGGCCTGCACGCCAAGTCGATCGTGATCGACGACAGCTTCGCGATGGTGGGCTCGCACAACTTCGACCCGCGCTCGGACCACTACAACACCGAGGCGGGCGTGATCGTGTACGACCATGCGTTTGCCGATCAGCTGCGCCGCAACATCATGCGCGATACCCAGCCAGAGAACGCGTGGGTGATTGCACCACGGCAGTCTGCGGTGCCGGTGCTGACGAATATCAACCAGGCCATCGGCGCGGTATCGGAGCAGCTGCCGCTGTTCGACCTGTGGCCCTTCCGCTATGCCACCAACTTCGACCTCAAGCCCGGTTGCAAACCGCTGCGAGACAGCAGCCCCGGCTTCTATGCCTGCTACAAACCGGTCGGCGACTTTCCTGACGTGGCGCTTTCACCCAAGCTGATCATCACGCGCCTGGTCACCGCCTTCGGCGTGGGTGCGAAAGGCATCCTCTAGGCCGGGAGGCCTGGCCGGGCCAACTGTCAGGGCCGTTCGAGGATCGCGGTGACGCCCATGCCGCCGGCGGTGCAGATGGAAATCAGGCCACGGCCGGCGCCCCTCTGCTCAAGCATCCTGGCCAGCGTGGCAATGATCCGCGCACCGGTGGCAGCGAACGGGTGGCCAGTCGCCAGGCTGGAACCATGCACATTCAATCTGGCCGGGTCGATCGCGCCCAACGGTGCATCCAGGCCCAGCCGCTGGCGACAGTAATCGGCTGACTCCCATGCGCGCAGGGTGCACAGCACCTGCGCCGCGAACGCCTCGTGGATCTCGTAGTAATCAAAGTCCTGCAGGCTCAGTCCGTGCCGCGCCAGCATGCGCGGCACGGCGACGGTCGGCGCCATCAGCAAGCCCTCGCCGTGCACGTAATCCACCGCGGCGACCTCGGCATCGAGCAGGTAGGCCTGGATCGTCAGCCCGCGCTGCGCGGCCCACGCCTCGCTACCCAGCAGGACCGCTGCCGCACCATCGGACAAGCCGGTGGAATTGCCGGCGGTGAGGGTGCCGTGGCCCGAGCTCTTGTCGAAGGCCGGCTTCAGCGAGGCCAGCTTGTCCATGCTCGAATCCGCACGCAGGAAGCCATCGCGTTTCAGCCCGCGAAAGGGCAGCACCAGCGCGTCGAAGAAACCCGCCTCGTACGCCGCCGCCAGCTTGTGGTGGCTGTCCAGCGCCAGCTGGTCCTGCGCCAGGCGATCGATCTTCCACTCCTTCGCCATCAGCTCGCAGTGGTCGCCCATCGACTTGCCGGTGCGCGGCTCGGCCATGCCGGGGAACGACGGCTTCAATTCGCTGAAAGAGAAACCGCGCACGGCCACCTTCAATTTGTCCAGCGCCGTGCTGGCCCGGTTCATCGCCAGCAGCCGCTTGCGCAGTCGGCTGCCGTAGACGATCGGTACGTCCGAGGTGGTGTCCGAACCGCCCGCCACGCCGGCCTCGATCTGACCGACCGCAATCTTGTTGGCGATGATGATGGCGTTGTCCAGCGAGGTGCCGCAGGCACGCGCGGTGGTGATACCCGGCGTGGTCGGTGCCAGCCCGGAGGAGAGCACGGCCTCGCGCGCCAGGTTCCAGTCCGAGGGATGCTTGATCACCGCACCCATCGCCACCTCACCCAGCTCCACGCCGTGCAGCGAAAACCGTTCGACGAGCGCGCCGAGCACCTTGACCGACATGCCGAAATTGCCGACATCGGCATAGGCCGTGTTGTTGCGACAGAACGGAATGCGTACGCCGCCGATCACGCCGACGCGCCTTTGCGACTTGTCCATGCTCAAAACAATCCACCAACCAAGTCCGCCAAGGCTAACCCGCCCTGCCGCGCGGCGAAAGCCCGAAAGCGTGCCCATCACGGTGCTTCATTCAGCGCGACCGGCTGGTGTGCACGGCGCTGATAGAATGGGAACTCTTTGTCGTAGGGAATGTTCGCCTCGTGGAAGCACAAACGCTGCTCGCCCTGCCGGTGCTGCTGGCACTGGAACCGGTCGCGGGCGCCCCCCCCGCGCGGCTGACCCTTACCCGTGACGAAGCCGCCGAACTGGCCGAACTGGTAGCCACCGACCTGCATACCCTGGTGCCCCAGGTGGGGGCGGCGCGACTGGCGCTGGCCGGTGCGCTGTTTGATCCGGTCGAGCTGTTGCGTCCGGGCTTTCCAGTCTGGTCGACCCTGGACGAGCTGGCCCGACGCGTGCCCCGCGGCCAGCTGGAAAACGTGGTGGCGTTCGGCAGCCACGAGGGTCAGATGCCGGCGCTACCGTTGCAGCCCTCAACGCAGTTCGCCGACGGTCCGATGCGCCTGCTGGTACTGAGCCTGCTGGCACCGGCGGCGCTGGCGCACGAGTTGTCCGAGCAACTGGAGATTCACCTGGTCGGCCGCGGCGAAGCCGGCGCGCTGACCGCCGACTGGCTGATGCGTACGCTCGGCCTGCGGCTGGAACACGTGCGCTACCTGAGCCGCAACGACCTGCTGGCACTCACCTGCGTACAGTACGAGCACGTCAACCTGGCACCGCTGTGGACGCTCCTGGAAGCGGCCCTGCTCAGCCCGGAACGGGAAGAGTCCTGCCTCAGTGCGCGCGGACTGGCGCTGCGCTACGCCGATGGCAAGGTGCTGGCGCAATCACCGGCGCAATGGCTGGCCGCGCAACCGCTCGAGCTGAGCCAACCCGCCCATGCGCTGGCCGGCATCCTGTTCGAACTGCGCCAGTACGGCGCCTTGCTCGACGCGCATCAGTTGCCGCTGCAACTGCAGCCAGCCGCCGGGCAGGAGGTGGAGGCCGAACACGGCTATCTGCTGGAAACACTGGCGGCAGCCGGAGCAGGCATGGATCCGCCGGCACTGTTTGCCCACGAGGCACCCGGCCTGGGGATAGTGGCGGTCAGCGTGGCGCAGCGTGGCAGCGGTGGCCGGGCGCGCATGCTGGCGCATGGCTATCCCTTGCAGCCCGGTGCGCTGGGGCCCTTGCTGGCCATGCTGGCCGATCGCTACGGCATCGCCGCCGAGCTGCACGCGCTGGGCCAGATCATGCTGGACCAACAGCACCAGCTGACCGCACCGATGGCCGCCACGCATTGATTCAAAGGTAGCGGTTGTGCGCCGGTGAAAAGTCGGCGCATGATGGTGTCGCGCCTGCAGGGGGCGCGTCCCCGTGGACGAGATACGCATGCGGTCGCAGCAGCCCGCCAAGGAATCGCTTTCATCCGCTGACGGGCCAGACTGGCCAGACCGGGTGTTGCATGCCGCGCCGGTACTGATCACCTGGCTCGACCTTGAACAGCGCATTCGCTACGCCAACCATACTCACCTGCGCTGGCTTGGCAACGGCAACGACCCGAAACGCATGGTCGGCGAACGCCTGATCGACGTGATTGGCGAGCGCAACCATCAGCTCGCCAGTGCGGCGCTGGCGCGCGCCTACGGCGGCCGGCTGGCCAGCTACGAGGGCGAGTCGTACAAGGGTGACGAGCTGCGCTACGTCCACGGCAACTTCCAGCCGGAATTCGACGCCGAGGGCAAGGTCTGTGGCGTGGTGACCGCGCTGATGGACATCACCGAACGGCACACCCTCGAACTGCAGCTGCTGGAAAGCGAGCGGCGCTTCTTCAGCGCTTTCCAGCATGCCGCCATCGGCATGGCACTGACTCGTCTCGACGGACATTTTCTGCGCGTCAACGCAGCGGTATGCCAGATGCTCGGTTATACCGAGCCCGAGCTGCTGGCACGGGACATCGCGGCCATCACCCATCCGGATGACCTGGCCGGTGACATGGACCTGCTGCAACAGTTGCTGGCCGGTGAGCGCGAGTCCTACCAGCTGGAGAAGCGCAACTTGCACCAGGACGGCCATGTCGTGCATATCCAGCTCAGCGTCTCGCTGGTGCGCGACGTCCACGGCGAGCCGCTCTACTTCGTTTCGCAGGTGCAGGACATCAGTCAGCGCAAGGCGTTCGAGGACGCGCTGCATCGCGAGCGCGAGCTGGCCGAGGTCACCCTGCGCTCGATCGGCGACGCCGTGATCACCACCGATACCTCGCTCAACATCACTTCGCTCAACCCGATCGCCGAGGCAATGACCGGCTGGAACAACCATGAGGCTCGCGGGCGGCCGATCGACGAAATCTTCCAGTTGCATGACGCCGTGCAGGGGCTGCCGGTGGCCAACCCGTTGCGCGCGGCGATCCAGCACAACAGCATCGTCGACCTCGCCGGCAAGACCTTGCTGCGGCACCGCCACGGCTTCGACACGCCGGTAGAGGATTCCTCCGCCCCCATCCACGATCACGCCGGCAACGTGATCGGCGGCGTGCTGGTGTTCCACGATGTCAGCGAAAGCCGCTCGCTGGCCCTGAAGATGATCCACCTCAACCAGCACGACACGCTCACCGGCCTGCCCAATCGCAACCAGCTGCACGAGCACATCGAGCAGACGCTGGGCAGCGCCAAGCGGCACCGGCAACGTACCGCCCTGCTGTATGTCGACATCGACCAGTTCAAGCTCATCAATGACCTGCACGGCCAGGCCGTCGGCGACCAGGTGCTGCGCTCCTTCGCCGCGCAGTTGCAGCGCAGCCTACCTGCCGATGCGTTGCTCAGCCGCCACGGCGGCGACGAGTTCGTGGTGCTGCTGCCGCACCTGGACAGCGTGGGTGAGGCCGCCAGCCTGAGCCAGAACCTGATCAACCAGGCCGAACAGATTCGCATCGACGGCGTCGCCGAGCTGAGGCTGCATGTCAGCATCGGCATCAGCGTCTATCCGGACGACGCCACCGACACGGAGAACCTGCTGCAACACGCACAAACCGCCCTGATGGCGGTGAAAGCGCAGGAACGGCACGGCTTCCGTTTCTTCACTGCCTCGATGAAGGAACGCGAGCGTGCCCGACGCCACATCGAAACGGCGCTTCGTCACGCCCTGCCCCAACACGAGTTGAGCCTGCATTATCAACCCAAGGTCTCCGCCGAGGACGGCCGCATCGTGGGTGCCGAGGCTCTGCTGCGCTGGCGTGTGGACGGGCAGGAGCTGCACCAGCCTGATCAGTTCATCCCGGTGGCCGAGGACAGTGGGCTGATCCTGCCGATCGGCGCCTGGGTACTGCGCCAGGCATGCCGACAGGCCAGGGCATGGCAGCAGGCCGGCCATGCCACGCCGATCTCGGTCAATGTATCGCCGCTGCAGTTCCAGCACCCGGCGTTCTACAGCTGGCTCGACGACGTGCTGCGCGACACCGGTCTTGATGCCGGCCTGCTTGAGCTGGAGCTGACCGAGCACATGGTGATGGCCGGCGGCGAGGCCACTACCGGGCTGTTGCGAAGGATCAAGCAGCGCGGCGTAAGCCTGTCGCTGGATGATTTCGGTACCGGCTACTGCAGCCTGTCCTACCTCAAGCACTTCCCCATCGATGCACTGAAAATCGATCGCGTCTTCGTGCGTGACCTGACCACCGATCCCGACACGGCCACGATCACCCGCGCCATCATCGCGATGGCCTTGAGCCTCAACAAGCTGGTGATCGCCGAAGGGGTGGAAACCGACGAGCAGGCCCGGTTCCTGCGCGAGGCCGGCTGCACCCAGCTGCAAGGGTATTTGTTTGGCAAGCCGATGCCCGCCGAGGAACTGCAGCTCAGGCTGGCTGCCGGCGACCGGGCAGGCTAGCTAGCCCTCGGCGGTATCCGTCGCGGCAAGCGTCGCCTCGTACATCAAATAGTGACAACGCTGCATGCCAAGCCCGGCATAGGTCGCCTGGGCATGCTGGTTTTCGGTCTCCACGTACAGTCGCAGGCCGACCGCTCCGGCCGCGGCGGCGCGCTGCGCCACCGCGGCATACAGTGCGCGGAACACCCCGCTGCGACGAGCCTCGGGCGTGACATAGACACTCTGGATCCACCAGAAATCGCCGCAGCGCCAGTCACTCCATTCGTAGGTCACCAACAGGCTGCCCGCCGCCACGCCATCACGCTCGGCGATCAGGTAGAAGCCCCGTGCCGGCTGCTCGAATACGCCCTGCATGCCACGCCGCAAGGTCTCCGGATCGAGCCGCTTGTGCTCGGTTTCCCATGCCATCGCTGCATTCCACGCCACCAGGTCAGGCAGGTCGGTGCTGCTGGCGGCACGAATATGTACAGGCACGATGAAGCTCCATTGCTCAGGGGGAGGGCTCGCATCCTAGCGCGCATCACCGCACCAGCGCGCACGATCTTCACATGCACGGCTGTAGGGTCGAGGGTCTGGTCGCAGGCTGCGGCCACGGAGCATGGACGGCGAGGCCTCCATGGGCGGCCGCCGCTCCGCCACGAGTCATGGGATAGCTACGCGTGAACACAGGCAACCTGCTCGAACTGCTCAAATTGCGCCGGCTGCGCGCATTTCGCCGCCGCCGCGCCGCCGCACGTACGCGGCCCGAGCAGGAGCCGGCGCTGCGCTCGGAATTGTTCAGCGCCGAACAAATGGAACGCCATGGCCGTGTGCTGGCGGCACAACACCGACTGCGCAAGCGCTCGACCGCCGACTTGCTGCTGCACCGGCTGGCCGACAACGAGGCGGTAATCGCCCACACCTGCGAGCGCCTGACCCAGGCGACCCGGCGCAAGCGCAGCATCACCCCGGCCGGCGAGTGGCTGCTCGACAATTTCTACCTGATCGAGGAACAGATCCGGATTGCCCTGCGCCATCTGCCCAAGGGCTACAGCCGCGAATTGCCGCGATTGCAGGGTGGCCCCTCGGCGGGCCTGCCACGGGTCTACGACATCGCGCTGGAGATCATCGCCCACGGCGATGGCCGCATCGATACCGCCAGCCTGCAGCGCTTCATCCACGCCTATCAGGAGGTGACTCCGCTGAAACTCGGTGAGTTGTGGGCCATCCCGATCATGTTGCGGCTGGCCCTGATCGAGAACCTGCGCCGGGTCGCCGCACGGGTGATGGCCGACTGGCGTTTCCGTGGCAAGGCCGTGCGCTGGGCCGATGCGATGACCGCCACCGCCGGGCGCGACCCCAACAGCGTGGTGCTGGTGGTGGCCGACATGGCGCGCTCGAACCCGCCGATGAACGGCCCGTTCGTGGCCGAGATGGCACGTCGACTGCAGGGCCAGAGCCCGGCACTGGCGCTGCCGCTGAGCTGGATCGAGCAACGGCTATCCGAATCGGGACAAAGTATCGAACACCTGATCCAGCTGGAGGCGCAGCAGCAGGCCGCCGCGCAGGTGTCGGTGGGCAACAGCATCGGCAGCCTGCGCGCGTTGTCGGCGATCGACTGGCGTGATTTCGTCGAGCAGGCCAGCCTGGTGGAACACCAGCTGCGGCGGGATCCGGCGCAGGTCTATCCGGCGATGGATTTCGCCACCCGTGACCGCTACCGCCACGTGGTGGAGATGTTGGCCCGGCAATACAGGCTCAGCGAGATCGGCGTCGCCGAGGCCGCGCTGGAGCTGGCCCAGGCCGCGGCGGGAACGCACGCCGACGCATTGCCGCAGCATGTCGGCTTCTACCTGATCGACCAGGGCCGCCCGCAACTGGAGCACAAGCTCGGTATCCAACCGCGGCTGAGCACACGTCTGCGCCGCTCTTTCGATCGCGCGCCGGTAACGATTTACCTCGGCCTGCTGGTGCTGTTCACGTTTGCTTTCGCCGAGCCGCTGGTGCGGGCGGCGGCCGACAATCAGTTGCCGCTGTGGGTGCTGCTGGCCGTCGCGGTGCCTGCGGTCATCCTGGCCAGCCAGCTCGGCACCAGCCTGCTCAACTGGATGGCCACCGTGAGCGTGCCGCCAAAGCTGCTGCCGCGGATGGACTACTCCGACGGCATCCCGGCCAGCGCGCGCACGATGGTGGCGATTCCGAGCCTGATCGGCAGCGTCCAGGACGTGGAGGATCTGGTCGAAGCGCTGGAGGTTCGCTTCCTCGGCAACCGCAACGAACACCTGCATTTCGCGCTGCTCACCGATTTCACCGACGCCGACAGCGAAATCCTGCCCGGCGACGAGGCACTGCTGCGACTGGCGCGCCGGCGCATCGAGGCCCTCAACGAACGCTACGCCAGCGCAGGCGCCGATCACTTCTTCCTGTTCCACCGCCCCCGCCGCTGGAACAGCACCGAACAGGCGTGGATCGGCCACGAGCGCAAGCGCGGCAAGCTGGCCGATCTCAACGCCCTGCTGCGCGACAATGGCCATGACCGCTTCCTGCTGATCGTCGGCGACATCGCGGCGCTGCCGTCGGTGCAGTACGTGATCACCCTGGATACCGACACCGAACTGCCACGCGATTCGGCGCAGGCCTTTGTCGGCAGCATCGACCACCCGCTCAATCGCGCGGTATACGACCCGGTGAAACGGCGTGTCGTCAGCGGCTACGCGATCCTGCAGCCGCGCGTCGGCATCAGCCTGCCGAGCACGGCGCGCTCGCGCTACGCCCAGCTGTACGGCAGCGACGCCGGTATCGATCCGTATACGCAAACGGTCTCGGACGTCTATCAGGATGTGTTCCACGAGGGCTCGTTCATCGGCAAGGGCATCTATGCGATCGATCCATTCGAGCGCGCGCTGGATGGACGCTTCCCGGAAAACCGCATCCTCAGCCATGACCTGGTCGAAGGCTGCCATGCCCGCTCCGGCCTGCTCAGCGACGTGCAATTGTTTGAACAATACCCGGCCCGTTACAGCGCCGACGTAAAGCGCCGACATCGCTGGATTCGCGGCGACTGGCAACTGCTGCCATGGCTGCTGCCGTGGGCACCGACCGCGCACGATGGCTGGCAACGCAATGCGCTCACCGCACTGTCGCGCTGGAAGATCCTCGACAATCTGCGCCGCAGCCTGGTGCCCACCGCGCTGTTGCTGCTGCTGGTATTCGGCTGGCTGGTGATCTCGCCAGTGCTGTCGTGGACCCTGGCGGTGCTGTCGATGGTGCTGGTACCGCCGTTGTTGTCAGCCTTGCTCGACCTGGTGCAGAAACCGCGCGAGGTACAACTGGACCAGCACCTGCGTGCCGGCTTCATGGCCGGCACGCAGCATTTCGCGCGCATGCTGCTGGCGCTGGCGTGGCTACCGCATGAGGTGCTGTACAGCCTGGATGCGATCGTGCGCACGTTGTGGCGCATCTCGTTCAGCCATCGCCACCTGTTGCAGTGGCAGACCTCGATCGAGGTCGAGCGGCGCGGCAGCAATTCACGGGTCGCGTTATGGCGAATGATGTGGGTCGGCCCCACCGTGGCCGTGTTGCTCGGTGTGATCCTCGTGATGGCGCGACCGGCCATCGTGCTGCTGGCCGCGCCACTGTTGCTGCTGTGGCTTTTTTCTCCGGGCATCGCCTGGTGGATCAGCCAGCCACGGCGCGACGACGCGTTCGAACCGAACGCCGCGCAAACCCGTTTCCTGCGAGGTCTGGCGCGCCGGACCTGGGCGTTCTTCGAGACCCATGTCGGGCCGGCCGAACAGTGGCTGCCGCCAGACAACCTGCAGGAGCAGCCTGGCCCGGTGGTCGCCCATCGCACCTCGCCGACGAATATCGGCCTGGCCCTGCTGGCCAACCTGGCCGCCTACGACTTCGGCTTCGTCAGTGCCGGGCGTCTGCTCCATCGCAGTGCGCAGACCATCGCGACGATGCAGCAGATGGCGCGTTTCCGCGGCCACTTCTACAACTGGTATGACACGCTGAGCCTGCAGCCGCTGGCGCCGCTGTACATCTCGGCGGTGGACAGCGGCAATCTGGCCGGCCATCTGCTGACCTTGCGCCCCGGCCTGCTGGAACTGATCGACGCACCGGTGTTCCAGCCGCGCGTGCTGCAAGGGCTGCTCGATACGCTGTTGCTGCTGCGTGACGCGCTCGACAGCAGTGATGGCACACAGATGGAAGCGCTGCAACAGGCGCTGCAGCAAGCACTGAAACAGCCACCAGTCAGCACCGGCGCGGTGCTGATCGCGGCGCAACAGCTGCTTGACCAGGCACATGGCACGGCCGCTTCGCTCCAGCCCATCGCCGACGGCGAAGCGGCATTCTGGCTCACGGCCCTGCTCTCGCAGGTCAGCGACCTGTGCGATGAAACTGCCCATTTCAACCTCGACCCGGCTGAGGATGATGACGACAGCTTCAAGGGCATACCCAGCCTGCGCCAGCTGGCCCGCATCGAACCGCTGTGCTGGCCTGCCCGCTGCAACGCCGAGCTCATCCGCGAGCGGGCGCACGAACGCATCGCGTCGATCGAAATGCTGGCGAGCGGGGCTGCCGAGCTGGCCGCGATGGACTACCGCTTCCTGTACGACAGCACCCGCGACCTGCTGGCCATCGGTTACAACGTCGACCAGCGCCGGCTCGACCCGAGTTACTACGACCTGCTGGCTTCGGAGGCACGGCTGGCCAGCTTCGTCGCCATCGCGCAGGGACAACTGCCGCAGGAAAACTGGTTCTCGCTGGGCCGCCTGCTGACCACCAGCGGCGGCGAACCGGTGCTGCTGTCATGGACCGGTTCGATGTTCGAGTACCTGATGCCGAACCTGGTGATGCCCAGCTATGCAGGTACCCTGCTGGACCAGACCTGCCGCGCGGCGGTGGCGCGGCAGATCGAGTACGGCCACCAGTTGAACCTGCCGTGGGGCGTATCCGAATCGGGCTACCACACGGTGGACGCGCATCTCACCTACCAGTACCGCGCCTTCGGCGTGCCCGGCCTCGGCCTCAAGCGCGGGCTCGGCGATGATGTGGTGGTCGCACCGTATGCCAGCGTGCTGGCGATGACCGTGGCGCCAGCCGCCGCCACCAGGAACCTGCAGCGACTCGCCAACGAGGGTGCGCAAGGCCGCTACGGCATGTACGAGGCGATCGACTACACCCCGGCGCGTTTGCCGGTGGGCCAGGCGTCGGCGCTGGTGCAGTCGTTCATGGCCCATCACCAGGGCATGAGCCTGCTGGCGCTGGACTACGCCCTGCTGGATCGGCCGATGCAACGGCGCTTTGCTTCCGACCCGCAATTCCAGGCCACCAGCCTGCTGCTGCAGGAACGCATTCCGCGCACCGCCGCCGAATACCTGCATGCCTCCGGCTTCCCCGACAGCAATGGCGACGCACCGGCAGCTGAGGCGCGGCTGCGCGTCTTCACCGACCCTGACCGGGCGCGCCCGGCGCTGCAGCTGCTGTCCAATGGCCGCTATCACGTGATGCTGAGCAGCGCTGGCGGTGGCTACAGCCGCCGCGGCGAGCTGGCGTTGACGCGTTGGCGCGAGGACATCACGCGCGACCACTGGGGCATGTTCTGCTATCTGCGCGATGTCGCCAGCGGTGAATACTGGTCCACCAGCTACCAGCCGACGCGGCGCAAGACCGAGTTGTTCGAGGCGATCTTCTCCGAGGCGCGCGCCGAATTCCGGGTGCGCGAGCGGGATATCGACAGCCACACCGAGATCGTGGTGTCGCCCGAAGACGACATCGAGCTGCGCCGTACCCGCATCACCAACCGCAGCCGCCAGCGCCGCTGCATCGAGCTGACCAGCTATGCCGAAGTGGTGCTGGCGCCACCGGTGGCCGATGCGGCGCACCCGGCCTTCAGCAAGCTGTTCGTGCAGACCGAACTGCTGCCCGAACTGCAGGCCATTCTGTGCCGCCGCCGCTCGCGCGCGCACGACGAAGCAGTGCCGTGGATGTGCCACCTGCTGGCGGTGCACGATGCCGATATCGATGCGATCTCGTACGAGACCGACCGCGCCCGCTTCATCGGCCGCGGGCGCAGTACGGCGCAGCCGCAGATGCTCGATCGCGAACAGGCGACGCTATCCAACAGCGCCGGCTCGGTGCTCGACCCGATCGTGGCGATCCGCTGCCGCATCACGCTGGAGCCGGAGCAGTCGGCCACGATTGATTTCGTCACCGGCCTGGCCGAGCAACGCGAGGGCTGCCTGCAGCTGATCGGCAAGTACCGCGACCGGCATCTGGCCGACCGCGTGTTCGACCTGGCCTGGACGCACAGCCAGGTGCTGCTGCGCCAGCTCAACGCCAGCCTGGCCGACGCCCAGCTGTACGAGCACATGGCCACCGCCATCGTCTACCCCCATGCCAGCCTGCGCGCCGACCCGGCCGTGTTGCGCGGCAATCGCCGCGGCCAGTCCGGGCTCTGGGGCCAGGCCATTTCCGGCGACCTGCCGATCGTGTTGCTGCAGATCGCCGATCCGGCACGCATCGAGCTGGTGCGCCAGCTGGTGCAGGCGCATGCGTACTGGCGCCAGAAAGGGCTGGCGGTCGACCTGGTGATCTGGAACGAGGATCGCGCCGGCTACCGGCAGGATCTGCAGGACCAGATCATGGGCTTGATTGCTTCCGGCAGCGAAGCCAGCCTGCTCGACCGACCCGGCGGCATCTTCGTGCGCCCGGCGCAGCAACTCTCCAGCGAGGACCGCATGCTGGTGCTGGCCAGCGCGCGCATCGTGCTGGCCGACCACCGCGGCAGCCTCGCCGAGCAGATCGTGCGGCACCAGGTGGAGATCCACGCACCGCCATTCGTGCCCAGCCGCAACGAGCGCGCCAGCGCCGCACCGGCAGCACCGGATCTGCGCCCGGCAGGCCTGCTGCTGTGCAATCCGCACGGCGGCTTCAGCGCCGATGGCCGCGAGTATGTGATCAGCCTGATGCCGGGCGAGACCACGCCTGCGCCGTGGGCCAACGTACTGGCCAACCCGCATTTCGGTACGGTGATTTCCGAGAGCGGTGGCGCCTATACCTGGGGCGAGAATGCGCACGAATTCCGCCTTACGCCCTGGCATAACGACCCGGTCAGCGACGCCAGTGGCGAGGCGATCTATCTGCGCGACGAGGAGACCGGCCAGCTGTGGTCGCCGACGCCGTTGCCCTGTCGCGGCAGCGGCGTCTACGTCACCCGCCATGGCTTCGGCTACAGCGTGTTCGAGCATGAGGAGGATGGCGTCCGCAGCGAGCTGTGGGTGTATGTGGCGCTGGATGCGTCGGTGAAATTCTCGGTGCTGAAACTGTCCAATCACTCCGGCCGGCCCCGCAAGCTCAGCGCCACCGCCTACGTCGAATGGCTGCTCGGCGACCTGCGCGAGAAGACCATGATGCACGTGGTCACCGAGTCGGACCCGGGCAGCGGCGCGCTGTTTGCCCGCAACAGCTACAACACCGAATTTCCGAACCAGGTTGCGTTCTTCGATCTCGATGACAGCGAGCGTGGCGTCGCTGGCGACCGCAGCGAGTTCCTCGGTCGCAACGGCAGCATGCGCTCACCGGCGGCACTGGCCCGCACCCAGTTGTCCGGTCGGCTCGGCCCCGGCTTTGACCCTTGCGCCGCGCTGCAGTCGCGGCTGAGTCTTGAGCCTGGCGAGGAGCGCCAGCTGATCTTTCGCCTCGGCCTGGGCCGTGATGCGACCGACTCCAGCTCGCTGGTGCACCGCTTCCGCGGCAGCGGTTCGGCCGCCGACGCGCTGGCCAAGGTGCGCGCGCACTGGGAGCGCACCCTCGGCGCGGTGCAGGTACGCACACCCGAGCCCGCGCTGGACATGCTGGCCAACGGCTGGCTGCTGTACCAGACCGTCGCCTGTCGCATGTGGGCACGCAGCGGCTACTACCAGTCCGGTGGCGCGTTCGGCTTCCGCGACCAGTTGCAGGATTCAATGGCAACCCTGCATGCCGCGCCCGAACTCGCACGTGCCCAGCTGCTGCTGTGCGCGGCGCACCAGTTTCTCGAAGGTGACGTGCAGCACTGGTGGCACCCGCCACTGGACCGCGGCGTGCGCACCGCCTGTTCCGACGACTACCTGTGGTTGCCGCTGGCCGCCAGCCGCTACGTGCTGGCCACCGGCGATGTGGCCGTGCTCGATGCACTGGTGGGCTATATCGAAGGGCGCCCGCTGCATCCAGGCGAGGAATCCTATTACGACCTGGCGCAGTCATCGGGCATCCACGAGACGCTCTACCAGCACTGTGTACGGGCGATTGAGCACAGCCTGCCGCGCGGCGTGCACGGCCTGCCGCTGATTGGCAGCGGCGACTGGAACGACGGCATGAATCGGGTCGGTGAGGCTGGCCGTGGCGAGAGCGTCTGGCTGGGCTTCTTCGCCGGCGAAGTCATGCAACGCTTCGCCGAGATAGCCCGCCTGCGTGGCGACGACAGCTTCGCGCAGCACTGCGATGACGAGGTCGAGAAACTGCGCGGAGCACTGGAAAAGCAGGCCTGGGATGGCGCCTGGTATCGGCGCGCCTGGTTTGACGACGGCACCCCACTGGGCGCCCATGGCAATCTGGAATGCCGTATCGACTCGATCGCGCAGAGCTGGTCGGTGCTCTCCGGCATGGCCACGCCCGAGCGGCAGCAGCAGGCGATGGAATCGCTGGACCAGCACCTGGTGCGCCGTGATGCGGGGCTGATCCAGCTGCTCGATCCCCCTTTCGACAAGTCGCCGATGGACCCCGGCTACATCAAGGGTTACGTGCCCGGCGTGCGCGAGAACGGCGGCCAGTACACGCATGCGGCGATCTGGGCCACGATGGCCTTTGCAGAGCTCGGCGACAGCGCTCGCGCCTGGGAATTGCTGCGCATGATCAACCCGGTCAACCACGGCATTGACGCCGCGCAGATGGAGGTCTACAAGGTCGAGCCGTACGTGGTCAGCGCCGACGTCTACGCGGTGGAACCCCACGTTGGTCGCGGCGGCTGGAGCTGGTACACCGGCTCGGCCGGCTGGATGTACCGGCTGATGATCGAATCCCTGCTTGGCCTGCGGCTGGAGGCCGGTCACCTGCGCTTTGCCCCGGTACTGCCGGCAGGCTGGAGTGGCTTCGACATGCGCTATCGCTACGGCGAAACCTGGTACCGCATCGAGCTGCGGCAGGTCGAGTCCGGCGACGCCGCGTGGGTCGCGCTGGATGGCGCAACCAGGGCGGACGGACGCATTCCGCTTGAGGATGACCGGCGCGATCACCTGGTGATGATCGAGCATCCGCGCCCGGTCTAACCGGCCTGCCCGGGCCGGATCAGTCGGCATGGGCCCGATCCGGCAGTTGGCGCGCTCGACTGCGGGAAGGCGGTGATCCCATCTCACCGAAGATCCGTCCTCAAGCTGGTTCGACACCAAATTTTTGATGGCGAGCAGGCACACACCTGACCATGACGGCATGACGGATGCCGGTGGTGCTAACGTCACGCCGGACACCCTGCCATGGAGTACGCGTCCTCGTGTTCGACACCGCTTTGCGCTTCATCCCGCTGGCTTTCGCGGCGCTGCTGCCACTGCTCAACCCACTCGGCTCGGCGTTGATCCTGATGAGTATCGTCGGCGACGAACCACCCGCGGTGTATCGCCAGCTGGCGTTGCGGGTGGCGCTTGGCATGCTCGGTTTCGTCGCGGTGATCGAGCTGCTGGGCGCATGGATACTGAAGTTCTTCGGCATCAGCCTGCCGGTGCTGCAGGTGGGCGGTGGGCTGACCCTGGCCGTGATGGGCTGGAACATGCTCAACGCACACGACCCCTCGCCCGGCCACGCGCCCGTCGCCCGGCCCGATGTCGCGACGGTGATGAACCAGGTGTTCTACCCGCTGACCTTTCCGCTCACCGTGGGCCCGGGCGTGATCGTGGTGGTGCTGACTCTCAGCGCACATGCCTCAGGCCCTGACTGGCAGGCCAGCCTGCTGGCGCATGCCGCGATCTTCGTCGCGGCGATGCTGCTGGCCGTGCTGGTTTACTTCAGCTACGCCTACGCGCCACGGCTGAACCGGATCCTGCCGGTGCACGCGATCAGCGGCGTGCAGCGGCTGATTTCCTTCATCCTGCTGTGCATCGGCGCGCAGATCGCCTGGGGCGGTCTGGCCACCTTGCTGCGTTCACTGCAGACACTGCCGGCGCACTGATCGGCGCGCGCCGGCACACGCTCAGTGTCGCAGCAGGGCAGGGACATTGATGTCCCAGTCGTGAGCATCCTCGATCCCGACAATGGTATCAGCGGTGTCCTCGAGGTCGACCAGGGTTGGCGCCAGCTCCTCGTTGGAGGGTAACGTGCGGAACACCCGCACGATCGGGCTGAGCGTGCTGCTGCGACCCTGCTGCAGCACCACCGCCAGGCGGTTCGATGCCAGCCGCACCAGGGTACCGGTGGGGTAGATGCCGATCATCTTGACGAAGGCATGGAACAGATCGCGGTCGAAGTGACCTTGCTGCCACTCGGCCATGCGCCGGATCGCATCGGCGGGCTCCCAGCCCTTCTTGTAGGGACGCTCGGACGTGATCGCGTCATACACATCACAGATGGCACCCATGCGGGCCGCGCGGCTCAGATCGTCGCCGGAGAGCTTGTCGGGGTAGCCACTGCCATCGACCTTTTCATGATGGTGCAGGCATACGTCGAGCACCAACTTGCTGGTGCCCGGCTGCTGGCGCAGGATGTCCCAGCCCAGCTCGGGATGCAGGCGCACCGAGGTCAGCTCCAGCGGGCTCAGCTTGCCCGGCTTGTTCAATACCGCATCAGCCACACCGACCTTGCCGATATCGTGCAACAGGCCGGCCATGCCCAGCTCACGCAGGGCGTCGCCTTCGACGCCGAGCCGGCGACCCAGCGCCATCATCAAGGCGGACACAGCCACCGAATGCAGGTAGGTGTAATCGTCCTTTTTCTTCAACCGCAACACACTGAGGATCGCCGCCGGATTGCGCGTGATGGAGTTGCTCACCTCTTCGACAATCTCGACCGCCGCATCCATGCTCAAGGCCTTGCCCATGCGCGCATCGGCGAACAACGACTTCGCCACGCCCTTGGCGCGCTCGCGTATCGCTTCGGCCTGCGCCACGTCGCTGCCAAAGTCGGTGCGCTCCGCCACTACGTCCGCTGGGTCGGACGCCACGGCAACCCTGTTCGCGGTCGCGGGGGTATCGTGCGCTGCCCGTCCTGCCACGCTCACCGCGACATCGGCACCCTTGCCGGTATCGATCCAGACCTCCTTGTCACCCAGTGACCTCAGGGTCTGCAGAGTCTTGTCGTCGACAATCAGGAACGAGCCCTTCCAGAACGGATGATCCATCCATTTACCGGAGATCTTGTGCACAAACATGCCTCGAGTCACCAGAGACATGGGTATCTTCTTGAGTACCTCAGACATCGGTCGATCAACCCATCCAACTGCAGGCGCTGCTTGAACTCACCTGATCATGCTACTCGGGATCGCATGGCGCATGACACGACTGACTCTGCCCCCCCGCAGCAACGGGACTGGCATGCTCGTCCATGAGCCTTGTTGAACAGTCGTCGGCGCTCGCGCAGATAACTTGAGTCGCTTGCAGCTATCGGGCAGGCCCGCTGCCAAACCGGATAAGCATGGCGCAGGCGCCCCCGGATACCTGGACTGACTAACTACGGAGAGCAGATGTTGCCCGGATGGATATGAAAGCAGAGGCGCCGGGTTGAAATGCCGCTCAGCAGCAAAATCATTGCTATCCTGCCGCGCCCAGCTCATGCAGGTTGGCACCCCACCGGTAAACGCTGCCGGCTTGAGTGACCTGCTTGACCGTGTATTTCCCATGATGCAGGACACACGCACCACCGCGAACCGAGCGCACGCTGACCTCCGTCAGGCGGTTTGCCCGCCAATGCATGTCGACGATGAAGTCACCGCGCGCGTGCAGACCACGGACCTCACCTTCGGCCCAGGCGGCGGGAAGCGCGGGCAGCAGCATGATATCCCCCACCTTGCTCTGCAACAGCATTTCGACGATGCTCGACGCCGCCCCGAAATTCCCGTCGATCTGAAACGGCGGCCCGGCATTGAGCAGGTTGGGATAGGTGCCAGCCCATTCGTGGCCGACGCGGCCATGCCGCGACGCCGGCTTGAACAGCACGTCAAGCAGGCGCAGCGCGCGCGATCGCCGTCACCGAGTCGCGCCCACAGGTTCACCTTGTAAGCCTCGGACCAGCCGGTAGAGTCATCGCCACGCACGTCGAAGGTACGAGCGGCCGCGGCCGCCAGCTACGGCGTCGCCTGCACGCTGATCTGGTCGCCGGGAAACAGCGCCCACAGATGCGACTCATGCCGATGATGAATCTCGGTCTCGCGATAGGGCTGCAGGTATTGCAGGATACGGCCATCCGCGCCGACCTGGATCGGCGCCAGTCGCGCGCGCCTGGCTTCCAGCTCCTTGCGGAATACAGCATCCACATGCAGCGTCTGCGAGGCATCGATGACCGCACCGAACAGGAAGCGGATCAGCTCCTCGTCCATCGCCGGATAGTAGCGACGAAGAAAGTTGCGGTCGCCGGTAAAGCGGTAGTGATCCCACAGATGGAAACTGACATCGCCGCACGCTGCGGCTTCACCTCCGTACAATACCTCTACACGGTTTTCAGGCGCGAACTCGGTTGTACGCCCAAGGCCTACCTGCAACGCCAGCAGGAAGAATCCATGGTTTCGACTGGCGATTTATCGACGCACTCCCGCCTCGACGTGCCGGGATGGGGATAACGCAGGCACTGACCGACGTCGGCCCTTCGATGCCACCCTTCAATACGGCAGCCCGGCACAGCTGGACATGCGCTGCCGCCCCGGCAATCGCCCGTTTGCATCCACTCAGTTCGTGAATGAGTCCCCTTGACGCATTTTCATGCGACGACATGGCAATGAACGCCAGCCGGCTCCCTGCGGCCGCCACATCCAAGACGACACACACAAACCCGTGCAAACCTATGCATCGACTTAACCTGTCGCCATGCAGGCTTTATGGATCCATTCCGGCCCGAGGTCGCGAACGCGACATGATGGCACCGTAAACTCTGACCGTCCTCACGCCGCCGCGATGGCGACGCACCACCGTTCGCAGGAGAGTTCCGCACCATGGCCATACCCCGCTCGGATGCACTGGTTTTCTTTGGCGCCACCGGCGACCTGGCCTACAAGAAGATTTTCCCGGCGCTGCTGGCGATGACCCGCGACGGCGAGCTGGACATGCCGGTGATCGGCGTGGCGCACTCGGGCTGGAGCGTGAAGCAGCTGCGCCAGCGCGCCAGCGACAGCGTGAAGCAGGCGGCCAGGGACAGTGGCGGCAAGTTCGACAAGACCAGCTTTGACAAGCTCTCCGCGCGACTGCAATACGTCGATGGCGACTACACCGATGCGGCCACCTTTACCCAGCTGAAGCAGGCGCTGGGCAAGGCGAAGCGGCCGCTGCACTACCTGGCCATCCCGCCCAGCCTGTTCAGCACCGTGGTGCAGGGCTTGCAGGCGGCCGGTTGCGCCCAGGATGCGCGAGTGGTGGTGGAGAAGCCGTTCGGACGCGACCTGGCGTCGGCGCAGGCACTCAACCGCACGCTGCGCTCGGCGTTCCCGGATGACGCGATCTTCCGCATCGATCACTTCCTGGGCAAGGAAGCGATCATGAACATCCTCTACTTCCGCTTCGCCAACTCGTTCCTCGAACCGATCTGGAACCGCAACAACGTGGCCAGCGTCGAGGTGACGTTGTCCGAGCAGTTCGGCGTGCAGGGCCGGGGCTCGTTCTACGACAGTACCGGCTGCCTGCGCGACGTGATCCAGAATCATCTGTTGCAGATCGTGGCACTGCTGGCGATGGAGCCGCCGGCCTACCAGGGCTTCGGCGCGGTGCACGCGGAAAAGGCCAAGGTATTCCAGGCGATGCGCCCGCTGCAGCCGGACGACGTGGTGCGCGGCCAGTATCGCGGTTACCTGAGGGAACCCGGCGTAACCAAGGGCTCGGACGTGGAAACCTACTGTGCGCTGCGGCTGTACATCGATTCGTGGCGCTGGGGCGGCGTGCCCTGGTACGTGCGTTCGGGCAAATGCCTGCCCGAGACGGTGGCCGAGATCGTGGTGGAGCTGAAGCCGCCACCGCAGAAGCTGTTCGACGACGCGGCCACCCAGGCCGGGCGCGCCAACTATGTGCGCTTTCGGCTTTCGCCCAACACCGCAGTGGCGCTCGCGGCGCGAATCAAGCGCGCGGGCAAGGAGTTCGTCGGCGACCAGCGCGAGCTGTACCTGATGGAGGAGCAGACCGGAGAGGAATCGCCCTACGAGCGCCTGATCGGTGACGCCATCGCCGGCGACGGCGCGCTGTTCACCCGCGAGGACGCGGTGGAGGCGGCGTGGGTAGTGGTCGATCCGGTGCTGGAAAATCACCACCCGGCGATTCCCTACCGCTGCGGCAGCTGGGGCCCGAAGCAGGCCGACGCGCTGATTGCCGCCGATGGCGGCTGGCACAACCCGGTGGTGGTCAAGTGATGGATGCCGCTGCGCTGGTGTTCCTGCTCGATGTCGACAACACCCTGCTCGACAACGACCGCTTTGCCGCTGACTTGGGCGACACGCTGGAGCAGGCCTTCGGCGCGGCCGATTGCGCGCGCTACTGGTCGATCTATGCCGAACTGCGCGACAGCCTGGGTTATGCCGACTACCTCGGCGCGCTGCAGCTGTTTCGCGCCGGCCGGGACAACGAGCCGGCCCTGCTGCAGATGTCCCGCTACCTGCTGGAGTACCCGTTTGCCGAGCGGCTGTACCCGGATGCGCTGGAGACCGTGGCGCACCTGCGCTCGCTGGCGCCGACGGTGATCCTGTCCGACGGCGACGTGGTGTTCCAGCCGCGCAAGATCGAGCACGCCGGCATCTGGAAAGCCGTTCGCGGCGAGGTGCTGATCTACCTGCACAAGCAGCGCATGCTGGTGGCGATGCAGCAACGCTATCCCGCCGCGCACTACGTGATGGTCGACGACAAGCCGCAGATCCTGGCCGACATGAAACGGCGCCTGGGCCACAAGCTCAGCACGGTGTTCGTGCGTCAGGGCCATTACGCCGCGGCGGCTGCCAACGAAACGATTGATCTGGCGCCGGATTTCACCATCGCATGCATCGGTGAACTGCGCCAGCGTAAGCTTGAGGATTTCCTGCCAAGCGCCCCCCCGATTGCCTTGGCAGACCACTGAAATCACCTTCCTGTCAACGATTGAACCGGAATCTGGAGCAAGCATGAAAGCGACCCGACAACTGCACGACCTCGGCCAGAGCCTGTGGCTGGACAACATCACCCGTACCCTGCTCGACGATGGCACGCTGGCGCGTTACATCGCTGAAGATTCGGTTACCGGGCTGACCTCCAATCCGAGCATTTTCGACGCGGCGATCGGCGACGGCAACGCGTATGACGCGGCGATCCACGCCAAGGCACTGGCCGGTCTGGAAGGCGAAAAATTGTTCCTCGAACTGGCGCTGGAAGACCTGCGCCGCGCCGCCGACCTGTTTGCGCCGGTGTTTGAGCGCACCGCCGGTGTCGATGGCTGGGTCTCGATGGAGGTCTCGCCGCTGCTCGCCGCCGACAGCGCCGGCTCGATCGCCGCCGCACGCCAGATCCACGCCGCCGGCCAGCGTGACAACCTGTTCGTCAAGATTCCAGGCACGCCCGAGGGCATCCCGGCGATCGAGGAAGCGATCTTCCTCGGCATTCCGGTCAACGTGACGCTGCTGTTTTCCTGCGCACACTACGTAGCTGCCGCCGAGGCTTACCTGCGCGGCATCGAGCGGCGCATCGATGCCGGGCTTGACCCCCGCGTCGGCTCGGTCGCCTCGCTGTTCATCAGCCGCTGGGACGTGGCCGGCAACAAGCAGTTGTCCGCCGAGCTGCACAACAAACTCGGCATCGCGGTCGGCCAGCAGACCTATCGCGCCTATCGCCAGTTGCTGGACTCGCCGCGCTGGCAGCAGCTGGCCGCCGCCGGCGCCGTGCCGCAGCGCCTGCTGTGGGCCAGCACCGGCAGCAAGGACCCGAACGCCTCGGACACGATGTACGTCACCGCGCTGGCCGCGCCGAGTACAGTCAACACCTTGCCGGAAAAGACGCTGCTGGCCTTCGCCGACCACGGTCACCTGGACGGCGTGATGGCGATCGATGGCGGCGACGTCGATGCGATGCTGGCGCAGATCGGCAAGGCCGGTGTCGATGTCGACGCGCTGGCGCTGCAGTTGCAGCAGGAAGGCGCCCAGGCGTTCGTCAAATCGTGGCAACAGCTGATGCAGCGCATCGTCGACAAGGCCAGCGCACTGGATCACAAGGCCAGCGAGGCTGCGCGCTGATGAGCCAGTCCCGACTGAGGAGGTTGCCGCAATGGCAGGCGTTGCAGCAACACGCTGCCAGCACCGGCGAGAAACACCTGCGCGAACTGTTTGCCGACGATGCCCAACGCGGCGAGAGCATGGCCATCGAGGACGTCGGGCTTTATCTGGACTACTCCAAGCAGCGGGTGGATGCCGAAAGCCTGCGCCTGCTGCGCGAACTGGCCGTTGCTTGCGAATTGCCGCAGCACACCGAGGCGATGTTCAACGGCGAACGGATCAACACGACGGAAGATCGCGCGGTGCTGCACGTGGCACTGCGCGCACCGGCGAGCGAGAAGATCCTGCTCGACGGCCACGACGTGGTGGCGGACGTGCATGCGGTGCTCGATCGCATGGCTGCTTTCGCCGACCGCGTGCGCAGCGGCCACTGGCTCGGGCATACCGGCAAGCGCATCCGCAACGTGGTCAGCATCGGCATCGGCGGCTCGGATCTGGGCCCGGTGATGGCGTACGAGGCGTTGCGCGATTACAGCGCACGCGATATGACGTTCCGTTTCGTCTCCAACGTGGACGGCACCGACCTGGTCGAAGCCACCCGCGACCTGGAGGCGGACGAGACCCTGTTCATCGTCTGCTCGAAGACCTTCACCACGCTGGAAACACTCAGCAACGCGCAGGCGGCGCGACGCTGGTGCATCGCCGCGCTGGGCGACGAGCAGTCGGTGGCGAAGCACTTCGTTGCCGTCTCCACCAACGCTGACGAAGTGAAGAAGTTCGGCATCGATACCGCCAACATGTTCGGTTTCTGGGACTGGGTGGGTGGGCGCTACTCGATGGAATCGGCGATCGGCCTGTCGACCATGCTGGCGATCGGCCCCGGCCATTTCGGCGAGATGCTGGCCGGCTTCCACGCCATGGACGTCCATTTTCGGCACACCCCGTACGAGCGCAACCTGCCCGTGCTGATGGGCCTGCTGGGCATCTGGAACACCAACTTCCTCGACGCCGCCAGCGTCGCGGTTTTGCCGTACGAGCAATACCTCAAGCGCTTTCCCGCCTACCTGCAGCAGCTGACGATGGAGAGCAACGGCAAGAGTGTCACCCGCGACGGCGTTGCGGTGGATTACGCCACCGGACCGATCTACTGGGGCGAGCCGGGCACCAACGGCCAGCATTCGTTCTACCAGCTGATCCACCAGGGCACGCGCATCGTGCCGTGCGATTTCATCGGCTTCGGCCAGTGCCTGCAGCCGGTGCCGGTAGTGCACGCCGACGGCTCGCCGGGCGGCGATCAGCACGACCTGCTGATGGCCAACCTGATCGCCCAGGGTGAAGCCCTCGCGTTCGGCAAGAGCGCCGACGAAGTGCGTGCCGAAGGCACGCCCGAGGCGCTGGTGCCGCACCGCACGTTCAGCGGCAACCGGCCGAGCAGCACGATCCTGGCGCGCAAACTCACCCCGCATGCGCTGGGCAGCCTGATCGCCTTGTACGAGCACAGCGTGTTCGTGCAGGGCGTGATCTGGGGCATCGATTCGTTCGATCAGTGGGGCGTGGAGCTGGGCAAGCAGCTGGCAAAGACCACCATCGCCGAACTGACCGCGAAGAACGAACCGAAGCTGTCGCACGACAGCTCGACCAACGCCTTGATTCGCCGCTATCGCCAGTTGCGCGATACCCCCGTATGACGTTGCCTTGTAGGAGCGCACCCTGTGCGCGAATGCTCTTGTTCATTTACCGGCAAAGAACATTCGCGCACAGGGTGCGCTCCTACAGGCGACACGTCCTGCCACACATTTCCAGCAAAGGTTTCCAGAGAACATGAGCCAGAAGATCAGCCTCCTCGCCGGCAAACCGGCACCCGCCTCGATCCTGGTCGATATCTCCAAGCTGCTGGCCGCCTATGCCGACCTGACGCCCGACCCCTCGGTGCCGGCGCAGCGGGTAGCCTTCGGCACCTCCGGCCATCGCGGCAGCTCGCTCGATCGCAGCTTCAACCGCGCGCACATCCTGGCGATCACCCAGGCGATCTGCGAGTACCGCAAGGGCAAGGGCATCGACGGTCCGCTGTTCATCGGCTGCGACACCCACGCGCTGTCGCAGCCGGCGTTCGAGGATGCGCTGGAAGTGCTCGCGGCGCACGGTGTGCTGGCGATGATTTCGGCCGGCGGCGAGTTCACCCCGACCCCGGTGATCTCGCACGCCATCCTGGTCTACAACAAGGGTCGCAGCAGCGGCCTGGCCGACGGCATCGTGGTGACGCCGTCGCACAACCCGCCGGACAACGGCGGCTTCAAGTACAACCCGCCCAACGGCGGTCCGGCCGATACCGATATCACCAAATGGGTGGAACAGCGTGCCAATGCGCTGCTCGAAGCCGGCCTGAGAGGGGTGCAGCGGATACCGTTTGCGCAGGCGCGCAAGGCTGCCAGTACGCGTGAGCACGACTACCTCAACCGCTATGTCGCCGACCTCGCCAACGTCATCGACTTCGACCTGATCCGCAGCGCGGGCGTGCACATGGGCGTCGATCCGCTCGGTGGCGCGGGTGTGCATTACTGGGCGCCGATCGCCGAGCGCTACAAGCTCGACCTCACCGTGGTCAGCACCACGGTCGATCCGCAGTTCGCGTTCATGACGGTCGACTGGGACGGCAAGATCCGCATGGACCCGTCGTCCAGATACGCCATGCAGCGGCTGATCGCGCTGAAGGACCAGTACGACGTCGCCTTTGCCTGCGACACCGACCACGACCGCCACGGCGTAGTCACCCGCTCCGCCGGCCTGATGGAGCCGAACCACTACCTGTCGGTATTGATCGACTACCTGTTCCGCCATCGGCAGCATTGGAGCGCAGACGCCGCGGTCGGCAAGACCGTGGTCAGCACCGCCCTGATCGACCGCGTGGTGAAGCGGCTGGGGCGCAAACTCTACGAAGTTCCGGTCGGCTTCAAGTGGTTCTCCGAGGGCTTGTTCGACGGCTCGCTCGGCTTCGGTTGCGAGGAGAGCGCCGGCGCCTCGCTGCTGCGCCACGACGGCTCGGTGTGGACCACCGACAAGGACGGCCTGGTGCCAGCCCTGCTGTCGGCCGAAATCACCGCACGCGAAGGCAAGGACCCCGGCCAGCTCTACGCTGAACTCACCGCCGAACTGGGCCAGCCGTTTGCCGACCGGGTCGAGGCTGCCGCTACACCGGAACAGAAGGCACGGTTGTCCAGACTGGCACCGGAGCAGCTGAAAATCGATCGGCTGGCCGGTGAGAAGATCGAGCAGGTGCTCAGCCGCGCACCGGGCAACGATGCCGCCATCGGCGGGATCAAGGTAATCGCCGCCAACGGCTGGTTCGCCGCCCGCCCGTCCGGTACCGAGGCAATCTACAAAATTTATGCGGAGAGCTTCAGCAGCGCCAAAGATTTGCAGGGTATTCTGGCCGAGGCACAGAAGATCGTCGATTCGGCGATTGCCGCTGACTGAGGCTGCGTTCCGCATGCATTGCGGGCGCGGCATCCGGTGATACCACGCCCTCCCAACCTGCCGGGATTACCCATGTCAAACAATGACCTGAACTCACGCTATGCCGCATCCAGCCGCTGGATCCACTGGATCATCTTCGCGCTGATCCTGCTCGCCTACCTGTTCATCAATGTGTTCGAGCTGTTTCCCAAGGGCAGCGCCACCCGCATCAACGTGCTGGGGGCGCACTTCCTGGCCGGCCTGGCGGTGCTGCTGCTGGTGCTGCCACGGCTGTGGCTGCGCATCCGCAACGGTCAGCCGCCGATTTCTCCGCCGCCAGCGCGATGGAGCGAGCTGCTGGGCAAGCTCACCCATGTGGCCTTGTACGCGTTCCTGCTGATCCAGCCGATCCTCGGCGTGCTGACCCTGCAGATCGGCGGCAAGGCAGTCACCCTGTTCGGCGTGACCGTGCTGCCGTCGTTCGTGAGCCAACCCGATCGCGTGCTGGGACACCAGCTCGAGAATATCCATGGCACCATCGGCGAGATCTTCTATTACGTGATCGGCCTGCATATTCTCGCCGCGCTGTGGCATCACTTTGGCCGCCGCGACAACACCCTGAAGCGGATGCTCTGACGGATCCGGGGTTCGCCGTGGCACCCGTCAACCAGTTGGCTTGAACCCTCACGGAGAACAGCAACATGCGCCGTCGCTATCACCAGGAAAGGCACCTCACCGGTCGCATGGGGTGGCTACGCGCCGCCGTGCTGGGCGCCAACGATGGCATCGTCTCCACCGCCAGCCTGGTGCTGGGCGTGGCGGCGGCGCAGGCGTCGACGCAGGCGATCCTGCTGGCCGGCAGCGCCGGACTGGTCGCCGGGGCGATGTCGATGGCTGCTGGTGAATATGTCTCGGTCCATTCGCAGGCGGACAGCGAGCACGCCGAGTTGGAGAAGGAGCGGCTGGAGCTGGAGGCCGACGTGGATGGCGAGCACAAGGAGCTCGCCGCGATCTACGTCGGCCGTGGTCTGGACAAGACGCTGGCCGCACAGGTCGCCACCCAGCTGATGGCCCACGACGCACTGGATGCGCATGCCCGCGACGAGCTGGGCATCACCGAGATCCTGCGCGCCAAACCGCTGCAGGCTGCCGGCGCCTCGGCACTGAGTTTCGCGATCGGCGCGGCCCTGCCGTTGCTGGTAGTTGCCATAAGCCCCGCTTCGGTGCTGAGTTGGGCGGTGTTCTTCGCGTCCCTGATCTGCCTGGCGGTGCTGGGTGGCCTGGCGGCGCGTACCGGCGGCGCAAGGATCAGCACCAGTGTCGTGCGGATCACCTTCTGGGGTGCGCTGGCGATGGCGATTACCACTGGCGTCGGCATGCTGTTCGGCGTGGCTGGCTGAACCTGATCGGCTCTCTGGCGGACATGACGCGAGCTTGACCTGGCGACTGTCATCCTGCGTGGCATGCCATCCACATCACGCGCCAGCGAGGCTCATCCGATGACCGACAGCACGCTCGACCAGCAATGCATCGACACCCTGCGCTTCCTTTCGGTGGACATGGTGCAGAAGGCCAACAGCGGTCATCCCGGGCTGCCGCTCGGCGCGGCGCCGATGGCCTATGTGCTGTGGACGAAGCACATGAAATGCCACCCGGCCGACCCGCACTGGGTCGACCGCGACCGCTTCGTGCTGTCTGCCGGGCATGGTTCGGCGCTGCTCTACAGCCTGCTGCACATGGCCGGCTACGACCTCTCGCTCGACGACCTGAAACAGTTCCGCCAGTGGGGCAGCAAGACGCCCGGGCATCCCGAGTACGGCCATACGCCGGGCGTCGAGATCACCACCGGGCCGCTCGGCCAGGGCTTGGCCAATGCGGTCGGCATGGCGATCGGCGAGGCGCATCTCGCGGCGCGCTACAACCGTGATGGCCATGCGGTGATCGACCATCACACCTGGGCGATCGTCAGCGACGGCGACCTGATGGAAGGTGTCGCCAGCGAGGCGGCTTCGCTGGCCGGCCATCTGAAGCTGGGCAAGCTGATCTGCCTGTACGACGACAACTACGTCACCCTGGCGGCCGGCACCGACATCACCTTTTCCGAGGATCGCGCAACCCGCTTTGCGGCCTATGGCTGGCAGACGATCAAGGTTGAAGACGGTAACGACGTGGCCGCGATCGACGCGGCACTGACGGCCGCACGTGCGGACAGCACGCGGCCGTCGTTGATCCTGGTGCGCACGCATATCGGCTACGGCTCGCCCGAGCAGGATTCGTTCAAGGCGCACGGTTCGCCGCTGGGCGTCGAAGACGTGAGGAAGACCAAGCAGAAGCTGGGCTGGCCGCTGGAGCCCGAGTTCCTGGTGCCCAAGCCCGCGCTCGATCATTTCCGCCAGGTGCTGGCTCGAGGAGCGCAAGCGCAGACTGATTGGAACGGACGTCTGGACGGCTATGCCAGCGCCTTCCCCGAACTGGCCAGCGAGCTTCAGGGCCGACTGCGCGGCGAGCTGCCGCGGGGCTGGGATGCCGACATCCCGACGTTCCCAGCCGACGCCAAGGGCATCGCCACCCGGGTCGCCAGCGGCAAGGTGATGAATGCGATGGCGCCAAAGCTGTCGGCGTTGTTCGGCGGCTCGGCGGATCTGGATTCGTCCACCCACACCAATCTGATCGGCCTGGGCGATTTCAACCCGGCACCCACACCACGGCAGGACACCCAGGGCTCCGACGCCGGTGGCTGGAGCCATGCGGGGCGCAACCTGCATTTCGGCGTGCGCGAACACGCGATGGGCGCGATCGGCAACGGGCTGGCCGTGCATGGCGGCTTTATTCCGTACGGTTCGACTTTCCTGATTTTTTCCGACTACATGCGCCCGTCGATCCGGCTGGCGGCGCTGATGGGCGTGCATGTGGTGCATGTGTTCACCCACGACAGCATCGCGCTGGGCGAGGACGGCCCGACCCATCAGCCAATCGAGCAGCTGGCCAGCCTGCGCGCGATCCCCAACCTCACCGTGATCCGCCCGGCTGACGCGAACGAGACCGCGGTGGCGTGGAAGGTGGCGGTGGAATCGAAAAAGCATCCAGTGCTGCTGGCACTGACCCGGCAGAACCTGCCGATCCTCGACCGTACGCGCTACGCCAGCGCCGAAGGCGTGCGCCGGGGTGCCTACGTGCTGAGTGATGCAGAGAATGGCCAGCCCGCGCTGATCCTGATCGCGACGGGTTCGGAGGTCAGCCTGATCCTGGCGGCAGCCGAGCAACTTCAACAGCAAGGTGTCGCCGTGCGCTGCGTGTCGATGCCGAGCTGGGAACTGTTCGACGCCCAATTGCCAAGCTACCGCGAAGCGGTGCTGCCACCGCAGATCGGCGCCCGGCTGGCAGTGGAAATGGGCGTGAGCCAGGGCTGGTCGCGTTATACCGGCGCCCTCGGCGATGTGCTCGGCATCGATCGATTCGGCGCCTCTGCCCCGGCCGAGACGCTGCTGCGCGAGTACGGCTTCACCGTCGACAACGTGGTGAAGCGGGCCAAGGCGTTACTCGGACACTGATCCGCAGGCGCCGATGACAGCCACGCCGAGCGGCTGACCCGGCGATTTCGCGACGGGCCGGCGTGGCCCGCCGATCGTCCCGCTTTGTTCATGGAACGACGCGCTGGCACCTGTGCCCATCGTCATGTATATCTGAACTAGTCGGTATGCTATTGTGCCGCCCCGGCTCCTTCATGCCCAGGCCACTCCCTTGTCCAGTCCTTCATCTGACCTGCCTCATTTTCTGCTCAAAAGCCGCCGCCCCGCGCTGGCGCTGCTGATTGGGCTGGCCCTCGCCGGCTGTGCCGTCGGCCCCGATTACCATCGGCCGAATGCGCCGGCCGTGGATCGCTATACGGCGCAACCGTTGCCCGCCGACACCGCGTCGGCCCAGGCCGCCGACGGCGACGCCCAGCGTTTCATGCAGGGCCGCGATGTCCCCGCGCGCTGGTGGACCACGTTCGGCAGCGCCGAGCTGACCCGCCGGGTGAACACCGCACTGGGCCACAGCCCCACGATTGCCTCGGCCCAGGCCGCGCTGCGGCAGGCGCAGGAAAGCGCCAACGCGACCCGCGGCGGATTGTTTCCGTCGGTGGACGCGGCCGCTGGCGGTACCCGCGAGAAACAGTCAGCGGTGGCGTCGGCCGTTCCCGGCGGACTGGGCCCGTTTACCGTCTACAACGCCTCGGTCAGCGTCGGCTATACGCTGGACCTGTTCGGCGGCGTGCGCCGCAGCATCGAGGCGCAGCTGGCGCAGGCTGATTATCAGCGCGCCCAACTCGACACCACCTACCTGACCCTGGCTGCCAACGTGGTTACCGCCTCGCTGCAGGAGGCCTCGCTGCGCGAGCAGCTGCGCGCAACCGAGGATATCCTCGACATCCAGCGCAAGAGCCTGAAGATCGCCGAGCAGCAGCAGCAGATCGGGTCGAAGTCGCTGTCCGACACACTGGCCGTGCGCACCCAGCTGGCGGCGACCGAAGCCACCTTGCCGCCACTGCGCGCCCAGCTCGCCGCCACCCGCAACCAGCTGGCCACCTATCTAGGCACCACCCCGGCCGAGCTCAAGTTGTCGCCGCTGACCCTGGATGCGATCAGCCTGCCGCAGGACATCCCGGTGAGTTTGCCATCGACCCTGGTCGATCAGCGCCCGGACATCCGCGCGGCCTCGGCGCAGCTGCATGCCGCCTCGGCCGGGGTTGGCGTGGCCACCGCGGCGATGCTGCCGCAGATCACCTTGTCCGGCAGCGCCGGCTCGCAGGCACTGAGCGGGGGCGACCTGTTTTCCGCCGGCACCGGCGCCTGGTCGCTGGGCCTGGGACTGACTCAGCCGCTGTTCCACGGCGGCGAGCTGCTGCACAGGAAACGCGCGGCGCAGGCCGGCCTGGACAAGGCCGTGGCGGACTGGAAGCAGACCGTACTGGTCGCGTTCCAGAACGTGGCCGATGCGCTGCAGGCGCTGCAATTCGACGCGCAGGGGCTGGCCGCCCAGGCCGTTTCGGAAAACGCGGCCTCGCAGCAACTGGAGCTGACCCGTCAGCAATATCAGATGGGTGCCACCGGCTACATCAACCTGCTCGACGCCCAACGCAGTTACCAGCAAGCCCGCATCAGCCTGATCCAGGCACGCGCCGCGCGACTGGCCGATACCGCCGCGCTGTACGCCGCGCTTGGTGGCGGCTGGCGCACTGACACTGGCACTGACGTAGCTACCCAGAATAAACAGCTTCTCTGAACAGTGCGGACAGGATGTCCGCTTTCTGACTTTCGCGATCGTGGATGATCGCAATAACCCAAGGAGTTCGCGCATGACCACGCGCGTCGACAAGAAGCCCAGTACCACCAAGCGCATGTTCCTGATGGTCGGCGGGGTGCTGCTGTTGATCGCCGTCATCGTCGGCATCAAGGTATTGCTGGTGATGCGGATGATCCACAGCATGCCCAAGCCCGCCCCCTCGACGGTGAGCACCGCCACGGCCAGCGAGCAGCCGTGGCAGCCGTCGCTGAGCGCGGTAGGCACCCTGCGCGCCGCCAACGGTGCGGATCTGGCGACCGAGGTGGCCGGCCTGGTCACCGCAGTCAACCTGAAGTCCGGCCAGGACGTGAAGCAGGGTCAGCTGCTGCTGCAACTGCGCGATGGTGACGATGTGGCCCAGTTGCACCAGCTGGAAGCAGCGGCGCAGTTGTCCCAACTCACCTTCGAACGGGCACGCAAGCAGCTGGCCGCCCAAGCCATCAGCAAAGCCGACTACGACGCGGCCGCCGCCGATCTCAAGGGCAAGCAGGCCGCCGTGGCGCAACAGAAGGTGATGGTGGCCAAGAAGCAGTTGCGCGCACCGTTCGCCGGCCGAGCCGGCATCATCACCACCAGCCCCGGCGACTACCTCGCCGCCGGCACCGCGGTGGTGACCGTGCAGCAGCTCGATCCCCTGCTGGTCGACTTCTACGTGCCGCAGAGCGAGCTGGGCCGGGTGCAGCCGGGCCAGAAGGTGATCCTGAAGCTGGATGCGTATGCCGGCCGCGATTTCAGCGGCAAGCTCAGCGCGATCAGTCCCAAGGTCGATCTCGATACGCGCAACGTGCAGGTCGAGGCCACCGTGGCCAACCGCGACAAGGCACTCACCCCCGGCATGTTCGCCAAGGTCAGTGTCGATGTCGGCAGCCAGCAGCGCCAGCTGACCCTGCCGCAGGCGGCGATCGTCTACAACCCGTACGGCGACACCGTTTACGTGGTGCGGCCGTCCAAGGGCAAGGATGACAAGGGCCAGCCGCTGCCGGCCACGGTCAGGCAGACCTTCGTCACCCTGGGCGACACGCGCGGTGACCAGGTGGCGATCGTGAAGGGCATCGATGCCGGCACCGTGGTGGTGACCAGTGGCCAGATGAAGCTGAAGAACGACGCACCGATCGTGATCGACAACAGCGTGCAGCCCGCCGACAGCGCCAACCCCGCGCCGCAGGAACACTGACCGTCATGAATTTCACCGATCTTTTCATCAAGAAGCCGGTGCTTGCGGTGGTGGTGAGTCTGCTGATCCTGGTGCTCGGCATTCGCGCCGTCAGCAGTCTCACCGTGCGCCAGTATCCAAAAACCGAGAACGCCACGGTCACCGTCAGCACCGCCTACTACGGCGCCGATGCACAGACCATGGCCGGCTTTATCACGCAGCCGCTGGAGCAGGCGATTTCGCAGGCGCAAGGCATCGACTACCTGTCCTCCAGCAGTGTGTCGGGCGTATCCACCATCACCGCGACGCTGCGCCTGAATTACGACTCCAACCGCGCGCTGACCGAGATCACCACCCAGGTGAATTCGGTGAAGAACCAGCTGCCGCCGCAAGCGCAGCAGCCGGTGCTGAACGTGCAAACCGGCGAGACCATCGACGCGATGTACATGGGCTTCTACAGCGATGTGCTGCCCACCAACAACATCACCGATTACCTCTCGCGCGTGGTCAAGCCGAAGCTCGATTCGATCGACGGCGTGCAGACCGCCGAGTTGCTCGGCGCGCGCAACTTCGCCCTGCGTGCGTGGCTGGACCCGGCCAAGATGGCGGCGCACGGCATCACCGCCAGTGACGTGAATACGGCGCTGGCCGCCAACAACTACCTGGCCGCGGTCGGCTCCAGCAAAGGCCAGGCGGTGACCGTGGACCTCACCGCCGACAGCAACCTGCACTCGGTCGACGAGTTCAAGCAGCTGGCGATCAAGCAGGTCAACGGCGCGATCGTGCGGCTGCAGGACGTGGCCAACGTGTCGCTGGGTTCGGACAGCTACGACTTCAACGTGGCCTTCAGCGGCAAGCGCTCGGTGTTCATCGGTATCAAGGTCGCACCCGATGCGAACGTGCTCGACGTGGCCAAGCGTGTACGCAAAGCGTTCCCCGATATCCAGAGCCAGCTGCCCAGCGGACTGACCGGAAAAATCGTCTACGACGGCACCGAGTTCGTGAACAGCTCGATCACCGAGGTGGTCAAGACCCTGGTCGAAGCCTTGCTGATCGTCACCCTGGTGATCTTCCTGTTCCTTGGCAGCCTGCGTGCGGTGATCATCCCGGTGATCGCGATGCCGCTGTCCCTGATCGGCACCTTCTTCGTGATGCTGGCACTGGGTTACTCGATCAACCTGCTGACCCTGCTGGCGCTGGTGCTGGCGATCGGCCTGGTGGTGGATGACGCGATCATCGTGGTCGAGAACGTCGACCGACACATGAAGGAAGAGGGCAAGACGCCGTTGCAGGCGGCCTTGCTGGCCGCGCGCGAACTGGGCGGGCCGATTCTGGCGATGACCGTGGTGCTGATCGCGGTGTATGTGCCGATCGGTTTCCAGAAGGGCCTCACCGGCGCGCTGTTCAGCGAATTCGCCTTCACCCTGGCCGGTGCAGTGACGGTGTCGGCCGTGGTCGCGCTGACCCTGTCGCCGATGATGGCCTCGAAATTCTTCCGCAACGAACAGGAGAACGGCCGCTTCGTGCAGTTCATCGACCGCCAGTTCGATCGCCTGCACACCGGCTATCAACGCGTGCTGCACAACACGCTGTCGACCAAGTCGGTGGTGATCGTGATGAGCGCGTTGCTGCTGCTGGCCACGATTGCGCTGGGCATGACCGCGCAGTCGCAGCTGGCACCGGAAGAAGATCAGGGCATCGTGGTCGGCCAGCTGGTCGGCGCACCCAACGTCACCGCCGAGCAGATGAATGTCTACGCGACACAGATGTTCAACCTGTCCAAGGAGTTGCCGGAATACCAGCAGATGTTCCAGCTGACCGGCGTGCCGACGGTGAACCAGGGTATCGGCGGCGTGCTGTTCAAGCCGTGGGACCAGCGCAGCCGCAGCGCCCATGAACTGCAGCAGGTGCTGCAGCAGAAGTGGAACGGCATTGCCGGCGGCAAGGTGGCGGCGTTCCAGTTCCCGCCGTTGCCGGGTGCGTCGGGCCTGCCGATCCAGGTGGTGATCACCACCACCGAACCGTTCGAGAACCTCAACGAGGTGGCCTCGCAGGTGCTGGCGAAAGCACAGGCCAGCGGCAAGTTCTACTTCGTCGATTCCGATCTCAAGGTCGACAAGCCGCAGAGCACGGTCAGCCTCAACCGCGACATGATCACCACGCTGGGGCTGACCCAGCAGGATGTCGGTGGCGCACTCGGTTCGGCGCTGGGCGGCGGCTACGTCAACTACTTCTCGATCTCCGGCCGCTCGTACAAGGTCATTCCGCAGGTGCTGCAGGTCGACCGGCTCAACCCGGGCCAGGTGCTGAACTATTACATCCGCGTGCCGAACGGCGCGGTGATTCCGGCCTCGACTGTGGCGAAGATCACCAAGCAGGTCGTGCCGCAATCGCTGAACCGCTTCCAGCAGTTGAACTCGGCCACCATCTCCGGCGTCAGCGGCATGTCGCAGGGCGAGGCACTGACGTATCTGCGTGATCTGGTGAAGCAGGTGGCACCGAGCGGCTACAACGTGGACTACGCCGGCCAGTCGCGCCAGTTCATGTCCGAGTCCGGCGGCTTCGGTGCGACCTTGCTGTTCGCCGTGATCATCGTGTTCCTGGCGCTGGCGGCGCAGTTCAACAGCCTGCGCGATCCGATCGTGATCCTGGTGTCGGTACCGTTGGCGCTGTTCGGTGCACTGATCTTCGTCAACCTGTTCACCAGCCTCAACATCTACACCGAGGTCGGCCTGGTGACCCTGATGGGCCTGATCAGCAAGCACGGCATCCTGATCGTGCAGTTCGCCAACCAGTCGCAGCTGGCCGGCATGAGCAAACGCGAGGCGATCGAACACGCCGCCGCCGTGCGCCTGCGCCCGATCCTGATGACCACCGCCGCGATGGTGCTCGGCGTGCTGCCGCTGGTGATCGCCTCCGGCGCAGGTGCGGCAGGTCGCTTCAACATGGGCCTGGTGATCTCCACTGGTCTGGCCATCGGCACCGTATTCACCCTGTTCGTGGTGCCTGCGTTCTACCTGCTGCTTTCGACCGACCATCACGGCGGTACGCCGTCGGACGATCAACAGTTGATTGCCGGATAGCCGATGTCGTCGAAGTAACACCGACCATCGAAAATGAGAAAGGTGCGGTTACCCGCGCCTTTCTTTTTTTCCAGCGGCTTTGCTCAGTTACGTGATTGCAGCTTCGACAGCAGGCGCAGCAGCTCGAGGTACAGCCAGACCAGGGTGACGACCAGGGCAAAGGCGCCGTACCACTCCATGTACTTCGGCGCGCGGGCGCTGACGCCCTGCTCGATCATGTCGAAGTCGAGGATCAGGTTGAGCGCGGCGATCACCACCACTACCGCGCTGAAGGCGATGCCCATGCCGCTGCTGCCGTTGATGAAGCCCATCGAGTGGCCGAAGAAGCCCATCACCATGTTGGCCATGTACAGCAGGAACACGCCGCCAGTGGCGGCGACCACACCGAGCTTGAACTTCTCGGTGGCGCGGATCAGGCCGCTGCGATATGCCAGCAGCAGGGCCGCCATCACGCCGAAGGTGAGGCCGACGGCCTGCATCACGATGCCGGGGTAGCGCATCTCGAAGATCGCCGACAAACCGCCGATGAACAGCCCTTCCGCCAACGCGTAGAACGGTGCGGTGATCGATGCCCAGGTTTTCTTGAAGACGGTGACTAGCGCCAGCACGAAGCCACCCAGAGCGCCACCGATCATCAGCGGCAGCATCGCCGACAGGCTCGCCGGGCCACTGAACTGGCTCCAGCTTAACATCGCGCCGACCAATACCAGCACCAGCAGCAGGCCGGTCTTGTTGACCGTGCCGTTGAGGGTCATCACCTGGTCGCCGTGCGGCACGACCGCGCCGCTGGCGGCGTCGAGGAAGGTGTTCTTGTTGAGAGCCGGGTTGCCACTTTGCATGATCATCTCCCTGGAATATGCGAGCTATCGTAGCCGGCTGGGTGCGTTGACCACCAGCCTGCGCGGTTTCGCCGCTGCACCGCAGTACACGAACTACGCGACAATGAGACCTTGCCGACCCTCATGGAGTTCCAATGAAGCCCGCCACCCTGCGTATTGCCACCCGCAAGAGCGCGCTCGCCCTGTGGCAGGCAGAGCATGTCGCTGCCCTGCTGCGCGCGGCGCACCCGGGATTGGGGGTGGAGCTGGTGCCAATGAGCACCCGCGGCGACGAGATCCTCGATCAGCCGCTGGCCTCGATCGGGGGCAAGGGCCTGTTCCTGAAGGAGCTCGAAGTCGCCATGCTGGAGGGGCGCGCCGATCTGGCCGTGCACTCGCTGAAGGACGTGCCGGCGCAACTGGAGCCGGGCTTCATGTTGCCGGCGATCCTGCCGCGCGCGGACGCGGCCGATGCCTTCGTCAGCAATGACTACGCCGACCTGGCCGCGCTGCCACAGCGCGCGCGGGTGGGCACCTCATCGCTGCGCCGGCAGGCGCAGTTGCGCGCGCTGCGCCCGGACCTGGTGCTGCTCGACCTGCGTGGCAATGTCGGCACGCGGCTGGGCAAGCTCGATGCCGGTGGCTACGACGCGATCGTGCTGGCCTGTGCGGGGCTGGAGCGGCTGGGCCTGGCCGCGCGCATCCGCTCTCGACTGACCCCGCCAAACTGGCTGCCCGCACCGGGACAGGCGGCGGTTGCCATCGAGGCGCGTGAAGGCGACAGCGCCACGCGCACCTTGCTGGCAACGCTCGACGATGCCGACACGCGACTGACGATCACGGCCGAGCGCGCCATGAATCAGGCCCTGGGTGGCAGTTGCACGGTACCGGTCGGCGCCTGGTGCGTACTCGGCGAACACGACCTGCACCTGCGCGGCATGGTCGGCGACAGCGCCAGCGGCCACCTGCTGCATGCGCAGGCCCGCGCGGCAATCGATCAGCCCGAAGCACTGGGTCGCCAGGTGGCCGCGGCGTTGCTGGCGCTGGGTGCCGGCACCATGCTGGGCCTTTGAGCAGCGTGGCATTCGTCCGCCATCGCCATGCCGCGGACAAAAAAACGGCCCCGCCACTCTCGCGACGGGGCCGTTCCAGTCAGTAATGACCGGTCAAATCAGAGGCTGTAGACCAGATTGGTCGTGGCCAGGGTATCCGTCTTCTTGGTGTCTGCCGTCACCGTGCTGTTGTGACGTACCTGGAAGCCGACCTTCAGGGCCAGCTTGCGGGTCATGCTGACAGCGACACCGGCGTCATTCTGCAGATAGGTGTTCTTGGAACCCGCTTCCATCAGGAAGGTGTTCTCGAACGAAGTGTTCTCGGTGATCTTGTACTTGTAGTTGACCAGGCCACGCGCCACCACTTCACCCTGACTCGGCTGCGCCTGCGCCACGGTGACGCCGTTGACGACGACATTCTTGTCGGCCGGGCGATAACGCTTGTAACCGGGACCGATTTCGAACGACAGCTCGTTGCGGTCGTCCTTCAACGCGATATAGCCGTAGCCCAGCGAAACGACGCCCTGCCATACGTTGGAGCCGAAATCGTCGTGCTCGTAGCGCGCCGCGCCCACGATGTAGCTGCGCGTGTCGAGCTTCATGCCCACCGAAGCGCCGCCGTCATAGCGGTTGGCGGTGGTGTTGAACTGGTCGATGGTGTTGCCGGCGGCATCGACTACCGTCTGCTGGCTCTTCGAGCGCAGGGCGTCGACGTAGAAGTTGTTCTTCCACTGGTCGTTTTCCTGGCTCAGGCCCAGCTTGGCATTGAGGTTCTGCGAGCGCGAATTGCCGGTGGCCGAGGCGAATCCGAATTCACCCGAACCTGTCCAGCCGCCGGTGTTGGAAGCGGGTGCCGCATCCTGCGCCTGCGCTGCAAAAGTGGCGATGGTGGCCAGCAACACGCTGGCAATCAGGGTCTTCTTCATGGCGGGGAGTCCATTTGTTAAAGATTGGTAAGTTGGCCACGATAGCGGAGCGGATTGAACTTGCAATGAACGAGCCCCTGTCCTTGCCTGCGGTGCCATCTGGCACAGACGACTTGTGACTGCCGCGGGCCGCCGCCATGCTAGAAGCCGCCCTTCCCACGATATGCCGACGCCACCATGGATCGCTACGAACGCATACTGAGCCTGCACCGGCTCCTGAAGTCCGCGCATTACCCGATTCCGCTGCCACGCCTGCTCAGCGAGCTGGAATGCTCGCGCGCCACGCTGTACCGCGATGTCGCCTTTTTGCGCGACGCGCTCGGCGCACCGATCGAAAGCGCCGGCACCGATCAGGCCGCGTTTCGCTATGAAGTGGGCGAGGCCGAAAAATTCGAGCTGCCCGGCTTGTGGCTGACCTCGGACGAACTGGCTTCGCTGCTGGCCCTGAACGAGCTGATCAGCCGTTCCGGCCCGGGCGTGCTGGCCGGCGCGCTGGCGCCGTTCAAGGCACGTATCGAAGGGCTGCTGTCGCATCACGATAGCGGCAAGGCGCTGCCGATCGAACGCATCCGGGTGATTCCATGGGGCGAGCGCAAACTGGACCAGCAGGCGTTTCGGATCGTGGCCGGCGCGGTGCTGGAACGGAAACAGCTGCGCTTCCGCTATCGCGCGCGCACCACCAATGCCGACAGCCGCCGCACCGTGTCGCCGCAGCGGCTGACCCACTACCGCGACAACTGGTACCTCGATGTCTGGGATCACGACCGCGAGGCGCTGCGCAGTTTCGCGGTCGATCGCATCGTCGAGGCCAGCGCGCTGGATGCGGCAGCCATCGATGTCGGCGAGACCGATCTCAACGAATTGCTGGCCTCCAGCTACGGCATTTTCGCCGGCAAGCCCAAAGCCTGGGCCACCATCCGTTTCTCCTCGCACGCCGCGCGCTGGGTTGCCGACGAGCACTGGCATTCGCAGCAGAAGGGCGAATGGCTGCCCGACGGCCGCTACGAGCTGAAGGTGCCGTACTCCAACTCGAAGGAGTTGTTGATGGACGTGCTCAAGTACGGCCCGGATGCTGAAGTGGTGGCGCCGCTGCCGCTGCGCGAGGAAATGAAGATCCTGTTGCAGCTGGCCCTGTCAGGCTACGCCTGACAGCAAACATGGATGGCCATCGGTGCCTCGGTGTTCCCGACGCCCGCATGCACGGAGGCACGAACCCGCTCGACACGTTCGCCTCCTCTCCCGCCTGCGGGAGAGGATTGAGGTGAGGGCGGGTGCTCGCGGGAAGGCCAAACAAAGCCCGCTCCGGCGCAGCTTCCGTGCAAGATTGTCCCCCTCTCCAAGCCTCGGCAATCGCTCCCTGCCTTGCTCTACCTCCTGCATCCATGCAGTCGTCTCCCCGCAGGGGTGGGAGCAAAGCTCTAATGCCCGGCACCCGGATGAAACGGCCAGAAGTGCGGGATCAGCCACATCGACAATCCGCAGAACATCAGGATCAGCGGAATACCCACCTTCATGAAATCGACGAAACGGTAGCCCCCGGCGTAATACACCATGGTGTTGGTCGGGTAACCGACCGGCGTGGCGAACGAGGTGGCCGCAGCGAAGGCTACCGCGATCACGAAGGGGCGCGGGTCGGCGTGCACCGCATGCGCCACTGACGCGGCGATGCCGACCATCAGCACCACCGAGGGGTTATGCCCCATCAACTCGGTGAGCAGGGCGGTCAGCAGATAGATCATCAGCAGCGCCGCCAGCGGGCCATGATTGCCGACCAGACCCATGCCCATCTCCACCACGTGGGTCGACAGGCCGGTGTTTTCAATCGCGATGCCGAGCGGCAGGATCGCGCCGAGCAGGATGATGATCTTCCAGTCGATGCCCTCGTAGACGTCCTTGCGGCCGAAGCAGCCGGTCAGCGCCATCGCGGTGGCGCCACAGATCGCGGCAATCGGAATCGGCAGCCAGTGCAGGCCGGAGATCAACACCACCCCGGCCATGATCGCCACCGCCACCAGCGCCTTGCGCGGCGTGCGCCGCGCATCCTCGCGCTCGGTCAGCACGATGAAGGCTTCCTCGGCGCGCAATTGCGACATGCGGTCCTCGTCGACCAGCACCATCAGCACATCACCCACCGCCAGGTTGACGTCGCTGAGCTTGTCGCGCAGCACCACGCCGCGACGGTGGATGGCCAGCAAGGTGGCGTTGTAGCGCCAGCCGATACCTGACTCGTTAAAGCGGCGACCCTCGATCGCACTGCCCGGCGCCACGATCATTTCGCTCAGCACGCGCGGACGTTCGTTGGCCTGGTCGTAGTGCTTTTCCGGGGCATTGCGCAGCCTGGCGCCGCGACGGAATTCCTCGATCTTGTCCCAGTCGCCGCGCACCAGCAGCACATCGCCGGCGACCAGTTGCTGCGAGCGCGGTGACCACATGCGCCGCTCGCCGCGCAGCAGCTCCAGCGGATACACGCCGAATTTCTCGCCCAGCTTGGCGTCGGCGATCATCTTGCCGACCAGCGGGGAGTCGGCGGTCAGTTCGAGTTCGGTGACGTACTTGCCGATGTCCAGCTCCTCGGGCATCTGTGCATCGATGTGCGCCGGCAGCAGCCAGCGACCCACCAGCATCAGGTAGACGATGCCGGCCACGCCGAGCAGACCGCCCAGCGGAGTCATCTCGAACACCCCGATCGGCAACATCCCCTGCTTCTGCGCCAGGCTGTCGGCGAGCAAATTGGAGGAGGTCCCGATGAGCGTGCACACACCGCCCATCTGCGCCGCGAAAGCCATCGGCATCAGCACGCGCGCCGGCGAGGTATGCGTACGCTGGCACACGCGCAGCGTCAGCGGCAGGAACGTGGCTACCAGTGCGATGTTCTTGATGAAGGCGCCCAGCGGGGCAATCACCAGCATCACGGCCAGGGTCAGCAGCCACGGCTGGCGTATCTTCATCAACAGCCGGCTCAGCGGCTCCAGGGCACCGGAGCGTTCGATGCCAAGGCTCAGCGCGAACATCGCCGCCACCGTCACGGTGGCCTCATTGCTGAATCCGGACAGCGCCTCGGCCGGGCTGACAATACCGAGAATCACCAGCGCCGCCAGCGAGATCAGCGCCACCAGATCGATGCGTACCTTCTCGCTGGCAAACAGCACCATCGCCATGACGATCACCGCCATCGTGGCCCATGCCTGCCAGTTCACGCGCGCGCCCTCGCGGCGACATGAGACAGCGGGCTGATGGATTCATCGGTCTTGCACATGCCTGCTCCGGGTCTTGCTGTCGTTCTGCCTGGCCCTCATCCTAACCGGCAGCGCGCAAGCTGTATTGAACGCCGTGCTTTTGCCCCGTCCTGTTGGCAGGTCGATGTCCAACATCGCGAAGGCTCGGGCGCCACCCATGCATGCCGTCACCGGAACCGCCCATGAGCCATCACCAAACCGTCGCCGACATGACACCGGAAGACCGTGCATCGGACACCGCCAGGCCGACCATCGCGCTGGCGCTGGGTGCGGGCGGCGCCAAGGGTCTGACCCACATCGGCGTGATCGAGGAACTGGAGGCCCAGGGTTTCGAGATCGTGGCCATCGCCGGCACCTCGATGGGCGCGCTGATCGGCGGCATCCACGCCATGGGCAAGCTCGACGTGTACAGCGAATGGGTCTGCGCGCTGGCCAAGTTTGATGTACTGCGGCTGGTCGACTGGACTTTTTCCGGCGGCGGCCTGATCAAGGGCGAGCGCATCATCGGCACCCTGCGCGGCCTGATCGGCGACACCCAGATCGAGGAGCTGCCGCTGGCCTTCACCGCAGTGGCCACCGACCTCGACCGCGGACGCGAGGTATGGCTCAGCCACGGCAGCCTGTTCGACGCGATCCGTGCCTCGATTTCGGTGCCCACCGTGTTTCGGCCGCACCCGTTGCATGGCAAGCGGCTGGTCGACGGTGCCTTGCTCAATCCGGTGCCGGTGACACCCCTGATCGGTGCCCGCGCCGACTACGTGTTTGCAGTCAGCGTGGACGGAGCCGCCGAAGCCACCATCACCGAAACGCCGCCGCGCGAGCCGGTCGACGAAGGCAGCTACCGGCACAAGATCGGCGAATTCATCAGCCGCCTGCTGCCGCAGGGAGAGACCCAGCCGCGCGCACAGGGCACACTCGATACCCTGACCCAGGCGATGGACCTGATGCAGGCCAACCTGTCGCGCCTGCGCCTGGCCGCCTACGCGCCGGACCTGTTGATTGAAATGCCGCGCAACATCGCCAGCGTCTACGAGTTCTACCGCGCACGCGAGTTGATCGAACGCGGTCGCCTGCAGACGCGCGCTGCATTGGCCAACTGGTCCACACCAAACGGCCCGCTGCGCTCAGCCTGAAGGACCGCCACGATCACCGCGGGCCATGCGTGCGCAGCCAATTGTCGAGATACACCTTCAACGCCATCGCGTTGTTGTGTTCTTCATCACGCGCTGAATAGAGCAGGGTGAGCGGATGCCGCGTGCTCCGTTCGGCCAGCGGACGCCAGTGTTCGGCCAGATCGTCCAGCTCGCTGGCATAGCGATGGCGAAACCCGTCCCAGCGCGAGGGTGCATGCCCGAACCACTGGCGCAAGGCGGTGGACGGTGCCAGCTCTTTTGCCCACTGATCCAGCAACACCGTGTCTTTCTTCAGACCTCGCGGCCACAAGCGGTCAACCAGCACGCGAAAACCATCGGCTTTCGCTGCTGGCTCATAGACACGTTTGACGACGATGCCCATCGCAGGTCTCCCTGACCGAAGTCTTGCAGCATACGACGATGGCCCGGGCAGAACGTGACGAGGAACTCCGTCGGCCTCGCCGGATCAGAGTTCCTCGACCCGGGTCACCTTGCCGCGGCGCATCAGCCAGGCCACGCCGCGCAGGTCGGCCAGGCCGACCCACAGCCGATCCAGCATGCCGTACTTGGACACGCCGGCGGTGCGTGGGCGGTGCCCGACCGGCACGCTCTGAATCTGGAAGCCGGCGCGCTTGACCAGCGCCGGCAGGTAGCGGTGCATGTGGTCGAAGTAGGGCAGGCGCAGGAACACCTCGCGCTCGAACAGCTTCAGGCCGCAACCGGTGTCCGGGGTGGCGTCCCTGAGCATGCGCGAACGCACCGCGTTGGCGATTTTCGAGGAGATCCGCTTGTTGAAGCTGTCGCGGCGGGTGGTGCGCCAGCCGGCGAACAGGCGCAGGTCGGCGGGCGCGGTGTCGCGCGCCGCCAGCAGCCTGGGGATGTCGGCCGGATCATTCTGGCCGTCACCGTCGAGGGTAGCGATCCACGGCGATTGCGCCGCGCGCACGCCGTTCCACACGGCGGTGCTCTGCCCGCTGCGGGTGACGTGATGCAAGACGCGAAGTTCGGGGTGAAGTGCCTTGTGCGCCGTCAGCACGTCCCGGCTGTCGTCGCTGGAGTCATCATCGACATAGATCACTTCATAGTCGACCCGACCGCGCAGGGCAGCGGCGATTTCGGCGAGCAGCGGGGGAATATTGTCGCGCTCGTTGAACACGGGTACGACGACGGAAAGCTGGGGCATGGATCCATTCCGGGAACAGGCAGGCGCCAATTATCGCCCATGCGCCGTTTTCGCGCGCGGTCCGGTCCGGTGGACGACCCGGCGCGCGGTCCAGTTTCAAAATCCGCTGTAAGGAATTCTGCCCGGCACGGGTCTTGTGCTTTAGCCGGAATCATCCGGCATCCACGGGAGAGACCCATGCAAGCCAAGACCGTCATCAGCTCCACCCTGCTCAGCCTGCTCGCCGCCGGCGCGCTGGGCGTCGCCAGCAACGCTCACGCCGCCGACAAGATGCCCGCCAGCAGCATGCAGAAGTGCTACGGCGTCAACGCGGCACACAAGAACGACTGCAAGGCCGGCTCGCACTCCTGCGCGGGTCAATCGTCCAAGGCGCGCGACCCGGCTTCGTTCGTCGAGGTGCCGACCGGCCTGTGCACCAAGCTGGACGGTGGTTCGCTCAGCGCAGACACCATGATGAAGCACGACGCGATGGGCAAGAGCTGAGTTCGATGCCGCTGACACGCTGCTCGCGTGTGCAGCCGATCCCGACCGCGGTCGGAATCGGCCTGCGGCCGCCGCATATCGAGCATGTGCTCGATATGCGTCCGGCCGTGCCGTTCTTCGAGCTGCATAGCGAGAATCTGTTCTGTGCTGGCGGACCGATGTGGGACGTGTTCGAACGTATCCGCCGCGACTACCCGGTAAGTTTGCACGGCGTCGGGCTGTCGCTGGGCCGCGCCGATGCGCTGGATCCGGCGCACCTGCAGCGACTGCGCGAGGTGGTGGCGCGTGCCGCACCGTCGCTGGTCTCCGAGCATGTCTGCTGGGGCGCCATTGGCGAGCGCCATTTCAACGACCTGCTGCCGTTGCCGTATACCGAAGAAGCGCTGGCGCTGATGGTTGAACATGTCGACCAGCTGCAACACACGCTGCAGCGACAAGTGCTGCTGGAGAACGTCTCCAGCTATATCCATTACACCCATTCGACCATGGCCGAGTGGGAGTTTCTCGCGGCGCTGGCGCAGCGCAGCGGCTGCGGCCTGCTGCTCGACGTCAACAACGTCTATGTCAACAGCGTCAATCACGGCATCGACGCCCTGGCTTACCTGGACCACATCGACCCCGCCAGCGTGGGCGAGATTCACCTGGCTGGCTTCAGCCGCCAGCATGGCCTCGGTGGCCCGCTGCTGATCGACACCCATGACCAGCGCGTCGACCCGGCCGTGTGGCAGCTTTATGCGCATGCGATCGAGCGGATCGGCGCCCGCCCCACCCTGATCGAATGGGATCAGCAACTGCCCGACTTCGAGGTGCTCGAGGATGAGGCGCGTATCGCCACGGACTATCTGCATGCACACGCCGCCGAGTCTGCCTGAACTGCAGGCGGGGTTTGCCCGCGCGATGATCGACGGTGCCGCACCGGCGCTGCTGCCGTGGATCGAGATGCGTGGCATCGAGCCGACCGCGCGATTGCAGATTTACCGCAACGCCATGCTGGCCACCCAGGTCGCGGCGCTGGTCACCAGTTTTCCGGCCGTCGAACGCATGCTCGGCAGCGGATGCTTTGACGGCTGGGCCACCCGCTACGCCGCGTGGCACGGCAGCCGCAGCGGCAACCTGCAAAACCTCGGCGATGACTTCGCCGACTATCTGCTGGCCCAGCCAGAGTTGCAGGAACTCGGCTGGCTGGGGCCGTTGGCTCGGCTGGACTGGCTGCGCCAGTGCTCCATTCTCGCCGCCGAGGCAGACGCGCTGGACGCGGCGGCGATGCAGGCCGCGTTGCTGGCTGCCGGCGATGATCCCTTGCTGCAGCTGCTACCCAACGTGCAGGCGCTCGTCGCCCCCTTCCCGCTGCTGGATCTGTGGCGCTACAGCGAGTCACCCCAAACCCACCGCGTGGATCTGCATGGCGGCGCCCAAGGCGTGCTGCTGTGGCGCGAGGAAGGCCAGGTAGCGATGCGAGCCTGCACGCCTGCCGCAGCTGCCTTCGTCCTCGCGCTGACGCGGGGCAAGCCGATTTCCGCCGCGATGGCGGCGGCCCGCGCGCTCGACGGCGGCATGACCCTTCCGACCCTGCTCGGCCCTGTGCTCGCTCACGCGCTGATCCAGAACGTATCCCCCTCCATGACTTTCAACGAGAACCCGACATGAACACTTCTGCGTCGAACACTTCCGCGTCAGCACCTGTGCGTTACTGGCAAGACCTCAGCGCCGCAGTGGCTCATCTGCAACCGCTGGTGTTGCTGCTGTTCCGGTTGGTGGTGGCGCTCGCCTTCTGGCGCGCCGGCGTGGTCAAGCTGGCCGATCCCTCCGGCACCCTGGCGCTGTTCAGCAACACCTACCAGGTGCCGCTACTGGCACCGCAGGTGGCCGCCACGCTGGGTACGTGGGTGGAGCTGATCACACCATGGTTCCTGATCTTCGGCCTGGGCACACGGGCCGTGGCGGCGATGCTGTTCGTCTACAACGTCATCGCCGTGGTGTCGTATCCCGACCTGTGGCCGGACGGCTTCTGGACCGGCCTGATCGGCACGGATTTCAACGACCACAAAGCGTGGGGCCTGATGTTGCTGGCCACGGTCGCGTGGGGTCCGGGTGCGCTCTCGCTTGATCGACTGGTGTGCCGCTGGCTCAACCGCCGCGGCCTGCGTGGCGCCTGATCCCGCTGCGCGACAGCGCGGCTTCGTGCACCATGACGGCGCCGCGCTGAGCATGTCGTCCTGATCCGCTGCTAGAGCTCGCTGACCCGCGGACCGCCGAGGCCGTCGATGGCCACGCGCCAGTCCTGCGCCACCGTGTTGGCCACCGCATCGAACGGCTGCTTGCCGCGCTGATCGGTCAGCATCACCAGCTGGCCGCGTTGCAATTGCACCACCCGGCCGCGCCAGTCGCCGCGATGAAAATCGCGCGCCACGCCGCCCCGCTTGCCCGGCACGTACAGTACGGCGACCGAGGTGTCGCCGACGCGACTGACCAGATGCACGGTGCGATAAGGCCCCACCGGGCAGTCGTGCACGTAGGTGACATCGGTGGGCAGCGGACCCTGCAATTGCAGCCCGCGCGCGGCAAAGCCGGCCTCGACGGCTTGTGCACTGATCGGCTGGGTCAGGTCGAGCGAATGGATCTCCTCCGGCATGTGCGCCACCGCCAGCGCAGGCAGGGTGCGCGCATCGAGCTGACGCCAGAGCAGACTGCCGCCGACGGCGGCTACCAGCGCGGCGGCCAGCGCCAGCGCGATGGTATGTCGGCGTCCTTGTTGACGGCGCTCGCCGGTGGCCTGGGTCAGCAGCACGCGTTCGGCCAGACCGGCAGGCACGGGTATCTGCAGCGCGGCGAACAAGTCATTCTCTGCCTGTTGTGCGCGCTCCCAGGCGGCACTGCAGTTCGCGCAGTGCTCGCGATGGGCAAGCAGCTCCGCGTCGTGCGCGTGCGGCTCGGCACCGAGCCGGCGGCGGAATTCAAGACAGTCCATGTGACACCTCCGCGCGTTCGTCGTGCATGATCGACTTCAGTTGCTGCCGGGCACGGAACAACTGCGTCATCACCGCACCGGGCTGCTGGCCCAGCTCGATGGCGATCTCGTCGCAGGTGAGGCCGCCGAGAACCTGCAGCAACAGCGGCTCGCGATATTTGTGGGGGAGTTTCGACATGGCTTCACGCAGTTCTGCGGCGTCACCGTGACGCTCGGGGCTGGCCCAGGCGGCTTGCTCGGGGATGCCGTCGTTCAGTTCGACCGTATCCAGCTGACGGCGTTCGTGCAGGCGTGCATGCTCGCGGCGCAGGATGGTCAGCAGCCACGGTTTGGCGGCCTCGGCCTCGCGCAACGCATCCAGGCTTTTCCAGGCACGCAGCATGGTTTCCTGTACCAAATCCTGGGCCAGCGCATCCTGCCCGCACAGCCAGTAGGCGAAGCGATACAGGTCGCCGGTATGCGCGCGCGTCAGCGCCTCGAATTGTCGTTGTCGGGAATTCACTACCAAGGAGACCGGGTCAGGGCGTTTCATCTTTCACCCCCGTCGAACATTAGTGCTGCCATCGGCGACGACCGGCTCCTCGATGGGCCTGCGCACGATCACCCCGCGAGCAGGCCGATGGGATCAGCGCACCTTCTGCAGGATGCCTTCAAGCTCGTCGTTACTGTGATAGTGGATCACCAGCTTGCCGCGGCCGCCGCGACCCTGCGCCAGCTCGACGCGAGTGGCAAAGCGCTCGGCCAGCTCACGTTCGAGATCGGCAATATTGGGATCACGCGACGGCGCACCCTTGGCCTTGCCCTTGGGCGCCGCCTGGGCGCGGCGGGCCGCTTCCTCCAGTTCGCGCACGCTCCAGCCGTTGCGCGCCGCTTCCAGCGCCAGCTGTTCGGCCTCGCGCTCGGGCAGGGTGAGCAGGCAGCGAGCATGGCCCATGTCCAGCTTGCCCTCGTCCAGCAGTTTCTTGATCGACGCCGGCAACTCGGTCAGGCGGAGCAAGTTGGAGACCGCGGCGCGCGAGCGACCCACGGCATCGGCGGCCTGCTGATGGGTGAGATCGAAATCGTCGATCAGCCGCTTCAGCGCATCGGCTTCTTCCAGCGGGGTGAGGTCCTGGCGCTGGATGTTCTCGATCAGCGCCATCGCCGGCACCGCTTCCTCGGACACCTTCTTGACCAGCGCCGGCAGCTCGCTCATCTGCGCGCGCTGGGCCGCACGCCAGCGGCGTTCGCCGGCGATCAGCTCGTAGCTGTTGCGCCCGATTTCGCGCACCACCACCGGCTGGATCAAACCCTGCGCCTTGATCGACGCGGCCAGCTCATCGAGCGCTTCGTCGTTCCAGTGCCGGCGCGGCTGGTACTTGCCCGGCTGGATCTGCTGGATCGGCAGCATGCGCAGCTCGCCTTCCTGGCCGATCACCGAGGGCGAAGCATCACCGTCGCCGCCGAGCAAGGCGTCGAGCCCGCGTCCCAGTCCCCGTTTCTTCGCAGCAGCCATGCGTTATTCCTGATGATTGCCGGCCGGCACCAGGGGTACCTTGCCGGTGTCGTCCGAGGCCAGTGCCGGCACGGACAGTGTGATGTCGTCGACCGGGTCGGCCTGTTCTTCGGGTGCATGCTTGCGACCGCGGCGGATCACTTCGCCGGCCAGGCCGATGTAGGCGATCGCACCGCGCGAGCTGCGATCGTACAGATGGATCGGCTGGCCATGGCTGGGCGCTTCGGCCAGGCGCACGTTGCGCGGGATGATCGAGCGCAGCACCTTGTCGCCGAAATGCTGGGTGAGCTGGGCCGAGACCTCGTTGCCGAGGTTGTTGCGCACGTCGTACATGGTGCGCAACAGGCCTTCGATCTCCAGCGTGGGATTGAGCCGGTGGCGTACGGCCTTGACCGTGTCGAGCAGGCTGGACAGGCCCTCCAGCGCGAAATACTCGCACTGCACCGGAATCAGCACGCCGTCGGCCGCGGTCAGCGCGTTCAGCGTCAGCAGGTTCAGCGACGGCGGGCAGTCGATCAGGATGGTGTGGTAGTCGGCCGAGACCTTGGCCAGTATTTCCTTCAACCGGTGCTCGCGCGCCAGCGCATCCATCAGCTTCAGCTCGGCAGCGGTGAGGTCGCCATTGCCGGGCAGCAGATCGTAGTGCGCCTCGGTCGGCACGATCGCCGCGCGGATGTCCACTTCCTCCAGCAGTACCTCGCAGCCACTCAGCTTGATGTCGCGCTTGTTGATGCCCGAGGCCATCGTGGCATTGCCCTGCGGATCGAAATCGATCAGCAATACCTTGCGCTTCGCCGCGGCCAGCGCGGCGGCGAGGTTGACGGCAGTGGTGGTCTTGCCGACACCGCCCTTCTGGTTGGCGACAGCGATGATGCGTGCCATGGATGGTTAGCTACCGTTCGCGAAGGACCGCTAGATTACCATCGACGCCAGCGCCTGCCTGTGCGCCGGCGCCGACTCAACTTTCGATGCGGGCACCGGTTTCCGGGTCGAACAGGTGCAGCTGCTCCGCGACCAGCCCCAGCGACAACGTGCTGCCGACCGCCGGCAGCGCCCGCGGCGGCACCCGCGACACCAGCGCCTGGCTGCCGTAGCGCAGGTTCAGAAAAATCTCGTTGCCGACCGGCTCCAGTACTTCGAGCTCGGCCTGCAGCGCGTGCGGGCCGGACTCCTGTGGCCGCAGGTTTTCCGGACGGATGCCCAGCACCACCTCCCGCCCTACCCACGCCTGCCAGCCTGGCTGCGGCAGCAGTGGCCCCAGCACGACCTCACCCTGGGCGGTGGACAGCACCCAATCCCGCGGCTGGCGCAGGGTACCGCGCAGCAGGTTCATCGCCGGGCTGCCGACGAATCCGGCCACGAACAGGTTGGCCGGGCGCTCGTACAGGTTCATCGGCGTGTCGATCTGCTGGATCACCCCGCCGTCCAGCACCACGATGCGCTGGCCCAGGGTCATCGCCTCGATCTGGTCGTGGGTGACGTAGATCATGGTGGCACCCAGCTGGCGGTGCAGCCGCGCGATCTCCACCCGCATCGACAGCCGCAGCTTGGCGTCCAGATTGGACAGCGGCTCGTCCAGCAGGAACACCTTCGGATCACGCACGAGCGCCCGGCCGAGCGCCACCCGCTGGCGCTGCCCGCCGGACAGCGCGGCCGGACGCGAACCCAGCCGCGACTCCAGCTCCAGCGTCCGCGCCGCCGCGGCCACGCGCTGCTCGATATCGGCCGGATCATGCCCGCGCAGGCGCAGTCCGAAACCGAGGTTTTCCGCCACCGTCATGTGCGGGTAGAGCGCGTAGTTCTGGAACACCATCGCGATGTCGCGATCCTTCGGCGCCAGCTCGTTGACGACCCGGCCGGCAATGCTGAGGGTGCCGCCGCTGATCGGCTCCAGCCCCGCAATCATCCGCAACAAGGTGGTTTTGCCGCAGCCGGAAGGCCCGACCAGCACCAGCAGCTCGCCGTCGGTGATCTCCACGCTGGCCCCGGCCACCGCAACATGTCCGTTGGAGTAGACCTTGCGCAGCTGTTGCAGACTCACGGCGGCCATCGGCAGCTCCGTTGCGGGTGGCCAGCAGGCCGTAGCGCCCCAGCATGCACTGGTCTGCACTTGGGCGGGGCATTGGGCTATTCTGCCAGCGTAATCGTTTACATCACACCTCTGGTCGCAGGACGCTCGATGACCTCACCCATATACCGCTTTCCCGACGGCTTCCACTGGGGTGCCGCAACATCGGCGTACCAGATCGAAGGCTCCCCGCTGGCCGACGATGCCGGCCCCAGCATCTGGCAACGCTTCGCGCATACGCCGGGAATGATGGTCAACGGCGACAACGGCGACATCGCCTGCGACCACTACCGTCGCTACAAGGACGACGTCCAGCTGATGCGCGCGATGGGCCTGCATGGCTATCGCTTCAGCATCAACTGGGCGCGCGTGCTGCCCGAGGGTACCGGCCGGGTCAACCCGAAGGGGCTGGATTTCTATTCGCGGCTGGTCGATGAGCTGCTGGAAAACGGCATCGTGCCGAACGCCACCCTGTTCCACTGGGATCTGCCAGCGGCGCTGGATGATCGCGGTGGCTGGCTCAACCGTGATATCGCTTACTGGTTCGCCGAGTACGCCGCGGTGGTATTCAAGGCGCTCGACGACCGGGTGCCGCGCTGGGCCACGCTCAACGAACCGTGGGTGGTCACCGATGGCGGCTATCTGCACGGCACCCTGGCGCCGGGCCATCGCAGCAAGTACGAGGCGCCGATTGCCGCGCACAACCTGATGCGCGCCAGTGGCGCGGGCATCCAGGCCTATCGCGCCCACGGCAAGCACGAGATCGGCGTGGTGTTCAATTTCGAGCCGAAATATCCGGCTTCGGAGCGCGCCGAGGACGTAGCCGCCGCCCGGCGCGCACATGCCTACATGAACCAGCAATTCGCCGACCCGGCGCTGCTGGGCAGCTACCCGCCGGAGTTGAAGGAAGTCTTTGGCGACGCCTGGCCGGATTTCCCCGCGGACGATTTCAGGCTGACCCAGCAGCCGGTCGATTTCGTCGGCATCAACTACTACACCCGCGCCGTGGTGAAGCACGATGCGGATGCCTATCCGCTGAAATCCGTGCCGCAGCAGCAGCCGAACACGACCTACACCGAAACCGGCTGGGAAGTATTCGAGCAGGGGCTGAGCGACACGCTGAGCTGGTTCAAGGAGCGCTACGGCAACCTGCCGATCTACATCACCGAAAATGGCTCCGCGTTCTACGATCCACCGGTGGCCGAAGGCGATGTGGTCAGCGATCCGCTGCGGGTGAGCTATCTGGGCAAGCACCTGAAAGCCCTGCACCGTTCGATCGAAGCCGGCGTCAACGTGAAGGGTTACTACGCCTGGTCGTTGATGGACAACCTCGAATGGTCGCTGGGTTTCTCCAAGCGCTTCGGGCTGCACCACGTCGACTTCGCCACCCAGAAGCGCACGCCCAAGGCCAGCGCGAAACTGTATGCGCAAGTGATCGCCAGCAACGGCACCGTGCTCGACGGGTAGGCTACTCGGTGTAGGAGCGCACCCTGTGCGCGATGGCTTTTCGTCATGTAACCAAAAGCATCGCGCACAGGGTGCGCTCCTACACACGCGGTTTGAGAACACATCTATTCAGGCGCGACCCAGCACCAGCAGGTGCCGCTCGGCCGGCAGGCCGGGCACGTGCAGCTCGTGCGTGCTACGCACGCCAAAGCCTGGTGGCATGCCGGCCAGCTCATCGTCCGGCCGCTTGCCCTTCATCGCCAGCCAGACGCCGTCCGGTGCCAGCAGATGGCCGCCCCAGCCGAGCATGTCGGCCAGGCTGGCAAACGCCCGCGCGGTGACGCAGTCAAACTGGCCTTCCACGTCTTCCACCCGCGACTGCACCGCGCGCACGCCTTCCAGCTTCAACGCGCGAATCGCCTCGCGCAGGAAGCGCACCTTTTTGCCGTTGGAATCGACCAGCAGCATCTGCCGCCCCGGCGCCGCGATGGCCAGCACGATGCCGGGCAAACCCGGCCCGGTACCCAGGTCGGCCAGGCTGGCACCCTGCACAAACGGCAGGATCGCCAGCGAATCGAGCAGATGGCGGGTCACCATCTCCATCGGGTCGCGCACGGCGGTGAGGTTGTAGGCCGCATTCCAGCGCTCCAGCAGCGCCTGATAATCGAGCAGGCGAGGCACCGCTTCCACGGGCAGGCTGAGGCCCAACTCGGCAATGCCCTGTTCCAGTCGTGTCTGCAAGGCAGCGCGCGCGGCCATGGTGCTTTCCTGTGATTGATCCGGGCCCGGCAGTATCCCGGCCCGCGCCGCGCCACGCCAGCGACTGATGCAAAAGAAAGCCCGCCGAAGCGGGCTGGAAGTGCTGCAGATCCCCTGTGGCGCAGGCGCTCTCGGTCGCCATGGCGCGATACGGCCGCTCAGGCCTGTTCGAGTTCGACCCGGGTCACCATCATGCCACGCTCGCGCAGGGCGCCATTCAAGGTCTGCTTCAGGCGCGCGCTCAGGTCGCGTTGATCGATCCGCTCGGCCGCCGCCTGTTCACACAAGGCTTCCTGCGCGCCACGACGAATCAGCTGATCAACCTGTTCGAACACGGCATCGGCGCGCTCGGGCTCCAGCACCTGCCAGTAGACCGTGCCGCGCATCTTGCGCGCGTCATCTTCCAGCCGCAGCACCTGTCCGGCCAGACTGATCTTGTGCGCCACCCGATCCAGCAGGGGCAACGCCAGATGGGTGCCCGCCTGCAAAAGGCGCACGGGTTTGCCATGGCGGTACAGGCTGTAGACCTGACCCGTCGGCACGTATTTGACCGCGCTGGCGAGCAGCGCGGCCGAACAGACGAGCAGGAGGACCAGAAAGGTTGTCATGGCTTGTTAAACAGTTAGTTGTGGCGGTTTCTTGCGAACTCGCGGTAGTTTGATCATACAGCTGGTTGAGCCCGTGAAGATTAACCTGCATTTAACGCCGGAATTATTTTTTAACAAGCCTTCTGAATCGGAACTGGGACGGCGCTCACAGATCATCGGTACATGTTGTCGGCTGCCCTTATTGCTGTCAGCAGGCACCTTAAAAGCGTCAGTGAACCTAAAACTTGTCAGATGGCGCTTGGCTGCCTTACTAGAGGTCGATGCATAAGGCCCGCCAACTCTCGATCTGAGCCACCTGAAGGACTAGATCGGCCGGAAGACGCGAGGCTTTACCGCCGATGTAGCCTGTTTCAGCGCAAAACTGCGGATGCGATCCATTCTCATTGAGCTAACTAGGCTACGCGTTTTGGGCGGTAATTGACCAAATGCGCCTCGACCCATCGGGTGAATAGGCCGGCCAACGTTGAAGAACGAGGGGGCGGTCCACTCGGAATATGGATCTCGCCAGGTGTCCCAACAGGCCGCACAGGGATTCAGCATCAGCCCCGCCCGCGCTCCGGGCTTTGGAGCTGGCAACTTTTTGTGGTCGGGGCGGCAAGACATCGATGTGGGATTGGTCGGCCACCACGAATGACCTGAAGAAGACGTCGGGATATGAGCCCTTGCAGGCCATACCCATCAGACCGGGACGATTTCATGCCTCTTGACCGCCACCGAAATCATCTCCCTTCAGCCTTGGCTTGTTGCGCCGCCACAGCCGGCAGTCCTGGTGCATGTGGGCGGCAGCCGGCCCCGTTCGGTGGATCTGCCTGAGAAGCCTCGCGAACCCTCGGCAAGTCTCGCTGCAGTGCAATAAAACGATCTCTTCACAGGCACTTTACAAGTTTGCATGAAAACGTTTACGTTGCCGCCACTACGGGGTTTCAAGCCCCCAGGGCAGGGTCGACATGGCGGCAGCAACCATCAAAGACGTGGCGCGCGAGGCCAAGGTTTCCGTGGCCTCGGTTTCGCGCGCCATGAATGGCGGTAGCGGGGTCACTGCCGAAACCAGCCTGCGTATCCACCAGGCTGCCGAACGCCTGCAATATATCCCGCACGCGGCGGCGCGCATGCTGATCACCCGGCGCACCAGGACGATTGGCGCCTTGCTGCCCGACCTTTACGGTGAGTTCTTCTCGGAACTGATCCGCGGCATCGATCTGGCGGCGCGCGCCCGCGGCCTGCACCTGCTGGTGTCCAGCTCGCATGACGGGGTCGAGGAAGCCGCCGCCGCCGTGCGCTCGATGCAGGGCCGGGTGGATGGTCTGCTGATCCTGTCCGAGCGGGTCGACGCGGCCTTCCTGCGCGCCAATCTGCCAAGGGACCTCCCGGTCGTGCTGCTCAACAGCCCGGTCAAGGACAGCAGCCACGCGGTACTCAATGTCGACAACCATGCCGGCGCGTTCGCAATGGTGAAGCATCTGATCCAGTCCGGGCACAAGCGTGTTGCCTTCATCAGCGGACCGGCCAGCAACTTCGACTCGCGGCAGCGCCTGGAAGGTTACCGGGCAGCGATGGCCCAATACGCCCCCGATATGCCGCTCACCGTGCTCGGCGGCGACTTTATCGAAGAGTCGGGCTACCAGGCAGGGCTACAACTGGCGGCCATGAAACCCCGCCCCGCGGCTGTGTTTGCGGCCAACGACATGATGGCGGTGGGTTGTCTCGCCGCCTTCAAGGAAACCGGGCTGCGCGTGCCGCAAGACATTGCCGTGGCCGGTTTCGACGACATTCCGATTGCGCGCTACGTCAACCCGCCGCTGACCACGGTGCGCGTGCGCATCGCCGACCTCGGCCGCAGTGCACTCGATCAACTGGCCGACCTGCTGGAAAGTCCCGAGCATTCTTCTGCATCCGCGCAAACGCTCGGTTGCGAAATCGTCGTCCGCGATTCGTGCGGCGCGAGTGTTACCTGAGCGTGTCGCTGCATTTCATTCACACCATCAATCCACGCGTCGTTACCGCTTTTGTCGGGGAGAGTAATCATGAAAACGTCGTTGTATTTCAGAAAGAAGCTGCTGGCCAACCTGGTCGCGGCATCATTCGTGGTCGTTGCCAGTGCCCCGGGCATTTCCATCGCCGCGAGCTCGGACGCCACGCTTCGCGGCCACGCCGCCGCCAATGCCATCATCACCGCCAAGGACGTTGCCACCGGCGCGGTGCGCCGCACCAAGGCCGACATTGACGGCAGCTATGCGCTGGTCGGATTGCCGCCGGGAACCTACCAGGTTGATGCGGGGGCCGGCACCGAGCACACGGTCACGCTCAGCGTGGCTTCCACCGCCTCGCTTGATCTGGTGGCCGGCGCCACCAGCGCCACCAACCTCAATACGGTCACCGTTTCTGCCACCGCATTGACCGAAGTGAAGACTTCTGAAGTCGGCACCAACGTGTCGTTGCGCCAGATCGACACCATACCCTCAGCATCACGCAACTTCCTGCAGTATGCGGACACCGTGCCTGGCGTGGTGTTCACGCGTGATGCCAATGGCAATACCAGCCTGCGCTCAGGCGCACAGGCCAGCAGCGCCATCAATGTCTACATTGACGGCGTGGGCCAGAAAAACTATGTGCTGCCAGGTGGCGTCACCGGTCAGAACGATAGTCAGGGCAATCCATTCCCGCAGCTGGCGATCGGCGAGTACAAGGTCATCACCTCCAACTACAAGGCGGAGTACGACCAGGTCTCCAGCGCTGCCTTGATCGCCGAGACCAAGTCCGGCACCAATACCTTCCACGGCGATGTCTTCGGTGATTTCACCAATACGGCCATGCGTGCTCAAACGCCCTCGGAAATAGCAAACCACAAGAAGACCTCATCGCACGAGAAGAATTACGGCTTCGACCTCGGCGGCCCGATCCTGCAGGACAAGGCGCATTTCTTCGTCGCCTACGAAGGCAAGGAATTCAACACGCCCACAACCGTGGTACCGGGTGTAACAGGGGTAACGAATCTGCTGCCAGCCAGCGCGCAGGCGCAGCTCGGACCGGCGAGCCTGCCGTTCAAGGAGAACGACTGGTTCGGCAAGATCGACTACGAGCCCACCGACAAGGATCGTTTCGAAATGAGCGGCAAGTACCGTGACGAAACCCAGGTCAGTGGTATCGGCGGCGCCACCACGGCATCTGCCGCGCTCAACGTCATCAACACTGACAAGCGCTTTGATATTCGCTGGGATCACAGCGCCTACAGCTGGTTCAACCGTCTGCAATTTACCTATGAAGATGCTTCGTATAAACCCACACCAGCGAACCTTGGCGGCGGCAATATCTACACGCTGACAGGCCCCCAGTTGAACACCACGATTCTGCAAACCGGCAATCGGCCTTTGGCGCAGCAGAACAAGGGCCAGAAGGGTCCATCGCTGCAGGATGACCTGACCTTCAACGATTTCGAATGGCATGGCGACCATGTCATCAAGATGGGCGTCAAGTACAAGGCAGTGGATCTGACCGCGCAGGATTCGGGCGACGCCAACGCCCTTTTCAGCTACGCCGTGACGCCGGCCGGTACCGAAGCGATTCCGTACCAGGTGCAGTTCGGCTCGCCGACCCCCGGCCAGAGTCCGGTCGCCACCAGCTCGGACAAGCAGTTTGGCACCTATATCCAGGACGACTGGGCGGTCAACGACAAGCTGACCCTGAACCTGGGCGTGCGCTGGGACTATGAGGAGACGCCTTCGTATCTCAACTACGTCACCCCCGCCAACGTGATCGCGGCGTTCAACAGCCAGGATCCGAACGCGCCCGCGGGCCAGACTTATGCCCAGACCCTGGCCAAGGGGGGCGTCAATGTAAACGATTACATCAGCACGGGTAACAACCGCAGTGCGCCGAAGAACAACTTCGCGCCACGCCTGGGTTTCTCCTATGACATCAACGGCGACGAGGACCATGTGATCTTTGGCGGCATCGGCCGCTCCTACGACCGCAACCTCTACGAGAGCCTGCAGGTCGAGCAGACCAAGTCGGTGCTGTCGCAGCCCACGATCAAGTTCAATACGCCGGATGTACCGTGCACCGTCGGCATCAATTCCTGCTACGCGTACGACCCGTCCTTCCTCAACATCAGTACCTTGCAGGCGCTGGTGGCCGGCACGAATACCGGCAAGGAAGTCGACCTGATCAACAACAACATCAAGACGCCGTACTCCGACCAGTTCAGCATCGGCATGCGCAACAAGGTCGGCGAGTGGAACACCAGCGCCACCATCGCGCGCATCAACAGCTATAACGGCCTGGTCTACACCTTGGGCAACCGCTATCCGGACGGCAGCTTCTGGAAGAATGGCGGCCAGCCGTGGGGCAATGGCATTCCCGGCTTCGGCAGCCTGATCATCGGCAACAACGGCCTCGAAACACGCACCACCCAGGTTCTGTTGTCGGCGGAAAAACCGTATACGAAGGATTCGCACTGGGGTGCAACGGTGGCCTACACGTTCACCCACTCCAGCCAGAACAACGACAACAACGATCCCACCGATCAGTACGCGTTCGATAGAGAGAATATCGGCGCCTACCCGTTCACCGGTGCCGCCGTGGCCAGGCATCGACTGGTCGCCACGGGCAATCTGGATGGCCCCTGGGGCTTCGTATTCGGCGCCAAGCTGACCCTGGCAACGCCGGTACCTGACCTCAACCTCGCCTGCTACGGCGCCCCCGCACCGAACAATGGCAGCGGCGGCAGCGGCTGCATGCCGGTGTCGATCGCCCCGCCGGGCAACGGCCGGTTCCTGCTCGGCGGCAAGATCTTCGGTTATCGGGATCTGGACCTGCAGGCGACCAAAAACTTCAAGGTCTACGGCAACCTGAATGCCTATGTGCGTATCGACCTGATCAACGCGTTCAACTGGAACAACTATTCGGGCTATCTGGAGAACTGGGGCGCCAACGGCGTGCTGAACAGAACTCCGGTGACCTACAACCCGACCGGCGATGTGACCGGCTACACGCGCACGCTCAAGGTTTCACTCGGCATGAACTTCTAAGTGCCTTGTTGATGGCCTGATGCGACAAGCGATATACAGGCCCCAGGCAAAGCCCGCGCAATGCGGGCTTTGCTTTTCAGATCGGCGAGCTCACTCACAGAACCGGGTTTTCCATGACTGATCCACGGATCCGCAATATCGTCATCGGCGGCGGCGGCACCGCCGGCTGGATGGCAGCAGCAGCGTTTTCCAAGGTGCTCGGCGCGGACTACAACATCCGCCTGATCGAGTCGGAGGAAATCGGCATCGTCGGCGTGGGTGAGGCTACCGTGCCGCATCTGAAACTGTTCAACAACCTGCTTGAAATCGACGAGATCGAGTTCGTGAAGCAGGTGCAGGGCACCTTCAAGCTGGGCATCCAGTTCAACGACTGGGGGCAGCTGGGCGACTCCTATATTCACGGCTTCGGCACCATCGGCCACGATGTCAGCCTGTTGCCGTTCCATCAGTTCTGGATCAAGGCAAGGCAACAGGGTTTCGCCCGCGACCTCGGCGACTACTCGCTGAATACGCTGGCCGCGCCGCGCGGCAAGTTCATGGCTTCAGCCACCGATGTGCCGGCCACCTCGCCGCTGGCGGATATCGCCTACGCCTACCACTTCGACGCGGGCCTGTACGCGAAATACCTCCGCGGCTATGCCGAAAAGCGCGGCGTGCGGCGCACCGAGGGCAAGATCAAGCAGACCACGCTGCGACCCACGGACGGTTTCGTCGAATCGGTCATGCTGGAGAGTGGAGAGTGCGTGACCGGCGAGCTGTTCATCGACTGCTCCGGCTTTCGCGGCCTGCTGATCGAACAGGCACTGCACACCGGCTACACCGATTTCACCCACTGGCTGCCCTGCGACCGGGCCTTGGCCGTGGCCTGCGAAAAGGTGGGCCCGCCGACGCCGTATACACGCTCCACCGCACGGGAGGCCGGCTGGCAATGGCGGATTCCGCTGCAGCACCGCACCGGCAACGGTTACGTCTATTCCAGCGCGCATCAGAGCGATGACGAAGCCGCCGCGACACTGCTGAACAACCTCGATGGGCCCGCACTGGCCGAGCCGCGGCAACTGCGCTTCACCACCGGCATGCGCCGCAAGTTCTGGAACCGGAACGTGGTGGCGCTGGGCCTGGCCAGCGGCTTCCTGGAGCCGCTGGAATCAACCAGCATCTACATGATCCAGTCGGGCATCGCGCGGCTGCTGAATCTGTTTCCGCAACGTGATTTCAGCGAAGTGGTGATCGATCGCTACAACGCGCAAGCGGTGTTCGAGTACGAGCGCATCCGTGATTTCCTGATCCTGCATTACCACGCCACCAGGCGCGACGACACCGCGTTCTGGCGCCAGTGCCGCGACATGTCGATACCGCCGCAGCTGCAGGACAATATCGCGCTGTTCCGCGACAGCGGCCGCTTCTTCCGCGATGCCGAGGAGATGTTCGCCACGGTCAGCTGGGTGCAGGTGATGATCGGTCAGGGCATCGATCCGCGTGGCTACCACCCGCTGGTCGACCAGATGCCCGAGCGGGATCTGCGCCGCTTCATTGATGGCGTCGGCACGGTGGTGGCGAGCTGCGTCGAGTCGATGCCGATGCATCAGGTCTTCATCGACCGCTACTGCACCGCACCCCGCATGCCCGCCTGAGACGAACCCGAAACCCTCCCCGTGCGCCGGCTCGCCGCTATCGACCCGGCGGTTCCCCCAAGAGTGCTTTGCCGATGTTCCAGAATTTTTTCCGCAAATTTCCCACCACCCTGCTGCTCGCCCTGCTGGTCCTTGGCGCAGGCAGCGCCGCACCGGCCGTTGCCAAGGGCCCCGAACACCACCTCGGCTATGCACAGCTGTCGGTCCCGCAAAAGCGGGTCGTCGACGACCTCGAGCAACGCACCTTCGAGTGGTTCTGGCACAGTGCCGACCCCAGGACGGGACTGGTACCAGACTCATCGCCGGGGCGTTCGTTTTCCAGCATTGCCGCGGTCGGCTTCGGCCTGACTGCCTATGGCGTCGGGGTGGAGCGCGGTTACATCACCCGCGAGCAGGCGGTAACGCGCACCCTGGCCACGCTGCGCTTTTTCCACGATGCGCCGCAAGGCGACAGCGAAGATGACGCCAGCGGCTACCACGGCTTTTTCTATCACTTCCTCGACATGAAGACCGGGCATCGCGCGATGCGCTATGTCGAGCTGTCCAGCGTCGATACCACCCTGCTGCTCGGTGGCGTGCTGTTCGCGCAGTCCTACTACGATCACGACACGCCGCAGGAACGCGAAATTCGCCAGCTCGCTGACCAGATCTACCGCGCCGTCGACTGGCCGTGGATGCAGCCGCACGCACCATTGATCAGCATGGGCTGGACGCCCGGCGGCAAGTTCATACCGGCCGACTGGAAGGGCTACAACGAGGGCATGCTGGTCTACATCCTGGCGCTCGGTTCGCCGACCCACCCGGTGGCCAACGGCGCATGGGCCGCGTGGACAGCCACTTACCCCAAGACCTGGGGTCGCTTCCATGGCCAGACCTTCCTCACCTTCGCACCCCTGTTCGGCCATCAGTACAGCCAGGCCTGGGTGGACTTCCGCGGCATCCGCGACGCCTGGAGCCGCGCGCATGACCTGGACTACTTCGAGAACAGTCGCCGCGCCACTTACAGCCAGCGTGACTACGCGATCGCCAACCCCGGTCACTGGACAGGCTACGGCAAGAATGTGTGGGGCCTGACCGCCAGCAACGGACCGGGCAGCGTCAGCGTCAACACCGCCGAAGGCGTGCGCCAGTTCGACGGTTACACCGCGCGCGGCGCCGGTCTTGACTACATTTCCGACGACGGCACCATTGCACCCACGGCCGCGGGCGGCTCGATCGCGTTTGCTCCGGAAATCGTGATTCCGGCACTGCAGGAGATGAAGCGGCGTTACGGTGCGGCGATCTACAACCAGTACGGCTTCGTCGACGCCTTCAACCCCAGCTTCCATGCCACCATGACGTCGCGCACGGGGCGGATGGTAGTGGGCATGGGCTGGGCCGATACCGTGCAATTGGGCATCGACCAGGGACCGATCGTGCTGATGATCGAGAATTGGCGCAGCGATTTCGTATGGAAGGTGATGCAAAAAAATCCGTACATCCGCAAGGGTCTGCAACGCGCCGGCTTTACCGGCGGCTGGCTGGATCGACCGGTTCCGCCGTGACCTCACGGCGGCAGCGCTGGCTGCGGATGGTGCTGCTTGTCGCCTTGCTCGGCCTGCACGGTTGCGGCCAGCCGGCCGAGCACGCCCGGACACTCACGTTCTGGGCGGTCGGCCGCGAAGGCGAAGCCATGGCGCAACTGATCCCGGCGTTCGAGCGCGAACATCCCGGCATCCATGTCGATCTGCAGGAGTTGCCGTGGAATGCAGCCCACCAGAAACTGCTGACTGCTTTCGCCGGCGATACCACGCCGGATATCGCCCAACTCGGCAATACCTGGATCGCCGAACTGGTTGCGCTCAACGCGCTGGAACCGCTGCAGCCCTGGGTCGAGCACTCGGCCGAGGTCAAGCCGGCGGATTACTTCCCGGGCATCTGGGATACCAATCGCATCGATGGCCGTCTGTACGGCATCCCCTGGTACGTCGACACGCGGCTGTTGTTCTACCGCAAGGACATGCTCAAGGCGGCCGGCTTCGATGCACCACCGCGCGACTGGGCCGAGTGGTCGCGGCAGATGGCGGCGCTGCAGGCACGCCCCGGCGCCGACCACTATGCGATCCTGCTGCCCACCAATGAATTCGAACAGCTACTGTCGCTGGCCTTGCAGCAAAACGACCCGCTGCTGCGCGACGGCGGGCGTTACGGCAACTTCGAAAGCGCCGGTTTCAAGCGGGCGCTGCAGTTCTACATCGATGCATTTCGCCTGCATCAGGCGCCCGTCGTGGCCAACACCGAAGTCTCCAACCCGTGGGCCGAGTTCGGCCGCGGCGTGTATCCGTTCTATTTTTCCGGGCCGTGGAACATCCGCGAGTTTCGCCAGCGCCTGCCCGCCGCGCAGCAGGATGCATGGGCGACGGCGCCGCTGCCCGGGTCCGACGGCCCTGGCGCAGGTATCGCCAGCGGCTCCAGCCTGGTGATCTTTCGGCGCTCGCCGCACAAGGCACAGGCGTGGCTGCTGATCGAGTACCTGTCACGCCCTAGCGTGCAGCAGCAACTGTATGACCTGCTCGGCGATCTGCCGCCACGGCGCTCGGCGTGGCTGGGCGATACGCTGCGCAACGATCCCGCGTTGCACGCGTTCCGCGATCAGCTGGAGCGAGTCAGGCCGACCCCCGCCGTGCCCGAGTGGGAACGCATCGTGACCGAAATGCAGCTGGTCGCCGCGCAGGCCGCCCATGGCGAGCTGAGCGTGGACCAGGCCGCGGCTGAAATCGATCGGCGTGCGAATGCCATTCTGGAGAAGCGGCGCTGGATGCTCGATCACGCGCAGGCGCGGCAACGATGAATCCGACTCGCACGGCGTGGTTGTTCCTCATCCCGGCCCTGCTGGTGCTGGGCGTGTTCTTCGTGCTGCCGGTGATCGCGGCGCTGGGACTGAGCCTGACCGACTACGACCTGTACGCACTCGCGGACGTGCGCAATCTGCGCTTCGTCGGCCTGCACAACTACTGGGACCTGCTGCAGCGCCCGCTGTTCTGGGCGGCGCTGGGCCACACCTTCTATTTCGTGCTGGTGGGCGTGCCGCTGTCGATCGCTGCCTCGCTGGGCACCGCCTTGCTGCTGAACTCGCCACTGACCCGGATGAAGGCTTTTTTCCGCACCGCACTGTTCGCGCCGGTGGTGACCACGGTAGTGGCAGTGGCGGTGATCTGGCGCTATCTGTTCAACACCAAGTACGGGCTGGTGAACTATGCGCTGGGCCAGCTCGGCATCCATCCAGTCGACTGGCTGGGCGACCCGCACTGGGCGATGCCGACGATCATCGCCTTCGCGGTATGGAAAAACTTCGGCTACAACATGATCATCTTCATGGCCGGCCTGCAGGCGATTCCGCCGGAGCTGTATGAAGCGGCGCGGATCGATGGCGCCTCCGCGCCGCGCCAGTTCTGGCACATCACCCTGCCAATGCTGAAACCGACCATGGTGATGGTGATGGTGCTTACCGTGGCCGGCTATTTCCAGCTGTTTGCCGAGCCCTACGTGATGACCGAAGGCGGACCACTGCAAAGTACCGTGAGCGTGCTGTACCTGATGTACGAGGAGGGTTTCAAATGGTGGAACCTGGGCACTGCATCGGCCGTCGCTTTCATGTTGTTCTTCATCATCTTCGTGGTGACCATGTTGCTGCTGCGGCTGTCGCGTGCTGGAAATACCGCATGAAGCCGCGGCTGGCCGGCTGGCTGGTCAATGGTGCGCTGGCCGGTTGCGCCTTGCTGGCTTTGCTGCCGCTGCTGTGGATGCTGTCGGTATCGTTCATGGCACCCGGCTCGGCCAGCGCGCTACCGCCGCCGTTGTGGCCGGCGCATGCCACGCTGGACAATTACCGCGCGCTGTTTGCACTCAACGGCATGGGCCGCTACCTGCTCAACAGCCTGCTGGTCTCCAGTGCGATCGCGCTACTCGCGCTCAGCTGCAACCTGATGGCCGGCTATGCCTTCGCCAAGCTGCGCTTCGCCGGCCGCGAGCGGCTGTTCCAGGCGCTGATCGGCGCACTGGTGATCCCCGCCCAGGTGGCAATGCTGCCGCTGTTTCTGCTGCTCAAGTACATGGGGCTGGTCAACAGCTATGCCGGCGTGATCGTGCCCGGCATGGCCACGATCTTTGGTATTTATCTGGTGCGCCAGTACGCCCGCGGCGTGCCGGACGAACTGCTCGAGGCGGCGCGCATCGATGGCGCCGGCGAGTGGCGCATCTTCGTGCAAATCGTGCTGCCGCTGCTCAAGCCGATCATGGTGACGCTGACCATCTTCACCTTTCTCGCCGCGTGGAATGACTTCATGTGGCCACTGATCGTGCTGACCGGACAGGAGCATTACACCCTGCCGCTGGCGCTGGCCTCACTGGCGCGCGAGCACAGCGAGGGCAATGAACTAATGATGGCCGGCTCGGTGGTCACCGTGCTGCCGGTGCTGTTGCTGTTCCTCGCGCTGCAACGGCACTACCTGCAGGGACTGCTTTTGGGCAGCGTGAAAGGCTGAGGGCCAAAGCACTCCGCGCGTCGACCTAGCCCCGAGGCGACAGGTGGATGCCGGCCAGCATGCAACGCACCGAGCCGCCGGCCATCTCGATGGTGGGCACCGCCAGTGGCAGCAGCCGCGCCGAGCGCTCGATGACCGCGCGTTGCACCGGGCTGAGGCTGGCTTCGGCCCGCGCCGACAAGGCGAGCAGCGGCCCGCGGCTGCCGCTGAGTTCGAGTGCATTGCCGGCGAATTCGCCGATCTGGCGGTTGTCCAGCGCGACTACCTCACGGCCGGACTGCTCCAGGCGCGCACGCAATTCGGCGCGACGCTCAAGCGAGGGGATCAACTCAAACCCGACCAGCGCAAAGCGGCTGGCCACGCACATCAATACATTGGTGTGATACACCGGCCGGCCGCCAGCATCGGCGGTATCGAAGGCGAACGGCTCGTGGTTGAAGTGAGCGGAAAAGCGGGCCAGCACCTCGGTGCTGGCCCGCCTGGAGCAGGCCATATAGGCGACCCGCGCGACATGATCAAGCACCATCGCGCCGGTGCCTTCGAGGAACAGCCCATCCTGTTCCAGTCCGCTGTAGTCGACCACCTGCTGCACCCGGTACTCGGACTTGAGCATGTCGATGATGTCGCCACGCCGCTCGCGCCGGCGGCTCGGTGAATACATCGGATACAGCGCGACCTGACCGCCCGGATGAGTGGAAAACCAGTTGTTGGGGAACACCGAGTCGGGCGTGTCGCGGCTGCCATCGTCATCGAACAGATGCACGCGCACGCCGTCGGCTTCAAGCCGCGCGGCGGCGCTGCTGACTTCCGCATGCGCGGCCGTGGCAATCGCCTGCGCCACATCGGCCGCGGCGACGCTCTGGAAGCTGTTGTCAGCCGCGGTTTCCGGATTCGGGGTGAAACGATGCGGCCGCACCATCACCACCGCAGCGGGCGCCTGCATGCTGCTCATGGCTCAGCCGACCTTGCGCAGCACGGCGCGCGCACCACCCTTGCGGGTCAGGCGGAACAGGTCCTTGGGGTCGTCTGTGGAGGGCACCAGCTCGATCATCTCGCCCAACTGATGTTGCTCGGCCTGGGCCAGCACGTAACGCAGCGCCGAATAATCTTCCAGCGCAAAACCGACCGAGTCGAACACGGTCACCTGCTCGGCACTCTCGCGGCCGACGACGGTGCCGGCGAGTACACGCCACAGATCAACCACCGGGAAATCCGCCGGCAGCTGCTGGATGTCACCCTCGACCCGGGTCTGCGGCTCGTACTCGACGAAGACGCGGGCGCCGCGCAGCACATCGGCATGCATTTCGGTCTTGCCGGGGCAGTCGCCGCCGATGCCATTGATGTGCATGCCCGGCTCGACCATCTCCGGCGTGATGATGGTGGCGTAGGCCTTGTCGGCGGTGACCGTGGTGACGATGTCGGCACCGCGCACGGCTTCGGCCGCCGAGCCGGCGCGAATCACCTTCAAGTCCGGGTACTCCGACAGGTTGCGCACCAGCTTGTCGGTCGCGCGCGGGTCGATGTCGTAAACCACGACTTCCTCGATACCGAGGTGACTATGGAAGGCCAGCGCATGGAACTCGCTCTGCGCGCCGTTGCCGATCAAGGCCATGCGCCGCGAGTCGGGCCGCGCCAGCGCGCGCGCCGCCATCAGCGAGGTGGCGCAGGTACGCAACGCCGTGGCCAGGGTCAGTTCGGACAGCAGCACCGGGTAACCGGTATCCACATCCGCCAGCACGCCGAACGCCATCACCGTGTACATGCCCAGGGCGGTGTTGCCGGGATGGCCGTTGACGTACTTGAACGCGTATTTCGTGGCGTTCGCCACCGGCATCAACTCGATCACGCCGACGTCCGAGTGACTGGCCAGACGCGCCGATTTCTCGAACGCTTCCCAGCGCACGAAATCGGCCTGGATGGTGTCGGCCAGCTCGCCGATAAAGCGCGGCGCGCCGAGCTTCTGAACCAGGTGGGACATCGTCGGCACATCGACAAAACGGGTCACGACAACACTCCTCGGCAACGATCGACGCAGCAATCGGCAAAACCCGCACGGTGACGGGCGATCTGCCTATTCTCCGGGCAACTTTCGCCAGAAAGAACGATGAAACATGATCATAAAGTATGCTTTACCGGACGTTTTGTTCTGACTCGATGGCACTATGACTATTCCCTCCCTCGACGATACCGACCGCGAGCTGATCGGCCTGCTGCGCGACGATGCGCGGTTGTCGGTGGTCGCCCTGGCCAGGAAACTGCGCGTGGCCCGGGCTACCGTGCAGAATCGGATCGCACGGCTGGAAAAGAGCGGCACGATCGTCGGTTACACGGTAAAGCTGAGGCCCAACGCGGAGGCGCATCGCATCCGCGCGATCATGAGCATCGCGGTGGAAGGCAATCGCGCCGCCGAGATACGCCGCGAGTTGTCCGGCCACCCCAATGTCATTGCCTTGCACAGCACCAACGGGCGCTGGGACCTGATCGCCGAACTGCGCGCCGACACACTCGAGGCGTTCGACAAGGTGCTCAATGTGATCCGGCTGACCGACGGTATCGCCACGACCGAGACCAGCATCCTGCTGTCCTCGTACAAGCTCTGATGGAGAGCAGTCTGATGTTGATCGTGGTGATGGGCGTTTCCGGCAGCGGCAAGAGCACGCTGGGCGAGGCTCTGGCGCAGGCCTTGAACTGCGACTTTCAGGAAGGTGACGAGCTGCACCCGCCAGCCAATGTCGACAAGATGCGCGCCGGCATCGCGCTCGACGACGCCGATCGCCAGCCCTGGCTTGAGCGGGTGGCCGCATGGATCGCCACGCAACGAGAGCTGCAGCGCGATGGCGTGGTCTCCTGCTCCGCGCTCAAACGCAGCTATCGGGATCGGCTGCGCCACGCCGGCCCCGATCTGCGTTTCGTCTACCTGCAGCTGCCACGCAGCGAACTGGAACGGCGCCTGCAGCGGCGCGACCACTTCATGCCGGCGTCCCTGCTCGACAGCCAGTTGCGAACGCTGCAGGAACCGGCGGCCGACGAGTGGGCGCTGACCCTCGACGGCCGCGCCGCGATGGCGGCGAACGTGGCGAGCGTGCATGACTGGCTGGGCAACGCCGCTCACGCCTGACGCGCCTGGCACACGGCCAGGCGCAACAGCTCAGAACGTGCCGGCACGGAAGTCGGCGATGGCCTGGTGGATCTCGGCCTGGGTATTCATCACGAACGGGCCATAGCGCGCCACGCTCTCCTTCAATGGCTTGCCGGCCACGACCAGCAGGCGTGACGGCTTGTCACCGGCCGCAAGCTGCAGGCGATCGCCTTCGGACAGCACGCCCAGTTCGCTGCGTTGCAGCCGCTCGCCACCGACCAGAACCGACTCACCCTCGAACATGTAGGCGAAGCCGTGATGGCCGACGGGCATTTCCAGGCTCAGCTCGGCACCGGGCTGCAGGCTCACGTCCAGGTACAACGGCGCGGTGGCGATGCCCTCGACCGGCCCGGTGGCACCGGCCAGCTCGCCAGCGATCACCTTCACCTCGACACCCACGGCCGGGTGCACCACGGGAATCCGCTCTGGCGCGATGTCCTGGTAGCGGGGCGCCGTCATCTTGTCCTTCGCCGGCAGGTTCACCCACAACTGGAAACCCCACATCAGGCCATTCTCCTGCTGCGGCATTTCCGAATGCAGGATCCCGCGCCCGGCGGTCATCCATTGCACGCTGCCGGGCGACAGGTCGCCACGGTTGCCGTGGTTGTCCTGATGCTGCATGTGCCCGGCCAGCATGTAGGTGACGGTTTCGAAACCGCGATGCGGATGCTCGGGAAAGCCGGCGATGTAGTCACCGGCCTGATCGGAACGGAACTCGTCCAGCAGCAGGAACGGATCGAGCATGTCCAGCGCGGGCTGGCCGATGATCCGCTTCAGTTTCACGCCGGCGCCGTCGGACGTGTCGGTGCCGCGCACGCGGCGGGTGATGTGGCGATCGCTCATGCTGTGCTCCGCTCAGGAATGTCTGACCGCCAGGATGGCCTCATCACACCGGCACTCCAAGTGTCCCTTCCGGAACGCACTGTTTCCAAGCGCCCCCGTAGGAGCCCGCAGGCGGGCGATGCTCTTCTGGGTCGAAAAGAACATCGCCCGCCAGCGGGCTTCTACGGGTGAGGGCGCGGATGGTGTCAATGCACCCAGTGGCCGCTGCGCTGGCGCGGCGGGGCATCGCTGTCGTCGTCGTTGTCGCTGCCCTGCTGCAGCGCCATGGTTTCCATTTCCTCTTCGGTGATGGGCTTGGCCTGCCAGTACTGGTTCACCGCGCCAAGCACCATGGGCACCTGGGACAGGCACTCGTCGTACTCCTCATCGCTGAGTTTCTCGAACTCGGTGTCAGCACTGAGGATGCCCTCGTCCACCGCCAGCGCCATCACCGGCCCCAGCAGCTCAATCAACTCGGGGTCCTCGGACAAACGGGTTTCCCACAATACGGCACGCAGGTCGATGCCGCGGCTGAAACCCTCGCACCAGCCAGCGGCGGAGAGCATCGGGCCGTGCTCCATCTCCACCTCGCCCAGAATCGGCTCGTAGGCCTCGACATCGAGCTCGGCCGCAATCGAATCGTTGAGCTTGGCCAGCAGCGCCAGCACGCGGTTGCCCTCGGCCTCGTCGGCGAAGGGTTCGTGCAGCACTTCGTGCAGCCATTCGTCGGGCAGCACAACCAGTGGACCCACCGCCAGCGCGCTCAGCAGGCCGTGGACACCGTCCAGCAGCAGGTCACCGTCGCCGGTATGCGCGCGCAGATAGCGGTCCAGCTCATCCAGTTCGTTGTCGTCCAGCGAACTGGGCCATTCAGTCTTGGTCATAGGGTTACAGGTCCAGGTCCAGCAATACCGGGGTATGGTCGGAGGGGCGTTCCCAGCGGCGCGGCGTTCGGTCGATCGTGGCCGCGGTGGCGGCCGACCTCAATGCCTCGCCGATCAGGATCAGGTCGATGCGCAAGCCCATGTTGCGACGGAACGCGGCCTGCCGGTAGTCCCACCAGCTGTAATGCTCATTGCCCTGCTCGAACAGGCGGAAGCTGTCGTGCAGGCCCAGATCGGTGATCGCCCTGAGACCGGCGCGCTCCGCTGGCGAGCACAGGATATCCTCGCCCCAGGCCACCGGATCGTAGACGTCCCGGTCGTCCGGACAGATGTTGAAATCCCCCAGCACCACCAGATTGGGATGGCGTTGCAGCTCGTTGGCGAGGAAATCGCGCACCCGGGCCAGCCACTCCAGCTTGTAGCTGTACTTCTCGTCACCCACCGCCTTGCCGTTGACCACGTAAAGGTCGACCACCCGCAACGGACCGATCGTGGCAGCCAGGATGCGGCGTTGCGGGTCGTCCAGCCCGGGAATGTCGGTGACCACGTCATGGGCTTCGTCCCGCGACAGGATCGCCACGCCGTTATAGGTCTTCTGGCCGGAATAGACCACGCGATAACCCGCGGCGGCCAGCTCGTCGACCGGGAATTTGGCGTCCTCCAGCTTGGTTTCCTGCAACGCCACGATGTCCGGTTGAGCGTCTGCCAGCCACTGGGTCAGGTGCGGCAGGCGCACCTTCAGCGAATTGACGTTCCACGAGGCTATTTTCATCGACGCATTGTAAATGATGCGCCGGGCGGCAACTTCGCACGCCGCCGCCGGTCGCTCGAATGACGTGGGGGAGGCGGCGAAACCCGCATGACATGGGGGCTTCTCGGGGTATGGAGAGGTATTTCGCGTCTGCCATACGGCCGCTTACATCATTTTGCGCAAAAAACCCACCAAATTCGATATTTCCAGTGTATGCTGGCCGAGCAGAAACCGGGACAACCCGATTTTCTGCCCAATATTGCGGTCAAGTGCGATTCGCTCCAAGCCGCAAATCATCCATAGCTTCAAAGGTAAAGTTTCATGTCGGATCGTCAGAGCGGTACAGTCAAGTGGTTCAACGACGCCAAGGGTTTTGGCTTCATCACGCCGGAAAGCGGTGATGACCTGTTCGTGCATTTCCGCGCGATCCAGGGCACGGGCTTCAAGTCCCTGCAGGAAGGTCAGCGCGTCACGTTCATCGTCACCAAGGGCCAGAAAGGCCTGCAGGCTGAAGAAGTCCAGGTTGCCTGAGTCCATCGGACTCCTGTGATCTTGAAAAGCCCGCTTCGGCGGGCTTTTTTTTGCCTTGCATTCGAGATATCGACGAACGGCTTGCTGATAGCGGCATGCTGGCCGGGACTCGCCACGCTCGTCCCGACCGGCATACACGCTGAAACACTCAGGCCAGGCCGTGACTGCGCAACAACGCCTCCGGCTCCGGCTTGCGGCCGCGGAATGCGATGAAGCTCTCCAGCGCCGGACGGCTGGCGCCCACCGCCAGCACTTCGCGGCGGAAGCGCTCACCGCAGGCTCGATCCATCACCGAACCGCTGGCCGCTTCCTGCTCCTCGAACGCGCCGAACGCGTCGGCACTGAGCAGCTCGGCCCACAGGTAGCTGTAATAGCCGGCCGCATAACCGCCGGCGAAAACGTGGCTGAAACCCTGCGGGAAGCGCTGCCATGCCGGCGGGTGCAGCACGGCGACCTGTTTGCGCACCTCTTCCAGCACGGCCAAGGTGCGGGCACCCTGCTCAGGGTCGTACTCAAGATGCAGCAGGAAGTCGAACAGCGCGAACTCCAGCTGACGCACCAGGAACAGGCCGGCGTGAAAGTGCCGCGCCGCCAGCATGCGCTCGAACAGCTCGTCCGGCAGTCGCTCGCCGGTCTGGTAGTGGCGGGCGAACAGATCCAGCGCCTGCCGATTCCAGCCGAAATTCTCCATGAACTGGCTGGGCAGCTCCACCGCGTCCCACTCCACCCCGTCGATACCGCCGATCGACGGCAGGGCGATGCCGGTGAGCAGGTGATGCAGGCCGTGTCCGAATTCGTGGAACAGGGTCAGCACATCGTCGTGGGTGAGCAGGGCCGGCTTGCCCTCGGTCGGCGGCGCGAAGTTGCAGGTGAGAAATGCCACCGGCAGCTGCAGCTGCTCGCCATCATCGAAGCGGGCGCGGCAGACATCCATCCAGGCGCCGCCGCGCTTGCCGTTGCGCGCGTACAGATCGACGTAGGCGCCGGCGAACACCTGGCCCCCGGCATCGCGCACGTCGTAGTAGCGCACCGTGGGATGCCACACATCCACGCCTTCGCGTGCAGCCAGAGTGATGCCGTAGAGTTTTTCGGTAATGCCGAACAAGCCCTCGATCACCGCCGGCAACGGGAAATACGGCTTGAGCTGTTCTTCATCCAGCGCGTAACGCTGCTGGCGCAACTTTTCCGAGGCGTAGCCAACGTCCCAGGATTCGAGGTTGTCGAGTTTCAGTTCGCCCCTGGCGTAGTCACGCAGGGTGGCCAGTTCCCGCTGCGCCACCGGCTTGGCGCGTGCCGCCAGGTCGTGCAGGAATTCCATCACTTCGGTGGGCGAGGAAGCCATCTTGGTCGCCAGCGATTCTTCCGCGGCGTTGGCGAAGCCCAGCAACTGTGCGGCCTCATGACGCAACGCCATGATTTTCTCGATCCGCGCGCTGTTGTCGAACTTGCCTGCGTTCGGGCCCTGATCGGATGCACGGGTCTGGTAGGCCCAGTACACCCGTTCACGCAATCCGCGGTTGTCGGCATAGGTCAGCACGGCCTGCACGCTGGGTTGCTTCAGGGTGACCAGATAGCCGTCCAGCTGCTGGTCCTCGGCGTACTGGCGCAGCACCGCAAGGCCGGACTCGGGGATCCCGGCCAGATCGCGCTCGTCGCTGATGTGTTCGTGCCAGGCCTCGCTGGCGTCCAGCACGGCGTTGGAAAATTCGGTGGAAAGTTTCGACAGCTCGACGCCGATGTCACGAAAACGCGAACGGGCTGGTTCCTCCAGCGCCACCCCTGACAGGCGGAAATCGCGCAGCGCGTGCTCGACCAGGGCACGCTCGGCGCGCGACAGGCCAGCGAAATCCGCGGCATCGGCCAGTGACTGCACGGCCGCGTAGAGGTCGCGGTTCTGACCCAGCTCGATCGCGTGCTCGGTGAGCTTCTCCTCGGCCGGCCCGTACACCGCGCGCAGCGCCTCGCTGTCGACCACCGAATGCAGGTGGGAAACCGGTGCCCAGGCGCGCGCCAGGCGCTGCTCCAGCCGTTCCTGGGTCAGCATCATGCGGGCGAAATCACGCGGCGCTCCCGCGGCCAGCAGATCATTGATGGCGTCGCGATAGTCGGCCAGCAAGGCGTCGATCGCCGGCGGGACGTGCTCAGGGCGGATCTGCGAGAACGCCGGCAAGGTGTCATCGCGGAGCAGGGGGTTGTCGTGATTCATGAAATCTCCTTTGAATCGTCAGCGTGGCGATCGGGGCTCCCGAAATCAAGCGCGGCAGCACACCGCTGCAGGCGCAGTACCTATCGCGGCGCACGCCGTTTTGTCATGGTTGGCACCGTAACCTTGCCGCCATGTTGCTACCGGATGTCTTTGAACTGCTGCGGCGCAGTGCCATGTTCGGGCACATGGAACCCGCGGCACATGAAGCGCTGGCACATGAGCTGGTCTGGCTGGGCCTGCCTGGCGGGCGGCCGCTGTTCAAACCCGGCGAAGCGGCCGATGCGCTGTATCTGCTCAGGAGCGGCAGCCTGGGCGTGTTTGAGGATGGTCAGCCGGATGACAACGCCCGGCTGGTACATCTGATCGCGGCCGGTGAAGTAGTTGGCGCAGTCAGCCTGCTCGGTGGTGACCAGCGCATACGCACGGTGCGCGCCTTGCGCGACTCCGAACTGCTGCGGCTGGATCGCGCCGCATTCGAGGCACTGCTGGAGCGCTTTCCGCGGGCGATGCTTGGCATCGGGCGCCGCACCATCCAGTGGCTGCAGCAACGGCATCGGGGCGACCAGCCGCCAAGCCTGCCGCGCACCTTCGCCATGCTGCCGCACGATGCGGCGGTTCCGGCGCGCGTCCTCGCCATGCAGCTGGCACAAGCGCTTGAAGCCTATGGCAGCTGCAGCATCATCGACGGCCAGCAAGGCGGCGGACGCAGCGGCGAGTGGTTCGCCGAGCACGAGTCGCAGCAGCGCTTCGTGATCTATCTGGACACCGACGGCGACCCGCTGTGGCGCCAGCGCTGCATCCGCCAGGCCGACGTGTTGCTGTTGCCGACACTCGCCGCCCAGCCGGCCGGGCCGTGGCCCGAGGCGGATCTGCTGGAACCACGCCGCAGCGGACATCGTGCGCGGCATTTGCTGCTGCTGCATGCCGGCCATCAGGTCAGCCTCGGCGTGGCGCAGCGCTGGCGAGCCCACTTCAGCGGCGAGCTGCAACACCACCACGTATGCCAACGCGACGATGTGACCAGGCTGGCACGGCTGGTCAGCGGACATGGCCGCGGCCTCGTGCTGGCCGGCGGTGGCGCGCGCGGACTGGCGCATCTGGGCATGTTGCGCGCGCTGCATGAAGCCGGACATCGCTTCGATGCGGTCGGTGGCACCAGCATCGGCGCGATCATCGGTGCTGGCCTGGCCTGCGGCTGGACGCTTGATGCGATCACCGAAACCTTGCGCCGCGGCTTTGTGGAAGGTCGACCGCTGTCGGACTGGACCTTGCCGCTGGTGGCAATGACCCGCGGGCGACGTGCGTCGACGATGCTGCGTCATGCCTTCGGCGCGCTGGAGATCGAGGATCTGCCACTGCCGTATTTCTGCATCTCCACTCAGTTGTCCGGCGGCGGGATGGCCGTCCATCGGCGCGGGTCGCTGTGGCTGTGGCTGCGCGCATCCAGCGCGATCCCCGGCGTGCTGCCGCCGGTACTGCAGCAAGGTCGGGTCTATGTGGATGGCGCGCTGGTCGACAACCTGCCTACCGACGTGATGGCAGCCGACGGCATCGCCCACATCACGGCGCTGGATATCCGCGCCGACATTGCACTGCTCACCACCGCCGAGGAATCGTCCACGCCAGCGCTGTGGCGGCTGTTGCTGCAGCGACGCCAGCGGATCCTTCGGCCGAGTCTGGTCTCCACCCTGGTGCGCGCGGGTATGGTCAACGGCGAGACCGCCAGCGCCGCCCGGCGTGAGCGCGCCGACCTGCTGATCGCACCGCCGCTGGATCACATCGGCATGCTCGACTGGAAGGACTGGCAACGCGCGATCGATGCCGGTTATCAGCATGCGGTGGAGTTGCTGGAGAGCCGTGTGGCAGATTCCGACATGGCGGCCGCGGACCGGCAGCCAATTGATCATTCCTGGCTTCGGATCTGATCGGGCTCGCCAGTAACACTTTCCAAGTGGGTGACTGGCTGGGTTCGGCCATCGGGCAACAGCCGCCAACCAATGGTAGCTGACCGGCCAACAACAGCCGGTCAGCTAGCTCGGATGCCTGCGGCAAAGCGGCTATTCAAAATCGAAGAGCATTGCCGAATGGCGCATTTCACAGGTGAATCAACCCGTGGTGTTCTCGGTGGAAATCAACACTTCCTGCTTCGCGAAGGAGGTGATGAATTTCACGACGAGCGGATAGCTTCCACTGGTGCAATCCGTGCGGCGCGCAATGCGGGTGCAAGGGCGGCTCCCTGGCTCAGCAGCAATAGCATCACCACGCCGATCAGGACATAGAGCGTTGAAAGCCGTGTCAGCTCGAATCGCCCCATCAACCATCCGTTGAACTCGAAGGTCAGCAGTATCCCGACGATGACCCCGCTGGCGCTGATAAGCGCGTTTTCGACAAGGAAGTAACGGACGATGTCGCTCCGGGTCGCACCGAGTGCACGGCGCACGCCAATTTGCCGGCGGCGCTGGCCCACCCAGAAGCTGGAAAGTCCTGCGATACCGCTACCGGTCACCACCAGCAGGATGATGCTGATGACGCCCATCAGCATCGCCAGTGTGCGATCACCCTGGTATGCCTCGGCACGAATCTGCGCGAAGCTGCGCACACCGGCTTCGTCGCCCCCTGTGCCGTCAGGAATGACGCGCTGCGGATCCTGGGCATACAGGGCTTCCGGTACGCTCCGCATGGCAGCAGCCAGTCGACCTGGTCTGGTGCGCACAACGTAGTGGCGGGAAGGGGTGACCAAGCGCAGAGGCACCAAGGTCGTATTCCACGTCATGTTATCGGTCCCGCTACGGGTCGAGCTAGTTTGCATGCGTTCGACGATGCCGATGATCGTGCTGGGTTGGGTAGCGTTGGTGAAATAGACCGGCTTGCCCAGAGCGTCACCGTGCGGAAACAGATTGTCAGCCAGGTGCCTGGACACGATGATGACCGCCGGCTGCAGGATACCGACGAAATTATCATCCTCGCCGATCTCGTCGCTGCGAAAATTGCGCCCCGCCACCAGTCGCAGGCCCAACGTTTTCAGGGTGTGCTCATCGGCGTGGAAATAGGTGGTGTGCGAGCCGTAGGGACCGCTAGGCATCATCCTTATTCCAAGCCCCCAGGTGTTGTTGCTCAAGGGCAGCGAATTGGTTTCGTAGGCATCGACCACATCTGGCAACTGCCGCAGGACGGTCAGGTCAGCCTTGATCGATGCGTCGAGTGTTGCCTTGCCGGCGTCCGTGTCGCTGTTGATGCCGGATTGTGTCGTTGCCACCATGAGCAGATTGTGCTCGTCGAGTCCCGTAGGGCGGCCCATCTGCTCGAACTGCGTCCTGATGATGAACAAGGCATTGCAGACAATCGCCAGGGTCAGCGCGATCTGCAGAGCAATAAGGATCGTGCCCGTCTTGTGCCGGCGCAACGCGGAAAGTATCGGGTGTATGGACATGAGTGGCGCCTCAATCTTCCTTGAGCTGCAACGACGGGCGCACATACATGGCGCGCCAGATCGGATACAGCCCTGCCAGCACGGTAGCGACAACGGCAAGTAGCAGCGTCTGCCATAGCAGCAACAAATCGATGTGGACCAGGGCGGCGATCTCTCTGGGCAGGGAACCGTGCATCACGTGTATACCCAGCCAGGTCAGCATCAAGCCAAGCACTCCGCCAGCCACGCCAATCGTGCCCGCTTCCACGCCAAACTGCGCAGCAATGGCGTGGCGGCTGGCGCCCAGTGCCCGGCGCACCCCGATTTCGCCCGAGCGCCGCAGAAATTTTGCCAGCAACAAACCTACCGTGTTGACCATGCAAACCAGCAGAAGGCAAAGCGCAACCACAAAGGAAATCCTGGTTTGCGGTGAAACAACGTGCTCGAAATCCAGCCATTCGGAAAAATCGCGCAGGCGATTATTGGGCGCCCACCCGAAGCGGCCTGAGGCCCGCTGATCCTGTGCGTAACCGTCCAAATAGTTGCGATAGGCACTGACCTGAGATGGCGTGTCAAGCTCCGCTATGTATCCTATCCAGACGCAACTTGAGTTCAGTATGGCGGCGTAGCCGGGGCCGGGAAGGTTGATACAGGAAAACCATCTTCTGGTAGCGAGTTGAGCATCGGTTGCCGTAGTAAATGGGAGAAACACCTGATCGGCTGGGCCAAACGCATCGGTAATGGTCAGGCCGTAGAACTTTGGCTGCGGATGCCAGTCGTCCAGCACACCGCTCACCCGATAACTGTGGCCATCCAGCTGAACACTTTGCCCCACGCTGTTCGCTCCCTCGAACAGCCTTTGATTCAGGCTCTTGCTGATGACGGCCACCTGCGCGTGTCGTGCGTCATCTGCCGCCGTCCAGCCACCACCGTACAGGAATGGAACATCGAGCATGGGGAAGAACTCGCTGGATACCGCTTGCCCAGGCGCCGTTCGCGACTTCTGCGTCGGATCGTCAGAATGGACAGTCGGTGCAATCGGATAAAGCGCGGACTGCAGATGCGCACGGTGATCGCGCATCAATGAAACAGCATCGATATACGTCATGGTATCGCGAGGTTCAGTGCCTTTCCGTCGCGGATTGGGTCCCCACGCGTCGATCTGGGGAAAGAACAATTTGTCCGACTTCCACGGGATCGGGTCTCCCGACATGGCACGAAATACCGTATAGGTCGTCATGGAAGACGCCACGCCAAAGCCAATCGTCAGGACCATAAGTGCGGTAAGCACCGGGTTTCGACGCAGACTGCGGAAACCAAGTTGAAGGTAGTGCTGGAGCATGCGGCGTCCCTGGCTATGCACACGTCAAATTGCGCTGTCACAACAGATTAGCTTAGTGCTGGAATGCAAGTTGGTATCTGCCCTCCTCGTTGAAGTTGGCGAACTGGCTCCTGGTCAAGTGGCCCGCGCGGCACGTCCAGAGAAAGGCATTACTGCATCGGGTCTGATCGCGGAGCTACCAATTCGTCGTCCCACTCGGAAAATGGGCTCCCACAAAACCGACGCTCGCGACCGGCTGAATAGGGGGCGACAAGCGACCTTCAGGTGGATGCTCACCAGCCTGACTCGGTTGCTAAAATTGGGCAACAACAAATCGTCACGTCAGCTGGCGGCGCCGAGCCAACCAGCCAGCAACCCACTGCAGCTACCATGCGCGCATGAATCCTCTACGCAGTTACAAGGGCATCAATCCCCGCCTCGGCGAACGTGTCTATGTCGACCCGGCCTGCAGCGTGATTGGGGACGTGGTGCTGGGTGATGATGTGTCGATCTGGCCGGGCGTGGTGCTGCGCGGCGACGTGAACCACATCCGTGTCGGTGCGCGCACCAGCATCCAGGACGGCAGCATCGTGCATGTCGCCCATGAAAGTCCGTACGGACCGGGCTTCCCCTGCCTGATCGGCGAGGGCGTCACCATCGGCCATGCGGCGGTGGTGCACGCCTGTACCATCGGCGACTACTGCATGATCGGCATGCACGCGACCGTGATGGACGGCGCCGTGGTGCACAAGTACGGCTTCGTGGGCGCCGGCAGTCTGGTGTCACCGGGCAAGGTGGTCGGCGAACGCGAGTTGTGGCTGGGCAATCCGGCCCGCTTCGTGCGGGTGCTCAGCGATCGCCAGATCGAGCAGTTGCACTACTCCGCCGATCATTATGTGCGGCTGAAGAACGGTTATCTGGCCGACGTCTGACCCGCGCCGCTGCACGCAACACCGCAGGAGTTTCTGACGACAGTTGCAGGCGACGCGTGCAGGCAGCGACCACTCCGGCTACGTCCTCGTCGTGTGCGCGGCCTTCTGGATGCGTTCGGCCTCGGCCTCATGCTGCCGCGTGACCACGGCGCGCGCAGCAGACAGCTTGCCGCCGAGCAGGGCGAGGGTGAAATTGTTGCTGTCGAACTCGCGCAGCAGGTCGATTTCGCGCCGCGCCTCTTCCAGGTCCTGCTGGTTGATGGCGTGCTCGATTTTTTCGGCAGCTTCGGGGAAGGACTCGCGCAGCGCCTCCTGTGCCGTCTGGTTGTCCGGCTGCAACTGCAACACGCTGAGATAGAACTCGTAGGCATTGTTGCCGGCCGGCGCCACCAGACGTCCTTCGTGCATGGCGTCGCGGGCAAGGCCCAGCAGGATGCTGGTGCCACTCGGGCCATCGGCCGGCGCCGACGAAGACGCGGCTTCGACGGCGACGGGGCCGCTTTCATTGAGCTCGGCCTTGGCCACCACGCGACCATGCCAGAAGATGCCGCCAGCAGCAGCGAGAGCGACGGCAAGAACGATCACGGACACGTGCCGGAGCGAAATACGGGGAAGAGGACGAGACATGGCACCTGCTGCGTGGACGACTGCCGCATGCTGGAGCGTCGATCGTCAACACCCTCCCGGCGGAGGGCACACGATAGTAAGCCGTTGTGTCAGCCGTGTTTCGCTGGCGATACCGTTCCCTACCGATCGTGTTCAGCGTAACGGCCATCGTCGCGGATGCTCCTGCGACGATGGCCCTTCACTCACCAGCCAAGCACCACGTTGCCGTCTTCCGGCGAGCCATCGGGATGGCTGAACCAGTACAGCCGGTTCTGGCCATTCGGGCAGCCCTTGCCACTGTCATAGCTTGAAACGAGGCCAGCGAGCGTGGCCACGTTACTGCGGTAGCAACCACCCAGCGAATCGTGGAACACGAACGACTGACTGCTCTGCTGACCGTTGTGACCAGTCACGTTGCCATTGGCGTCGAAGGCCAGGGTATCGCTGCTGTCGACCGTGTTGTTCACGTCGGCCTGATACAGCGTGAACCCGAACAGACCGCGCGCAGCATGTTGCAGGTAGCCCTGGTGCGCCGTGGTAGCGAGGGTAAAGCTGCCATCGGCGGCCACCTGCTCGTTGATATCCAGGTGCAGTGGATAACGCAGCTTTTCGCGAAATTCGCCGATGACGAAACGGCCGATGCTGCTCTGGCTGACGCTGTCGACCGAGGTGAGCTGGTCGGTGACCTGGCGGTAGGTGGTGTCGTTGATGGTGAAGCCCTGGGTGTCGGCGAAAGCCACGGTCTGTTCCACCTTGGTATGCACGCGCCCACGCGAGGTATCGGCATAACCCTGGATCACGAAGTGGCGGCTCAGGTTAGTGCTGATGTTGCCGGTGATGTTGCCCGAGGCGTCGGTGGCCAGGGTGTCGCTGATCGCTGGCGTCGGTGGCTGGCCCATCAGGGTATTGCGCTCGATCTGCCCGCTGACCTGCTTGCTGTGCGCATCCAGATACAACAACACCGTGGCGGTGGCCGAGAAGTAGTTGCTGGCACCAGCCACGCTGACCGCCACCTGGTGCGGCGCGCCGTTGCTGAGCACACCGGCGAACGGAGTGAGGTCGACGCGGTACGGCATGAAGTTCAGTGTCTGCACGCCAGGTGTCGGACGCCACAGGTAAGGGTCGACGCCGCCGGTATAGATCCACGGATAGACCGGCGCCACACCGGCCGGCTGGCCGTCGATGCTTATTTCCGCCTCGCGGAAATTGCCGCCACCGCACTCTTGCACTTCGGCGGCGTACTGATCCGGCACGCAGGTGTACCAGAATTCATCGGCGTTCTGACTCTGCACAAAGACATCGAGGTACGCGCGCGCCACGTTGCGCGGCAGGCTCAACGACCTGACCAACTGGCTGCCGGAGTCAGTCAAGCCGGTGGTGTTACCGACCAGGTCGCTGCCCAACGGCAACACCAGGTCGGGCACCCTCGCTGCAGGCGCTCTCGCGCTGGCCGGGTAAAACAGCAGGCGGGCACTGCCCTGGATGACCCCAGTATAGGTGCCGTTGACCACGTTACCGATCACCGCCTGGCCGGCGCCAGCCTGCTTCAGCAAGGCGCTGTAGTCGGTGAGATCGCGCTCGACATGCCAGCTTGGCAACACGCTGGCGGACGGCTCCTGGGTGGTCCCGAAATACAGATTCACGCCACCCAGCCACAGCGTGGCGGTGCGGTCAAACTGGCGCCCGGCAGTAACCGAAAAGTCTGCCTCCAGCACCACCTTGGACCAGCGTGTGCCGCAACCCGAGGGCGGCGCGTAGGTGTACGGCCGCGCGTTGAAATCGGTGAAAGTCACACCGCTGAGCAGCGGCACGACACATGGCGTGCCGGGTGGTCGCGGCACCGTGGGATCGGCCACGGTGACATTGCTCGACCCGACCGGACTGCTGGCAACCGCACCCAAAGCGCTGCCCGCAAACAACAGGGCCGCGCTGAAGACGGCCACGCAACGACGAATATTCCCCTTCGGCAACATGTGCGAATCCTTCCGTAATGATGCCCCCTGTGAGCGCAAGCTAGCACGGCACGGGCCACTGGAAACATGGGTCACCCACAGCGTTGGCGGGTCGCCTCAGCCGACGGAGGTCATCGCTTCCAGCTGCTGCAACCATGCCAGTGCATGGCCACGATTGTCGCCGCACATGGCAGGTTCAGCGCGCAAGTTGCTGCACACGGCGGGACGTTCCGGACGTCCGAAGATCGCGCAGCGATTGTCGGCGGTCAATTGTATGCAGCGCACTCCCGCTGGCTTGCTGTTGGGCTATATTTAACCCCTGTGGTGATGGAGCACTGAAACATGCCCAAGGGGTACGTATATATCCGCTTTTCAACAGCGGAACAGAGTCAGGGCGACAGCTCTGGTAGGCAGATGAGGCTAGCAAGACGGTATGCCGAGCTCCATCCGGAGATGCAGATTGAAGTAGTAGAAGACCCAGTGTTTGTGGACAGTGGTGTCTCTTCTTTCTATGGCGGAAATCTCGCCTCTGATAAGGCTCTGGGACAATTTCTTCAGGCTGTCGACTCTGGTGTGATCGAGGCTGGGTCTGTCCTGCTTGTTGAATCACTAGACCGCCTGTCCCGGCAGGAAATCTTTCGTGCTCAGCGAGCTTTCCTCGATATCCTGAACCGACAGATCACGATCATCACGACCTCTGATGCCGAAGCCAAGGTCTACGGTGGTCAAAGTGGCTTGGTGGATCTCATCACCATGCTAGTTCGTATGGAACGAGCACATGAGGAGTCATTGCTCAAGTCCAAGCGGGTAAAGGCGGCTTGGGAGACGAAGCGCAAGAATGCTCAGCAGAACACAATCATCACGAAAGTCTGTCCGCAATGGCTTTCGGTAGCACCAGATGGCAAGTCGTTCGTCGTTGACGAAGAGAAGGCCGACGTTGTTCGCCGTATCTTTGGTTGCGCCGAATCCATGGGCTATCAGTCAATCGCAAGGTACTTGAACGAGAGCAAGGTACCGCCGTTTTCTACGAAGTCCAAGGGCTGGCAATCATCGCGGATTGTAAAGATTCTTCTCAATCCGGCAGTGATCGGGACCTACCAGCCGCACACCATCACACATGTTCAAGATGCGACGGGCACGCGGAGGAGAGCTCAGCCAGCCGGACCACCCATTGAGAATTACTATCCTGCGATAGTTGACGATGCGTTGTTCAATCGCGTGCAGTTACAGAAGGCTTCGCGATCAAAAAATGCAGCAGGCCGCAAGGGTCCAAGAGTCACAAACTTGTTCAGCCATGTCGCTAAGTGTGGTCATTGCGGCAACAACATGGTGCTCGTGCAGAAGGGGCCTGCATGGGGACCTGAAAAATATCTGGTCTGCTCGATAGCGCGTAGAGGAGCAGGTTGCGAATACCACGGATGGCCCTATGAACCCCTAGAGGAAGCCTTCCTCAGCTACTGTCAGAACGTAGACCTTTCAGAAATGGTGCCAGAGGAAGCCTCTAATCAAGCTCTGTTAGCGTTGCGCAAACGTCTTCAGGCATTACGAGGGGAGTTGCAGTCGGCTAGCAACACAAGTGAAAGGTTGATGGCTGATGTAGTGGCAAACGGTGGCAATCTTCCCAAATCGGTGCAGGACTTCTTGGAGAAAAGCGATACCAACGTCGAACGGCTCAGGTCGGAAATTCATGAGGCCGAAGTGTTGCTAGGGCAAGAAGAGGAGAGACAGCGAGACCAAAAGGGGTTCAGCAATATGTTCCGTAGCCTCATTGAGCTTGCCCACGAACTTCGTACCCCATAACCGTGGTCATGGACTGGCGTAATGGGCCTGAGCGGCAAGCCAGTGTTTCTCGAACTGCATCGGGCTGACATAGTTCAAGGTGGAGTGTAGTCGGG
>JBAZRB010000016.1:0-106930 GCA_041663105.1 Rhodanobacter sp.
AGCAAGAAATGGACGATGCCGATCCGCGACTGGAAGGCTGCCTTGAACCGCTTTACGATCCAGTTCGAGGGGCGCCTTCCTCAGCGGTAACTCAAACTCCGTTTACACAAAATTCTGTACACCCTCATCTCACGGCACCAGCGCGGACGGCAGTCTGGCATGGTCCGGATGAAGGTGTCGTCGCGGGGCCGGCATCGGTCGGGCTCAGGTTCACTTCCATCGAGCTCGTTGAAAGTCGATGTCACCGCTGCTTTAGCGCGCGGGATGTCGGTACGGAAACCGGCGGCTTCCATGAGCCAGGCAACCAGCCTTCAGAGATCGGCCAGAACGACGGGCAGCGAGAGGCGTCGTCGCAGGCCGAGGCTTCTGACCGGCAAACAGCGCCCCGGACAGCCAACTGTCCAGCGCCTGGCGCGGGTGGGCGAGGTGCACCGTCTATGCCCGAATTTCTGCTGCGAGATCGTCACATCGCTTCACGTTCACGGCCTGAACACATGCGGTTTGCCTAAGTTCATGATATTTCGCTAGTATTTGCGACTTGTCTCGCGTGTGCAAACACGCCATGAGGAAGTTGCGGATGAAGCAAGTGGTTGTGTTGTTGCTGGCCCTGACCGCATTGAGCAGCAGTGGGGCAGGTGCCACCACCATTGCGGCGCACTGCACGACCCATCGAGAAGTCATCCGCGCCGACGACCAGGCCATCAGCCTGGCGCGTCGTGCCGGTGTCGATCAGCCGCACTTCTTCGCGTGGATGAACAAGGCGCCAGCGGCCACCCGCAAGGCGATGCGGCGCATGCGACCGGGCGACATCTTCGAGCTGTGTCTGCGCACCGAGCACGCTGCTCCCGTCGTGGCCAGCATTCACATCAAGCGCGATGAGGCGGGCAGAAAGCTTGCGCTGCGCGATGCATTGACGATACTGACCCCGCACTCATTCGCCGGCGTCATCGGCAGCGTACGGACCAGCGCGACACTACTGGCCGCCGGTGCGAGCAACATCGCGGCCGCGCCCGCCCTGACCACGCCCGCAGCCGGCCTCCGGCTCACCGAGCTCACGTCGGGTCGCTCGCTCAGCCGCGTGCTGGAAACTCGCCTTGGCCGTCATCCGCTGGTCATGGCAGTGCTCGATTTTGCCCGCCATCAATGGCATCTCCCCGCGAAGCTGCCCAAGGGCAGTCACTGCACGGTGGCGTTGTTGGACAAAAGCGCCGGCCATGATCGGCAGTCGCGGCTGGCCTATGTTGAACTGGAATATCACGGTCAACGGCGGCGCGTGTATCCCTATGTCGACCCCGACGGCCATGACTTCGTCGTCGGCTCCCACGGGCGCAGCTTTCGCGTGCTGACACCGTTGCTGCCGGTGTCGCGCGCGCGCATTTCCTCGGGCTGGGGCTGGCGCATCCAGCCGGTGCTGGGCGGCAACGAATTCCATCACGGCATCGACTATGCCGCGCGGCCGGGAACGCCGATCCGGGCGACCATGGCCGGCGTGGTCGACATTTCCAACTGGCATGGCAACTACGGCCGCATGGTCGAGATTCGGCACGCGCATGGTTTCACTACCCGTTACGGTCACCTGCGCGCATTCGCCAGCAAGGCAAAAGTGGGCCGCCATGTCCATCGCGGGCAGATCATCGGTTACGTCGGGACCAGCGGCCTGTCGACCGGGCCGCATCTGTATTACGAGGTGTGGCAGCACGGCCGGCGCATCAATCCGCTGAAACACCGGCATCTGATCGTGGCCGAGCGTCTGAGTGCGTCGCAGCGGCGGCAGTTCAAAGCTTTCGTGGCCAGGGTGGCGTCGCGCGAAACCCTGGCACGGTCTGCTCCCGTGCGGTTGGCCGGTGCCTCCTGAGCGCGCATGCTTTGCCGCAGGCGTGAGCTTCGGCGATCCTGCGCCATGCGAATGCGCGGCTTCCTGCGCCGATGAGTTCAACGATGCCTTGCAAGCCATGGCATCAAGTAGCGGCAGCGTGGCAGCCCGGCCGCGAAAGACGTATGGTCACCCTCCATTTCGACCGCAGGCTCCCCCATGGCAACCATGAAGCCCTTCCCCCAAGCCGGCTTCCTGAGCTACCTGGAGCTGCAGAGCGGCAGCGCATCCCGCACGGCGATGGCGACACTGTCACCCGAGCTGGCCGGCATGCTGTGCGATGACGCCGGGCAGCCAGGCAAGGCCGCCAACCCGTTGCTGCAGTTGCTGCAAACGCGCAAGGCCATGTGGCAGACGGCGTTCGAGACGCAGCAGGTGGCTGACGACCTGCGGCGTTACCAGAAGTTCGCCAAACCAGGGCAGCCGTCGCCGCATATCGTGCAGTTGCGTCAACAGCAGGGGGCGGTGCGGCAGGCTTCCAGCCGCGCGCGGCAGCAGTTCATCGCCGCGGCAGCAGCCTTTGTGCGGGAGGCCGGCATCGCGGTTCCGCCGCGCGTGGCGCTTGAGGCGTTCGTCACCCGCTGGATCGATATCCACATACCGGCGGACGTTGCTGCGCCGAGCTGGGTGACCGCATCGGCCGCTTCGTAACGGCGTAGCGGGATTGTTCGAACGGGTTACGCCGCCATGCGCGCAGGCCGGGCACGAATATGCTATGCCTATGCCTTGCCGGCGGGCTTCGGGGTCGTCGGTGAGGGTCGGGTCTGGGGCGTGCGCGTGGATGAGCAACGCCGAGCTCCAGTCAGGGCGGCAGGGACCTTGGCCGAGGTCGGCCACCTAGCCATCCGATTCGCGTCCACGCGGGGGATGTCGCGGGTGCCTGCGTGCAGCGCCCGGGGGGTTCTTCGATCCACCCCGATGCGTCCTCGGAGTGGGGCATGATCCAGAGCAGGCAGCTTGTGCGGTACCCGGTTGGCTGGCTCAGCCCGAGTCGACTCGGTCTGTGGCTGATGCCTCTGCTCGGCCTGGTCGACACCGTGGTGGCGCTGGCCTGCGCCCGCTTTCTGCCGATGCTTGCGATGGTCGAGCTGTCGCTGTCGCTGCTGGCATTGTCGGCATGGCTGGTCAGCGGGCATCAGCGGCGGATCGCGTTGGCGCTGGCCTGGCTCGGCGGTGCGCTGGCACTCGCCTCGCTGCAACTGACGCCGTGGTCGGTGCTGCCCTTGCTGGCCAGTGCCGTGTTGCTGTTGGCGGTCGCGGCCACGGGTTTCTGCCTGGCTCGCTCCTCCTGGATCCGGGCGCTGCTGCACGGACTGGCCACGACGGCATTGCTGATAGGGCTGGATGCACTGCTGCGGGCGATACCCGGCCTGGACATGTCGCCGACCCTGGCAACGGTACCTGCCGCCGCCGCGCTGTGCTGGACCGGCTGGACCTTTGCCACGCTCGAGCGCCAGCGCGCATGGTCGATCAGCATGATGGCCTCGGCGGCGCTTTCCGGGTTCGGCTGGTTGGGCTTGCTAGGCTGGCTGCTTCGTCTGGCACCGACCTCAGCGGCGCCAGTCAGCCACGTGGCGGTGCCGTTTCATGCCGCGCTGGCCTTCATCCTGATGGGACACGCGCTGTGGCTGTTGACCATCGGGCGGCCGCGCCATGCCGGGTATCTGGGGCTGGCCTGCATCCCGCTGGCGCTGCCGCCGCTGCTGTCGGCGTACCTTGGCGTGCCGCACCACTGGCTCTGGCATCCGTTGCTGCTGGGTCATCTCGCGGGCGTGTCCGCGGGCGTGATGGCGGGTAGCGGCATCCCGATCAGCATGCCGGTGACGATGGGGTTTTTCGTGCTGGGTACCGGCCTGGCCGGCGGCAACCCGCGTTCGCCGTGGGAGCACCGCTACCGGACGCTCGCTTTTCCCGCCGCCATGGGGCTGCTGACCATCCTGTTGTCGCTGATGTTGTGGCGGGCACTGGATGCCCAGCAACAACGGCTGGAGGAGGCCGCCGCGCAGAGTCGTCAGCAGGGCGTGATGCTGGCCTTGCGCGATGGAGCGACCGACGAAGTGCAGGCAGTGCGGCGGGTGGCGACGCGCCTGGAGGCGGTGCCTGAAGGTCAGCGCCAAGCGCTGTTCGAGGTGGATGCCGGGCAATACCTGGCTGATATCGAAAGCCTCGATGGGCTGGTCTACGCCGACTCCCAACGGCATGTGCTGAGTTCGCGTTTCCAGCATTCGCCACCGATCAAGGTGGGTAAACCGGTAGATGGAGATGCCCGGCGCAAGCTTGTCTACGACCAGGCCGACGCCAGCGCTCAGCCACAACTGAGTGCGCCGTTGAAACTCGTCACCGGGTCGCAGGGGCAGTTGATCGTGGTACCCATCAACGGGGAGAGCGGCCGACAGGGTTATGTCGTCGGTGCAATCAAATTCGACAACCTGTTCAATTATTTTCTTGCTCCGCTGCCGGCAGACGAGACCCTGCGCGTCAGGCAAGGCGGGCAGTTGATCTATGCGCGCGGCGACATTGCGCCGGGCTCGGTGCCCGTCGTCGACACCATCCCGTTCTACGGCCAGCAATGGCGCGTCGAGATGTACCACGGACCCTCCCGACGGCACTCGCGCACCGCGCTGCTGGTGTTGCTGCTCGGGCTGGTGCTTGGCGGCTTGTTGACCGTGGCTCTGCGCTTGTGGGCGCTGGCACGGGAGCGCGCGCGCCTGGCCGAGACCACCGGCGACCAGTTGCGCGCCCAGGTCAGCGCACGCGAGGCGATGCAGGTGGCGCTGGCCGACTCCGAGCGCAACATGGTGACGATGATGGAAAGCATCACCGACGGCGTATTCATGGTGGACCGCGAGTGGCGCTACACGTATGTGAATCCACAGGCGGGGCAGATGCTGGCTGCAGAGCCGGCGAGTCTGATCGGCAGCCACAGTATGGCCACCTTGTCAGCCAGCGCCGAGGGCAGTGGCACGTCCAGTCCCATCCACGAACTCTGGTCACAGGCCTGCCGCGACAACCAGCCCGGCGTCATGGAGTTGACCCTGGGCCAGGTACAACGCTGGTACGAGATGCGCGTGTATCCGCATGCCCTGGGCCTCACTGTCTATCTGCACGATATCTCGGCACGCAAGCGCTATGAGCACGAGCTGCACAAGCGCGAGGCCGAGCATCGTTACGCGCAGGCCCTGGCGCACCTGGGCAGTTGGGAGCTGCACCTGCGCAGCGGCGAGTTGCACTGGTCGCTGGAGACCTGCGTCATCTTTGGTGTGGAGCAAAGCCCGGTCGGTGACGGCGTCGAGATCCTGCGCGGCCGGGTGCACCCCGAGGACTGGCCGCAGCTGGCGGAAGCCCGGCAGCGCCTGTATCGGGAGGCATCCGGCATCGACGTGATCTACCGGATCGTGCGTCCAGATGGCGAGGTGCGCATCCTGCGCGAACTGGGCGCGCTGTTGCAGAGCGACGACGATCCGATCGTGGCTGGCTGCGTGCAGGACATCACTGAACAGAAACGGGCCGAGGACACCTTGCGTGAGACCAGTGGAGAACTCGCGCGCGCACTTGAAGCTACCCGACTGGTGATGGACAGCGCACCGGACATCATCATCGTGCTGGACGGCGAGGGCCACTTCCTGAGGGTCAGTGCCGCCTCGCAGCGCCTGCTGGGCTACGCGCCGGATGAACTGCTGGGCAAATCGATCACCGGGTTGATCCATCCCGACGACATCGAAAGCACTCTTGTCGCCATGGCCGAAGTCATCGCCGGCAAGCCGAACCTGAACTTCCGCAACCGCAATATCACCCGCTACGGTCAAACGCTGCATATGCAGTGGTCAGGCGTCTGGTCAAGCCAGTCGCATTGCATGTATGTGGTGGGACGCGACCACACCGATCTGCATCGCGCCGAAGACATGGACGAGCGCCAGCGGCAGATGCTCACGGCGATTGCGCGTCGGCACCCGCTGCCGGAGCTGCTTGAATCCATGGTGGACGCCTATGAGGCGCATCATCCCGATGCGATCTGCTCGGTCATGCTGTTGCGTGACGGCTGCATATATCTCGGTGCCGCACCCGGGTTGTCGGCAGCATTCAGTGAGGCGATCGATGGGCTGGCGGTCGGCCCTGCCGTGGGTTCGTGCGGTACCGCGGCCTGGCGCAAGGAACGCGTGATCGTGGCGGATATCGCCAACGATCCGCTGTGGGCGGGTTACGCCGGGCTGGCGCTTGCGCACGGACTGCGCGCGTGCTGGTCGACACCGATTGTGGCGCGTGATGGGGCCGTGCTGGGCACCTTCGCGGTTTACTACAAGGCGGCAAGAGCACCGCTGGAAAGCGAACTTGAAGGGCTTGATACGCTTGCGGTGCTGGCCGGTGTGGCGATCGAGCACGAGCTGGCCTTTCGTCAGCTGAGCGAAAGCGAGCAGCGCTTCCGCTCGCTGTTCGACCATCATCCGGACGGGGTGTTTGCGTTGGACATGGCGGGGCATGTGATCCGCGGCAACCCGACTGGCCTGGCACTTCTTGGCATGCAGACGGCATGGAACGCCGCTGCACCGGCGCCGCCGTTGGCGCAGCGATTTGCCGGCGTCGACCAGGCGCCTATCCAGGCTGCGCTTGAACGCGCTGCCGGCGGCGAGCCGGGTCGACTGGATGCCGCCGCGCTGGACGCCGAAGGGCGAAGCTTCCCGGCGCACCTGGTAAGCATTCCCATCCTGGTGCAAGGCCAGCCGCAAGGCGTGTTCGTGGTGCTGCAGGACCAACGCGAACTGCGTCATGCGCAGCAGGGCATGGCGACCCAGCTGGCGCTCATTTCTGCCATCGCGGACTGCGTGGGCGAGGGCCTGCTTGCGCTGGACAGGCAGGGCCATCCCACCTTCATCAACCACACCGCTTCGCATCTGCTTGAGCTGTCGCCGGGTCGCGTGCCCGGCGCCGACGAGTTGCCAACTGCACTGGTCATTTCCTTGCACGCCATTCTCGATGGCGCCGAGAGCGGCTCCGATGACGACACCAGTCTCGTGCTGCGCGATGGGCATGCGCGGGATGTGTCGTATCTGGCAACACCCTTGCTGATTGGAGGACGGCTGGCGGGCGCGGTGATCGCGTTTCGTGACATCGCCGCGGACAAGGCCGCGCGTAGAGCCCTGCAACAACGCAACTATTTCTTCGAAATGTCGAGGGAGGTATTTTGCATAGCGGACCCGATCAGCGGCCGCTTTGTACAGGTGAATCCGGCCTACGCCGGGTTGCTTGGCTACAGCGAAGAGGAAATGCTGGCCATCCCCTACATGGACCTGCTGCATCCGCAGGATCGCCCTTCCACCAGTGAGGCGATTGATCGGCAAATGGAAACGGTGCACCAGATCGCAGGCCTGGTCACCCGCATGCGCTGTGCCGATGGCGGCTATCGCTGGCTGGAATGGAACTCGATCACGGGCCCGGACGGCCTCCTCTATGGCGCCGCGCGTGATACGACCCAGCGACGCCAGGCGGACGAAGCGCTGGCTCGGGCGATGGAGGACCTGCGCATCCGCAACCGCGAGCTGCAAGATTTTGCGTATGTCGCCTCGCACGACCTGCAGGAACCCTTGCGCAAGATCCAGACCTTCTCCGACCGGCTGAGGACCAGGCTGGCCACACAGGTCGATGAGTCCTCGCTCGACTATCTGGAAAGAATGGCCCGCGCCGCGCTGCGCATGCAGACCCTGATCGATGATCTGCTGACCTACTCACGGGCAGGTACCAGCGCGGACAACATGACATCGGTGAACCTCTCCTCGGTGCTGGCGATGGTGCTGGAAGACCTGGAAATTCGCATACGCGAAGCCAATGCCAGTTTTGATATTGGCGCCTTGCCGACGATCCAGGCCAATGCCGCGCAAATGCGCCAGTTGCTGCAGAACCTGCTGGCCAACGCGCTGAAGTTCCGCGCGAGCGAGCGGCCGTGTCGCATCGCCATCCACGCGCGCGACATCAGCCCCCGGTCTGCCGCCGCCGGCACTCTGTGGGAGCTGCGGGTCGAGGACAACGGCATCGGTTTCGACCCGTCCTACGCGGAGCGTATTTTTTCACCGTTCCAGCGCCTGCATCCGCGTAATGTCTACGAGGGCACGGGTATCGGACTGGCCATTGTGCGGCGTATCGCCGAGCGCCACGGTGGCACGGTGTGTGCGGAGGGATACACTGGACAGGGCGCAACTTTTGTTGTCACTCTCTTCTCACAGCCACGTGCTGTACCCGTGCAGGAGCACGGCAAGGACACATTCATCGACGGCTAGTTATTCCAGGAGTGGATTGATGATGCAGGTGCATGGTGCGATCAATATCCTCATGGCCGAGGACGATGCGGATGACCGCGTTCTGTTTGCGGACGCATTCCGCGAAAGTGGCGTCACGGTAGAGCTGGATTTCGTCGGTGATGGCGTTGAGTTGCTGCAGCACCTCAAGGGCTTGCTGGTCGACCCCGGACGCGCTCTGCCCGAATTGCTGTTGCTCGATCTGAACATGCCACGCATGGACGGGCGCGAAGCACTGCACGCGATTCGCGAACACCCGGGGCTCAAGCATCTGCCCGTGATCATGATGACTACCTCGCGCGCCGAGCTGGACATCATGGTCAGCTACCAGCTCGGCGCCAATTCCTATGTCACCAAGCCGCGTCGCTACGACGAGCTGATCGCGGTGCTGCGATCGCTGGAGCACTACTGGATGAAAACGGTGCAGCTACCGGTGGCTCGGTTGGAGGATGCGGTTTGAACGGTGCGCCCTTGCGAGTGCTGGTGGTGGATGATGATGAGGACGATTACGTCCTGATCCGCGACATGCTCGCCGAGGTCGAAGGCGCCAGATACAAACTGGAGTGGTGTACCAACCCCGAGGATGGGCTGGAGCAGTTGCGCCGCGGCGGACATGACGTCTACCTGGTTGACTACCTGCTGGGCGGACGCAGCGGGCTTGAGCTTATCGAGACCGTGAGCCGTGAAGGCCTGTCACGTGCCTTCATCATCCTCACCGGACGCGGCAACCACGCGGTCGATGTGGCTGCGCTTGCGGCCGGGGCCAGCGACTATCTGGTCAAGGGTTTCATTGATGCCGAACGGCTCGATCGCAGCATCCGCTACGCGGTAGACCATGTACGTTTCATCGAGGCGCTGAGCGATAGCGAGCGGCGCCATCGCCTGTTGTTCGATCAAAGCCCGGTGCCGTTGCTGGTTTTCGATCCACTCAATCTCCTGATCCTGGTGGCCAACGAGGCCGCCCGTCTGCAATACGGCTGGAAAGAGCTCGGCCTGGTCGGGCAGTCGCTGGCGACACTGTTTGCGCCGACTGAGCAGGCGCGCTTCCTGTCGTTGCTGCGCGATGGCCTGCTGGACTTCGGCAAGTCCACGTTGTGGGACCATCGGCGTGCGGATGGTCAGCCGCTCAAGGTTGAGGCGATCTTCCATTCCCTGCAATACCGCGGGAACGAGGCGGTGCTCGTCTATCTGCAGGACATCACGGCCAGGCACGAGGCCGAGGCTCGCCTGCACCTGCTTGAACGTGCGGTGCAGTCCACCGGCAACGGCATCGTGATCTCCGACGCCACTGCGCCGGACATGCCGATCACCTTCGTCAACCGCGCCTTCGAGCACATGACCGGTTACTCCGTTCAGGAAGTGCTGGGACGCAACTGCCGTTTCCTCAATGGCCAGGAAAACAACGAAGGCGAGCGCGCGTTGATCCGCCGCGCGCTGCACGACGGCAGCGAGTGTGGGGCCTTGCTGCGCAACGTGCGCAAGAACGGCGAAAGCTTCTGGAACCAGTTGTACATTTCGCCCGTACGCGATGTTGCCGGTCGGGTATCCCACTACATCGGCGTGCTCAACGATGTCACTGCCCAGCGTGACACCGAGGCGGAACTCGCGCACGCGGCCCGGCATGACAGCGGCACCGGCCTGGTGCGTTATCCGGTGATCGAGCTGCTGCTGGCGGACCATGCCGAGCATCGGGCCTGCGAGCCGTTCAGCCTGATTTTTGCCGACATCGATCGCTTCCACGCCACCAACGAGGCGATGGGCAAGGAGGTAGGCGACCAGGTCATCATGCAGCTGGCGCGACGACTGGTCGACGTGGTCGGCCACCGTGGCACTGTGGCGCGTTACACCGGCGATGAATTCGTGATCGCGCTGCCCTGCGTCGGAATGGAAGATGCGGCGGCGCTGGCCGAGCAGGTTCGCCAGGCGGTGTCGCGCCCGATGCTGCTGCCTTCGTGCGAGGTCATGACCACCGTGAGCGTGGGCGTGGCCAGCTACCCGCAGCGGGTGGATGACATCGGCGAGTTGCTGCGTCGCGCCGAGGCTTCCATGTCGCGCGCCAAGCAGCTCGGGCGCGACATCGTTTATCTGTACTCCGAGCAGGACATGCGCCGTATCGAGGACCGCCGCATGCTGGGCATGCGCCTGCGTGGCGCCTTGCAGCAGGGTGAGTTGCGGCTCGAGTACCAGCCGCAGATTCGCAGCAAGGACCAGGTCGTCGTTGGTTTCGAGGCCTTGTTGCGCTGGGCCAGCCCCGAGCTCGGACAGATTTCGCCGGATCGATTCATTCCCGTCGCCGAAGGCCTGGGCCTGATGCCGGAACTGGGCGCGTGGGTGCTCGACCGCGCCTGCGCGCAATCGCGCCAGTGGCTGGATGCCGGCATGGGCGACTTCTTCGTGGCGGTCAACGTCTCGGCGCAGCAGATCCAGCGTGGCAATTTCGCCGAGTTGGTTACCGCGGCACGCGAGCGCTATGGCTTGCCGGCCGACCGCATCGAGCTGGAGCTGACCGAGAGTGCGCTGATGGAGAACATGGAGCGCGCACTGAGTTCCATTCACAAGCTTTCGGCCTCGGGCGTGAAGATCGCCTTCGACGACTTTGGCACCGGCTATTCCAGTCTGTCGTACCTGCGCCAGTTCCAGGTCGACAAGCTGAAGATCGACAAATCCTTTGTGCATGACCTGCCGCACGATACCAACAGCGTGGCCATCGCCAGCACCGTCATTGCGATCGGCCACCAGTTGCAGATGGAGGTCGTGGCCGAGGGCGTGGAAACGACCGAGCAACGGCAGTTGCTGATCGAGCTGGGTTGCGACGCGCTGCAGGGCTACCTGGTGGGCTACCCGATGAGCGTCGAGGCGGTGGAAGCCTGGTTGCTGGATACGCACACGACAGCCTGATCGCGCCGGCCTGTTCCGGAACGATGTTCCTCGTCTAACGCGATGGCCCGGCGACGCGATCAATACCGCGTCGCAGGGGGGTGTGAGCGCTTACAGCGCGATCGGCGCTTGGCCGGCGGCCTTGAGCTGCGAGTTCAACGCCGTCAACTCCTTCTTGCTGAGCTGATGCCATGCGGCAAGCGTGGTATCGAGCGTTTGCGTCAGGCTGGCATAGGAGTTCAGCGCGTCGGCGCTGGGGTCGGCATCGGCGCCATCCACCGCGCGGGCGAGCTTGTCGAAATTCATCGACAGCGCGCGCAGGCTGTCGGTGCGTTTCGGCGGGCTGCCCATGGTGTTGCGCGGGTCGGGGTGCAGCACCACGCCGGAGAGATCCTGCGCCTGCGTCATCAGCTCGCTGATCTGGCTGCGCAACGCGCCATCGGCATGGTCCAGCCGGGCGTCGAGCGCCTTCAGCAGTTTGCTCGCCTCGGCGCTGGCGGCCGCCGTGCGTACGGCCTCGTCCTCGACTTTCCGTGCCAGCACGAATTCACGCTGCAAGGCGGCATCAGACAGCTTCACGCGCGGGTCCGGCAGCACCTTCAGCGGCTGGCGGTAGTGCTTGCCATCCACCCGAAGATCGATGCGATACGCGCCGGGCGGCGCCCACACACCGCCACTGGGCGCGCCATCTTCGGAGGCCGCCAACGCGGGCGCCGGGTAACGCAGATCCCACACGAAACGATGCATGCCCGCGCTGGTTGCCAGTGGCGTGGGCTGCGGCACCCACTCCGGTGCATAGGCCAGTTTGGTCGGGTCGAGCGATGGACGCTTGTCGGTACTGCTGTAGCGGCGCACCACTGCTCCCTTGGCGTCGAGCACGGTCAGGGTTACCGGGCCCTTGACCGATGCCGGCAGGGCGTAGTCGATGATCGCGCCATCGGGCGGGTTGGCCGCGGTCGGTTCATCCTTCGGCAGCGGTGTGCCGGTGAAGCTGGATGGACGCGCGCGAATCGCATCGGCCGGCTTGAACAAGGTGGTGGCGTCGGGCCGCACGTCGGCCACCTGGCGCAGCGCGCTGGCGTCGTCCATGATCCAGAAGCCGCGGCCGTGGGTGGCCAGCACCAGGTCGTTGCCGTGGATATCGATGTCGCGCACCGAGGTCATCGGCAGGTTCTGCTGCAGCGACTGCCACTGCGCGCCATCGTCAAACGATACATACATGCCCCGCTCGGTACCGGCGTACAGCAGGCCGCGCTGCCGCGGATCGGCACGCACCACATTGACGAAGCTGTCGCGTGGAATGCCGCTGTCGATGCGCTGCCAGCTGCTGCCACCATCGGCGGTGCGGTAGAGGTACGGCGTGTCGTCGTCCAGCCGGTGGCGATCCACCGCGAGGTAGGCGACGTTGGCGTCGAACGGCGACAGCTCGATGCCGGCGATCTTCGACCACGGCGTCAGCGCCTTCGGCGTCACGTTGCGCCAGTGCGTGCCATCGTCGTCGCTGCGCCAGACCAGGCCGTCGTCGGTGCCGACCCATAGCGCGTGTGCGCTCAGCGGCGAGGGCGCGATGGTGTAGATCACCCCGCGCTGCTTGTCGACGTGGTTGTCGTCGGCGGCAGTGGTCGGGTCGAGAGTGGCCGGGGTGCCGGCATCTTCGCGGGTCAGGTCGGGGCTGATCGGCGTCCAGTGGTCGCCACCATCGGTGGTGCGAAACAGCCGCTGGTTGGCGAAGTAAAGCGTCTTGGTGCCGCGCTTGGAGAAGGTCAGCGGCAGCGTCCACGCGCCGCGGTAATGCGCCGCCGGGTAAGCCAAGGTGGGGTCGATGTCGCGGGTCTGGTTGGTGCGCGTGTCGAGCTTGTCGACCTTGTTGCCGTAGACGATGTCGTGGTCGTCGGGATCCGGCGCGATCATGCCGCTCTCGCCACCGGCGGTGACTTCGCGGAACTGTTCCATGGTGATGCCGTCGCCGCTGTAGCCGCGGCTGGGCAGGGCCACCGCACCGGAATCCTGCTGCGCGCCGTAGACCCAGTACGGGTACTGGTTGTCGGTGGCGACGTGGTACATCTGCGCGGTCGGCTGGTTGTGCCAGCTCGACCAGGTCTGGCCGCCATTGAGCGTGATCAGGGTGCCCTGGTCGACGCCGAGGATCTGCCGATTCGAATCGGTCGGGTCGATCCACATCTGGTGGAAATCATCGCCGGTGGGGTCGCCCTTCAGCGCGATGAACTGTTTGCCGCCGTCGTCCGAGCGCAACACGATGGTATTCATCACGTAGACGCGGTCGGCGTTTTTCGGGTCCACCGTGAGCCGGCAGAAATACCAGCCGCGCTGCCAGATGCGCTGGTCCGCGGTGACATGCTGCCAGTGCGCGCCGGCATCGTCGGAGCGATACAGGCCGCCCTCGCCAGCGGCGGCATCAACCAGCGCATACACCCGATTTGGCTGGCTCGGCGCCACCGCAATGCCGATGCGGCCCGGATGCGCAGGAAAGCCGTTGCCCTGCACCGGGTTCCAGTGGCTGCCACCGTCATGCGATACGTACAGGCCGCTGCCCGGCCCGTTCGACGGCGGGTACACGCTCCATGGCGGCCGGCGCGTCTGCCACAGCGCGGCATAGATCGTGTTCGGGTCACCGGGCTTGAAGGCGAGGTCGATCGCGCCGGTGTCATCATCCTTGAACAGCACCTTGCTCCAGTGCGCGCCGCCGTCGGTGGAACGGAACACGCCGCGCTCGGCATTTGGCCCGTAGGCATGGCCCAGCGCCGCCACGAACACCACGTTCGGGTTGCGCGGATCGACCAGCACGCTGGCGATCTGGCGCGTGTCCGTCAGCCCGATATGCGACCAGTGCTTGCCGGCATCGTTGCTCTTGTACATGCCATTGCCATGCGCAATATCCGAACGCATGTCGGCTTCGCCACTGCCCACATAAATCGTCTTCGGGTCCGACGGCGCCAGCGCCAGCGCGCCGATCGAGCCGACCTTCTCGCTGTCGAAGATCGGCTGCCAGGTGCGTCCCGCATCGGCGGTGGACCAGACGCCGCCATCCACCGCACCGAAATAGAAATGCCGGCTATCGCCGGGAATCCCCGCCACCGTCAACACGCGACCGCCGCGGAACGGACCCACCAGTCGCCAGTTCAGGCTCTGGTAAAGCGAGGGATCGACCGCGGCATGCGCGGCGAAGGTGGTGGAGATGGCAAGAGCAAGGACAGCAAGACGGCGCAAGCGCATGAAGAGTTCCTCGGGGGTCGATCAGGTCAAGGAACCCAGTGTAGGCCGCTTCGCCATGCCTCGCTTATGGGCCGAAAGTCATGTGGTGATGAGGCGAGCCCAGTTCTTGACGAGACGCAGTTGCCGGCTGTGACCTCGACGGTACGGTCAAGACGCTCGTGGTTCGGACCGTGGCATGAAGGAAGTAACATCGGCCGCCATCGCTCTCGTTCGATTTCGGTGTGCCCATGGCGTACAAGACAGCACCTGGAAAGTCACTGGTCGCCAACCCGCAAGTAATCAGGGCGAGCGGATATATCAGCCTGTTGGTCGGGGGAGCGGTGATGTTCCTTCTGCCATGGCTTCTGGCTACTCAGTTCTCACTGAACGTGGCGCCGGCCTGGGGGTTGGGGAACTATGCCTTCGCGTTTTGCGCTGCGGGTGCGTTGATCGGAATGTTCGTGGGTCGACGTGTAAGACTCTGAGGGGTGTTCGGATGATCAGTGGTGATGGTGCCTGGTGGCGTCGATCGGTTGAATCCGCCACCCGTTTCTGCCGTTGGCGAGAACGGCCGCTTTCGTGAAGGCTGGCCATCGCGCCTTCGCTCGACCGCTGGCAGCTCACGTAGCGGGATGACGGTCGGCTGGAGTGCTTCGTCAGGTGCGCGCTTAAAAGTGGGACCACTGGATCTGACGAGGCTGCCGAAACGGAGTGACGCAGGTTGACCCTGGCCAAGTCCAGTGTGGTCTGAGGTACTGAAGCCGAGGTGAGCAACGGCGCCGAGCTGACCACGGGCCGGTTGCTATAATTCGTGAGCTGCACACTGGCGCGGCTGCCGTGGCGAATATCCGCCTGATTCAGATGCAGACAGACGCCTGCGGACCCAGCCTTTTCCCACCGGATGCGATAGATGCCCCCCATCGTTCTTGTTCCCGGCCTGCTTTGCACCTCCGAAGTGTTCGCTCCCCAGGTCGCCGCCCTGTGGCCCCACGGTCCGGTCACCATTGCATCCACGCTGGAGGGCGGGACCATCGCCGGGATTGCCACCGCTATTCTCGCTGTCGCACCGCCGCGCTTTGCCCTCGCCGGCATTTCCATGGGCGGCTACATCTGCCTCGAGATCATGCGGCAAGCCCCCGAGCGCGTATCCAGGCTGGCCTTGCTCGATACCTCGGCCCGTCCCGACACCTCCGATCAGACCGCACAAAGGCGTGCCCTGATGGCCCAGGCCAGCCACGAAAACTTCGAGGCGCTGCTGACACAGGTCTACGGCGCGATACTGCACCCAGCCCATCAAGGCGACCTCGTGCTGCGTGCAACCAATGTGCGCATGGGATTGACCGTGGGCATCGAAGGCATGGCAAGGCAGCTCGAGGCCTGCATCGGGCGCAGCGACTCCCGTCCCAGCCTGCCGGCCATCACTGTGCCAACGCTTGTCCTGGTCGGCGACAGCGACCCGCTCACGCCGCCGGAACACTCCCGGGAAATTGCCGCGGCCATCCCGCGCGCACGGCTCGTGGTCGTAGAAAACTGCGGCCACGCTTCGACGCTCGAACAACCCGAGGCCGTCAATCGCGCGCTCCTCGAGTGGTTTGTCGACTGATTCGGGCCGAAGCGAATCCAGCCCAATGTTCGCGTTCGTGCTCGAACGCCACGACGCCAAGCCTGACTGCTTGCTCGGTGCCCTCTTGTCAGCAAATGTGGAGCGCACCACCGAATTGAGCGTCCCGAACGACGAACGTGCCGACCGTTCTTCCTGGCCGATGACAACCCTTGCAGATTCAATGGTGCTATGGGCATGGGTCGCCCATGGCTGCGGGTCATCGCTCTGGTGAACGACGATACAATGAAGGTTGATGTGGGCCGATCCCGGTCGGGATTTGCGTTGGACGTATTACCCGATTCGAGGTGGAGGACATCGAGTGGATCACGGGGATATGGTTCGCTCATCCTGCATGGCTTCAGATGCATATTCCTTCAGGCAAGACTGTCAGGAAGTAGGTGCCAAAGAATCGCATCGATGATTTCATCGCCGGACGCAAGCTGGTTGCTGAGCATCCTGAGAAAGGAAAATTCTCGATTCATGTCAGGATAGGCAGGCCAAATTCAGAACTTGACGGAGCGCGTTGGGCCTGTCCCGTGCTTCTTGATGGGCTTGATCGCCGTGGGTCGGACATCCGCGGAATTGACTCTTTGCAATCACTGACTCTGGCAATGTTATTTGCCAGAACCACACTGCAATCGTTCGTTGATGGCGGCTTGGCACTAATTGGCCCGATGGAAAGCCAGCATCAGTCGAGCAGATCTTCGGTTAAAGCATCTACGTCGAAGCGGACGCCAGCAGCGCGGCTCAAGCTTCACGCCCTGCGCTCAACTCTTGCAGGCTCGATGGCGCCCCGAAAAATGCGATGGGCAGAGACCGATTGAGAGCGATTCCGGCTGTGGGGCGTGGCACGCACAAGGTGTGTGCTCCCGCCCACTTCGAGGTAGAGAGGCCGGCACAAACACACATGCTTTTTGGGGCTGGCTGCCTACGCTACCAAGACAGCCTTGGCCCCGTCGGGCGATTCGTAACCCATGGCAAGTTCTATTTGATCGAGACGGAACTCCTGTCCGATTCGAGTCCTGAACATCGGGTCGTCAATTACACCTTCAAGCGCTTTCAGTGCCGAAACGAGCTTCGACTTTTCCGTCACCGTCCTGCTTTCGAAATTGCTGAACCTGCGCATCGTCAGGTTCTTCACCATGAAGAGCATCGACTGCATGGAGAATGGGTTCCCTTCCGCGAGAAGGCCGTAGACATAAATCGTTGAATTCATCGGCAGGCTTGGAGCAATTCTCCCTGGCAAGTCGCCGCCGACGCCATCGAATACCGCCGTCGTACCCAGTTCGGCGGACAACGCGCCGAGCGTGTCCGTGAAGCCTTCGTTTGTCACGATGACATGCTCCGCGCCCAGACGTCCGAGCGCCTCCCGAGCGGCCTCGGTACGCACCAGGAAAATCGCGGGAAGCTTCCTTCTGCGCGCGAGTGAAACCATGGCATGGCCAGTGGCCGAATTCCCGGCCGTGACAATCACGCCCTTGTGGCCCGCTTCTGCGATCTCTTCAAGAAAGGCGTGGGCCGTCATGACGTTGACGAGCGAACCGCTGTAGTCCCGCGTGCAGACATGATCCGGCAGGATCAGACAACTCGTCCAAGGCATCTGCGCTCTTTCGCACCACAGCCCGATATTCTCAGGACTTCTGCCAAGCGACCGGTAGATCGCCACCGGCTTGCCCGCGTAGTCCGCCGGGACGCCTGCTCCGACCGCGACTACCCGCCCGGATCCCGATGCACCCCACACGTCATGCTGGCTGGCGGCCAGCCCGCCACCCACCACAGCTGGCATTCTCAGGAACGTCTTGTCGCCATGGTTGATCGCCGAGGCATCCATGTCGACAAGGACATGGCCCGGCGCAGGCTCGTTCGGGGTCGGGACGTCGCGAACCTCCAGTTCACGGTCAGGCGTTACACAAATCGCTTTCATTCATTGGCCCCCTCTATCTCGGTATCAGTGATGGCACAGCCCGCAACATAAGCAACTTCACTCATTTCCAGAACACCGCATCAAGGCATACCATCAATTCCAATATGGAATCGATGGGTGGCAGATATGGACCGCTTGAACGCGATTCGCTTGTTCGTACGCGTTGTCGAAAGCGGCAGTTTTTCTGCCGTGGGACGCGAAGAAGGGATCGGACAACCTGCAGTAAGCAAGCAAATCGTTGCGCTGGAGAGGTATCTCGAGGCACAACTCGTTTTGCGCACCTCGCGTCAGGTCGCGATCACGGAGGCGGGGCAAGCGTTCTATGAGTCCGCGAAACAGCTTGTGGACGACTTTGATGTGCTTGAGTCTTCCGTGGGCGAGCGCCTGCAGTCGCCACGAGGCATCGTCAGGATCAATACCGCTCCGGCACATGGCCGACTTTGCATCACGCCACTGCTCCCCGGGTTCTTTCGACAGTATCCTGACATGACGATCGAGCTGTCGGTTTCGGAGCGGCAGGTCGACCTGGTAGGAGACGGGATCGACCTGGCCATTCGCCATGGCCGACTGGTGGACTCGTCGCTCACCGCGAGGAAGTTGTCCGAAACGGATTTTGTTCTGGTGGCTAGCCCGGGCTATCTCGCTGCGAAAGGTGTACCGACCCGGCTTGCGGATCTGGACATGCACACCTGTATTGCTTTCGCGAAGGGCAGAGAGCGCTACCCGTGGTCACTCAAGGTCAAGCGAAAGACTATCTCCTATGTTCCGCACGGTTCGTTGATTACCGGCGATGCAGAACAGATTCGCGCAGCCGTGCTTTGCGGCCTCGGCATTTCCCAGGCGCCGTTCTGGCTACTGGCGGACGAGATCCGTTCCGGGGAAGTCCAGGTATTGCTTCCTGACCTGCAGCCGGAGCGGATTCCCATCCATGTTGTTTATCCGGCGGGCCGTCGGGTGCCGATGCGAGTGAGAGTGTTCATCGACTATCTTGTTTCGGCGTTCGAGCGCTCTGCGCTTTGACACGCAGGTCAAGTCGTGCAGGGAACCGCCTGCGGCTCAGGCAGTCGTCGCGCCACGAGCTAAACCATCAGGGCGATGGCAGTTTTCTTCCTGTGAAAAGCACTCAGCGAGTGTCCGAAAATGCCCGGGCTGAGACATTCGTTGCCACGCGAATTCGCCGCCGCAAGCCGGAACTCGTGGCTCTTTGGCTTCGGTCAAAGGGCAGCGATGGCGTACCGAGCGCGGGTCAGCAGGGCGCGCGGCTTTACCCTGGCTCCTGTGCGCCAAGTGGGGTGTCGTTTTCTATCGGGCATGTCTCTGTTGGACAAGCAAGAGAGAAGTGCCTCGGTTCGCAGAGCGAGTCGAAACACTCCTGCTCTTTAGCTCCAGGCTGATGCCCGCCATTGGACGGCCAGAGGTGCCAGGCCGCAAAGCGCTCCGCTGTTGAGAGCCGCTGGGGTGACGAATCAGGGAGTGGGAACGGTTCACCTTCAAGCGCCTGCTGTTCGCTGAAAGCGGCCAGCGGGTTCGTCTTGCCGGTGATTCAGTCGGCGCTCTTGTGTGTGCTTCCACTCAGCTCAAGGCTTCACAAACCGCAACGTCATCCGGTCCGACTCGCCCACCGCTTCGAGCTTCGCGTGTTCGCTGTCGGGGCCGGCCAGATCCGGTGGCAGGCGGTGCACGTTGATGTCTTCGGGATCCTTCGGGTTGGCATTGATTTCGGAAACGCCGTCGAGGCGGAAGCCGGTTTTCAGGCCCAGTGCGATCAGGTAGTCCTCGGGAATGCGGTGCAGGGCCTTGGCCGATTCCACGGCGTCGGAAAAGGGTTTGGCGCGGTGCTCGACCACGCCGAACACGCCGCCGGGCTTGAGTACGTCGTAGACCGACTTGAACGCGGCGGCGAGGGCGTCGGGGCTGCGGTTGAGCCAGTCATGGGTGTTGCGGAAGGTCAGCACCATGTCGGCCGAATTTGCCGCGCCCAGCGTGAGCTGCAGCGGTGGCGTGAACGGGATGACTTTCTCGATGTGACCGAACACGGCCGGCTCGGCCTTGATCTTGTCGGCAAACCTGGGCGAGCCGGCCTCGATCAGATGGCCATGGTCGTACAGGAACGGCGCGAGGATTTCGCTGTACCAGCCGCCGCCCGGGTCCAGCTCGATGACGGTCATGTCGGGTTTGATGCCGAAGAACCGCAAGGTATCGACCGGGTGCCGATAGCGGTCACGGGCCTGATGCGCGGTGGAGCGCCAGGTTCCATCGACCGCGTGTTGCAGCTGGGCGGTGGTGTCGGTCGTCGTCTTGGGGGCGGCATTGGCGAGGCATGGCAGCAGCAGGGCGCTGGCCAGCAGCATGAGCGTGCAGGTGCGATGAGACATGGTCGGAACCTCCCGGGTGGCCGTTCAAGCCTACTCCTGCCGCGCGAGCACGGCTCGCCGCAGGGGCCGCCGGCATGGTCTTTACGAGCGCAGTGCCAGGGTCGCGGTGAATGCTTCCGCTTGCCTCGCCCTCTCCCGCGCACGGGAGAGGGCGAGGCTGGTCCCTTTGCCAACCGCGTCCCGACCTCGTCGCCGGTCAGGGCGCAGCGGCGATCTTCGCCGGTTCGCCCGTCATCAGCGTTGGTGCCCCGGCCGTATAAGCGCTGCGGTTGTAGCTGGCCACATCGCCGGCAAGCAGCGCGTTGAACTGGCCGACCTTGGCGACGACCTGACCGTCCAGCTGCTGCGCCATCTCCAGCAGGGCCGGCGTGGGCATCTGCCCTTGCAGGCCGGAGAAGCCATAGCCGGCCAGTGCCTGCACGCTGCCTTGCAGATCCGACAGCTGCTTGAGGTCGTCCTCGACCACGTCGTGCTCCACGCCGGGGGCGTAGATGCTGTCGCGGAAGGCACCCAGCTCTCCGTCGAGCTTTTTCGCCTGCTTCAGTGCCTCGGCGTAATGCGCGTCATCGCCGGCCTTGTCCTCGAACTGTTTCAGGCTCGCGCGCATGCTGGTGACCCGGTTCAGCATGTCGTTGAGCGTGCTCAGTTCAGCGCGGGCGGCCAGTGCGTGCTGCAGGATCGCCTGCTCGGCAGCTATCGCCGGCTTCTGGTTGGGGTCGGCCTTGACCAGCACGCTTTCGCTGGCGCTGTGACCGTCGGCACTGACGGTGACCTGGTAGGTGCCGGGCAGCACCATCGGGCCGTGGCTGTTGTTGCCGTCCTTGTCCTTGTTCTCGTCGTCGCTTTGCGGCTTGTCGAAATCGAGCTTGGTGGCGCCGTCGTAGCGCATGTTCCAGACATAGCGATTCACGCCCGCCTTGGCGTCGGTGTAGCGGGTGGCAATGAGCCGGCCGGCGCTGTCGCGCACGCTCAGCGTGATCGCGCCGTGCTTGTCGTCCTTGGCGGCCTTGATCGCCTTGGGCACGCTGTAGTCGATCACCACGCCGTCAGGCGCGTTGGGCACGGTGTACAGCGGCTCGGCGCCTTCGCCGCGCGACCAGCGCGTCAGCTCGATGCCGGCGCGTGGGGTGAACAGATGCAGATCCTGCTTCGCGATGGCATCGCTGTACTCGGCCAGCGGCGCGAAATGATCGAACACGAAGATCCCGCGGCCATGCGTGGCCAGCACCAGATCACCCTGCACGAATTTCACGTCGACCACCGGTACGGTCGGGAAATCGGCGCCGAGCTTGCTCCAGTGGCCGCCGTTGTCGCGCGAGATCCAGGCGCCGACATCGGTGCCGGCGACCAGCACGCCGGGGTGGGCCGGGTCTTCGCGCACCACGGAGACCGGTGCTTCCGGCAGGCCCTTGTCGATCCGCGTCCAGCTCTTGCCGAAGTTGTCGGTGCGGTAGACGTAGGCATGCCGGTCGTCCAGTTCATGCGCATCGAAGCCGACATAGGCATCGCCCGGCTGGCTGGCCGACACACCCACCTGATAGACGCGCGCCCACTTCGGTGCGCCGGCGGGGGTGACGTTGGCCCAGTGCGCACCGCCGTCGCGGGTCAGCTGCACCAGGCCGTCATCGGTGCCGGCCCAGAGCACTTTGGTATCCGATGGCGCGATGGTCAGCGACAGCACGGTGTCGTAGGTCTCGGCGCCGGACAGGTCGAGGTTGACCGGGCCACCGGAGAGCGCCTGCTTGGTCTTGTCGTTGCGGGTGAGGTCACCGCTGATCGGCGCCCAGCTTTGGCCGGCGTCGGTGGATTTGAGCACGACGTTGCCAGCGGCATAGACCGTGCTGGCGTCGTGCGGGTCGACCGCGATCGGCGTGGTCCAGTTGAAGCGGTATTTCGCCTCGGTCAGCGGCAGGTCGTTGACGAAGCCCGGGCCGTGCAGGTACGGCATGATGAAGTCGCTGTGCTTGCCGTGGCGATGGAACACGCTGAGCGCGCCGTCCTGGGCGTCGTTGTAGATCAGGTCTGGATCGCTCGGTGCCGGCACCACGTACTGGCCGTCGCCGCCGACCACGTTGAACCAGTCGTTCGCGCCCACCACCTTGTCCGCCAGCGAGCTGGACGGGCCACACCAGCCGGCATTGTCCTGCAGGCCGGCGCACAGCGTATACGGCGTGCCGCTGTCGGCAGCCACCATGTAGTCCTGTTCGATCGGCAGGGCATCGAGGAAGCGCCAGCTGGTGCCACTGTCCTGGCTGAGGAAGACGCCGCCGTCGTTGCCCTGCAGGATCCGTTTCGAGTTGAGTGGATCAATCCACAGCGCGTGATGATCCGGATGCACGTCCTTGTCGGCCACATGCGCGGTCTTGCCGCCGTCGTCGGACTGCATCAGGTGGAACGACATGAAATACAGCTTGTCGGCGTCGGTCGGTGCGACCACGAAGCGCGAGAAGTAGAACGGGCGCACGTCCAGTGCATGGTTGTCGCTGACCTCGGTCCACTTGTCGCCCAGGTCGTGCGAGACGAACAGCAGGCCCTTGCCCGGCTTGGTCTCGACCAGCGTGTAGACGCGCTCGGGATCGCTCGGCGCAGTGGCTACCGCGATGCGTCCCAGCGGCCCCTTGGGCAGACCTTCGCCCAGTTTTTTCCAGGTCGCTCCGCCATCGGTGGAGCGCCACAGGCCGCTGCCCTTGCCGCCATCGACCAGGTTCCACGGATGGCGCACGACTTCCCAGGTCGACGCAAACAGTACCTGCGGATTGCCGGGTTGCATCGCCATGTCGATCGCGCCGGTCGTGTTGTCCACGAACAGCGTCTTGTGCCATGTCTTGCCGCCATCGGTGGTTTCGAACACGCCGCGTTCGGCATTCGGCCCCCAGGCATGGCCGAGCGCGGCGACCAGCACGTGGTCGGGGTTGTGCGGGTCGACGATGATCTTGCCGATCTGGCCGGCATCGGCCAGGCCCATGCGCTTGAAGCTCTTGCCGGCATCGGTGGACAGGTACACGCCGGCGCCGTCGACGATGTCGTTGCGGATGTTGCTCTCGCCGGTGCCGACCCAGACCAGGTTGGGGTTGGAAGGGGCCAGTGCGATGGCACCGATCGACGCGCTGGCTTCGTGTTCGAAGATCGGCTTCCAGTGCTCACCGCCGTCGCTGGTCTTCCACACGCCACCCGCGGCAGCACCCACGTAGTAGGTCAGCGGGTCACCCGGGATGCCGACCGCCGCGGCGACGCGGCCACCGGCCACCGCCGGGCCGAGATCGCGAAAATGCAGTTCGGCAAACGGGCCCTTGTCGCTGGAGCTGGTCGGCGATGCCGGAGCCGTGGCGGCAAATGCCGGCATGGCGATCAGCGAGGACAGGATGGCGAGTGCAAGGATGCGGCGGCTGGTGCGGGGCATGTTTTGTTTACCTCTCGGGTCGGCGGAGCGTGCGACGGCCAGCCGTCGTACGCGGGCAATCCGGCCACTGTCATGCCGGGCACACACCTGTCGCAAGTGACGAAGGTACTGCTTGCGGGCGCAATAAATTGCGATGTCGGCGGTGCGACGAACCTGCCGGGCTCAAGCCGCCAGGGCAGCGAGAAACACCGCAGCGGTGGCTGCCGGTCCTTTCGCCGAGGGCATTCCCCGGCCGACGACCATGGCCCCTTCCAACGCACACAGGAAGGCCTCGGCTATGGCCGCGCTGGATGGCCTGGACCGCATCAGCGAGGCAGCTTGTCCCGCGGCGACCACCGCGGTCAGCCATTTCAGATTGGCAGCAAAGAACTGCGCGACCTCGCCGGCGACCTCGTCGGGCAGCGAGTCGGCCTCGGCGCCCAGCATGCCGCAGAGGCACAGGCGTTGATCCCGGGCAAAGGTTTGCTCGAACAGCGCGGCATAGGCCTTGAGCCGGGCCGGCGCTCTGGCATGTTTGTGCTCAATCGCCAGCAACTGTTCGCCAAAACGATGCGTATAGCGTTGTGCCACTACGGCGACCAGTTCGGCCTTGGTCGAAAAGTGGTGGTGGATGCTGGGCTTTCTGATGCCTACTAGGTGCGCGATGTCTTCGTAGGAGAAGCCGTTGTAGCCATGCTGCTGGATCAGGCTCTCGGCCGCGTCGACCACCCGTTCGGCCGTCGCGGACATTTCGCCGAACGGTGTCATGCGCTGACCTGCACTGGCTCGGTGGGCGGCAGATGGCCGGTCTTGACAAAGATGACGCAGCCCTGCTCGCTGAAGGGTTTGTGCGCGCTCAGGTGCGGGCTTCGCATCCAGGTGCCGGCGGGGTAGCTGCCGAAGTCGTCTTCGAAGACACCCTCGAGCACATAGATCTCCTCGCCGCCGTAATGGCGATGGGGCTGGAACTGTGTGCCCGGTGCCCAGCGCACCAGCGCCGTGTGCCGGGTACCGAACTCGGACAGCGGCAGTACCGACAGGCCTGGCACCAGTCCGGGAAACCACGACGCGTGTGCCGTATCCACCACCACTCTTTCGCTGTCGGCGGGCTCGAGGTGACGCAGTTTCACCAACAGGGTGCAGCCGGTTTCGGAGTACGGGGCGTGCGACGAGCCCGGCGGATTTTTCAGGTACGTGCCCGGCCCGTAGCTGCCGTACTCGTCGCCCAGCGTGCCGTCGAGCACCAGGATTTCCTCGCCCAGCTGATGCAGGTGCGTGGCAAAGTGGCTGCCCGGCGCGTAGCGCACGATCGAGGTGGCGCGCGCCACTTCAGCGCCATCGCGCTCGAGCATCTTTCGCTGGATGCCCGCGGCCGGGGAATCCACCCAGGGCAGGTCGAGTGACTGCACCACGGCACGCTGGTCCAGTGCTGCATTGAGCTTCATTTTTTCATCCACAAACCTACTAGTTGGTAGGTAGCTTGGGGCGAGGCCGCCATCGGGTCAAGCGGGTCGGGGTCTTTCGGAGTGCGGCGGCACGATGCCGCCGCGGCTTGTCGGGAGCCGCGGCGGTTGTCGCGGGAGCGCGATGGCTCCCGCGACAACCGGCTGGTCGAGTGGCAGAACCTCAGTCGCGATCCATTCCGCGCAGCAGGGCCTCCAGGCCCTCCTTGCCGCCACGGGATTCGCCATCCTGCTCGGGGATGTTGGCCGGTACGGTGATTTCCTTCAGCTGATGCGCCTTCAGCTCGGCGTTGGTCCTGGCCAGGTCGCCGTGCTGGAAGTCGGTGAATGCTTTTTGCACGTCACCCAGTTCGCGGGTCAGAGTGTCGATGTAGGCGAGCTGGTAGTCGGTGGGGCGACCTTCCCACGACATGATCGCGCCGTACAGTTCGTCGGTGTGTTCACGCAGGCGTTCCTCGCCGGTGATCGCACCGCCCTCGGTGGTGGCCACGATCTTCTTGCGGATCGCGTTGACCTGATCGCCGAGGCTGGCAAGCTGTTTTCGGCTGGCGTCGTTGGCGGGCAGGCTGGCCGCCTCGGCGTCGGCAGCGCTGCGCACGGCGTTGATCCGCGCGATCAGATCACTCATGTTGCCGAACAGGGTTTTCACCCGCGTGGCCGCGTCGAACTGGGCCTGGCGATCGGCCAGGCTGAAGCTGGCGCGGCGGTCCAGTACCACCTTGACCTTGGTCTCGTAGACGTCCTTGTTCTTGGTCATGCGCACCGTATAGACGCCCGGCACCACGCGCGGCCCGACGATGGAATTGCCGGCGATCTGCGCCGCAGGCGGCACGCGCGGTGGTTTGGTGCGCATCGACCACTGCACCCGGTTGATGCCGCGGCGCACGCTGGCCGGCAGGGTGTCGATCAGGTTGCCCTGGCTGTCCAGCACGTCGATGGTCAGCTTGCCGAACAGATGGCGGCTGCGCTGGTAGTAGGTGATCACCGCGCCATCGGTCGGGTTGGGGCCGACGAAGGTGGCGTCGCCACCGGGCCAGCCGCCCCAGCCCTGGATACGCTGCTGCACCGGCAGCGACGGCAGGAAGCTCGCCTCGCTGTTCAGCACCCTGGCGTCCAGCGCACGCAGCGGGGTGATGTCGTCGACGATCCAGATACCGCGGCCGTGAGTGGCCAGCACCAGCGCGGCGTCGCGGTCCTGGAAGGCGATGTCGCGCACCGCCACCGCCGGGAAATGGCCGCCCTTGAACTGCGCCCAGTGGGTGCCGCTGTCGATCGAGATCCACAGCCCGAACTCGGTGCCGGCGTAGAGCAGGCCGGGCTTGAGCGGATCCTGCCGGATTACGTGCACGTAGCCGCGCAGGCCCTTGTCGTTCTTCGGCGTCACCAGTGCCGTCCATGACTTGCCGTAGTCATGCGTGGCATAGAGGTACGGCGCCATGTCGCCGAAGGTATGTCGGTCGAATGCCACATACGCGCTGGCCGGGTCGACGTTGTCCGCCTGCACCCACGACACCCACTCGTTTGCCGGCAGGCCCTTGATGTTGCCGACCACGTTGCTCCAGTGCTTGCCGTAGTCGCGGGTCAGTTGCAGGTTGCCGTCGTCGGTGCCGACCCAGATCAGGCCGGCCTGCTTCGGCGATTCGCTGATCGAGTAGATGGTGGTGTAGGTCTCGGCGTAGGAGTTGTCTACGGTGACGCCGCCGGACTTCTCCTGCTGCTGCTTCTTCGGGTCGTTGGTGGTGAGGTCGGGCGAGATGCGGTCCCAGCTCTGGCCGTGGTCGCGCGAGCGGAACAGGAACTGCGCACCCATGTAGATCGTGCCCTTCTCGTTGGGGCTCAGCGCGATCGGGGTGTTCCAGTTCCAGCGCAGCTTTTCGTGGTAGTTCGGCTTGGGCTGGATGTCGCGCGCCTCGTGCGTGTGGCGGTTGACGCGGGTGACGGTGCCGCCCTGGGTCTCCATGTAGATGTAGTTGGCATCGGACGGATCGTCGAACATCCAGAAGCCGTCGCCGCCGCAGAAGTTGGCCCACTGCGCGTTGGCGATGCCGCCGGGATAGGCCGAGTCGCCGACCCAGCAGGCGTTGTCCTGCAGGCCGCCGTAGACGCGATACGGGTCGGCGTTGTCCACGCTCACGTGATAGAACTGCGACACCGGCAGGTTGTTCGCCTTCCACCACTTGTTGCCGCCATCCTGCGAGAACCACAGGCCGCCGTCGTCGCCGACGATGATCTGCTTGGTGTTGCGCGGGTCGATCCACACCACGTGCGAGTCGCCGTGGGTGCCGCCGCCGACATTGGCGAAACTCTTGCCGCCGTCGAGGCTCTGGATCAGGTTGAGATCGGGCTTGAACAGCCGCTCGGGGTTGGTCGGGTCGATGATCAGATTGGCGAAGTAGAACGGCCGCCATACCATCAGCTGGCTCTTGTCGCGCGCCTGCCAAGTCTTGCCGCCGTCATCGGAGCGGTACAGCGCCGAGTGCGGCGACTCGACCAGGCTGTAGACGATCGAGGGATTGGACGGCGCCACCGCCACCGCGATGCGGCCATAAGGCTTCACCGGGAAACCCTTGTTGTCCTGGCTGGTGATCTCGCTCCACGACTTGCCGCCGTCGCTGGAGCGGAACAGCCCGCTGGCCGATGGTGCCGTGGGCGACTCGCCGCCGGAGCGGAAGGTCCAGCCCTTGCGGCGGAAATCCCACATGCCGGCGAACAGCACATCCGGGTTCTTCGGGTCCATCGTGACCGAGGCGCAGCCGGTGGAGAGGTTGCGGCCCTTCAACACCAGCGACCAGCTCTTGCCGCCGTTGGTGGTCTTGTACAGGCCGCGGTCGGCCGAGTCGCTCCACAGCTTGCCCGGCACGCAGGCGTACACGGTGTCGCTGTGCTGCGGGTCGATCGCCACCTTGGCGATGCGCTCGGAGCCCTTCAGGCCCATGTTGGTCCAGCTCTCGCCGCCGTCGGTGGACTTGTAGATGCCGTTGCCGATCGACACCGAGTTGCGCGTCCACGATTCACCGGTGCCAACCCATACGGTCTCGTGGTTGGAGGGGTCGATGGCGATGTCGCCGATCGACTGTACCGGCTGCTTGTCGAATACCGGCGTGTAGGTGGTGCCGCCGTCGGTGGATTTCCACACGCCACCGCTGGCCGCGCCCACGTAGAGCAGCAGCTTGCCGTCTTTTTCCGGCGCGGCGGCCAGCGCGGCGATGCGTCCGCTCATCGCGGCCGAGCCGATGTTGCGCGCACCCAGGCCGGAGATCGCGCCGCTGTCGAAGCGGGCCATGCCGTTGCTGCTGTCGGCGGGCGCCGCAGCGCACAGACCCGCGGCGCTGGACAGGGCAACCAGCAGGGCCATCGCGACTTGCTTGTGATGGGTCTTCATCATTTCGCTCCTTCCTTGCTGGGGCTGGCGCTGGCCGGGAACGCGAACAGGCTGTCGGCCACTGGCGCGTTCGCGGTCGCCTTGATGACGGTCATTTGCTGATCGCCGCCGCCATCGCCGCCGCCGTCGGATTGCACCGAACTGGAGAACGGGAAATACACGCCGTTGACGCGCTCGTAGTCACCGAAGTCGGTGGTCGACTTCAGGTGGGTGCCGCGAACGGTGAGCTGGCTGACCCGGCGAATCTCCAGGAAGTAGTCCGGATCGAGATAGACGTACTCGATGTCGCCGTTCTTCAAGGTCACCTTGAGCTTGTGCGCCTGGGTGCCGTCGATGTCTTCGGTGCCGAGATAGCTCAGCGTGCTGCCCCTGGCCTTCCAGTCCACCAGCGGACCGCCGATCGAGGCGTCGTCGGCCAGCGGTCGGGCGTCGTCGTCGGACATCTTCTCCGGGTCGCGACGGCCCTGGAACGGAGAGATCTGCCAGGCATCCTTGCCGTCCCAGGCCTGGATCTGGGTCAGGCCCTGGATGGTGGCATCGAATCGGGTTGAATCGGGCGCCTTCTGGTAGCTCACGAAACGCAGCTCGAACTGGCCGCCGATGCGCAGCTTGCCCTCGAGCTTCAGCGTGGTGATGGCGTGGATCTTGTCGAGCCCGCCGCGGGCGTCAAGGTATTTGGCCACCAGCTCGTCGGCGGTGATTGCCCGCGCGGACGTGGCAACCAGCAACAAGGCAGTGCAGAGCAACAAAGGCATACGCATGGAACCAGACCTCCCTCTGGTGTCGCCCGCGAACGCGGGCTGCGGCTGGCCGATTGCGATCGGCCAGAACGACACACGCCGCCTCTTGCGCAACCAAGGGAGGCCATGTGACAGGGGCAGAGAGTACGCGCGTAACGGCTGAGCGGCGACGGGGTGCGGGGTAAACCTCTGGCCTATGGCGCTTCGCCCCGTGCTGATGGATAACACTGGGTTGGATTTTTCAAGAGTCGAACCATGTTGATTTCGCGCCACGCCCTGCTGCCGCTGGCTGTTGCCCTGGCACTCACCTCCGCAGCCACCCGGGCGCAGGACACCGCCACGGCGGGCGACACTGCGGCGAACAAGCCGCCGACCAACCTGTCTCCGGTCGACGTGAAAGCCGAAGCCTGGCGCGAGACGCTCAAGGCCAAGCTGCAACACATGCTGCCCGAAGTCGATGGCACCAAAATCACGGTGACCAAGAAAACCACGGTGACCCATCTGGACGACCAGCCCACGGTCATCAACAACAACCTCGATCAGTTGCTGGCGCGCACGCCCGGCATCCAGGTGTCGCAGCAGCCCACGCCGACCCAGTTCAACCTCAGCTATCGCGGCCTTGGCAATCCGCAGGAATCGGAATACGTGCTGGTGATGCAGGACGGCATCCCGCTGGAAAGCGACTGGATCGGCTTTCCCACCCTGTATGCGATGCCGCTGACGCAAAGCCTGTCCGAGGTGCAAATGATCCGCGGCGGCTCCAGCCTGCTGTACGGCCCCGAGCCGGCGCCGGTGATCAACCTGGTCACCCGCCGGCCCAAACCCGGTACGCCCTTCGCGGCCAGCACCGAGCAGGTGATCGGCGATCACGGCCTGTACTCGACCTACAACGTGCTCGAAGGCAGCCACGGCGCCTTTGCCTGGCGCTTCGACACCGCCTACGTGCGCAGCGATGGCACCCGCCCCAACGCGCAATCGCAGATGCGCCAGAGCGATCTTTACGTCGAATACCGGCCCAGCGACAGGCAACTGTGGTGGGTCGACCTGCATGCCATCGCCGCCGATTCGGGCGATGCGGGTCGGCTCAGCCATGCGCAGTGGCAGGCCAACCCGCGCGCCACGCCCACGCCGACCAACCGCGACTGGGTCAACCGCGACCAGATCGTGCTGGGCAATCGCAGCGAGTTCGGCGACGGCTGGATGTTCGAGGGCAAGGCCTGGTTTGCCTATCAGGATCTGGCCGCCCGTTCGGCCGCCAGCTCGCTGCCGCCGCGCTCGTTGCCGACCAGCACCACCTTGCAGGACGAGCAGTTCCGTACCAGCGGTGCCGACCTGCGCCTGCGCAAGAAGTGGGGCAAGGGCAATGCCTTCACCATCGGTACCACGCTGTTCCATGGCGACGACCCGTTCCGCCAGTGGACCAGCAGCAATCTCACCGTCGACCGATACGATCGCAACGGCACGCCACGGCTGGTGCAGGCGCGCACCTCGAACTACGCGGCGATCTTCGCCGAGAACGTGTTCCGCCTGCCGCATCGCTTCCACATCGTGCCCTCGGTGCGGCTGGAGCATGAGCGCGTGGCGGTCGATGAAACCGTCAGGCCGCCCTTCCTCAGTCGCCCGCTGATCAACCAGGCCGACGCACGCACGGTGCCGCTGTTCGGGCTGGGCATCGGCAACGACTTCGGCCACGGCAACGAGACCTACTTCAACGTCTCGCAGGGCTGGCGCCCGCTGCGCTATTTCGACATGGCCTCGCCGTTCGCCAACATCGTGCCCGGCCAGGCGCCCGATCCGTCGAAGTCGCTGTCGTACGAGCTGGGCGTGCATGGTGTGCCGGTCACTGGCCTGTACTACGACGTCAGCCTGTTCTGGATCAATTTCAAGAACCAGATCGAGGCGGTGCAACTCAACAACATCGACGTGGCCGAGGTGAACACCGGCGACACCCGCAGTCGCGGTCTGGAAGGCCAGCTCAACTACGATTTCCTCGCCCGCAGCAGCGCCGTCGACAGCGGCGATCATCTGGAGGCGTTCATCAATGCCAGCCTGCTCAATGCCCGTTATACCGCCAGTGCTACTCCCGGCCAGGTCGGCAAGACTCCCGCCTATGCGCCGCGCTACCTGCTCAAGGCCGGCGTGACCTGGCGCGTCGAAAATCGGGTCAAGCTCAGCCTCACCGCCGTGTCCTCCGCCGCGCAGTTCTGGCAGTCCTCCGATCAGTCCCATGGCAGTGGCAGCAGCTATCTGCCGGCGCGTATCCCGGCTTACACCGTGCTGGACCTGGCCGGCGACTGGCAGCTCAACCGCCACGTCACCCTGCTCGCCGGAGTCAGCAACGTCGGCAACCGCCAGTACTACGACCGCGTCTGGCAGAACGGACTGGAGCCGGCACTGGGGCGCGCCTGGTATGCGGGAGTGCGCTGGGCGATGTGATGACGGTCGGTGCGGGCGCCGCGAACGCATCGACCGGCGGCGGCCGCCGGATTTCGGTGCGCCAGGGGCTTATCGCCAGCCGCCGTCGCGGGCGGCGCGTTCCTGCCGCGCATCGAAGGCCTGGCCCTTGATCCGCGCGTCGACCGCCGCCTGCACGGCAGCTGGCATGGAACTGGCAGCCTGTTGCCACTGGCCGCCTTCGGGTTTTTCAGCCGCGTCGAGCGCGGCCAGCGACCAGCCGCCCGACGCGTGGCAGGCGAGCCCGGCCATTGCCGGCCGGGTACGTTCGACGAAGGTGCGGCAGATGCTGCCGTCATTGCTGCGGAAGCTCAGGCCGATGGTTATCGACGCATGCGGATTCGGGCGGCTGGCCAGGCCTTGGTCGAGCGCCTGCGCCAACGCGCCCGCCGCGAATCGCTGGCCGTCGTGCATGCGCACCAACTCATCATCCTGCTTCCACCACAGTGCCATCGCCAGCAACGCGACCGAGGCGGCTATCGCGGCGCCCGGCAGCCACCAGCGTCGCGTCGCGCGCTGCCGGGCGCTCGCAAATCCGCGCCGCGCCGCATGCATCGGGCGCACTGCAGCCGCGTCGGTGGCCGGCGGGAAAGCCGGTAGCAACCGGGCGGACAGATGTGCCGGCACTGGTTCGTCGAGCACCGGGTCAAACGCCGCCTGCAGCTGCGTCCGCAGCGCGCGTGCCTGCCGCACCCGACGAGCGAGTATCTCGTCGTGCGCCAGCGCGGCGTCGATGCGCGCGGTGGCGGCCGCGTCGAGCTCGCCATCCGCGTAAGCCTGCAATGTGTCGTCGTCGATCGGTTTCATGTGTCCTTCCCGAGATGGGCTTGCAACGTGGCGCGGGCGCGCGCCAGGCGACTGGTGACGGTTCCCACAGGCACTTTCAGCAGCATGGCGGCCTCGCTGTAAGACAGTCCTTCGACCAGTACCAGCGCCACCACTTCGCGGTGATCCGGCGGCAGCGTCGTCATCGCCGTCGCCAGATCCAGCGTCTGCGCGGGGGCACTGGCGCCGTCCGCTGCCGTGGCTCCGGCTTCCTCCGGCGCGAACAGGTTTTGCGACCGGCCGCGCGTGCGCAGTTCGTCCCGCCAGGCGTTGCGCGCAATCGCGAACACCCATTTGTCCAGCGCGGCATCCGGCCGCCACTGCGCCGCCCGCGCCAGTGCGCGCTCGAGCACGATCTGCACCAGGTCGTCGGCATCGGTGGCCTGACCTGCCAATGCCCGTGTCAGCCGACGCAGGCGGGGCAATAGCTGGAGCAATCCTTCGCGCACGGTTTGGCTTGGATCCACGTATTGCCTTTTCACTACGTTCGAGAGGAGGGATTCCTTCCGTCGCGCCCAACAGCACGGTTCGGGAGGGTAAAGCCCGTGAATGCTAGCATCCGCCCCACACGCTCCCGAGCCATTTCGCCATGCTGCCGCAGCGCCCGTCTTTCGTGCTGATTTCCGTGCTGTCCATCACGCTTGCCGTGGGCAGTGCGGCGCCTGCGCGGGCACAGTTCCGAGGTCCGCCGCCGGGTCCGCCTGGTGGCATGCACATCCCCGGCATGGGCATGCCTCATGTGCCGGATATCCCCCATGTGCCGGACACCCCGCAGATGCCCGACCTGCCGGCGGTGGCGTCGATACACCACGTCGACGACCTGCTGCGCGGCGCGCGGGGGCTGACGCGACGGACGCAGATCGATGCCCTGGTCCGCGCCGCACCCGGGCGGGTGACGGTCGATCCCCGGGGCGAGCCGGTACTGCGCGGCGAGTTCCTCACCCTGGGTCTCTCGACTGGGCAAGTCGACGCCGCGCAGTCGCAGGGCTTCACCGTCGTCAGGCAAACGTCGGCGGACGCGTCGCTCGGACTTGACCTGGCGGTGCTGCACGATACCAGGGGGCGCAGTGAGGCCGAGGCGCTGCGATTGCTGCAGCAGCTGGCGCCGAAGGTGACCTTTGCCTACCAGCATATCTATCTGCCCGCAGGCACCGGCGCCGGTGGCGATGCCACCCAGAGCGTTACGTCGGCAACAGGGCCGACCGGCGGCATGGCCCGGCGCGTGGGGCTGATCGATGGCGGCGTGGACCCGGCCAACCCGGCGTTGGCGCACGCGCGCCTCGCGCCATTTGGCTGCGAGAAGGCGAATGTGTCGCGCCACGGCACCGTCGTGGCGGCGCGCCTCGTCGATGGCGATCCCGATACGCTGTATGCGGCCAACCTGTGGTGCAGCGACGCCGTCGGCGGCGCCACTTCCGATCTGGTGCGCGCGCTGGCGTGGATGGCGCGCGAAGGCGTGCCGGTGATCAACATCAGCCTGGTTGGCCCCGACAATCCGGTACTCGCCCGTGCGGTGCAGGCGATGATCGCGCGCGGTCATGTGCTGGTCAGCGCGGTGGGCAACGACGGGCCCGCCGCGCCACCGCTGTTCCCCGCGGCCTACCCGGGGGTGATCGGCGTCAGCGCGGTCGACTCGCGCGACCGCACGCTGCCCGACTCGGGCAGCGGCCCCCAGGTGGCGTTCTGCGCGTCCGGTGTGGTCGACCACGGCCGCGACGCGATGCGCGGCACGTCGTTCGCGGCGCCGATCGTGGCGCGCAGGGCGGCTCAGCTGCTGGACGCGCCGCGCGCAGGTGCCGCGGCCGCGGTCGAACGGCGCCTGGCCAGCGAGGCCCGCGACCTCGGCCCCCCAGGTCGCGATCCGCGCTATGGGTATGGGCTGTTGTCGCCCTGAACCTGAACGGATACCGAACCCGATCCGATAGCATGGATGGATCGTCTGGCCCGGGACGTAATGGACCACGCAAGCCGCCGAATCATCGCTGGCAGGAGGTTCCATCATGCGAAACGCCACCTTCACCAGCCGGGCCCTCGACAAGACCCTGATGGCCGGCGCGCGTGCCAGCGGCACTGCGAATGCCCTGACGCTCTGATCCGTCAGAAACATGGTGGCTGCGGGCCTGGCATCGCCGGGGCTTCGATGCGGCCATCCAGAGCGACCTCGACGTTATCCGTTTGGCAAGCTCATCAGCCCCTTGCCGCATCCCAGGAGGAGATACCCATGAAAACCCGACAGCTCACACTGACGCTCGTTTGCGCCGCCGTGATGACCGCGCTGGCCGCCACGCCGACCTTGGCGCAGGAGGCGACGACCTCCGGCAGCGGCACCACGTCGACCAGTGTCCAGCAGGAGTCGACCCGGCTGAGCAGCCAGTTCTCGGCCTTCGCCGGTTCGGACACGAACGCGCAAGCGCTGGTGAACGGCCTGCGTGATGGCACCAGCATCACCCTGGCGCAGGTAACCCAGAATGCCGACGGCACCAGCACCACGACCGATACCACGATCCAGCCGGTCACCGGCAAGATGGGCTACGGCAATGTCAGGATCGCCCTGTCGCTGGCCGAGGCCAGCCTGGCCAAGGCGGGCATCACGGACCCGACCGCCGAAGAGATCGCGGCGGCGCTCAACGGTGGAAGCGTGATCCTGGCCGACGGCACCACGGCCGATCTTTCAGGCGTGCTGGCGGCACGCGCCTCCGGCGAAGGTTGGGGCCAGATCGCCAATACCATGGGTTTCAAGCTGGGTGACGTGATGCGTTCCGCGCAAGCGGCGGGGGCGGGGAGCGAAGGCGCGGCGCATGCCAATGTCGCGGCCAACGGCCATGCCCAGGTCGGGGCGGATGCGGTGCATGGCAGCGCCAGCGCCAGCGCCAACGCCAGCGCCAGCGCCAACGCCGATTTCGGCAAGAGCCAGATCACCGACCATCCTGTCGGCCTGAGCGGGCTATCTCACGCTGCTGTTCCCGAGATTCCCACCGTACCGGTACGCCCGCAGATCCCGGATCGTCCGCAGATCCCGGAGCGCCCGCAGATCCCGAATAATGTGGGTCGCCCCGGCGGCTGATGCGTTTCGACCCCTCACGGGCCTGGCGTCAGCCAGGCCCGGTCTTCCCTCGGCTACTCAAGGATTTCCAAGGCATGAGCAAGCATACGAACTGGATGGTGCTCGGCGGCCTGCTGCTGATCGGCATGCCGGTGGCGCACGCGACCGACGGTTTCAGCATCGGCACCGGCGCCAACTACAGCAGCGGCAAGTACGGCACCACCACCACCACCGACATCTGGTCGGTGCCGTTCACCGCCGCCTATCAGAGCGATCGCTGGACCTTCAAGGTCGTCGTTCCGTACATCGGCATCCACGGTGCGGGTAACGTGATTCCCGGCACCGGCCCGGTCAACAACAGCAATCCGCTGGGGCACGGTCTGGGTCATGTGCTGGGTGGCGGCACATCAACCACCACCACCGGTGCCACGTCGGCCTCCGGCCTTGGCGACGTGGTGGCATCGGCCGGGTACACGCTGTTCTACAGTGCCGATCGCAGCTTCGGCCTCGATCTCACCGGCAAGGTGAAATTCGGTACGGCCGACGCCAACAAGGGACTGGGTACGGGCCAGAACGACTACGGCCTATCGCTGGACAGCTACAAGGTCATCGGCCGCTGGACACCGTTCGGTACGGTGGGCTGGATGAACTACGGCAGTTCGCAGTACATCAAGCTCAAGAACGGCATCAACGCCAACGCCGGCGTCGATTACCGGGTGGCGAGCAACGACCACGTGGGCATCTATTACAACTATCGCCAGCGGATCGCCGTCGGCGGCGCGCCGCAAAGTGAAGTGGCGGCGTACTGGAACCACAAGTTCAGCGCCAGTTTCCGGCTGCAGAGCTACGCGCTCGGTGGCATGGCCAATGGCAGCCCGGACTTCGGTGTCGGCGCGTCGATCAACTACACCTTCCAGTAAAAACTCAGGCGGCACCCGGCTCACGGTCAGGCTGGCTCGCGCTGCATGGATGACGGCGGCGCGGTGCCAGGCATCGCGCCGCCGCACCGGCAATCGCCGTCGGCCCGATCCGGCCAGGTCGCTCCCCTGACCGGCGTGCCGGAGTATCTTCAGCACCTTGTGTCGTCATTCCATGCTCAAGGTGCTCCATGCCGATTCGTCATGCCCTGCGTCCGTTTCTGCTGATCAGCGCGCTCGCGCTGTCCGCCACCAGCCAGCTTCTGGCGACCGAAGCGCCGATCCCCGCCAGCGTCACCGGCGCGCTGGAGTGGCGCCAGCTCGGGCCGTTCCGTGGTGGCTGGGCGACGATGGCAGCGGGCGTGCCCGCGCAGCCGGATACGTTCTACATCGGCACCGCCGGTGGCGGGGTGTGGAAGAGCAACGACGCGGGCCGCACCTGGCAGTCGCTGTTTGATCACCAGCCGGCCTCGTCGGTGGGTGCGCTGGCGGTGGCGCCATCCGATCCGAACGTGGTCTATGTCGGCACTGGCCAGGTGGCGGCGCGTTACGACGTGGGCGCCGGCAACGGCGTGTATCGCTCGGCCGATGGTGGTCAGCACTGGCAGCATGTGGGGCTGGATGCGACCCGGCATATCGGCAAGATCCTGGTCGATCCGCAGCATCCGGATACCGTGCTGGTCGGCGCGCTCGGCCACTACTTCGGGCCGAACCAAGAGCGCGGCGTGTTCCGCTCCACCGATGGCGGCAAGAACTGGACGCAGACGCTCTACATCGACGACAACACCGGCATCGTCGACATGGCGGCCGACCCGGCCAACCCCGCGATCATCTATGCGGCGGCGTGGCAGGTGCGCAACTATCCGTGGCTGTCGTACTTCCAGCCGAACGCGGGGCCGGGCAGCGCGCTGTACCGTTCCAGCGACGGCGGTGTGACGTGGAAGCATCTCGGCGGCACGGGCTGGCCCACCGGTAATCTGGCACGCATCGGGCTGGCCACCGCCAGTGGTGGGCGCGTCTACGCGGTGGTCGATAACGCGAGCGATCCGGCGCAGGGCGGCTTGTACCGTTCCGACGACGGCGGCGCGACATGGCAGGCGACCAGCCACGCCAGCTGGCTGGCCAACGATTATTTCAGCCGCATCACGGTCGATCCGAAGGACCGCGACCGGATCTATTCGGCCGGCCAGTCGATCCGTGTTTCCAGCGACGGCGGCAAGCGCTGGGAGGTGTTCAAGGGCGCACCCGGCGGCGACGATTACCACTACCTGTGGATCAACCCTAACGACACGCGCCGCATGATCACCGCCAGCGACCAGGGCGCGGTGGTCACGGTCAATGGCGGCGGGACCTGGAGCAGCTGGTACAACCAGCCGACCGGCCAGTTCTATCACCTGGCGGCCGACAACCAGTTTCCGTACTGGATCTATTCCGGTCAGCAGGACTCGGGCACGGTCGGCATCGCCAGCCGCAGCGATTATGGTGCGTTGAGCTTCCGCGACTGGCACCCGGTCGGCGGCGACGAGCGCGACTACGACCTGCCCGATCCGGCCAATCCCGACATCGTGTTCGGCTCCGGCCTGGGCGGGCGCGTGTCGCGCTGGAACCGGCAGACCGGCATGGTGCAGAACGTGACGCCGTGGCCGGTCAACAGCTACGGCATGCGCCCCACCGAATACAAATACCACTACACCTGGATCACCCCGATCGCATTCGCGGCCAAGCCGCCGTATGCCTTGTACATGGGCGCGCAGGTACTGTTCCGCAGCACCGATCAGGGCGAACACTGGGACGTGATCAGCCCCGAGTTGAACGGCAAGCGGGCCGATGCCACCCACTGCAATGGCAACCCGACCGCCGCCGAGGCAAGCGACTGCGGCTACGGCGTAATCTACGCCATCGCGCCTTCGCCACGGGACAATAATGAAATCTGGGTCGGCACCGACGACGGGCTGATCCAGCTCACCCGCGATGGCGGCAAGCACTGGCAGAACGTGACCCCGAAGGGGCTGCCGGCGTGGGCCAAGATCAGCACGCTCGATGTCTCCGCGCTGCAGTCGGGCACCGCCTATGCCGCGGTCGACACCCATCGGCAGGATGACTTCAGCCCGCATGTGTGGCGCACGCATGATTACGGCGCCAGCTGGACCGAGATCTCCGGCAACCTGCCGAAGACCAGCTTCGTCGCCGTGCTGCGCGCCGATCCGGTGCGCGCCGGCCTGCTGTATGCCGGCACCGACCAGGGCGTGTTCGTCTCCTTCGACGATGGCGGCCGCTGGCAGTCGCTGCAGCGCAACCTGCCGACCGCTTGGGTGCGCGATCTGCTGGTGCACGGTAACGACCTGATCGCCGCCACCCAGGGCCGCGCGATCTGGGTACTGGATGACGTGACCCCGCTGCGCCAGGTCAGCGCCGCGATCGCCAACGCATCCGCGCACCTGTACACGCCGGCCCCGGCCGTGCGCGTGCGCGCCAACGATAACAAGGACACCCCGCTGCCACCGGAAACTCCGCTCGGCCAGAACCCGCCCGCCGGCGCGGTGATCGATTACCGCCTCGCGCACGCCGCGAAACGGCCGGTCACGCTGGAGATCCGCGACAGCGCCGGCCAGTTGGTACGTCGATTCTCCAGTGCCGACAAACCCGCCGAGCTTGATGCCGACCGCTACTTTGCCAAGGGCTGGCTGCGCCCAGGCGCCCCGCTGTCGGCCAGCGCCGGCGCGCATCGCTTCGTGTGGGATCTGCGCTATCTGCGCCCGCAGGCGATCAAGTACGGCTACAGCATTTCCACCAGCTGGGATTCGGATACGCCGGTGACGCCTGAAGGCCCGCTGGCGCTGCCCGGTACCTACCAGCTGGTGCTGCAGGTCGACGGCAAGTCATACCGCGCTCCGCTGCAGGTGACGATGGACCCGCGCGAAACCGAAGTCAGCCGCGCTGATCTCGCCGCCGGCCTGGCCCTGTCGCAGGACCTCGGCGCCCAACTGCTGAAGGTGTGGCAGAGCTACGGTGAGGTGCAGGCCGTGCGCGAGCAGCTCACCGCGCTCGATGCGAAGCTGGCCGGCGATGCCGCGCACGCCGCGCAACGTCAGTCGGTGGAGGCGCTGCTGAAGCAGACCGCGCCGCTGGTCAGCGGCAGCGGCGAGGATGCGCTCAACCTGCGCGCGATCAACGACGGCCTCACCGATATCGCCAGCGACGTGGAAGGCGCCGACCGCGCACCCACCGACGGGCAGCGTCAGGTGGTTGCTGCCAGTGAGGCGCGCTATGGCAAGGCAAGTGCGCTATGGCAGCAGATTCGCGAAGGCGACCTGGCCACGCTCAACCAGAGTCTGCGCAGCGCGGGGCTGGCGGCGGTGAAGGTGCCGGCGCCGGATCAGATCCATCAGCAGGTGTCTGAAGAGTCGGAGGACATGCCTTGAGTTGGGTCCGAAATCGCCTTGCTCGGTTCACTCGAAATGGGCGGAACGCCGAGGCATGGTGGTAGCGGGTGAATCTGCCCCTGTTCCGGACCACGGTTGCAAGTGAACCTGACCTCGATCGTTCGGTGGTCGCGCTGCGGTGGTCACCAGCACTGCCGAGCAAGAGCGTTTCGTCCTCCTGCGGAGGGCGAGTTACTCTCTCTCGCTTGCCCACGCACACGTCAGGAACGTGTGCGAACAGCGCAGCTGGCCCGAAGGGCGGAGGGCAGGATGCCCGGAGTAAGAGAGAGTAACCAGAGAGAGGGGCGCCCTCCTCGGCGCTTGCCGGGCTGCGCCCGACAAGTCCGTGAGCCGCGGCCGGGCTTTTCGACAGGACTCCTGTCCTGGCGAAAAGGCGCCGGCATCCATGCCGCCGCCCCTGCGGGCCTGTCGTCCGCGACTCACCGCCTCACAAGGGGGTGAAGTTCAAGATCAACGGCAACGGCAACGGCAACGGGACCAAGCCGTCTCGGCAGACTCAATCCTGATGCTACGAAGATAGACCCTGAGGTTTAACCGCGATGGCGGCCGAGAGGCTTGGTTGGCGCTGGATGATTGCCGAGCAGATGTTCGACTACTTGTTCGCGGGGCGGGGAACGGTTCAGGGATTGTGAGAGGTTTCGCATGCCCGTCGCCGCAGAGGGATGGCCGCGGGCGGCATAAGCGCTGGAACGGATGGTTATTTGACAGCGTGTTAGCGACGTGTGTAGAACGTGGTTAAGACGTGCCCGAGACATGGGTGCAGCCCTTCAGGTAGGTATAGACTGAAAGGCCCACGGAGACCCAAGCAATGCCTACTGCAGAACTGTTCCGCAACCTTCCCAAGGATGATCCCCTGGGCTTCGGCATGGGCTCAACATTCCGCCCGGAAAAGGTAAAGGACTTCCTTGAGCTCAAGAAGACCGAGGTTTCCCACCTGGCTGACGTTTCTGTCAACTCGGTCCGATACGATGCGGGCATTCCCGATGCCGTGCGCAAGCGCTTCGAGGAAATCGGGACCACCTGCAACATGGTGGCCGAGGCTTTTGGCGGTAATGCCGACAAAACCGCCTTGTGGTTCCGGACAAAGAATCCGATGCTCGGCGACGTCTCCCCGCGCGACATGATTCGTCTGGGACGCTTTGACCGCTTGCGCCGCTTCATTATCAGCGCTATGGCCGAGAGGGCTCCGGCAGCCAACCAGGGCCACGAACCTGCCGAGATGGCAGGCTGAGTGTCGAAACATAAACCACGCCAGGCGCCACCACGCCACCTCCCCATTGACCCCGCCGCGAGGCCAGGGCTCCTCGAGCTCGACCGGTTCTCCGAAGCGGATATTGATCGCTGGAGTCGGCTCTCAAAGGACCTGGATGAACTGCAGGCCGTGCTGTACTCGGGCGTTGAGCCACAACGCCAGCGCTACCATGCAGATCTGATCGAAGCGCTGCGCACAGTGCCCGGCCAGCCGATGGATTTCACCGGTTGGGTACGCATGGTGACCTGGCGCTACGCTGACTCGCCGCTCTCCGCGTTGGGTAGCCTGATGAACTACGGCGGCCGTTTCAATATCGGTACCGACGTCGACAACGCGATTCACCGTCCGTGGCCGGCGTTGTATATCGCAGCCGATCAGGAGACTGCCTACCGTGAAAAATTCGGCATGGAGAAGGGCGAAGGGATTGATGGGCTGACCAGTGATGAGTTTGCGCTCACCAATGGGAGCAGCTACGCGGTAGTTCGAGTGGATGGGCACCTGGATCTCGTTTTCGACCTGACGCGAGAGGGATCTCTGGATGCGGTCTGCCGTGTTCTGAGTAAAATCAAGCTGCCACCGGTGGCGCGCACGCTCCAAAAGCGCCTCAAGATCCCTGGGCCTCCGGTCAGCATGATCCGCACGCCTGAGCGCTTGCTACGTGAGGTCTTGATAGTGAACTGGCGGGCTCTGCCAGCTCAATTCGGCATCCCGTCGGTGAGCCAGATTCTTGCTGGCCTGATCATGGACGCTGGCTACGAAGCTATCCGTTTTCCCTCAACGAAAGGTGATGGAGATTGCGTGGCGGTGTTTCCCCATTGCCTGGCGAGCAACAGTTCCTTCGTGGCGCTGGCCGACGGCGCGCCGGCTGGTGTTCGCCATGTTCGGCTTGATCTCGGCTCTGCGGACCAGCTGAGCGGCTGGGAGGCTCTCCCGAGTTACCTCCGCCCCGGGCGCATGTAGCGCACAAGAAAACACCCGGCTCCGAAGTCGGTCCTCCGAACGGGTTCACTTGCTTGCAGTCAAGTGGATCGCGGGAGTTCGGGATCAACTCTTGTATTGAAACAGTTGGTGCCGCGGCACTTGATCCCTACTCAGCGCCTTGAGCCGCGCAGGCTGTCGATGGAGAAGCTGGCGATCTCGCCGCCGTCGATTCGGCGCGGCTGGCCGGCGGGCGGACCCCAGGCGTGGGCGCTGATGACTTCCCATGTGGCGGGGATGCGGCCATCTACGCGCATGGTTTCGTAGGCGGCCAGCATGCGGCGGTAGTGGCTCTTGCCGGTGAGGCCGCGCTCGCGGGTCTGGTCGGCGTTGGTGGCGCCCAGGCCCTGCAATTCTTCCAGCAGCTTGCGCGGTTCGCTGTAGGTGAGGGTGTAACGGAAAACGTCCAGCACCGGGTCGCGCAGGCCGGCGGCGAGCATGGCGTCGCCGACGTCGTGCATGTCGAGGAAGCGGCCGACGTGCGGCTGCTGATCGGCTTCGGCCCAGGCAGCGCGCAGCTCCTTCAGCGTGTCGGGGCCAAAGCTGGAGAACACCATCAGGCCGCCGGGCTTGAGCACGCGCATGCATTCGCCGAACAGCGTGGGCAGGTCGTCGATCCACTGGAAGCACAGATTGGAATGCAGTACGTCGATGCTGCGGTCGGCCAGCGGCAAGGCGCTGGCCTCGGCGCAGACGCGCTCGAACGGGCGGCGCCAGCTGCTGTGTGATTTGGCCGCGCGCAGCATAGGCAGCGCCAGATCCATCGCGATCACTTCGGCCTTTGGATAGCGCTGCTTGAGCAAGGCGCTGCCGCGGCCGGTGCCGGCGCCCACGTCGAGCACGCGCTTCGGCTGCTGCTCCTTGTAAAAATCGAGCCGCTCCAGCAAGTGCGTCTGCACCTCGCGCTGCAGTACGTCGTGTTGCTCGTAGTTGCTGGCGGCGCGGCCGAAGTTGCGGCGCACCTGGCGGCGATCGAGGTGGAATTCATTCATCGGAAAAACTCATTGAAGCGGTGCCGGCGTGTTGCCCGGCGAACAAGGGCTGCAGTACCTGCACCAGCGCATCGACGTGGCCGAAAAACGGCGCATGGCCAGCCTGCGGAATCTCGTCATAATCACCACCGCACTGGCTGGCTGACCACGCCATCGCCGGCGGCGGCACCAGCCGGTCGCGGCGACCGGCGATCCAGCTGCTGGGCACGGCGAGGCGCGGCAGGTCGCCGCGCAGGTCGCTGGTTTCCAGCAGGTGGATGCCTTCCTGCAGGATGCGCAGGTCGGGTTTGCCACGAGCAAACACCAGCTGGCGCAGGTGGCGAAGTTCGGCGCGCGGGTCGGCGCTGCCCATCGCTTCCAGCGCCAGGAAACGCTCGATGGTGCCGTCGTAATCGGTTTCCAGATCGCTGGCCAGCTGGTGTACCAGGGCGCCGTCACTGCCATGCGGCCAATCCCCGCTGCGCACGAATTTCGGTGTGGCGCACAACATCGCCAGACCTTGTACTTGCCGCGGCAGATCGAGTGCGGCGGTGAGCGCGACGAGGCCGCCTAGCGACCAGCCCAGCCAGATCGCTGGCGGCGTCACGGCGGCAATCGCCGCGGCACAGGCATGCGGCTCCAGCGGCAGGCCGCAGTCGCGCGAATAGCCGTGGCCGGGAAGGTCGACCACATGCATGGTGCAGTGCCCGGCCAGTGCATCCACCAGCGGCTGCAGCACGCCGCCATGCATTGCCCAGCCGTGGATCAGCACCAGTTGGACCGGGCCGCTTCCGTGGGTTTCGATACGCAGGCTCACGCGTCGGTGTCCTCATCGACGCGGCGCGGTGCCGGCATCGGGATGCCTGCCGGGGCGAGCTTCGCATCGACCGCCACCCGCTCATCGAACACGAAGCAGCCGCCCTGCCAATGCGTGGCGGCGGTCTGCTCCAGGTATTTGAGGATGCCGCCTTCGAGCTGGTAGACGTGCTGCATGCCCAGCTCGCGCATGTGCAATGCCGCCTTTTCGCAGCGGATGCCGCCGGTGCAGTAGGAGACCACGGTCTTGCCTTCGTAGCGCGCGCGGTCGGCGGCGATGGCAGCGGGGAAACCGGTGAAGCTGGCCAGCCGGTAGTCGACCGCCTGCGGGAATTTGCCGACGTCGGTTTCGTAGTCGTTGCGCGTGTCCAGCAGCACGACCTCGCGGCCGTCGTCGTCGTGGCCCTGGTCGAGCCAGCGCTGCAGGGTGGTCGAGTCGACCGCCGCGGCGCGGCCGCCTTCGGGGCGAATCGTCGGCAGGCGCATGGTAATGATCTCGCGCTTCAGCCGCACCCGCATGCGCCCGAACGGCACGCGGTCGGACAGCGACTCCTTCGGCGCGATATCGGCGAAGCGCGGGTCCTGCTGCAGGCTCGCCATGAAGCCGTCGATCTGCTCACGGCTGCCGGCCAGAAACAGGTTGATGCCTTCCGGCGCCAGCAGGATCGTGCCCTTCAGCGCCAGCGCCTCGCAGCGTTCAAGCAGCCGCTCGCGCAGCGCGGGCAGGTCGTCCAGGCTGATGAATTTGTAGGCGGAGATATTGACGATCGACATGCGCGGGGATCACGGAAGCAAGCGGGCCATTATACGGGGCGGGTCGGGATCAGCTTGAACGGGGCGGCAAGGACAGCGTTTGCAGCGCGTCCAGCAGGCGGTCCACGTGGTCTTCCTCGTGCGCGGCCGACAGCGTGATGCGCAGCCGCGCCTGCCCTGCCGGCACGGTGGGCGGGCGGATCGCGCTGACCAGCAGGCCGTGCGCTTCCAGCGCCTGCATCGCTTGCATGGCCGCGTCGGCATCGCCCAGCAGCAGCGGCTGGATCGCGCTGGCGGACGCCATCAGCGGCATGCCGAGCTGCTCGGCGCCGCGGCGGAAGCGGGCGATCAGGGCGGTGAGCCGATCGCGGCGCCAGTCGTCCGCTTGCGCCAGCTGCACGGCTTCCAGTGCGGCGGCGGCGAGTGCCGGCGGCATCGCGGTGGTGTAGATGTACGGCCGCGCGAATTGCAGCAGGCCCTCGATCAGCGCGGCCGGCCCGGCCACGAAAGCACCCGAGCAGCCAAGCGCCTTGCCCAGCGTTGCCATCAGCAGCGGCACCTCGCGCTGGCCCAGGCCGGCGGCGCTGACGCTGCCGGCACCGTGCGCGCCGAGCACACCCAGGCCGTGCGCATCGTCGACCATCAGGCTGGCGTGCTCATCGGCGCACAAGGCGGCCAGTTCGCGCAGCGGTGCGATATCGCCATCCATGCTGAACACGCCATCGGTGGCCAGCAGCGCCGCGGTGCCGGGACGGCTGCCCAACTGACGTGCGGCGGCGGCGGCATCGGCATGCGGGTAGCGTTTCAGCTCGGCACCGCTGAGCCGGGCGCCGTCGATCAGGCAGGCATGGTTGAGCTTGTCCTGCACGCACAGGTCGCCCGGAGCGAGCAACGCCTGCAACGCGCCGAGATTGGCCATGTAGCCGGTGGAAAACAGCAGTGCACGCTCGCGCCCGGTCCAGGCGGCCAGCGCCTCTTCCAGCCGCGCGTGTTCGGCGCGGTGGCCGCAGATCAAATGCGCCGAGGTGCTGCCCACGCCGGCGCTGCTGGCGGCGCGGGTCAGCGCGCTGACCAGCTGCGGGTGCTGTGCCAGCCCCAGATAGTCATTGCTGCAGAACGACAGCATGCGCCGGTCGCCCGTCTGCAGCCACGGGCCATCGGCATGTTCGATCGTGCGCAGCCGGCGCAGCAGGTGGGCCTGCTCGCGTTCGGCCGTCTGCACGGTCAGCCGTTGCAGCAGGTCAGGCCGCGGCTGAGCAGCCACAGCCCTGCCCGCAACCGCCGCCAGCTGCTGCGGCCTCGTCAGCCTGCATGATGTCCGCATGTACGGTGTCGGCGTGCTCAACCACCTCCATCGGGTGCAGGTCGAGTCGGCGGAATAGCGCGCGGTCGGCTTCGACGTCCGGATTGCCGGTGGTCAGCAATTTTTCGCCGTAGAAGATCGAGCCGGCGCCGGCGAAGAAGCACAGCGCCTGCACTGCGTCGTCCATCTGCTGGCGTCCGGCGGAGAGCCGGATCACCGAGGCCGGCATCAGCAGCCGCGCCACCGCGATCGCGCGCACGAATTCGAATGGATCGAGCTTGTCGGCGTTGGCCAGCGGCGTACCGGGCACCGGCACCAGCTGGTTGATCGGCACCGACTGCGGATGCGCGGGCAGGTTGGCCAGCGCCTGCAGCAGGCCGGCGCGTTGATCGCGCGTCTCGCCCATGCCGACGATGCCGCCGCAGCAGGTTTTCAGGCCGGCGTCGCGCACCTGCTCCAGCGTCTCCAGTCGGTCCTGGTATTCGCGGGTGTGGATGATCTCGCCGTAGAACTCCGGCGCGGTGTCGATGTTGTGGTTGTAGTAGTCCAGGCCCGCGTCTTTCAGCGCCTGCGCATGGCCGTCGCCGAGCATGCCCAGCGTGGCGCAGGTTTCCAGGCCCAGGCCCTTCACTGCGCTGACGATGGCGGCGACCTTGGGGATGTCGCGGTCCTTCGGGCCGCGCCAGGCGGCGCCCATGCAGAAGCGGCTGGCGCCGGCGGCCTTGGCCGCGCGGGCACGTTCCATCACCTCGTCGATCTCCATCAGCTTCTGCGCCGCCACGCCGGTGTCGTAGCGCGCCGCCTGCGGGCAGTAAGCGCAGTCTTCGGGGCAGCCGCCGGTCTTGATCGAGAGCAGGGTGGATACCTGTACCGCGTTCGGGTCGTGGTGCTCGCGGTGTACCTGATGCGCGCGATGCAGCAGTTCGTTGAACGGCAGGTCGAACAGCGTGCTCACTTCGGCGCGGGTCCAGTCGTGGCGGATGGTGGTGTCGAGCATGGAACAGCAACTCCGGTACGTGAGACGCGGAAGTGTGGAAGTCGTCCGGGAGCGTGTCAACTCGATAGGGCAAGTAATGGTTGACGGAGCAGGGCCACCATCCAGCGGCTACCATGGCCTCGGACCACAGATCAGGGAGCAGATGGGTATGAGCGAGGGACAAGGCAGCAGCGGCAACGTACTGGCTGCCATTTGCAGCTTCTTCATTCCGGGACTGGGTCAGCTGGTGCAGGGCCGGTTGCTCAAGGCGGTGATCATGTTCGTGCTGGCCGCGCTGTTGTGGATCGTACTGCTGGGTTGGCTGATCCACCTTTGGTCGATCCTCGACGCCGCGCTGTACAAGCCGGGCGGCTGAACGGACATGCGCAGGGAGGCGCTGATCAATCTCTGGCAGGCTTGCCGGCATTTCGTGCTGCCGCTGCGTTGCCTGCTATGTGGCGCTCCGGGTGCCGACGGCCTCGACCTGTGTGCCGACTGCAACGCCGAACTGCCGCGCAACCGCCTATGTTGTGCCCGTTGCGCGCTGCCGCTGGCGACGGCTGCACCGCTGTGCGGCGAATGCGTGCGCAAGGCGCCACCGTGGGATGCGGCGTGGGTGCCGTTCCGTTACGGCTGGCCGCTGGATCGGCTGGAATCACGTTACAAATTCGGTGCGGACCTGGCGGCCGGCCGCGTGCTGTCCACGCTGTGGCAGCGTGAACCCTGCCCGATTGCATTGCCGCAACTGTTGTTGACCGTGCCGCTGCATCCCGGGCGGCTGCGCCAGCGCGGCTACAACCAGTCGCTTGAACTGGCCAGGCCGCTGGCGCGTCAGTTTGGTGTGCCGCTACGTCACGATCTGCTGCAACGGGTGCGTGCCACCGCGGCGCAGACCGAACTTGATGCGGTGAGTCGACGGCGCAATGTCCGCGGTGCCTTCGCGCTGCGAGAGGGCGTTGCGCCGCCCGCCCACATCGCGGTGCTTGACGACGTGATGACCACCGGAGCTACCGTGGCCGAATGCGTGCGGGTGCTCCGGCGCGCCGGTGTGGCGCGGGTCGATGTCTGGGCATTGGCCCGTGCGCCGCGGGGAACGGGTTGGTAGGAGCCCGCTGGCGGGCGATGCTCTTCGGTGACCTCGCAGAAAAAGCATCGCCCGCTAGCGGGCTCCTACGGGAGTGTCAGCGCAGCGCCAGCGCCAGCACGATCCCGATCCACAGGCACAGTCCGAGCCAGTTGTTGTGGCGGAAGGCGGTCAGGCAGGCCTCGCTGCGGCGGTCGCGGATCAGCCATTGCTGATAGCCGAACAGGCCGACGGCGCCGGCCAGACTCAGCCAGTACGGCCAGCCGAGCAGGGCGCGCTGACCGACAAACAGCATCGCCAGCGCGAAGGTACCCATCAACATGCCCAGGATCGGCAGGTCGGCATCGCCGAACAGGATGGCGGTGGATTTTGCGCCGGCCTTGATGTCGTCCTCGCGGTCGACCATGGCGTACTCGGTGTCGTAGATCACCGACCAGATGATGTTGGCGATGAACAGCAGCCAGCCCAGCGGCGGCACACTGCCCATCACGGCGGCAAACGCCATCGGGATCGACCAGCCGAATGCCGCACCCAGCACCACTTGTGGCAGGTACGTGTAGCGCTTGCTGAACGGATACAGCGCGGCCAGCGTGGCGCCGGCAAACGACAACTCGATGGTCAGCCTGTTGGTGAACAGCACCAGCACGAAGGCAAACAGCAGCAGCGCGGCGAACACCACCAGTGCTTCGCGCGGGGTGACCCGGCCTGAGGCAATCGGCCGCCCGGCGGTGCGCGCCACCTGCGGATCGAGCTTGCGGTCGGCATAGTCGTTGATCGCGCAACCGGCGGCGCGCATGGCGAATACGCCCAGGGTGAAAATGATCAGCGGCTTCCATGGTGGGAAGTCCCCGGCCGCCAGCCACAGCGCCCACCAGGTCGGCCATAGCAGCAGCAGCGCGCCGGCCGGCCGGTCCATCCGCGTCAGCACCAGGTAGTCCAGTGCCTTTTCGCGGTAACGCGGCGACAGCTTCTGCAACAGCCACTGCAGCACCCGGGTGGCGCGTGTCGAGCTGTCGGCGGGTCGGGTGGGTTTGGGCGCGGGTTTGCTCACGCCGGGGCGCGGCCGCGCGCTGGGCGAGGGTGCACTGTTGCGCCGCTGACGTTTGCGGGAGATAGGAGCCATCGTTTGAGTTTAGCCTGAGCGCTGCGCACGGAGTGCGTGCTGGTTCAGCGTCCGGCAGCCGGCGCAGTGGCCGGCGTCACGCCAGCCAAGCTCGATCCTAAAGGCGCTGCGCCTGTTGCCGATACCCCGTAAGGGCGAGTCCGCGAGGGGATGCGCCACACAATGTGCCGCCCAGGCCCGGATCGGTGGAATGATGGATGAGCGGGAGACAATGCAGCGGGAATCGCCGCCATCGTTTGCCGAGGCGGTGGATGACAACGTCGTGAGCATGGTGGTGCCCGGCGTGATGGCGGCCACTGTGCCAGCTGGCCTGCTGGCGCATACACGGCTGCTCGATTCGGTCGCCGCGTTCACGCTTCATCGGGATGTTGATGCCCTTGATCACAGCCTGGTGCTGTCACTGGCCGAATTGATGTCGGCCAGTCGCGTATCGCTGGCAAAGCGCGTCATCGGCGAAGGCGAGCTGGAGAGCGTCGTTCAATGCGTCCCCGACCACCATGGCAGCTACCAGGTGCAGGGCATCGAGCTGCATCTCGCCGATCAGGACATGCTGGTACGGCTGGACCGCTGCATGGAGCGCCAGCAGGTGGAGGTGGAATCCCTGCCCGATGGGCACCGCCTGATCGTGCCGATGCTGCGCGAGGGTCGGGCGATAGCCGTGATGGAAATGGACAGCACGATGTCGCCCGAAGCCAGCCGGCCACTGGTCGACGGCTATGCGCGGATCTACGCCAACTACACCGCCCTGCTGCATGAGAGCGAGCGCGACAAGCTGACCGGTCTGTATAACCGGCGAAGCCTGGAGCGGCAGCTGCAGCGTCTGATGCAACACAGCGAGCAGGCGCGGCCGGCCCCCAAATTGCAGGCCTCGCAACGGGAGCGGCGACCGCTCGCCGGTATGAACGCGCGGGAAGTGTGGCTGGCGATCCTCGACATCGACCACTTCAAGAACATCAACGACACCTACGGTCACATCTACGGTGACGAGGTGATCCTGCTGCTGGCCCAGCAGATGCGCGCCTGTTTCCGGCGTACCGATGTGCTGTTCCGCTTTGGCGGCGAGGAGTTCGTGATCCTGTTCGCCGCCACCGACGAGTCCACGGTAAGGGTGGTGCTGGAGCGCTTTCGCCAGAGGGTTTCCGAGTACCTGTTTCCGCAGGTGGGCTGCGTCACCGTCAGTATTGGCTACGCCCACGTGGGGAGCCACGACTATCCGGCCAGCGTGCTGGATCGCGCCGACAAGGCGTTGTACTTCGCCAAGAACAACGGCAGAAACAGCACCTACGGCTACGAGAGTCTCAACGCCACCGGTGAGTTGGGCCAGGCTGTCGCGGCAGGCACGATCGACTTGTTCTGAGTTGCCCGGCGCCGCTCAGCCGCCCAGCAGCAGGCGGTAGGCCGGGTGCTGGCTTTCGTCGCGATGCGGATAGCCCAGACTCGCGAGAAACTGCCGGAACAGGGTGAGCTCGTGTGCGGGCACCTGGATGCCGACCAGGATGCGGCCGTAGTCGGCGCCGTGGTTGCGGTAGTGAAACAGGCTGATGTTCCAGTCCGGGTGCATCTGGCCGAGGAAGCGGGTCAGCGCGCCGGGGCGTTCGGGAAACTCGAAGCGGTACAGCAACTCGTCGTGCGCCAGTGACGAGCGCCCGCCGATCATGTGGCGCAGGTGCAGCTTGGCCAGTTCGTCGTCGGTGAGATCGAGCACGCCGAAGGCCTGGGCGTGGAAGGCCTCGACCAGCGCCTCGCGCTCGGCGCGGCTGGCGATCTGCACGCCGACGAAGATATGCGCCGAGCTGGTGTCGCCGATGCGATAGTTGAATTCGGTGATGCTGCGCTGGCCCAGAGTGGCGCAGAAGCGGCGGAAGCTGCCGCGTTCTTCCGGGATGGTCACGGCGAAAACCGCCTCGTGCTGTTCGCCCACTTCGGCGCGTTCGGCGATGAAGCGCAGCCGGTCGAAATTCATATTGGCGCCGGAGATGATCGCCACCAGAGTGCCGTCGCCGGCGGGGTGGCTGGCGGCGTACTGCTTGAGTCCGGCCAGGGCCAGTGCGCCGGCCGGTTCGGGCACGCTGCGGGTTTCCTGGTAGACGTCGCGGATGGCCGCGCAGACCTCGTCGGTATCGACCCGCAGCATCGCGTCGGCATATTGCCGGCACAGCGCGAAATTGCGCGCGCCGACCTGCTTCACCGCGGTGCCGTCAGAGAACAGGCCGACCTCCTCCAGCAGCACCCGTTCACCCGCCTCCAGCGAGCGTGCCATCGCATCCGAATCGACCATCTGCACGCCGATCACCTGCACCTCGGGCCGCACCGCCTTGATGCAGGCCGCCACGCCGGCCAGCAGGCCGCCACCACCGACCGGCACGAACACCGCGTGCAGCGGCCCGGGGTGCTGGCGCAGGATTTCCAGCCCGACGGTGGCCTGGCCCGCGATCACGTCGATGTCGTCGAACGGATGCACGAAGATGCTGCCGCGCTCGGCCTGCAGCTGGGCGGCCGCCGCCTGGGCATCACTGTAGGAGTCGCCGCTCAGCACGATCTGCACCGCATCCCCGCCGAGTCGGCGCACGGCGTCCACCTTCACCTGCGGTGCGGTCACCGGCATCACGATGGTGGCCTGGATACCGAGCTTTGCCGCGGCCAGCGCCACGCCCTGCGCATGGTTGCCGGCCGAGGCAGCGATCACGCCGCGCGCGCGCTGATCGGCATCGAGCTGAACCATGCGGTTGTAGGCGCCACGCAGCTTGAACGAGAACACCGGTTGCTGGTCTTCGCGCTTGAGCAGCACGCGCTGAGCCAGCCGTTTGGACAGCAGCGGCGCATGTTCCAGCGCACTTTCGTGGGCCACCTCGTAGACGCGCGCCACCCGCGCGCGCGCCAGCACATCCGCAGCGTCGCTCAGGGACTCCGCGGCAACCGCCCGCCCATCCTGCTGAGCTGCGTGGACGTTCACGGCCGGCCGGCCAGCACCGGCCGATCCTCCTGCTCGTTATTGACCAGCGACAGCGTGCGCACATCGAGCACGTCGATCAGCTTGCGCGTCTGCCGCAGGATCTGCTCGAGCATCGCATCATCACCCTGCAGTACCAGGGTCAGTTGCGAAATCGCCGGGTCCGAGGTGGCGGCTACGGTCAGCGTGTCGATATTGCAGTGACGCGCGGCGAACAACCCTGCGACCCGCACCAGGGCGCCGGATTCGTTCTGCAGCAAGATCGAGAGTGTGTGTTTCATGGGAACCTCGGGGTCAGTCGGGCGACAGCCGGCGTGGTGGCCGGCCGTCGCTCAGAACATGTCGTTGGCGGGATCGTCCGCGGAGGCAGCTTCCGTGCGTGCCGCGATGAAATCACCGGTAATCATCTGCGCGTAGGTAGCACCCGGGCCGACCATCGGATAAACCCCGGCATCGGGATCGATCATCACCTCGAGAAAGGCTGGCCCCTTGAAGGCCAGGAACTCCGCGATCGTGCGGGTCAGGTCTTCCTTGTGCTCCAGTCGACGTGCCCACTCGAAGCCGTCGGCTTGCGCCGCCTTGACGAAATCCTTGCGGTGCAGACTCTTGTCCGACGAGGCGAAGCGACCCTTGAAAAACAGCTTCTGCCACTGCCGCACCATGCCATCGCCCATATTGTTGAGCACTACCACCTTGACCGGCAGGTCGTAGGTGGTGACGGTTTCCAGCTCGCCGATATTCATGCGGATGCTGGCGTCGCCGTCGATGTCGATCACCAGCGCGCCGGGCCGGGCAAACTGCGCGCCGACCGCGGCGGGCAGGCCGAAACCCATCGTGCCCATCGAGCCGGACGTGAGCCAGTGGCGCGGTGCGCGGAAGTCGAAATACTGTGCCGCCCACATCTGGTGCTGGCCGACACCGGTACTGATGATGGCGTGGCCGTCGGTGAGCTGGTTGATTGCCTCAATCACCGCGTTGGGCTGGATCAGCGGGTTGTCACGGTCGAAATTCATCGCATGCTTGCGCTTGAGTTCGGCGATGTGCGCGTGCCACGCCGGGCGAGCGTGTTGCAGGCCATGCGCGATGCCGTACTGGGTCAGCCGTTCAATGCTGCGTGCCAACGGCCCGACGTGATGCCAGTGCACCGCCTTGACCTTGCTGATCTCGGCCGGATCGATGTCGACCTGCGCGATGAATCTGGCCGCGGGGGCGAACTTGTCCGGCACGCCGGCCACGCGGTCGTCGAAGCGCGCGCCCAGGGTTAGCATGAAGTCGCAGTCTTCCACCGCATAGTTGGCGAACGCGGTGCCGTGCATGCCCAGCATGTGCAGCGACAGCGGATCGGTGGTGTCCAGCGCGCCCAGCCCCATCAAGGTGGTGGTGACCGGCAGGCCGAACGCATCGACGAAGGCGCGCAGCGCCGGTGCCGCCTCGGCCAGGATCACGCCGCCACCGGCATAGATCAGCGGTCGCTTGGCGGCGCCCAGCGCAGCAAAAAATGCCGCGCAGGCCGCGTCATCCAGATAAGCCTCCTCGACCGCTCGCAGCCGCGCGCGGTAGCCATACAAGGGCAGTCGAGTCTTGCCATCGAACGACACCAGCGCGTTCTGCACATTCTTGGGTACGTCGACCACCACCGGACCGGGGCGGCCGGTGCGTGCGATCTCGAACGCGCTGCGCAGGGTGGCTTCCAGCGCCTCAGCGTCGGTGACCAGAAATACGTGTTTGGCGCAGGCGCCCATGATGTTGCTGACTGGCGCCTCCTGGAAGGCATCGCTGCCCAGCGAGGTGGTGGGCACCTGGCCGCAGATCACCACCATCGGGGTCGAGTCGGCCATCGCATCACGCACCGGGGTGACCATGTTGGTGGCGCCGGGTCCGGAGGTAACCACGGCCACGCCGACCTTGCCCGAGGCACGGGCATAGCCGCTGGCCATGAACCCGGCGCCCTGTTCGTTGGCCGGCACGATCAACGGCATCGGTTCACTGCCGTCGGCGTTGAGGTGTTCGGCGTTGTAGCGGAACAACGCGTCGTACACCGGCAGGATCGCGCCACCGGAGTAGCCGAACAGTGGGCCGGCGTGTTCGTCTGCCAGCACCTGCACGATCAGGTCGGCGCCGCTCATGGAGTGGCCGGCCAGCGGATGCTGGTCCGGTCGGGCTTCGGCTTGCAACGGTTGCGCAATCACCAGCGAAAATCCTTCAGTAGTGCGGAAAACAATCTCCCTGACCTGCAGTGGACGCGCCACTGCAGGTCAGGGCCAAAGCGCTTAGCCGACTTTTTTCATCGGCTCTGCTGCGGACTGCGGCTGCAACCACGGCATCTGCGCGCGCAGCTTGGCGCCGACCTTCTCGATCGGGTGGTCCAGATCGGCCTGCTTGAGCTTCTTGTAGTTCGGCAGGCCGGCCTTGTATTCCGCCGTCCAGTTCTTGGCGAAGGTGCCGTCCTGGATATCGCGCAGCACGTCCTTCATGCGCGCCTTCACGCCGGCATCGATCACCCGCGGGCCGCTGACATAGTCGCCGTACTGGGCGGTCTCGGAGACGAACTGCAGCATCTTGGTCAGGCCGCCCTCGTAGAACAGGTCGACGATCAGCTTCAGCTCGTGCATCACCTCGTAGTAGGCGATTTCCGGCTGGTAGCCCGCTTCGGTCAGGGTCTCGAAACCGGCGATCACCAGTTCGCTGGCGCCGCCGCAAAGCACGGCCTGCTCGCCGAACAGGTCGGTCTCGGTCTCTTCCTTGAAGTCGGTCTTGATGATCATCGCGCGACCGCCGCCGATGCCGTCGGCATAGCCCTTGGTGGTCGCTTCGGCATGGCCGGTGAAGTCCTGATGCACCGCCCAGATGCACGGCACGCCGCGGCCGCGCTCGTACTCGGTACGCACCAGCGCGCCGGGACCCTTGGGGGCGACCAGGATCACGTCGATGTCCGCGCGCGGCACGATCTGACCGAAGTGCACGTTGAAGCCGTGCGCGAACAGCAACGCGGCGCCGGGCTTGATGTTTGGCGCGATCGAGTCCGTGTACAGGCTCGGCTGCACCATGTCGGGGGTGAGGACGGCGACCAGGTCGGCGCCCTTCACCGCTTCGCCAGGCTCCAGCACGGTGAAACCCTCGGCCTTGGCCTTGTGCCAGGTCGGGCCGTTCGGGCGCAGGCCGATCACCACGTCGAGGCCGGAATCGCGCAGGTTCAGCGCGTGGGCGCGGCCCTGGCTGCCGTAGCCGAGGACGGCGATGCGGGCCTTGGCGAGGGGGTTCGGGGTGCTGTTGGTGCTCATGCGGTAACTCCTTGGTCGATAGCTGTGCTGGATGGATTGGCCGTCTGGACGGCCGAAGATACGGAAGTGAGTGGGTGCGTGGTGGCGCCGTCGGAGGCGGACCCGACCAGGCGGGCGTACTTGGCCAGTGCGCCGGTGGTGACCTTTGGTGCCGGCGCCGTCCAGCTGGCCCGGCGACTTTCCAGGTCGGCGGTGGTGGACAGTTGGCGGCTGGCGGCGTCGATCACGATCGGGTCGCCGTCGTGCAGCAGCGCGATCGGTCCGCCACGCACCGCTTCGGGCGATATATGGCCGACCATGAAACCGTGGGTGGCGCCGGAGAAACGGCCATCGGTGATCAGGCCGACATCGTTGCCGAGGCCACGACCGACCAGCGCCGCAGTGACGCCGAGCATCTCGCGCATGCCGGGGCCGCCGGCCGGCCCTTCATTGCGGATCACGATCACGTCGCCCTTGACGATCTTGCCGCCCTGCACCGCGGCGAATGCTTCTTCCTCGCTCTCGAACACCCGCGCCACGCCCTCGAAATGGCTGGCGCCTTTGCCGGCCAGCTTCAGGATGCAGCCCTCGGGGGCGAGGTTGCCGTACAGGATCGAATAGCCGCCACGCGGCTTCAGCGGCGCGCTGACCGGCAGCACGACCTCTTGCTTTTCGGCGCGCGGCGCGGCCGCCACTTCCTCGAACAAGCTGCGGCCGGTGACGGTGGGGGCGTCCTCCAGCATGCCGGCGGCAATCAGCTCCTGCGCCACGCGGGCCACGCCGCCGGCGCCGAACAGCTCGACCGCCGTGTAGCGCCCGGCTGGCAGCAGGTCGGCGATGACCGGGGTGTGCACCGAAGCCGGTTCGAAATCCTCGATCGTCCACGGCACGCCGGCTTCGCGCGCGATCGCCAGCAGGTGCAGCACCGCATTGGTCGAGCCGGCGGTGGCGGCGACCATGCGTGCGGCATTGCGCAGCGAGGTACGGTTGAACAGTTCGCGCGGGGTGCGGTTCTGCTTCAGGCACTCCATCACCAGTTCGCCGCAGCGGAAGGCTGCCGCGCCCTTGGCCGGATGCGTGGCGGGGATGTCGTTGAAGCCCATCGGCGACAGGCCCAGCGTGGTCAGCACCATTGCCATCGTGTTGGCGGTGAATTGACCGCCGCAGGCACCGGCGCCGGGACAGGCGTCGCGCTCGACCGACGCCAGTTCCGCATCGTCGATCTTGCCCGCGCCGTGCGCGCCGACTGCCTCGAACACCTGCTGGATGGTGATCGGGTGGTTGTCGTGGGTGCCGTGAGCGATGGTGCCGCCATACAGGGCGACGCCGGGAATGTTCAGCCGTGCCAGTGCCATCGCAGCGGCGGGGATGGTCTTGTCGCAGCCGCACAGCACCACCATCGCGTCGAGGCAGTGGCCGTCCACCGCCAGCTCGATCGAGTCGGTGATGACTTCACGACTGATCAGCGAGGCGCGCATGCCCGAGGTGCCCATCGCGATGCCGTCGGTGACGGCGATGGTGTTGAACTCGATCGGCGTGCCACCGGCGGCACGGATGCCGGCCGCGGCCTCGACCGCCAGCTCGCGCAGGTTGAGGTTGCACGGGCTCACGTTGGACCAGGTGTGCACTACCGCGACGAGCGGCTTGGCGATCGCTTCGTCGTCCAGGCCGGTGGCGCGCAACATGGCGCGGGCGGGGGCCCGGTCCGGGCCGGTCTTTATCAGGTCACTGCGCATGGGTATTCCAGAGATTTGAAGAAAAAAAGCGCCCCCTGCGTGCAAGGGAGGTAGGCAGGGCGGATGCAGGCTGTGAACCTGGGGGCAGGTGCAGATCATCCGTTGCCGCTAACACGCAGGGGGCGGCAGAAAAGACGGACACATCCATGTATCCGTTTGGGAAACTTGAGCGGGCGATCAGCCGCATGCGCGGGACCCGTGGAAGAAGGCCGCGTTGTGGTCGGCGTGATCCTCGATCGCCGCCAGCACCGCATCGCACACCTTCTGCGTGCCGGCCTTGCCACCGATGTCACGACTGTGCGGACCATGGCGCAGCACGTGGTCGACTGCGGCCTCGATCGCAACGGCCTCGTCTTCCAGCCCCAGCGAGTGGCGCAGCAGCATCGCGGCCGAGAGGATGGTACCGATCGGATTGGCCACGCCCTGGCCGGCAATATCGGGAGCCGAGCCGTGGATCGGTTCGAACAGGCCGGCCTTGCCCTCGCCCAGCGAGGCCGATGGCAGCAGGCCCAGCGACCCGGCGATGGCGGCGGCCTCGTCGGTGAGGATGTCGCCAAACAGGTTCTCGGTCACCACCACGTCGTAGCGGCTCGGCTGGGTCAGCAACAGCATCGCCATCGAGTCGACCAGCTGGTGCTCGACCTTCACATCGGGATAGTCGGTGGCGAGGCGCTGCACCGTGCTGCGCCACAACCGCGACGTCTCCAGCACGTTGGCCTTGTCGACCGAGGTGAGATGACGACGGCGTCCGCGCGCCAGCTCGAAGGCGCGGCGCACCACGCGCTCGATCTCGGCCTCGGTGTAGCGGCACTCGTCGGTGGCGGCGTCGGCGGTGCGCGTCTTGGCACCGAAATAGGCGCCGCCGGTCAGCTCGCGCACGAACAGCACATCGACGTTGGCCAGCTTTTCGTTCTTCAGCGGCGACAGGTTGGCCAGTGCCGGATGTACCTGCAACGGGCGCAGGTTGGCATACACGCCCAGCGCGGCGCGCAGGCCGAGCAAGCCCTGCTCCGGACGTACCGGTGCGTTCGGGTCGGACCACTTCGGGCCGCCAACGGCGCCCAGCAGCACGGCGTCGGCGCTCTGGCAGGCGGCCAGGGTGGCGGCCGGTAACGGCTGGCCGGTGGCATCGATGGCGGCGCCACCGATCAGCTGTTCGTCGAAGGTAAACACATGCTCGTAGCGGGCGGCGACGGTGTTCAGCGCGGCCACGGCCGCAGCGATGACTTCGGGGCCGACGCCATCGCCGGGCAGGGTGACGATATGGGCTTTCATGCAGCCAACTCCTGATGCTTCTGTTCGTAGGCGGTGATCGCGTCGGCGTGCTGCAGCAGGTAGCCGAGCTGGTCGACCCCGTTGAGCAGGCAGTGGCGGGCGAAGGGTTCAAGCTGGAAGGCGATGCGGCCGCCATCGGGCAGGGCGATGAACTGCTCGCGCACGTCGATGGTCAGTTCGATGCCGGGGTGTTCGAGCAACCATTGGTGTTCGGCGGCGCTGAGCACGATTGCCAGCAGGCCGTTCTTCAAAGCGTTGCCACGGAAGATGTCGGCGATCTCGCTGCACAGCACGGCCTGGATGCCGTAGTCGAGCAAGGCCCACGGCGCATGTTCGCGCGACGAGCCGCAACCGAAATTGCGCCCGGCGACCAGGATCGAGCAGCCTTGCGCTGCCGGCTGGTTCAACGGGAACGCCGGATTGGCGCTGCCGTCAGCCAGGTAGCGCCAGTCGTTGAAGCAAAGCTTGCCCAGACCCTCACGTGTGGTGGTGGTGAGGAAGCGTGCCGGGATGATCCGGTCGGTATCGATATTTTCGTCGGCCAGCACGGCGGTGCGGGAGTGCAGACGGGTGATCGGGTTCATGCGGCGGCCTCCACCAGGTATTCACGCGGATCGGCAACTCGCCCGGCGACCGCGGAGGCAGCGGCGGTGGCCGGGCTGGCCAGCACGGTGCGGGCGCCCTTGCCCTGGCGGCCCTCGAAGTTGCGGTTGGAGGTGGACACCACCAGCTGGCCGGGCTGAGCCAGGTCGCCGTTCATCGCGATGCACATCGAGCAACCTGGCACCCGCCATTCGGCGCCAGCAGCGAGGAACACCTTGTCCAGACCCTCGCTCTCGGCCTCGCGCCGCACCGCTTCGGAGCCGGGCACCACCAGCATGCGCACGCCGCTGGCGACGTGGCGACCTTGCAGCACGCGTGCCGCTTCGCGCAGGTCGGACAGACGCGAGTTGGTGCAGCTGCCGACAAAGACCACGTCCACCGGCGTGCCCTGCATGGTGTGGCCGGGCTGGCTCTGCATGTAATCCAGTGCGCGCCGTTCCTGCGCGTTGGTGGCGGCGGGGATCGGCGCGTTGATCGCGATCGCCATGCCCGGATGGGTGCCGTAGGTGACGGTGGGGACGACTGCGCCAGCATCGATGCGCACTTCGTGGTCATAGCGCGCGCCCGCGTCGGTACGCAGTTCGCGCCAGCGTGCGACGGCGGTATCCCAGGCCGTGCCGTGAGGCACTTTCGGACGTCCCTTGAGCCAGGCGAAGGTAGTCTCGTCCGGTGCGATCAGGCCGGCGCGTGCACCCGCTTCGATCGACATGTTGCAGACGGTCATGCGCTCGTCCATCGTCAGCGCCTCGATCGCCGCGCCGCGATACTCCAGCACGTAGCCGGTGCCGCCATTGACGCCGATGCTGCCGATGATGTGCAGGATCAGGTCCTTCGCGCTCACCCCTTCGGGCAACTGGCCGTCCACATGGATCGCCATGGTTTTCGGTTTAGGCTGCAGCAGGCACTGGGTCGCCATCACATGACCCACCTCGGTGGTGCCGATGCCGAAGGCCAGCGCACCGAACGCGCCATGGGTCGAGGTGTGGCTGTCGCCGCAGACGATGGTCATGCCCGGCTGGGTCGCGCCCAGTTCCGGCCCGATCACATGCACGATGCCGCGATCGGCGCTGTCCCAGCCGTGCAGCTCGACGCCGAATTCGCGGCAGTTCGTTTCCAGCTGGGTTACCTGCGCCTGTGCCTCGGCATTGGCGTAAGGGCGCGTGCCATCGGCATGGGTCGGCAGAGTCGGCGTGGAATGATCCAGCGTGGCCAGCATGCGATCGGGACGCCGCAGCTTCAACCCGCGTTCGCGCAGTTCACTGAACGCCTGCGGCGAGGTGACTTCATGCACCAGATGCAGGTCGACATACAGGATCGCCGGCGTGTCGGCCGTTTCGGCGGCAACCACGTGCGCAGCCCAGACCTTTTCGAACAGGGTGCGCGCGCTCATGCCAAAGCCGCCCGGGCTTCCGGCTGCACCTGGCCAGCGCGCGCCACATCCACGTACTCCAGCCAGCCCCGGCTATCGTTGGTGCGGCCATCAAACAGGCCGAAGAAGGCCTGCTGCAAGGCCTTGGTGATCGGGCCGGGGACGCCGGCGCCGACGGTCTTGCGGTCGACCGAGCGCACCGGGGTGATCTCGGCGGCGGTGCCGGTCATGAAGATTTCATCGCTGCTGTACAGTGCCTCGCGCGGCAGGTCGCGTTCTTCCACCGTCAGGCCCAGGTCCGCGGCCAGGGTGATCACGCTGTCACGGGTGATCCCGGCGAGGATGCCGGCGCTGGTCGGCGGCGTCATCAGCTTGCCCTTGCGGATCAGGAAGAGGTTCTCGCCAGCGCCTTCGCTGAGCAGGCCGTTGTAGCCCAAGGCAATGCCTTCGTCGTAGCCGCCTCGCCTCGCCTCGGCGGCGATCAGCTGGCTCGACAGGTAGTTGCCGCCGGCCTTGGCCCAGGTCGGCATGGTGTTCGGTGCCGGCCGGTTCCACGACGACACACATACATCCGCGCCCTTCTCGATCGCGTCGCCGAGGTAGGCGCCCCAGTTCAGCGCCATGATCGCCACGTCCACCGGCGCGCCGTTCTTCGGCAGCACGCCCAGGCCGCCGGCGCCGCGGAACACGATCGGACGCACGTAGGCCGAGGCCATCTGGTTGGCACGGACCAACGCCATGCAGGCGGCGTTGATCTCGTCCTGGCTGTAGCCGATCTCGATGTCGTAGACACGGGCCGACTCGAACAGCCGGGCAGTGTGCTCGGCCAGGCGAAAGTACGCCGGGCCCTTCGGCGTGGCATAGACGCGCTCGCCCTCGAACACCGAGGAGCCGTAGTGCAGGGCGTGCGTGCTGACGTGACAGGTGGCATCGGCCCAGGGTTTGATCTGGCCGTTGTGCCACAGGAAAGCGGTGTTCATGCAGGGTTCCTCGTGATCACAGGTGCGCGACGGCGGCCGGCGTGGCGGCCGGCGTCTGTCGCGAGATACGGTTGACGATGGCCAGCGCCGCCAGGGCGGTGGCTTCGACGATGTCGGTACTGACGCCATGACCGCGCCAGTCGCGTTTGGCATGGCGTGCGGTGAGCTGGGCCTGGCCCTGGGCATCACCGCCCTCGCTGACGGCGCGCACCAGGAAGTCGGTCAGTTCCAGGTCGCTGCCGGTGGCGCGCTCGATCGCGCGCAGCACCGCATCGACCGGGCCATCGCCGATCGCCGCTTCGCTGGCCTCGTGGCCATCGTCGTGGGCCAGCTTCACCGAGGCCGATGCGCTGCCGCCCAGGTGGGTGGCGCTGCTCAGCTGCAGCAGATGCCATGGGCCCAGCGCGTCGGGGTCATGGCCCAGCGCGATCGCTTCCAGATCCTCGTCGTGGATCTCGCGTTTCTTGTCGGCCAGCGTCTTGAAGCGGGCGAAGATGGCTTCCATCGACGCCTCGTCGGGCGTATGGCCCAGCGTTTCCAGCCGCTGGCGCAGTGCCGCGCGACCCGAATGCTTGCCCAGCACCAGCTTGGTTTCGGCGATACCGACATCCTGCGGCAGCATGATCTCGTAGGTACCGCGGTGTTTGATCATGCCGTGCTGATGGATGCCCGATTCGTGCGCAAAAGCGTTCTCGCCGACGATCGCCTTGTTGCGCGGCACCGCCTGCCCGGTAAGCTGGGTCAGCAGTCGCGAGGCGGGATAAAGCTTGCGCGTATCGATGCGCGTATCCACGCCGAAATGCGCGGCGCGCACCTTCAGCGCCATCACCACCTCTTCCAAAGCTGCATTGCCGGCGCGCTCGCCGATACCGTTGATGGTGCATTCCACCTGGCGCGCACCGGCACTGATCGCGGCCATGCTGTTGGCCACCGCCATGCCGAGGTCGTCGTGGCAATGGCTGGAAAAAATCACCCGCTCCGCGCCACGCACGTGGCGGCGCAGATATTCGAACAGCGCGATGATTTCCGACGGCGTGGTGTAGCCGACCGTATCCGGTGCATTCAGCGTGGTGGCGCCAGCGGCGACCGCGGCGCTGAATACCTCGACCAGAAATTCCGGCTCGGTACGCAGCGCATCCTCGGCGGAAAACTCCACCTCATGACATAGCCCGCGCGCGCGCTCCACACTGGCCACGGCCGCATCCAGAACCTGCGCCTTGCTCATGCCCAGCTTGTGCTCGCGATGCAGCGGGCTGGTCGAGAGGAAGACATGGATACGCGAGTGTTGCGCTTTTTCCAGCGCACGGGCGGCATCGTCGATGTCGCCTGGCTGGCAGCGTGCGAGGCCGCAGACGGTGGTGGTCTTCAGCGTCCTGGCAATCTCCGCAACCGCAGCAAAATCATCCGGGGAGGCCTTCGGGAAGCCTGCTTCGAGCACGTCCACGCCGAGTGCCTCCAGCGCCTGGGCCATGCGCAGTTTCGCGCGCCGGTCCATCGAAAAGCCGGGCGCCTGCTCGCCATCACGCAAGGTGGTGTCGAAGATGCGCACGCGATCGATGTCAGCGCTGGCGCTGGCGTCGGTTGAGCTTGCTACGTTGGGATCATTGGTCATGGATGGCTCCGTGGTGCGGAACTGGGGCAAAAAAAAACCCGCGCCGTTGTCGGTGCGGGGTTCTTTGGGAGTCTTCAGGTTACCTACCTGGACACATGCCCTCAGCCCGCACCTCCGTTGGTAATAAGGAGTACGAGTACAAGTGCAAGGAGGAGGCCGCCGGCAACCGGCAGCAGTGCCTCGACCGTCGGTGGACGGTAGGTATCGGCGTTGCTGTGGTGGCTGTTGCGTTGCGACATGCGACCGACCTTAGGGCAGCTTGCAAGCCTCCGTCAACAGTTTCATTTGAAATCTGTTTGAATCATCGAATTTGGACGTCCAGATGTCCGTATCGAAATACTCATCAACGGCGCTGCGTGGCGGACAGGGTGAGCGTACCGAGCGTCACCTGGAATTGTGTTGCGCATCAACACGGGCGCATGAAATCGCGGCGAGCGCCGCAACCGGGTCGTGCGGCGGCGCTCGCCACTTCATATGAATCAGTCGCGTTGCCGCAGCCAGTCGCGAAGCGCGTCATCTTCCGCCAGCATATGCTCGGCAGTGGCGGGCTTGGCCAGCATGGCCGCCAGCGCGACCGGCACCTTCAGCGAATGCGCGATCAGCGGCTCCACCACGCTCTCGAACTTGGCTGGATGAGCGGTAGCAACGACGGCCCACGGCAGGTGATTGCCGGCCGCGCGAAGCTGGTCGAGCCGGTGCATGGCGGTGGCGGTATGCGGGCAGATCACCTCGCCATGCTCGCGGGCATGCTGGCTGATGGTCTGCCTAATCGTTGCATCGTCGACGCTGTGTGCATGCAACAGCTGGCGTAGTTGCGTTTGGTCGGGAAAGGTCCAGCGCAGACGCTCGAAGTTGCTCGGTGCGCCCACGTCCATCGCATTGGCGATGGTGGCGACCGCCTCGCGTGGCGCGTACTCGGCGCCAGCGAAATAGTCGGGCAGGGTGGCGTTGGCGTTGCACGCCAGTTCCACTTCGCCGATCGGCAAGCCCATAGCTCGCACCCACAGGCAGGCCATCGCGTTACCGAGGTTGCCGGTGGGCACGATGAAGTTGAGCGGGGTGCCGTGTTCGCGCCACCAGCCCAGTGCAGCGTGGGCGTAGTAGCTCATCTGCGGCAGCAGCCGGCCCAGGCTGATGCTGTTGGCCGAGGACAAAGGCACCTCGGCCTGCAACGTGCTGTCGTTGAGCGCAGCCTTGATCATGCGCTGGCAGTCATCGAAGCGACCGGCCACGCGCAGGGCCTGCACGTTGTCGCCGAAGCAGCCCAGTTGATGGGCCTGGCGCGGTGAGACCAGGCCGTCGGGATAGAGGATGGCCACGCGCAGATTTGGCTGACCATGGAAGGCCGCGGCCACGGCGGCGCCGGTATCGCCGGAGGTGGCGACCAGGATCGTCAGCGGTCGCGACTCCGCACGCGGCAGGCGGCGCAGGCAGGCGGCGAGAAAACGCGCGCCGAAATCCTTGAACGCCGAAGTCGGTCCATGGAACAGCTCCAGCAGCATCGTGTCCGCATGTGCCGGCAGGGCGCGAAGCGGGGCCTCGAAGGTGAATGCCTCGGCGCAGATCGCCGGCAGCTCATCGGCCAGCGCATCCCCGGCAAAGAATGGTGCCAGCAAGGTGGTTGCAGTATCGGCCAGCGAGCCATGCGGATCGAATGCTGCGGGATCGAGCGTCGGCAACTGCGTGGGTACGTACAGGCCGCCATCCGGCGCCAGTCCCGCCGCAATCGCCTGGCTGATAGCCACTCCCGGACTGGCCCCGCGCGTACTCACGTAGAAGCCTGCTGGCGGGCGATGCGGTTGATCCTGCGTGGTGAAGGGCATCGCCCGCGAGCGTGCTCCTGCGACGGTCTGCGTAGTCATGGCTGGGCCTCGGCGGTCGATTCGACCAGGCTGGCGGCGGGGCCGTTGACCGGCGATACCCAGCGGTCGCTGTCCAGTGCGACTTCGGCGAAAGCGGCCTGCATCGATACGGATGCGGCTTCGGCATCGGCGCGGTTTTCGTACCAGCCGAACAGGCTGGGGCCGGCACCGGAAATGCTGGCACCTAGCGCGTGGTGATCCAGTGCGGCCTGCTTCACCCGCGCAAAGTTGGGAATCAACGGCGCACGACGCGGCTCGACCAGCACATCCTTGAGGCCTTCTCGTACCAGCGCGGCGTCGCTGCGGTAGCAGCCGGCCAGCACCAGGGCGAGGTTGGAACTCTGCGCGACGAACTCGCCCAGGGCGTAATGACCGGCCAGCGCCGCGCGCGCCTTGCGCGTTTCCAGCACCACATGCGGGTGCACCAGGGCGCAATGCCACTCGGCCGGCACCGGAATCCGCAGCAGCCGTTCGTGGGTGGCCAGTACCAGACCGCCGAGCAGCATGCCGCCCAGGTTGTCGCCGTGGCGGCTGCCGCTGGCCACCGCTTCGCCGTCGAGCGCAAAGCCGTACAGGGCTTCGCGCGGCAAGGGTTGTTTCAGCAAGGCGTTGGCGGCGACCAGCGCGGCCACGCAGGAGGCGGCCGAGCCACCCATGCCCGAGCCCAATGCGATGCCTTTTTCCAGCACCAGCTCAAAGCCATGCTGCAGGCCAAGCGCCTTGCGCAATGCCATCAGGGCCACGCCGGCGGTGTTCTGCCGTGGATCGGTGGGTAGCCCGCTGACGCAACCATGGATCGCCGCGATGTGTACCACCGGTTCGTCGATGCGACGTACTTCAGCGTAGTCGCCGGTACCGGTGAGGCTGTGGCCGAGCAGGTCGAAACCAACGCCGACGTTGCCGACACTGGCTGGTGCAAAGGCGCGGGCGAATCGGGCGGGTTTGTTGCGCGGTGACGCCATGGCAGGTTCCAGCAGGGCGGTATGGGAGAGGTCGGCCAGCGCGAGGTCGGCATTCATGGCTGCACCCCCAGCGATTCGGCGATGCGCAGCAGATCACCGAACACGCCGGCGGCGGTGACCTCCGGCCCGGCACCCGGGCCTTGCACCAGCAGCGGATTATCGCAGTAGCGGCGGGTGCTGAACTGCACCACGTTATCGGTCAGGCGAGTGTGCGCGAACGCGTGGCTGGCCGGCAGCACCGCCAGTCGCACGCTGGCGCGGCCGTGCCGGTCGAGGTGTGCCACGTGGCGCAGGACGCCGCCTTCGGCGCGTGCTTCAGCCAGCTTGGCTGCCATCGGTGCGTCCATTTCATCCAGCCGCTGCATGAACTCTTCAAGCGGCAGCGCGGCCAGTGCAGGCGGCACCAGACTGTGCAGGTCCACATCCTCCATCGACAGCGGCCAGCCCGCCTCGCGCGCCAGGATCACCAGCTTGCGCGCCACGTCGGTGCCGGACAGATCATCGCGCGGGTCCGGCTCGGTGTAGCCCAGCGCATGCGCCTCGCGAACCAGCTCGGAGAACGCGTGCTGACCGTCGTGGCGATTGCACAGCCACGCCAGCGTGCCGGAGAACATGCCTTCCACCGCCAGCAACTCATCGCCGGTATCGAGCAGGTCGCGCAGCGTCTGCACCACGGGCAGGCCAGCGCACACCGTGGCCTCGTAGCGGAAGCGGGCACCGCCCGCGCAGGCGGCGCGGATCGCCTGCCAGCGCTCCAGCGGGCCGCTGCCGGCCAGCTTGTTCGGCGTCACCACATGGATGCCGGCGGCCAGCCAGTCGGGATAGTGCTCGGCTACCGCCTCGTTGGCGCTGCAGTCGATCAGCAGCGCAGCGCGCCCTTCATTGCCGCGCACATGGGCGGCAAAGGCGTCCAGATCATTCGGGCGCCAGATCTGCGCGCCACCATGGCGACTATTGAGCTCGGTGTCGTCGCAGTCCAGCCACATGCGTTTGCTGGCCACCACGCCGCAGAGTCTGAGTTCCAGTCCGCTGTGGCGCGCCAGCCGCGGCTGGGCGGCACGCAATTGCTCCAGCAGCGCGGTGCCGACGCGGCCGGGGCCGATCAGGCCCACCGCCAGCTGACGCCGACGCGTGGCCTCCCGCGGCGCCAGCTGGGCAGGCGGCAGGCGATGCGGATGTTCAGCCAGTGGGGACGCACACATGTTCACGATAACCTCCAGAGAGGCCCTTGGCTCGCTGGCGGTTCGGCTTGTGCGTTGGAGTCTGCGCCGGCCCGCCTCGTCGAGGGCGGGGCCGTTGCGTAGTAGAGAACCTATTCGCGCACGGACACCCACCCCGACCGAGTGGTAATAATGGTCGTGGTGGTAATCGCAGTGGCGAAGGATGCGGTGCCGACACCGATCCACGGCAACGCAGCGCCGGGGTAAACCGGAGAGGGATGCATGCGTGCTGGCGTGGAAAGTGGCGACATGGCAGCGACCATAAGTCGGTTGCTGCGCTGCGGTCAACAGGTACATTTGCAACCTTTTTTTCCGGCCTTCCGCGGCTTTTGCCCGGGTCACCCGCCGCGGTGACACTTTGCCGCATCGCGCGCAGGAACCTGCGACTGTCATGATGTTGCGTTCACCCCGTTCACCCTGCCGCCATTGCTGCGGTAGCGAAACGTCATGAGGGCAACCTTCTTGAACCGCTCACACCCGAACCGACGCTTCATCGGCTGGCTGGCCTTGCTGGCCCTGCTGCTGTTGAACGTTGTCCCGACGGTGTCGCGCCTGCGGTCGACAGCATGGGTGGAGCCCGATCTCGGCGCATGGTGCGGCAGCCACGTCGCGGGCAACGCACCGGCACACGCCGGGCACCCGGCGCCGCACCGCGGGAGTCTGGACCACTGCGGCTATTGCGGGCTGGTTCGACACGCGCCGCCGTTGCCTGACACAGGCCTCGCCTTGGCCCTGCTGCCTCTGCTGCCACAGCAGGCGCCGGATCTGGCGGGTGGCTTGTCGCACGCTTTGCCTTCGCGGCTCGCCGCTCTGCCGCGCGGGCCGCCGGTGCGCGAGCTGCCGCCACCGTATCTGAGCTGACGACCACCACGTTCCTTGCGTGCCGGCTCGTCGTACGACCGAATCTGCCGGGAACTACCGATGACGATCTCCCCACTTCGGGGGCGTGCCGCTGCACGCCTCCTGCCATGCCTTGGCAAATCCACGGCGCTTGCGTTTGCGCTGGCCGCTGCCTTGGTCAGCGCGGCGCAAGCCGCCGATCTTGCCTCCGCCGTACAGCCCGACGTCGCCTCGCAGACGCTCGACCCGGTGGTGGTAACGGCTCCGGCGCCGACCGCATCACTGACCGTGGTCGTTGACCCCAAGGCGCCTTACCAGCCGGTGCCGGCCAGTGACGGTGCCGATTTCCTGAAGTCGATTCCCGGGTTCTCGGTGATCCGCAAGGGCGGCAGCAATGGCGACCCGATGCTGCGCGGCATGGCCGGTTCGCGGCTCAATGTGCTTGTGGATGGTGGCCAGATCGGCGGCGGTTGCCCGTCGCGGATGGACCCGCCGACGGCGTACATCTTGCCGGAGCTGTTCGATCGCGTCACCGTGATCAAGGGCCCGGAGACCGTGCTGTACGGACCAGGTAACTCCGCCGGCGCCGTGCTGTTCGACCGGGATTTCAAGCGCTACGATGCGCCGGGAATTTCGCTCGACGGCAGCCTGCTGGGCGGCTCCTGGGGGCGCAACGACCAGATGGTGGATATGCGCGCCGGTACACCCACGTTCTACTTCGGGCTCAGCGCCAACCACACGCACGCGCAGGATTACGAGGACGGCGACGGCCAGCGCGTGCATTCCTCCCGGGACCGCTGGAACGCCGACGCCACCCTGGGCTGGACGCCTGATGACGATACCCGCGTCGAGTTCACCGCAGGCCAGGGCAACGGCCAGGCTGCCTATGCCTTCAGCGGCATGGATGGGGTGAAATTCCTGCGTCAGAGCGTGGGCCTGAAGCTGGAGCGCGAGCGCGTGAGCTCGATCATCAGCAGGCTGGCCGCGCAGGTCCATTACAACTACGCCGACCATGTGATGGACAACTACACCCTGCGCCAGCCCGATCCCGCGAGCATGATGCCGATGGCGATGGCCAGCGACGTGGACCGCAAGACCGTGGGCGGCCGCGTCGCGGCGACCCTGGAGCTGGGCGAAAGCGTCAGCGGCGTGATCGGCGTGGATGGTTCCACCAATGATCATGCCGGGCGCAGCGGAGGTCCGCCGGGAAGCATGATGGGCTTCTACGAGGACAAGCCACGCCTGCGGGACGCGCGGATGAGCAGCGTGGGCGCCTTCGGCGAGTTCACCTGGCGCTGGGCGGAAAAGCAGCGCCTGATCAGCGGTGCCCGGGTGGACCGGTCGCATGCGCGCGGCTACGACCTGAGCGCACCCGCTGCCAGCACGGGCATGGGCATGGCGGTGACGACGAGCGCCGATGCCAGTCGCTCATCCACCTTGCCGGCGGGCTTTGTGCGTTACGAACGAGATCTGGCGAGCTCGCCCGCCACGTTTTACGCCGGCATCGGGCATGCCGAGCGTTTTCCGGATTACTGGGAGCTGTTTGGCCAGCACGTCGCTGCGTCGACGGCAGCTTTTGCCGACACCAGGACGGAGCGCACCACCCAGCTCGACATCGGCATGCAATACCACGACCCCAAACTGCGTGCATGGATCTCGGCCTATCTGGGCGTGGTCGATGATTTCATCCTGCTGCACTACGGCCAGGGCATGATGGCGAGCAGCTATGCCAGCAACGTGAATGCACGGATCGCCGGTGGCGAAGCCGGCATGAGCTACGCGTTCTCCCCGCGCTGGAGCGCCGACGCCAGCGTGGCTTACGCCTATGGCGAGAACCGCAGCGACCGTCGCCCCTTGCCGCAGATGCCGCCACTGCAAGCGCGTTTCGGGCTCAACTACGACACCGGCGTGTGGTCGACCGGTGCGCTGTGGCGCGTGGCCACGGCGCAGCATCGGGTGGCGCCGGGCGAGGGCAATATCGTGGGTCAGGACCTGGGGTCTACCGGCGGCTTCGCGGTGTTCTCGCTCAATGGGGCGTATCGCCTCGGCAGCCACGTGACTCTCAGCGCCGGCATCGACAACCTGTTCAACCGGACCTATGCCGAACACGTGAACGCGGCGACGGTAGGCCTGGTTGGCTATGCCAATACGCTGCGCGTCAATGAGCCGGGCCGCACCGTCTGGCTGAAACTCAACGTCAAGCTGTAGCGGCTGGCTGATGGGTCGATGGCTGCTGATCGGCCATCGCCTCGAATGGCGCGTACCGCGGTGTAAAGCTCCCGGATTTGTTGCGGTTTGGCGCGGGATCACCGGCGCGGCACGCTGTGCCCATTTGTCGCAGGGCGCAAGTATGGATATGGGTCCAGGGTTTGGCGCAAGCTTGCCGTTCCCATCGTATTGGACCCCTTCATCATGAATGGAAAGTCTCTTGCCGCGGCGCTGGGCGGACTGACGCTCGCTGGTTTACCACTGGCTGCCAGCGCCTGCGCCACCTGCGGTTGCAGCCTGAGCACGGACGCCGCGACGGGTTATTCGACTGAGTCGGGTTGGCGCTTCAGCCTGGACGACACCTTCATCGACCAGAGCCAGTTGCGTCATGGCAGCAGCAAGGCGACGCCGCAGCAAGTGGTCGACAAGCCGTCCGATCCGACTGCCGGTGGCGGCGAGATCGAGAAGGACACGATCAACCGCTACATCAATATGAACGTGGCCTACCGGCTCAACGCGAACTGGGGTTTCAGCATGTTGCTGCCCTACGTGCTGCGCGACCACACCACCTACGGCGATCAGGAGCAGCCCTATGCGCCGGCGCAGACGGCGCCCGACCAGGTCAGTGGCGCGCGCGTGTCGGGGATCGGCGACATGAAGTTGCTGGCCAGCTACCAGGGTTTCCTGCCGACCCACAATCTCGGCGTCCAGTTCGGCGTGAAGCTGCCCACCGGCGACTACGGCGGCGAGACGGCGGACGGCAACTTCGTCGGCCACCCGGTAACCTTTCGCAACGGGCCGGGGATCGGGCAGGCACTCGATACCAGCCTGCAGGCGGGCACCGGCAGCACCGACCTGATCGTGGGTGGCTACTACTACCAGCCGGTGAGCCAGGATTTCGATGCCTTCGTCAACGGCCAGTTCCAGGCCGCGGTATCGCAGCGGCTGGATACGCCCGGCGCCGACTATCGGCCCGGCAATCTGGCCAGCATGAGTGTCGGCCTGCGCTACGAGGCACACGCGAACTGGGTGCCGCAATTGCAGCTCAACCTGCAGCACAAGAGTGCCGACCAGGGTGCGCTGGCCGATGTGCCTGATACGGCCGGTACCGTGGCCTACCTCAGCCCGGGCATCAGCGCGACGCTGGCAAAAAATATCCAGGCCTATGCCTTCGTGCAGCTGCCGGTGTACAGCCACCTGTCCGGCTACCAGCTGTTTCCGCACTGGACCGGTACGGTCGGCGTCAGCGTCGCGCTGTGATAGTGCGTTCGTACCAGCGCAGGACCGTCCGGCTGCAGTTCATCTGCGCAGGCCTGCTGCTGTTCGCCTGCGCGTTCGCTGCGGGTGCCCGGGCCAACAGCCTGGTCGTGGGTCAGCTAGCGCCGTCGATCACCCTGACCACGCTCGACGGCCAGCACATCAGCAGCGCCGATTTGCGCGGCAAGGTGGTGATCATCACGTTCTGGGCGACCTGGTGCGAGCCCTGTCGCGAGGAGCTGCCGCTGCTGTCGCGCTATGCGCAGCAACACGCGGCGCAGGGTCTGGTGGTGCTCGGCTTCAGCCTCGACGCGCCCGATCAGCTCGGCAAGGTGCGTGCGGTGGCGGATACGCTGAGCTTTCCGGTGGGCTTGCTGGGCGACCCGCATGTTGTCGGCTACGGCCGCATCTGGCACCTACCGGTGAGTTTCGTGATCGATCGCCGCGGCTTCCTGATCGACGACGGCTGGAAGGATCGCCAGCCGGTATGGACGTCCGGACGGCTGCAGCAAATCGTGACGCCCCTGCTCAACCGTCGCGACTGATCCACGGAATCGTCGCGACGGATCCGCGCAGGATCAGCCGTGACGCCGAGCGAAGTCGTCGATCAGCGCCGACAGTTGCTGCACGGCCTGTTCGCTCACCGCGTTGTAGAGCGAGGCGCGCAGGCCGCCGATCGAGCGATGCCCTTCCAGTCCGGAAAAACCCTGCTGTTCCGTTTCGGTCAGGAACAACTCGGTCAGGGCCGGGTCGCGGAAACGAAACGCCACGTTCATCACCGAACGCGCGGCCGGGTCGGCGTGGATCTCGATCAGGCCGGCCTGCCGTTCCAGCGTCTGGTACAGGGTTTTCGCCTTGCGCTGGTTGATCGCCTCCATCGCATCCACGCCGCCGATTTCGTCACGCAGCCAGCGGCTGACCAGGTTCAGTACGTAGATCGAAAACACCGGCGGCGTGTTGTAGTTGGAGCCGTGTTCGACGTGGGTGCGGTAGTCGAGCATTGGCGGCAGGCCGGACGGAATCCGCGACAGCATGGCGTCGTCGACCAGGGTCAGCGTGACGCCAGCCGGGCCGAGATTCTTCTGCGCGTGCGCATAGACCATCGCGTAGTCGCTGATATCGAAACGGCGCGACAGGAAATCCGAGGACATGTCGGCGATCAGCGGTACGCCGATGTCAGACGGGGCATCGAGAAACTGCAGGCCTTCCACTGTCTCGTTGCTGATGTAGTGCAGGAACGGCGCCTGCGCCGAACGATCCAGCGTCGACCAGTCCGGCAGTCGGCGGTAGCCATTCTGCGCGCCATCCCAGACGATCCGCGCCGGCGTCACCGCCGCCGCCTCGCCAATCGCCTTACGACTCCAGTAGCCGGAGGCGACAAACTCCGCTGGCGCCTTGGGTGCGGCGGCGAAATTCATCGGGATCATCGAGAACTGCAGACTGCTGCCGCCCTGGAGAAACAGGATGTGATAGCGCTCCGGCACATCCAGGAACGCGCGGATATTGTCCTGCGCCTCCTGCAGCAAGGCCTTGAACCAGCTGGAGCGATGGCTCATGCCGAGGATCGAGATGCCGGTGTCCGGCAGCGCCGAGATGGCGCGCTGGGTCTGTTCCAGCACCGAGGGCGGCAACGCGCCCGGGCCGCCGGAAAAATTGAGCAGGTTGGATAGCATGAGGTAAGGGATAGTCCGGAACGTCAGGTGCGTGGAAGGGCCTTGCGATGCAGCATGTCGCGGAAGGCCGCGAACACTCTCTGCATCTGCGCGGCCTTGTAGGGAAATTGCTGCGGGTCGTCGATGCCGTGGACCACCAGCGCATTGGCCAGCTCGAAGATGAGCAGTTTGCCATCTCGTGTTTCGGCGCAGTCGAAGCCGACATAGTCCAGTCCGAAGCGTGCGTGTATTGCCGCCAGGGCCTCGCGATGCCGCACCGCGAACGCGTCGTCGAAGCTGGCCATCATCGCGGCCTCCTCCTGGCGGCGGTCGGCGTGGGCCTTCATCTCTTCGTACGGGTAGTGGACCATCCAGTGCGCGGAGACGCCCATGTGGCAGACGAAGGCGCGGCCGTCGATCTGCAGCACGCGAAACTTGCGGAACAGGCCGTCGGCCGAGGCGTAGTCGATGAAGTTGGCGACGAAGAACTCAGCGGCATCGACGCGCTGCAGGTACTCGCGAACCTCGACGGCATCATCGATCCGGCACAGGTCGGTGCCGGCATGCGAGCCCAGCGGACGCAGGATGATCGGAAACGTGATGCCGGGCAGTACTTCCAGCGGCGTCGCGCCATCAGCCACCAGCGCCTGCAGCGTCCGGCGTTCGATACGCGCGGTTACCGTCATGCAGATGCCGGGTACGTCGCGCAGCACGGCGAAGGCCTCGTCGCGTGACAGCGGCGGAATACGTAGCGGCAGGTTGAGCACCGGGCGTGTCCAGTCCGTCAGCTGGGTCGCCAGCCGCTCAAGCACGGTGCGATGCACGTCCGCCTCGCTGATCGCCACGAAGACCAGGTCGTGCGGCGGCAGCCGTGCCGGCCAGGGCAGATCCGCGCCGACATACAGCACGTCGATGGTGATGCCCGCATCGTCGAGCAGGCATTCCAGCGGCGTATTGGTCATCAGGTCGCCGGGGGTCTTGATCACCAGCAGGCGCAGCGCGTCGCCGCCGGCACTGGCGATGCGGAACAGCTGGCGGATCTTCAGCGCTTCGCCGAGCACCGCCAGCCCGCTCTCCTTCTGGAAGCGCAACTGCAGGATCAGCGCCAGGTCCAGCATTGCGTAGGCATCACCCTCGTTCTCGGCGCGCGCCACCAGCGCCGGCACGTGCACGGTCAGGTCCTCGTCCTGGAACGCGGCTCGCAGCAGCATGGACAGGCCAAGCAGGGCAGGCGGCGAGTGGGGTGTTTCGCTGTCGGAAAGTACCGGCGTATGAGTCATCAGATTGCGCGTATGGATAGGGATGGAGAGGCCGTGGTGGCCGCTTCAGTCGCCCGCAGGTGCGAGCCTGCCGGCAGAGCGGCACTGTAGGTGGTTTCCACGCGGTGTACCAATGCGGGCGGGCGCCCTCGCGTCGGTGCCGTGCAGGCCCGCAAGTATTTGCTGGCGGGGCCGCCGCTGTCTTTGTCGCAGCGCTCAGTGCGAAAGATCGATCAGCCAGGTTGCGGTGCCATCACCATTGTCCTTCAGCTGGCTGATGTTGCCCACGCCAGCGGCGCGGGCCACGTCGAGCTTGTTGCCTGGGCCGCTGAACACCACCGGGCCGCGCGTCTTCAGCGTTGCGAAGCGCCACGAGCGCGACTGGAGGTTGCTGGCGCCGACGCTGTGCTGGCGTTGCAGCCATTTCGCCAGAATTTCGCGGGTGCCATCCGGCGCGGCCAGCACGATGTTGCTGCCGTCCAGGCCGGGAAAATCACCGCCGCCACTGGCGCGGTAGTTGTTGGTGACCACGATGAATGGCTGCTGCGGGCGCACTGGCTGGCCGTGATAGCTCAGCGTGGTGATGCGCTGGCCCACCGGCTTCGATACGTCGATCACATAGTGGATGCCGCCCTGGATCTGGTCGAAGTTGTAGCCGCTGTAGTGACTGTTGATCAGTTGCTGCACGGTGGACTTTTCCGGGTCGATCCGGTTGAAGCGCTCGGCGGATTTCTCCAGCCATGCCTTGAGTCCGGCGCCGTCGACCTTCACCGCGCTGAGCGTGTTCGGATAGAAATAGAGATCGGCGGCGCTGCGCTGGGTCAGCGGGCCGGCGGCGACGTCGGTGTAGTCATCGGGCCCGCCGAAGCCGGTGCGGAAGGCGGCCGCGGCGGAGAGCACCGGCACCTCGGCCAGCTCCGGGTGCACTCGCGGCAGTTCGCGTCGCACGTAGTCCGCCTGCGCGGCGTTGACCGGTGCCAGCGCGGTCATATTGCCCTCGTCGGCGAAATAGCTGCTCATGCGCATCGTGCTCTCGCCAATCGGCGTGTTCACGTAGGCGATGGTGGCCTGCTGGGTCTGCGCAACCAGCGGCGCGATGGCCGGGTCGGCGGGTACGCAGGCAAGCGATTTTGCTTGCGGCGTCTTGCTGCAGATGGGCCGCACCTCACTGTGCGTGTTGTCGCGGTCGACTACCCAGCGGCCGTCAACGCGCTTGAGCGCCAGCTGGATCACGCCCAGATCCTTGCCGAAAAAGCCGCCCATCACCGCGGGCACGCCACGCACGAAACCGTGCTCGGCATCGACATTTTTCATGCCCATGTAGCGCGGGCCGGGGAAGTCGGTGTGTACGTGGCCCAGCAGCAGTGCGTCGATGCCGGAAACGCCGGCCAGGTACCAGCCGGCGTTCTCCATCGCGGGCGTGTACGGCGCGGTGTCGAGACCGCCGTGCAGGATCGCCACGATCAGGTCCGGTTGCTGCGCCTGCAGCTGCGGCAGGTACTTCTGCGCGGCTTCCACCACGCCGCTCACGGTGACCTTGCCGGCCAGCTTCTGCTGATCCCACTGCATGATCGGCGGCGGCGCGAAACCGATGATGCCGACACGCAGCGGCACGCGGATGGTGCTGCCGTCCGGCGTACGTGCCTCGATGGTCTTGCTCACGATCATCCACGGCTTGAAGATCGGCGCGCCATCGCGACTGCTGTAGACGTTGGCCAGCACCTGCGGAAAGTGCGGCCCGGCGCAGTGCTTGCGCTCGCCGCCATCCACGTTCATCGGCGTGCCGGTGACCTGGGACAGAAAGCCCAGGCCGTAGTTGAACTCGTGGTTGCCGATCGTGCCGCCGTCGTAGCCGATCGCATCCATCGCCTGGTACACGCCCAGCTCCTGTTCGCAGCTCACCGGCTTGACCAGCGCCTGGTAGTCGGCCAGCACGCTGCCCTGGATGGTGTCGCCATCGTCGAACAGGAAGTTGTTGGGGTACTCCTCACGGGCGCGGCGGATCAGGGTGGCGGTGCGCTCCAGCCCCAGCGTGGGGTCCGGGGTCAGCTTGTAGTAGTCGTAGCCAAGCACGTTGGAGTGAATGTCGGTGGTTTCCAGGATCGCCACGGTGGCCGCGGTGCCGTCAGTGGGATGGCTCGGCAGGCTGGTGCAGCCTGCAAGCAGGGCGATGGCTAGCGCCAGCAGGCGCGAGGCGGGGGAAATCAGGCGAGACGACATGGGCTTTCCATAGGGCGTGCAGGTTCAGACCCGGAAAACTAGCAGATTGCCATGACGGCCTGGCAACGAAACCACGCCCAACACACAACGCCAGTGGAACGGCGCTTTGCCCGGCATCGTTGGGGCTGGTGACAAAACCGTAATATGACACCCTCGTGACATCAGTCCTTGCAGGGGGGACGTTCCCATCATGCGTCGAATTTCGCTGCGTCTCCGGCGCATGGTGGCCGTGTGCACCGTCGCCGTGGGCGCGTTTGTCCTGTGCCTGGCGTTGACCGCGGGGCAGGAGCCGTTGCTCCCGCAGCAGGTCTTCATCGCGTCGCTGATGTTGTGCACTTTCGGCGTGCTGCTGTTTGCGCTTGGCCGTTTCGCCACGGCGTTGCTGCTCAGCGGCGGTCTGTTCGCCGGCCTGAAATTCGTGGCGGCGATGAAGTTGCGCTACCTCGAAACGCAACTGATGCCATCGGACTTCATCTATTACGTGCGCACCAGCCTGCTCGACACCCTGCGCCACTACCCGCACCTGTACGCGCTCGGCATCGGCCTGGCCATCGTGCTGCCGCCGTTGCTGTACCTGGCCTGGCGCTGGGACTGGCGTGTGCTGGCCGGGCTGCGGCCGCGGCATGCGTTTGGTCTGCGCTTCGGCGGCGTGTTGCTGGCCATGCTGGCGTTCTGGATGTGCATGTTGCCAAGCGGGGTGTTTGCCTCGGTGCACTCGCGCAATGTGTGGGAAAAGCTCTCCGATGACGCGGAACTGACCAATTTTTTCATCAACTTTCGCGATGCCGACGTACGATTGCCCGCGATGAGCAGCGATACGGTGGCCGAGCACGACTGGGGCTCCACCGCGCAAGGCGAGCCGGGCGTCAGCCAGTCGCCGTATCCGGACATCGTGCAGGTGCTGGAGGAAAGCACCTTCGATCCGTCGATCTACGCCCACTGCATGGTGCCGGCCTGTCAAGTGGCCATGTTGCAGGCCGACGCGCAGACGCGCGGCACCGGCCTGCTGCGCACGCATACCTTTGGCGGCGGCACCTGGGTCAGTGAATTCGCCGCGCTCACCGGCATGCCGCAGGACATCTTCGGCCCCGGCGGCATGTACGCGCCGTTCGTGCTGGCGCCACATGTGCACGATGCGCTGGCATTGCAGCTGCGCCGGTTGGGCTACCTCACCATCGCGATCTACCCCACCGCCGGCAGCTTCATCAACGGGCGCAATGCGTATGCCGCGTATGGCTTCGACCACATGTACGACGTCAACGAGCTCGGCCTGGAGGAGTGGGAAGAGACCGACAAGCAGATGTTCGACGCGGCTAGGCGCATCTACGACAAGGTGAAAAAACCGGGCCAGCCGGTGTTCGTGATGATCCTCACCCTGAACCAGCACGGCCCGCACGACGACCCGATGTCCACCGTCGCGCTGCCGTTCCGCAACCTGCTGCATGGCCTGCCCGCCGACACGGCGCTGAACTTCGACACATACCTGCAACGCCTGCACGAGTCGGACGCGGCCATGCAGGGGCTGGAGCACGATTTTCTCGATCGCGCACAGCCGACCGTGCTGGTGCACTTCGGCGATCACCAGCCGTCCTTCGAAGGTTTGATCCGCAGCTTGTCGCGCCGCCTGCCGCCCGCGCTGCAGCCTTATCGCGACTACCTCACCTACTACATGATCAAGAGCAACTTCGCCGGCGCGCCGCTGCCGTCGTACCCGATGCTCGATATCGCCTTCCTGCCCAGCATGGTGCTGCAGGCGGCCGGTCTGCCCAAAGACCCCTATTTCTCTGCGTCCACCGAATTTCGCGATCGTTGCGGTGGCCTCTATGACGACTGCCCGATCCCGGGCATGCTCGACTCCTACCACGGCTGGATTTTCGGGCGCCTGCACGTCTACCAGTAATTACGCCGATGGATTGGAGCGGCGGCAAGGTTGACCGGCAGCGTCAATATTCGGCCGTTCTTGCCTCACTCCGGCGTCTCGCGTGCGGCGAGATGTCGACGGCATCGGCGCAATCGATACCGGTGCCAGGGCAAGGTTTTGAGTGAGGACGGGCGCTCGCGCCGTTCAGCTTTTTCAAGGCTCAGGGCGGCCTGAGACAATTCGAGGCTGGCAGGCGTCTTGCTTGATCCACGCCCATGACCAAGCCGAATGCCGATCCCGCCATGCTCTCTGAAACCAGCTCAAGCAATCAGCAGACCACCCCGTCCGACCCGGAGCAAAGCTTCGAGCAGCAGATGGTCGAACTGAACCTGTCCGGCGACACGAAACGCTTTCTGCGCAAGGTTCACCTCGCCGAGAAAAAACTCAACAACGCCTTTGACACCGCCCACCAAGAGGGCGATCTGGAAGAGCGCGTGAGTCAGGTCTATCACGACATGTACCGGTCGCGTTGAGCTGGCGGATTATTCATTCGTCGCCCCAGCGTACGTTGAGGTCCAGCGCCTCCGTGAGCCGGGGCCGGAGTTTTCGAGCGGACTTCTGTCCGGACGAAAAGGAGCTGACCTCCCGGTCGACTCCTCTGCGCGACTCGAAGAGCCAGTGCAAAAAATCCCCGCTTCGAGCATGAATTTTCAAGGTCGTGAATGTCTCCGTTCGGCCATTTTCGGGCAATCGCCGAGCGAGTTTCATAGAAAGAAAGCTGCCGTTGCCGTGAGGGTAGATGTCTCAGCGTGGCTCCTCCCGGTGAAACGTCAAACCGGGGTGGTTTTCCAAAAGATATTTTCTGTGAGAGCCGATCGGCGCTCAGGGCCGGGCTCGTCCAACAAACGGTTCAGATCGTGGCTGCGCTTCGCTCGCACGATCTAACCTTATTCATTGGGCGCCGCCGTGCCTTTCATTTTTGCTCACAGGACTTCCTCGTGGCTGGCCAAAGAACGCTAAATGCCTGATGGGAGCTTGGAGGCCATCATCTTCTTCCGGTCAATCTTGCGCCCGTCTACGATGAACGTTCCGTCACCAACCGCGTGAACCGTGCGCCTCTCGTTGCGTGTGGTATCGATGTATGCGGCAACCGCCTCTAGTACAACAATGTTGTGCCTTTTAGTGATGTCGATGACCTTGCACTCAATGTTGGCGAGGCATTCCTTGATCAACGGCGGCCTGACGAGCTTGGCCTGCACCGGTGTGAGCTTGAATTTGGCAAACTTGTCTGTGTCTGCCCCAGAGCACGTCCCTATTCCAACCACCTTATCCAATAGGTCGACGGTGGGAATTGCAATGACGCACTCCCGATTCCTTCGCAATGCCGCGAAGGAGTGATTCCATTCACCCGTGGTGATAGCAAATACCGGAGCGAAATCGATCACCATGGTCCAGGAGATAGTCATGATGTTGTCTTTCTTCCCATCATGGGTTGTCACGAGGACCACAGGCCCTGATTCCATCAGAGTAAAAGCCTTGCTCAGTTTCAACCGAATAATGAGAGCACCTCCGATAGTCCTGCCAAGATTGCGCGCTAGATGTTACGGCGCCCAACGTAGCTGTAGAAAAACTACCCCGCAGCCTATCATTCGTCATAGCCGCAACAAAGCGGCAGCCGAGGCGAAGCGACAATGGCGCGATGTCGGCTTTACGACCCCCAGCAGACCAAGATGATCGCGGTGTCTTATGGGCGGTCCCACCGAGTATGCGAAAGAACCAAGACAGAAATGGCGCCACATCCAGCATCGGCGGCTGGTGTCCCGACCTGCTTGCAGGTCGCTTCGTCATTCACGTGCCGACGAGACTCACGGCACAACGTGGACGTCCATTCTGTTGATTTGGGTGCCGCGAAAAAAGCGAGTTTTTCAACAGAATCGGCCGACCTCTGACGGTCGACCCCGCTGTTCGGTGCTGCCGGGGGCGTGGCCAGTTCCACTGGCGATGGTAGTCAGGCTCGATGCCGGAAATGTGCAACTCGTTGGCGGAGGCACGCAGCCGGCTGGGGTTCCGCGGTTGGACTGCGTAACAGCGTCGATTCAACGAAATCGCAAACCCATACTACCCACGTGAAGTCGCTGGTCGCCGGCTTCGCATCTGGGCGCTCCGCATCGCAGCGTTCGCTATGGGTACGGGACATCGCGCGTCGCACCGATGATGCGTGCGCCTACCAACGAGCTAAGGTGAGATCACCCCGCAAGTCTGGATACGAACCGACGGGAGTCAGGCGCAAGCCGACAACGGAAGTCAGGTGGCACCGACGACCGGGGCAACTCTGCGTTTGAGCGAAGGGTGCGGTGTAATCGCCCCAGCTAGATCCACGAAACCACGAGACTGGCAACAATGGAGATTACGAACACTGCGATCAATCCCGTTCGTATCACCTCACTGCTCGCGTACCTTCCGGCGCCGTCACCCAGAGCGAACGCCCCCCCCCACCCCCCGCGGGAATGCCCGATCACGAAGCATATTCAGCGCAATGCCAACAAAGATTGGAAGTAGACCCAAAAAAGATCCAATCATTAATGGACTCACAAGGGTCCGCGCGGGTAGGCCGGTCGAGGGGAAATGGATTGGCTGGTTGCCATACTTGAACAAAAAGATGGCCGCGCTACCTATCATTACGAGAATCCAACCACCAAACACTATGAACTGCCAATCAGCCTTTGCTACCCATGAGTACCAAGGCCGCATTGCGTCCACGAAGTCTATACACGCATCATTTAACTTGAGAGCAGTCGACTCTTCTGCATCAATCAGCAGGAGACAGTTTTTCGTGCTCGCAGAATTGAGAGTCAGGCGAAAGCTACCTTGATAGGCTTCATCATGTGCGTGCAGGGTGAGTTCCTGTATCGCAGAGCGCTTGGGATTTTTGGAAGCCCTGAAGTCTTCAAAGGATTCGAACGTACGAACCAGTTTGTCGGCGCATTCTGCTGTTAGCTTAAGCTTCGGCAAAAGAGAAGACACTTCTCCACAGAATCGCTCCAGCCCGTCAAGCTCAACGACGAAGACCGTCGCCTCGGAGGTTGCTCTGCTTATCTTCGTTCCACCACTGGCTCTTATGGGTCGGTTGCTGCTGGAGCAGTCTACCCGGAACACGCAAGCCAGCCAGCACTAGCTCTGACAGCGCGCTCCGATCCACCCGAGACCATGCCCGCGTGTGCAGGTGGGCCGCGCGCCTCTAGGGGCAGGCGCTCTACCGACCCCGGCTCGCGTCGCGACGGTTCCGCGCGGCCCACGTCCAGCTCTCGGCAGCGCTCCCCATTTTTCGTGACTCTTTCGTGAGTCGGGGGCGCGAATAAACGTAAATTATTGAAATGTATGGTGCGCCCGGCGGGATTCGAACCCACGACCACCGCCTTCGGAGGGCGGTACTCTATCCAGCTGAGCTACGGGCGCAATGACCTGTTCTCTACGGCTACTTTACCCCAGCGACTCGTTCCTTCAGAAGGAAGTGCTCTATCCAGCTGAGCTACGGGCACATGGTTGGCCGCGCACGGCCACATGACCGATGGGCGGACATCGCGGGGAGCGCAGTATAGCCGAGATTATTGGCCCGAACAGATGACGGCGGCGGCGAGGCCGCGCGACTTTCTGTGGCGCAGGCTCCGATACACAACCCGCCCCTCGGTCCGACCCTTTCTTCCCTGACAGGAAGGAGGGCCGAAGGCGAGGGGAAGATTGCTCCACGGCAAGTGGCTGGGGCTCAGCGCGCCTTGAGCAGGCTGGTGAGTGTGTCGGGTGTGCCGGTGACGCGCTCGAGGTGGGGGTACTGCAGCCCACCGTGGTAATCGATGCGCACGGTCTTGTACTCGTTGAAATTCTTCACCAGCAATTCGATGGCCTGTTTTTTGTCCCTGGCCGCGGCAGTGATCGCGTCCTTGAGCTGGTCGGGGTCGTAGTCGAAACCGTTGACGGCGACCACGCTCATGCCCGGCGAAATGCCGGCCTTGAAGGCGGGACCGTCCCACAACACGTCACTGATGCGGCCGCCCTTGCCGATCGAAAGGCCCAGCGAATAGGTGAGGTCGGTGAAGTGGCGACGCGCCTCCAGTGCCTTCACCGCGGCAGAGGGCTTGTCGGTGTAGACCAGTTTCCAGCCGTGCGAGGCGATGCCGCCGATCAGCGAGCCGTGCCCATCAAGGCGTGTGCGCAGGTAGCTGGCCCAGTCGTAAGGCTGGATGTCGTTGAGGGTCTTGACCACGTCGTCGAAGGTGTAGGTGTTGACGTGCCACTGGCCGTTGTTCATGCCGAAGAAGGCCTTGGCAAAGTCGTCGATGGAATGCCTGCCCTTGCTGAGATCACGCAGCTTGCCGTCGACGTCGAGCCAGATCATCTGACCGGCGGAGTAGTAGTCCTCGCTGGACTGGTAGTTGCGATACGGCAGCGGCGCACGCTGGGCGATGATCGGATCGTTGGTGGTGTCCTGCACATTGCGCCAGCTGGCCAGGCCGGGGCGGCCACGGTCGTAGACGGCCGCCACGTAGGCAAGCAGGTCATGGGCATCATCGGTGCCGACCAGGCCCGAACGCGCGGCGATCACATTGCCCCAGAACTGGGTCTGGCCCTCGTAGACCCATAGCAGGCTGTCCTGCATCGGCACGTTGAAATTGGGCGTGGCCAGGTCCGCACCGCGGCGATATTTGCCGTCCCATGAGTGGTTGTATTCGTGCGCCAGCAGGTCACGCCCGAGCGAGTCCTTGTCCCACTCGGTGAAGTAACCGGGGCCGACGCCATTCTCGCTGGAACGATGGTGCTCCAGTCCGATGCCGCTCATCTTGTCGCTCAGCGCAAGCAGAAAGTCGTAGTGGTTGTAGTGATGGGCGCCGTACAGCTTGTACATCTGCTGCACCAGATTGCGATGGATCTTCAGCTGGGCGGGGGTGATCTCCAGATCCTTGGCCGCGTCGGCCACGATGTTCAGGTGCACCGGCGTCTTGGCGCCCCGATCAAGATCCACCCGCTTGAAATACTTGCCGGCAAACACCGGCGAGTCGACCAGGTCGTTGTACTGGATCGGCTTGTAGTTGACGGTATTGCCCTCGCGCGAGGCCACGTCCAGCGCCGTGGCGGACTGCCAGCCCACCGGATACGTCGCACTGGCCTGGGTGGCGATGCGCTTGGCGTCATAGCCCGCCGGGTAGAGCGAGACCGCGTTCCACTCCAGGTTGAGCATTTCCGGGGTCATCACCACCCGGCCCTCGCCTTTGTCCTGCGGCGAGAGGAACTGGAACACCGCCTCGATAGCGGTGGCGCCGGCGGGTACATCGACATGGAAGGCATAGACATTCAGCGGGTCACGCTTCCACACCAACGGCTTGCCGTTGGCGCTCAGCATCAGGCCGGCAAGCTTGTCGATCGGGCCGGTCGGCGAGTGATTGCCGGGGATCCACTGCGGATAAAGCAGGGTCAGCGGGCCGGGCTGAGCCGGAATCACCTCGTGCACTCGGAAGATCCGGTGTGCCACGTCGGTAGCGTCGACATCGATCTTCAATGTGCCCTGATACGGCACATCCTGCGGTGCAGGGACATTGGCGAGCGAGCTGAAGCTGGCCAGTCCAAGAGCCATGGCGGTGATGGCAGACGCGATACGAGTGACTTTCAAGGTGTGCTCCGAAAGATGGGGCGAGTGGCCGGGGCCGAGTGGCCGCCTGCCACAAGAAGGATCCGCGCGGCCCGGCTGGGGGTCAGCAACGGTGAAACCTGCCGCGGCATGCAAGCTGTCCGATGCTAGAGGGTCGCCGGCCGGATTAGCCTATGCCGAAGGTCATGCTCCACGACCGGCTACAAGGGATTGATCGTCATCAGCGGTCTGGTCAGCAACTGACTCCTGAGCGTTGCCCTGCGGCTGTCGCCGGCAGGGCTGGTGCTGCCCGGTGCGATGGCTGTGGCTGTGACCCTCAGCCTGCTGGTCCCGCTTGCGCTGGCCGCACTCGACATCGGCATCACATCACCACACGCAGCCAGCGATGAGGCACTGATCCCGCGGCTGCCCTGCATCGACCTGCAGCAAGGCCATGTCCGCGCCGAGCAACTACGCGTGGCGGCCCATGGCCGTCATGCGCCCGGACGGCCCGATGACCATCAGCATCGGCCTCGCCGTGGTCATGCCGGACGAGCGCGTGAAACCGCTACTGGCCCACGCGGACAAGCCGATGCGACAGGCGAAAAAAAGCGGCCACGACAAGGTGGTCGCGGCCGCTGATTGTGTCACCGCCTGGGCTCGGCGCTATTCGACCGCGGCCAGCTTGCTGTGCCGGATGCCGTAGCCGAAGTAGATCACCAGGCCCAGCGCCATCCATACGATGAAGCGCCAGATGGTGATCATCGGCAAGCCACCCAGCAACGCGAACCGGCCATCGCTGAACCAGGGCCAGCCGATGATCAGGAACAGCGAGAACAGGATGCCGACCGGAGCCACCAGCCACAGCGCCGGCGTGCGGAAGCGACGCTCCAGATCCGGCTTGCGGATACGCAGCAGCAGCACCGAACCGCAGATGATGATGAACGCGGCGAGCGTGCCGATATTGACCAGCTCGGCCACCTCACCGATCGGCAGGAAGCCCGCGACCAGGGCGGTGAACACACCCAGGATGATGGTCGGACGCGCCGGCGTGCCGTACTTCGGGTGGATCTTGGCAAACCATTTGGGCAACAGGCCGTCACGCGCCAATGCGAACCAGATGCGCGCCGCACCGAGCATGAAGGCAAACATCACGCTGGTGATGCCGGCGATGGCTGCCACCGAGATGATGCCGCGTACCCAGTGCAAGCCCAGGGCCTTGAACGCGGCATCGACCGGTGCCGGGCCGGCCAGCTCCTGGTACGGCACCATGCCGGTCAGCACCAGCGAGACCATGATGTACAACGCCATCGACACCGCCAGCGACAGCAATACCGCACGCGGCAGGTCGCGCTGCGGATTCTCCGCTTCCTCGGCCGCCGTGGTCAGGGTGTCGTAGCCGAACACGGCAAAGAACACGATGCTGGATGCGGCCAGTACGCCACCCCAGCCGTACTGGGTCAGCCCGTCCTTGGTGATCGCCGCAGGGATGAACGGGTGCCAGTTGGCCGGGTTCACGTAGAACGCACCCACGCCGATCACCAGCGCCACGCCGATCACCTTGATGGTGACGATTACCGTGTTGGCACGTGCACCCCACTCGGTCTTCACCGTCAGCATCCAGGCAATCAGCAAGGTGATGGCGGCAGCGATCACGTTGAATACCTTGCCATTCTCCGGGTGGGATGGGTCGTAGGCGCCCTGCGCCCAGGCCGGCAGGTGGACGCCGGCGACCTGCTCCAGCAGCGCCTGCACGTAACCGGACCAGCCGATTGCCACCACGCCGACGATCAGCGCGTACTCGATCAGCAGATCCCAGCCGATGATCCAGGCGAACAGCTCGCCCAGCACCGCATAACTGTAGGTATAAGCACTGCCGGTCACCGGAATCATGCCGGAGAACTCGGCATAGGCGAGTGCGGCGCAGCCACTGCCCAGGCCGGCGATCAGGAAGCTGAGCACGACCGCCGGACCCGCGTTGGCAGCGGCCTGCTGACCCGCCAGGACGAACACCCCCACGCCGATAATCGCGCCCACGCCGATCGCAGTGAGCTGCCACAGCCCGAGCACACGACGGAAATCACCGCTCTTGCCAGCCTCGGCCTGAAGCTGCTCGACGCTCTTGTGGCGTACCAATTTGCTGAAAAATCCCATGCATACATCCCCTTGAAACGAACACGGATCATAACAAGTCACGCGGATTGCGCCAGCACAAGCCCATGAATGCATTTGTATTTGGACGTCCATACGTCCATTTGTAAGGCACCATGAAGAAGCCATCCCGAGCGGATCTCTGGTAGGGCTTCAGTGCAGAACGCGCTGCTCCGACGCGGTCGATCGCGACATGCGCATGCCGCCGATCCACGGCAGCAGCAGCAGCGCGCTCGCGCCAAAGACCACAACAAACGCCAGCGCCACGTAGCCAGGCAGATGATCCACCCCGAACCAGCGACCCAGCAGCAGCGGCAGCAAGGCAGTCAACGTCGTGCGCGCGCCCTCCAGCCAGAACGCGACACGGCGACCCTCCATCAGCGCGCCGATGAGCGACAGGCTGAACACCATGTACAGCGCGTAGCCGAGCAGGTCAGCCAGGCCGGCATGCGCGGTGATGCCGAGAAAATGGGTGGTCATGCCCAGCAGCAGGGCGAACTGCGCCAGGCAGTAGCTGGCCAGTGCAGTCGACATGGTCGGGTTGTAGATCGCCCGGCCGATGTCGTAATCGGGTCTGGGGTAGTGCCGGGCAACGTCAGCCGGGCGCCAGCCCGGCCGACGAAACCAGATCTGCAACTTGTCGCGCCAGCGACTGGCCCGCCGTGCTTCCACCGCCGTCGCCCAGTAGACCTCGACATTCGCCCACAGCGGGTTCCAGCTGCGCAGCGGCGCGCGTGTGCCGTATACCGGGCGGTCGCTGTCGTCCTCCTCGACGAAGGTGCCGAACAGGCGGTCCCACAGGATCAGGATGCCGCCGTAATTGTGGTCGAGGTAGCGGTCGTTGGTGGCGTGATGCGCACGATGGTTGGAGGGCGAACAGAACACCCGGTCGAACCAGCCCAGCTTGCCGATCTGCTCGGTGTGCACCCAGAACTGGTACAGCAGGTCGATCAGCGCGACCACCACGAACACTTCCAGCGGGTAGCCGAGCACCGCCATCGGCAGGTAGAACACCCAGCCCAGCAGGCCACCGGTACTGGTCTGGCGCAGCGCGGTGGACAGGTTGTATTCCTCACTCTGGTGATGCACCACATGCGCGGCCCAGAGGATATTCACCTCGTGCCCCATGCGGTGCAGCCAGTAGTAGAGGAAGTCGTACAGCAGCAGGCCGCTGAGCCACACCCACACACTGCCCGCTGGCAGCGAGAACAGGGCCAGATGGCCGGCGCACCAGGCGTAGATGCCCAGCGTGAGCAACTTGAGGAACACCCCGGCCACCTGCGACAGCACGCCAAGGCCGATGCTGTTGATGGCGTCGTTGCTGCGATAGGCACGCCGGCCGCGCGCACGCGCCACCATCAACTCGATTGCGATCAACACGAAGAAGAACGGTGTCGCCCAGGTGATGATCAGTTCCTGCGTATTCAATGCGAAGCCCCCGTCGCTGCCTTGATGCCGCACCGCAACACGGAGCGGGCGATCCACCACAAGGCCAGATAGTACGTCGACAACACCCATACGCTCGATAGCGGGATCGCGCCATGGAAGCGGTTCCAGGCCAGCAGGCTGTCGCTGAGCATGAACATCAACGCACCGGCGGCCGCCCAGCGCGCCGGAACCGCCTGCGTGTCGCCGCGCGTGGCAAACGCGCGTGCGCGCGCCAGCGCCTGCCCCGCCATGCTGGCCAGCACCAGCACGTAGACAATCACCGGCACACGCAACGGCGCAGCAATCGAGTCCCACAGCAGGTAAAGATTGATCGCCGCGATGGCGAAGCAGGCCGGCAGTGGCCACCGAGGCGAGGCCAGACGGCTATCGCCGAGGAAGGCGGCGAGGAAGCAGAGATGAGCGCACAGAAAAGCCAGCAGCCCGGGGACGAACAAGTCCTGCGGCAACATCAGCAACACGTCGCCGGCCAGCGAGAACAGCAGCCCGCCCAGCATCCAGCGGCGGTAAGTGCTGCCCAGCGGCTGGCGGATGCGCCATACCATCAGCACGATCAAGCCGGTAGTCAGCGGTTTGAAGATCCAGTGCAGCCACGGTCCGACGGGAGCGGCAAGATTTGCCCCGAGCATGGCGACGAAGGCGGCCAGCGGCACCATCACTGCCCACCGCGTCAACGGTACGGTCGGCTCGGCGCGTGGCGAGGCAACGGACATGGGTGAGCCCTGCGAGGTGGAGCCAGCGATCATACCCACGCCGCGCTGTCGCTGCCGTTCTGCTGCACATATTCCGCAAACGACGGCGGCGTGGCCCGAAGACCACGCCGCACTGCTGCCAATACCTCGATCAGATTTTCGCGTTGATGCTGAAGAACACCTGCCGCGGCGCACCGGCCTGCAGGGTCTGGTTGTAGCCGCTCGGATCGGAGGCCACGTAGCCATTGGTGCCGGTCGAGGCGAAATAATGCTTGTTGGCGAGGTTGGTGATGTTGAGACCGAGGCTGACGTCCTTGATCATCGAGACCGCACCCACGTCATAGTTCACGCCGGCGCTGAACAGCCAGTACGAAGGCACCTGCGAATCGTTGAGATACGTGATGTAGCGACGCCCGGTGTATTTGCCATCGAGGTTGGCGCTCCACGCACCAGCGGTGTAGCTGATGTTGCTGGTATACATCCAGGTCGGGATGCCGACCACGTACTTGCCCTTGGTTGCTACCACGCCGTTGTTGAGGTAATCGTCCTGGTACTTCGAGCTGTCGTACGACAGCGAGTTGAGCCAGCGCACGTGCTCGATCGGCTTCCAGATCACCGCCAGATCGAGGCCGGTGCTCTTGACCGAGCCGACGTTGTTGAGGATTGCCGAACAAGTCTGCACCGCACTGCAGGGCGAGACCGCCAACAGGCGGTTGCTGAAGCGGGTGTAATACGCGTCAGCCGACGCCTCGAAGGTTTCCCCCTTGGCGCGGTAACCCAACTCGATAGTCTGCGACTGCTCCGGCTTCAGCGTCGCCTTGCCGCCATCGAACGAGGCCTGCGACTGCGAGAACGGCAGGAAGCCGTAAGCCGCCTGGTTCTTGCTGTACGACGCGTAGATGTCCTGCTGCGCATCGAGCTTGTAGTCCACGCCCGCCTGCGGCAGGAAGCCATTGCTGGCCTTCACCTTGCCCTGGGCCAGCGCGGTGCTGGGCACCATGGATTGCGCCGTGGTCGTGGTATTGAGCGCCTTGCTGCCGAAGTTGACCGTAAGGCGATCATCCATCAGGTGGATGGTGTCTTCGACGTAGCCCATCCGCGTGGTGGTGTCGTAATGCTGGAGGAAGCCACGGAGAAAAGGCGCTTCGCTGGCGTAGAAGTTGCTCAGGTAGGTATACGGACCGCTGAGGTAGAAGTAATTGCGCTCCTGGTTGGTACTGGCGTCCTCACCCCATACGCCCAGCTCGATGTCGTTGTTGCCCAGCGAGAACTGCAGCGAACCGGTGATGCCGGCGCGGTCCAGGCCGTAATCGGTGGTGCGCATGGCGATCGGCACCGTCGCCGATGAGGGCACGTACGGCGTGGCCCACTGCCCTTCGCCGCGATCATGGTGGTAGTAGCTGCCAAGGTTCAGCACCGTGCTGCCGCCGAGGTTGAACATGCCACTGAGGCCGACCAGATCGTCCTTGCGGATGCCGCCGCCGGCGTAATAGTTGACGTCACCCTTGTCGTAGTCGGCCGGCAATCCGTTCAACGACGCCGGGTAGGCGCCCTTGCCATTGATCGCATTGGCGATCTGCACGGCCTGCGCCCAGTCCGGCTGCAGGTAGTCGTAGTTCCAGCCCAGCACGCGCTGGCTGGTCAGCGACAGATCCTGGTAGTCGTATTCCTTGCGGCGCGAGCTGTCCACGAACAGGCTTGCGCGATTGCCGTCGCCCCACTGGAACAGGCTCTTCAGGTTGAGCTGATCGGACTTCTGGTCGCCGTAGCCCTTCCACTTGTCGGTGTCGGCATGGTCATAGGAAAGGTAGGTCGAGAAGCCGTGGTAGTCGCCCGTATCGACACGCACGAAGGTGCGATGGGTGGCGTCCGAGCCGAGCGTCTGGCTGACCCGCGCACCGGCAGTGCCGTCGGGGTCGGCCGAGAAGAACTGCACGGTGCCACCGAGATTGCTGTCGGAGGCCGTGCCCAGCGCACCGGCACCCTGCGCCAGTTCCACCGAGGCAAGGTTGTCGCTGGTGATCGCACGGGTGATCTGCAGGCCATTGGTGACGCCGTAGCTCATCGCGCCGAGCGGGATCCCGTCCAGGGTGAAGCCGAGCCGGCTCTGGTCGAAGCCATGCAGGGTGATCTGGGTGGACCACTCGTACGCACCCCACGGGTCGGACGACTGGAAGTTCACGCCAGGCAGCTTGTCCAGCGCCTTCAACGCGCTGCTCCCCGGCGGCAGTGCCTGGATGTCGACGCTGCTGATCTTCTGCACCTGGCGGGTTTCGCCGCTGGCAACCACCGACACGGCCTCCATGGTCTTGACCGGGCTGGACGCCGGATCGGGGCTTGCCGAGGCCGCCGCGTCGGACGCGGTGATGCCGTCGGTGGTGCTGGCCAGCAGCGGGGCAGCCACCAAGGCGCCGATGACAGCCAGCGCGAGGGCAGTGCGACGAATCGAAACGGAATGCGCGTACATGTCGAATCCTTCAGGCGATCGCCCACGACAAGCGACCGCGAATGATGGGAGGGGAGAACTGCCGGAGTCGTGCCGGAATGGGTTCGGTGAGCATGGACAGGTAACGTGAAGTAGCGATGACAAATTGGCGTACAAATTGGCATGGACTTCTATTTGAAATCACGCGCAGATCACCTTCCCGGGCGATGGGTCGTGGTCACCCGGGAAGGCGCCGGTTTATTTCAGCAACGCCTTGCCCTGCGCCTGCGGCAGTGGCACCCCGAGCAAGGCGGCCAGCGTGGGCGCGATATCGCGCATGTCGATCGAGCCCAGGTCGTTGCCCGCCGGCACGCCCTTGCCCTCGATCAGGAAGGTCGAGCGCATCTGCGGCAGCGCGGCGTCATAGCCGTGCATGCCGCGGTAGTGACCGGGCGACAGCACCGGCGCCTCCGGCTTGATGCCCATCTCGTAGCCGAGCTTGAACTGCACGAACCAGCTTGCCTGCGCGGTGCCACCCTGCGCCACGACCTGGTCGTGATCGAGTACATGGGCGATGCCGTATTGCGGATCGCTCTGCAGCCTGGCCAGCAGGTCGGCCACCTTCTTGTGCACGGCGGCATCGGCCGGGTCTTTCAACACAATCGCCGCACTGCCGCCATCGTTCCACGGCGAGGCTTGCCACGCGGTCACCACGCCGTCCTTCACCGTCACCAGACCCGCCTGAATAAAGGGCAGGTAAAGGTTGACGTCGTGCTGCACCGAGGCGAAGCCGTGATCGGAGACGATCGCGACCACGCCGTCGGGATGCACACGTCGGGCCGCCGCCACCAGCTCGCCCACCAGCTTGTCGATGCCTTCCAGCACCTTGTGCGCCTCGGGCGTATCCGGGCCGCTGGCGTGCTGCTGGGTGTCCAGCGCGCAGAGATAGGCCGTCATGAAATACGGCTTGCGGGTTTCCAGCAGCTTCACTGCGAAGCGGGTGCGGTTCTGGTCGCCGGGAAGATCCTCGGCGATGCCGTCGGCATACGGGCCCAGGCCCTTCTCCAGCGACGGCAGCAGGCCCGGTGTGGCCAGCGCGGCGAGCAGCTTGCGGTCATCGGCCGTACCGGTGCGCCAGATCTGCGGCAGGTTCCAGTCCACCTGCGCCCCCACGCTTACCGGCCAGGCCACGTTGGCGGTGGTGCGACCGGACGCATGCACCTCGTCCCACAGCGTCGGCACGCGGATATCGCTGGCGTACCAGTCCCAGCCCTGCTGGTTCTTGCTGTACGGGTCAAAGGTGAGGTTGCCGCCGATGCCGTGCACGTTCGGCGACACGCCGGTGATCAAGGTGGTGTGGCTTGGGTAGGTCAGTGTGGGCAACACGCCGCGCACGTCGTGGGCGTAGCTGCCCTGTTTGAGAAACGCCTGCAGGTTCGGCAACTGCATCCCGCGCTGCTGCGCCTCCAGTACGTCGGCCGGGCGCAGGCCGTCGATCGAGATCAGCAACACCGGCGTGGCGAGCACCAGCGCGGGCGACAACAGCGCCAGCACAGCAAGGGAAGCAGCAAGCAGGGAACGACGCATGAGGGGTCCACATCAACGCAAGGAAGCGCGCATCCTCGACTCGCTTCAATGCAATGACGTGACACCCCGGCGACAACTTGTCAGCGCGCGTCGACCGCCCTGCGCCCGGTTGCGGCATCGTCGGTGAAGAAGGCATCGATGCCCGCATCGAGGTACGCGTCAATCTGCGCGACCAGCCCAGCCTCGTTGAACGTGCGCGGGTCGTCACCGCGCCAGAAATCCTTCGCCAGAAACTGGTTCTCGGGCCGGAAGGTATACGGGTGCAGCTCCAGACCCACCGCATGAGCGTCGCGCACGAGGGCCGTCGGCTGGCCCAGATGGCCGTCCGCGGTGCGCGGGATGATCGCCTCGATCGAAGGTCCGATCGCATCTGCGTAACGGGCGATATCGCGTAGACCGGCCGGCGTCATCATCTGCGCGTAGCCGAGCTTTCCGCCAGCGGCGACCACGTCGTAAGGCTGCACGTCCGGGTCGTCGATCAGCTGCAGCAGCCTGATGTTGGCGTGCGCATGGCCGAGCTTGCCGCGCAGGTATTGGAGGTTGCCGACCTCGAACGACTGGATCTCCACCGGCGCGGTGCGGGTGTAGCTGTGCGCCGCCAGGGTGGCCAGCAGCTTGTCTTCCATCGGCAGTCCCAGCTTCTGGAAATAGGTGCCGTGCTTGATCTCCGGAATGATACCCACCGGGTGCCCCACCACCGCCGACTCGGTCGCCACGAAATCGATGACCTCGTCCAGGGTGACGATCTGGAAGTCACCGTCGTACGCTGTCCCGCGCAATTGCGGCAGGCGCTCGCGGGCGCGCAGCGTCTTCAGTTCGGCCAGGCTGAAATCCTCGGTAAACCAGCCGCTGAGCGCATGGCCGTCGATCGTCTTGTGGGTCTTGCGCGTAGCGAATTCGGGATGGTCGGCGATGTCGGTGGTACCGCCTATCTCGTTCTCGTGGCGCGCCACCATCACGCCATCGCGGCTCATCACCAGATCCGGCTCGATGAAGTCGGCACCGTCGGCAATCGCCAGCCCGTAGGAGGCCAGCGTGTGCTCCGGTCGCCGCGCCGGCTCGCCGCGATGGCCGATCACCAGCACCTTCGGCGCCAACGGTCGTTCCGGGGTGGGGTGTTCGCTCGCGTGGATGGTCACAGACATGGCCAGCATTCCGGTGGCGGCAAGAGTGATCGAGCATAGGCGAAACATGGCAGAAACTCCGGCCGGGGCAGCCCCGCGGGCGGCATGGTGGCCATCATGCGGCGCGCCTGTGCACTTTTTTTGACAGGCGGGCTGCTGCATCGGCTGGCGTCTGCAAATCGCAACATGACGCAGGCAGCATGTGCGATCCACTGCCAGCCGGGTCGTTCCATGAATGTCATGCCACACCGTTTTCGCATACCGCTCGGTTCGTTGCTGATCGCCCTTGCCCTGCTTTCCTCCGTTCACGCCGCACCGCCCCACGCCGGCGGCGCGGCCGCGAAGCCGCACCGGGTGATTCTGTTCGTGTGGGACGGCATGCGCCCGGATGCGATCAGCGCCGAGGACACGCCCCACCTGCTGGCTCTTGCCACGCGCGGCAGTCGCTTCGAGGACAACCATTCCACCTATCCCACCTTCACCATGGCCAACGCGGCCAGCTTCGCCACCGGATCGTTTCTCGGCCCGCTCGGTTTTTACGGCAACCGCTTCTGGGCACCGAAAGCCAGCGGCCTCGACGCGCAGGGCAAGGATGCCGATTTCCACGACCCGATCTATACCGAGGACTACGCCGTGCTGCGCGACCTGAATGCGCATGCCGAGCACGGCCTGCTCGAACTGCCCACGCTGTTCGCCGCCGCGCACAAGGCCGGACTGAGCACCGCCGCGGTGGGCAAGTCCGGCCCCGCCTTCCTGCAGGATTACCAGCGCGCCAACAGCAGTGGCGCGGACGGCCGCGACGTGATCCTCGATGAGAACACGGTGCTGCCGCTGACCTTCGCCCGGGAGCTGCAACAGGCCGGCTACCCGCTGCCGACCAACACCGCCCATACCTACCCCTCCGGCCAACTGAGCCTGCGCGAGGACAACGAGTCGCCCACCGAGCGCGGCATAATGATCACCCTGCGTGACGGCGTCACGTCAGACGCCACTGCCGCCGGCGACACCACGCCCACGGCTGCCAACGCGTGGATGATGAAGGTCTATCTCGACGAGATCCTGCCCCGGCACCGGCCGGACCTGAGCGTGGTCTGGCTGCGCAACCCCGACACCACCGAGCACCAGTACGGCGTGGGCTCGCCGGAATTCCATCTCGCCCTGCAGGCGCAGGATCAGCTGCTCGGCCAGTTGGAAGCCAGGCTGCAACAGCTGGGCATGGCGCAGGACACCGACATCATCGTCGTCTCCGACCACGGCCACAGCAACATCGCCGGCCCACGCGACCTGTTTCCGTTGCGCCAGATCAACGATGGCCGCGTCGCCGGCATCGACAACGACTGGGGCTACTCGGTCTCCGGCGGCATCCGCCTGGCCGACCAACTGAGCCGCGCCGGCTTCACCGCGTTCGATGGCGTGGGCTGCATGTACGTACCGGTGATCAGCGGCCTGCGTGCCGACGGCAGCGCCCTGCAACCCACCCGTTACGATGACGACGGCCGCATCTGCGGCAAGCCCGGCCCATACACCACGCCGGGTTATCTGCTGCCCGAGGTGTTGCCCAGGGCATCGCTGGTGATCGCCTCCAACGGCGGCACCGAATACCTGTATCAACCCGAACACGACGCGGCGCTGGTCAAGCGCACCGTGCGCTTCCTGCAATCACGCCAGTACATCGGCGCGATCTTCGTGGGCAGCCGCTACGGCGACATCCCCGGCACGCTGCCCGCCGAAGACGTGCACCTGGAAAACGCCAGCCGTGGCCCGGACATCATCCTCAGCTATGCCTGGGACGCCAATGCCGTCGTGCAGGGTTTCCGTGGCACCGAATACGCCACCATGGCGAACGAGCGCGGCGAACACGGCAGCTTCAGCCCGATCGACGTGCACAACACCCTGATCGCCGCCGGCCCCGGTTTTCAGCCGCAATTCAGCGACCCGCTGCCCAGCGGCAATGTCGACGTCGCCCCCACCATCGCCCGCCTGCTCGGCCTGTCCCTGCCCAAGGGGCAAGGCCGCGTGCTGCACGAGGCCCTGCGCGGCAGCCTCGCCCGCCCACTCAACGACTATCGCGTGACACCCGCCGTGCTGCGCCCGAAACAGGCCGCCACCGGCCTGCAGATGCAGCGCGTTGACGGCAGCCCGATGCATGCCACCCACTTCGACTTCACCGTCCAGCTCAAGCAGCTCGACAGCGACGGTAAGCACTGGACCTACTTCGATCAGGCAGGGCCGGAGCGGAACTGAACAACAGCGACGATGCCATCGAGCGCAGCCGGGGCAACAACCACCCGGCTGCAGAAGGCGGATCGCCTGCCTGCTGACCGCAGCATTGCCCGCGAACCCGACCCGTCGCAGCGGACGAGCTGGCTACCATGGGCTGGTCATTGACGCTCTGGCAGAAGCCCGGTTGTCGACGGCACCCTCAGGGGGTCGATGGGGTAGACGCACTTCCATGTGTACGCGCTGAACCCCGGCCCGCTCATTGCACTCGCACCAGCTACAGGCTGGCCGCTTCAATCCGGTTTCTGCCGTTATCCTTTGCCGCATAGAGCATGCGGTCCACTTCCTCGACAAATTCGCGCGGAGTTGTATCGCCGGCAGGAACTGTGGTCTTGACTCCGATGCTGGCGGTCACGAACTGGCTGACGCTGGAATTCTTGTGAGGGATTTGCAACCTGCCAATGCCTTCGGCGCACTCTTGTGCAAGTTTGCGCGCCATGACCTCGTCGGTTTCCGGCAGCAACAGCGCGAACTCCTCACCACCAAAACGGGCGACCACATCGCGCTGTCGCCGGACCGTGGCGTTCAGGGCGACGGCAAGGCTCCTCAGGCATTCATCACCGCCGACATGACCATAGAGATCGTTGTACTGCTTGAAGTAGTCGATATCGAGAATAATCAGCGACAACGGTTTGCGATGACGCTTTGAATCATTCCACTCGGTTTCCAGCCGCTGATCGAACATGCGGCGGTTGCAAATGCCGGTCAGGCCATCCGTCAGGGAAAGCCGTTCCAGTTCCACCTGCAGCCTGATCAGCTCTTCCTCGGCCTTTTTCCGCTCGCTGATGTCGAACATGAAGCCGACAAGCGAGTCAATCTCCCCGTTTTCCTTGCGCACGACATGGACGACGTCGCGGATCCATACATAACCGCCGTCCTTGGTCAGCGCGCGATAGTCGGCTTCGTGGTCGACGCCGACCTTCGATTGGGAAACGCAGAAGTTCACCACTGCATCGCGGTCGTCCTCATGCATGCGCGCAGCCCAGTCCTCGACCGTCAACCAGCTGCCCTGTTGCCAGCCAAGCAACTCCTCGATCTGGGGTCCGACATAGGCAAACTGCATGGTCGACCAGTCGATCTTCCAGGGAATGGCTTTCGTCGATTCGAGCAGCGTCTTGTAGACGGCCGCGTCTTTCTCGAAGATCTCCTGGCTGCGGGCCACCCTGACGTTCGCGATCGATGGATGCATGTTCATGGTCTCGCGCTTCAGAGAGGACGGCAGTGTGCGGTGTCCTGCGCGTTCCAGTACCAGCAGAAGAAACCCCCGGTGGTCTGCAGCAGGGTGTGGGTGAGAATGGTGTCGTGCACGATATCGCCCCAGCAGGCGCGCGCCGAATTGCGGTTGTTGTGAAGGTCGACGCATTCCTGGTCGGGAAGCACCGGCTTGGGCGGAATGTAAAGCGCCGAGCCTTGCGGAACCCACAAGTCCGCAAGACGGATTTTGTTGAGTTTCGGCCAGTATCGTCCGACCGAAATGACCAGCGGGAAACGTGGATCGGTCGAGGCGAACACGTGCGGAAAATCGTGATGTTCCAGATCCGTGCACACCACGGAAAGGAGCCGATTGCCCGTGTCCTGGTAGGGCGACCAATGCCCGGCAAAGACGCCGTATTCATACTCGACTTGAGACAGCTGTTGCACAGGACTGCTCAGGTGGACACCTTGCCCTTTCTCGACCAGCGTGATGCCGAACGCAGCAGCAACATCGCGGGTTGCCCATAGAGGTTCGAAAGCAGCCTTCTCGGCGACAAAATTGAGCTGGGTTTCCACGCCGTAGGGTGGCGTCTGCTTGACACTGATTACTTCGGATACCACGTATTCGCGACCGATGGCGACCAGCGAATTCGTCGGCGCTGGAACAAGCGGCGCGACGCCTTCAGGTAGTTCGGCCAAATAGGTCGGACTGCCGTTGTCGTTATAGAAATATGGCGTTTTCGCCAGAGATACATCCTGTGAGAACTTGCTGATTTCAAAGACCGGTGCGTTCAAGTGGCCTTCGGGCATGGAGCGACTCCGTGGAAATGGATGGATGTGTCAGGTTCCGTGCAAATTTCTCGTTCAACGAGGCTATTATTCTACGATGGCCCGTGATGCGATGGCGCAACTCTACCAGCACCTGGAACCCTGGCGATGGCTGTGACTTCGCACCGTTTCGCCCCGGAATCTGGAGTAAGTTCGGTCGGCTGCAGTCGACCCAAAGCGGACATAGCTCCTTGGCTCGTACGGTCGAGTTTTCGCCTAGTCGCGTGAGGAAATCGCCGCACTCCGGTTGGTCGTGACTTTCATCGTGGCCGGTGGCCACCTTTCGTGACGCGTTCAAAGCGATCGTCCAGCATCGCAACGGCAGGGAAGGAACGTTGTGGCTGGTGGTCACGATATATTGCGTACACAACGCGCCAGACAGAGACCGCGCACGATCCCTTTGTCGCCGTTATGCCCTCTATTCCGCGACGTACACCTTGACCAGGTCATAGAAGACCGGTTGGAAGGAAGACACGAGTTTGGCCGCGTCACGCATGTGGTTCTGCACTGCAGGGTTCTTGCCTGCTTCCTCATAGTCCTTCTTGCTTCGCCACTGGCCATAATTCGCCACGTGGCGCTGGTCATGGCTCATGTGCAGATTCGCAGAGACGAAGCCCGGTGCGCGGCGAAAGACATCTTCGGTTGCCTTCGACAAGCTGGTCAGCAATGCCTGGGCGTTCTCTGGTTCCACAGCGAACGTGTTGATGAGGATGAAGTTGCCGGCGGATGGGTCGAGGATGGTCATCTGGGGTCCAGTAGTTGGAGGGCGGGGTGCTGTCAGCTCCGTGCGGTATGAAAGGTGATCGCGTAGCCGTCGGGATCAGCAGCAACGAAGAAGCGACCGAAGGGGCCGTCGGCGAGTGGGCTGAGGATCGTACCGCCCCGCTTGACGATGAGGTCATGCAGCACATCGGCGTCCGCGCATGCGATCCAGAGCACCATGCCCATCCCGAGCGGTCCTGCTTCTGGAAGCGCATGAAGAGGCTCTCGCAGAGCCAACGCGATCGGCGCTGTCTTGAAGACGACCGCTCCAGGTGGACTCTGCGGCGCGGCTTCGAAACCGAAGACCTCAACGTAGAACCTGCGGGATGCGGCAAGGTCGCGCACTTGCAACGCGATGAAATCGGGGCCTATTAGTGTTGTCATACATACTCCTATCAATTAGTATCAGCGTCCTTATATTCATGTAAGGGGCCTGATATGTCAACAACGAATCCGACGCCGCGAAACGGAGTCGACTGGATTGGCTACAACCTGAAGATCACGCAACATCGTTTGAGACAACGGCTTGATGCCGAACTCGCACGGATCGGCATCACGGCACCTCAGAACGCAGTCTTGCTTGCCGTCGCCGGTAATCCGCGAATCTCGAATGCAGAGTTGGCTCGCGCGGCGTTCGTGACGCCTCAGACCATGCAGGCAATCCTTGTCAATCTCGAGCGCGGAGGCCTGATTGTGCGGAGCCCACACCCCCAGCATGGCCGGGTCATCATGACCGAGCTGACCAAGGCTGGTCAGAAGGCCGCAGCTGATGGCGCGAAAGCTGCCGATGCGGTGGAGCGGCAAATGCTCTCCATGCTGTCAACGAATGAAGCTCGGCTTCTTCGCGATTTTCTTAAGCGTTGTGCCATCGCCCTGGAAGTCGGGCCGTCCGACAGCTAGTGATCGGCTTTGCACGCCAATCACCTCTCCTTCTCATCTTTCAGGAGCATCACCCTGAGCAATGCCATCTTTATCACTGGCGCATCGGGCCATTTCGGCCAACTGGTCCTGCGTCATTTAACACAGACGCTGAAGATCCCCCCAAGCCGCATTGTTGCTGCCAGCCGTGATCCGTCCAAATTGTCCGAATGGGCCGGCCAGGGTGTCAGTACCCGCACGTTGGATTTCGAAAAGCCCGAGACTTTCGCGACGGCCTTTGCGGGTGTGGAGCAGGCGTTGTTGATTAGTACTGACGCGCTGGATCGCCCGGGCCGCCGCCTCGCTCAGCATCAGGCCGCGATTCAGGGCATGGAATCGGCTGGAGTGCGCCATGTGGTCTATCTGTCGGGGCCGAACCCCATTGACCTTGCCCGCGAGAAACGTACCCCTTGCCGTGTGATTCAATCCACGCAAGGAGAACGACATGACGAGGACAACACGGGCACGCTACATGCTCGAATTCAAGCATGAAGCGGAGCGGCTGCCTATGCCCATGTCGAAACTGCGGCCGTACGCCGTTTCAAGGTAGGGCTTGAGCCCGTCCATCGCCTCGAGCATGGCCAGGGCCGCCTGGACGGCACGCAGCGGCACGTCTTGCCCATCGTCGTCGAGCCCGAACAGAGCCATCAGCCCGTCGCCCATGTAATTGTCGATTCGACCTCCGAACCGGGTGACGGGCGGCCCCATGTCGCGGAAGTGGCGGCTCAGCACGTGCACGACGCCGTGCGGCGGCAGCACCTCCGAATAGGCGGTGAAGCCGCGAATATCGGTGAACAACACCGTCATCTCGCGCTCTTCGCCTACCGCGGTGCCGACATCGCCGCGTCGACGCTGAGCGACCAGCTCGATGTCATCCCGTCCAGCACCAGGCGACGAAAGGTAACGTTGGCCGTCGGCACCGTCTGGCAAGCCAAACGCAGGAAGCGGTCGAACCCGAGCCGGTCCGCCATCGTCTGCTCCGACCGGTTCGTGGAGCGGAGGCCTCAATGCCTTCCCGCACTTCCATCCGGCAGGTCGAGCATCGCGCATGCCCACCACAGGCATGAGCATGCGCCACACCTGCGCGCAACGAAGCGGCGAGCAGGGTCTCGCCGGAAGTGGCTTCGATCAGTACGTGGTCTGGAAGAATGCGAATGGTCGGCATGTCTCTTGGCTCAGTTGCTAAGCCCGATCTGCTGGATGAACTCGCCGTTGTCTGACGGGCCGACGTCAAGGGGCCCAGGGCAAACAGGCCCGACGAGGGCAGGCCTATCGGTCGGCGTGGCGGTGGCTACGCGGACGCACCGAATCAAGGCAACTGAAATAGATAGATGGCGTAGACCGATACGATGACTACATCGATAATGAGGATCGGGCGCATGCGGGCCGTATGGGGCTTCTTCCAATCGGCCAGGATCAAGCCAACCAGCCCGGCCTTTTCGATACCGGCCGCCAGCATCAGCGGAGTGCGGAGCTCCGGGTGCCACGCGGCGTAGATCAATAGCGCTCCAAGACTCGGCGCGAGCAAGCTCCAATGCCGCGTGAACAGGCCCCCAGCCCCATCGGGGGCGTCGACTCCGAACAGGAGTCTGGGTCCGCGCGTCGGAAGCAAGAAGATCACGATTGGCAACATTGTGAAGGCACCGCTAACCAATAGCACGGCGAAAATGTGTTCGACGATGATCATGGTAGTTCTCCAATGGCTGGACCGAGGCGTGGCCCGGTGTTCATCTGAATGGACTTGCAAGATTGATCAGGGGAAAACGCGCCGCATGAATCGCTCGAAAAACGTGTCCGGCAGCCAGCTTTTCATGCGCGGGAGCCAGCGGGCGAGTGCGCCGACGCGATAGCGCGGCGCCGGCACTCGGGCATGAACAGCCTGCACGACAGCGGCGGCCACATGCTCCGACCGGGTGCGGCTCGCGAGACCGTCGCGGCGCATGCGTCGGACAAGCTCGGCGCGACGGTGGGCGAACGGGTTGTCGGTCGCGTCGACTTCCCGAATCGACTGCTCCAGGTCCTCAGTGGACACCGGACTCGGGCTGACGGTGCACGCGTACAGGCCGAGCGGCAGCAGTTCCTGCCGCAGCGATTCGGTGAAGCCTTCGAGGGCGAACTTGCTCGCCGAGTAGGCAGCGTTCATAGGCAGGGCGACCTCCCCTCCTACCGAGCTGATGTTGATGATGCGCCCCGAGCGTTGCGCGAGCATGCTTGGAAGCACAGACTTGACCATGCGTGCTGCACCCAGGAAGTTCGTGTCCAACTGATTCATGAGCTCGTGCCACTGGGTTTCCAGAACGGCGCCGTAGATGTCGTGGCCCGCGTTGTTCACCAGCACATCGATGCGGCCCTCACGTTGCAGTAATTCGTGCACACAGGACTCGACGGACGCGTCGTCGGTGACGTCTAGGCTGAGCACTTGTGGGCCGTTCCGCTGACTGGTATCAAGCCGGACGCGCTGGGTCACGTACACCCGGTGACCGTGGTCGTAGAGCCGCGCGGCGATGGCAGCGCCAATGCCACGCGTTCCACCGGTGACTAGGATGACCAGAGATTCGTGCTTCATGGTAAGGTTCCTTAGGGGGCGGGGCTCCGCGTCACAGCTCAGCCAAGAAGCTATCAATGGTGCGCGTAGATGCTTCGGGTGCGTCGACCACCGAGATGTGGGCGGCTGTCAGTTCGACGAAGCGACCGTGCCGCAGTTGCCCGGCGGCGCGGCGCTGATCGTCGACCGGGCAGAAGGGATCGTGCGTGCCGGCCACGAACAAAGTCGGCGCGGCGATATCCTTGAGGCGCGCGGCCAGGTCGTCGCGTTCCAGCAACACCGAGCGGACCACCTGGGCCAGCGCTTTACCGCCGACGCGGTGGATGTGCTGGCTGAACTGGGTCATGAACGCTGCCTCACGCTTGCGTGTCGCGGGCAGGAAGTAGGCCTCGGCAACGCCCTTCACGTACAGGTTGGTACCGCTCAGCCAGCGCGCTCCCCAAGCGACGAAGCCATCGCGCCATTGCGCGCTGCTCTTGAAGACCGGGGAGTTGAACATGACGATGGCGCGCGTGCGGTGCGGAAAGCGCAACGCAAATTCACCAGCAACCAGACCGCCCCAGGAAGTGCCGATGCAGACCACAGGTTGCTTGATCTCGAGCGCATCGAGCACCTGTTTTTGAGCCTGGGCGCACTGCGCCATGCTGAAAGTGCCAGACGGTGCCCCGCTGGCGCCGTGACCGGGACCATCGATGAGGATCAGTCGGTGGTATTCCCGGAGCACGGCAACCTGCGCATCGTAGATGCGGTGATCGGCGAGGATTGAGTGCCAGAACACCAGCACCTGCGACGAGGCGACTGGGCGGTCCGGCATGCCGGTGTCGTAGACCGCCAAGTTGCCCAGATGCGTCGGGATGGATCGCATGCCGAGTGCGCCGGCTTCAACGCTGGCGTCAGCGGGGGGCTGGGCGAGAGGCAGCTTCGAAGGGTGGATAGGGTTCTTGTTCATGGGTGTCGATGTCCTCATCCGTCGGGGTTGTTTAGGGTTCGCTGCGAAGTTACTGGTGTTAACTTTAGTTCCCTTGCGACCCAATGTCAACAGTGATAACATTAGCACCATGAAGAAGTCATCGAAACCTATCGACACCGTGCCCTACCACCACGGAGACCTGCGACGCGCCCTGCTGGAGGCAGCCGTGAAGGCGCCCGACATTGAGCAGATCTCGCTGCGCGAGTTAGCCTCAGGGCTAGGTGTGAGCGCCGCCGCGGTGTATCGCCACTTCGACGGCCGTGAGGCTCTGTTGGCGGAGTTGGCCGTTGGCGGATTCGAGCAACTACAGGCGCGCTTTTCCGTCGGTTTCGACCCCCGTACGCTGCCTGCCGACGCGCCGCAGGCGGTTCAGCGCCTACATCGCCTGGGCGTGGCCTACCTTCGATTTGCCGATGAACAGCCCGCCCTGTGGCGCCTGATGTTTGGTACTCACGCGGCGCAGATCCGCGCCGATGCTCTGCAAACCGGCGAACCGACCAGCTATTCATATCTGCCGGCCGCGTTGCAGGGGCTGTACAGCGCTGGCGTGATTCCGGCCCCGCCGGAGGCGGGCGACGTGCTCTTCACCTGGAGTGCCATCCACGGCGCGGCAGCGTTGCGGGTAGGCAGCGTAGCCGCGGCGCAAGGCGAGGTGGAGTACATTGGCGAAGGAGTTGTGCAGCGGATTCTGCGCGGAATAGGCGCCCGCCCTGTCGCCACAAACTCCATTTAGACGTCTAAATGATAGACTCAAAGTTTCTCAACTTTGAGCATCATGTCCATCTTCACGAGGTAGTCGAGCGCGCTCTTGACGTTGACCGATTCATCACCGGTGAATTTCTTCTCAATCGCCGCGCGGTCGACGCCCTTCGCGCCGGCTTCGGAAACGAAGGCGTGGATCTTCGTCCGGGTGGAACTTTCGAATATGCGCCGATCGATCGTCTTCGCGACATAGGTGGGGTTGCCAGTCGTGCAGAATGGCCTTCGCACGAAAGCTTCCGGCGTAGCGGAAGTGCGCCTCGATCAGTTGGCGCAGGATCGCCTCGTCGGTTGACCAGATACCGCCGCGCTCGACGGCGTGCCACAGGTTGCCGGGCACGCGCAGTTCCTGTGCGCGCCCGAAACGGGGCCTCGGAACAATCCATGGCGTCGCGCGAGATGGCGTATCGACTCGATGTCTTCGCTGCTGGAGATGATGAGCATCTCATCCGCCAGATTGGCATGACGCTGGAAGATGCCCGGGACTACCCCCATCCGGGATGCCCTCGATCTTGTGCATGGCATTTCGCCGCACGGCAGAGCGCACGATTCGGAAGGCTCCATCGTCAGCAGGCGCACGGCGAGATTGAAGGCACGATGCCTGGCCCACCCCGTTCAGGGTGCCGCCGGTACAAACCCCGGCCGCCAGCGCGTAAGGCAAGCGGTCGTCCGGTAGTTGCGCCAGGATCTCAGGGCCAAGCGCCAGGCGGTTTTCTTCGACATTTCATTCCGACTCGAACTGGCGTGGACGGAAACGGCCTGGCTGCCGGCCGAGTTCATGTGCTTTGGCTAGCGCATCGTTGGCGTGGAATCGCCCGCAGAACAGGCTGGTCCCGACTTCTGTGTGAACGTGCATCGCAACCAGCGTTCCGCTTGATCCGGATCAAGGCGGCCACGTGGCCGTTTCGACACCATGACCGCCATGGCCTTCTCCAGCATCGCTCCCGAATTCGATCCGGCGCTAATTGCCCGCTACGACGTGGTGGGTCCGCGCTATACCAGCTATCCGACGAGTCCGCAGTTCAGGGCCGACTTTGATGAGTTGGCCTTGCGCCGGGCAGTCCGCGCTTCCAATGAAGAGCCGATCCCCCGCCCGTTGTCGCTATACGTGCATGTGCCATTCTGCATGAGCCCCTGCTTCTATTGTGGCTGCAACAGGGTGATCACTCGGGATGTGGCACAGGCCAGCCGTTACCTCGAACGCCTGTATCGCGAGATCGAGCTGATGGCGCCTTTGTTTGATCGCGATCGGACCGTGCAGCAGTTGCACTTCGGCGGTGGTACGCCGAATTTCCTTGATGCCTCACAGATGAGCGAGTTGCTGGAATCATTGTCGCGGCATTTCAGCTTCAGTCATGCGGCCGATCGCGAGTACGGCATCGAGATCGATCCGCGTTTCGCTGACGGCGACTATGTGGGGCGGCTGGGGGAGCTGGGCTTCAATCGGATCTCGGTAGGCATTCAGGATTTCGACCCGATCGTGCAGATGGCGGTGAACCGGATTCAGAGCTTCGAGCAGACACGCGAGGTGCTCGAGGCGGCGCGCGAGGCATCGTTCCGCTCGGCCAGCGTCGACCTGATCTATGGTTTGCCGTTCCAGAGCGTGATCGGGTTCAGTCGTACGCTTGATCAGGTGGTGGCGTTGAACCCGGACCGTGTGGCGGTCTACGGCTATGCGCACCTGCCGGAGACGTTCAAGGCGCAACGACAGATCGACGCAGCGAATCTGCCGGATGCCGGCACTCGGCTGGCACTGTTCGGTTGCGCGCTGGAGAAGTTGTCGGCGGCTGGTTATGTCTATGTCGGCATGGATCATTTTGCGAAGTTTGGCGATGAACTGGTCCAGGCGCAGCGAGCCGGCACCCTGCAGCGAAATTTTCAGGGCTATTCGACTCATGGAGACTGCGACATCGTCGGGCTTGGCGTCAGTGCCATCGGTCGCATCGGCGACACCTATAGCCAGAATGCGCGCGATCTGATCGGTTACTACGCCGCGCTGGATGCCGGACGAATGCCGGTCATGCGGGGTCTGGAGCTGGATGAGGATGACTTGATCCGGCGCGAATTGATCGGCGAATTGATGTGCCATGGTGTGATCGACAAACATCGGTTTGGCATCCGACACCGGCTGTTGTTCGACGAGTACTTCCTCCGCGAACGCCAGCGTCTGCGGGTGTTGCTTGACGACGGGCTGGTGCTTGAAAGTTCGCAGGAAATCCGGGTCACCTCGCGGGGGCGTCTGCTGTTGCGTATCATTGCAATGTGCTTTGACGCTTATCTGGACGACGCGGCACAGGCCGCGCGCTATTCGCGCGTGATCTGACCAATGGCTTTAGACCTGGCAGTACACCACTATCATGCAATTCAAGCACCCGGCTGGCCGCCTGCGCGAGCCGCCCAGCCCGATTGCCGACGATGGCGACGAGCGGCATTTTTGCGGTACCTGCGCGTTCTCCAGCGCTTGCCTTGCCGCTGGCTACCAAAAGCCTGAACTGGCCGAGCTTCAGTGTCTGGTCGAGCACGTCGGGCCGTTCCGCACCGGCGATCATGTGTTCCGCACCGGCGACCCGTTTCGCGCGATCTATGCGGTGCGCAGTGGCACGGTGAAGACCCGAATGTTTGACGAAGACGGTCGCGAGCAGGTGCTCGGCTTCTACCTGCCTGGTGAGGTGATCGGGCTTAATGCAATCTACCCGGAGCATTTTCCTTGTGACGCAGTGGCGCTGGATACGGCTTTTTTCTGCCGATTTTCCTTTCCGGCCATGAGCGCGCTTGCCGCGCGCCTGCCTGCGCTGCAGCAGCACCTGTTTCGCATGCTGAGCAAGGAGCTCGGCAGCGCCAGCTTGCTTGCTGGGGACCATAGCGCGGATGAACGGGTCGGCGCATTCCTGGTGGATTTGGCAAACCGCTATGCAGCGCGCGGTTTTTCGGGCACCCGCTTCCACATGAGCATGTCCCGCGGCGACATCGCCAACTATCTGCGTCTGGCCGCCGAAACGGTGAGCAGGGTGCTGACTCGATTCCGCACTCAGCAACTGATCAAGATTGATGGACGCGAGATTGAATTGCTGAATCTCGCAGGCTTGCACCAGATTGGGCGGGCATTGTTGCATGATTGAAGTTGGTGCGAGCGAGCCGTCGGCGGAGGAATCGGTAGCAAGGTTTGTTTCAATACTTGCAGGGCTTCGACTCAGTCGATCACTTGATATAGATCATGGTAGGCGCAGGTCACGGCGTGGAAGTATGAGGAATCATTCTCATTCCAACCGCAACTACCATGCTCAAACCTCCATTTACCGAGCAGAAAGCCGCCACCTTCGCTGAGCTGCCGCGGCTGATCGCATCCGCGCCGCATCGTTTGCTGTTTCTGGCTGGCGCGATCGCCGTGATGCTGAGCATGACCTGGTGGGCGCTGGAGCTGACCTGGCTGCGCTTCGGGCTGGGCGGCT
>JBAZRB010000017.1:0-106251 GCA_041663105.1 Rhodanobacter sp.
AACCCCACGCCTGGCTCACCGACGTGCTCACCCGCCTGCCCACCACCAAAGATCGCGACATCGAGAGCCTGTTGCCGCTCGCATAGCCAACGGCGACCTTCAAGATGTGGCGGGCAAACGCTTACACCGAAACCCATCCCGGTGGACGAGTTTGGTCGACATGTCCAGATCGTCGTCACGGACAACCAGCCGGAAGCGGAAGAGACCCAGCAGGGAGTTGCCGGCAAGCGCCTGTGGCTGGTCAATGATCTCGGCGCCAAGCGTGATCTTCTCAAGGCCGGTCTCGGCTGGGGGCACCTGCCGCGACACCTCGTCGGCGAGGATCTGGCGAGCGGAGAGCTCGTCGAACTTGAACGCCGCGCCTGGCACCTCGGTCCGCTCACGTTCGTGATCTCGCAACGACGGGGGCATGACCTCTCCCCCTGCGAGTCGCGGCTGGTCGAGCTTCTTGGCAAAAACCGGGACGGAGGAAGTTAAATGACCTCCAGAGCCGGCCTGTGCCTACCCACGCCATGTCGTCTGACCGATGCGATTCGCGGCTCTGCGTGTAGACACTAGGCACTCCCTTCTCCGGTCCCCCACATGCCTCGCCAAGCTCGCCTGGAAATTCCCGGGGTGCCGCTCCACATCACCCAGCGCGGGGTCAATCGGTGCGCCATCTTTCTGGATGACGACGATCGCCGCCACTATCTGCGCCTGTTGGGCGAGAGCGCCGCGAACCATGGTCTGCGCATCCATGCCTACGTGCTGATGGGCAATCACGTACACCTGCTCGTCAGCTCCGACGAATCGGGAAAGGTGTCACTGGCCATGCGCCAGCTGGGACAGGCCTACGTCACCGCTTTCAACCGTCGTCATCGCCGCAGCGGAACACTATGGGAAGGACGCTTCAAATCGTGCCTGGTCGACTCGGACCGCTACCTGCTCACTGCGTATCGGTATATTGAACTCAACCCGGTTCGCGCTGCGATGGTCGAGAGGCCCGAAGATCACCACTGGTCTAGCGTTCACGTCAACCTGGCACTTTGCGAAGACGCCTTGGTAACGCCCCACGCTCGCTTCATTGAGATGGGTGACACGCCGCTGGTGCGCGCCGAAGCTTATCGAACGTGGCTCGAGCAGGGTGTCAGCGACGACGACCTGACCGCCATCCGTCAGTACCTGCAACAAGAGCGCGCCTTTGGAAGCAAACGCTTTCAGGCCATGGCGGAAAAAACCCTGGGCCGCCCGGTAAGCGTGCGACGGCCCGGACGACCGTCGCGAGCCGAAGCAAAGCCCGACGGCATTTAACTTCCTCCGTCCCGGTTTCGATTCAAAGCCTGAACTCGAACTGCTTCGCCATCGGGTGTTCCCCCCTCGGCCACACCGGGCACAACGCCTCCACCGCCTCCATCAACTCCATCCAATCCGACAGATCACCCCTGCCCGTCTGCGTGACATCCAGCACGTCGCCACCGGCCAGCGGCTCGCGGACACTTTCATGCTTTGTCGTTGGCGATTTCGGCGAGTAATTCACCCAGCACCTCCTTGCGGTCGAACAGCACGAAGTACTCCTGCACTTCCCGCATGTTGAGCCTGCCGCGCTGCGCGCGCAACAATGCCCGAATGTCGTCCAGATCGCGCGTGCGGGAAGGGTTGTTGACCAGCGCCTGCAGCTTGAACCCGATCAGGCCCTCGGCACTGATCACGCGCAACGAGCCCATGGCGGTGTCACGCTGGGTGGCCTGGGTGAGCAGACGCCGCGCGGTGGGGCGATGTGCGTAGAGCAGATCCAGCCCTTCATCGGCGCGAACATAGTTGGCGGCGTCCTCACTTCGATGGACGCATCGATAACCCAGTGCCAGCAGAATCTCGTGCAGCTGATCCGCGTCATCTGCGTCGGCGAGAAAGTCCACGTCGCGCGTGGCCCGCACCACCTGATGCGCAGCCAACGCCAGCCCGCCGATCAGCGCTGGCGTGGTCTTGCAGCCGACGAACGCGGCCACGGCCTGCTTGATTTGTTCGACCAGTCGGGACATGGGTTACAAACCACAGCCGAACGTGCGGCGCCGGAGCAACGTGCTGCTTGAGCCAGGCAGGTGGACACGCGCACTGATCGCATGACTCTTCATGCCGCAATCCGTTCAATGCGGTCAACAGCACTGCCGAGTGCGCGGTGCGCCTCTTCCAGATCGTAGTCTGCCTGAAGCCCCAGCCAGAAGCGCTCGCTGGTCCCCAGTGCAACCGCCAGGCGCACCGCGGTATCCGCCGTTACGCCGCGCTTGCCGAGCACGATTTCGTTGATACGGCGCGGCGGCACGCCAGCAGCGCGCGCCAAGGCGTTCTGGCTGATGCCCAGGGGCGTCAGAAACTCCTCAAGCAACACTTCGCCGGGATGGATGTTGGGCAGGCTCTTCATGATCGACTCGCTGATGTCAGTGGTAATCGACGATTTCCACGTCGTGGGCGTCACCGTCATTCCATCTGAAGCAGATGCGCCATTGATCGTTGATCCGGATGCTGTGCTGGCCTTTGCGCTGACCCTTCAGGGCGTCCAGCCGATTGGCCGGAGGAATGCGCAGATCATCCAGCACGCAGGCGTTCCCGAGCATGCGCAACTTGCGGCGTGCCACAGACTGGATATCGACAGGCAGGCGCCTGGAAGGCGTTCCGCCCCAGATCCTTTCCGCTTCCTTGTCAGCAAAGTTCCTGATCACGAACCAACCATAACGCTAACCGTCATATGACGCAAGGCGTCATGGACAGCGACAGGTCGGCGACCAGCAGGCGGCATGCAGGTGCTGCCAATGACGTGGCCGAAAACCACGCCAAGGGCATTTAACTTCCTCCGTCCCGGTTTCGAGATTGCATTTAGCCACGATCTCATCCTTGCATATGCTACGAAGCTATACCTGACCCTGTGCCCTGTGCTCGATGTTTCCTGGCGGAAAAGACCCTGGGCAGGCCGGTGGGCGTACGACGACTCGGGCGGCCGAGCCGTGCCAGAACCGAGGCTGAGGGCATTTAACTTCCTCCGTCCCGGTTTCCGGTTTCGGTTGCCGGAAGAAAACGTCGTTCGCTTAGCATGCTCATACCCCTCAAGTCTCTCCATCAATTCTGGCTTGATGGCATGGAACTTCTTATAGACATCCAAGCATTGTGGCGACGCCGCCTCTTTCTGCGCTGGCGAGAATAAATCGGATACCCCGTTTCGTAGGCGGTCAAAAAAGCCAACCTCCATCGGCACATAAACTGCATTCATGCCGGCCTCAGTTGATCGCTGCATATCGGTGTAGATTTGGACTGAACAGGCCTCATTACCCTGCTGCGCAAGGGCACGCTCGGAGGCATCCAAACCATATGCGTTGGCTTGTGACAGGCTCAGCTCAAGGAAAACGGCGCTAAGATCGCTTTGGCGATTCTGGCGAGGAATATCCATACCTGCGGTCTCGAAAAAAACATGCATAACCGCGCAAACCAAGACCATACCGCCGATTATCTCCCAAAATGTTTGATCCCAGCCCACCAAACCGAGAACGAGGCAGGCCAATGCTATGGAAGTGAGGAAGTAGCCCACTCCCTGCCATGGCGCACCCGAAATAATGTCGGATATCAACCAACCGAGCCCAAGCAGCGCGCAAAGCCCTCCTAGAACAAGTCGCCTCTTGCCGATCATTTGCTATCACCTATTATTTACATTAAACGGGAAAACAGGGGTTAGGGCGGACTTTTAACGTCACTGTCGTAATGCTGAGAAAGTGCACTCTGACCCCTGTTTCCCCTTTTTTGCCTTTTTTTGACCCCTGTTTTTGGAAAGTGCACTCTGACCCCTGTTTTAGCCGGAGGAATGCGCAGATCATCCAGCACGCAGGCGTTCCCCAGCATGCGCAACTTGCGGCGTGCCACAGACTGGATATCGACAGGCAGGCGCCTGGAAGGCGTTCCGCCCCAGATCCTTTCCGCTTCCTTGTCAGCAAAGTTCCTGATCACGAACCAACCATAACGCTAACCGTCATATGACGCAAGGCGTCATGGACAGCGACAGGTCGGCGACCAGCAGGCGGCATGCAGGTGCTGCCAATGGCGTGGCCGAAAACCACGCCAAGGGCATTTAACTTCCTCCGTCCCGGCTTCGAGCGTGCATAGTGCGGTCTCCTCTGGCTTCGTAACCCGTGAGGAATGACTGCATCATGCGCGCACTGTTCCCTCAGTCCGCAAGCAACGTGTTGATTGATCGAGGAGATTCGTGGGGAAACCTCAGAACCTGACCCCGCTTTTTTTTCCCGACGCAGAATAGTTTCTAGAAATATCCAGGCTACAAAACAGGTAACCTGGAGGCCAGACGCAGCCTTTCCAGAAAGTGCACTCTGACCCCTGTTCTTGTTCCCTGTTCTTGTTCTGTTTTTGCGAGAAACTTCGTGGGGAAACCTCAGCCTCCGCCCCCCTTTTTGTTCCCCTGTGCGAATGCCGCTTGCAGGTTTGCTGTGCTGGCTGCAGGGACATCAGGCAATTTTCCAAATTGGCCCTCGTAAGCCGCCATCACTCCAGACAAATTTGCAATCATGGTCTTGAAATGAAAGGGCGACATTGTGACTTGAACCTGCTCCTCCGGATGCGAAGTTCCGTCAAGATCGAATACATTTTTCATAAAAACCAATGACAAATCATATGCCGTCATCCGCAGGACAAGACCATTCGAGTAGACATCCTTATACTCGGTGGAACGCTGCACTGGTCCTGGCATGTTGGTAATTGTCTTTAATTCATTTTCCATTGGATATCTCCGTAGTAATCTCTTGGCTAGACGGAATTTGTACTGAATAGGATTGAGAAATCGTGGGCTCAACCTTAATAGTCGTCGCGGCGGACACCGCCGTGATGAGATGACCGGGCATATTGGCCTGCCTGTCAGCTCGCTCCACAGCATGAAGTCGCGATTCGCTCTTGATTGCACTAAACAAGGACACGATTGCCCATAATGAAATAATTGCTGTAATGATAGCGAGTAGAAGTATATACATACTATGCTCCTCCGCTCCCATTCATCGCAGATGAAAGATCACTCCAACGAAGGGATAGCGCAAATATTCCTATGAACGCATAAATGATCAGATTAGTCCAAAAGAAAACAGTTCCGTATAAGTCTTCCAAATGCGGATTACTTGGCACGCCATACGCTTTGTAAATTGGGTACGCAGCGAAGGAGATCAACGCAAATATAAAGCTGAATAACAAGGCCACATCAGCAAATTGATTTTTACGCGATCTTTTGTTCATGACGTAGGCATCGAATGCAACGGCGCTGGCGAATAGACCAAGGGCTAAAAGAAGGTCGCCTGCCTTTACGATTTCCGCGAGCGTATTGTGCGACTCACCCGTTTTCAAAAGCTCGATCCCCCATGCAATACCCGCAGGGACCATCAAGGGGAAACAGAACACAAGTGCCAACCACCAAAGCAGTAACCCCCAAGGAATTCCCTTCTTGGGCACTGGGCTTGGGGCCGCTTGCGAGGGGACCCGAATCGTGGTCGTGTCCCGTTGACTAATGTTGAGTGTTACATCGCTGAACATCTATATTTTTCGCCTATTCATCAATGCCACCCGCGTGCACCTTGCCGCCGTAAGGATAGACCTCAGTTCGTCGGTCTGTCGTCGAGACGATCTATCACATCCCTTATCAGTTTGACGCTTTAGCACTGAAAACAGAAGTAAGTAACTAACTGGGCACAAAAGACATGTGGGACGGAAAAATCCATGGAAATCATTGGCCTATTTCACTACATGGCGGAGAGAGTGTGGTTCGAAGGCAATCTTCTCCGAGTTACATATTCCTCCGATACTCCCCCCCCACCTCATACAACGCATGACTGATCTGCCCCAACGAGTTGTACTTAACCGCCTCAATCAACTGCTCAAACACATTCCTACGCTCCCGCGCCGTCCCCTGCAACACCTTGAGGCTGTCGGCAGCCAGCGAGTTCCTCGCCTCCCCATAGCTCCGAACATTGGCAATCTGCGCCCCCTTCTCCTCCTCCGTCGACCGAATCAACTCGATCTCGGTGGCAATCTCCCCCCCATGCTCCTTCGGCAAAAACGTATTGACCCCAATCAACGGCAACGACCCATCATGCTTCTTGTGCTCGTAATACATCGACTCGTCCTGGATCTTCCCGCGCTGATACATCGTGTCCATCGCGCCAAGCACCCCGCCGCGCTCACTGATCGCCTCAAACTCCTTGTACACCGCCTCCTCAACCAGGTCAGTCAGCGTGTCGACCACGTAACTCCCCTGCCACGGGTTCTCGTTGAAGTTCAGCCCGAGCTCCTTGTTGATGATCATCTGGATCGCCACCGCGCGGCGCACGCTCTCCTCGGTGGGCGTGGTGATCGCTTCGTCGTAGGCGTTGGTGTGCAGCGAGTTGCAGTTGTCGAACAGCGCGTACATCGCCTGCAGCGTGGTGCGGATGTCGTTGAACTGGATCTCCTGCGCGTGCAGCGAGCGGCCTGAGGTCTGGATGTGGTACTTCATCATCTGGCTGCGGGCGCTGGCGCCGTAGCGCTCGCGCATGGCGCGGGCCCAGATGCGGCGGGCGACGCGGCCGATGACGGTGTACTCCGGGTCCATGCCGTTGGAGAAGAAGAAGCTGAGGTTGGGCGCGAAGTCGTCCACGCTCATGCCGCGGGCGAGGTAGTACTCGACGATGGTGAAGCCGTTGCTGAGGGTAAAGGCGAGCTGGCTGATCGGGTTGGCCCCGGCTTCGGCGATGTGATACCCGCTGATGCTGACCGAGTAGAAGTTGCGCACCTTGTGGTCGACGAAGTACTGCTGGATGTCGCCCATCATGCGCAGCGCGAATTCGGTGCTGAAGATGCAGGTGTTCTGCGCCTGGTCCTCCTTGAAGATGTCGGCCTGCACGGTGCCGCGCACTTTGGTGAGCGTGTCGGTCTTGATCCGCGCGTAGGTCTCGGCATCGACCAGCTCGTCGCCGCAGACGCCGAGCAGGCCCAGACCGAGGCCGTCGTTGCCCTTGGGCAGGTCGCCCAGGTACGTCGGGCGCTGGCGGCCTGCGTAGAGCTGGTCGATTTTCTGCTGCGCGGCGGCCCAGCGGGCGTCGTCCTCGCGCAGGTACTTTTCGACGTTCTGGTCGATGGCGGTGTTCATGAACATCGCCAGGATCATCGGCGCGGGGCCGTTGATGGTCATCGACACCGACGTGCTGGGCGCGCTGAGATCGAAGCCGGAGTACAGCTTCTTCATGTCGTCGAGCGTGGCGATGTTGACGCCGGAGTTGCCGATCTTGCCGTAGATGTCGGGGCGCGGCGCCGGGTCTTCGCCGTACAGGGTTACCGAGTCGAACGCGGTGGACAGGCGCGTGGCCGCGCCGCCCTGGCTCAGGTAATGGAACCTTCGGTTGGTGCGCTCGGGCGTGCCTTCGCCGGCGAACATGCGGGTGGGGTCTTCGCCGCTGCGGCGGTACGGATACACGCCGCCGGTGTACGGGTAGTGGCCGGGCAGGTTCTCGCGGCCGAGGAAGCTGAGCAGGTCGCCCCAGCTCTTGGTGGTGGGCGGCGCGACCTTGGGGATCTTCTGGTGGCTGAGCGACTCGCGGTAGTTGTCGACCTTGATGACCTTGTCGCGCACCTTGTATTCGTTGATGTCGGCGGTGACGGATTTGTACAGCGCCGGCCAGTGGCGCAGCTGCTTGACAGCCTCGTGGCTGAGTTCGTGGATGGCGGCGTTGTAGCGCTGGCGCAGGGTGACCAGCGAGCGGTCGCCCTCTTCCTGCAGATCGGCCTGGCGGTAGAGCTCCAGCGGCTTCGGCAGCCTGGTGTCCTCCAGCTCCTTCAGCGCCTCGTAGTAGTGCTGCGCCTTGCTGGCGTATTCGGCCTGGCTCTCGATGCTGCGGTTGATGGCGCGGCCCTGCTCGGCGATTTCGGCGAGGTAGCGCACGCGGCTGCCGGGGATCAGCACGGTGGCGCGCGGGGATTTGAGGGTGGTGTCGAGGTTGGGCGTGAAATCGCACCGGCCGCTGTTGTTGTTGTTGTAGGAGCCCACCCTGTGGGCGATCGCTTTACCGTCAGCATCCGGTGACTCGGGATCGCGCACAGGGTGCGCTCCTACAACGTCCGGGCCCAGGTGGAGTTTTTCGCGCATCAGGCGGCACAGGTTGACGAACATCCAGGTCACGCCGGGGTCGTTGAACTGACTGGCGATGGTGGGGTATGCCGGCACGTCCTCGTCGCTGATGTTGAACGCGGTGCGGTTGCGCTTCCACTGCTTGCGCACGTCGCGCAGCGCATCTTCGGCGCCGCGCTTGTCGAACTTGTTGAGTACCACAAGCTCGGCGAAGTCGATCATGTCGATCTTCTCCAGCTGGCTGGCGGCGCCGTAGTCGCTGGTCATCACGTAGACCGGGAAGTCGACCAGGTCGACGATCTCCGAATCGCTCTGGCCGATGCCGGCGGTCTCCACGATCACCAGGTCGTACGGCTGGCTCTTGAGGAAATCGATGCAGTCGTGCAGCACGATGCTGGTGGCGGCGTGCTGGCGGCGGGTGGCCATCGAGCGCATGTAGACGCGGTGGCTGCGCAGCGAGTTCATGCGGATGCGGTCGCCCAGCAAGGCTCCGCCAGAACGACGACGCGTCGGGTCGACCGCGAGCACGGCGATGCGCATCTGCGGGAAAGCGTGTAGGAAGCGCAGCAGCAGCTCGTCGACCACGCTGGACTTGCCGGCGCCGCCGGTGCCGGTGAGGCCGAGCACGGGAGTCGGGGAACGGGGAACGGGGAACGGGGAACGGCTTGGTCCGCGCCATTCCTTGCGCAGTTTGGCAAGCTCAACCTCCGAGAAAGCGCCGTCCTCGATCGCTGACAGCATCTGCCCGACCGCGATTTCGTCGTCGATATCGACCTGGGCCTGGACGGGCTTTGGCTTTTGTTCCCCGTTCCCCGTTCCCCGTTCCCGCGCGGAACGCGCCCTCACCATCACGTCCTCGATCATCTCGACCAGGCCGAGCTTCATGCCGTCGTTGGGGTGGTAGATGCGCTCGACGCCATAGGCTTCGAGCTCCTTGATCTCTTCCGGCGTGATGGTGCCTCCACCACCGCCAAACACGCGGATATGGCCGGCGCCGCGCTCGCGCAGCATGTCGACCATGTACTTGAAGTACTCGACGTGGCCGCCCTGGTAGGACGACAGCGCGATGGCGTCGGCGTCCTCCTGCAGCGCGGCGCGCACCACGTCCTCGACCGAGCGGTTGTGGCCGAGGTGAATCACTTCGGCGCCCTGCGCCTGGATGATCCGGCGCATGATGTTGATCGCGGCGTCGTGGCCGTCGAACAGGCTGGCGGCGGTGACAAAACGCAGCGGGGTGGTGTCGGCCGGCGCGGTGCTGGCGGGGATGTGGCTGGCGGGGGAACTCATGGCAACTCCGAACTTCGCGTGCTTGATCCCCGGAATTCTAGTGGGGTTGAGCATTCGACGCTTGGAGCGGCCGACGTACGGCGGCGTACGGCCATGCACAGGCGGGAGAGCGCGACGAACCCTGGCGCGGGGGACAGGGAACGCGCGACGGGGTTCGTCGCGCTCAAACCGTTATCAGATCGCCCGCGCCAGATTCGCGCTGCCGACCACGCGCGTGCCGATGTCATCACCGCGCAGATAGGCCAGTGCAGCCTCGATCACCTCCGGCGCATCGACGATGTGGTGATGGCCCAGGCCCTGGGTAGTGAGCAGGCGCGCCTCGGGCCAGTGGCGGGCGTAGCGCTCGCCCTCTTCCCACGGTACTTCGGCGTCGTCCAGATCATGCACGACCAGACCGGGCTGACCGAGCACCGGCAGGTAGCGACGCACCTGCAATTGTTCGGGATGAGTGCCGGTATGGCGCTCATGCCAGTCGAAAAAGCGCCCGCGCAGACGCGGCGACAGCCGCACCATGCGGAAGAAACGATCGGTGGCGGCAACCATGTCTTCGGCCGGCGCCAGCAGGATCAGCTTGCGCGCCTGCCAAGCCTGGTCCTGCGCCAGCACCAGCGCGGCGGCGCCCAGCGAGTGGCCGATGGCCAGCGCGGCGGGGCCGAAGCAGCGGCCCAGTTCGTTGATGGTGTCGACGAAATCCGGCAGCGTGCAGTGGCGACCTTCGCTGCGGCCATGGCCGGGCTGGTCGAAGCTGACCACCGCATAGCCGAGCGCACGCAGGTGCGGCACCCACGACGCAAAGCGCTGGCCGAAGCTGGACCAGCCATGCGCCATCAGCACGTACGGCTGGCGCATGGGGTCGCCCCAGCTGTACACGGCGATGCGCTGGTGGCTGATGATCATCTCGTCGCGCTGCATGGCCGGGTCGGCTACGACGGCCTGTGCACGAAGTCGGCTGCTGGCGAAGGGCGTGGCAAACAGCTGGGTGGCGTGCTTGAGCGTGCGCGCCGGCATCAGGCGGCTGCCGAGCGCAAAGCCGGCACGCACGGTGCCCAGCTTGAATCGGCCCGCGGGCAGGACAGGCGACACGGGCGTGGCAGCGGAACGACGAGTCATGGCGGGGCTCCGGGCGTCGAGATGATCGGCTGGCCAGACCTGTCCACCGACGCAACAGGCTGGCGTGCGAACGCTATATTGCAATGCAGCATAGCGTATCTTTCGCGCGTGCTCCACGGCGCCGTTGACCGTCTTTTGACGTCGGTTTGCACCGCCCCATCGCCGCCCCATCGCCCATGCGGCGCCATGGGCGCGCTTTTCCGTCACGAACCTGAACGGATCAGGCTGACCGCGTCAACAGGTGGCGGCCGCGCTCGTTCTTGCCTTGCAAGCCGTATGGTGCGGCTCGCGACTTCCAAGGAGACTCAGATGAACAGCATGACTCTCAAGCTGGCTTTGCTGACCGGGCTCGGGCTCGCCGCGGCCGGTGCAATCTACGCGCCACCGGCGGTGGCGGCAGGCCAGGTTTCCGTTGGCGTGGGTGTCGGCATCGAGGTGGCGCCGCCGCCACCGCGCTTCGAGCGGGTGCCGCCACCGCGCCGCAACTACGTATGGGCGCCGGGTCACTGGCGCTGGGACCAGCGGGCGCATGGGTATATCTGGTCCGGTGGTTATTGGCTGCCCGCGCGCCGCGGCCACTACTACCACCAGGCGCGCTGGGTCCACGAAGGCCGCCACTGGCGCTACCACGATGGCTACTGGGGCCGCTGAATAGGTGCACCTGCGCGCGGCGAACAGCGCCGTGGTGGCTGGCACTGGCGCGCCCGTGTCCGGGACGGCAGCTGATTCGCCACCCGCCCGACGCCCCCTCGGAAACGCCCCTCCCGCGGGGCGTTTTTCTGGTGGCGGGACCGCATACGGCTACGATTTGATGCACCGCATCACCGCTGCGGGGACCGAAGTATTAAACTGCGCGCCTTCATTCATCGCCCCGGCCCCGTCCGGGGCGATGAGTTTCCGAGGTTTTCATCCACTCAGGCGGGTTCAGCAAGCCCCGCCGATCTTCTGCAGATGCCCTCCCCGGCACCGCCAATCAACGGAGTCACCGTTCCAATGATTTTTGAAACCATCGCCAAGACGGGTCACGAAGAAGTCGTCTTCTGCCAGAACAAGGACGCCGGCCTGAAGGCCATCATCGCGATTCACAACACGGTGCTGGGCCCTGCGCTCGGCGGTCTGCGCATGTGGCCGTACAAGACCGAGGAGGAGGCGCTGAACGACGTGCTGCGCCTGTCCCGCGGCATGACGTTCAAGAACGCGGTGGCCGGGCTCAACCTGGGTGGCGGCAAGGGCGTGATCATCGGTGACCCTAGCAAGGACAAGTCCGAGGCGCTGTTCCGCGCGTTCGGCCGCTTCGTCAACTCGCTCAACGGCCGCTACATCACCGCCGAGGACGTCGGCATCGACGTCAACGACATGGAATACGTGTTCCGCGAAACCGAATACGTGACCGGCGTGCACCAGGTGCACGGTGGTTCGGGCGACCCCTCGCCGTTCACCGCCTACGGTACCTTGCAGGGCCTGATGGCCTCACTGCAGGAAAAGTTCGGCAACGAGGACGTGGGCAAGTACAGCTATGCCGTGCAGGGCGCGGGCCATGTTGGCAGCGAGTTCATCAAGCTGCTGCGCGAGCAGGGCGCCAAGGTGTTCGTCACCGATATCAACAAGGAGCTGGTGCAGCGCTGCGTGGATGAACTGGGCTGCGAAGCGGTGGGCCTGGACGAGATCTACGACGTCGACGCCGACGTCTACTCGCCGTGCGCGCTGGGCGGCACGGTGAACGAGCAGACGATCGACCGCATCAAGGCGAAGATCATCTGCGGCGCGGCCAACAACCAGCTGGCCACCGACGCGATGGGCGAAGAGCTGCAGAAGCGCGGCGTGCTGTACGCGCCCGATTACGCGGTGAACGCCGGCGGCGTGATGAACATCTCGCTGGAGATCGACGGCTACAACCGCGAACGCGCGATGCGCATGATGCGGCAGATCTACTACAACCTGGGCCGCATTTTCGAAATCAGCAAGACCGAGAACGTGCCGACCTACCTGGCCGCCGACCGTCTGGCCGAAGAGCGCATCAACATGATCGGCAAGATCAAGCTGCCGCACATGGGCAATGGCGGCACCCGCTTCCAGGGCCGCATGCGCGGTCAGTAATCAGCACCTGCCGCAACAAGAAACGCCGGCCATCGGGCCGGCGTTTTCTTTGGCGCAGCGACGCTATCCGAGCACACCCGTCACGTATGCTGAACACCGTGAATACCTTTCCCTCTCCGCTCCATTTCTGGCGCCTGCTGCGCGGCTCGGACCGCTTTGCCGAGTGCGTGCGGGTGGCGCTGGCGCTGGGCGGCATCGTGCTGTGGTGCCTGCCCGGCAACCGCTTTGCCGAGGCGATTCCCGCCCTGCTCGGCGCCATTGCCTGCGCGCTGGCGGAAACCGAGGATCACTGGCGCAGCCGTCTGGGCACCTTGCTGCTGACCCTGCTCTGTTTCGCCGCCGCCGCCTATGCGGTGCAGTGGCTGATGCCGTGGCCGTTGCTGTTTGCGCTGGCGCTGCCGCTGGCCACCTTTGCGCTTGTGATGCTGGGCGCGATCAGCGGTCGCTACGCCACCATCGCCGGCGCCACGCTGATCCTGTCGGTGTACAGCATGATCGGCGCCGACCTGCCGCCCCACGCCACGCAGGACACGCTGTCGCAACCGTTGCTGCTGTTGCTCGGCGCGGCCTGGTATGGCGCGCTTTCGCTGGCGTGGAGCGCGCTGGCACCGCAGATGGCAATACGCCAGTCGCTGGCGCGGCTGTTCGATGCACTGGCCGACTACCTCGATGCCAAGGCCGCGCTGTTCGTGCCGGCGCCGGGGCTGGATCGGCCAGCGCTGCAGCTGGCCCTGGCCCGGCAGAACGAGCGCGTGGTCAATGCGCTCAATGACACGCGGCTGGTGCTGATCGACCGCATCGGCACGCGACGACCGCGCGGCGCCACCGCGGCACGGCTGCAGCAGTACTTCATGGCGCAGGACATCCACGAGCGGGTGAGCTCGTCGCACTACCCGTACGATGCCCTGGCCGCGGCGTTTTTCCACAGCGACGTGCTGTTCCGCTGCGCGCGCCTGCTGGGGCTGCAGGCCGGCCACTGCCGGCGCCGCGCCGACGCCCTGCGCCTGCAGCTGGCCATGCCGCCCGACGCCGAAGCAGCCACCGCGCTGGACAACGTGACCGCCTCGATCGCCGCCCTGCGCCAGCAGACGCCGCCGCCGGCAGAACCGCTGATGCATTCGCTGGAGGCACTGCATCGGAACGTGACGGCGATCCAGCGGCAGTTGAGCGGCGATGTCTCGTCAGCCGCGCCGCGCGTGACTGTCGATCAGGCGTTGCAGGACCCCGGGCCGCGTTCGCTGAGCGAGGCGTGGGCGCGTATCCGCATCCAGTTCACGCCGCGCTCGCTGCGCTTCCGCCACGCGCTGCGGCTGGCCGTGGCCTTGCTGCTGGGCGATGCGGTACTGCGGGTGATGCACTCGCAAAACGGCTACTGGATCCTGCTGACCACCTTGCTGATCTGCCAGCCCAGCTACGGCGCCACCCGCCGCCGGCTGCTGCAGCGCGTGGCCGGCACCGTCGTCGGCTTGGTCGCGGGATGGGCCGCCCTGCATCTGTTCGTGTTCGGCCCGGCCCAGCTGCTGCTGCTGGTGGTTTCCGGCGTGGTGTTTTTTGCTGCCCGGCACCGCGGCTATGCCCTGGCCACGGCTGCGATCACCGTGTTCGTGGTGCTGTGCTTCAACCAGCTCGGCAGCGGCTACGAAGTGATGTGGCCGCGCCTGCTGGATACCTTGATCGGCGCCGGCATCGCCGCGCTGGCGACCTGGTTCATCCTGCCGGACTGGCATCGGCGCCGCTTGAACGATGTACTGGCCGATACCTTGCGTACCGACGCGCGCTATCTGCAACGAATCATTGCGCAGTACGCCAGCGGACGGCAGGACGACCTCGACTACCGCATCGCCCGTCGCGACGCGCACAACGCCAACGCCGCCCTGAGCGGCGTGCTGGGCAGCATGCTGCGTGAACCCGACCGCCACCAGCAGGGCAGCGAATTGCTGCTGCGCTTCCTGACCTCGGCGCACATCCTGCTCGGCCATCTCTCGACCCTGGGCGCGCATCGGCAACGCATCACCGACCCCGCGGCGCTGACCTCGGTGGAACAGGCTGGCGCAGCTACCGTGGCAGCGCTGGAGCAGGTCGCCGATGCAGTGGGCACGAACAGCGCCGCCATGCCGCGCCATGACGACGGCGTGCCGCTCGTCCCCATGGTGGCGAGCCCCGGCCATGAGCTGAGTGCGCTGGTGCTGGCCCAGCTGGCGCTGACGCTCGAGCAGCGCGACCGGCTGGCCGAGCTGGGCGTGGAGATCAGTGCCGGCGCGTGATGAGGCGTGGGCCCGTGCCACGACCGATCAGCGGAGGACCACAGGCGACGCGCTATCATGAGCGCGTTTGATCAACCTGGAGTGCCCCGCATGCGTCCGTTCCCCCTCGGCGAAGACCTCGACCTGCTGCGCGAAACCGTGCACGCCTTCGCCGAGAAGGAAATCGCCCCACGCGCCGACCGCATCGACCGCGACAACCTGTTTCCCGCCGACCTGTGGAAGAAATTCGGCGAGATGGGCCTGCTTGGCGTCACCATTCCGACCGAGTACGGCGGCAGCGGCATGGGTTTCCTGGCACACATGGTGGCGATGGAGGAAATCTCGCGCGCCTCGGGTTCGGTCGGGCTTTCTTATGGCGCCCATTCCAACCTTGCCGTGCAGAATATTTTCCACAACGGCAACGAGGCGCAGCGGCGCAAGTACATTCCGAAAATGTGCTCCGGCGAATACGTCGGCGCGCTGGCGATGAGCGAGCCCGGTGCCGGCTCCGACGTGGTCGGCTCGATGACCTGCAGGGCCGAGAAGAAGGGCGACGTGTGGGTCGCCAACGGCTCCAAGATGTGGATCACCAACGGGCCCGATTCCGACGTGCTGCTGGTTTACATGCGCACCGCGCCGCGCCCTGCCGGCAGCCGCTGCATGACCGCCTTCATCGTCGAGAAGGGCATGAAAGGCTTCACCACGGCGCAGAAGCTGGACAAGCTCGGCATGCGCGGCTCGAACACCTGCGAGCTGGTGTTCGAGGATTGCGAGATACCCGAAGAAAACATCGTCGGTGAGGTCAACGAAGGCGTGCGCGTGCTGATGAGCGGCCTGGACACCGAGCGGCTGGTGCTGTCCGGCGGCCCGCTCGGACTGATGCAGGCGGCGCTGGACCTGGCCCTGCCCTACGTGCGCGAGCGCAAGCAGTTCAACGCCCCGATCGGCACCTTCGGCGTGATGCAGGCGAAGATCGCCGACATGTACACCGCGCTGCAGTCATCGCGTGGCTTCGCCTACATGGTGGCGCAGCAGTTCGACGCTGGCGTGAAGTCGCGCATCGACCCGGCCGCCTGCCTGCTCAATGCCTCGGTCAACGCGGTGAAAGTGTCGCTGGAGGCGATCCAGGCGCTCGGCGGCAATGGCTACATCAACGAGTTCCCGGCCGGTCGCCTGCTGCGCGACGCCAAGCTGTACGAGATCGGCGCGGGCACCAACGAGATCCGCCGCATGCTGATCGGCCGCGAGCTGTTCCACGGCAAGGCGTGACGGCACGCGCAGATCAGTGAGCTGATCTGCGCGGCCCAGGACTTCAGAGGGCCAGCTTGTAACTGAGCATGCCCATGCTTGAGCGCTGGTACTGGCCCGAAAAATAGTTGTAGCCGAGCTGCACGGTGGAGCGCGGTGACAGCGTCCAGCCCAGGTCGAGCCCGGCCACGCCACCGTAACGCGACAGGCCAATGCCGCCGACCGGCGCGTACTGCTGCAGAGCGGTGAAGCTGGCGTCCAGCACGGCACCCTGCATCGCGAATGCCTGCTGCCACAACAGGTGACCCTGAAGGGTCAGTTTTCCGCCGTTGTCGAACTGCCAGTTGCGCGCCGCGCGCATGCCCACACCAGCCTGCCAGCGCTGAATATTCTGCGCGTTGGCCTGCAGGCCAAAACCACCGGTACCCTGCTCCTGAAAGCCGTTGCTGCGGATATTCACGTACTGCAGATTGGCGTATGGAGTGACCTGCCAGTGGCCCAGCGGCCATTGATAGCCACTTTCGCCATAGGCCACGCTGTATTTGCCGTTGCTGCTGCTTGAGACATTGCCACCGGTCACACCCAGCTGCAGATTGCGCCGCATGTCGCCAAAGTAGCTGCCCGTGCCAAAACGCCCCATCGCGTACCACGGCCCCTGGATCAGACCGGCGTAGAGCATGCCCTCGACCGCATGACTCCTGTTCATGTCCGCGCTGCCGGCGAGTTGCCCCAGGCCCTGGCTCTGGCTCAACGCATAACCGAACACGCCGTTGCTGCCCAGCTTGCTGTCGACACCCGCCATCCAGCCGCTGAGGGCATAACCCACACTGCCATAGCCACCGCGCGCCAGGCTGCCCTGATAGCCAAGATTCTGCGACCAGCCACCCACGGCGAACTTCTGCGCGGGCGAGTCGAGCAGTTGATCGAAGCGATCGGACAGGGCACGGGTGCCGGCATCGATCGCATCGAACGTCATCTGCGCACTCGCCGCATGCAACTGGCCGGACAGGGTCTGCAGGGAGTTCTGCACGGCTGCCGCCGTAGGCGCCTGTTGCAGGTTGGCGGCCGCCGCCACAAAGCTGCCGCTGACCGGCGATGCTGCGCCGGTGGTGGCTGTCGTGACCAGTGCGGTATTGATCTGACCGAAAGCATTCTGTACGCGTTGCGCTGCGCCATAGGAGGCAGCCGTGTAGGAAAGCCCTTGTACGGCGGTGACGCTGACCTGCGATACGTTGAGCCAGGCATCATTCGCGTCGTAATTGAGCGTGGCGCTGAGCAGCACGTTGGACGCATAGTTCAATGCCGAAAAGGTGCCGGTGAGGCCTCCGGTGGCGGTCAGAACGTCGGTATGCGAGTTCATCACATAGCCGGAGTCGGTACCGGTCACGTAAAGGTCGCCGCCGTTCAAGGTGGCTGTGCCGGCAACCTGCAACGCTGACCCCAGGGACACCGCCAGTCGCCCTGCCCCCTGCTGCACATAGTTGCCGGCCACTGTGACGTTACCGCCGCTGATGCCGAGCACGCCCGCGTTGGTGACGGCACTATCCAGCTTCTGGGCATGGAGAGTGGCGCCGCTGCTGATCGACACGCTGGAGGCAAGCGAAACCGCGCTCAAGGTTCCAGCCTGCACCTGGGTAAAGCCGGTATACGTGGAGGGCTGGGTGAGGTTGAGCGTACCGGTGCCTTGCTTGATCAAGCCGCCTGCGCCGGAAATCGGGTTGTTCCAGCTGGAGCTGCCGTTGAAGCTGACCGTCACATCACCCCAGTTGAACTGTTGCGGCCCGTTTACCGCCTTGCCGACATCCAGTTCGCCGTAGCCGAAGGTGGCGTTGGGTTGCGATCCGCCCAGCGGATCGGCAGTTCCGAGGATGGTCTGGCGCACAAGATCGTTGCTGAAATACGGATAGGCCTGCCACACCAGGGCGGCGGCACCGGATACCTGCGGCGCGGCAAATGAAGTTCCCTCCACAATGTAATAGCTCGGACTGGCGGTGCTGGCCGTGGTGCTCTTGTCCAGCACGATCACGTCGCCGGGCGCTGCCAGGCAGTAGTTCATCGCGACGCCGCAGGCGTTGGAGTAACTCGCCAGCTGGGTGGGATTGTTGCTGTCCACCGCCACTACAACCAGCCAGCCTTTTTCCAGTTCCGGCGCCACATTCGGTAACGCGGCGATGTCGCTGGGGTTGGCTGCCGAACTGTTGCCGGCGGCGAACACGACCAGTCCGTTATGTTGCAGCACGAACGGATCGTAGGCGGCGCCGAACGCCTGGTTGATCGAGGCGTTGGTGGTGTCCCAGTAAATGCCGCCCCATGAGTTGTTCTGTACCTGTACCCCGGCGCTGATCAGGGCGGGGTTGAGGGTTTGCGCAAAAAATGCAGCATCAGCGGCGGTCACCGGGTTGCCCTGACCGGAGCCATTATCCGTTGGCTCGGTGTCGTTGATGATGCGCGCCGATACCAGACTTGCACCTGGAGCGATGCCACCAGGAAATCGGGAAAAAGACGTGCCCGCCGCGATTGATGATACCCAGGTGCCGTGACCGACCACGTCATCGACCGCCGTGTTGTTGGTCGCGGGATCGACATAGATCAACTCCTGCGTCACCCGCCCGGCAACCGCAGGATTGCTGCGCATGATGCCGCTGTCGACGATGCCGATGGTTACACCGCTGCCGGTATAGCCCTGTGTGTGGGCGGCATACGTGTTGGTGATAGCCAATTGCGCATCAATTGGAGGGGGGGGAGGAGCTGGTGCTGGTGCTGGTGCTGGTGCTGGTGCTGGTGCTGGTGCTGGTGCTGGTGCTGGTGCTGGTGCTGGTGCTGGTGCTGGCGTTGTCTTGACATTGCTTGTGCCGCCGCCACCGCAGGCGGTCAGACCGAACATCACAGCCGCCAACAACACCGCTTCACGGCAATTGAACCCCGGATCAAGCACTCTCTTCATGATCTGCCCCATGACTGAATAGCCACAGACTGATTGCCAGACAGGCACTTCAGCCCTTCCCTGTTCGTCATCATGGCACAACAACAAGCCAATCAATCAACCCAAAAGCGAAGCTTTGGATTCGGTTCTGCGTATTTGCAGCCACTTGCCACGGGCTGCGATAATCCGAGCAATATAAACAAGGCGCGCGCGCGTCCCAGCCAATCAGCGGAGTCACCCCATGTCGGATATCAGCGTCGTCATCGTCGGTTCCAAACGCACAGCCATTGGCTCTTTCCTGGGCCAGTTCACCGGTGTGCCCACGACCAAGCTCGGAGCCACCGCCATTCGTGCCGCGCTGGATCAGTCCGGTGTGGCTCCCGCCGATATCAGCGAGGTGATCATGGGCTGCGTGCTGCCGGCCAACCTCGGCCAGGCACCTGCCCGTCAGGCCTCGCTGGCTGCCGATCTGCCGATGAGCGCCGGCTGCACCACGATCAACAAGGTCTGCGGCTCGGGCATGAAGGCGATCATGCTGGGTCATGACTTGATCAAGGCCGGATCGGCGACCGTGGTGGTGGCCGGCGGCATGGAGTCGATGACCAACGCGCCGCACATGGTGCAGGCACGCACCGGCATTCGCTACGGCGACGGCCAGCTGGTCGATCACATGGCCTGGGACGGCCTCACCAACCCGTATGACGGCAAGTCGATGGGTGTGTTCGGCGAGATGTGTGCCGACAAGTACCACTTCACCCGTGAGCAGCAGGATGCCTTCGCGATCGAGTCGGTCAACCGGGCCAAGGCTGCGCAGCAGAACGGCGCCTTCGCCGATGAGATCGTTCCGGTGACCGTGAGCGGCCGCAAGGGTGACGTACTGGTCGACACCGACGAGCAGCCAGGTCGCTCCGATGTCACCAAGGTTCCGACCCTGCGCCCGGCCTTCCGCAAGGAAAACGGGACGATCACCGCGGCCACCTCGTCCAGCATTTCCGACGGCGCCGCCGCCGTGGTGCTGCTGTCGGCAGACGACGCCAACAAGCGCGGGTTGAAGCCCCTGGCACGCATTGTTGCGCACGCGACCCACTCGCAAGAGCCGGAATGGTTCACCACGGCGCCGGTCGGCGCGATCCAGAAAGTGCTGGACAAGGCCGGTTGGAAGGTCAGCGACGTCGACCTGTTTGAAATCAACGAGGCCTTCGCAGTAGTTGCAATGACACCGATGAAGGAACTCGGCATTCCCCACGAAAAGCTCAACGTCAATGGTGGTGCATGCGCGCTGGGACATCCGATCGGGGCCAGTGGCGCGCGTCTGGTGGTGACCCTTCTCAATGCCCTGAAGAGCCGCGGCCTCAAGCGTGGTGTCGCTGCCCTGTGCATCGGCGGCGGCGAGGCGACCGCCATGGCGGTGGAGTGCCTGGACTGATCCTGGCCCCGTCCGATTATCACGAACATCACAAGTCAACGGCCGCAGATGACGATTGCCTAAATCGTTTTTCGCTGCGGGGTGAAAGGCGGCACAAAGAAGTGGCGTAATTTCCACGAACGCGTTATTAATACACGGCCAAACGGCATTCCACGGCAAAAGGAGATCCACCATGAAGTTTACGCGTACCCTACTCGCCACCGCGCTCGTCGCGCTGTTGGCGGCATGCAGCAATGGCGCGCAGGATTCCGCGCAAGACGCCCAGAAGTCCGCTGACACCGCTCAGCAGGCATCTGACGCGGCACAGCAGGCTGCTGCTGCGGCCACTGCTGCTGCTCCGGCCGCTGCCCCTGCGACCACCGCAATGGCCCCGGCCTCCACCGCTGCTGCACCGGCTGCTGCCGGTACCGCCGCCAGCGCCAGCGACATGATGAAGAGCGCTGCTGGCAACGCTGCTGAATCGGCAAGCAAGGCCGCTGACGCTGCCAAGGACGCCGCAGGCGCTGCCAAGGACGCTGCCGAAAAGGCGAAGGAAGCCGCCAAGGGTAACTAATCCCTTCGCTGCTTTCCTGAAAAACGGCCGCCTCGTGCGGCCGTTTTTTTTGCCCGGCAGGCACGGTGCGTTGTGCATGTTTCTGTCGCCGCTCGATGCCCGCTATCATCTGATGTTTGGCTGCAACAGCCGCCAGCCACCGTGAGCCAGCCCCATGAGCGCCATTGCATCGCAGATCGACCCGCGTTCGCCGGAGTTTCAGGCCAGCAGTGCGCAACTGCGCGCCCTGGTCGATGACCTCAAGCATGAGTTGATGAGGAACGCCGAGGGCGGTGGAGCCAAGGCGCGCGAGAAACACACCGCGCGCGGAAAGCTGCTGCCGCGCGAGCGCATACGCGCCCTGCTCGACCCGGGCTCTCCCTTTCTTGAACTCTCGCCGCTGGCCGCCCACGGCATGTATGACGACGCCGCACCGGCGGCCGGCCTGATCACCGGCATCGGCCGGGTCAACGGCATTGAGGTCGTGGTCGTCGCCAACGACGCCACGGTCAAGGGCGGCACCTATTTCCCGATGACTGTGAAGAAGCACCTGCGCGCCCAGGAAGTGGCACTGGAAAACCATCTGTCGTGCGTGTACCTGGTCGATTCCGGTGGCGCCTTTCTGCCGTTGCAGGATGAGGTATTTCCAGACAAGGAACACTTTGGCCGGATTTTCTACAACCAGGCGCGGATGTCCGCGCAGAACATCCCCCAGATTGCCGTGGTGATGGGCAGTTGCACTGCGGGCGGCGCCTACGTGCCGGCGATGAGCGACGAAACCATCATTGTGCGCGAGCAGGGCACCATTTTCCTCGGCGGTCCACCACTGGTAAAGGCAGCCACCGGGGAAGTGGTGGATGCGGAGACCCTGGGTGGCGCAGACGTCCATACGGCCATTTCGGGGGTAGCTGATCACTACGCCGAAAACGATGCGCATGCGCTGTCGATTGCACGCGACATTGTCGGCCATCTCAATCGCAACAAGGTGATGCCACTGGCGCTGCGCCCCCCGGTGGAACCGAAGTACCCGGCGGAGGACCTGTATGGCGTGATTCCGCTGGATACCCGCCGCCCGTTCGATATTCGTGAAGTGATCGCGCGCCTCGTCGATGGTTCGGAGTTTCACGAGTTCAAGGCGCGCTACGGCAAGACCCTGGTCTGCGGCTTCGCGCACATCCACGGCTACCCGGTGGGCATTGTCGCCAACAACGGCATCCTGTTCGCGGAGAGCGCACTCAAGGGCGCGCATTTCATCGAGCTGTGCAATCAGCGCAACGTGCCGCTGGTATTCCTGCAGAACATCACCGGCTTCATGGTCGGCAAGAAGTACGAACAGGCGGGCATCGCCAAGGACGGCGCCAAGATGGTTACCGCGGTGGCGTGTTCGCACGTACCCAAGTTCACCGTCGTGATCGGCGGCAGCTTCGGCGCCGGCAACTACGCCATGTGCGGTCGCGCCTATGGCGCCCGGTTCCTGTGGATGTGGCCGAACGCACGCATCTCGGTGATGGGTGGCGAGCAGGCTGCCGCGGTACTCGCCACGGTCAAGCGCGATGGCATCGAAGCGCGCGGCGGCAGTTGGTCAGCCAACGAGGAAGAAGCCTTCAAGGCGCCAATTCGCGAGCAGTACGAACAGCAGGGCCACCCTTACTACGCCAGCGCACGACTGTGGGACGACGGCATCATCGATCCGGCCGATACGCGGCGCGTGCTTGGCCTGGCGATATCCGCCTCGCTCAATGCACCGATCGAGCCGCAGCGCTACGGCGTGTTCCGCATGTAATCGTTGAAGCCCAAGCGGCCCGTTTCGACGCGGCGCCAGCCTCAAGTTGCACCGTCAGTCTGGCGCGACGTATCGTCAGAGCGCTGTTCCCGTGACTTCACAAGGACGAGTCGCCACGACCAGGCAGAAAATTCGGTGATGTGTCTATTGGGTTTGCTGGCTGCAACCAGCAGGCCCGCTGCAGCGCAAGCCAGCAACGAAGCACCCGCGTATGACTCGGCGGCGCAGCCCGGCAACCTTCCTGCCTGTATGCGCGGTTCGGCTGAAAGTGGGGGACGGCCGGGCCAGTACTACTTTGGTGTCGGCGCAGATGCATTCACCAGCAAGCAGTATTCGTTCGCGGTCAACATGTATGAAGTGGCGGCCTCCTGGGCTTGCAAGCCTGCCGAATTCAACCTTGGTGTGATGTACGCCCGGGGTCAGGGGATTCCGGTCGACCTGCCGCGTGCCATGGCCTGGATGACGCCGACCGCCGAACGCGGCGAGCCCGCCTACGTGAAGGCGCGCGACCTGGTGCGCTCCAATCTGACGTCCGATCAACTCGCGGAATCGGAAACGATCCTGCAGCAGCTGACCCTGGATTTGGCGACAAGGTGGCCTTGCGTCGAGCCAAGGATCGCTGGGCGCAGGTGCGCTCATCCATGACCGGCACGCGGGTGGGCAGCGTCGCCGGCAACATGATCATGGGGGCGCCCAAGGCTGGCCCGGCAACTGCCGATCCCAAATTCTTTACTGGAGAGGTCGTACCCGTGCAAGGAGCCGCGGTCATGGACGGTAAATCCATGGATGGCTCCATGGGCTATCAGCAACTGGTCGCCAGCGACAATCCGTACGACCCGAAATTCAGGGTCATGAAGGGCACCACGTCAGTCGGGCCGCTGACGTCCGTCAGGAAAGCCGAGGCCGAGGCCGCCGCAAAGCAGGCAGCGAAGTCGAACGACGCAGATACACCATCCCAGCCACGATAGGCCTGCCTTCAGGCAACCACGGGCAGAACATGGCCTGCCGTCGCCGCACGACAGCAGGCCATGTCGCGTTCAGGCTTGCGGAGTCTCCCCGCGCAGGCGCACATCGCCTTGCAGCATGTCGGTGCGACCAGCCGTTTCCTCGCGCTGTGACTCGAAGAAGCGCTGCACCTGCTGACACACGGCCATGGTGTTTTCGCGGGCAATGGCCGAGACCAGGAACCACGGCTGGGTCCAGTTCAGATCGGCGATGATCTTGGCGGCCACCTCGTCGCGCTCGCCCTCTTCCAGCATGTCGGCCTTGTTCAATACCAGCCAGCGCGGACGTTCCAGCAACTCGGGATTGAATTTTTCGAGCTCCAGCTCGATGGCGCGCACCTGATCGGCCACGTTCGAGCCATCAATCGGCGCAATGTCGACCAGATGCAGCAGCAGACTGGTACGCGCAACATGGCGCAGGAACTGGATGCCGAGCCCGGCACCTTCAGCCGCACCCTCGATCAGGCCGGGAATATCGGCAATCACGAAACTCTGGTCGGTGCCCAGGCTGACCACGCCCAGGTTCGGCACCAGAGTGGTGAACGGATAGTCAGCCACCCGCGGGGTCGCTGCCGATACGGCGCGAATGAAGGTGGACTTGCCGGCGTTCGGAAAGCCGAGCAGGCCGACGTCGGCCAGCAGGCGCAGCTCCATCTTCAGCTCACGCGCGTCACCCGGCGTACCGGGCGAGGCCTTGCGTGGCGCACGATTCACCGAGGTCTTGAAATGGATATTACCCAAACCACCCTTGCCGCCCTGTGCCACCAGCATGCGCTGACCGTGGCCGGTGAGGTCGCCGATCACCTCATCGGTCTCGACATTGGTGATCATGGTGCCGACCGGGACCCGGATGGTGGTGTCCTCACCGCCCTTGCCGTACATCTGGCTGCCCATGCCGTTCTGGCCGCGCTGCGCCTTGAAGCTGCGCTGGTGCCGGAAATCGACCAGGGTATTGAGACCTTCGTCAGCCACCAGCCAGACCGAGCCGCCAAAGCCGCCATCACCGCCATCGGGACCACCGAACGGGATGAACTTCTCGCGGCGGAAGCTGATGCAGCCATTGCCACCATCGCCAGCCTGGACTTTGATATGGGCTTCGTCGACGAATTTCATGATTTCTGGGGACCGGGAACGGGGAACAGGGGACAACAGCAGCCACAGGGTAATGTAAGCACGTCTTCCCTGTTCACTGCCTCAAAAACAAAAACCCCGCCGAAGCGGGGCCTTCGCTACCGCGTCGCGAAAGGCTTACGCCTGCACGACGTCGACGAAACGGCGATTCTTGTCGCCGCGAACTGCAAACTTGACGGTGCCATCAACCAGTGCGAACAGCGTGTGGTCACGACCCAGACCGACACCGGTACCCGGATGAAACTGGGTGCCGCGCTGACGAATGATGATGTTGCCGGCTTCGATGGCCTGGCCACCGTAGATCTTGACGCCGAGGTATTTCGGGTTCGAATCGCGACCGTTGCGGCTGGAACCTACGCCTTTTTTATGTGCCATGACTCAGTGCTCCAGTTGCTCAGGCGTTGATGCCTGTGATCTCGATTTCGGTGAAATGCTGACGGTGACCCTGCTGACGCTTGTAATGCTTGCGGCGGCGAAATTTGATGATGCGGATCTTGTCGGCACGGCCGTGCTTGCGAACGGTGGCGCTTACGGTTGCGCCTTCCACGATCGGCGCACCGACGGTGACCGACTCGCCGGAACCAACCAGCAACACCTGGTCGAAGCTCACGGTGGCGCCTTCTTCGGCGGTCAACAACTCCACGCGCAGGACGTCGCCCTGCATGACGCGGTATTGCTTGCCGCCAGTCTTGATGACTGCGTAACTCATGGGAATGCCCTTCTGTCGTTATTCTCTTGGGTATCGCCATAACCCAAACTCGGGCCTGGCGAACCGCGGATTATAACGACCTCCCTGCGCACTGGTCAAATACTGACCACTACAAGCAACGCGATACGGGAAAACGGGGTCCACCGGCCAGCAAACGCCCTCAATGGGTCGACTTGGACGGCGACGGCGCGGACAGCGGCGTACTTGCCGCGGGACTGGCCGGGCAACGCCCACTGGCGTCCAGCGTACCCTGCTGCTGCAGTTGCCTGACCATCTCCAGACCGCGCTGGCGCCCCCATTGCTGACCGATCTTCATGCCCTCAGCCATGGTCTGCGGCATTTCGGTGATCACCTTCTGGCCCAGCGCCGACTTGTAGAATTTCAGCAAACCGGACACGTCCTGGGCGGTGAAGTGGCGCTGGTAGACCGGCACCATCTGCGCGAGCAACTGCTCGCTGGCCTTGGCGTCGATGAAATCCTGCCAGTAGGACGCGGGCACGCAAGGCGCCTCCTGCCCCATCATGCCGGCCATCTGGCTATTCATCTGGGTGAACATCTGATTCAGATGCATCACCTCGAACAGCTGGCGCACCTGCTTGTCGCTTGGCTGGGCGGCGGCAGCCTGTCCCGTCAAACCCAATACCAGCACGGCTACCACCGTCATCTTCATCCACATGCGCATGAGCATCCCTTTCGCCGAGTTGAACGCGGTGCCCATTTAGCCACATGCGCGAGGCCAGCAGGAACCATGAGGGTGGCCGCAAGAGCAGATAGCCTGATGAACTTACAAAACGCCTTGGTATAGTAAACCTTCCCCCCCATATCCCGGCGTCATGGACACCATTCGAATCCGCGGCGCTCGCACGCACAATCTCAAGAACATCGACCTCGACCTCCCGCGCGACAAGCTGATCGTGATCACCGGCCTGTCCGGCTCCGGCAAATCGTCGCTGGCCTTCGACACGATCTATGCCGAAGGCCAGCGACGCTATGTCGAATCCTTGTCGGCGTACGCGCGGCAATTCCTGTCGATCATGGAAAAGCCCGACGTCGACCATATCGAGGGTCTGTCGCCGGCAATCTCGATCGAGCAGAAATCCACCTCGCACAATCCACGCTCCACCGTCGGTACGATCACCGAGGTGTACGACTACCTGCGCCTGCTGTATGCCCGCGTCGGTACGCCGCGCTGCCCGGATCACGGCATCCCGCTGGAGGCACAGACGGTCAGCCAGATGGTCGACGCCACTCTGGCGATGGATCCGGAACACCGCTTCATGCTGCTGGCGCCGGTAATCCGCGAGCGCAAGGGCGAGCACGTGCAGGTGTTCGAGCAGCTGCGCGCCCAGGGTTTCGTGCGCGCCCGCGTCGATGGCGAGGTCGTCGACCTCGATGCGGTGCCACCGCTGACCCTGCGCCAGAAGCACACGATCGAGGTCGTGGTCGACCGCTTCCGCCCACGCGAGGACATCAAGCAGCGCCTGGCCGAGTCGTTCGAAACCGCGCTGCGGCTGGGTGACGGGCTGGTGATCCTGGTCAACATGGACGCTGCGCAGGGAAGTGCGAGTGCCGCGGGCGGTCCATCCGGCAATCCTGCCTCCAGCGACACTGGTGCATCCATGCACGTCGCAGGAAGCGCAGGAGCGGCCGGTACCAAATCCGAGCAGATGCTTTCGTCGCGCTACTCCTGCCCGGTGTGCGACTACTCGCTGCCGGAGCTGGAGCCGCGGCTGTTCTCGTTCAATTCGCCGGTGGGCGCCTGCCCCAGTTGCGACGGCCTCGGCGTGACCCAGGTCTTCGACGCTTCCCGCGTGGTCGGCCATCCGGAACTGCCACTCTCCAACGGCGCGGTGCGCGGCTGGGATCGGCGCAACGCGCATTACTTCCAGCTGATTCTCTCGCTGGCGGCGCACTACGGTTTCGATGTGGACACGCCCTGGGAAGAGCTCCCGGCCAACGTGCGCCAAGCGGTGCTGCATGGCAGTGGCAAGGACAAGATCGCCTTTCGCTACCTCACCGAACGCGGTGGCAAGGTCACCCGCGAGCATCCGTTCGAAGGCATCCTGCCGAACCTGGAACGGCGCTACAAGGAAACCGAATCCGCCGCCGTGCGCGAAGAGCTGGCCAAGTACATCAGCGACCAGCCGTGCCCGACCTGCGAGGGCCAGCGCCTGAACCGTTCGGCGCGCAACGTGTTCGTCGCCGACCAGGCGCTGCCTTCGATCACCCATCGCTCGATCGACGACGCGCTGGCGTTTTTCGCCGAGCTGAAACTCACCGGCTGGCGTGGCGAGATCGCGGTGAAGATCGTCAAGGAAATCCATGAGCGGCTCACCTTCCTCAACGATGTCGGGCTGAACTATCTGACCCTGGATCGCCAGGCGGATTCGCTCTCCGGCGGCGAAGCGCAGCGCATCCGGCTGGCCTCGCAGATCGGCGCCGGCCTGGTCGGCGTGATGTACGTGCTGGACGAACCCTCCATCGGCCTGCACCAGCGCGACAACGAGCGTTTGCTCGGCACGCTGACGCGGCTGCGCGATCTGGGCAACACGGTGATCGTGGTCGAGCATGACGAGGATGCGATCCGCATGGCGGACCACGTGCTCGACATCGGCCCCGGCGCAGGCGTGCACGGTGGCGAAATCGTGGCGCAGGGCACGGTGCAGGACATGCTCGACTCGCCGCGCTCGGTCACCGGCCAGTTTCTCTCCGGCGCACGCTCGATCGAGGTACCCAAGCTCCGCCGCCAGCCGATCGATGACGAATCCTGGCTGCACCTGAAAGGCGCCAGCGGCAACAACCTCAAGCACGTCGACCTGGCCATCCCGGCCGGGTTGTTCACCTGCGTCACCGGCGTCTCCGGCTCCGGGAAGTCGACCCTCGTCAACGACACCCTGTTCCGCCTGGCGGCGGCCGAATTGAACGGCGCCGGCACCCAAGCCGCACCGTACAAATCCATCGATGGCATGGATCTGTTCGACAAGGTGGTCGATATCGACCAGTCGCCGATCGGGCGCACACCGCGCTCGAATCCCGCCACCTACACCGGCCTGTTCACGCCCCTGCGCGAGATGTTCGCCCAGGTGCCCGAAGCGCGAGCCCGCGGCTACACACCTGGACGTTTCAGTTTCAACGTCCGCGGCGGCCGCTGCGAGGCGTGCGAGGGCGACGGCATGATCAAGGTGGAGATGCATTTCCTGCCCGATGTCTACGTGCCCTGCGACGTGTGCCATGGCAAGCGCTATAACCGCGAAACGCTGGAAGTCCTGTACAAGGGCCACACCATCGCCGACGTGCTTGAAATGACGGTGGAGGACGCGCTGAAGCTGTTCGAGCACTTGCCCAACATCGCACGCAAACTCGACACGCTGCGTGCGGTGGGGCTGGACTACATCAAGCTCGGCCAGAGCGCGACCACGCTTTCCGGCGGCGAAGCGCAGCGGGTGAAGCTGTCAAAGGAGCTGTCCAAGCGCGACACCGGTCGCACGCTGTACATCCTCGACGAGCCGACTACCGGCCTGCACTTCCACGACATCGAGCAACTGCTCGACGTGCTGCATCAACTGGTCGATCAGGGCAACACGGTGGTGGTGATCGAGCACAACCTCGACGTGATCAAGACCGCCGACTGGGTGGTCGACCTCGGCCCCGAAGGCGGTTCCGGTGGCGGCCGCATTCTGGTCGCCGGCACGCCGGAAACCGTCGCCGCCAGCGCCAACTCGCATACCGGTCATTTCCTGTTGCCCCACCTGAAACCGGCCAGGCCGAAAAAGCCCGGCGCCGCCAAGCGAGTCAAGGCCGCCACCAAACACATCGCCTCGGCCGACAAGTACAAGCCGATGCCAAGGAAGAAGCATTCATGAGTTCAGGCAATTCCCAAGCCGCAGCCCAGCAACCTTCCAGTCCTGCCGGCGAGGCCACGGCAGCCTTGTTCGTCGCGCCGATCAGCGTGCGCTGGCGCGACCTGGATGCGTTCAATCACGTCAACAACGCGAACTACCTCACCTACCTGGAGGAAGCGCGACTGCAGTGGCTGCAGCAGGTACGCGACTGGTTCAGCGAGGAATCGATGCCGGTGCTCGCGGCCAGCGAGCTGCAATATCGCCGCCCGATCGAATGGCCCGCCTCGCTGCACGTCGAATTGCGCTGCACACGGCTCGGCACCAGTTCGATGACGCTGGCCCACCGCATCGTCGATGCCACTGATCCCGAGCGTTGATATGACTTTCACTGTCAAGTAGCGACGCAGTTGGATCGAAGATGGGTGTGATTGTCTTTGGTTGGGGTCAACCCCCTGAAGGCGACGCAGCCAGTACATCCGACGGTTGCTCAAGCTGATATTCGCGGGTTGGATACCGCCGTACTGGTGTCCGTCATGTGGGCCTGCCTCGGTCTAGGCTCGCGAGTCAGCGGTGGTGCGTGCTGTCGCCTAACGCTGTCGAGGATTGCCCACGGAACCGGGCTGCGCCGCCTTCAGGGGGCTGGGTTTCTCCGTTGGGAAGGGGTGGTGGTGATCGGGTGGATCAATCGGTCGGTGCCACGCGCGTCATGCGTGCGATGTCCCAGATGAAAGCGGCCAGTTCGCGGGCGATGCTCACGACAGCCACGTTCCGGTGCTTGCCGTGTGCGGTGAGCTTGCGGAAGCGGCTACACAGTCGCAGTTGCGCGTCCCAGGCGCGGTCGATGACGGGTCTGGGCAAGTGCTCGTGCCGGACCTGGATGATGCGGCTGACCTTGGCAGGGAAGCGGTAGGACCACGCGGCTTCGACCAGGACCTTGCGTGCGTAGCTGTTGCCGGCCTTGGTGATGCCGCCGAGTTTGCGCGAACCGCCGGAGCTGTGTTCGGACGGTGTCACACCAAGCCATGCCATGAGCTGGCGCGGATGCTCGAACCGGGACAGGTCGTCGATCTCGGCGATCAGGGTGATAGCGACGGTGAACTGGACCCCGCGCAGGGCCTGGATCGCCTGCACGACCGGATACCAGCGCCACTGCGGTGCGGCCTCGCGCAGCGCGTTCTCAAGCCGCTCGCACTGCGCCGCACGCTCATCGATCGCGCGCCGATGTTCCTCGAAGGCGATCTGCGACCACGGCGTGGCGAACACGCATTCCGACAGCCAGCGCCGGTGCTTCGGGCCCCAGTTGGCCGTGCCGGTATAGCGCACGTCGTGCATGAGCAGAAAGGACTTCAAGCGTTGCCGTGCCTGGCGCAGGTCCTGCTTGGCCGCACCCCATGCACGCACCAGATCACGCATCGCCTCGTCCTGGACATCGGGCACATGCACGCGCGTCAGATCGTTCATGCGTAACGCCTTGACCAGCTTGATCGCATCGCGACGATCGGTCTTGACCCGATCACCCGGTTTGCGTGGGGTGAGCGAGGGCGCGCACACCATGCATGCAAAACCTTTCTTGGTGAGCAACCGGTACAGTCCGTAGCCGGTGGGCCCTGCCTCGTAGACGAACGAAACATGCGAGCCCTTGCTCTGCATCCGCGTACACAACTTCGTGATGTCGCGCTCGAGAACGCCGACGTTGCCCAGATTCTGGACCTCACCCAACCCGACCGAATACGCCGCAACGATCGAGTCCTTGTGCACGTCCAGGGCGACATGGACCGTGGTGGTGGTATCGTTTTGCATGCTGACCTCCGCGTAGGAAACCCACGATGAGCGTAGCTCTTGCACACTCATGCGGCTCTGGCTTCTGGCTAACCCGCGACTATGGTCTCGCGGAGGTCAGCCTTGGCCTCGAAAGTCATACTGTCTTGTACAGTGAAGGCCATGTGGTGCTGGTGTGGATGAACCCGGTGACCGGCAAGACGGTGCCTCTGCCGGCAACCATCCGCGCAGCGGCGAGTCCCGTGCCAGCCTGAGCCGTCGCAGGCAACAAGATCATCGGGTGCGGATGATCAAATGAGGGGTGATCCGCTCCACACACGACATGCACCGACGGTGGCTATCATGGGCACCCGATTTCCATGATGGAGTTCGCCCGATGACGACGTCGCATCGCACCGCTCTGAGCCTCGCCCTCGCCTGCACCACGGCCTGGCTCGGCATGTCGCCCGCCCAGGCCGCCGACACCACCGCACTCACCGTTTATCGCAGCGACAGCACCTCGCTCTATGCCAGCAATGGTGGCGGTCAGGTCGATGACGGCTACGCGGTGGTGCGCGAACAGCGGGCACTGACGCTTGCCGCCGGCACCCACGACGTGGCGATCGGCGACCTGCCGATTTTCCTCGACCCCGAAGCACTTGCACTCGGCTTCCCCGACGGCGGCGCCAAGGTGATCTCACAGCGGTTGCTGCTGGCGCAGGGTGCCGGTGCGGCACTGACCGGCCTGACCGGGCACACCGTCGACGTACTCGGCAGCAATGGCGAATTGATCGTCCAGGGCAACTTGCTGCGCGCCGGCGACAGCCTGCTGGTGCGCGATCAACTCGGCCGCACCACCCTGATCAGCAAGTACGCCGCTGTGCGTACCAGCGGCAGCGATTTCCCGACCGGCTCCACCCTGGATCTGCGCGTGCAAACGGCCCATGCCGGCGCCACCCCGGCCGTGCTCAGCTACCCGACGGCCGGGCTCGGCTGGCGCGCCGCCTATGTCGCCACCTTGCAGCCAGGCGCCGGCTGCCGCATGCAATTCGAGTCGCGCGCCAGCATTGCCAATCGCAGCGGCCGCGACTGGCACGATGCGCAACTCACCCTGATCGCCGGCGAACCCAACATGGCCAAGGCCTCGGCCCCACGACCGATGATGGCGATGGCCAGGGGCTTCAACGCGAAGTCCGCCAGTGAATCGCTACCGCAGCAGCAAAGTCTCGGCGACTACCGCAGCTACACACTGCCCTCGCCAGTCGATCTGCCCGACGCCAGCATCAGTCAGGTACCCCTCTACGCCACTCGCGCGATGGACTGCGTGCGCACCGCGCTGTACGAAAATGGCAATATTTTCCAGCCACAGCAGCCCATACTGAGCCCCGACTTCAGTGCCGGCGGCGGCACCGCCATCATCAGCACGCTGCGCCTGAAAGCCTTCGACAGCCTGCCCGCCGGCTACTTGCGCGTGCTCACGGCCGACAGCCATGGCGTGCCGCAGTTCATCGGCGAAGGTCGCATCGACGACACCCCCAAGGGCAGCGACGCCAGCATCACCCTGGGCACGGCATTCGACCTGCGCGCCGAACGTACGCGTACCCGCTTCAGCGTCAACAAGGATGGCCGCACCATGGACGAGGCCTTCCGCATCAATCTGAGCAATGCCGGCGATAGCCCCCGCACCGTGACCGTTCGAGAACACCCCAATCGCTGGCAGCAGTGGAGCCTGATCTCGTCCAGCAGCAAGCCCAGCCAGCAGACACCGGATACCCTGGAGTTTCACGTCGAGGTACCCGCTGACGGCAAGGCCACGCTCGACTACGCCGTGCGCTATCACTGGAACGCAGATGCCAATCCTCAACCGTGATTTTTCGAGCCGGAGCTTGCCATGCTCAACCTGACCACCCATGACGATATTCGCGAGATCCAGCTGGCCCGCCCACCGGTCAATGCGCTGAATCTCGAGATGCTGCGTGCCCTGCGCGCGGCGATCGACGACAGCGTCAACCAGGGCGCACGCGGCATTGTCATGTCCGGCGCGCAGGGGCTGTTTTCCGCTGGCGTCGACGTGCCGGCCTTGCTGCAACGCGACCGCGCTGGCGTACTCGAATACTGGCGCGAGTTCTTTGCGCTGTGCGCCACGCTGGCGCGCGCGCCGATTCCGATGGTGGCCGCGATCACTGGCCACAGCCCGGCTGGCGGTGCCGTGCTGGCGCTGTTCTGCGACTACCGGGTGATGGCCGAAGGGCCGTTCCGGATTGGCCTGAACGAGGTGCAGGTAGGGCTGATCGTGCCCGACGCGATCCAGCTGGCCTTGCGCCGCGTGGTCGGCACCTATCGCGCCGAACGCCTGCTTGTTTCCGGCGCCATGATCGACTCGGCCGAGGCGCTGGCGTGCGGCTTCGTCGACGAACTGACCGGCGTCGACCAGGTCACCACGCGTGCCCTGCACTGGCTGGGCGAACTGCTGGCGCTGCCGTCGCATGCCATGCTCGTCACCCGCAAGCTGGCGCGGGCCGATCTGGCCGCTGCCTACGCCGATACGGAAGCGCTGCCGCTGGAGGACTTCGTGGACGCGTTCTTCCATCCGGAAACCCAGGCCGTGCTGCAACAGCTGGTCGTCACGCTGAAACAGAAGAAATGAGCATGCCGCAGGAGCCCGCTGGCGGGCGAAGCTTCTGCTGTGGACGCCCACGAAAAGAGCATCGCCCGCCAGCGGGCTACTACGACCAGGGTAGCGTCAACCCTTCGCTACCGGGCGCCCGGGGTCGCTGACCCAGCCACTCCACGAAGGGGCGTACAACCGCGAACCATGCAGGCCCACGTATTCCATCGCCAGCAGGTTGTGGCAGGCGGTGACGCCCGAACCGCACATGTGCACCACCTGACGGGGTTCTGTACTGCCCAGTACAGCGACAAACTCGGAACGCAACTGTTCGACCGACTTGAAGTGGCCGTCGCTTGCGAGGTTTTCGGAAAAGGGCCGATTCAGCGCACCCGGCACATGGCCGCCGACCCGATCCAGCGGCTCGACTTCGCCACGATAACGTGGTGCCGCACGGGCATCCAGCAACCGGCCGCTGAAATCCTGCGACAGCTCGTTGTGGTCGACCAGAAACTGACCCGCGTCGTAGCCCAGCGCAACCTGGCTTGCACGCCGTGCGACGGCATCGCCGATCTCCACCGGCAAGCCGGCTGCCAACCAGGCCGCATAGCCACCATCGAGTACCGCTGCCGACACGCCAACCAGACGTAACAACCACCATAGCCGCGCCGCCGCCAACGCACCGCCGGCTGTGTCATAGCTGACCACCTGCACGCCAGGCCGCCAGCCCCAACGCGACAGCAGCGCGTTGAAATCCGTCTCCCGCGGCAATGGATGCCGCCCCAGTCCCTCGGGCTGACGCGACAGGTCGGACAGGTCGCGATCGAGACTGGCAAAGACAGCGCCTGGAATGTGGCCATCCAGATACTCGCGCCACCCCTTGTCCGGGTCGGCCAGATCGAAGCGGCAATCGACCAGCAGCAACTCGCCCGACGGTACGGCGGCCAGCTCGGCGGGATTGATCAAGGTGGTCTTCAGACTCATGCGCGTCCCATCCTGTGCAGCAGGTTGAACAGCATCGCCGCGGTGGCCCCCCAGATGCGATGACCGCCGTGCACGAACTCCACCATCGGTCGCTGGTGACCACGAAACTCCGTCGTGTAGCGCCGCAGGTTGGCCGGTTCCAGCAGGAACGACAGCGGCACCTCGAACACCTCGGCCACCTCGTCGGGTGCCGGATACAGCTGGGCCTGGGTAGCAATACGCGCTACCACCGGCGTAATCCGGAAACCACTGATCGTCTCGAAACAATCCAGGAACCCCAGCGGCGTCACCAGCGCACGGTCAAGGCCGATCTCTTCCTCACTCTCGCGCAGCGCGGTGGTCAGCGCATCGCCGTCCTCCGGCTCGCTGCGCCCGCCAGGGAACGCGACCTGACCGGCATGCGCCTGCAGGTGGCCCGTACGCACGGTGAGCACCAGTCGCGGCTGCACACCCTCGCGAAAACCGACCAGCACGGCGGCGGGTGCGCGCTCGCTGGTGCCCAGCAACTCGGTCATGTCGGCATGGTTCCAGGCTGGCCCGGACGGCGGTGTGGACAAGGGCAAAAGTGCCTTGGTCAGCTCGTCGATCACGTCCGCTTGCGCCCCGGCAGGACCGTGCGCATGACATGCAACCGCTCCGGATCGCTCATCAACCGCCAACGCCCGATTTCCTCACCGCTGCGCAGACAGCCCACGCAATAGCCGCGGCCATCCAGCCGGCAGATGCCGGTGCAGGGCGTTAGCGGGAGAGTTTCGACGGGGCGTGGATCGTTCGACATGCCCCGTCATATTATCACCGTCGAAGCTCAGGGTTGGCCGGCATCAGGCTTGATGGCGAGCAGCTCGATTTCAAACTGCAGCGCCTCATTGGGGCCGATCCGTGGCAGGAAACCTTCTTCGCCATAGGCAAGCTGCGGGGGAATCACCACCTTCCAGCGGTCACCCACGTGCATGCGCGGGATCACGTCCTGCCAGCCACGGATCACCTTGTTCACAGCGAAGCTGACCGGCGCACCATGCGCCCAGGTGCTGTCGAATTCAGTGCCGTCCACCAGCATGCCTCGGTAGTTCACCACGACCGTGCTGGTGACGGCGGGACTGACCTTGCCACTACCCTTGTTCAGCACGGAGTACTGGATACCGGACGGCAATTGCACCACCCCCGGCTGCTGCCGGTTCTTTTTCATGAAGGCCGCGCTCTTGCGCGCATTGGCTGCGGCAATCCGCTTGAATTCCTGCAAGGCCTCGTTATGCATCTGCTGCTGGAATCGCTGCAACTGCAAATGCATGTCCTGGATCGACACCGTCGGCTTGTGCTTGGCGTAGGCATCCTGAATCGCCCGCTGCAAGGTGGCCAAATCGATATCCGGTGTGCCGTCGGCAAATCGGCTGCCGATCTGGTAACCAATCGCATAGGACAGCTTGGTCTTGTCCGGCTTGACCTGTGAAGCCGCCGACGGGGAAGCACCCTGCGCATGCACCGCACCGATCGTCAGCAAACCACCGAGCAGGCAGCCGCGCAGATATTTCATTCCATTTCCCATCGAGTCAAGCCTGTCGCCATGGTGGTTCCGTGGGCCTCATCGTAAGCGGTTCAACGCATTCTTGCAGCGCTTGCGTACGGGCTTGAGAACCCCGCTGGCGACAAAGGTTCCCGCTGCTACCATCGCAACTTTGCATCCACGGAGAACCATTCATGGCCTATCGCAACCTGGAAGTCAGCCATCGCGGCGCAGTGCGCACCATCGTCGTCAATCGCCCCGACAAACTCAACGCACTGAACCGGGACACCCTTAACGAACTCACCCTGGCTTTTGCGCAGGCCGCACAGGATGACGCCGTGCGCGTCGTGGTGCTCGCTGGATCGGGCGAGAAGGCTTTCGTGGCAGGCGCCGACATTGCCGAAATGAACGGGTACACGCCGGCCCAGGCGCAAGGCTTTTCACGCACCGGCCAGCGCCTGATGAGCTCAATCGAGCGCCTGGGCAAACCGGTGCTGGCGCGGATCCAGGGGTTTGCCCTGGGTGGCGGCATGGAGCTGGCGATGGCCTGCCACCTGCGCATTGCCAGCGAGAAGGCCAGGTTCGGCCAGCCTGAAATCAACCTCGGCCTGATCCCCGGCTTCGGCGGCACCCAACGCCTGTTGCGGCTGGCCGGACGCGGCGCCGCCCTGGAGCTGTGCCTGACCGGTGCCGTGATCAACGCCCAGCGCGCCCATGAGCTGGGCATCGTTACCCGGGTGGTGGCCGCCGACGCGCTCGACGACGCGGTGGACGCACTGGCTGATCAGCTGGCGGCGGCCGCCCCGCTGGCTGCCGCCGGCATTCTCGATGCGGTGCTGCAAGGTGGCGAAATGGCGATCGATCAGGGCCTCGAGTTCGAGACCCAGGGCTTCGCGCTGGCCTTCTCCACGGAAGACATGCGCGAAGGCACCAGCGCATTCCTGGAGAAGCGCAAAGCCGAGTTCAAGGGTCGCTGACACCGGTTTGCAGGAGCGCGCCCTGTGCGCGATGGCTCTTGGCGCCTATAGGCATCAGAGCATCGCGCACAGGGCGTACTCCTACAACGCGAGGTCGTCTCAGTGGTGACCGCCGGCGTAGTTCTTCTCGCCCGCGGTCACTCGCAGGTCCAGCCGGTTTTCCGGTGGCGCCAGCGGACAGGTAGCGAACGGAGTGAACGCGCATGGCGGGTTATAGGCCTTGTTGAAGTCGATCACGACCTTGCCGTCTTTCGGTGGGTCGACGTAGAGGAAACGCGCTGCTCCGTAGGTCTCCTTGCCGCTGGTGCGATCGGCGAATACGATGAAATATTGCTGATCGCCCGGCACCTCGATCACCGGCAACAGCTCGAAATGCGTGCCGTCGCGGCTGAATTCCAGCGTGCCCGGCACCGGGTATTTGTCGATGGTGCCGATCACCGTTCCCATCTCCAGGGTCTGGCCGGGCCTGGCCGGCACCCAGGTCGCCTCGATCCGCCACGATGGATCGACCGGAAACGAATCGATGCCGACAAAGTGCTTGCGGCTGGGAGCATCGGTGTCCTTGACGCGCAACCCTTTGCGGCCGTCGCGGTCGATGGCATGGAAGCTCGCGCTGCCGAAACTCACGGTGGTCGGCGCTGCATCACCCGCGTGCACATCGTCCACGAGCACGGCCTGCCGCAGCGGCTTGCCGTCAATCAGCGCACCGGCATGCTGCAGCAGTTCGAGATGCATGGTGCCATCGGACGCCAGTTTGATCACGCCCAGATGTACCGGACCGGCCTTCAGCACGATGTCGTTGTCGGCGGCGCTGCCGATGCGGTTTTCGCCCGGTTTCAGCCATTCCAGCCCGATCAGGCTGAGCCAGCCGTCGGGCGCGGTCAGCCGCTGCACCCGACCATCGCGCCACTGCTGGACGCTCTGCCTGTAACCATCGATCTCGGCGGCATCCACGGTGGCAACTCCCAGAACAGCGCCGGCTAAAAAAATTCGAGTAGCGATCATCAACAACTCCGGCAAGACAAAATAGACAAGGCGCGCATCAACGCCCGCGCATGAACAACTTGTCGAGCTCGGCCACGCTCAACTGGATCCAGGTCGGCCTGCCGTGATTGCATTGTCCCGAGCGCTCGGTGGCCTCCATTTCGCGCAGCAATGCGTTCATTTCAGGCAGGCTCAGTCGCCGACCGGCGCGCACCGAGCCATGGCAGGCCATGGTGGAGAGCAGCTCATTCTCCAGCTCCTGCAGCCGCCGCGAACTGCCGTGCTGGGCCAGCTCCGACAACACGTCGCGACTGAGCTGGGCTACATCGGCGCCTTCCAGCAGCGCCGGAATTCGCCGCACCACGACCGCGGTCGGCCCGCTGCGCGACAACTCCAGCCCCCACTCGGCGAGCGCCTCGGCATGCTCCTCGGCAGCGGCAGCCTCCTTGGTGCTGACCGCAATGGAGAGCGGCACCAGCAGCATCTGCGAACGCAGGTTGCTGCTGGCGCGACCGGATTTCAGACGTTCATAGGTGATCCGCTCGTGCGCGGCGTGCATGTCCACCAGAATCAAACCATGTGCATTTTCGGCCAGCACGTAGATGGTTTTCAGCTGCGCGATGGCGAAACCCAACGGTGGCGCCTCACCCTCATCGACCGACATCATCGGCGCCGACAGGAGCGAGTCCGATGGCGCCACCGACTCGCCCAGCAAGGCTGCATAACCTGCCAGCGGCGCTTCCTGCACGCCCAGGTTCAGCCGGTTCTGGCTGAACTGGCTTGGCCAGGAAGCGGTGGAAGCCATCGCCGCGGCAGGTGCATACGACGCGGACTGAAACACTGCCGCCGGCGCGACGGCCGGCAACGCGTGCGAGCCGGCGCGGGTCTGCGCCAGCGCCTCATGCAAGGTCCGAAACAGGAAATCGTGCACCAGCCGCTGTTCGCGGAAGCGGACTTCGTGCTTGGCCGGATGCACGTTGACATCCACCCCGGCCGGATCGAGCTCCAGATAAAGCACAAAGGCGGCGTGGCGACCGTGAAACAGCACGTCGGCATAAGCCTGACGCACCGCATGGGCCACGATGCGGTCCCTCACCAGGCGACCATTGACGTAGAAGTATTGTGAATCCGCCTGCGCGCGCGAAGCCGTGGGCAAGCCGACCCAGCCCGACAGATGCAGGCCCGCCGCGGCGTGATCAATACGAAGACTTTGTGCGGGGAATTCCTCGCCCAGCACCTCGGCGACGCGCTGCAATGCCGCCTGCTCATCGCGAGCGGACTTCCATATCCGCACCGGCTTGCCGTTGTGGCTCAGCCGAAACTCGACCGAGCCCCGCGCCAGTGCCAGCGACTTCAACAGGTCATCGATATGGGTGAACTCGGTGCGTTCGGCACGCATGAATTTCCGCCGCGCCGGCACGTTGTAGAACAGGTCGCGCACTTCAACGCTGCTGCCTGGTGGATGCTGCGCCGGCCGCGCCGACTGCAGCTTGCCGCCATCGACTTCAATGCGGAAGGCGGTGTCCTGATCGCGGGCGCGCGAGGTCAACGAAAAACGCGAGACCGACGACACCGAGGCCAGCGCCTCACCACGAAAACCCATGCTGGCGACACGCTCCAGATCGTCAAAGCTGCTGATCTTGCTGGTCGCATGCGAGGCGACAGCCAGTGGCAATTCGTCCACGGGAATGCCGCCACCGTCGTCACGCACGCGGATCAGGCGCGCGCCACCGGCCTCGATATCCACTTCGATCCGCGTGGCGCCGGCGTCGAGGCTGTTCTCGACCAGCTCCTTGACCACCGATGAAGGGCGCTCGATCACCTCGCCGGCGGCGATCTGGTTGATAAGCTCAGGGGGAAGCAAACGAATGAAAGTCATTCGTGAACTTTAACAGCGAACGGGCAATCTGCCGGAAGGTCGGGGTCGTCAACCGGTGGGAATCGCGAGCACGGCACCGGCCTGCACGCTATTGCTGCTCATCTGGTTGGCGTTCTTCAGGGCGCCCACGCTGACGCCATACTGCTTGGCAATACTGCTGAGACTTTCGCCACGACCGACCTTGTGCCGGTCACGTGCCTTGCCTCGCTTGCTCGACGAGGACGTGGCCGACGCCAACTGAATGCCGTTGTCTTTTGCCGCCTGGGCAGCGAACCAGGTGCCGGGCGGCGGGGTCGTTTCGAAATAATTCTTCACGCCACCCATCACTGCTTCGGCCAACTGCTTCTGGTGCGTGGGGTCGCGCAATTTGCGCTCTTCGGACGGATTGCTGATGAACGCGGTCTCGACCAGGATCGACGGCACATCGGGCGAGCGCAGCACCACGAAATTGGCGCGCTCGACATAGCCTCGATGGGTCGGACCCAGTCTGGCCAGCGCCTTCAGCACGTTGCCGGCCACCTCGTCGCTGGCCTGCATCGCCCAGCCCTGCTGCAGATCCAGCAGCACCTTGGCCAGGCCGTCGTTCTTGTCGTCCAGGCTGACACCGCCGATCAGATCGGAACGGTTCTGGCCATCGGCAAGCCAGCGCGCCGCCATGCTGGTCTTGCCGCGCGATGACAACACCCATACCGATGAACCCTTGGCGTCGTCGTTGGTGAACGAGTCGGCGTGGATCGAAACGAACAGGTCAGCGTTATTCTCGCGGGCGATCTCGTAGCGCTGCTTGAGCGGAATGAAATAATCGCCATTGCGGGTCAATACCGCTTTCATGCCGGGCTGGCGATTGATCTCCGCGGCGAGGTCACGAGCCACCGCCAGAGTGACGTTCTTCTCCAACGTCCCGCCGGGGCCATGGGCGCCCTGATCCTTGCCGCCGTGTCCGGGGTCGATCGCCACCACCACGGCACGCTGGCCGTTGAGCATCGCTGCGGCCTGCTCGGCGGCCACCCGGCGACTGTGCGTGGGGTTGCTGTATGTCGTGGTCTCTACGGGCGCGGCGGCGACAGCCGAGCTGCCGGTATCAGCAGCGCGGCTGGCTGCGCTCTGGCCAACCTTGGCATCCCCCGGATACAGGTCCAGCACGACGCGATAGTCGGAGCCGGCGCGAGCAGGGAGTACAAAACTCTTCAATCGGCTGCTTGGATCGACTCTGGCGGTGAGCAACAGACGATCGCCAACGCGGGTCTGGGTCATGCCCTTGAACAGGCCGCTCGCGGCGGGCCCTGAAAACCCGGCCTTGGCCTGGCTGTCAGCCAGTTCGACGGTGAGTTGACCGTCCTTCTGGCTGGCCGTGAATTTCACGGGGCCGGAGGCGTCCAGCACCACTCGGGTATATTCCGGGCCGGCCCAGACCCGTGCATCCCTGAGTTCGGCTGCCTGAGCGGCAGGCAACGACATACCACCGAGAATCGCGGCGGCGAGCAATCCACCCAAGTTGTTCAGGTAGCCCTTCATGAGGCGCATTGAAACGCAGCCACCCAGCGAATGCAAGGGCATTTTTCTTTGTATATCCATGACCTGCGAGTGACTCATCAGGTCATATCCAGTTATGTGCCGCAAGTCGCGCTTCCCAAACAGATCATCCCCTAAACCGGTATCAGGCCGATTTCCCTGAAAAATTCGTTACTTAGACCCGCTCAATGCAACCGTGACAGCATCCGCTCGCCGCGTGCGGTGAATGCCCGCAACAAGGCCGTACGCCCCGGCCCGGCCTCTGCATACGCCAGACGCAGCTCCATATCCGCTGCGGGCAAGGCGCCCGCGCCGCGTTCGGACCACTCGATCAACACCAATGCCGACAGGTCGGACAAGGCATCCAGTCCCAGCCATTCCAGCTCGCCCGGGTCGGCAATGCGATACAAGTCCAGATGCCATGCGGCTAGGTCACCGACGGCGTAGGTCTCGACCAGGCTGTAGGTCGGGCTTTTCACCCTTTCACCCACCCCCCACTCGGTCAGCAAGGCCCGCGCGAAACTGGTCTTGCCGGCGCCCAGCGGACCCTCCAGGTAAATCACCAGCCCCTCATCGAGGGCTTGCGCCATGCACACGCCGAGCTGGATGGTCGCCGCCTCATCGGGCAATGACCACTCGCGGCCGAACTCGATGTGACCCGATGCGGATCGCTCAGTCATGCTCAGCCCCGTCCATGTCCACCCCGTTGACCAGCGCACGCAGTGGCGACAGCAAGTCGCTGGCCAGCAGCCCGCGCTCGCCACGACGCGCCGCATGGTCACCGGCACGCGCATGCAGGCCCACGCCGAGGCAAGCTGCCTGCCAGGCATCGCAGCCCTGCGCCAGCAAGGCTGCAATGATGCCGGCAAGCAAATCCCCCATGCCGCCGGAAGCCATCCCCGGGTTTCCCCAGGGACAGACGTGCAGACGTCCATCCGGATTGGCAATGAGACTGCCGGCACCCTTGAGCACCACCACCGCCGCATGGCGACGCGACAGCTCTCGCGCCGCAGCAAATCGATCGCGCTCGATCTCGGCCGTGGCCACACCCAGCAGTCGTGCAGCTTCGCCGGGATGCGGCGTGAGTACCGTCGGCGCCTTGAAACGACGGGGTTCGACAGCCAGCAGATTGAGGCCGTCCGCATCCAGCACCAGCGGTTTTTCCGCATCCAGCGCAGTCAACCACAAGGCGTGCCCCCAGGCAGCCTGACCCAGCCCCGGACCCAGCGTCAGCACGCTGGCGCGTTCCAGCACGGGGGCCAGCGCCTGTGGGCCATCCACCGCGCGCACCATCAACTCCGGCCGCGCCGCGTTCAATGCAAACACGTGCTCGGCCCTTGTCGCGATGCTGACCAGCCCTGCTCCCACGCGCAGCGCGGCTTCGCCCGCCAGGCGCGCCGCGCCGGCCATGCCATGCTCGCCGCCGATCACCAGCACATGGCCGTAGTCCCCCTTGTTGGCGTAACGCTTGCGCCGCGGCAGGGTTTCGATGGCCAGCAGCTGTGCATCGGCTCGCACCTGGGCAAGGACCTGATCAGGCACACCCAGCGTAGCCAGCTCCAGTACCCCGACATGATCGACGGCACGTCCGGTATGCAGGCCGCGCTTGTCGGCGAGAAAGCTCACGGTGACATCCGCACGAATGGCCGTGCCGGGGCACTGACCGCTGTCGCTGTTCAGGCCGCTAGGTACATCCAGCGCCAATACCGGTCGACCGCTGTCGTTGATGCGTTCGATCAGCCTCGCCGCCGCCGGCTCAGGCGCACGATTGAGGCCGATGCCGTAGAGAGCATCCACGTGCAGCCCAGCCTGCGGCAGGCTCGCTTGCTCGTCCCACACCTGGATGCCACCACCATCGGCCAGCCATGCCTCGCGTGCCCTGGCGGCGTCACCTTGCGACATTTCCGAGAGTGCCACCACATCCACCTGCAGGCCGGCCTCCCGCGCCAACACGCCCAGCAGAAACCCATCCCCCCCATTGTTGCCAGGCCCGCAGTGGATGCAGATGCTCTGCTGTTCCGGCCAGTGCCGTCGCAACGTGTTCAACGCAGCCATCGCGGCTCGCCGCATCAGCTCGATACCGGAAATATCCAGGGCCGCCATGGCCGCGCGCTCGATCTCGCGCAGTTGTCCGACGGTGTGCAGATCGCGGTGGTACGGATGGGCAGACATGCTCGAATTATAGGCATCTGCCACGCCTACAATGGAGCAATGCCTACCACCGCCTCATCTTCTCCATCCGACTACGTCGCCCTGGCGGCTGACATCAAGCGCTGGGCGGTCGAACTGGGTTTCGCCGAGGCCGGTATCAGCAGCACCGAACTGGCCGAGGATGAACTGCATCTGCAACGCTGGCTGGAGCGCGGCCACCATGGCGAGATGGAGTACATGGCCCGCCATGGCACCCGCCGCAGCCGACCGGCCGAACTGGAGCCGGGCACGCGACGGATCATTTCGGTGCGCATGGATTACATCCCGCCCGGCACGGCCGACGCCTGGGGCGTGCTGGAAGACCGCGAGGCCGGCTATGTCTCGCGCTATGCACTGGGCCGCGATTACCACAAGCTGATGCGCAGCCGGCTGCAGAAGCTGGCCGAACGCATCCATCGCGTCGTCGGCGATTTCGGCTATCGCGCCTATGTCGACTCTGCCCCGGTGCTGGAAAAGGCACTGGCACGCAATGCCGGCCTGGGCTGGATCGGCAAGCACACCGTGCTGATCAATCGCCGTGCCGGTTCATATTTTTTCCTGGGCGAGCTGTTTACCGACCTGCCCTTGCCGGCCGACCCACCGGCCAGTGCGCACTGCGGAAGCTGTAGTCGCTGCATCGAGATATGCCCGACCCAGGCCATCATCGGCCCCTATCAGCTCGACGCCACGCGCTGCATCTCCTACCTGACGATTGAACTCAAGGGCAGCATTCCCGAGGACCTGCGCTCGCCGATGGGCAACCGAATCTTCGGCTGTGACGATTGCCAGCTGGTTTGCCCATGGAACAAGTTCGCGCAGGAAACGGCCGAGCCCGACTTCGCCCCGCGCCATAGTCTGGACGGCGCCAGGCTGGTTGAACTGTTCAGCTGGAGCGAGCCGGAGTTCCTCAAGCGTACCGAAGGCATGGCTATCCGCCGTACCGGCTACGAGGGCTGGTTGCGCAATATCGCGGTAGCGCTGGGCAACGCATCACGCTCGGAAGAAACAGTGGATGCCCTCAAAAAACGCACCGACCACCCGTCTGCCATCGTCCGCGAACACGTCGCATGGGCATTGGAACGGCAGCGCGCCGGGATCGAAAAGGTTTAGACCGCTGCCATCTGCTTGGGAATCGAGCGATTGGTGTGACTGATCCGGTTGCCTTCGCCCGCGGCGATATACACGCAGGTCGGCTCGAAATTCGCCAGCTCGGCCTCGCTCAGCTGGGCGAAGGCCGCGATGATGAGCAAGTCGCCGGCCTGCGCACTGCGCGCGGCACTGCCATTGACCGAGATGATGCCGGAGCCCTCTTCCGCACGCAGGGCATAGGTGACGAACCGCTGGCCACTGTTGACGTTCCAGGCATGGATCTGCTCGTACTCACGGATGCCCGAAGCGTCCAGCAGCAAGCCGTCGATCGCGATCGAGCCCTCGTAGTGCAGCTCGGCATGGGTCACCATGGCGCGGTGAATCTTGGCCTTGAGCATGTTCAGGTGCATGACGTTCTATCCAGCAGCATTGTGCAAAGTCGGTGATTATCAAGCCGACGACGTTGCACCGCAACATCGCCGTCAACAACATGTTCGATGTGCGGCCGATTCAATCGAACAACAAGTTGTCGATCAGACGCGTGTTGCCCAGGCGCGCGGCAATCAAGGCCACCAGACCCTCACGCTGGCCTTCGGCCGGCTCGGCCAGATCCTCGGCACATCGGATCACGGCGTAGTCGGGTACGAAACCGGCTCGTGCCAGACGCGATGCCGCCGTTTGCTCAACGACTTGCCACGGATGTCCTTGGCTGATGAGTTCGTGCATTCGCTGCAGCGTATCGTGAATCAGCGGCGCCCGTGAGCGTTCTGCCGCCGACAGGTACTGATTGCGCGAACTCAGCGCCAGCCCGTCATCGGCACGAAAGGTCGGGGCCGACATCACCTTCACCGGCAGCGAGAGGTCACGCACCAGTCGCTCGATCACCTTCAGTTGCTGGAAGTCCTTTTGGCCGAATACGGCCACGTCAGGCTGCACCAGGTTGAACAGCTTGCACACCACCGTGGCGACCCCGTCGAAATGGCCGGGTCGGTGCGCGCCATCGAGGATCTCGGTGATTTCCGGCACGCGCAGGCTGACACTGTGCTGCGCACCGAACGGATACATCGTCGCCACATCCGGTGCAAACAAGAGGTCGCAGTCCTCTTCAGTCAGCGCTGCCTGATCCTGCACCAGGGTGCGCGGATAACGATCAAAATCCTCATTCGGGCCGAACTGGGTCGGGTTGACGAAGATACTGGCGACCACCCGATCCGTGCGCGCCCGGGCCTGCCTGATCAGCGATTGGTGGCCGGCGTGCAGGTTGCCCATGGTGGGCACGAAACCCACGGTCTGGCCCTTGGCGCGCCAGCCGCGAATGGCGGCCCGCAAGGCAGGTGCATCTTGTACGGTCTGCATGATGCGACTGCTCGCTACTCAGTTGAAGCAATGTTCGGGGGCCGGGAAGGCGCCACGGCGAACGTCTTCGGCATAGGCGCCAATCGCCGCCGCGACGGAGTCGTGACCCGCCAGGAAATCCTTGCTGAACTTGGGTCGTTTGCCCGGCGTGATGCCGAGCATGTCATGGATCACCAGCACCTGCCCGTCACAATGCGGCCCGGCGCCGATGCCAATCACCGGAATCGATACGGCCGCGGTCACCCGCCGGCCCAGTTCCACCGGCACGCCTTCCATCACCAGCAAATCCGCTCCCGCCGCCTGCACAGCCAGTGCCTCGGACAGCACTCGATCAGCAGCCGCCTGCTCCCTGCCCTGAATGCGGAAGCCGCCAAATTTGTGCACCGATTGCGGGGTCAGGCCCAGGTGCGCACATACCGGAATGGCGCGCGCGCTCAGTGCAGCAATGGACTCGAGGATATGCGGTGCCGCACCCTCGATCTTGACCATGGCCGCGCCGGCCTCACCGACCAGGCGGGCGCCCGCTTCGAGTGTGTGGGCCAGATCGCGGTCGGCCATGAAGGGCAGATCGGCCACCAGCAGAGTCGCCGCCAGCCCGCGCGCCACCGCCGCGGTGTGATAGACCATATGTTCAAGGGTCACCGGCAGGGTGCTGCGATGTCCCTGCACCACCATGCCCAGCGAGTCGCCCACCAGCGCAATGTCGATACCCGCCGATTCCAGGTGCCACGCAAAACTGGCGTCGTAGGCGGTCAGCATCACGATGCGACGGCCTTGCGCCTTCATCGCCAGCAGGCCTGGCACGGTAACCGGCTTGCGCTCGGGGGTACTGGTGTTCTGCACGTACACGGCAATTCCTGACATAGCGGAGTGTGGATTATCCGGCGCCACACCGGGATGGCTCAAGGCAATCTTTCACAGCCGCTCAGATCAAGTCGCGCCAGCAGCTCGGCCACCGTGCCGGCAGGCAACGGCAGCGTCGGCGCAAGATCATGCATGGGCAGCAGCACGAACGCCCGTTCGGCCATGCGCGGGTGCGGCAAGGTCAATCGCGGATCATCCATCCGCACGCCATCGACGTGGAGCAAGTCCAGATCCAGCGTACGCGGACCGTTGCGTTGCGCCCTGACGCGACCCGCTGCCTTTTCGATATCGAGCATGGCATCGAGCAAGGCGAGCGGTGGAAGATCAGTATCCAGCTCCACGGCCGCATTGATGAATGGCGGCTGCTCCAGCAAGCCCCATGGCGCCGTGCGATACAGCGACGACAACTTCACCATTCGCGTATCAGGCAAATTTGCCAGCGCTGAAACCGCATCGCCTACCTGACGTTGCGGATCACCCAGATTGCTGCCCAGCGCAACGAATACCCGGGTCACATGGAACCCGGCTTGTCACTTGGCTTGCGCCGACGTTTGCGCGGCCGCGTCTTGCGTGCGGCAGGCACCGGCATCGGATCGCTGGCGGCACTGCCGCCACCGGCCGGCAGTGCCGCCGCCAGCACATCCTGCGGCAGTTGCTGGGCGTGTGCCCACCAATGACCCAGTTCACGCATCGCCTGCGACTCGTCCGCGCGCAGCAGAAGAAAATCAAAAGCAGCGCGAAAACGCGGGTGTGTCATCAACCGGAACACCCGCTTGCGCTGGACCTGCTCGAAACGTGGTTGCAGCGACCAGATCTCCTCCATGGTGAAGGTGAACCGCCGCGGGATAGCCACCCGCTGGCACTGCTCGCCCACCACCTGAGCCGCAGCGCGCGCCCACGCCTCGTTGCCGTCCTCGCCACGCGCAATCCAGTGATGAGCCAGATCCCGCACCTCGCCCCACAGCAAAACGGCGAACAGGAAGGCCGGAGTGACCGACTTGCCTTCCACGATGCGCGCGTCGGTATTGGCCAGGCCACGTTCGACCAGCGAACGCAAAGCCTGATCACCGCGCTCGAGCGCGCGTGCCGTCGCAGGAAACAGAAATTTCAGAAGTCCGCACTGCTCCAGCATGCGGAAACTCTTGAGCCCGTTGCCGCTGAGGAACATTTTCAACGACTCATCGAACAACCGCGCCGGCGCCGCATCCGCCAACAGCGGCCCCAGCGATTCGAAGGGCGCCATGGCAGTAGCATCGATGCGCATATCGAGCTTGCCCGCCAAACGGGCTGCGCGCAGCATGCGCACCGGGTCCTCCTGGTAGCGCACGATCGGCTCGCCAATCAGGTGCAGCACGCGATCCTGCAAATCCTGCATGCCGCCGACATAGTCGCGCACTGAGAAGTCGCTGATGTCGTAATACATCGCGTTGACGCGGAAGTCGCGCCGGATCGCATCCTCCTCGATCGTGCCCCAGATGTTGTCGCGCACGATGCGACCATCAACGATATGCCGATCGCCTTCGCCACCTTCCTCACCCAAGCCCCGAAACGTGGCCACTTCAATGATTTCCGGACCGAACACTACATGCGCCAGTCGAAAGCGCCGACCGATCAGACGGCAATTGCGGAAGAGCTTCTTGACCTCGTCCGGCGTCGCATCGGTGGCGATATCAAAGTCCTTGGGTTGAACCCCAAGCAGCAGGTCGCGCACGGCACCGCCGACCAGATAGGCCGCGTAACCGGCCTCGTTGAGCCGGTAAAGCACCCGCAGCGCCGCCTTGCTGATGTTCTTGCGCGAAATAATGTGCTGGTCGCGCGGAATGATTCGCAGCGCTGGCGTGAGGTCAGTCCTTGATTCGAGGTTCAAGCGGTCGAAATCCTTGCGGGCGAAGCCGCCCATGGTTTGCGATTAAGTGACAATGCCCAGCATCGCGGATCGTCCCACCGGAAGGCAATGAGCCTTTCCAATGGAACCTCATTCGAACGGCAAGAGCCGATGCATCGGGAGCATTGCCGTGTGAAACATTTCCGTTATACTAGCGCGCCTCACAGCATAACGCTCCCTTCGTCTAGTGGCCTAGGACACTGCCCTCTCAAGGCGGGAACACGAGTTCGAGTCTCGTAGGGAGCACCATTTTTTTGCAATCTTCCATGATTGCGGTTATCTGGAAGGGTCTCAGCAACCCGCGGCCCTTGGCCACTGGCTGGACCAGAAGCGGCCATCCATGGCCGCACTCTTCACAAGAGCCTTCCGCCCTCCCTTACGGTTGAATTGCCTCCATGACTTTTGTCGTCATCGATAACTGCATCAAGTGCAAATATACCGATTGCGTTGAGGTTTGCCCGGTCGATGCCTTCCATGAAGGCCCGAATTTTCTGGTGATCGATCCGGACGAGTGCATCGACTGCACCCTTTGCGAGCCGGAGTGCCCGATCAACGCGATCTATCCCGAGGACGACGTTCCCGCAGGGCAGGAAGCATTCGTCGCACTCAACGCGGAGCTTGCCAAGGGCTGGCCAGTCATCACCGAGCGCAAAGATGCGCCGTCCGACGCCAAGAACTGGGAAGGCAAACCAGACAAGCTGACGCTGCTGCAGCGCTGATTCACCCAAACCGTTGTTGCTGCGCATACCCGCATATATAAAAACGCCGCCCCAAGGCGGCGTTTTTCGTTGGCGCCGGATCCGGCCCTTTTGGGCCGGCCGAGGCTTGCTGAACTGGGCTTACTTCTTGCCCAGACGCGAACGCAGGGTATCGACCACCTTCGCCACCGCAGCGACGGAATCGCTTTGCGCGCGGATCTCGCTGTCCGTCACACCGCTGCTGCCGATCATGATCTTGACTTGGTGGGCAGCCCCATCCGAGGGCGCAGCCTTGCGACCAAAGATGCGCCCGAAGAAACCCTTCTTCTGCTGAGCCTCTGCCGCGGCCAGGCTGACCACATAGCTGTGCTCGGCATCGTCATGACTGACTACCGGACCCAGCTCACCACCAGCGAGCAACTGCCCGACACGGCTGTAGATGCTGTCGACGCTGCCCTTGTGGACGAATCCGTCAGAGACCTGACCCATATGACCCGGGCCGCCACCCACGTCGGCCGTCGCACCATTCGAGGTCGGACGATTGGCGCCCGGTGGCGGAATGACCAGCGCGTCGCTGGTCGACGGCCGATCAAGCGTCGGCGGAATCTCCAGTGGCGACTCCTGCTGAGCGGTCTCCCATGCCTTGTGCGAGCGGAACATGCCGCAGCCGGAGAGCAGCAACCCACTGAGGGCCACTGCCGGCAGGACGACGAGGAGCGAGGTTTTCTTCATTTAATCAGATTCCGTGAGTAAGTCAGGCAACCGTCAACCGGCCACAGTCGCCAAGGATGCCAGACTGGACAGCGCTTGGTGCAATCGGGCGCGATCCGGACCGTCGTTCAATTCCACCAGCGGCAACCTCGGCAGGGCCGAACCCAGCCCCAGAAAAGGCAGGCCAGCCTTGACCGCGATGGGGTTGGGCGCGCAGTCAAGCGCCTTCACCAATGGCTCGATCGCTGCTTGACAGCGCCCGGTCGCGACCTGATCGCCACCCGTTGCCGCGTCACACAACGCCCGGAATGCCTGCGGCACCAGATTGGCCACCACCGAGATGGTGCCGGCCGCACCGGCCAGCATCGCCTCAGCGGCGCTACCGTCGTCACCGGACAGGTAGACGAAATCCGCGCGCACAAGTTCCGCCAGCGCCGTAATTCGTTCGCGGTCGCCGAGTGCCTCCTTGATACCGATGATCGCCGGATGCTCGCGCAGCAGCGCCACCGTCTCAGGCAACAGATCGCAACCGGTACGGCTTGGCACGTTGTAGAGCACAACCGGCAGGCCACCATTTTCGGCAACCTCAAGATAGTGTCGACGCAATCCCTCCTGGGTCGGGCGCACGTAATAGGGCACCACCACCAAGGCAGCGTCCGCGCCCAACGCCTGCGCCCGTCGCGTCAGCGCCACTGTCTTGGCGGTACCCGCCTCGCCGGTACCGGCAATCACCGGAACGCGCCCGGCCACATGCTCGACAGCGTAGATCAGCAGGCGATCGAACTCGTCGTGTTCGAGCATATGCGCCTCACCGGTGGAGCCGGCCACGACCAGCGCCTGCGTGCCACCGGCGATCTGGTATTCGAGCAGATGCCCGAAGGCATCAAGATCGATTGAACCGTCAGCCGCGAACGGGGTGACCAGCGCACAGATGCTTCCACGAATGTTCAAGTGCCGATTCCGCCAGGAGCCAAGCTGTGCATGTTACTTGCCGCCTCGCGAGGCGGGCAAGTAAGCTTGATCGGAGTAGTCTCAAGGCCTCCGCCACGCGCGGGTCAACGTCACAGGCATGCCCTTTTGAAACCCACCTCCGGCTCTTCTTCCGCTGCGGCGCGCTCGGGCAGCGACAACCAACTGCTGATCCAGGCGCTGACGACGGCGAGCAAATCGCCGCTGCTGGCCCTGGCCAAGCGGATCGCCGATGCCGGCTGCAACCTGTCCGAATCGCGCGTGTCGACCATCGGCACCGAAGTTTCGTTGATGCTGCTGGCCAGCGGCGCGTGGGACGCGCTGGCCAAACTGGAAACGGCACTGACCAAGCTGGCCCGCGATGAAAGCCTGCACCTGACCCACTACCGCACCGGGCCCCGTGAGAACAGCTCGCACCTGCTGCCCTACCTGGTCGAAGTCGTGGCTGCCGATCGACCCGGCATCGTGGTGCGCATCGTGGATTTCTTCAGCCAGCACGGCATCAGCGTGGAGCAGCTCAACTCCACGCGCTATCACGCCATGCAGACGGGTGCAGAGATGTTCCAGGCCCAGTTCACCATCGGCATTCCGGCCGAGATCCACATCGCCGCCTTGCGCGACGACTTTCTCGAACTTTGCGATGGCCTGAATCTTGACGCGATCATGGATCCGGTCAAATTCTGAGACCGCCGGATCGGCCCATGAGCATCGCGCGATCGCGACCGTCTGACAAGGACTGTCAACATCTGCCACCCACACGCTAGTCTGTACCCGTGACCTCGCCGGGAAGGACATTCGCATTGCAGTCAGCATGTCGATCCAAGCCGATCGCCCGGCGCCAGATGGCGCCCTGCAGGCTCCGCCGCCGCATCCTGCGTCACTCCACCTCCTCAACTCAGAACCACGGCAGAACAGCCGTGCAGGATAAGTCATGTCCGAAATTGGCAAAAAACTTCCCTCTCTCACAGGCCTCGACCAGAGCGGCGGTGAATTTTCGCTGGCCAACCTCAAGGGCCAATGGGTCGTCGTGTATTTCTATCCAAAGGACAGCACGCCCGGCTGCACCAATGAGGCGAAGGATTTCCGCGACCTGCACCCGGAGTTCAGCCAGCGCCACGCACAGGTCATCGGCGTGTCACGTGACTCGGTGAAATCGCATGCCAACTTCGCCAGCAAGCAGGAACTGCCCTTTTCGCTCATCTCCGACCCCGAGGAAACATGGTGCAAGGCTTTCGATGTCATCCACGAAAAAGTGCTGTACGGCAAGCGCCACCTGGGCATCGTGCGCAGTACGTTCCTGATCGATCCCGACGGCAAGCTGGCGCAGGAATGGCGCGGCGTGAAGGTACCGGGTCACGCGCAGGCCGTACTCGAAGCGATTCCTGCCCGCTGAAAAGCGTTTCGATGTTTTCATCCGCCAGCCAAACCCGCTCGCGGCCCTCCACTTCATTCACCAGCGAGGACACTTCCGCATGACCGGAAGCAAGCGCATCTACGCACTCGACACCAACGTCCTGCTGCATGACCCGACGTCGTTGTTCCGCTTCGAGGAGCACGACGTCTTCATCCCGATGACCGTGCTGGAGGAACTGGACGAAAAAAAGAAGGGCGCCTCGGAAGTCTCGCGCAACGGCCGCCAGGTCAGCCGATTCCTCAACGAGCTCATTGAAGCGGGCAAGCATCACGACCTCGGCGAAGGTCTCGAGCTCAGCAATCCGCAAGGCATCAAGCTCAAGCGCGGCGGCTCGGTGGGTCGGCTGTATTTCCAGCACCGCACCAGCAGCAACGGACACACCAAGGCGGACAACCAGATCCTGTCCGCGGTGATCGAGCTGCGCGACCAGCACCCGGATCGGGGGGTGATCCTGGTTACCAAGGACATCAACCTGCGGATCAAGGCCAGCATCAACGGCATCGTCGCAGAGGACTACGAAAACGATCGCGCACTGGACGATTTCTCCCTGCTCTACACCGGCTCGTCCGAACTGCCGGAAGACTTCTGGGACCTGCACCCCGAAGTACGATCGTGGACTGAACGCGGGCGCACCTATTACGAAGTGAATCGCCGCGACGACGAAACCTGGCACCCGAATGAGTGTCTGTTCCTTCCCGGCGAAAACGAGCTGGAAATGCGCGTACTGAAGCTCGACGAGGCCAGCACCACGCTGGTCCTGCTCGACGACCACTCACATGCCAACCACCATGTCTGGGGCATCGGAGCGCGCAATCGTGAACAGAACTTCGCCCTCAATGCGCTGATGGACCCGGACATCGACTTCGTCACCCTGCTCGGCAATGCCGGCACCGGCAAGACCTTGCTCGCGCTAGCCGCCGGCCTGGCCCAGGTCATGGACCAGCAACGCTACCGCGAAATCATCATGACCCGCGCCACCGTCTCGGTCGGTGAGGACATCGGCTTCCTGCCCGGCACCGAGGAGGAAAAAATGACACCGTGGATGGGGGCGCTGACCGACAACCTCGAAGTGCTCGCCAACCCCCAGGACGGTGGCAGCTGGGGCAGGCAGGCGACCAACGACCTGCTCGCCTCGCGCATCAAGATCCGCTCGCTCAACTTCATGCGCGGGCGCACCTTCCTCTCGCGCTACCTGATCATCGACGAGGCGCAGAACCTCACCCCGAAACAGATGAAAACCCTGGTCACCCGCGCCGGCCCGGGCACCAAGATCATCTGCCTGGGCAACGTCGAACAGATCGATACCCCCTACCTCACCGAGACCACTTCCGGTCTCACCTACGCCGTCGACCGCTTCAAGAGCTGGGAGCATTCGGCGCACATCACCCTGCGTCGGGGTGAGCGGTCACGGCTGGCGGATTTCGCGGCCGAAACGCTGTAGCCCAGTCAGCGCGCGCTCACGGTCGATCCACTGGCCCGGCGCGCGCTGGCTTCCAGCCTCGATCAGCTTTCCATGCAAGACGCTGCGCACGGGTCTTGCCCGCATCGAAGTCGTGGCAGGCAAGCGAGTAGAATGACGTTCTGACCGCTTCGTCACGCCTGCACCCAACCCCATGCCCCTCACCTTGCGCATCGTCCTGCTTGCCCTGTTCGCACTGTTCGCGCTATCCGCGCTGCTGGTGCATCTGCGTGGCCGCGTGCGGCTGCGTTTCGATCGCCAGCTGGTCGATCATTCGGCGATATTCGCCCCCTACAACCTAATGATGTATGCGTTCTCGGCCGTGCCGGCTCGGCCGATCCTCGACCGCCGCGGGTTTCCCCAGCTGGATCTGCTGCAGGCAAACTGGCAGACGATTCGCGACGAAGCCGCGCGCCTGTTCGACGAAGGCCATATCCGTGCCGCGGCAAAGAGCAACGACGCCAGTTTCAACAGCTTTTTCAAGCAGGGCTGGAAACGTTTCTATCTGAAGTGGTATGGCGAGCCACTCACCTCGGCCGAAGCGCTGTGCCCGCAGACGGTGGCCTTGCTCAAGGCGATTCCCAGTGTGAAGGCGGCGATGTTCGCCCTGCTCCCGCCGGGCAGCAAACTCAATCCGCACCGCGACCCGTTCGCCGGCTCGCTGCGCTACCACCTGGGCCTGATCACGCCCAACTCGCGCAACTGTCGCATCTTCGTCGATGGCGAGGAACACGCCTGGGGCGACGGCAAGGACGTGGTATTCGACGAAACCTATGTGCACTGGGCCGAGAACAACAGCGAGCAGACCCGGGTGATTCTTTTCGCCGATGTGGAACGCCCGCTGCGCACCCGCTGGATGAGTGCGATCAATCACCGGGTCGGCGCGTTCATGGGCAGGATCACCGCCTCGCCGAACGACGATGCGGGAACCGAACAGACCGGCTTCGTGAACCGGCTTTTTGCACTGAGCCAGCGCAAGGGCGCGGCTCATCGGTGGAAAGTCGAGTTCAAGCGTCGACACAAGAAACTGTACAAGGCCGGCAAGTACGTCGGCATCGTGCTGCTGATGTGGTTGATCTTTCTGGCACCGTGGCCGCTCCTGCGCTGATCAGTCACATCGAGTGACCCCCGTGCGTCCTTGATGCGTACCTCGCCGGAGAACGCCATGGATCCCCAAACCGTCCTGTTCCATCAGCACCGTCCACGCCTTTTCGGGCTCGCCTATCGCATGCTGGGCACTCCCGGCGATGCTGAAGACGTATTGCACGATGCGTGGCTTCGCTGGCACGTGCAGGACCCGCTGGCGCTGGACGACGCCGAAGCCTGGCTGGTGACGGTCACCACCCGGCTGGCGCTGGATCGCCTGCGCCGCGCCAAGACCGAACGCGCGCACTATCCCGGCCCCTGGCTTCCCGAGCCGCTGCTGGCCGAGTCCGAGCAGCCAGACGCCCAGCTGGAACGCGCTGAAAGCCTCACCCTCAGCTTCCTGTTGCTGCTGGAGCGCCTCGGCGCCGAGGAGCGCGCCGCCTTCCTGCTGCGCGAGGTGTTCGACTACAGCCATGCCGAGACGGCGGCGATGCTCGGCATCGGCGAGGATGCCTGTCGCCAGCGTGTGCATCGCGCCAAACAGCGCCTGCGCGAGGATCGCCCACGCCAGCCCGCGCTCGACATCGGCAAGCAGCACCGTTTACTGGAGCGCTTCGCCGAAGCCCTGCGGCAACCGGACATGGACACGCTACGCGCACTGTTCGCCGAGGACGCCTTGCACGTCTCCGATGGCGGCGGCCTGGCCACCGCGACGCTGCACCCGCTGCATGGCGTCGAACGGCTGGCCCGGCTGTATATGCAGATCGCCCAGCAACAGCAGGGGCACGGCGTTCATCACGAGATCCTGCTGCTGAACGGCACGCCGGCCCTGCTCAGCTGGCAGGGCGACAGCCTGGTGACGGCCAGCTGGATCGACGACGACGGCGAACGGATCAGCGCCATCCACGCCCTGCGCCACCCGAAGAAACTGGCCCGGCTGGCAGCAGCTGTCACGAAATCGAAGGCTAGTACGTCCTTGCATTGAACGGCTCACCCGGCCGCACAACCCAAGGAGTTCCCATGTCATCCCGTCAGTCTTCAGCCCCCACGCCCGAAGCCATCAAGCCTCTTTTCGCGCTGCACAAATATGTACATGCCGGCAGCCTCGAACCCGCCCTGATCGAGTTGGTGTTGATGCGCGCCTCCCAGCTCAACGGTTGCGCCTATTGCATGGACATGCACAGCAAGGATGCGCGCGCCGGCGGTGAAACCGAACAGCGCTTGCATGTGCTGCCGGCGTGGCGCGAGGCACCGTTCTACACCGATCGCGAGCGAGCCGCGCTGGCCTGGTGCGAGGCGGTAACGCGGCTCGATCAACACGGCGTCAGCGACGAGGTTTACGAGATGGCGCGCACCCAGTTCAGCGAAAGGGAACTGGGCGACCTCAACATGGCGGTGATCCTGATCAACGCCTGGAACCGCATCGCGATTCCGTTCCAGAGCGTGCCCGGAACGTATCAGCCGTCAACGCGCTGAATCGACCGACGTCACAAAAAAGCCGCGGCTGGCTGCTGCGGCTTTCCTGATCGACGACGCCAGCACTCAGCCCTTGATGCGCTTCACGATCGCATCGGCGAAACTGGCGGTGCTGCCCTTGCCGCCAATATCCGGGGTCACGCTGTCGCGGTCGTCGGTCATGACGGTACGAATCGCCTGACGCAACTGGGTTCCCTTGGCCACCATGTCCAGATAATCGAGCATGTCAGCCGCGGCCAGCAGCAGCGCGCACGGGTTGGCGATGCCCTTGCCGGCGATGTCCGGCGCCGAGCCGTGCACGGCCTCGAAGATCGCCGCATTGGTACCAATGTTGTCGCCAGGTGCCAGGCCGAGACCGCCGACGAGGCCTGCGCACAGGTCGGAAATGATGTCGCCGAACAGGTTGGTGGTGACGATCACGTCGAACTGCTCGGGCCGCATCACCAGCTGCATGCAGGTGTTGTCCACGATCATCTCGTTGAACTCGATCTGCGGATATTCCCTGGCGATCTCGCGGGCCACGTTGAGAAACAGGCCGGTGCTGGTCTTGAGGATGTTCGCCTTGTGCACGGCGGTGATCTTCTTGCGGCCCTTCTTCACCGCCAGCTCGAATGCATAGCGCACGATGCGGGTGCTGCCCTTGCGCGTATTGCGGATGATCGACTGGGCCACTTCGCCGTCGTCGGACAGCGTCTGGCCCTCGGCCAGGTAGGCGCCCTCGGTGTTCTCGCGCACGGTGATGATGTCGATATGCTCGTAGCGCGACTTGGTGCCGGGGAAGCTGATCGCCGGGCGCACGTTGGCGTACAGGTCGAAATGGCGCCGCAGGGTGACATTGATCGAGGTGAACCCGCCACCGATCGGTGTAGTCAACGGCCCCTTCAAAGCCACCTTGTGCTCGGCAATCTTGTCCAGTGTCGCCTGCGGCAATAGATCGCCATGCTTTTCCAGCGCGACCATGCCAGCGTCGACAAATTCATAATTCAGGCCACAGTCCAGCGCGTCGAGCACGCGCAGGGTAGCGGTCATGATCTCCGGGCCGATGCCATCGCCCGGGATCACCGCGATCGTCTTGCTCATGGGGAAACTCCTTGAAACGAAACTGCACGCAGCGTGCGCCCCTGGTGAAAGGCACGCGCCGAAACCCGACAATTATCGCCGATGCCACACGGAACGAACAGGGAAAGCAGCACGCGGCGCGCTGAAAATACTTGCATGCAGCATCACAAAAAGCTGCATGCGGCTGAGCTGGAGCATCTCGGGAACGGCTATGGGCCGCTGCCGTCAGACGTGGTCAGTGCAAGCTGCAGCCTCACCTTCGGCGCCCGATTCGAGCTGATCGAGCAAATCCACGGCGCGGCGCAGATGCGGGATGACGATCGACCCGCCAACCACCAGGCCCACGCTGAATACCTCGAAAAACTCCTCGCGCTGCACACCTGCCTGCTGGCACTGCGCCACGTGGTAGCTGATGCAATCGTCACAGCGCAGCACCATCGAGGCGACCAGCCCCAGCATTTCCTTGGTCTTCACATCCAGCGCGCCGGCCTTGTAGGTCTGCGTATCGAGAGCGAAAAAACGCCGGACGACCTGATTGTCCTCGGACAGGATCCGATCGTTCATGCGCTGACGGAACGCGCTGAATTCGTTCAGACGACCGCTCATGCCGCGCGCCCCAGCAACTCGCTCAATTTGCCGCTGCGGTCAGCCGCCACCAGGTCGTCGTAGCCGCCCACATGCTGGTCGTTGACAAAGATCTGCGGCACCGAACGACGACCGCCGCTGCGGGTGAGCATGGCGTCGCGCTGGAGCGGATCGATATCCACCCGAACCTCGACCCACTCCAGACCCTTGGACTTGAGCAGGTTCTTGGCCGCCACGCAGTACGGGCAAACCGCCGTGGAATAGACCTCGATCTTGGACATCACATCAACTCCGTACAACGTGAAAAGGTTTGCGCCAGCATGGGGTTCGCGTGCGGCCAACTCAAGCACTGAACCGACTCTGCCAGTCACGGTCACAGTGCTATTGTCGCCTACCTATGACCATGGCACCACGACGACTGGCACTGCGCCTGCTGACCGCGCTGATCGGCGCCACCCTCACCTGCGCCGCCGGGGCGCAGGAAGATGTGCGCCTGCCCGACCTGGGCAGTTCAGCCAACGCCCTCATTTCGCCGCAGGAGGCACAGGACTATGGTGCGGCCATGCTGCGCCAGATGCGCGCACTGGGCATGGTGCTGGACGACCCGCTGCTGGACGACTACATCAACGATCTCGGCCACCGGCTTTCCTCCAATTCAGACAAGCCCAAGGATCACTTCGCGTTTTTCATCGTCAAGGATCCGGAGATCAACGCGTTCGCTGCGCCGGGCGGTTATATCGCCGTCAATTCCGGCCTGATCGAGATTACCCAGTCCGAAAGCGAACTGGCCGGCGTGATCGCCCATGAGATAGGCCATATTACGCAGAACCATCTCCAGCGTGCGTTCGAGGACTCCAAAAAAGATGCGCCACTGATGGCCCTCGTGCTGCTGGGCGCGATCGCTGCCGGTGCGGGCAGCCGCAGTGGCGATGCGCCGATGGCGATCCTCGCCGGCGGTCAAGGTCTGCTCGCCCAGAAATCGATCAATTTCACCCGCAAGGATGAAATCGAGGCGGACCGGACAGGTATCCAGACACTGGCCAGAGCCGGCTTCGACCCCAATGCCATGGCAGAATTTTTCCAGCGCATGCAGGATGTCATGAGCGCAGGCGCGGGCGGTGAAAACGTGCCGGCGCTGCTGCAGAGCCACCCGGTGACCACCCTGCGCATCAGCGACGCCAAAGCGCGCGCCAGCGCGCTGATCGCCGCGCAGAAATCGCTCCCCTCAGCCAGTATCGACTCACGGCAGTGGGCCCGGATAACCGCTCCCATCGCTTTCGTGAAAGATCCGTCCCTGCTGATGCAAGTGCCCAAGACCGGTGACCTGGGCAGCTATGCCTTGATGCGCGAACGCGTGCGTGTCCTGGCCGGCGATGCCACCCGCGAATCCACCTACTACAAGTCGAACCTGGCGACACGGCGTGCCTTTGACACGCCGGAGAATCACTACGGTTATGCACTGGCACTGACCCGCAGTGGTCGCGGCGCGCAAGCCATGGCGCAGTTGCAGCCTTTGCTGCAGCGCTGGCCTGACAATCTGATCCTCAAGCTGGCCTTGGCCGATGCCGAGCTTCAGGCGGGCCAGCGGGCCGCGGCGCTGAGCCTGTACCATGAACTCAACGCACAATCGCCGAACAATCGGGCGGTCGCCCTCGCTTACGCCAAGGCACTCACGGTCGCTGGCGACAAGGAACAGGCCCACCTCGCCGCCGACCTGCTCCGTCCGCTGCTGGACAACGCCAGCGAGCCGGAAATCTACAGCGCCTATGCCCGCGCCAGTGAACAGGCAGGCGACAGCGTGCGTGCCGGCGAGGCTTTCGCTGATGCCAGCTACTACTCGGGCCGACCGTTCGACGCATTGGAACAGCTCAAGCGGTTGCTCCGGCGTAATGATCTGGATTACTACGCTCGGGTGCGCATCCAGGCCCGCATCACCGAACTGACCCCGCTGGTGCTCGAATTGCAGAAGCGCAAGATCCAGACCGACGACAATCCGGACGGACGCCACCCTTGAGGAGCCTCCGCCGCGCAGCATTCGACTCTAGCCGCACAGGCCGCGAGCCAGTGAATCCGGCCGGATATCCGACCGGGAGCGATAAAGTCATCGACGTGTAACATACATAAGCTGCAATACCCCCGTCACAACCACTGGCAGACCAAGGCGTGCAGAAACGAATCCTGATCGTTGAAGACGAGACCTCGATTCGCGAAATGATCGCCTTTGCCTTGCGCAAAGCCGGCATGGACGCGATGCAGGCAGCGGATGCCCGGGCAGCTCAGCTCGCTCTTGCCGAACAGGTACCCGACCTTATCCTGCTCGACTGGATGCTGCCAGGCACCAGTGGTCTGGAGCTCGCCCGGCGCCTGCGCAAGGAGGAATTGAGCCGCGAAATCCCGATCATCATGCTCACCGCACGCGGTGAGGAGATGGATCGCGTCAACGGCCTGGAGGCCGGTGTCGACGACTACGTGGTGAAGCCCTTTTCCACCCGCGAGTTGATCGCCCGCATCAAGGCGGTACTGCGCCGCAGCCAGGGCGACGACGGCTCCGGCATGGTCGAACTGGGTGGCTTGCGCATTGACGGTCCGGCGCACCGCGTGTTTGCAGGCGATGATCCTGTGTCGATCGGGCCGACCGAGTACCGCCTGCTGTATTTTTTCATGACTCATCCCGAACGGGTCTACTCCCGCACCCAGCTGCTGGACCATGTCTGGGGAGGCAGCGTCTACGTGGAAGAGCGCACGGTCGATGTGCATATCCGACGACTGCGCAAGACGCTGGAACCATGGAAGCTGGATGACCTGGTGCAGACCGTGCGCGGTAGCGGCTACCGCTTTTCCACCAGCCCCTGAACCGCAGCGCAGGCTTGCGCCAACTGAATCTTTTGCAGATGCTGGGGCGCTCGTCCAACCCGTTTCGGCAGCAATCCTGAATGAATCGACCTGCAACTAATCGATGGAAACTGCCGGCAGCGTTGGCTGGCGCCTTGGTGTTGGGCGCCTTCGCAGGCTGGCTGGCAGGTGATCATGTAGCAGGCGGAATCGCCGTGATCGCCCTTGCCGAAATCGTCTTGCTGCTGACTCCATTCGGTCACACAGCCCGGCTCATGATGGGAACACCCGCACCCATCAGCCCCATCCAGCATGACCGTTTCATGACGCGCACCCGCCGCCTTGCCTCCAATTTGCGTGACCTGCGCAACGCCGCCAACCAATTGCCGGACGCCGTTGTATTGATCGACCAGAAGCAGAACATCCGCTGGTTCAATCACGCCGCGGAAAGCCTGCTTGGACTGCAGCGCCCGCAGGATCGGGGGGCACCGCTGCAGCAGCGGCTGGCCGGCTCCGCCTTGTCCGGCTGGTTGCGCGAAGGTGCGGCCGAACCCTTAAACGATGCCGCCGCACCGGGACAGGCAAGCGGCCACCTCAACGTGAGCCTGCTGCCCTTCGGCGCGCATGAACAACTTCTGCTGGCACGCGACATCAGCCACCTCAGCCGGCTTGAGCAGGTGCGACGGGATTTCGTGGCCAATGTCTCGCATGAACTGCGCACCCCGCTGACCGTGATCCATGGCTATCTCGAACTGATCGACCCCGAGGACGTGCCCGAGCTGGCCGCCGTGATCGGCGAGATGCGCTCACAGTCAAAGCGCATGGGGCAGATCGTCGAGGATCTGCTTACCCTGTCGCGACTGGAAACACAACACGCGGTCTCCGACGAGCGCGTGCCCATGACAGGGTTGCTCGCCACCATTCGCAAAGAGGCCGAGGCACTCAGCCAGGGCCGGCACACGATCAAACTCGAATCCTCCACCGACGCCGACCTGCTCGGCTCGCCGAAGGACCTGCACAGTGCGCTGTCCAACCTGGTCAGCAATGCGGTGCGCTATACACCGGCCGGTGGCAGCATCACGATCCGCTGGCAGCGCAGCTCCGATGGCGCGGTCTACTCAGTCAGCGATACCGGCTTCGGCATACCGGCGAACCACCTGTCCAGGCTCACCGAGCGCTTCTATCGGATATCCTCCAGCCGATCGCGCGACAGCGGAGGCACCGGCCTGGGGCTTTCCATCGTGAAGCACGTGTTGAACCTGCATCAGGCTCAGCTGCAGATCGAGAGCACACCGGGCGCCGGCTCCACCTTCAGCTGCCATTTCGGGTCCACTCGCGTGCTGGCACCTGCGACCTGCGACGAGAGCTGAATCGCGCGCGCAGCTACATGTACGTTGGCGCACGTCATGGGCCAGAATGAGGTATGCCTCGACCCTCGCGCAGCAAACCCAATAGCACTGACCTGACCTCCCCCCAGTTCTATCTGAGCCGGGAGCTGGCTGCACTCGAATTCAATTTCCGTGTACTGGCCATGGCGCGCGATGCGGCCGTGCCACTGCTTGAGCGCCTGCGCTATCTCAGCATCGTGGCCAACAACCTCGATGAATTCTTTGAAGTGCGGGTGGCAATGCTCAAACACCACCATGCGTATGGCTCGGCCGCGCCGGGGCCTGATGGCGTCGCTTCCGGTGAGCTTCTGGCACAGATCCGCAGCCGCGTGCTGGATCTTGTCAACGAGCAATATGTTGCCTGGCACGAGCAAATCAGCCCGCAGTTGGAGGCCGAGAACATCCACATCCTGACGCGCCAGCGATGGAGCCCGCGTCAGCATCGCTGGCTGCAAGGCTACTTCGAGCAGGAGGTACTGCCGGTACTGTCCCCGCTCGGGCTGGATCCGTCGCATCCATTTCCGCGCATCCTCAACAAGACACTGAACATCGCGGTGGTGCTTGAGGGGCGCGACGCCTTCGGTCACGAGGGCCATATGGCGCTGGTGCGCGCACCACGCTCGCTGCCTCGCATCATCCGCGTACCGGCCGAGGTCAGCGGCGAGAGCAATGGCGAGCATTTCGTGTTTCTGGCCGAGCTGCTGCAGACCTTCGTCGACCTGATGTTCCCCGGCTTCAAGGTGCTTGGCTCGTATCAGTTCCGGGTGACTCGCAACAGTGAGTTGATTGTCGAGGAAGCCGAGGTGGAGAACCTTGCACTGGCGCTCAGCGAGGAATTGATCGGTCGCGGGTATGCCCGCCCGGTTCGCCTTGAGATCGCCGTCGATTGCCCGAAATCGATCACCTCGATGTTGATGCAGAACTTCGATCTCGACAAAAGCGACGTCTACCGCTGCAACGGGCCGGTCAACATCATCCGCGCCGGCCTGATCTATGACTGGCTTGATCGCCCTGAGCTGAAGTTTCCCCGCTTCAATCCGCAACTGCCTGCGGCACTCGATAGCGCTCGCAACAAGTTCGAGTTGATCGGCCAACGCGATGTGTTGCTGCATCACCCCTATCAGAGCTTCGCCGCGGTGATCGATCTGCTGCGTCAGGCCACGGCCGATCCGCAGGTGCTGGCGATCAAGCAGACCCTTTACCGCGCCGGTGAGGATACCCCGCTGGTCGACCTGCTGGTGGAAGCTGCACGCCACGGCAAGGATGTCACCGTGGTAATCGAGCTGCGCGCGCGCTTCGACGAGGAGGCCAACATCCGCCTTGCCACGCGCTTGCAGGAAGCCGGCGTGCAGGTGGTTTACGGCGTGGTGGGATACAAGACACACGCCAAGATCATGCTGATCGTGCGCCGCGAAAACGGCTCATTGCGCCGCTACGCGCACCTGTCGACTGGAAACTATCACCAGGTCAACAGCCGCATGTATACGGACATTGGCCTGATGACCGCCAACCCCGAGATCGGCGAAGACCTGCACAAGGTGTTCCAGCAACTGTCCGGGCTGGGGCCGACGATCGAGCTCAAACGCCTGCTGCATTCGCCCTTCACCCTTTATGCCAGCGTGCTGGCCAAGATCGAGCGGGAAACAGAACATGCCAGGGCCAACCGCCCCGCGCGCATCGTGGCCAAGCTCAACGCGCTGAACGAGGCACGAGTCATCGAGGCCTTGTACCGCGCCTCCCAGGCTGGCGTGGAGATCGATCTCATCGTGCGCGGCGCCTGTACCCTGCGCCCGGGCATGCCCGGCATTTCCGAACGCATACGGGTGCGCTCGATCATTGGCCGATTCCTGGAGCACAGTCGCGTCTACTGGTTCGCCAACCACGGTGATCCCGAGCTCTATTGCGCCAGCGCCGACTGGATGGAGCGCAACCTGACCCGCCGCATCGAGGTGGCCTTTCCGATACTCGATCCGGAACTGGCCGCGAGGGTGTTCGAGGAAACCCTCGCCAACAGCCTGGCCGACAATACCCAGGCCTGGCTGCTCGGCTGCGATGGTCGCTATACGCGGGCCGAGGTCGGCGACCACCCGCCCTTCAGCGCGCAGCAAGGCCTGCTCAACCGGTTCTGCGGATGAGCCTGCCGGTGTCGCGACATGATTTCGTCCCCATGACCCAAGCATGCGAGAATTCGCCATTTATCGTTGCCGGAGTCCGGGTGTGAGCCAAGCCGATCAGACACCCATCCGCGACGACGAACTGATCGCTGCCGTGGACATGGGTTCGAACAGCTTCCACATGGTGGTGGCCCGCATGGAACATGGCGAACCGCGGGTGATCGACCGGCTGCGTGACACCGTGCGCATGGCCGCCGGCCTGCGCGCCGACGGTACGCTCGATGCCGATCGCCGCGCCCGCGCGCTCAACTGCCTGGCACGTTTTGGCCAGCGCATCGCCGGCCTGCCGTCGATCCGCGTGCGCGCGGTTGCCACCAATACGGTGCGTCGACTGGCCTCGCCACAAACCTTCCTGACCGCGGCCGAAGCGGCGCTGGGACATCCGATCGAGGTGGTTTCCGGGCGCGAAGAAGGCCGCCTGATCTTTCTCGGCGCCGCGCACGACCTGCCTGCTTCGCGCGAACCGCGGCTGGTCATTGATGTGGGCGGTGGCAGCACCGAGTTCATCATCGGTCGCGGACTCGCACCGCTGCACACCGAAAGTATCCAGGCTGGCTGCATCGCCTCCACCCTGCGATTCTTTCCGGGGGGAAAGATCACGCGCAAACGCTGGAGCAAGGCCAGCGGCGAGATCGGCGTGCTGTTGCAACAGTTTGCCGAGGACTATCTCGAATCCGGCTGGCAGGAGGCCTACGGCTCTTCCGGCACGGCACGATCGATCGGCGCGCTGGTGCAGGCGATGAAATTTTCCGACGACGGCATCACGCCGTCGTCGCTTGCCTCGCTGCGCGACGCCATCATCGAACAAGGCCAGATCAACACGCTGAAACTGCCCGGCCTGAGCGATGATCGCGCGCCGGTGATCGCCGGCGGCGTAGTGATCTTCGAGGCCGCCTTTGCCGCCCTGGGCATCGAGCGCCTGCGTGTGTGCTCCAGCTCGATGCGCGAAGGCCTGCTGTGGGATCTACTCGGTCGCGCTGGCGGCAGCGATCCACGTACCGCCAGCATCGACGCCCTGGCCGCCCGCTACGGCGTCGACCGTGCCCAGGCGCGACGCGTGGAATCTACCGCTCTGATGCTGTTCGATCAGGTCGCCGCCTTCTGGAAACTGGATAGCGATGCGCGCGAGTGGCTTTCCTGGGCCTCGCGCGTCCACGAAATCGGGCTCGCGATTGCCCACAGTCAGCATCACCATCATGGCGCCTACATCTTGCGCCATGCCGATCTGGCCGGCTTCTCGCGACAGGAGCAGCAGCTGCTTGCTGCCGTGGTCGAGATGCACCGGCGCAAGCCGGACAAGTCGATTGTGATGGCGTTACCGCAGCGCTATCGCGCGCTTTCACGACAGATCACCGCGGTGCTTCGACTGGCGGTACTGTTCCGACGTGCCCGCCGGGCGGAATCGCTGCCACAGATGCGACTGGCCGCCAACAGCAAGTCGTTGCGACTGAAGCTGCCACTGGCGTGGCTGCAGCAGCACCCCCTCACCGAAGCCGACCTGCAGCAAGAGCAGGCGCCGATGATGGAGCTCGGTGTGAAGCTGGACATCTCAAGCAGCTGACCCACGCGACTGCCGGGCCGAGGCTTGCAGCCGCGTATCATCTACCCACGCCAAGACTTTCAGACACCCATGCTCAAATCCCTGCTCGCCACACTGCTTCTAGTACTGCCACTGACCACGGTGGCACAAACCCCGAAAACCGCTGCGAGCCCGGCAGCGACAGCGACAACAAGCCCCGCACCCCAGGTGCTGCTGCATACGTCGCAGGGCGATATCACGGTGGAGCTCTACCCGGACAAGGCTCCCAAGAGTGTGGCCAATTTCCTGCAATACGTGCGCGACGGCTTCTACGACGGAACCTTGATCCACCGGGCTATCCCGGGTTACCTCGTGCAGGGCGGCCTGTATACGCGTGACCTGCAACCCAAGCGAACGCGACCCGCCATTGCCAGCGAGGCGGACAACGGCCTCTCCAATCTTCGCGGCACGCTTGCCGTGGCCCGTGGCGCCGACCCCAGCTCCGGCACGGCCCAGTTCTTCTTCAATCTGGTCGACAATCGTCGACTGGATTTCGTCGGCAACCAGAGCGGTCTCACCTGGGGCTACACCGTGTTCGGCAAGGTGATCAAGGGCATGGATGTGGTGGACAAGATCGCGGCGCTGCCAACCCGGCCACTGGGCCCGTTTGCCAATGATGTGCCCAATCCGCTCGTGGTTATCGAGAGCGCGCATGTCATCGGCGAAGAATCCCCCGCGCCAGCGAGCACCGCGGCGAGCCCTGCAAAGCCCGATTCGCTGACCGTCAAACCGGCAGAAAAGCAGACCCGAAAGAGCCACAAACCGGCAAGCACGGGTTGAGCGAGATGAGCACCCTGTTCATCTCGGACCTGCACCTGGACCCGAGCCGACCACAGATCACCGATCTCTTCGAGCGCTACCTGGCCAGCGACGAGGTTCGCCACGCCGATGCCCTCTACATCCTCGGTGACCTGGTCGAAGCCTGGATCGGCGACGATGACGATGCCGAACTACCCCGCCGAATCGCCGAGGCCACCCGCGCCGTCCGCGATGCCGGCATTCCGGTGTACTTCATGGCCGGCAATCGGGATTTCCTGCTCGGTGAAGCCTTCGCCCAACGCGCGGGCATGACCCTGCTCGACGATGGCACCGTGCATGACATCCAGGGCACGCCCACCCTGCTGATGCATGGCGATGTGCTGTGCACGGACGATCTCGCCTATCAGGCCGTGCGCCGGCAAGTTCGCAATCCCGCATGGCAGTCACAGATTCTCTCGATGCCGCTCGATGCGCGCCGCGCCTTTGCCGCCAAGGCGCGCGAAGACAGTCGTGCACACACCGGCAGCACCCTGGAAAGCATCATGGACGTGAATGTCGACGCCGTGGCTACCGCCTTGCACGATGCCGGCGTCACACGCCTGATTCATGGACACACACATCGTCCGGCTATTCATCGCTTCGAAATGGGTGGCCGGCAAGCAGAGCGAATCGTGCTGGGCGACTGGTACGAGCAGGGTTCGGTGCTGCGGGTGACGCCGGCGGGTGTGGCGTTGCGAGGTTTGGCTATTGGCTGACGTTGGGCTCGGTTGGGCCGTGCCCTGATACGCAAAACGCCGCTTTTGATGGGGGCGAGGCAGCATCAAGTTCCGGAGGGATTGTTCATCCCATCCATGGGCCTCACCCTGCGCGCTGCACGCTTCGGGGCCAGCCTGCGGCTGTCCTTGTTGTTCCGGACGAATTTGTCGAACCCAAGAGAGTTCGTCCACCACCTCTCTCCGCCAGATACGCAAAACGCCCCACGGGGGGGCGTTTTGCGTATCTGGCGGAGAGAGAGGGATTCGAACCCTCGATAAGGCTTTTGACCCTATACTCCCTTAGCAGGGGAGCCCCTTCAGCCGCTCGGGCATCTCTCCGGGTTTGTTTCCGCATTGCTGCGGAGCCGGTGAGGATACTGACCGGCGCGATCTAGGTAAAGGCTTTTTCGCTATTCGTGATCAGCGGAATCGGTTTCGGCGCCACCTGTCTCGTGTTCACCCTTGATCCGCTGATAAATTTCTTCACGATGCACGGCTACGGTTTTCGGTGCGTTGATGCCGATACGCACTTGATTACCCTTGACGCCAAGAACGGTGACGGTCACCTCGTCTCCGATCATCAGGGTCTCACCGACCCGGCGGGTCAGAATCAACATGTCTACTACTCCATAATGCTGTTGGTCACAGGCCTGCAGGTTGACGACGCCTCACCCCTGAGCTGCCGCCTCTTTCAGTTCGACGATTGATCCATCGAAGGCCCTTACCGCCTTCCCGGCTCACAGCCAAAACACTCCTGAGCGTCCTGACTGGCGACCCTCTCCCTGCGGACAAGGTCGACACCCTGCCGATAGTAGCCGAGCCGGATTCACCGGCGCAATGCGCATGGATATTGGAAACCGGGCGGTTCAGCTTTGCCTGGGCCGCAGCTCAATGACTTGAAATCCAATGCGGCAATGCGGCAAGAATATTCGGCAGCGTCGGTGCATCGGTGCCGCCACCTTGCGCCAGGTCGGCACGACCACCACCCTTGCCCTCGATTTGCGCAGCGACATGCGCCACGACATCGCCGGCCTTGACCCGTTCCAGACCTTTGCCGTGCACGCCAGCGATCAATGAAACGCGGCCATTCACCGCACCCGCGAGCAAGATCACGCAATCACCAAGTTGCTGTTTGAGCTGATCGACGCTGTCTCGCAACGACTTCGCATCAAGACCTTCCAGTCGCGCAGCTACCACCTTGATGCCATCAAGGTCGATCGCACTGCTCGCCAGATCGGCAGTGGCTGAGCCAGCCGCCTTGCTGCGCAATGATTCCAGCTCGCGCTCCAGCTTCTTCTGCCGCTCAAAAAGATGACGCAGCTTCTCGACAGCATCGTCGCCCGTGCTGGAAAGCAGCTGCGAGAACTCCGCCAGGCGGCGCTCCTCATCGGCTACATAAACCAGCGCGCCAGCGCCAGTCACTGCCTCGATACGGCGTACGCCCGATGCCACGCCCGCTTCACTGACCAGCTTGAACAGGCCGATATCGCCGGTGCGGCCGACATGGGTACCACCACACAGCTCGGTCGAAAATTCACCCATCTTCAGTACACGCACTTCATCGCCGTACTTCTCGCCGAACAAGGCCATCGCACCAAACTCGATCGCCTGGTCGTAACCCATGTTGTGCACTTCGGCAGCCACATTGCGGCGCACTTCGGTGTTGACCATCGCCTCGACCTGATCCAGCTCATCGCGACTCATCGGCTTGAAGTGCGAGAAGTCGAACCGCAACCGCTCCGGCGCCACCAACGAACCCTTCTGGGCCACGTGCTCGCCCAGCACCTTGCGCAACGCAGCGTGCAGCAAGTGGGTCGCCGAATGATTGAGCACAATCGCCTGGCGACGCGATACATCTACCTGCGCAACCACCAGATCCGCGCTACGCAGCGGCTGGCTGCCGTGCCAGGTGCCGGCGTGACCGAAGAACACACCGCCCATTTTCAGCGTATCGCCAACCTCGAAGCGGCCCACCACCGTGCTCAGTTCACCCATATCGCCGACCTGACCACCGGATTCGGCATAGAACGGCGTGCGATCGAGAATGACCAGGCCCAGCTCGCCTTCACTCAACTGCTCGACCTGACGCCCATCGCGCACGATGCCAAGCACCTTGCAGGCTTCGCTGCGCAGCGCGTCGTAACCCATAAAAACGGTGGGCGGAAGCTGACTGGCCAGCTCGGCCGGCATCTGCCCCTTGGCCTCGAATCGACCCGCAGCGCGCGCACGCTCACGCTGTTCGTTCATCGCGCGCTCGAAGCCCTCCATGTCCACCGCCATGCCACGCTCGCGCGCGATGTCGGCGGTGAGATCGGCCGGGAAGCCATAGGTGTCGTACAGACGGAATGCATCCTCGCCTGCAATGGTCTTGCCGGAACGGGCAGCTACCTCGTCGAACAGGCGCATGCCATGTTCCAGCGTCTCGCCGAAGCGCTGCTCTTCGTTGCGAAGCACCTCCTCGACGAAGGCCTGCTTCGCGGCCAGCTCCGGATACGCCTCACCCATCTGCTCAACCAGCGGGGCCACCATCCTCCAGAAAAAGTCGCCGCGCACGCCAAGCATCCAGCCATGCCGCAATGCCCGACGAATGATCCGGCGCAGCACGTAGCCACGCCCCTCGTTCAAGGGCAGCACGCCATCGACAATCAGGAAGGAACACGCGCGAATATGGTCGGCAATCACGCGCAGCGACTTGTTGCCCAGATCAGCCATGGAGGTGAGCTGGGCTGCAACGCGAATCAAAGCGTCGAACAGGTCGATCTCGTAGTTGGAATGCACGTGCTGCAGGATTGCCGCCAGCCGCTCCAGGCCCATGCCGGTATCCACGCACGGTGCTGGCAACGGGCTCAGCGAGCCATCCGGCGCACGGTCGAACTGCATGAATACCAGATTCCATATCTCGATGAAGCGATCACCATCTTCGTCGGGCGAACCGGGCGGACCACCGGCGATATGCGGGCCATGGTCGTAGAAAATTTCCGAGCAGGGGCCGCAGGGGCCGGTGTCCGCCATCTGCCAGAAATTGTCCGAGGCAAACGGGCCGCCCTTGTTGTCGCCAATGCGGATGATGCGCTCCGCCGGCACACCGATCTCGTCACGCCAGATCGCATGCGCCTCCTCGTCGGTGTGATAGACGGTCACCGTGAGCCGTTCCGCTGGCAGCTTGAACACCTCGGTCAGCAGTTCCCATGCCCACACGATGGCTTCGCGCTTGAAGTAGTCGCCGAACGACCAGTTGCCGAGCATCTCGAAGAAGGTGTGATGGCGCGCGGTATAGCCCACCGCGTCCAGGTCGTTGTGCTTGCCGCCGGCGCGCAGGCAGCGCTGCACGTCCGCTGCCCGGACGTATCCGGGTTTCTCACTGCCCAGAAACACATTCTTGAACTGCACCATCCCCGAGTTGGTGAACATCAGGGTCGGGTCGCTGGACGGTACCAGCGAGCTTGACGGCACGATGGTGTGGCCCTTGGCGCGGAAGTAGTCGAGGAAGGCGGAACGGATTTCTGAAGTTTTCATGCACATCGCGATGGGTGGCCTGGGGGAATCACGCCGCAGCAGCCCCTCGATCGGCACATCCATCACCCGCAGATCTTGGATCTCAGGAAATGTCGTCGGCGGCTTCGTCCACGTCGGCGTGGGTGACACTCCGTACTGTGGCGCCGGCAAAGCCTCGGCGCAAGAGGAATTGCGCCCGGCGGTTGCGTTCGACCGGATCGGAGGTGGCGGCAGTGCCGTAGCGGCGACGCAGCTGGCTGGCAGCGGAGAGCTCCCAGTCGACCTCCCCCTCGTCCAGCAATTCCCGAATGCGTGCGTCGCTGACGCCGTGGCTTTTCAGCTCCACCCGCAATCGCATCGGGCCATAGCCCTGGGCGATCCGGCTGCGCAGCAACACTTCGGCGAAACGGTCGTCGTCCTGGTAGTGCTGCTCGCCAAGGCGCTCGATGGCGGCGCTGGTTTCCCCGCCCTCGTAGCCGCCCTGGCGCAGCTTGGTTTTCAGCTCCTTGCGCGAGTGCTCGCGGCGGGCCAGCAGACCCAGCGCCTTGTCATAGGCGCTGCGCTTCGGCTTCGCTGGATCATCCTTGCGGGGCGGGCGTTTCATGAACATGTAAATGGACATGGCCCGGGCAAGCCGGGCCATGTTTTCCACAGGAGACCATCAACGCGCACGAATCACGCTTCCTCGAGCGCCTCTTCCGGCGCAGCGGCGGCAGGCTTGCCGACCGGCACCAGCAACCGCTCGCGCAACAACTTGTCGATCTCGTTGGTGATTTCCGGATGCTCGCGCAGGAACTGGCGCACGTTTTCCTTGCCCTGGCCGATACGGTCGCCCTTGTAGCTGTACCAGGCGCCGGACTTGTCGATCAGGTTCTCGCGCACGCCCAGCTCGATGATCTCGCCTTCGCGCGAGGTGCCCTCGCCGTAGAGAATTTCGAATTCGGCCTGACGGAACGGCGGCGCCACCTTGTTCTTGACCACTTTCACGCGGGTTTCCGAACCGATGATCTCGTCGCCCTTCTTCACCGCGCCGATGCGACGGATATCCAGCCGCACCGAGGCATAGAACTTCAGCGCGTTGCCGCCGGTGGTGGTCTCGGGGCTGCCGAACATGACGCCGATCTTCATGCGGATCTGGTTGATGAAGATCACCAGGGTGCCGGACTTCTTGATGTTGGCGGTGAGCTTGCGCAGCGCCTGGCTCATCAGGCGGGCATGCAGGCCGACATGGGAATCTCCCATTTCGCCCTCGATTTCCGCCTTCGGGGTCAATGCGGCGACCGAGTCGACCACCACCATGTCCACGGCGCCGGAGCGCACCAGCATATCGGCGATCTCCAGTGCCTGCTCGCCGGTATCCGGCTGCGAGACCAGCAGGTCGTCGACCTTGACGCCGAGCTTCTCCGCGTAGGTCGGGTCCAGCGCATGCTCAGCATCGATGAACGCCGCGGTGCCGCCGGCACGCTGGCAACTGGCGATCGCCTGCAGGGTCATGGTGGTCTTGCCGGATGACTCCGGACCATAGATCTCGACCACGCGGCCACGCGGCAGGCCGCCGACGCCGAGCGCGATATCCAGCCCCAACGAGCCGGTGGAGACCGTTTCGATCGCCTCGTTGACGCGGTCACCCATGCGCATGATCGCGCCCTTGCCAAACTGCTTTTCGATCTGGCCGAGGGCGGAGGTGAGCGCCTTGCGCTTGTTGTCATCCATCGTCTGTATTCCGGTTGGGCTGTGATTGGGAGGCATGATGCCCGGATTGAATCTCACCGGCTGCGATCACGCTGGCGCGATCACGGGGATCGGCGATAACGCGGCCAGTATCCCATACCGGTCAAGCGGGGCCGACGGCCACGGGCCTGTCATGCCGTCAGGGCTTTGCTCACGCCGATGAGCGCCGCCGCCACGGTTTGTCGGCGCACCGCCTCACGGTCGCCCGGAAAGTGGAACAGTCGCGCGTGGCCATAGCCGCCCCGGCGCTTCCAGCCGATCCAGACCGTGCCGACCGGCTTGTCCGGCGTGCCGCCCGAGGGCCCGGCAATGCCGGTCACCGCCACCGCAATCCCGGCGCCGAAGCGTGACAGGGCGCCGGAGACCATTTCCAGCACGGTTTCCTCACTCACTGCGCCGGTGCGCTCGAGCGTTTTCGGGTCCACTCCCAGCAGCGCTTCCTTCGCCTGGTAGCTGTAGGTCACCACGCCGGTATCGAACCAGGCCGAACTCCCCGGCAGGTCGGTCAGCGTCTTGGCGATCCAGCCGCCGCTGCACGACTCCGCCGTCACCAGCATCAACCGCTGCTGTTGCACCACGCTGGCCACCTCGCCAGCGAGCGCCAACAACTCGGCATCGGTAGGAACAGACAACAACTCCATGCGAGACTCCCGGACTTGAATGAACTCCGCGCACGGCGCGGAGCCACCGTTCTACCCGTTCCGCGCGACCACGCCAAGACTTGCAGTGCATGAGCCCAGACGATCTCACCAAACATACCCCGTTCATGCGCCAGTATCTCTCGGCCAAGGCCGAGCATCCGGAGGTGCTGCTGTTCTTCCGCATGGGTGATTTCTACGAGCTGTTCTTCGACGATGCGCGCAAGGCCGCACGCCTGCTCGACATCACCCTGACCCAGCGCGGGCAGTCGGCGGGAGCACCCATCCCCATGGCCGGCGTGCCTTACCACGCCGCCGAAAACTATCTGGCACGGCTGGTGCGCCTCGGCGAGTCGGTGGCGATCTGTGAGCAGATCGGCGACCCGGCTCTGGCCAAGGGCATCGTCGAGCGCAAGGTGGTACGCATCATCACGCCCGGCACGGTCACCGACGCCGCCCTGCTGGAGGATCGCCGCGACAACCTGCTGCTGGCGATCGCCGCCGGCGCCCATGGCGCCTACGGGCTGGCCTGGGTCGACCTGTCCAGCGGCCGCTTCCTGCTCAGCGAAGTACCCAATGCCGACGTGCTGGCGGCCGAGCTGGCGCGGCTGCAGCCGGCCGAGACCCTGGTCGGCGAGGACGTGGCGTGGCCCAAGCTGGTCAGCAACCTGCCCGGGCTGCGCAAGCGTCAGCCGTGGCATTTCGATGGCGATGCGGCGCGGCGTGAGCTGAATCGGTTCTTCGGTACCCGCGACCTCGGCGGCTTCGGGGTGGACAACCTCCCACTGGCGGTGGCTGCCGCCGGCTGCCTGCTCGGCTATGTCGAGGAAACCCAGAAAAGCACGCTGCCACACCTCACCGGCATGGCAGTGGAAAGCGCCAGCGAAACCATCGCGCTCGACGCCGCCACCCGACGCAACCTGGAACTGGATACTCACCCCAGCGGTCGTACCGAACACACCCTGCTCGGCGTGCTGGATGAGACGGTGACACCAATGGGCGCGCGCCTGTTGCGGCGCTGGCTGACCCGTCCGCTGCGCTCCCGCGAGCTGTTGCGCCAGCGCCATCAGGCGATCGGCATGCTGATCGACAGCCGCCGCCACGAGTCCCTGCGCGAGCAACTGCGCAGCATCGGCGACCTGGAGCGCATCCTCGCCCGCATCGCCCTGCGCTCGGCGCGACCGCGCGACCTGTCCACCTTGCGCGACGGCCTCGCTGCTGCGAGCGATCTTGGTGCGATCATCCTTGATCGCGAGAATCAAGAAGCGGCGATCCATGGCCGCACTATTCAACAAGAGCGCGCCCCCCTGCTCGCCGAACTGGCCGCCCGCATCGGCGATCACGCCGACACCGCCACCCTGCTCGCCCGCGCCGTGGTCGAGCAGCCGCCGGTGCTGCAACGCGACGGCGGCGTGATCGCCGACGGCTACGACGCCGAACTGGACGAACTGCGCCGGCTTTCCACCCACGCCGATCAATACCTGGTCGAACTGGAGGAACGCGAAAAGGCGGCCAGCGGCATCAGCACGCTGAAGGTCGGCTACAACCGCGTGCACGGCTATTACATCGAGATCAGCCGGGGCCAGTCCGACAAGGCGCCCACCCACTACACGCGTCGGCAGACCACCAAGAACGCCGAGCGCTACATCACCGAAGAGCTGAAGACTTTCGAGGACAAGGTGCTGTCGGCCAAGGAGCGCTCGCTGATGCGCGAGCGTGCCTTGTACGAAGCCCTGCTCGACACGCTGACCGAAAGGCTCGAACCACTGAAGGTCGCCGCTGCGGCGATGGCTGAACTCGACGTGTTGAGCAACCTGGCCGAGCGCGCCGAGGTGCTGGACTGGAGCGCGCCGCAACTCACCGACGAGCCCGGTATCGCGATCGAGCGCGGCCGGCATCCGGTGGTGGAGAAGGTTCGCGACGAGCCGTTCGAGCCCAACGACCTGCGTCTGGATGACGACCGCCGCATGCTGGTGATCACCGGCCCCAACATGGGCGGCAAATCCACCTACATGCGCCAGAACGCGCTGATCGTGCTGCTCGCGCACATCGGCAGCTATGTGCCGGCCTCTCGCGCGGTGATCGGCCCGATCGATCGTATCTTCACCCGCATCGGCGCCGGCGACGACCTCTCGCGCGGACAATCCACCTTCATGGTGGAGATGAGCGAAACCGCCAATATCCTGCACAACGCAACCGAGCACAGCCTGGTGCTGATGGACGAAGTGGGCCGCGGCACCAGCACCTATGACGGCCTGTCGCTGGCGCGTGCCGCCGCCGTGCACCTGGCCCGCAACAGCCGCTCGTACACCCTGTTCGCCACGCACTATTTCGAGTTGACCGAACTGGCCAGCGAATTTCCTCCCATCGCCAACGTGCATCTGGATGCGGTGGAGTTCCACGACCAGAAGCGCGGCGAACAACTGGTTTTCATGCACGCCGTGAAGGAAGGCCCGGCCAACCGCAGCTTCGGCCTGCAGGTGGCCGCGCTGGCCGGCCTGCCAAAGTCGGTTATCGCGGACGCAAGGCGCACGCTCAGCGCGCTGGAACGCGGCGAGCCGGCCAACTCCGGCGCTGTACTGCATCCCGGTCCGTCGGATGGCGGGCCCACGCCGCAGCTGGATCTGTTCGCACGCGGACGCCCGTCCCCCAGCGAAGACCTGCTGCGCACGCTCGACCCGGACGCGATGACACCGCGCGAGGCACACGAAGCGCTGTACCGTTTATGTGAACTGGTGCGCGAATAAGTCTCCGGATCGCCAACTGGCGAGACGTGGCCCTTGTCGCGCAAGATGTCATCGTCGTCACGCGATCCCGTGCCAGCGTTGCAAGCTCACCATCTGCAAGGACCTCATGCCCATGACTGAACCCGAGTCCTACCAACCGCCGAAAATATGGCAGTGGAACAAGGAAAACGGCGGACGCTTTGCCAGCATCAATCGCCCTATCGCTGGCGCCACGCATGAGAGCGCGCTGCCGGTCGGGCGTCATCCACTGCAACTGTATTCACTGGCCACGCCCAATGGCGTCAAGGTGACGGTAATGCTGGAGGAACTGCTGGCACTGGGCCAGCGGGGCGCCGAATACGATGCCTGGCTGATCCGCATCGATCAGGGCGAGCAGTTCGGCAGCGGCTTCGTCGAGATCAACCCGAATTCGAAAATCCCCGCCCTGCTTGACCGCAGCGTCGAGCCGCCGGTGCGCGTGTTCGAGTCCGGCGCGATCCTGCTCTATCTGGCGGAGAAATTCGGCGCGTTCCTGCCCGAGACGCACGCGGCGCGCACCGAGTGTCTGAACTGGTTGTTCTGGCAGATGGGCAGCGGGCCGTTCCTGGGCGGTGGATTTGGCCACTTCTACGCCTATGCGCCAACCAAGATCGAATACGCCATCGACCGCTACGCGATGGAGGTCAAGCGCCAGCTGGACGTGCTCGACCGACGCCTGGCCGAACACACTTATCTTGCGGGCGAGGACTATTCCATCGCCGACATCGCCGTGTGGCCCTGGTACGGCGCGCTGGTCCGGGGGATCCTCTACGACGCTGGCGAATTCCTGGGCGTGCAGGAATACACCCACGTGCAACGCTGGGCCTCCGCCATCGCGGCGCGTCCGGCAGTGCAGCGCGGACGCATGGTCAACCGCACGTTCGGCGACCTGTCCAGCCAGCTGCACGAGCGGCACGATGCCAACGACTTCCTGACCCGTACGCAGGACAAGCTGCAGCCATTGCCTGACGCCGGCAACGCGGGAGACAAGGCATGAAACTGTTCGACAGCCAGCGCGCCCCGAATCCACGACGCGTGCGCTGGTGCATGGCGGAAAAAGGCATCGAGGACATCGAGATCGTGCCGATCGATATCTTCAAGGGCGAACATCGTTCCCCTGAGTATCGCGCCCGCACGGGCCTGTCCAACGTACCGGTGCTCGAACTGGATGACGGTACGTCAATCAGCGAATCCATTGCCATCTGCCGCTACCTGGAAAGCCGCTATCCCGAACCCAACCTGTTCGGCCACGACGCGCGCGAGATGGCCATCATCGAGATGTGGATGCGCCGCGCGGAGATGCTGCTGGCCACGCCGCTGATGCTGGCCGTGCGACACGGCCATCCGGCACTCGCGGCACTGGAGAAACAGGTACCGGCATTCGCCACTGCCCATCTGGCCGATGCGCAAAGGGCACTGCCGGTGTTTGAACGCCGTCTCGGCGAGAGTGCCTTCATCGCCGGCGACCGGCTCACCATCGCCGACATCGTCGCCTTCACCGGCCTGGACTTCGCCCGCATGGTCAAGTTCCGGCCCGACCAAAGCCTGGCCAACGTGACTCGCTGGGCCGAAGCGATGCGGCAGCGGCCGGCGGCAACGGCAGGCTGCTGACGGGCGCGTACATCCCGAAACCACTTGGCAAACGGAGAGCTCCCCGCTCACGCGGTGAGCATTTTCTGTGGAAGCCTGCAGTCGATCAGCTGTGACGCTGCTTGCGGATCCGCCGGCTGCTCCTGTTTTCGGCCCGATTGAGATTCTTGTGCTCGCGCCTGGTCAAGTGGCCATGGTGTCTGGCCTCGTCGACGCTCGCGCGCCGGGCGATGCTGGCATTGTGCTTCTCATCGCGAACTTCCTGCCTGGCATTGATCTGTCCGTCGGCCACGCCAGCCTGGGTGCGGCTCTGCTGGTTGTCCAGTCGCTGGTTTACTTCATTGACGCGCGGATGACCTGGTACGGCAGGATCGGTGGACGACTGCGCCATGACAGTGCCGGAAGCAAATGCAGCGGCGAAAACGCACGCGATCAGGCGAGAACGAAAAGTCGACCTGGCATTCATGGGCGGGACCTCGATGGATGACTGGAGTGACAGGAAAAGAGTTCCGCAAGACCGGCGATGCACTCCCATGGAGTCGTCACCGGGTCGACACACCAGAGGCTTTTCTGACCAGAAATTCCGTCGGCCATCCCTCCAAACGATGGCCCCACGGCTTTTGCAGTCGCTCGGTCCGGCGGGTGCTCTGAAAAACGCTTATGACCCGTGCGCGCCGACAGACATGGCAGCAATTCGCAACGCTTCATTCACCTGTCATCGGGTTCAATCGAGCGTGGTCATGCGGCGCGCAAAGCCCCGCGACAAAAACTTCATCGATAGCCAAAATCTATCGATTAAATACAAAATATCGAATTTCATCTATCCATTCGATTCAGTACAGTCAGGCTCGGCAGCGGAAAACGCCTGTTCCTTGCGCTGATCACAAGGGCCTGGTTCGGAATCCGAAATGCTCAGCTGATCCACCACGGCAAGCAGATCTTCTGCCGGTCAGGAAGTTGAGTTATCACTTGCCAGCAAGGCCTTCACCAAATCATTTCTCGGTACCCGGGCAATCAGCCCGCCGAGTCGCTCGATTCAAACCGCCAAAGGCAGAAGCACATGTCAACCGAAGCGAAATGCCCGTTCAACCACGCCGCTGGCAGCGGCACCTCGAACCGCGACTGGTGGCCGAAACAGTTGCGAGTGGATCTGCTGCAACAACATTCGTCGAAGTCCAACCCGATGGACGGCGGCTTCAACTACGCCGAGGCGTTCAAGAGCCTCGACCTGGCTGCCTTGAAGAAAGATCTCGCCGCGTTGATGACCGATTCGCAGGACTGGTGGCCGGCTGACTTCGGCCACTACGGGCCGTTATTCGTGCGCATGGCCTGGCACGGCGCGGGTACCTACCGCATCGGTGACGGACGCGGCGGAGCTGGACGCGCTCAGCAGCGCTTCGCCCCGCTCAACAGCTGGCCGGACAACGTCAGCCTGGACAAGGCGCGGCGCCTGCTCTGGCCAATCAAGCAGAAGTACGGTCAGAAGATCTCCTGGGCCGACCTGTTGATCCTCACCGGCAACGTCGCATTGGAGACGATGGGCTTCAAGACCTTCGGCTTCGGCGGCGGTCGCGAAGACGTGTGGGAGCCGGACCAGGACGTGTACTGGGGAACCGAGACCACCTGGCTCGGTGGCGACGCCCGTTACGGCAAAGGCACAGCAACCGGCGCCAATGGCGAAATCGTGGCCGACGCCAAGCTGCATGGCCATGAGCAGGACCGCACCGAGCCAGCGGAACGCGACCTGGAGAACCCGCTCGCCGCGGTGCAGATGGGCTTGATCTACGTGAACCCGGAAGGCCCCGAGGGCAACCCCGACCCGATCGCTGCAGCGATCGACATACGCGAGACTTTCGCCCGCATGGCGATGAATGATGAGGAGACCGTGGCCCTGATTGCCGGCGGCCACAGCTTCGGCAAGACCCATGGCGCCGGTCCCGCATCGCATGTGGGCGCCGAGCCGGAAGCCGCTGGCCTCGAACAGCAAGGCCTCGGCTGGAAGAATTCCTTCGGCACCGGCACCGGCGGGGACGCGATCACCAGCGGGCTGGAAGTCACCTGGACCACCACGCCGACCCGGTGGAGCAACAATTTTTTCGAGAATCTGTTCGGCTACGAGTGGGAGCTGAGCAAGAGCCCGGCCGGCGCGCATCAGTGGACGCCGAAGAACGGTGCCGGCGCCGGCACCATTCCGGACGCGCATGACCCATCGAAGCGTCGCGCACCGACCATGCTGACCACCGACCTGTCGCTGCGGGTGGACCCCGCCTACGAAAAAATCTCCCGGCGCTTCCACCAGCATCCGGAGCAGTTCGCCGACGCGTTCGCCCGGGCGTGGTTCAAGCTGACTCATCGCGACATGGGGCCATTGGCGCGCTATCTCGGCCCGGAAGTACCCTCCGAGGAACTCATCTGGCAGGACCCGATCCCGGCGATCGACCACGTGCTGATCGACGCACAGGACATGGCGGCCCTCAAGGCCACGGTTCTGGCGTCGGGCCTGACCGTGTCGCAGCTGGTGTCGACCGCCTGGGCCTCGGCTTCCACGTTCCGCGGTTCCGACAAGCGCGGCGGTGCCAACGGTGCACGCATCCGGCTGGCCCCGCAGAAAGACTGGGCAGTGAACCAGCCTGAGCAACTGGCGAAGGTGCTGGGCGTGCTCGAGGGCATCCAGCACGAGTTCAACAGTGCGCAGCATGGTGGCAAGAAAGTGTCGCTCGCCGACCTGATCGTGCTGGCCGGCTGCGCAGGCGTCGAGCACGCGGCGCGGAACGCCGGCCACCCCGTGACCGTGCCTTTCACACCCGGACGCATGGATGCCTCGCAAGAACAAACCGATGCGGAGGCTTTCGCGCCGCTGGAGCCGCGTGCCGATGGCTTCCGCAACTATCTCAAAGGCAAGTACAGCGTGTCGGCTGAGGCGCTACTGGTCGACCGGGCGCAACTGCTGACCCTCACGGCGCCGGAAATGACGGTGCTCGTTGGCGGCATGCGCGTGCTGGAAGCCAACGTCGGCCAGACCCGGCACGGCATGTTCACCAAACGCCCGCAGGCACTGACCAATGACTTCTTCATCAACCTGCTCGACATGAGGACCCAGTGGAAAGCCGTCTCCGACGCTCAGGACATGTTTGAAGGCCGCGATCGCCACAGCGGAGAGCTGAAATGGACCGGCACCCGTGCCGATCTTGTCTTCGGCTCACACGCCCAGTTGCGCGCCCTGGCTGAAGTCTATGCAAGCTCGGATGCGCAGGAAAAGTTCGTGCACGATTTCGTCGCCGCCTGGGACAAGGTGATGAACCTGGATCGCTTCGATCTGAAGTGATCCGGGCAATAACCCGCGATCGTCGAGGTTCACGACGAGGAACATGGAAAGGCCACGGATGGCAACATCCGTGGCCTTTCTTCTGGCGGGCGCAACCTGGCAAGGTTACGGCGCTCAGGCAGCCACCTGGGAAGTTTCCAGTGGAGCAACCGCCTCTACCAATTGCTCCGCCTCATGCGGCCCCGCATCGGGCATCGCGACATCGGGAATCAGGTCCAGCACATCGACCGGTAACGCGGGCTCGTCATGCACGACACCCACGGATGCGTCCCGTGCAGGCAAACGGCCGCACTCGACCAGTTGACCAATGCGCTCGTACACCTCGTCACGACCAAACGGCTTTTTCATGAAATCATCGGCACCGCAACGTTGCAGATAGAACTGCTCGGTCGCCTGCGGGTTGCCACTGATCATGATGATCGGCACGTTGCTGGTCAGCGGATCGTGACGCAGCTTGCGCAAGACGCTGAAACCGTTCATGCCCGGCATCACCACGTCGAGAAAGATGAGGGCGGGCTGCAGGCGCCGCGCCATCTCGATGGCACTGCTGCCATCGGTGGCCTTGATCACCTTGTAACCATCCCGGCCCAGCATCTTGCCGAGCACGGCGCAGATCGTCGGTGAGTCGTCGACCACCAGGACCAGTGCACCGAGACGGGTCTGCTGGTGCTCGACCTCGGCATGACTGCCGAGCAGCCGCTTGATGAATCCTATTCCGCTCATTGGTGCGAAGCCCTCCCCATGCCATCCCCATGCGTGTGGGGAACAGCGCCTCGGCGCACCCCCTGAACGTACCTGCATGCTCGCCCAGAATGCGCCGGCAATATGCGACCCACTACTCAACGTTTGCGTTGCGCGGCATGTCCTGCGCAGTCAGGCCGCTGCGTCTGCACCTATTGCGAATCCTTCAGTCGTCGCAACTGCCGCCGCGCCTGCTTGTCCGGGCGACCGGCCGGATGATCAAACGCCGCACCCGTCAATTGTCGCTGCTCACGATTTGCTTCGCGCAGCGCACGGCTGGCATCGGTCTCGCGATACAACAGGCTGGCCTCGGATGCCGGCCCGCGCCGAGAGGACAGCATCAGCAGGTCGATTTCCAGCCGTTCCTCGCCGCGGGTGATGCGCAGGCGATCGGCAACATGCAGGGTCTTCGCTGCCTTGCAGCCACTGTCATTGACCTCGACCTTGCCGCCCTCGATCGCCTGCTTGGCCAGCCCGCGCGTCTTGAAGAAGCGCGCAGCCCAGAGCCATACGTCGGCACGCACTTCGTCGACAGGTTTCGCGCTGCTGCTGGTCATAACTGGCATTATCAGCGCCCACTCAACGGAGAGGAACACCCGTATGTCCATCGACCTGGGTAACGTTGCCGTCTGGCTTGCCCTGTTCCTTGCCGGCTATGGGCTGGGGCGCTTCAGCGCCAGCAGTGCATCTTCCCGTGCATCGCGTGCGGCGTGGAAACCGGACCCGTCGATTACCGATGCCGCGATCGAAGCGGAGCTCCGCGCCGGGCGAAAGATCGAGGCCATCAAGCTCTATCGTCAACGCGATGGCAGCGGACTGAAGGAGGCCAAACAGGCCGTGGAATCGATGAATACCGCGAGCACGGACAGACGACAGCGCTGAGCGATATCGGGAGAAGCACCGCTCCCGCTCAGGATGATGGCTCAGCGGGTTGCCGGATCATGTCGTCCGGATCCGGCATCGCGATATCAGGAATGGCCGCGTGTTCGCTTTCGCTGAGTTCGATCTCGGCAGGCAAGGCATCCTCCGTAGCACGCGAACGCACGGACAGACGACCACTCGCGGTCAGTTGCTGAATACGTGCAAACACCTCGCCACGGCCGAACGGCTTCTTCATGAAGTCGTCCGCACCGAAACGCTGCACGTAAAACTGCTCGGTGGCCTGAAGGTTGCCGCTGATCATCACGATGGGAATATCTTGCGTCAGCGGATCGCGACGCAACGCGCGCAGCACCGCAAAACCATTCATGCCCGGCATCACGATGTCCAGGAAGATCAGATCGGGAAGCTCTTGTCTCGCCATCTCGATGGCGGCCGGGCCATCGCCCGCCTTGAGCACCACCTGGCCATCCTGATTCAACATCTTGCCCAGCACCGCTCGGATGGTCGGCGAGTCGTCGACCACCAGGATGCGTGCATCCCTGGGTACGCCGCTGCGAGGTTCGGCACGCCGCTCCCCATGCTCACTGCCAAACATGCGTCGAATCAGCTGAAAGCCTGCCATGACATGCGTCCCCTGCCGCGTAAATACCCTTGCCAGTCTCGGTGCAGCTTCGTTACGAAGCAAGCTGCGCTGCAGCCCGTCAACTGCCGAGCAACAGGTTCCCCAGTGGCACCGTGATCAAGGACAGTACGATACCGGCACCCAGGATGGTATTGGCCAGGCTCGGTTCCAGCGCGTACTCGTCAGCCAGGATCGCGGCGGAAATCATCGGCGCCATCGCCGCCTGCAGCACACCCACGGTAAGCACCAGTCCGCCGACGCCTGCCGCCGTGCCCAGCAGCAGGCACAGCAGTGGTGCCAGCAGCAGTTTCCAGCCCAGCCCGAGACCCACCGCCGCGAGCTGACGGTCACCCAGATGGAACTTGAACTGCAGCCCCACCGAAAACAGCGCCAGCGGCGTCAGCGTGGCACCCATCGGGGCAAACACGCCATCCAGCCATACCGGCCAGCCACCCAGGCTACCGACCAGGATGCCGACCAGCAGCGCGATGAACGGTGGAAAGGTGAGTATCCGCCGGATGATCAGTCGCGGCTGCGGCACCCGGCCGGAATAGATCGACGCCACCACGATGCCGGCCGACGCCAGCACCGGAAAGCAGCCCAGCTGGTCGGCCACCACCGCCAGCGCCAGACCGGCCTTGCCATGCAGTGCCTGGATCAGCGGGTAACCCATGAACGAGGTATTGCCCAGACCGCAGACCAGGATCAGTGCCCCGATACGCTGGCGCGACCAGCCCAGCCGTGGCCCGAGCAGGCCGAACAGCAACCACGCGCCGCCGAACGTCAACCACATTGCCACGATCGGAAACCACAGCTGCGGGTCGAACTTCACCCGCGGTATCAGCTCCAGCACCAGGGCCGAGAGCGCAATATTGAGCACCCACCAGTTGATGCCGTGCACCATGCCGGCGGGCGGTTTCGCAAAGCGGGCCACCAGCACGCCGAGTACCAGACAGACAAACAACAGCAACAAGGCACTCATCGGTGGGCGACACATCGCAGGGGGAAGCGCTCCATTAAACGCGATGGCGCGCCGGCACGGAAGCGTGATCCACGCGCTTTCGGGGATAATCCTCCGCTTGCCCGTCAGCGAAGCCCCGCACCTGCCCATGAATGACCCCACCCATACGGTGCATGACCTGGCCGGCGGCGAGACCGTGGCGGACTGGCCGGCGATCAGCGCCAGCGAGGTCGAGCAACTGCTGCGCGGCTACCCGCCACTGGGCGAGGGAGCTTGCGTGCAATGGCACAGCCCAAGGCCGCTTTCCGCTGCTGTACTGGTCGGCACGGCAGCGGGTGGTGTGTTCATCAAGCGCCATCACCACAGCGTGCGATCGGCCGCCACGCTCAGCGAGGAACATCGCTTCATCGCCCACCTGCGGCAGCGCGGCATGCCGATACCGGCGGTGCTGGAGAATGTGGATGGCCGCACAGCCGTCACCCTGGACGAGTGGGTCTACGAGGTGCATCAGCGCGCGGCCGGGGTCGACATCTACCGCGACACGATCTCCTGGCAACCGCTGCTCAACCGGCAGCACGCATACCGTGCCGGGCTGATGCTCGCCACCCTGCATCAGGCCGCCGAAGGCTACGCCGCACCCCAGCGCAACACCCATATTCTGGTCGCTCGCAGCGAGCTGATCGCCGCGAGCGACCCGATTGCCATGTTGCAGGCGCAACTGCCGCAACGCCCCGGGCTGGTCGACTACCTACGCGATCGCGACTGGCCCGCCGAGCTGGGCGGAGTGCTGGCGCCATGGCATGCGTCGCTGCAACCGGCACTGGCACGCCAGCCGCAACTGTGGACGCATGGCGACTGGCATGTATCCAACCTGTGCTGGAGCGGCGTCAGTGACAACGCCCTGATCAGCGCCGTGCTCGATTTCGGCCTTGCCGCCGCCAACAGCGCCCTGTTCGATCTCGCCACCGCAATCGAGCGCAATGCGATCGCCTGGCTGACACTGGACACCGGAGCGGCGGCCATCCACCCGGACATCGCGCACGCGCTGATCGACGGCTATCGCCAGCTGCGTCCGCTGAGCCGCGATGACCTGCACCTGCTGGCCGACCTGCTGCCACTGGTACACGTGGATTTCGCGCTGTCGGAAGTGGAATATTTCCACGCCATCACGCACTCCACCGCGAACGCGGATGTCGCCTACGACACCTTTCTGCGCGGGCACGCCGCCTGGTTCCAGAGCGCGCCCGGCCAGACGCTGCTGCAAGCCATCCGCCAATACTCATGATGATCGACAACCCCGTAGAAGCCCGCTGGCGGGCGATGCTGTTGTTCTGATCCCCACCAAAACAGAAGCATCGCCCGCCAGCGGGCTCCTGCGAACGAAAGTGGCGACGGCCATCGCCGCGGCTTCCATTTCGTGGTTCAATGCGCGTTCTTGAAGCGGGGGTGCCCGGCATTGCCGGGCTGAGAGAGTCCCTTGGAACCTGATCCGGTTAGCACCGGCGTAGGGAGCTTGCTGAGTCGAACCGTCCTCGCGATGGTATCGGCTCGCCGTCGCTTCGTCCGCAGCCCAGAAGACGACGATGACCATGAAACTCCCCCGCACTCCCCTGCTGCTTGCCCTGATGTCGATCATGGCCGTCGCCCATGCGCAGGACGACAGCACCGCTCCGTCGCAGGCCACGCCGCTGGCACCTGTGCATGTGCAGGCCGACAGCAACAAGGGCTACAACGCCGACAGCAGCAATCTCGGCGGTCTCGGCAATGCGCCCCTGCATGACACGCCGGCAGCGATCGTGGTGATCACCCGCGCCCAGCTCGATGATCGCCAGCCACGCAGCCTCAGCGAACTGGCCCACGCCGATGCGGCGCTCGGCGACAACTACGCCGCCGTCGGCTACTACCAGGACATCTCCATCCGCGGCTTTCCGCTGGATCTGGCCAGCGGCTTTCGGATGAACGATCTCAGCATCGCCGGCGAGCAGTACCTCACGCTGGAGGACAAGCAGCAGGTGGAGATCCTCAAGGGCCTCGCCGGGCTGGAAGCCGGCATCGTCGCCCCCGGCGGCCTGGTCAACTATGTCAGCAAGCGCCCGGCCAACGTGCATTCGGTCACCGTGGGCACCGACTCCAAGGGTTCGCGCTACGGCGCGCTCGACATCGGCGGCTGGCTGACCCCGAATGTCGGCGTGCGCCTGAACGCTGCCCATGAGGACATGCACTCTTACGTGCAGCACGCCGACGGCCGGCGCAACTTCATTTCGCTGGCCGCCGACTGGAAGATCAGCAGCAAGGCCGCCTGGCAACTCGACACCGATTACCAGACCAGCGGCCAGCGCTCGGTCTCCGGCTACCAGTTGCTCGGCGGCACGCTGATTCCGGCCAACCCCAGCCGCACCCGCATGCTCGGCTACGAACCCTGGCAGCAGCCGGTCGGCATCAATGCCAGCAACACCACCTTGCGCTTCCACTATGCGTTCAACGACCACTGGGAGGCACAGGTGTCGGCCGGCCACAGCCATGTGGTGATCGACGACAACGTCGCCTTTGCCTACGGCTGTTCCTACTCACCCGCTTGCGCCAGCGGCGCCACGCCAGGCTATTTTTTCGCCCCCAACGGCGACTACGACGTCTATGACTACCGCAGCCCCGACGATACCCGCCAGAACGACGAAGTCCGCGCCGCGCTCAAGGGCTCGTTCGACACCGGCATGCTCAACCATGAGCTGAGCCTGGGCGCCAGCACATTCCAGCGCACGCTCAACCAGCGCCCCTACGTGTACGACTACGTCGGCACCGCCAACATCAACCAGGTGGACCCGCCCTACTTCGCGCCATCACCCAACCAGCCCGGCACCCCGGCGCGCGCACTGGACAGCTGGCAACGCTCGGTGTTCGGCCTGGATCGCGTGCACCTGGGCTCGCAATGGCAGGTACTCGCCGGCGGCCGCTACGTGCGCCTGAATGAAAGCGCATTCGACGACACCGGCGTGCTGCAGCGGCATACCGTGGAGAACAAGTTCCTGCCGCAAGCGGCCGTGTTGTGGCAGCCGAGCACGACACTGACCACCTATCTCAGCTACAGCGAAAGCCTTTCGCTCGGTGGGCAAGCGCCGTGGTGGGCCTCCAACGGCAGCGCTCTGCTCGCGCCGCTGCTGGCGCGCCAGGTCGAGGCCGGCGTGAAATACGCATGGACGCCGGCACTGAGTCTGCAGGCCGCGTTGTACCGCATCCACCAGCCGTATCAGTTCGCCCAGCCGGACCACTCCGCCGCTGGCTTCACCTTCGTCCAGCAGGGCGAAGAAGTGCACACCGGACTCGAGCTCAACGCCGCCGGCCAGGTCACCGACAACCTCAGCCTCACCGCCAGCGCCAACCTGATCCAGGCCCGCGCCCAAAACACGGGCACCCCCAGTTACGAAGTCCACCAGGTCGTCAACGTGCCGCGCTTTCGCACCTCGGTCTACGCGGACTACACGCTCCCGTTTGCACAAAACCTGAGCCTGCTCGGTGGCTGGCGTTACGCCAGTGCGAACACGGCCACGCCAGACGGTCTGGTGCGGGTGCCGGCCTATCATGTGTTCGACGCCGGCCTGAAGTACGTCAGCCAGTGGAATGGCCACGCGCTCACCTGGCGCCTGAACATCGACAACGTGTTCAACCATCTCTACTGGCGCGACACCGGCACCTCCGGCGGTGACAGCTACCTCTTCCCGGGCGCCCCGCGACTGGCCCGACTTTCGCTGACCTACGACTTCTGACATGACCCTGATCGAACTCGTCGGCGCCCTGATCAGCGCCTGGGCCGTCTGGCTCACCGCCAAACGCCGGCCCTTGTGCTGGCCGATCGGCATGCTGTCGGTAGTGCTGTACTGCTGGATCTTCGTCGATGCGAAGCTCTACTCCGATGCCTTGCTGCAAGTGGCATTCGCCGGCCTGATCGTCTACGGCTGGCGACGCTGGCTGCAGAACCTCGGCGACGATGGTCGGGTGCAGGTGGCGGCCTTGCGTCGTGGAGAAGCAGCCGGCCATGTACTGCTCGGCACGCTCGGCGCCCTCGTGCTGGGCTATGCCATGCACCGCTGGACGGACGCCGCCCTGCCCTGGCTGGACGCCGCACTGACCGCCTTCAGCCTGGTCGCCCAATGGTGGCAAGGCCGCCGGCATATCGCCGCGTGGTGGCTGTGGATCATCGTCGACGTGATCTACGTCGGCGAGTACATCTACAAGCACCTGCTGATCACCTCGGTGCTGTATGCCGGCTTCATCGTGCTGGCTGCCATCGGACTGCGGGCGTGGCAGAAAGTGGCTGTGCAGGATGCGCGGCCGGCATCAGTCGCCGCTGGCTGAAACACGCCGCGCCAGGGCAGAAGTTCCCGGAACACCAGATGACCGGGGCTGCCGGCAACTCATGACGGAAACATTTTCATTACGCGGGATTGGCGCAAAATGGACGTCGCCATGAAAACCTCGACGACCGGAAAATCTCTCCTGGCGATCGCCACGCTCCTGCTTGCGGCGGCGACGGTGACCAGCGCACAGGACATCTACAAATGCACCCAGGCTGGCCAACTCGCCTACATGGATCATCCCTGCCCCGGTGGCAAGGGCGAGCTGCTGCACAAGGCCGACGATACCGAGATCATTGACCAGTTCCTGCGACTGGATCAGCAGGACAAGGCCAAGGCCTATGCCGACGCGCACCATCTGGACGCATTGTACGACGATCGACTGGCCGCCTATCAGCAGGGCGAAGCAGAAAAGGCACAACGCCAGGCCGACGAGGCATTGGCCGCCAAGCAACGCGAGGAAAACACAAGACAGCAGGCGCTGGTCAACCAGCTGGCCAACAGCAACCAGCTGGAAGCGCAGAACAATGCGCTACGCCAGCAGAACGCGCAGTACCAGCAACAACTGAGCCAGCCGGCCGAGAACTATGCACCGAGTTACGGAGGTGTGTTGCCGCCCTACGCGGGCCGGCCGCGCGAGCATCATGACGGCGACCATGGCCATCCGGCAAAGCCGAGGGAGCCCGTCTTCCATCCGTGCAAGCAGCTGGCAGGCGGCCGGGTACAGTGCTGAAAATGCACCCGTCGAAAGACCGCTGATTTCAGCTACCCGGCATCACGGCCGGAACGTCCACCAACGCCTGCGCCGGGCCATGCCCCACGCTGAGCCGTGCGGCTTCAGAGCGGCGCCTTCGCCACACCCGCGTCCAGTTGCCCGATCGTCGCCGATGATGGCGGCTCGGCAGCCTGCAGACGCTGCGCCACCGCGGCGGCCCCGCGCATCACGCGCAACATGTTGCCGCCGGCCAGCTTGGACAGCTCATCGTCGCTCCAGCCGCGCCGCGCGAGTTCCTTGAGCAGCGCCGGAAACTTGTCGACGCCTTCCAGGCCACGCGGGGTGTCGGGAATGCCGTCGAAGTCGGAACCGATGCCGACGCAGTCGATGCCGGCTACTTCGCGGACGTGCTCAATGTGGTCGGCGACCATCGCCAGGGTGACCACCGGCTGCGGATGATGGCGATCCCACTCTGCCAGCGCCGCCTTGGCCCGCTCGGGCTGACCGATATACAGGCCGACGTAAGGCGGTGAGTTGTAGCGCGTCTGTTCGGCGGCACGGTCGGCTTCCCAGCGATTGTGCGCGGCCGACACATACGACGTCGCAAAGGTCACCATGACGATGCCGTGGTTGTGCGCCACCAACGTCAGCACGTCGTCCGGCACATCCCGCGGGTGGTCGTCCAGCGCACGCGCACCGGAGTGCGAGAACATCACCGGCGCGACCGAAGTCGCCAGCGCGGCGCGCATCGTGTCCGGTGATACGTGACTGAGATCGACCAGCATGCCGAGGCGGTTCATCTCATGCACCACCGCACGACCGAACGGGGTCAGCCCGTGGTGCCTGGGTGCATCCGTCGCCGAATCAGCCCAGTCGTTGTCCAGCGTATGGGTCAGCGTCATGTAGCGCGCACCAAGCACGTACATCTGGCGCAGCACGGGCAGCGAATTGTCGATCTGATGACCGCCCTCGATACCGATCAGGGCGGCGACACGGCCGGCCCTGAACGCGCGCATGATGTCGTCCGCCGAATAGGCCATTTGCATATCCTTCGGATAGCGCGCGACCATGCTGCGGACGATGTCGATCTGCTCCATCGTCATCTTCACCGCCACCGGACCGGTATCCGCAGGAGGAGTCCACACCGACCAGAACTGCGCGCCGACGTGGCCCAGGCGCAGGCGTGGAATATCCGTCATCAGCGGTGGCGCGACTTCACCGTCTTCCATTTTTGCCGGAAGGTTCGCCGTGCTGGCGCCGAGGTCCACACCGGCAGCGCTTCCGAAGCGCTGGCGAATTTCCCAGGGCAAGTCGTTGTGGCCGTCGATCAATGGTGTTTTGGCAAGCACCCTGTCGACGCGCGCGGTGAGCACCGCATCGCTGGATTGCGCCTGGGCCAGCGGCATGCATGCCGTGCCCAGGGCAATCGTCGCAGCCAGCAGAGGCAACATGGTGCGCAGGTACATTTTCATTCGGTTGACCCATGGGTGAGGCGGGGGATCGAGCAGATGACACACCAATGCAAGCTACACCGAGCTGCCGTACGAAAACGCATCAGCGGGCCCGCGCCGACTGGCCGCGCCTGCCCGGCGACCTGATGCCGCGCTGCCTCAGCGGGCGCCAGCCGGCGCGCCTGCCTCGCCGGCGAGGACATCCGCATCGTTGAGGTGTTCGGCCTTCCATACCATCGCGCGGTGGATGCGATTCCAGCCGCTGGGATGGTCGAAGAAAATGAACTCCTCGAGCGGGCCCGGACGCAGCTTGCGGTATTCGGACAACTGCACGGCCGCCTGGGCGAAACCGTCCGGCTGGCGCGCGGCATTGAGCCCGAACGCATCGGCCTCGGACTCCATCGTGCGGGTGATCGTATGGTTCACCGGGGTCATGAAAAACATGAAGAGGGTGAACAGCGCCGCGATCAGCGGCAGGCCCGCCACGTCATCCACCCCGCGCAACCCCCAGCGTTCGCCCCAGCGCCGCTGGGCCCAGCCGAACCCCCAGCGTACGAAGGCGAAACCCAGCACGATGATGATGCCGATGAACACGATGCCCTTGTACATGTGGTTGAGCACGTAGTGGCCCATCTCGTGACCCAGCACGGCATCTATCTCCGACGGCGTGCTGCGGTTGAGCAGGTTGTCGTTGAGACTGATGCGGGTGGTGCCGAACATGCCGCTGACATTGGCGCTGATGCGCTTGCTCTGACGCGAGGCATCGAACCAGTACACGTCGGTGGCGGGGATGCCGTTGGCGCGCGCCATCGACAGGATCTGCACTTTCAACGGACTGGCCGGCAAGGATTGGTAAGAGTTGAACAACGGCGAGATATATACCGGTGCGATGGTGCCCACGAAGATCACAAACAGCACGGTGACGCCCGCCCCCCACAGCCACCAGCTGCGCGTGGCCTTGCGGATCACCGCGTAGATGATCACCAGCACCAGCGTACCCAGGATCAGGGTCACCAGCAGCCCCTTGCCCTGATCACCCAGCCACTGACCAAGGTTCTGCGAGGACAGGCCGTATTTGTGCTCGCGAACAAAGTCTTCGTAGATGCTCCACGGCAACGCAAGCAAGCCCGTCAGCACGATGTACTGCACCGCATAGATGGAGGTCTGCAGCCAGCGAATGCGGGTGATCCGTTCGGCCAGGTTGCGCATGCGCGCCGACAGCCGCGTACCGAGCAGCAACCAGGCGATACCCAGCCCCACAGGCAATCCCACAGGATCAGCCAGTAGCCACCTTCGAAATAGGCGTCCGAGTTCGCCCGCTGCGCTGGCGACAGTTCGGCCATGTAGGCCTCGGCGGCCTTGTCCACATCGAAATGCGCGGGCGGGCTGACGGATTGCACCGCGGGAGCGAGCGGTGACGGCAATGCGGCCGGCGCAGGAGGCGAAGCCTGCGCCCAGGCGATGTTCACGGCCACCAGCGCGCACAGCAGCATGCCGAACAACTTCTTCATGGACGTCCCCCGTCTTGAGAAGCCTGCAAGCTAGCGCAAGCCAACGCCGCCCGCCAGATGACTTGGCGCTGGCACAGCGTCAGCCCGTGCCGAAAGGGAACTCAGGTTGTGATGCCCTTTTCGTCAACACGTATGTCGCACCGCGATGGCAACGGCGGATCATCCGCCACACTGACCCGGTCGCGACCTTCGCCCTTGCTGCGGTATAGCGCCCGATCTGCACGCACGATGGCATCGTGCAGGTGTTCCCCGTCCACCAGGGTGGCGACGCCCAGGGAAATCGTGAAATGGATCGATTCGCCAGTCAGATCAACCTCGCGTCCGGCGATCGTCTGCCGCACGCGTTCGGCAAACTCCCTGCCTGCGTCGGCACCGGTTGCCGGCAGCAGAAACAGAAACTCCTCACCGCCCCAGCGGGCCACCACGTCCTGTGCCCGACACAAGCCCCGGAACCACCGACTGGATTGAATCAGTACCTGATCGCCGGCGTCGTGACCGTTCGCATCGTTGATCTGCTTGAAATCATCGATGTCCGCCAGCACCAGCGACACCTGCTCACCGGCGCGCCGCGCCCGGGAGATTTCCTGCTGAGCCAGAGCCAGCAGATGCCGGCGATTGGATAGCCCGGTGAGGGTGTCCCTGGTGGCCAGATCGCGCAGCTTCCGCTCGGACTTGCGCACCAGCGCGTAGTAGAAGCGCGCGGTATAGCTGGCCATGCAAAGGAAAATGGAGACGTTGAAGACGTTGAGTGCAAGCAAGGCCGATCCGCTTATCGGTGCCATCGCACCAAAATGGAGCGCCGCGGCATGCAGCGCCAGATAAGCCAGAAACAGGAACAGCAGCGGCAGGATCACCCTGCGACCGGAACCGCTGACGACGATGGCCGGAATGAACATCAGCGGGTAGTAGTGAAAACCGCTGTCCCACCCCACCAGCATGGTGCCGATCGCGGCATGCGCCATCACTTCAATCCAGATCAGCACCAGCGCGGGAAAATTCCACCGCCACCGCAGCAGCAGATAGGCAGTGAGGTACATGCTGATGCTGACAACGTTCAACCAGGCCAGCAGCGGCGACCCAACAACAAGGAAGAACGCGAGGAACGCCGCATCCACCGATGCCGCCAGCAGGGTGACACGTCGCACCATGATCCAGAACGCCGAATGCGCGGGGCTGCGACTGCCACCTGGCCCAGCCGACTTGCCGTCACGGGTGCCCGCTGAACTCGTTTCCACTGAGGAATCGATCGTCGCCGACTGGTTCAAGGACACGACGGTGCACGCTGCGGGGATTCAGAAAACGTCATTCGGGAAATCACTGAGCCGAATCTAATTGATGCACAGTGTTGCATCTCGATTTTCAGCGCGCCAGTTCATGCCGTTGCGGCGGGACCCCATGGCGGCGCCGCTGGTGCACACCCTGATTCGGCCGCCAGCAAGCCGTTCGTCCAAACTATGAAGTTTACCTTTGTAGTTTTCCTTTGCATCATGCATGATTCGACAATGAGCAAGTCCCCCTCCGATTCGACGACCGCCCGCGCGCTGGCTCTGGCCGGAGACCTGCGTGTCATGGCCGGCCAGCTCAAGCGGCGGCTGCGGGAACAGGCCTGTCTGGGTGATCTGACCCTGTCCCAGATATCCGTGCTGCGCCGCCTGGAAAACGATGGCCCGGCCACGGTGACCACGCTGGCGCGCGCTGAAGGCATGCGTCCGCAATCGATGGGTGCGAACGTCTCCATCTTGCAGGCGGCCGGTTTCGTCAGCAGCGCCGCGGACCCGAGCGACGGTCGACAGACGCTGTGGTCGCTCACACCCGCGTGTCACGCCTGGATCAAGGCTGGGCGTGCAGCACGTGAAGACTGGCTGTTCCGCACTCTCCAGCAAAAGCTCACTCCCGCCGAGCAGGCGCAGCTGGCCGGGGCGATGGAACTGCTCAAGCGCGTCGTCGACCCCTGACCCGCTTCGCTGACGTACCCCTTCCCTTCCCCGGACCCCACAATGTCAGTCAGCACACTTGACCCGCATACCGCCCTGATCGTGATCGATCTGCAGAACGGCATCGTTGCCTACCCCGCTGCCCACCCGACCGCCGAGGTAGTGGCTCGCGCCAGTGCCCTGGCCTGCGCCTTCCGTCAACATCAGCTGCCCGTGGTGCTGGTCAACGTCACCGGCTTCGCACCCGGCCGCAACGAGCAGGCCCGTCGCGTTGGCGACCTGCCCGCCGATTGGGCCGAGCTGGTACCCGAGCTCAACCGGCAACCTGACGACCACGCCGTGAGCAAGCAGAGCTGGGGTGCATTCACCGGCACCGACCTGCTGACTCATCTGCAGAAAAACAGGGTCACCCAGGTGGTAGTGGCCGGTGTCGCCACCAGCATCGGGGTGGAGTCGACGGCACGCCAGGCGCACGAGCTCGGCTTCAACGTCACGCTCGCCATCGACGCCATGACCGACATGAGCGCCGACGCCCACGCCAACAGCGTCGAACGCATCTTTCCACGCCTCGGCGAAACGGGCACCACGGCCGAGATCATCGCGCTGCTTGAGCGCAGCGTCGCCACAATCGCGCCAACACCATCGTCGACCGCCGCAAGATGAAAGGCACGTTCCGCTCGCTGAAAAACCGCAACTACCGGCTGTGGGCCAGTGGTGCGGTGGTATCCAACATCGGGACCTGGATGCAGCGCATCGCGCAGGACTGGCTCGTACTCACCGAACTGACCCATCACAGCGCCACCGCGGTAGGCATCGTTATGTCGCTGCAATTCGGGCCGATGGTTGTGCTGCTGCCGTTGAGTGGATTTGCCGCCGACCACCTGGATCGTCGCAAGCTGTTGATCGCCACCCAGGCGGCGATGGGCGTGCTGGCGCTGGGGCTGGGCCTGCTCACCCTCAGCGGCGCGGTGCAGCTATGGCAGGTTTACGCCTTTGCCCTGCTGCTCGGCTGTGTGACCGCGTTCGACTCGCCCGCCCGGCAAACCTTCGTCGCCGAGATGGTAGGCGAAGCCGACCTGTCCAATGCGGTGGCGCTGAATTCCACCTCGTTCAACGCCGCGCGCATGATCGGCCCCGCTGTCGCCGGCCTGCTGATCGCCGGCGTGGGCACGGGCTGGGTATTCGTGATCAATGCCGCTTCATTCGCCGCCGTGCTGGTGGCGCTGTCGCGGCTGCGCGTGGCTGACCTGCATCGCACCGAGAAAGCGCTGCGCACGCGCGGCAGCCTCGCCGATGGCTTTCGCTACGTGCGCCAGCGACCAGACCTGATGGCCGTGCTGTTCATGCTGCTGCTGATCGGTACCTTCGGCCTCAACTTTGCCATCTACATCTCGACCATGGCAGTCAGCGTGTTTCATGCCGGCGCGGGCACCTATGGCCTGCTCACTTCAACCATGGCCATCGGCTCGATCGCCGGCGCCCTGCTCGCCGCCCAACGCGACAAGCCCAGCATTCCCTTGCTGATGATCGGTGCCGGCGTGTTCGGGCTGGGGTGCACACTGGCGGCGCTGATGCCGAACGAGCTGCTGTTCGCTGCCGCGCTGGTGATCATCGGCATCTCCGCGCAGACCTTGACCACCTCGACCCTGAGCCTGGCGCAGATGACCACCACCCCCGCCATGCGCGGGCGGGTGATCGCGATCGTGCTCGCCATCGCCATGGGCGGCACCCCGATCGGCGCCCCCATCGTCGGCTGGGTTGCCGATACGCTGGGCCCGCGCTGGGCCCTGGCCGTCGGCGGCGCGTCCGGTTTCGGCGCGGCTATCGTGGGCGTGCGCTATCTCGCAAAGCATCGCCACCTTCGCGTCAGCGTTACTACCGGGCGATTGCGCTGGAGCATGGATGACGACGCGCCGGGCGACACCGCGCCCTTGCGTTAGACTTTGATCGGAATGATGGCAACCACGTGAAGCCACCTGCGTGGCCAGCAGCGCGCCGAAGCGGCAAAGTGCCCTGACAGCAAAGGCCCGCAATGACCCAACGACTGATCGTCTTGCAGCATCACCCCGCCGAAGGGGTCGGCGAGATTGCCGCGTGGGCGGCGCGACGCGGCGTCACCCTGGACATCCATCGTGCCGATCGCGGCCAACTGCCCGCGGTAACCCATCATCCCTGCCTGCTGCTCGGTGGGCCGCATGCGGTCAACCATGCACCCGCCTGGCTGGAGCGCGAGCGAGTGTGGTTGCGCGAGCGCATCGTGGATGAGGTGCCTGTATTCGGCATCTGCCTGGGCGCCCAGCTGCTGGCCGATGCGCTCGGCGCGACGATCCACGCACTGAACCAGGCCGAAACCGGCTGGACCGGCATCCACTTCAGCGACGGCAGCGCGGTCGATGCCCTGCAGTGGCACACGGACAGCTTCAGCCTGCCACCGGACGCACGCTCACTCGCCTGGAGCGAATGCTGCGCGCAGCAGATGTTCGCCTCGGGCACGCGCCATCTCGGCGTGCAGTTTCATCCCGAGTGGAATGCCGCGCTGGTCGGTGACCTCAACGCATACTTCGGCGACGAGTCACCGCTGCCGCGCCATGTCGATGAGGACAGATTCGCCCGCGTGGCGAAGTGGCTGGACCAGCAACTTGACGAGTGGTGGCCGCAGTAGCAGGCAGCGCGCCGACAACCTCCTGCATCGCGCTGCTAGTGATAGATGCGCGCGCTCACCTCCTGGATGCACTCGTATGTTTCACGCGGGTTGCCCGCCCGGATCATGCACTGGTAGTCGTGGCGCTGATAGGTATGCCCGGCCAGACATTGGGCGGTACTGCTGGCGGCGTTGCGCATCAGGTGCTCCTTCAGCGACGGCGCATCAGCCGGGGACGCAAGGCTGATCGCGTCGTCGATCTCCTTGCTCGCCACAGTCCGGCATTCCGCCTGGGTAAGCGGCTTGCCACTGCATGAAGCGATGAGCACAGCCAAAAATGCGAGGACGATCCTTGATCCCATCAGACGGCTTCCCTGAAGTGTTTGCGGCAGCGACGCGGCGTGCCGCTCACGTCATGTCGCACGCTGCGCCATCGGATGGCGGCATCGACACAGCGTAGCAGGCTTGCCGCCGAGGCTCCCCGACCGCCCTCACATGGGTTTCCCCACCGGGCCACCGGTCAAGTATTGGCCGTCCATTTGATAACACGGCACGGAGAAAAGCAGGCACAAACGTCGCCGGCGATCGGCGATCGAAGTCAGTCCGCCCTGGCCTTGCCCGCCGTCGTCTTGCGCCTGGCAGGGCGAGCCTTTTCAGCCAGCTGGACGCGGTGCGCATTCATGATGGCGGGAAGCAGGCCTGGAAAGCGCTGCTCGATTTCGGCGCAACGCGTGGTGTTGAGCATTTCCACGCCCTGACGCTCGCTGCGTATCAACCCCGCCTCGCGCAAGGTGCGGAAGTGCTGCGACAAGGTGGACTTGGGAATCGAACGGTCGATCACCTGCAAAAAGGTCGAGCAGGTCTGTGCGCAGCCCGCACCGGCCATGTCGGCATAGATCGCCACCCGCACCGGATCGGACAGCGCATGCAGGACGCCTTCGACGGTGATGGTGTCGATGGACGGGTGAATCAACGGTTTCATGGGAACAAGCATAACAACCCTTGACTATTAGTTCCATAGTTCGTACTTTACGAACAACTGAAGTTCGAAACCTATCCAGCCCCTCCCCCAGAATCAAAAGAAGGACATCGTCATGAGCAAGCTCACCGGCAAAGTCGCCCTCGTCACCGGCGCCTCCAAGGGCATCGGCGCCGCCATTGCCAAGTCACTCGCCGCCGAAGGTGCATCGGTGGTGGTCAACTACGCCTCCAGCAAGACCGGCGCCGACGCCGTGGTGGCAGAAATCACTGCCGCCGGCGGCAAGGCATTCGCCGTACAAGGTGACGTTTCCAAAGTCGCCGACGCGCAGGTCATCGTCGACGCCGCCATCAAGCAGTTCGGCAAACTCGACGTGCTGGTCAACAACTCCGGCGTCTACGAGTTCGCACCTCTCGAGGCCATCACCGAGGAGCACTTCCACAAGCAGTTCAACGTCAATGTGCTCGGCCTTCTGCTGGTCACCCAGGCGGCCGCCAAGCACATGGGCGAAGGCTCCAGCGTGATCAACATCGGCTCACTGGTCTCGCGCCTGCTGCCGCCGGCCAGTGCGGTTTACACCGCCACCAAGAGCGCAGTGATCGGCATCACCGGCGTGCTGGCCGGCGAGCTCGGCCCGCGCAAGATCCGCGTCAACGCGGTCAACCCCGGCATCGTGGAGACCGAAGGCACCCACAGCGCGGGTTTCATCGGCTCGGATTTCGAAGCCGGCGCCGTGGCACAAACCCCGCTGGGCCGCACCGGCCAGCCGCAGGACATTGCCTCGATCGTCACTTTTCTGGCGTCCGATGACTCGTACTGGTTGAACGGCGAGCACCTGTACGCCAGCGGCGGCATGCGCTGATTTGCAGGTGCGATTGATGAAGGCGCATCCCGCGAGGGATGCGCCTTTCGCCTGTTCGGCATCCGCGCCAGCGGCCCTTGAGCTGCCGTTTTGCCCACTCCTCTTCAACGCGACACCGACGCGACCGAATCCACCTCGCTGCGCGCCTGCATGACGCGTGGCAGGTTCACTTCGATCCATTCGCCCAGTTGCGCCACCTGCCCGGCCACTTCCCTGCCCAGCGGCGTCAGCGTGTACTCCACATGCGGCGGCACCACGGGCAACGCCCGACGCTCGACAAAGCCGTCACGCTCCAGCGCCTGCAGGGTTTGCGCCAGCATCTTTTCGCTGACCCCACCGACTTTCAGACGCAGCTCGCTGAAACGGTGCATGCCATCGCGCAACACCATCAGCACCAATACGCCCCAGCGGCTGGTGACATGCATCAACACGCCTCGCGAAGGGCATTCGGCCGACAGCAACCTGCCGCGCCGGAGTTGGTCGACCAACGACTGATACTCCGAGAACTACGCCATGGCCATTCCAGCCGCTCTGGCCCACGACGCGCTGATCGGCAGCGCAGACGAGGCCGTATCGCCTCTGCCGCACGGGCCGACTACGCCGCTGCCGCTGCTGCCGTTCTGCTCGGCGATGCCAGCGAAAGCGAGGTGTACGAACTAACCGGCGACAGCAGCTACACACGCGCCGAACTGGCCGCGGAGATCAGCCAGCAGTCGGGCAGGACGCTGCCCTATGTCAACCTCAGCGAAACCGACTACAAGGCAGCCCTTCTCCAGGCCGGTCTGCCCGAGCCGCTGGCCGAACTGCTCGCCAATTCCGACGCTGGCGCCGCCGTTGGCGGGCTGTTCGGTGGCAGCAAGCAGCTCAGCACGTTGATCCGCCGCGCCGCCACGCCGATCCGGCAGACCGTGGCCACGGCACTGGTGCAGTAGGCCGCCGCACCGCGACGCACTCCATTGAAGGCGCCATCCTCGCCTGCCCACGCGGCAGTCGCGGCGGCGCCTTCGCGCTGCATGCAGCAAACCGAAGCACCCACGCGGCAACCCCGGCGGCGCAGTACCCTGCCAACGCGCTACATTCCGCCAGGGAACGCCACGGTCTCGCGCCGGCAGGCCACCCGAACGAGCTTGTCGTCGCCCGCACCATCTTTTCGGGGGATCCCCATGAAGCGCCAACTGTTACGCACCACCGTAGCCAACTTTATCGGTCTGAGTTGGCTGATCACGGCCACCCTCGTCCACGCGAAGCCGCCCCAGCCTGACGCCGGCACCAGCCTGCTCAGCACGCCGCAAGGCGCCAACCGCGCGGAAATGCAGACCATGCAGATCCCCAGCCATGGCGAACTGTTGAATGCACTGGTCTACGTGGCCGCCGGTGCCGGGCCACATCCGGCGGTAATCCTGCTGCACGGCTTTCCGGGCAACGAACGCAACCTGGACCTGGCGCAGGACATGCGCCGCGCCGGCTGGGATGTGCTCTATTTCAACTACCGCGGCTCCTGGGGTACACCCGGCAAGTTCTCGTTCGCGCACAGCATCGAAGATACGGCCGCAGCGACTGCTTACCTGCGTCAGCCGGATAGTGCCAAAAAGTTGAGGCTCGATCCAAAACGCATCGTGCTGATCGGCCACAGCATGGGCGGTTTCATGACCGTCGAAGCCGCCGCGGCGGACCCCGCGATCAAGGCCTTCGCCACCATCTCCGCCGCGGACATGGCCGGCCACGCGCAGGCACTGGTCCGCAAGGACGGCGCAGCCGCCGGTATCAAGGCAATGAGCACGGGACTCGCCGACGAAGGCATGGCCCCGCTGAGCGGCTGCACGCCGGACGGCCTGGCGCGTGAACTGCTCGACCATGCCGCCGAGTGGATCTTCCCCTCAAAAGTGGACACCCTGAAGCATCGCACTGCCCTCATCATCACCTCCGACGACGGCCTCGCCCCGGTCAACCGGGCCTTCGCTGCCGACCTGCGCAAAGCAGGCGACAACCACGTCACCACCGTGCACCTGCCCACCGATCATGCGTATTCGGATCAGCGGATCGAGCTGTCGCAATCGGTGTTGAAGTGGTTGGCGGGATTGCCCAAATAGCACCTCCAAACAAAACACCTCTGCAAAATTTTTTCGTTCAGTCGAGGCGGGCGTTGATCCTTGTCTGGAGTCAGGTACAACGGAAAACCCCGATCAGCGAAAGGCATGGGGCCAGACTCCCGCCGGGGTGACGGGCAAGTGGCTTTCTTGCGTCCGAGGGGCAGAGCACCTGCGTTCCAAGATGCACTGCCAAGCGCCGCCCACAATTAGCACCCCTACACATCAAGAGAACAGCTTCCCATCTAGAGTGCGCGTTCCCCACGCCAGCCGTTTGATGGCAGGCGTTATTCCCGAAGGAGAATGCATGAACGCTCAAGCCGACGTTGCGCCGGATATTGAAGTGCTGTTCCAACCGATCCAGGTCGGTGATCTGAGCTTGCCCAATCGCGTGGTGATGGCACCACTGACCCGTAACCGCGCCAGTGCCGGCAATGTACCGACCGCACTGAACGCCACCTATTACGCGCAGCGCGCCAGTGCCGGCCTGATCATCAGCGAAGCGACCCAGATCTGTCCCGAAGGCCAGGGCTATATCGCCACGCCGGGCATCCACTCACCCGAACAGATTGCCGGCTGGAAGCTGACGACCGCCGCCGTACACGCCGAGGGTGGGCGGATCGTGCTGCAGTTGTGGCACGTGGGACGCATCTCGCACACCTCACTGCAGCCGGGTGGCAAGGCGCCGGTGGCGCCATCGGCGATCCGCGCCGAGGCAAAGACCTTCGTAGCCGACGGCTTCGTCGATGTCTCGATGCCACGCGCACTGGAACTTGACGAAATTCCCGCTCTGATCAACACCTATCGCCAAGCCGCCGCCAACGCGATCGAGGCCGGTTTCGACGGCGTCGAAGTGCATGGCGCCAATGGCTATCTGATCGATCAGTTCCTGCGCGACAAGAGCAACCAGCGCACCGACGCCTATGGCGGCAGCATCGAGAATCGCACACGTCTGCTGTTCGAAGTATGCGAAGCGGTGGCGAAGGAAGTGGGTGCCGGTCGCACCGGCGTGCGCCTGTCGCCGTTGACGACCTTCGGCGATGTGTCCGACAGCGATCCGCAGGCCCTGTTCAACCGTGCGGTGGAACGGCTGGCCACCTTGAAGCTGGCCTATATTCATGTGATCGAAGGTGAAACCGGCGGCGACCGCCAGCCGCAACCGTTCGACTACGCCGCCATGCGCAAACCGTTCAAGGGCGTGTGGATCAGCAACAATGGCTACGACCGTGCCATGGCCATCGACCAAGTCGCCAGTGGCCACGCCGACCTGGTGGCGTTTGGACGGCTGTTTCTGGCCAACCCCGACCTGCCCCGACGGCTGCGCGAAGACGCCAGCTTCAACCCGCCCGACCAGAACACGTTCTACGGCGGCGACGGCCACGGCTACACTGACTACCCCGCGCTGGATTGATGCCATGACCGAAGGAGACGACCTGCTTTGACGCCCGGTCGTCTCCTTCACCCGCATCGTTTCAGGCCGCGCCGATGCTGTCCAACTCGGTCATCACGGCCAAGCCCAGCTCCAGCCCCGCCGCCGCCAGGTTCTCGCGCAGGTGGCCCGGCGACGACGTGCCGGGGATCAGCAACACGTTGGGCGCGCGCGCCAGCAGCCAGGCCAGTGCCACCTGCATCGGTGAAACATCGAGGCGGCTTGCCACGTTGGACAGCGTCTGCGATTGCAGCGGCGTGAATCCACCCAGCGGGAAGAACGGCACGTAGGCGATGCCTTGCGCAGCAAGCGCATCGACGAAGGCATCATCCGCACGGTGGGCCAGGTTGAAGTGATTCTGCACGCATACCACCGGCGCGATGCGCTGTGCATCGGCGACCTGGCTGGCGGTGGCGTTGCTCAGGCCCAGGTGGCGGATCAGGCCCTGCTGCTGCAACTCGGCCAGCGCGCTGAACTGCGGCTCGATCGAGCCTTCGGACGGCGCGTGGACGTCACCCATGATGCGCAGGTTGACCACATCCAGCACCTCCAGGCCGAGGTTGCGCAGGTTGTCGTGCACCGCCTGCACCAGCTCGGCCGGCCTTTGCGCCGGGTTCCACGAAGCATCAGCCCCACGCAACGCACCCACCTTGGTGACGATCATCAGGTCGTCGGCATACGGGTGCAGCGCCTCACGGATAATCTGGTTGGTGACGTGCGGACCATAGAAGTCGCTCGTGTCGATGTGATTGACGCCGGCCTCCACCGCCCCGCGCAATACCGCCAGCGCGGCGACGTGATCCCTTGGCGGACCGAACACAGCCGGGCCGGCCAGTTGCATGGCGCCGTAGCCAACGCGGTTGACGGTGCGGTCGCCGAGCGAAAAAGTTCCTGCCTGCGCCAGCTTGTTCATCGAGTGCTCCGGGGTCATGGGGTGAGGATGGGATGAACTATAGGTACCGCGCGACTAATTGATAATCCGGCACAATCGGCACGAGTTGTACGGAGGAAAGGACAATGGCGACCGAGCTGCAGGATCTCTACGCGTTTCTTTCGGTGGTGCAGGCGGGTGGCTTTCGCGAGGCGGCTCGAGTTGGCAGCGATTCGGCCTCCAGGCTCAGCGAGGCGGTGCGGCGGCTTGAGACGCGCATGGGCGTGCGCCTGCTCCATCGCACCACCCGCAGCGTGCTGCCCACCGAAGCAGGCGCGCGCCTGGCCGAACGGTTGGCACCGGCGCTGGCCGAAGTGGAAGCCTCGCTGGACGTGGTCAATCAATTCCGCGACCGCCCGGCCGGCACGCTGCGGCTCAACGTGCCGGCCAATGTGGCGCGCACCGTGCTGCCTTCGATCATCACTCCCTTCCTCCAGCGTTACCCCGAGATCCGGCTGGAAGTGATCGTCGAAGACAGTTTCGTCGACCTGCTGGCCGCCGGCTGCGATGCCGGCATCCGCTACGACGAGCGTCTGGAGCAGGACATGATCGCGCTGCCGATCGGTCCGCGAACCCAGCGCCTGATTACCGCCGCCGCGCCAAGCTATCTGATGGCGCGAGGCACGCCGCAGCATCCGCGCGACCTGCTGCAGCACGCCTGCATGCGCGGGCAGTTCTCCGGCGGGGCGGTTCCTGTCTGGGAGTTCGAGCGCAACGGCGAAATCGTGCGCATCGACCCGCCCGGCCCGCTGCAGGTGCGCCTGGGTGCCGCCTTTGATCTGGCGGTGCATGCCGCCATCGACGGGCTGGGCATCATCCACCTGTTCGAGGACTGGCTACGCCCGCATCTCGACAGCGGTGCACTGGTGCCGGTACTGGAGCCGTGGTGGCAGAGTTTCAGTGGGCCGTACCTGTATTACTCCGGTCGCCGCCACCTGCCGTCGCCGCTGCGGGCCTTTGTCGATTTTATCCGCGAGAGCTGAAGCGATCCGCGCCGTGGCACACCACCCTCGACCGGCTTAGCCGCTTACGTTCCAGCGAACAAGGCCTGTATCCGGCCGTAAGGCATCGCGCCCGTGGCCAGTGACTCGGAGTGCCCGCTGTCGAGAAAGTCCCGCGCCAGTGTCGCCGCCTGCCCCCACAGCATCTGCGAAATGCCTGAGCCCGCACTGACGCGTCGCACACCGAGTCGGCCCAGCTCATCGACCGGCATCAGCCCCGGCCACGCCATCAGGTTGAGCGGCAGGCTCGCCCCCGCCGCGATGGCCTGGATCTCCGCCGGTTCGTGCAGACCGGGAACGAACAGACCGTCGGCGCCGGCCGCGCGATACATCGCGCCACGTGACAGCGTTTCCTCGACCCGTTGCGAGGCGTCGGCCAGATTGGCCAGGTAGACGTCGGTGCGCGCATTCACGAAGATGTCCGAGCCGGCCTTTGCGGCGGTGTTCCTGATCGCCTCGATTTTCGCGACGAGTGCGGCCGGAGTGCCCGTACCGTCCTCGATGTTGATGCCGGCGACGCCGACGTCGAGCAACCGCCGGATCGTCTCGCCTACCGTCGCGGCATCATCGGCGTAGCCGCTTTCCATGTCGACCGACAACGGCACCGTGAGCACGCGAGCGATGCCGGCTGCGGCGTGGATCGCGGTACCCACCGGCAGCTTGCCCCCATCCGCGTAACCGAGCGCCCACGCCAGCCCTGCGCTGGTGGTGGCGATGGCCGTGGCGCCCAGGCTTTCGAACAGCCGGGCGCTGCCGGCGTCCCAGGCATTGGGCAGCCGCAGTGGCTGCGGCCCAGCATGCAACTGGCGGAAGATGGCAGCGTTGGTTGACATGTCGAGCTCCAATGCATCGCCGAAGCGGATCGTGCATTCTGCGCAAAGTATCGTCCCGGCAACAAGCGCACCCCTGCATCGGTTCGCCGTGATATCGGGCAACGCCTGGAAAATATCCACTGGAACGGCCCCGAACTGCATGGCCGGCCGCGGAGCGATTTGAAAGCTCCTGCCTTGAGGCACCCATGCAAGTATTGAGGCACTACCGTTCCAACATGCACAGGCCACGATCCCGCGGCTAAATCCGAGCCGCCGGATACAACCATCGCGCATGAGATCGCGTGAGCAGCTCCGGCACGCCGGAACTCTCGTGCCACAACGCAGCACACTGCCTGCAGCGCATCAGGAAGCTCGGCACATCAGGCTTCGTCGCCAGGCGCTCGAAGCGGTCATAGGGAGCGTGGTAACCGGATTGGCAGTCAGTGCAGAGCATTGAAGTTCGAACAGTCGGCAGAAGAACGGTGATTGCAAACAGGGCGACACTGCTGCAGACGAAAGCGCCGCACAGCTTACGCCACTCGCGCTGCCGACTCGAGGATCACGGCAGCACCCAGCACGCGACTTCCATTTCGCAGTAAGGTTGCCTGCGCCAAGGATTGCTCAGGGGAAATGGAATGGCAAAGCGGCAACAAAGCGGGTTCGAACTCATAGCTTCATCTCCGTGGTGGCTAGGTGTCAGGTCCCATGTGATCCTATCAAGCTGCGTCTCTGGCGTTTTGCCGCTGCCCGTGATGCGATGAGGCAACTGATCACCGAACTGAGAACCGAACGATGGCCCTGACGCTCCACCCTTTGG